>JBLLNS010000008.1:0-172427 GCA_048058835.1 Oleiphilus sp.
TTTTTCCATGGTTTCTTTGAATATAGTGTGGAACAGCAAAAAATTCTTCGAAAGCTGGAACTCCCGGTTCCTGAAGAAATTCAAAACCTGAGCTATTGGGATTATCAACTTAACTCAGCGCACCATGGTTTAGCCATGAACAGTGAAGGAAACAAGTTATGTGTGGCTGCGACTATGTCTGGCTATGCGGCCATTGTGGATAGAGAAACCTTCGACTATAAAACGGTACAATTGGCTGAGACACCCTTAGGTGCCAAGCCATATTGGTCGACTGAAAGCGCTGATGGTAAATATTGTTATGTCTCTGTCAGTGAGCAAGATAGGGTATCTGTAATTTCTTTTGATGATGCAAAAGAAGTTGCCAGTTTGCCAGTAGGGGATCACCCTCAGCGTGTTCGAACCGGCAAACTCTTGTTTAAATAAACCAACTTAACAAGGGATAACAAATCCATGTTATCCCTTGATTGTATGATGAGTCATCACTCACCTCAAGATTACGCTTCCATTAAAACGCAATCAGCGGCGCTTGATAAACCACAGGGCCTGTCGGCAAGCCAGTGGGAGACCCGCCTCTAGGTTCAATACTCACTGCTAGCCCCTGACTTTGTTGCAATATGCCCAACAATTGTGGCGATAGAACCATCTTGGTAGCTTGATTTGAAACTGGCATCAAACCGAGTGATTTAGGTGATCCAGCTGTGGGTAACATCCATAATTCAAAGGCTTTGTCATCAATGGCCACGGCTTTAGCATTTATGGGTTTGATCGACAATTGCCCAGACTCTGAACTCCCGGTGACTAACCAGAGAGGTTGTGCGGCGTCATCATTAAATAATGCAATTTGATCTTGCATCGCCGATGGCGTGGGTTGCAGTGCTATAAATAATGCGAGTACCAACGCAAAGGCAGTCGAAAGGGCTGACCAAGACTGCCACCATGTCAAACTGAAGCTTTTCGCTTCAGCTTTAGCTGGATGAATGCGCTGCTGAATATTTTTCCAGGCATGCTTGGGTGGTTCAACAGACTCTACAGATTGGGCTAATGGATTTATTCGCTGCTCCCAGTCCCAGACTGCTTGTCTTGCTCTGTATGAGTCCATCATAATTCGATCGAAACGTCGCCGTGAACGACGTGGCATCGTACCCAGTACGTATTCCGAGGCGAGATGTTCCAGTAATTCAGGTTTTAAATAGTTCATAATTGCATTGACCTTTTATGTTGATAACCCACGGTTTATTTTTCTAGGCAGACTTTAAGGCTCTGTAAACCGCGTCTTATCCAGCTTTTCACTGTCCCCAAGGGTGAACGAACTCGTTCGACTAATTCGTTATGGGTCATGCCTTCAATAAATGACATGACAATCACTTGTTTTTGGTCTTCGCTTAAATCGTTTAAGCAAACTTGCAGCGCTTCCATTTCCTTTCCTGAGACCGCCCAATCTAAAGGGCCGCGTTGTTCAGATTGGTGGTCTTCATGTGTCTTGTTTATCTCTTCGGTGGGCTTGATACTGCGAAGGTAATCCAAGGCGCGGTATCGGACGATACTGGTCAGCCACGTTAATACACTCCCTCTATCAGAATGATATTCAGATGCGTGATGCCAAATTTTGACAAAGGCTTCTTGAAGCACCTCTTCAGCGCGTGACTTATCTTTCGTGATTCGAATGCAAATGCCGAATAATTGAGACGAGGTCTGTTCATATAATGTTGCAAATGCGTCTTGGTTGCCCAGTGCAGTTGCGTGAAGTAATGCTTGTAGTTCGGGTTGTTCAGTCATGTGTCAGATCTCTGATTTGCTAGCCATTTATCATAGTAAGTGCCTGAGAAAGCACCTTGGTATTCCCGGCGCGGGTATAAATTTTACTGATAATAATAGATACGTGCTTTAGCCATATTTGGATGCAGCTAAAGTGAATTTAGGGCAAAAAAATTATTTATAAAATAAATTGCTTTTTACTGCATCCAATATGAATCCTTTGGCGTATTGCCCCCTGAGTACTGTGAATTACTTAATCAATTTAATTTGCAGGTAAGTGAAGTTGTTTCGATTTGGTATCGAATCGCTTCATTTTTCATTTGAACAAAGGGAGACATATCCATGAACAGTAAACGTACTAAATTAGCAGCAGCTATTGGCGCATTCACTTTAGGTGCCGCACTAAGCTCACCCGCTTTTGCATCTAGCCATCGTGAAGCACCCTTCCTAACCACCATGCCTAAAGTAGATGGAACCGACTTTTATATGTTTCGCAGCTATGAAGAAGGCAGGGAAGACTACGTCACTATCGTCGCCAATTATCAGCCACTACAGGATGCCTATGGTGGTCCGAACTATTTCGACCTTCAAGACGAAGCTTTATACGAAATTCATCTGGATCAGAATGGCGATGCACAAGAAGACCTGACTTTTAGTTTTCAATTTGATACCGAAGTGCAAGACCTAGCCTTAACTATTGACGGGCTGTCTGTGTCTGTTCCGTTAAAAAATATTGGTCAGATTGGCCCCGGCGCGAGTGATACAAGTGCGCTGAACGTCAAACAGACTTATTCGATTACGCACATAGAAGGGGATAGACGAAGCGGCTTTAAAACGGCGTTAGAAAACCAAATGGATGGCAGTGAGGTATTCCCAAAACCAGCTGATAACATCGGTAATAAATCAATTCCTGATTACGAAGCCTATGCGAGAATGCATATTCATCAATTAGCGCTTCCTGGTTGCGCAACAACAGGTAAAGTGTTTGTCGGTCAACGAAAAGATCCTTTTGTAGTTAACTTAGGTGAAATTTTTGATTTGGTAAACCTAAACCCATTGGGCGAGACAGATGCTAGACCCAATACCATTGATGATAAAAATGTCACCTCTATTGTGATGGAATTACCGATTGATTGTATAACCAATGACACCGAAACGGTCATTGGCGCATGGACCACGGCAAGTGTTAGACAAGCCCAGATCATCAATCCTTCTCCCAATTTTGATAATGAAAAACCATCATCGTATGTGGGTGGGCCTTGGACTCAGGTGTCTCGTTTAGGTATGCCTCTTGTGAATGAAGTCGTCATTGGCCTTAAGGACAAAGATCGTTTTAACGCCAGTGAGCCTAATAGCGACAGCCAATTCGCCACCTATGTAACGCATCCCACGATGCCTGAATTGTTAGAAATACTGTTTTCAGGTACGGCGGTCGCACCTAATTTATTTCCTCGCACAGACCTTGTTGAAGCGTTCTTAACAGGCGTTACGGGTTTGAATCAGCCTGCTAATGTTGTGGCTTCTGAAATGCTCAGACTTAACACCGCGACAGCCGTAACGGCAGCAGATGAGCAAGATAATCTTGGTGTGTTGGGTGGTGATTTAGCCGGTTTCCCAAATGGTCGTCGTCCTGGTGATGATGTTGTCGATTCAGTCTTGCGTGTAGCAATGGGAGCATTAATTGCCGATGAAGAAACTGCGCCGAATAGAGCTGCGCCTTTAACGGACGGTGCGACAGTGAGCGCGGACGATTTTGATCTGGTATTTCCATATTTGGTGTCTCCTTTAGCGGGTTCATTAAGTGAAGAAATGGAATAGCGAGCAAATAATGTGATCCACACCTTAAAATTAAAAGGAGAGATAGAATGAAAATTTTCTTGATTGCGATAATCGCTAGCGGACTGATAGCTTGTAGCGATAATGACAATCGCAGTAATAAAAAATCGAGTTCGACGACCGTGGGTGCTTTTGCGCTTGATCTGATTGAAAACCAGACAACTGAGGATGCTGAGCCCGTCGACGTCAATTCGATCAACTTTAAATCTGAGGAAGATGAAGATGAGTTCATTGAAGTTGACGCCTAATTCCTCTGGGATTCAGGGCACTTCAAACTCGCTAGACCCAGCACGACGCTATTGCGTCGTGGCTGCGGTCTTAATGTTAAGTTTGTTTTTGACCGAGTCAGCGTTTGCGCTAAAAACCTCAGGTTCAGCGCCTTATGTGCCAGCACCTGATGACATTGTGTTGATAAGAGATTACCCCGTGTTTTCGAATGGACTCGATAAGCCCGATTTACAATCTGATCATAACAACCCGGATACTGCAGAGCAGATCATGAAAATCAGACAATATATCGGTCACGTAATAAACCATGCTGATTCGCAATCTCTTGGTCTGGCTCAGGGCTTGATCAATGCTTGGCAGGGAACGCAGCTGCCTTTGGAATTACGTGTTCTGCGAGCCACGATTGCACAACAAAAGCACCAGTTTCAAGCTGCGATAGAGGATCTTTCTTTCGTGTTGAAACGTCAGCCAGATCATAGTCAGGCAAGACTTATCCGTGCAGCCATTTATCTCGCGACAGGCAATTTTGCGTTGGCAGAGTCAGACTGTCGAGCCACGGCTTTGATTGTCGACCCTATCGTCACCGCAAATTGTTTAGCTCAAGCGCTTGGGCCACGTGGTCAGGCTAAAAATATGATCGATAGACTCGATGCTTTATTGGCCGTCAATCTCGATATTGACCCAGCTTTAAAGCGCGAGGTATTAACCACACAAGGTGATCTGTTTATGGTGCTAAATGATCTACGTCTTGCTTATCAGGCCTACGCTGAGGCCTTGGAAATTTCCCCTCAGCATCCTTATTTACAGGCCCAAATTAGCGATATCCTTATTCAGCGCGGTGACTACCCATTACTATTGGCCTCGTTAGCGGCACAGCAAAATACGCTAAACAAACGTGTTTATCAGAGCATTGCTGAATACAAAATTCATTCAGAATTAGCAAACTCAAGCGGCCTTAACGCAGTTGATCAAACGCCACTTGAATCTGTCGCACTACTCAGAGAAGAGTTGCGTTTACTTGATTTAAGCAATACAGCAGATACCGCTAAATACTGGGCTGCTTATTATTTTTATATTGAGCAGAATTATCAGGAAGCACTTCGTTTTGCTGTGATCAACTGGCAAACTCAACAGTCATTATCGGATGCGAGGTTGCTTAAAATGACTGCTACCGCTGCAAAGGATGATGATCAATTAAGTGCATTGCAGACATGGTTAAAAGAACGAGGGGTTTTCGATCTGAGTTTGCAATTCAACTAAGTCGCATTGCATGAAGCTGGTTAGGTGCAATGTTATGACACGCTAAAATTGTTTGAGATAAGGTAATAACGCGTATGCAATTATGTTTCAAAACCACGGTTATGTGCTTTCTTTACCTGTGGTGTTTTATCTTGGTGGCGAGCGATGCACATGCCCATACCACCAATAAAAGCCTGATGGTATTGAGCTTAGAGCAAGACCATTTAATAGGGGAGTGGCGTGTACCGCTTAATATGCTTGATCGAGTTCTCGATCTAGATCTTGATGAGGACAAACAAATAAGCTGGGCGGAAGTCACGGAGGCGAAAACCCGTATTGAGGCTCTACTCACCGAATCAACTCGTTTTAGCTCAGCAAGTCAGAATGACAATACTAATGATGAAACCTGCTTGATTCATTTTGAGGGTTTGCTGCTTCAGAATTCTCAGTCTGGTGTCGATTTGTTTTTACCTATCAAGATAAAATGTGACACACCGGTCACGCAAGATGCCCTTCCGACTATTCACTATCAACTGTTTTTTAACTATGACCCGTGGCATCGGGGTTATATTATTTTAAAGGGCCAAGATTCAATAGATTCAGCACGACAAATAGATGATATTGAAAATGCCTACATTGCTTCACCCGAACAATTCACTTTTGTTTTATCGGGAAAAGCCAGCAGTGCCCTTGAGCAGTTCAAACAGTTCTTGATAGAAGGCGTGTGGCATATTTGGATTGGCATCGATCATATCTTATTTCTGATCGCGCTATTGTTGCCCTCTATCTTCGTATACAACAAAAAAGAAGGTTTGAGGGCTTTAGATCTGCCAGTGCATAGTCGTTTTATACCGATGTTTTACGACATACTAAAAATTGTCACGGCCTTCACCCTGTCGCATTCAGTGACCTTAGGTTTATCAGCGTTTAATGTACTGACCTTACCTTCTGTTCTGGTGGAAGTCGCTATTGCCTTGTCGGTTGTGCTTAGTGCTTTACTGATTTGGTTTCCGAAAGGCCAAGCATATCGTTGGCAAATCGCTTTTGTGTTTGGTTTTATTCACGGTTTTGGCTTCGCAAATGTTCTCGCTGAGTTGACCTTACCCGCTGAGACCTTCGCACTGTGTTTGTTCGCCTTTAACGTTGGTGTTGAACTGGGGCAGCTGGCCATCGTGGCGGGTGTGCTGCCCATGATGTACTTTCTTCGTCATGTGACGTTTTATCGAGGAATCTTCATACCCGCGTGTATGGTTTTGATCGCTTTAACCGGGACCTTCTGGGTCATCGAGCGGAGTCTTGGCTTATAGCATGAGCCTGTGTTCATCAGCTTATTGCTACGCACGGCTTACAAAAAGCGTGCGTACAAACTTCATTTGTAAATGCTTTAGAGTGCACAGCGCTTAATCGACATAGGGTTCGTACAAATCTAACTTGAGTGAGTAGGCAGCCGTCGCCATATCATTCTCCGTTAATGAGGTGCTAAGTACACCTGAAAGCCAGAACGGATCATACAGCGCTTCAAGCTTAAGGCCTTCTGGATAGTTTACAAAAATGATCTGATTTGGGGGCGGCGGTGGCACATGAATACAAGCGCCAAAAAACGGCACTAAGAAAAATTGGGTAATGGCTTGCTCATCATTAAATTCTAGCGGCACGATGAAGCCCGGAATGCGCACAGACTTACCATCCATTTCAGGCACGATATTAGTCGAGACTAAGGCTTGTTGATAGGCGTCATCACTGGCGGCGGCAATACTATTCTGAATTTGGCTGCTGATCTGATCCTCTAAAGACCCATCTTCGACCTCAGTGATATAACTTGGCGGATTGCTGATAGCGTCTAAATCAGATGCGGGCATCAGGTCAACCCATTCGACAGCTTGGTATGGCGTTTTAGCCTTGTTGCTGGTATTCGCAACGGTGGTGGCGCTGAGCGTAATGAGCAAGCAAAAACATAAAAATGATTTGAAAATTGATACTTGCAGCATGCGGTTTCCTGTTCTCTGTTCGATTAAATTTGAGTCTGGTTCGACTAAGAGCAGAGTATATACCAAATCACCGTTTAGAATAATGTCGTATTCGCCTTAGAGCGCTAAAGGTTTGGATTCACACCACTAGACGCTTTTCGAAGGACTGATCCAGAGGGCAGGGTTTGTGGATGTGGTAGCCTTGCGTGAAATGAACACCAAGCTCATTTAATACCGATAAAGTTTCTGCGTCTTCAACAAATTCCGCAACGGTTTTGATGCCGATAACCTGAGCGACATTAGCGATTGATTCCACCATAGACCGGTCGATTGCATCACGAGTGATATTACGCACAAAGCTTCCGTCAATCTTTACAGAGTCGACTTTAAGGTTCTTTAGGTAAGAATATGATGAAAAGCCACTGCCAAAATCATCTAGCGCAAATTTTATCCCGCGTAATTTTAATCGGCTAATGAACGCATTTGTTTTGTTGAGGCTTCTTACCGCGGTACTTTCTGTGATTTCCAAGCAAATCTTCTCGGTAGGCACATCATAACGCTGGAACAAGTCTTCTAGAAATGCTGGAAATTCAGCATCACCGAGAGTTTGGCCGCTCAAGTTAATATTCACCTGAACCAGTGTTTTTTGTTCTTCCGGGTTATTCGCTAACCACTTCAAGTAGTTCTCAACCACCCATTTATCGACTTCAACAATCGCGTTATAACGTTCAGCGGCGGGTAAAAATGCGCCGGGTAAGATGAGCTCGTCATCCTTGATCATTCTGACCAATATTTCGTAACGGCCACCTGTGGCTTGGTTTTCCGCGTTGGCAATGTATTGTTTGAACAGAACCAGTTGATCCAGTTTTATCGCTTCTTTTAGGAAGGATACTTGGCGCATTTCGCTTTGTCGCTGTTTGACCTCATTGCTCTTTTCACTGTGTACCATGATGCAGTTTCGACCAGCATCTTTTGCGCCATAGCACGCCGTATCTGCCAAACTAAAAATCTCTTCGATAGACGGATGATCATGTTCAATAGGCACAATGCCAATGCTGGCGCCTACCGTGAATGATTTGCCTTCCCAATTAAATTTGTAGTCGGCAATCTTGTGTCTAAGATTATTGGCGACTTCTTCTGCTTTTTCCAAGGGACAGCGTTCTAGTAAAATGGCAAATTCGTCGCCACCAAGACGCGCAATAGAATCGCGAGTACGCGCATTATCTTTAAGCACCTGACTAAGGCATTTCAGTAATTCGTCACCCGCTCTATGGCCGCTGGTGTCATTGACGATTTTAAATTGATCCAAGTCCAAAAACAGTAAACAGTGGCCAACATGGGTTTCATGAAATTTGCCTAGGGCATCGGTTAAGCGGTTTTCAAATTCTGCTCGGTTGATTAAACCGGTTAAGGAATCATGTTTAGCAAGATATTCGAGTTTTTGATCGCTTAGTTTCTTATCCGTGATGTCAACAATTGAACCTTCAATAATATCGTTTTCGGCATCTGAAAACGCTACACGTGCATGAATGGTGGCCCAGAATAATTCTCCTGCCACGTTAGTGCATTCAGCTTCATAACCAAACACATAACCGTTGCTTTTAAGTTTGGCCATTAAGCTTTCCCGGCTTCCGCTATCTGCAGGAATCATAGAAAGTACATTGATATTGGATTGTTTTATATCGAGCACTGAAGATGCGCCCATAAGTGAAGAAAAGGCTGGGTTACAATCTAACAATTTACCGTTTGAATCTATCTGAAACATGCCCTCTAGAGCGCGTTCATAAACTTCGCGATACTTTTCAAGATTGTTAATCGCACTAAATTGGGCAGACTCTTTTTCGTTTCTTTCTCTGTTTATTCGATCAGCCAAGGCAAAGCTAAGCAAAGACACAACCGCGATAGCCCCAATATGAATGGCGTTCTCGCTGAAAAAGCTAGTAGGAAGAATACGCACTTTAGCAAATACCATGATCGTGACTGCGGCGATAAAAGTGGAGAAGGCGACGGTATAATACCGGGCAGGTTTGAAGCCACTTTTCCATAAATAAATACCTGCGCAATAGCCTAAAAATGGTGCGACCAATGCATACGCTAAGGTGGCTAGTATCATAATTTCATAGGGTAGAACTAGGGATAAGGATACGTTCAAAAAGCCAACATAAGCTAATAAGCGAAACCAGGTATGGGCGCGTGGAAGGCTGGTTTCCATCGACAAGAAATTCCGGCTAAACATTAATAAAGCAGCCAGCGAGGTATTTGCGGAAACAATAACGGCAATCTCGTTCCAATTGGGTAAAGATGGCCAGAACACTTGATAGCCGATACCTGACAGCGTCGCCTCGAAAATAATATAGCCGCAAAGACATAAACTGAAATAGAAATAACTGGAATCGCGGATGGACATAAACAAAAACAGGTTATAAAGCGCCATAATCGCGAAGATGCCCATGATGCTGCCAAAAAATAATGACTTCGCTTGCGTCGCGCTGTTAAAGGTCATGGGTTCCCACAATGTGATGGGCACCTGCATAGCAGATTCAGTTTTGACCTTCACCATAATGCGTATGGTTTTTTTAGGAGCCAAGCTTAGTGGAAAAACAAAGCTCGCTTGATCAACAGGGCGTTCTTTAAAGTACAAACTATCACCCGTATGCACTTCTTGTAGTACCGTGTTTTCCTTAGGCTCAAGGACATAAAAATCGATCACATCAAGTAAGGGGTAGTCGATTTCTAATAAAAAGTCTTTGCTCAACGGTAAATCGTTCTGGATCAGAAATGAAAACCAGTAGCTTTCATCGACAAAGCCAAAATTGATAACGCCCTTATCGGTTGCCGTCATTACATCTGTATTTTCCAGAATTGATTCAAGCGATAAACTGTTGTTTAAGTCTTTTCTAAACTGAGTATAGGATGAAACTGGTAGCGATCCTTGTTCAAAAACTGAGGAAAGCGCTATAGGTTTAGATTCTTGAGCGTGTCCAAAAAATGATAGAAGAGCCATCATAGCAATAAACACGAGCTGCAATGCGCGACCACGTTTGGAGATAAAATAATGACTCATAAAAGAATACAAACCCTTTAAGAAAATGAGTCAGTGAGTATAGAGAGTGAAATGTGTTCATTCTGTGATCAGAGAACGGGGATCTGCAAAACTTTGTAAAAAATGAGTAACAAAAAACTGCTTGATAAACATATAAGCTTACAAAAAAAGCCCCGAATTTTCGGGGCGAAAGCTTAACTGACAGGTTCAACTAAGGGTTGATCTTTTAGCGCTTCTTGGGCTGAAGGTCTAACAAACTGTTTATTTCTGCTTTGAACATAGTGTTCAACTTGAGACTTTTCCTCTTCTGATAAAAACAGGCCAAGCTTAGTTCGTCTCAATAAAATATCGCTCGTGCAGGTGGCCCATTCATGGTCCATAAGGTAGTCGATTTCAGCGGCAAACAGCTCAGCCCCAAAATATTGCCCGAGTTCTTTATGGGAGGTTTTGCCATCGAGAAACTTCAGACATAGCAAACCGTAGCTTTTGCTGAAACGCTCAACTTCCGTATGCGTTAACCAAGCATGCTTTTCACGAATGATTTGTTTAATCTGGTCAACTGTTTGGCCATAAAAGTCGCTACCAGGAGAGGCTTCTTGAGATGTCCATGACCTTGAGGCGAGCGGTATAAATGGCGCAAGTTTGCTGAGTACCGCTTCAGATAGCTTTCTGTAGGTAGTAATTTTTCCACCGTAAATAGAGATAAGCGCATTTTGATTAGTTTGCTCATGTAGCGCAAGTGTGTAGTCACGCGTAATGGCAGAGGGGTCGGAAGACTCATCATCACATAGTGGGCGTACGCCAGAGTAGGTAGAGACTATATCCTGCTCATTGATCGCAGTTTTAAAATGTTGGTTGAAGACTTTGAGTAAGTAGTTCACTTCCCAGTCATCTATTTCAACGTTTTCCGGCTCACCTTGATATTCCTTATCGGTCGTACCAATAATTGAAAACTTATCGAGATAGGGGAGAACGAACACGATGCGCTTATCTTCATTTTGTAAGATGTAAGCCTGATCAAGATCTTTCGCGCGCGGCACAATAATATGGCTGCCTTTAATTAGTCTGATCCGTCTTTGTGGTTTGATGCTAGGAATGGCATCCGACAGAAATTTATTTAACCAAGGGCCAGACGCATTGACGATATTTTTGGCTTTGATTGTATAGCTTTCACGAGTCAATTTATTGAGTAAACGAACAACCCAAAGTTTGTCTTGCTGATCAAAGTGCAATTCGGTGCATTGTGTTTGTGTTTCGATACGTGCACCACGTTGATGGGCGTCGATCGCATTGGTTACAACGAGACGCGCATCATCAACCCAGCAATCGTAATACTCAAAACCTTTTTTTATCTCAGGCTTAAAAGGACTCTCGATATCAAACTTAACTTTTTTGGCTTTGGGTAATGTATTTCGTTTGCTTAAATGGTCATACATAAATAAGCCACACCGTATCATCCAGCTAGGCCTGAGATGTGGACGATGCGGCATGACAAATTTGAGCGGCGAAACGAGATGAGCGGCTTTATTTAATAGAACTTCCCGTTCAGCCAATGCTTCCTTTACCAGGCGAAACTCATAATGCTCTAGATACCTTAAACCACCGTGAATTAGCTTGCTGCTGGCAGACGAAGTGCCAGAGGCTAAATCATTTTGTTCACAAAGAAATACTTTCAGATTCCGGCCTGCTGCGTCCGCGGCAATACCGGTGCCGTTAATACCCCCACCAATAATGGCGATATCAAAGGTTTGTTCCTGATGTTCTAAGGCTGGGTGGCTTATATTCTGCGCATTCATGCTTGCTGCCTTTTTCAATATTTGGTCAATAACGAAGCTATTATGTCATAAAACGAACATTTGTCTTCAAAAATGTTTCATTAATTATCAAAAATGCATCACATTTTTTAAAAATGATGGCTACCTTTGTGCAAAAAAGGGTTAAAATGCGCAGCGATTGATTCGGGATTTGTTCTTTATGATGCTTTAATTATGGAGAGTAGGGCTAGAGTTGGGGGGGGCGGCCTTAATTGATATTGCAGCCTGGCTTATTGAGAAATGTTGTTTTATGAAAGTTTTTTCATTCATCGATGCATAAAAATATCCGAAAAAAGCAATTTAAAGGTATAAATGGAGTTTAGTTATACAGCTATTAGCAAATACTGAGAGACACACCTTGTTTGATAAGAATTTGTTTAATGGCCTCACTGGGTTCCGCGCTGGTAAATACATGATGAACATCAGCGATATTACCCAATCGGGTCATGGCGTCTCTGCCAAATTTGGAATGGTCAGCCGCTAAAAAAATGTTTCGTGAATTTTGGATGATAGCTTTTGAAACACGGACTTCCTGATAATCGAAGTCTAATAAATCACCGCTTTCATCTATGCCGCTAATGCCGATGATCGCGAAATCAACTTTGAACTGGCTAACAAAGTCGATGGTCGCTTCACCCATCACGCCACCATCGCGATTTCGTACGACGCCACCGGCAATAATGATTTTAAAGTCATCTTTACTACTCATTATGCTGGCAACATGAAGGTTGTTAGTAATAATGGTGAGGTCGCTGTGGTTTAGCAGTGCTTGGGCAATGGCTTCGGTAGTGGTGCCAATGTTAATGAAAATAGAAGATTGATCCGGGATCTCACTGGCAATTTTTTCTGCGATGCGTTGCTTCTCTTTTAGAAATGCAACCTTTCGATTTGAATAAGGAGTATTTAGAATGGTCGAACTTAAGCCGGCACCACCATGGAATCGCTGGATTTTGTGGTCATTATCAAGCTCTTTTAAATCACGACGGATGGTTTGGGGCGTGACATCGAATTTAGACGCTAATTCTTCGATAGTTGCAAAGCCAGAGCTGTTAACAATTTCAATGATACGAGCATGACGTTCAGTTTGTTTCATAGCGTTTAATGTCTTATTTATATAAAAGGAAAAAAAGATGGCACATTATATTCTTTCAATCGATCAAGGTACAACTAGCTCCAGAGCCTTGTTATTTGATGAAAAAGGCCATGTGACAATGACGGCGCAAGCTGAATTTAAACAATACTTTCCACAAGACGGTTGGGTAGAACACGACCCTGAAGATATTTGGAAAACCAGCTTACACGTGTGCCAACAAGTTCTCAAAAGTTTAGATTCAGAGCGTGACACGGTTGTCGGAATCGGTATTACTAATCAGCGAGAAACGACCTTGGTTTGGGATAGACAAACGGGGGAGACCATTCATCACGCGATTGTCTGGCAAGACAGGCGGACATCTGCTTTTTGCCAAGAACTGAAACAACAAGGTTACGAGGAAAGCGTATCTGCTAAAACGGGTCTTTTAATTGATCCATATTTTTCTGCCAGCAAAATTCGTTGGATTCTTGAAAATGTCGAAGGAGCCAGAGAACGTGCAGAAAAAGGCGAGCTGGCATTCGGCACAGTCGATAGCTTTTTGCTATGGCGGCTGACAAACGGCGCTTCTCATGCAACCGATGCCACCAATGCGTCACGGACTTCCTTGTTTAATATTCATACCCAAGAGTGGGATAAAGAACTTCTCGAGATGTTTGATATTCCTGAATCCATGCTGCCAGAAGTGAAAGACTCCAGTGCGGATTTCGGGTTCACTGCTGAATCCGTTTTCGCTAAAAATATGCCCATATTAGGCATGATTGGTGATCAGCAATCAGCTTTAGTCGGACAAGCATGTTTTACCCCGGGTATGATAAAAAGCACCTATGGTACAGGGTGTTTTATGATCGCAAATACTGGTGATACACCCTTAAAGTCGGATAACCGATTATTGACGACCATTGCTTATCGCTTAAATGGTAAAGTGACCTACGCGCTAGAAGGCAGTATTTTTGTGGCGGGTGCTGCAGTTCAATGGCTTAGAGATGGTTTAAAATTTATCTCACATGCTAGTGAAACAGCCGATATGGCTAAGAAAGTTGGTTATCACAATGCCGTTTATTTAGTCCCTGCTTTTACTGGTTTAGGTGCGCCTTACTGGGACCCAAATGCACGAGGTGCGCTATTCGGTTTAACGCGCGATACGGGGATAGAAGAAATTGTCACGGCTGGGTTGCAGTCTGTGTGCTACCAAACACGTGACTTGCTAGTCGCGATGGAAAAAGATGGCGCTAACGTGACGACATTACGCGTCGACGGCGGTATGGTCGTCAATGACTGGGTTGTTCAGTTTTTGGCTGATTTGCTCAACGTTTCGGTTGACCGCCCTGAAATTGTAGAGACAACTGCTTTAGGTGCTGCCTATATGGCCGGCTTGAAAGCAGGGATCTATAAAAATACAGAAGAAATCGCTGACATGTGGCACTTGGAAAAACGTTTTTCACCTGACATTTGTCAAAATGACGCGAAAAAGTTATACGATGGTTGGATTGATGCGGTGAACCGGGTTAAATCAACGACATAACTATTGGTTTAAGCGGCGAGGGTATGTCAGTAAGGTTGATTTATCCTTGTGCTAACCTATTATGCATCAACAAGCTTTTTTCTTATCCATGCCCTATATGATCGAGTAGGTTTTCTCCCGCTAGTTTGGTAATTAGAGTGCTTGATTATTGAATGAGTTGATAGCAAAAGTAACTTGGTTATAAAGGCATATTACTTGGTGCGAAAGTGACTATTCTAAAACTAAATCGGCTACTGAGTATCCTGCCTTGGGTATTCTTCTTCTTTGGCTTAAATGCTTGGTCTCTTGAGCCGGTCACCTTGCAATTAAAGTGGCAGCACCAATTTCAATTCGCTGGTTATTATGCTGCCTTGGAGAAAGGCTATTATCGTGATCTCGGGCTTGATGTTACTCTGAAAGAGGCACAACCTTATCAAGACCCCGTCCAAAATGTGCTGGAGGGTAAAGCCGAGTTTGGCGTCGGGACAAGTGAGCTTATGTTGCTTCACCACTATGATCAGCCTGTACTGATTTTAGCGGTCATCTTTCAGCATTCTCCTTTAGCGTTGTTGGTACCAAAGCCCAAGGTATCTGAAAATGAGATACAAGCTTCCACATTACTAAGTAGTCTTGCTGGACAAGCGATCATGATGGAGGCAAATTCGGCTGAGCTACTTGCCTACCTTTCAAGAGAGGGCTTAACTAAGGAAAAATTAAATCTCATCGATCATAGCTTTGATGTGCAAAATACAGTGAGCGGAGAAGCTGCAGCCATGTCCGTTTACGTTACCGACGAGCCATATCTGTTTCAGCAAGCCAATTTAGATTACCACCTTTTCCGGCCAATCATGGCTGGCATCGATTTTTATGGCGATAATTTATTCACGACGCAAAAGCTAATGAATTTGAAGCCTCAGCTTGTGCACTCGTTTAGAAAGGCAAGCTTAAAAGGATGGCAATATGCAATGGCACATCCCGAAGAGATTATCGACTTAATTTATAACAAGTACCCAAACCGCCATAGTCGAGAACACCTTGCTTTTGAAGCCAAACAAATGCTGGAACTGATGAGCTCCGAAATTGTAGAAGTGGGCTACATGAATGAAAGCCGCTGGCAGCATATCGGCAATACCTATGCGCAACTGAATATGTTGCCGTATGACTTTGAGCTCGATGGTTTTTTATATAAACCTAGTGACACCACGGTTAATGACATTACTAAAGAGAATCAATTTATCTCTGTGCTTGTCAGTGCGCTAGTCGTCGGATTGATTGCTGTGTTTTGGCATTTTAACCGTCTTTTACGTAAAAAAGCAGCTTGGTTAAATACGGTTTTAAAGTATGCTCCCTCGGCTTTAATGATTCTTGATAAAGATGCGAAAGTACTAAAGTGGAATAAACAAGCTGAAGATACTTTTGGTTGGACAGCTGACGAAACGATGGGAAAGCCGATATACGAATTTTTGATCCCTCTACCAAATCAAACCAAGTTGAAAGAAAATTTTAATCGTGCTTTTTTACATGCTGAAAGTCAGACCGAGCACTTCTGGTCTTACACTAAGAGCGGAAAAATGATTCTATGTGATTGGAAAAATGCACCTTTAGAGTCAGATAAAATTGTGGCGATGGTGTCAGACGTGACGCAACAAAAAGAGATGCAAGATAAACTCAATCAAATGGCGCACTCCGATTCGCTAACGGGTGTCGCCAACCGAACCTTGTTTTTCCAAAAACTAGACGAAGCCATTTCACTAGCGAAGCGTCGCAAAGAAAAAGTCGCATTATTGTTTATTGACTTAGATGATTTCAAAATCGTCAACGATCAATATGGTCACGAGTTTGGCGATGTAGTGCTGTGTGAAGTTGTTCAACGAATCAAAATGGCGGTTCGCGAAGCCGATACATTAGCCCGCATTGGTGGTGACGAGTTTGTCCTGATACTTTACGATTGCGAAACTAATGAGCGTGCCATGCAAGTGGCGGAAAAAGTCTTATTCCACCTCGAACGGCCTATTCAGGTCAGCGGCCTAACCGTTATTGTTGGGGGAAGTATTGGTATTAGTTTTTACCCTGATGATGGTAAAAAAACCACCGAACTATTGAAGTCTGCTGATAGAGCAATGTACGAGGTCAAACAAAAGCAGAAGAACGGTATCGGCTTAGCCAGTAATGCACTGCATCGTCATTGACAGAATGAAAGGGCGTCAAGCGAATCTCAGCTTTTAACCCTTAAGTTATCGACAACGTCCTGTTGTACAGGTTTTATCAGCTTTTGTAGCAACCTTATATTCATCCTTTTTTAGAAACAGATCCAGCCATTCCTCTGGCGCGGTGGCATTAAAGTGTTGATCCATTTCCTCAAACCAATTCATATGAATCAATGACTTTTTGGCTGGCTCGCCTAGAAGCAGCTTAATGGAATGATTATAGTGAGCCAGTGCAGAAGCTAAATTGTCATTTTTTTGGATACATTGCGATAAAGTATATGCCATTGTAAAAGACGTGGTGACTCCTTGGCCTGCGCTGTAATGGAATGAATACGCTGCATCACCAATCATCACTAAATTATCATGATAAAGGCGCTCTGCTGTATTCATTTTGAATGTGTACCAGGGTAAGTCAGTAGAATGCAAATGAAACTCGTCGCCATTGCTGCTGAGTAGTTTATTCAGGTATGGAATGGCTTGTTTTGGTGTTTTACCTTTCAGCTCTGCAGAATTCAAGCAGTTATCGGTCATTTCAATAATGACGACTTGTTTATGCTTGGTGAGAGGGTAAGAGGTTAACAGAATAACGCCTTCATCAGCATTAAAGGCATAGAAGCAAGCTTCTGTGCGTTCATGTTCGGTTTCATTTGTGAACCATGAAAACTTGAGCTTTGCTTGGTGCTCAACGGTTTTCATCTCTTGTTTATACTGCTGTCTCGCAATGCTATTAATACCATCAGATATCACGACTAAGTCAAAAGTTTGTTGTAACTCAGGCAGCATCTGAGGGTTAATTTTTTTATTGATAATAGAGACACCGAAACTTTGTGCTTTTTGACTCAAGTAACGGATTAGTTCCGGACGGGTGACACTGAAGCCCTCAGAAAATGGCAAAATGCGTTTTTCAATATTCGTCTTAAATAGTGCTTCTGTGATGATCGGCGTAGCTTGTTCACAAAATAACGAGGTATAAAATTGCTTATCGAGTCGTTCCAATAATATTGAATCTAACTTTTGCAGTGTGTAACCCAATCCAAATGCATTGATTGACAGGTCCTGTGCTTCAAAAATAGTGATATCGAAGCTTGGATTGAATTGGGCGAGGTAGCTGGCAAAATACAGTCCAGCGGGGCCACCGCCGACAATTGCTATCTTCATAGGTTTACTTCCATTTCAGAATATCCGTATTCATCGTTGCATTAAGCCCGAATTTAGTTGGATAGAATAGGGCTATGTGGCGTTATCAATAATATAACTTTACAGCGTAAGGATGAAAAGTCAATCCTAATTCCTTCATCCTGTGGCTAAGGTCAAGCTTTAGTCTAAAGTGCTTTGTCGAGTACGGTTTTGGCTTCTTGTATTTTGTTGAAGGCAATCGCGCAACCGCCTTTATCTGGGTGATGTTTTTGGGCTAAACGTCGATACTGTCTTTTGATCATATTTTTATCGGCATGACCCGGTAGTTCAAGCGCAGTCAAGGCTTCCTGCTTTTCATCTTGTGCTAAGTAACGCTGCCAAAATGATTTTAGCATGTCATTGATCTCATCTTCCTGCGTTTCAAAATAGTGTTTAGGGTTGAGATAATAACTAGCAAGAGGATCGGCACGATCTAGATATTGCTTGGTGTTCTGTAAATCGTTGTCTTCGTACTGGCGTATATCGAAACGCTGCACTTTCACTGATTGAATAATCAGTGCATAGCTTCGTTTTTCTGAATATTCATTTTTCAAATGATAAAGCGCGTGCATACATAAAAAATGTGCACTAAACAGGTCTTTTGAATGGCTTAAGGAAAAATTATCAAAGGGTTCAATTAATCTGTCTTGTAGATGTTTAATGATTTGGTGTTCATTGGTCTGAGGGTATTGATCCAGATAATGGTCAATTTCATTGAGTATCGGCTTGAGATAAGGGTTAAGGCTTTGCATAGTTTGGTCGCTTTTTAGAAGAGCCGCATCCGACGAATAGTATAGCTTATATTAGATAAAACAGTCTAAAGCGTGTTTGCGAGACTTGAAGGTTATTGGAAATAGGGCGATTTTCCAATACCGATTTTTGTAAACGACTTTGAAAGCCATTACTTCGAGCAAGTCACTGCTATATAATATCGGCAATTTTTCGGTGGGTTATCTTAGCTCGCTCGACGTTTAACTTCTCAGTTGTAGGTAATGCCCATGTTGTCGCTCAGCGCTAATGAAAAGTATGAATTTAACAAGCTGCAAAAACGCTTGCGTTCTGGCATGGGTAAAGCAATTGCTGACTTTAACATGATCGAAGACGGTGATCGTGTCATGGTTTGTTTGTCGGGCGGAAAAGATAGCTTTACCATGTTGCAAATTTTGATGAGCTTGCAAAAAAGCGCACCGATACAATTCGACCTTGTCGCCGTTAATATGGATCAGAAACAGCCCGGTTTTCCTGAACATATACTGCCTGAGTATTTAGAAACGCTAGGGATCGAATACTATATTATTGATCGCGATACCTATTCCATAGTGAAATCAAAAATTCCTGAAGGTAAGACAACCTGCGGTTTATGTTCACGCTTAAGACGAGGTACTTTATATGCCTTTGCTGAAGATATTAAAGCCAATAAAATTGCCTTGGGACACCATAAAGACGACATGGTCGAAACACTGTTTTTGAATATGTTTCATGGCGGTCGCTTGTCGGCGATGCCACCAAAACTTTTGTCTGATGACAAGCGAAACGTCGTGATTCGTCCTTTAGCCTATTGTCGGGAAAAAGATATTGCGCGTTTCGCTCACATTGTTCAGTACCCCATCATCCCCTGTAATCTTTGTGGTTCGCAAGAAAATCTGCAACGACAAAATGTAAAACAAATGTTGCAAGAGTGGGAAAAACAGCACCCTTCCAGAATAGAGTCTATTTTTAATGCGATGCAGAATGTTGCACCTTCTCAATTAGCGGACACCGAGTTGTTTGACTTTGAATCATTGAGCATTGATCGTAGTGGCGAGCGAAAAGAGTATGAATTTGATTTAGATCAGAATATCTCATCTTCCCGTACAAGCCCCTTGGAAGATGCTGTTCAGATACTCGATATACATTGATTGAATGTTCTGCTGGGATTCTTTTTAGCTGCTTAAAAGTGTGTGCAGTTCTCGTTGAATGAGGGGTAATGAAATGATTCCAAATAAGATCATTAAACTTGCTGCTGTATTTCTAAACCACGGCTTCCGAATGAAGTTGTTAAATTTCTGAGCAAATAAACCTGTCGCTAACATGGCCGGCAATGTGCCTAAGCCAAAACACAGCATAATCAGCATTGATCCAAACGGACTCGTTTCCAAACTCGCCCAAATAAGTGCAGAGTAAACCAGTCCACAAGGTAACCAGCCCCAAATCGTGCCAACGATATAGGCATCCTTAAAAGAATGAATCGGGATAAACTTCTTGGCCAAGGGCTGGAGGTAAGGCCAAAGAAGTTTGCCTAGTTTTTCGGTATAAATAATGCCGTTGAACCATTTACCTAAGTACAACCCCATCAGGATTAACATGATAGCCGAGGCATAACGTAAAAATGCTAAACCTGCTAGTTGTTGACTTAGCCAAAAGCCAAATAGGCCAACAATCATTCCAGCTAAGGTGTAACTCGAAATTCGACCAAGATTGTACGCAAGCACGTTGAGGTTAAACGGGGTATGTTTTGTGATAAGTGACTGCTTGCGAGGTGCTGTGTTCAGGCCTAAGGCACTCGATAAGCCCCCACACATTCCAAGGCAATGACCAGAGCCAAGTAAGCCCAGAAGGAAAGCAGAGGCCAATATACCCGGATCTGATAACATGCTTGTTTTCCTAGTTGGCCGTTTAAGATGGCTTATTTTCTGGCTTGATGGGTTTATCATCCGGGCCTGGAATCATATCGGCATCGTCATCATATAAGATGCTGTGCGCAGGTCCTTCCAGATCATCATATTGGCCGTTCTTGACTGCCCAGCCAAAAATGGCAATGGCCAGTGCAATCAAAATCAGTGAAATTGGAATTAAGACGAATAGTACTTCCATCAGGTCTACCTGTTATCGTTTCAGTCTTACCGAGTTGAATACCACAATTAATGAACTGAGTGACATACCCAACGCGGCAAAATAAGGGGGAACCATACCCGCTGCTGCGAGGGGCAGCATACAAAGATTATACCCTATGGCCCAGCTTATATTTTCTTTGATGATTTTTCGAGTTTGTTTTGCTTTCTGAAAGGCTTGCACTAACACGGATAAATGACTGTTTAATAAAATTGCATCAGAATTGAGTTTAGTGATATCGGCTGATTCACCCATGGCAATCGAAAGCTTTGCTCCAGAAAGAACCGGCAAATCATTAATGCCGTCACCCACCATGGCAATGTGTTTTCCTTCAGCTTGTAATGCTTGAACAAACGCCAGTTTTTGCTCTGGCGACTGTGCCGCATGGTATGAGTCAATGCCCAAGGTCTCGGAAATATGTCTAACTGTATGAAGTTGGTCGCCACTGAGTATGTGTAAATTAAGACCGGCTGCTTTCAACTGTCTGATAGATTCAACACTGTCCTCGCGCAAGCCATCGCTCAAGGTAAACTGCGCCAGTAAGTCTTTTCCGTCACTCAAAAAGAGGTTCAAATCGGTGTTATTAATATCCAATGAGGTGCTTGTTTGTGTAGAGTTGAACGCAAGGTTGCCTAAGTAAAATCTAGCTGTATGGCCGTTAATGGTGTAGATGCCCGACACGCCGCGGCCTATTTCGTGATTGATGTCATTGGCTGGTTTTTGCAAAAAGGGCGCAAAGCTTTGAGCGATAGGGTGGCTGGATTCAGCTTCAAGTGCAGCGGCAATTTCTAAGACTTGTGACTCATTGAATTGCTTAAATACCGTTATTTTTTCAAGGAGTAATTTTCCCTGAGTTAGGGTGCCTGTTTTATCGAATACAATATCGCTTACCTGGTTCATCGCTTCTAAGGTATGCGACTTCGCAATAAGAAAGCCTTGGCTTCGAAGGAATGTATTGGCACTGGTTAATGCAGTCGGTGTGGCCAAAGAAAGCGCACAAGGGCAGGTGACGACAAGCACCGAAAGCATAATTGGGAAGATATTCTCAGGGGCATAAATAGACCAGAAAAAGCCAACAGCTACTGAAATAAGTAGTACGGCTGCGACAAAGTAACTGGCTAGCTTATCTGCCAACATGACGGTTCGCGGTTTGTCACTCTGCGCTTTATCCAAAAGTTTTATAATTGCCGCGACCCTTGAGTCTTTTGGCTTTGCCGTGAGTTTGATGAGCAAAGCGTTCTCAATATTCGTTGTGCCCCCACTTACAAAGCTGCCTTGTTGTTTTTTAATCGGAAGAAATTCGCCTGTTAGGGCCGACTCATCAACACGCGAGACACCTTCAATGACAAATCCGTCGGCTGCTATGATCGCGCCCTGTTTCACGATCAGAATGTCATCAATAGCCAGTTTGTGTGCTGGAACCGAACGCTCTGTGCCATCTACCAAAATTTGCGCCGTGTCTGGCAGCAAACTAGCTATTTCGATATCGCTGTTTAAATGTCGATGACGGGTTTGCATTTCAATGAAACGACCCAGTAAAAGAAAAAAAGTGAACATTGATACCGAATCAAAATAGACATCAGCCTCAATGTTCTCAGCTTGAAAGACAGTGATCCAAGTGCTGGCTAAGAAGGCTCCGGCAATGGCAATACTGACCGGTAAATCCATGGTAAGTTGTTTAGTTTTCAGGTCTCGGTAAGCTGCCTTAAAAAAAGGTTTAGCAGAGAACAGTACGACGGGCACGCACATTAGTAAGCTAACCCAGCGGAAAAAAGACACGAACTCTGTGGATATGCCGCTGTAAAAACCCAAGTAAAGCGGCATGGCGAACATCATGTTCTGCATACTGGCAATACCGGCGACAGCGATTCGAAACAGACTGGTTTTCTTTTCAGATTCCGCATTCTTTCGAGCTAATCCTACTTCGTAGGGTAGGGCTTTGTAACCAAGCTTTCGTATGTGAATCAATATGTCACTTAAGTTTATCGCATCACTTTGCCAGCTGAGCGTTGCTTTATGCGAGCTATGATTAACATTGAAACTTGTAACCCCCGCTAGTTTTGAAATTTCTTTTTCCAATAACCAGATACAAGCCGCACAGGTAATGCCGTAGATGCTAAGGGAGGTGAGTCGTTGTTGTTCGTTTTTCTCTACAAATTCATCTTGTAGTTCGGGGTCATCATAGAGTTTTAACTCATCGATAGCGGTATTGTTGAACTCATCAGGACGAAGCGCTGCTTGAGTTCGGTGCTGATAAAAACTCTCAAGCCCACCGGTGACGATAGTTTCGGCAATGGCCTGACAGCCAAAACAGCAAAAATAACGTGTCTCACCGTTTACTTTCAGGGTCGCTTCAAATCCTTTGGGTAATTCATCCTGACAGTGAAAGCAGTGCTTGCTCATGGTGAAAACTTATTCACGCTCAGCGCTGTCTTGCTTGTCTTCAGACTGAGCGTTAAGTTGGTAGTTCAGTAGAGGTGTCATCACTTCTTCTCTAAGCCGCCAACTATTATCGAAAGCGTAAAGATCTAAATAGCGTCGGCCTTCAATTTCTCTTGGAAGTTCGCCAATAAAAATATTGTTGTTGCTGGGCAGAAGTTTGATGATGATATCTTCATCAGAAACCGTAGGGTGAAGGATTTTTAGTGTCAGAAACGACTGCTTAATAAAATCTTTTGAGGCCTGCAATTCAAGGATAACTTCGGTGCCATTAAAAGAAATAATTGGCTGCAATCCTATGGATTGAGCGAGATGGTCTTGCTCTAGAGTTTGGTTAATACCCATGCCGTCTTTATAGTAATTATCACTCACTAAAGAGTCTTTCCCGACCACGGCTACCGTCACCATAATGCTACTGAGCACAACCGAGGTGATAGGGATACTTAAAAGAAACCAAAGCCATGGCTGTTTGTACCATGGGCGTGCGGCTTCATCTGTCTGAATAATGGGTTTCATGTTTTTGCTCCACTGTGACTGCTTGCGGCAATACTCTGTGTTATAAATTAATACGCTGACCCAAGAAAACGGCTTTCAGCATCGGCTTTAAGTGTCGGATCATCAGATGACTGAATACTAAACTCTATGTCATAGGTGGACTCTTCCATATATTTCGGATCAACTTCCACAGAGGTAGGCAAGGTAAATACTTCGCCTGACAGCACTGTAATATCGGTATCTGTTGTAATCTTTAAACCATCGAGTCCGCTAACAGATAGTGTGAAGTGTTGTTCTTGATCGGTCATATTCAATATTTTCAAGGTAAATGCATTTTCAATTTGGCCCATTCCGGTTAGCTGATATAGCGCTCCACGATCTCTCATTACATCAAGTTCAAGCGGAATTCGGGTAATTAATGAATAAGCAAAAGCACCCACCATGACACAAAGTAAAACGGCATAAGCAATTGTTTTTGATCTAATAAGCTGGCTAGGTCTACCTTCTAGTTTGTGCTCGGTGGTATAGCTAATTAAGCCCTTTTCATATTCCATTTTCTCCATAATAGAGTCGCAGGCATCGATACATAACGCACAACCAATGCACTCATACTGAAGACCATCACGAATATCTATACCGGTTGGACAAACTTGCACGCACATACCGCAGTCAACGCAATCGCCTAAACCTTGTTCTTTATAATCTGCATTACGCTTTCGGCTGCCTCTTGGGTCGCCACGTTCTGTGTCGTAGGACACGACCAAGGTGTCTGCATCAAACATGACTGACTGAAAGCGTGCGTACGGGCACATGTAAAGGCAAATTTGTTCTCGTAGCCAACCTGCATTGATATAGGTTGCGAGGGTGAAAAAGGCAATCCAGAAAATTGCCCATGAACTGGCGATGGAAAAACTGAACAGATCTGGAACCAGTTCCCGCATCGGATAAAAATAGCCAACGAAGGTTAAGCCGGTGGCAAATGCGACCAGCATCCACAGGGTGTGCTTGCTGGCCTTTTTGCTTAGTTTACCTAAGCTGAAGTCGGCTTCATCAAGCTTCATTCGTTGATTTCGGCTGCCTTCAACCTTCTCCTCAATCCACATAAAGATTAAAGTCCATGCAGTCTGTGGACAGGTATAGCCACACCAGACGCGCCCAAATAAAGTCGTGATAAAAAATAAACCAAAGGCGGAAATGATCAGCAGAAAAGAGAGTAAAACAAACTCTTGTGGCCAAAAAGTCATGCCGTAAATATGAAATTTTCGGGCGGGTAAATCAAAATGAAGAAGTTGTTGTCCATCAATCGATATCCAGCAGACAGAGAAATAAGCGATCATCAGTAGCCAAAGTGAAACTTTTCTGATGCTTTGAAAAAAACCAGAGATTTTTTTGACGTATATTTTCTTTCGAGACTCATAGAGCTCGACTGTTTTACTCACATCACCTTGTTGAGAGTCATGACCGTAAACTTCAAGTTTTTGGGTGCCCGGCTCAACATTTATCACTGGAATCTTTTTCGACATTTGCGACCACTTCGTTTACTAGAGGTGTGTTGTCTGTCTAACTAAAAGGATTTGTAATAATTAGTATTTCTTTTAAATATTCAGATTATTTGCTGTACATAAAAAAAGCGCAGGTATCATGATATAGCTAATTTCTTGATACATGCGCCTTTAAGCGTTGTTAAAATTGTGTACGCTTATTTTTCAGAAAGGCTATAAACATAAGCCGCCAAAAGATGTATTTTGTGTTCACTCAACTTGTCTTTCTGCGCTGGCATTACGCCCGATCTACCATAAAGAAGCGTTTGTGAAATTTTCTCAGCAGTGCCGCCATACAACCAGATATTATCGGTTAAGTTGGGAGCACCGACAGACTGATCACCTTTGGCATCATCGCCGTGGCATGCAGCACAGGCTGTGACATACATTTCACTGCCCGCTTGAATAGCTGCTTTATCATCACTTCTTCCGCTGAAGGAAAAGATAGTGCGTTAAATTATCAACATCTGATGAAGACATTGAAGGGTTTAAACCTTTCACTGGCATTTGACCATTTCGACCATTAATTAGTGTTGTTTTAATGGTTTCGGGGTCGCCACCATATAACCAGTCATCATCGGTTAGGTTAGGGAAGCCAAGTGAGCCACGGCCGGTTGAACCGTGACATACAGCACAATTGTTGGCGAAAAGGCGTTGTCCAACCTTCATCGCTTCAACGTCTTTGGCGAGTTCTATAATTGGCGTTTTAGCATAGGCTTCGAAAATAGGTGTGTATAGTTCATTTGCCTCTTTAACTTCTTCTTCCCATTGGCCAACTGACGTCCAGCCGCTGAGGCCCTTAAAGTTACCAAGGCCCGGGTAAATGACCAGATAAATTAAGCCGAATACAATCGTCAGCATGAAAAATACAAGCCACCATTTAGGCATCGGGTTATCGTATTCTTCAATACCATCATAAGTGTGGCCGGTCTTGTCTTCTGTCACGGTATCAGAAGGTTGGCTTTTGCGTGTGACATATAGCAACCAAACGCAACCAAAAATGCTGCCTAAGGTGATAATTGATACCCAGTAGCTCCAAAAACTAGTCATGATTTTTTCTCTCTGTCTGACTCAAAGTACGTTCCGCAATCTCATCATCTTGAAAAGGAAGGTTAGCTGCATCATCAAAGTCTTTTTTCTTGCGGCTGTTGAAAGCCCACAAGCAAATTCCAATGAATACAATCATAACAAGAATTGTTGAAAGACCGCGTAACGTATTGATATCCATAATATTAATCTATTTTGGTTAATGTTGGCTTATTTAAGTAAAGTACCTAATTGCTGAAGGTACGCAACTAAAGCTTCAATTTCTGTTTTACCTCGAACGGCATCTGCTGCACCTGCAATATCTTCATCAGTGTATGGAACACCGACTTTGCGCAGCGCTACCATTTTATCGCCAGTGACAGTGTGATCGACGATCGCTGTAAACAACCACGGGTAGGCAGGCATTTTTGATTCAGGTACTACGTTTCTTGGGTTGTATAAATGCGCTCTTTGCCAGTCGTCACTGTAGCGACCGCCAACTCGAGCAAGATCTGGCCCAGTTCGTTTTGAACCCCATAAGAATGGGTGCTCATAAACGTGCTCACCAGCAACAGAGTAGTGACCATAACGTTCTGTTTCTGCTCTGAAAGGACGAATCATTTGGGTGTGGCAAGTGTTACAGCCTTCTCGAATATAAATATCACGTCCTTCAAGTTGAAGTGCTGTGTGTGGCTTTAGACCTTCGATTGGTTCTTGCATATCTTTATGGAAGAAAAGTGGCACAGCTTCAACCAAAAAACCAAAGCTGATTGCAACAACGATCAATGGGATCATTAGGCCTAGATTTTTTTCAATAATATCGTGGTTCATTAACTTATCTCCTAGGCAGCAGCGGGTACAGTATCAAGAGCTTTCGCATCTTTTTGCTTAATCGTCATCCAAACATTAAATGCCATGACAAACATACCGGATAAGAAAACTGCGCCACCAATGGCTCGCACTAAATACCCATAATGGCTCGCCTCAAGTGACTCGACAAAACTATAGGTTAGGGTGCCATCTTGATTGACTGCACGCCACATTAAGCCTTGCATAATGCCGTTAACCCACATTGCAGCGATATACAATACTGTGCCTGCAGTTGCTAACCAGAAGTGTAAGTTGATAAGCGAGCTGCTATACATCTCTTTTAGGTTATAAAGTTTCGGTATTAGGTGGTATATGGCACCGATTGAAATCATCGCAACCCAACCAAGCGCACCTGAATGTACGTGGCCAATTGTCCAGTCAGTGTTATGAGATAGTGCATTTACTGTTTTGATCGACATCATCGGGCCTTCGAAGGTCGACATGCCATAAAAAGATAATGAAACAACTAAGAATCTTAATATAGGGTCGGTTCTCAATTTATGCCAAGCGCCTGATAGCGTCATCATGCCGTTGATCATGCCACCCCAAGAAGGAGCAAGTAGAATAAGTGACATAACCATGCCGACACTTTGAGCCCAGTCAGGAAGTGCACTGTAGTGTAAATGGTGAGCGCCAGCCCAAACATATAGAGAGATCAGAGCCCAGAAGTGGACGATCGATAAACGATATGAATAAACAGGACGACCTGTTTGTTTCGGAACAAAATAGTACATCATGCCTAGGAAGCCTGCTGTTAGGAAAAAGCCAACAGCATTATGGCCGTACCACCACTGCATCATGGCATCAACGGTTCCCGCATAGACAGAGTATGATTTCCAGAACGTCACGGGCATGACCATACTATTACCAATATGAAGGATGGCCACTGTGATGATAAATGCACCGTAGAACCAGTTAGCGACATAAATATGCTTGGTTTTACGTTTCATTATGGTGCCGAAAAATAGAACAAGATAGCCTATCCACACAAAGGTAATGAGGATATCGATCGGCCATTCCAGCTCTGCATACTCTTTAGAGCTGGTAATACCCATAGGCAAGGTGATAGCTGCTAGAACAATAACCGCTTGCCAACCCCAAAACACAAAAGAAGCAAGGGTGTCCGAGACCAATCTTGCTTGGCAGGTGCGTTGAACGACATAAAACGATGTGGCGAACAATGCACTTCCACCAAAGGCAAAGATGACTGCATTGGTGTGAAGAGGACGAATACGCCCAAAACTCAGCCAAGCTGTATCAAAGTTAAGTTGTGGCCATACTAACTGCGCAGCGATAAGAACACCGACGGCCATGCCGACGATACCCCAAACGACTGTCATAATGGCAAACTGTCTTACAACTTTATAGTTGTAAGTAATTTGATTGATCTCTTTACTCATCATGAGGATCCATTTGTAATTACAGGTAAGTTAATGAAACGTAATTATAGCGCCTAAGCTGAAAAGTGGTGAACTCAGACACTTAAAATAGGGCCGAAAAAGGGAGCAAAATTGTCCCAGACTCGTTTAGGCGTGAAGGGTACTGATGCGAGCCGATAAAATCAATATTTAGTGTGTAAAATCCTCTATACAATTTATGCTAATAAACTATTTTATGGGGCTTATTATTCGTAAATTAACTGTTGGCGCTCTATTAAAGCTTAATTGGCTGTAATGTACGTGTTTTTAGTTGGCATCATTTTTGTCGATAAAAATGCGCTTAAAATACTGTCGTAGCAATGGAAGGGAATAAATAGGGCTAGGGTGGGTTAAGTAGATTAGAAGCCTAGCTCTTAAGCGGTGCTAGGCTTATTTATCGAGTCCTTAGGGCATTTCTAAGATGGTTGATTTCTCATCTTTTTCTAACATTAGGTTTAACTTGTCCATCATTTCTTTGCGTTCGTGAGATTGTTCCCAACGTTGCCAGTCAGCAATGCTACGCCAATTACAAATAATGAAACGATGTCGTGAATTTTGAGTGTCCTTTAACGATTCACCCGATATGAAGCCTTCTGATCGAATCGCTTTTTGAAGTATCTCTTTGGCCGTGTCTTCATAATTAGCCTCAAGCGTCTCTGCAATAAAACGCTCGATAATTACTCTAATCATAATGGTTCCTTGTAAAATTCATTGTTTCTTATAATAAACCGCTTCTTATAAAAAGGTAGCGATACAATATAATGTTTGCAAGTAGAAGTTACTGATAAGTGTATTTATTTCAGCATTTTCCGTGCTTCAATAATTCAGAGAAAGTATATTAAATAGTAGAAACAGATTACGAGCTATGTTTTGTTATAAATGCCGAGGGAGCTAACAATGCAAACCCAATATGACAGTACCGAAATTCTCGATACTCAAGGGCTTTACTGTCCGGAACCTATTATGATGTTACATTCTAAAATGGATGAGTTGTCTGTTGGCGCTCAGCTATTAATCATTGCGACAGACCCAGCGACAAAAAGGGATATACCTAAATTCTGTCAGTTTTTAGGTCATAAACTGTTAAAACAACAAGAAAGCGACCAAAGCTTTCAGTACCTTATTGAAAAAGCATGAAGGGTCTTAATGGCTTACTTTGATTTGCACTTTT
The DNA here is from genome assembly GCA_048058835.1 of Oleiphilus sp. GTDB lineage: Bacteria > Pseudomonadota > Gammaproteobacteria > Pseudomonadales > Oleiphilaceae > PZPK01. The sequence continues at coordinate 29,691 of JBLLNS010000008.1, forward strand.
ATCACTTTGTTCTATCTTAAAAATAATACCAGATCGAAAGGTCTGCAAGCGAAGCAACTTGTACCTCCTAGAGTTCAGTAATCTATTACCTTTTGTCTCAATCTATATCAATTTGAGGTTTTGCTGATTTAATAAGCACGTTTTGCCAGTGAATTGTTGGCAGCTTTTGTATGATAAGTTCAAATAAAACGCAGTATACCTTATGGGTGTGGGTGCGAGGCTATTATTCGTATGACAATGAGTAAACAGAGTTCCTTATGCGTAAGAATGATGTAGTTCAGTGTATCCAAGCAATATTTTTAGAGTCTTGTAAGGAGCTTTTTACATCACTTGAATGTGAGGTTTCTTTGCTCTTATCTGACGATATTCACTTAGAAGACTGTCCAATTGCTTGTATCGATGGTGGTTCTGACGATATTGAATTCATGATCGCTTTGCAGCTGCCATTAAAAGTTCTTGCCTTATCCTATCCGGTCGCTGAAGTGATTACAGAGGTTGAAGATAACCGCCTGGAAGATTGGATTTCTGAGCTTTCGAATCAACTCATAGGCCGACTTAAAGCTAAACTAATAGAGCATGATTGTTATATTAATATAGGTTTACCCCAAAGTTACTATGGCGCGGATGTGGATGCTTTGCTGGACCAGAATAGCCAACAAGCCGATTATTATTTCGATGTTGATGGCGAAATCGGCGGTTGCAGCATTTCAATTGAAGTGTTTGAAGAAGGGATGTCATTTTCAATCGAACCAAATCAGGATATCGATATCCAAGAAGAAGGAGAGTTGGAGCTTTTTTAGTTGCACTTGTCTTTTCTATCCGAACCTATCTATTTTTTTCCTCATTTTATCAATGCGAAGATAAAACCTGAGCATTACCCAACTCCTAAAGCTTATTCACTAAGCCGTTGTTTAGCCCATTTGAATGTGGTGTATCGGGGCGATCAGTGCATGCATCAATCGAGTAATATTTATACATAAAAGTATACAAAAAATAACTTTAAGCTGGTTATTATTTAAACTAAATTGGATTTTCAGTTTGGTTTTTGTGAGCTGAGTCACTTAAAAATAATAAACATTATCCATCTTCACAATATTGTGGAAGTAGGTTTTTCAGGTGAAGTCTTATGAAAAAATCCGCGTTTAATTCTATACAAACTTTCCTTTTAACTAGCGTGCTGAGCACTGTTTCGTTTACAAGCTCAGCCGCTATCATTGATTCAGGCTCCTATTTTACCGATACCGATGCCGACCTTCAGTGGTTGGACGTTACTGCAACAGTCTATCGTTCTTATGCTGATATTTCAGCCCAGTTTGGTGTTGGCGGGGAATTTACCGGATGGCGCTACGCGACAATAAATGAATTCGAGTCATTGTTAGCAAGCTGGACGGGAGTATCTGGCCCTATCAATACCCAAGTGTTTACAACGGGAACAAGCCCATCAGTCGATGGTCTTAGCATGTTATTTGGAAGTACACTGGATACACTTTGGATTGAGCGTTTTGGTCAAACTTGGGATAGCCTACAGGGTTATGCTGAAGGTGAAGGCATAGATTACACACTCGGCATTTTGGCCGATTCTTTTATGAACGATCAGACTCAGCGTCAAGTAGCCGCGATATGGGATAATGACGCCGGAAGTCTTGATTACTACACCACGAATGATCGCCAAGTTGAGCTAAGTACAGCGAGATTCGAAATTGGTTCTTATTTAGTTCGGTCTGCTTCTGAAAATCAGCCTGATGATGAGGTTACTGTTACGGAGCCTAGCCATCTGATTTTATTGGGCGCTGGCTTGTTTGGTCTGGTGCTTACTCGAAGAAAATCTTACCTTCAGAAGATAATGATCTAGGTTTTTCTTGCACTCATCCCAAGGATGTTGAGGGGTAACTATCTTAACCCCTCAACAAGCCGAGCTTCAAAGGCTTCTTTATTAATTTCCCCAACAATTCTAAGTGACTCAGTTTCATTACCTTGCTTGTCGAACAGTAAGATAGAAGGTGGGCCAAACAAACCAAAGGTATTCAACAAAGCTTGATTCGCTTGTGAGTTTTCAGTGACATCTGCTTTTACTAAATGGAATTGCTCTAGTTTTCCTTTTATTTCAGGTAAAGGAAAAACCTGATTTTCCATCACAACACAACTAATGCACCAGTCTGCATAAAAATCGACCAACATTGGTTTGCCAAGATCAAGCGCTTTAAGGCGCTCTTGTTCCAAAGCGTTTAGGTCATAGATGGTCTTAAACTGAACATGCTTGAGAGTACTTTGAATGTTAGTTGCTTGATTCGCGTTGAAAGGCTGAAGTGGCTTTAGTGGGTCCTTGGCACCGGATAATGCGCCGATAACTAGGACTGCTGCATATAAAGCTAATAGCAGACCTAGTCCTTTTAAGGTACGAGACCAGGCTGTCTTACTTGCTTCAAATGCTCCCATATGCGTAGCGGAAACGCCTATCAGAATAGCCCACAAAATCATCGAAACCTGAGCTGGAAGCGTTCTGCTGAGTAGCCAGATAGCGACGGCTAAGAGCATCACCCCAAATACATACTTTACTTGATCCATCCATTGGCCCGCTTTGGGTAACAATTTACTGCCGCTTACTGCAATTAATATCAGCGGCAAGCCCATCCCCAAACCGAGAGCAAATAAGGAGGCGCCGCCGATCACCGCATCTGCGGTGCTGCTAATATACAGTAATGCGCCAGCTAAGGGCGCGGATACACAAGGCGAAACAACCAAAGCTGATAGAGCCCCGATAAAAAACACGCTGGTTATGTGGCCACCATGTAGGTTCTGGCTGGTGGTGTTTAGTCTATCTCTGATAAAAGCGGGTAGTTGTAATTCATAAAAACCAAACATGGATAGCGATAAAAGTACAAAGACGCTAGCAAATACGCTAAGTACATAAGGGTTTTGAAGTGCTGCTTGAACATTCGCGCCGGCGCCGAGTAAACCTGTAATGACACCTGCTGCTGCGTAAGTTAACGCCATTCCAAGTACATATGCAGATGATAAGGCGAGGGACTTTGCAAAGGTCGGTTTTTGTTGCCCGGTTATGATGCTGGTGATGATAGGAATCATGGGGAAGACGCAGGGTGTGAAAGTGAGTCCAAGCCCGAGTAAAAAGAAAATGCCAATGATTAAAGGCAAGCTGCTGTTTTGAATAAAGCTAAAAATGCTGGTCGCATCTTGGAGGTTTTCAGGAGCCGGTGAGTCGACAAGTTTCGTCAGTGTTGGCTCAGGTGGAGAGTCGAAATTTTGCGTTGATTTTTTTGTCAGCTCAATTTCTGAAGCTTCATTGCCAGACATGAATAGTAGTAATTGATGTTTAGGTGGATAGCACAATCCAGCTTCCGCGCAGCCTTGGTAGCTTACCTTAATCTCATCTTCTGTCTGGTTGCTAGCCAGTGTTACCGGTAGGAATACTTCTAATTCATCATGAATAACATGGACAAGGCCAAAATAAGGGTCTTCTTTGGGGTCACCTTTCGTCGAAAAAACAGGTTCACCTAGCGTGGTGCCTTGATGGCTGGCCGAAAACTTAAATCTCTCAAGATAAAGATAGTATTCCGGGGCAATCTTCCAGCGGAGTGTGATGCCTTTTGCGCTAGGCTCAGATTGAAAGGGAAACGCCTGATCAACAGTCAAAAATTCAGTGTCAGTGAATTCGGTGTTTGTTTTTTTGTTCAGCAGTGAATTAAGACCTTCAGCATGCAGGTTTCCACACAACACAAATATAAAGATAATAAAACTGACAAAACCGCTCATGTTTATTTGCGGTTTTTTATCGCTGACTCGTCTGAACATGGTATACCTATTTTGTGCATGCACCGTGATGGGCGAAGCATAACCATTGATAAAGTAATACTTCCAAAGAAGCATTTCGTGAATTCAAGGTCACGCATTATAATCTTAACTGAGTAGAGTTTAGCTTAAGTTTACTTAATCCAAACTGCATAGTTTGTTGTTATTAAATTAACCTGTGGGCTGAATCACTAATTACGTGTAATTTTTTGAAAGGAAATACTTAAAACGTGTTACAAGAAGAATTTGATGTTGCGGTACTCGAACGTTTATTCAATTGCTTGTTCAGCGATTCAGAAAAAACCTTACTGTGTTCTGGCGCGGAAGAGCCTATTTATTTACCCGCCCAGCCACCAGAGATATTTAACAAAATAATTTCGACCAAGGACTACTTTTCAAGTGCTTTGCATGAAATAAGTCACTGGTGTGTGGCAGGAAAGCTTCGTAGAAAACAAGTGGATTATGGCTATTGGTATGAGCCCGATGGGCGCACAGCAGAGCAGCAACGCTTATTCGAGCAAGTAGAAGTGAAGCCTCAAGCACTTGAATGGATTTTTAGCCAAGCTGCAGGCGTCCCTTTCCGCCTGAGCGTTGATAATGTTAATCAGCCAGAGTTAGGCGCCTCTGAAGTGTTTAAAATAAATGTGCATGCTCAGGTCCTTGACTATTTAAGCTCAGGGCTTCCAAGCAGGGCGAATGTGTTTCTAAATGCTTTGCTAGCACACTACCAACCAAAAGTGACGCATTTGTCAGTTTCTAGTTTTCAGCTCTCGATGCTGTAATTTAATACGCTTAAATCATGAACAGAGCTTGCAAGCGATCAAGATGGCGAATAAGCTGACAGGTCAATATTTTAATGGTAAAAACCAGGTAATTAATAAATGAAGTTAAGCGGCCTTTTTGGCAGAAAAAAACCAGTAAAACAAGAACCCTCGAAAGTGGGCCAGAAGGCTCAAACGCCTTCTCAACGAACACATACTTCAAATAACAAAAAACAGCAGACCCAAAAAACAGCATCTGACTCACATGCATCATCGAGTTCGCCTAAGCCGTTTAAAAATAACGCAAAGCCAGACCCAAAACCGGCTTGGACTGAATCCCAATTTGTCGTTCCGCCTGCTGAAGGTAAAACTAGGTTTCATGATCTTAACTTAATGACAGATCTGCTTCACGGTATTGCTGATCTTGGTTATGAATATTGCAGCGATATCCAAGCTGAATCGCTTCCCCATACTTTACAAGGGCACGATGTTATAGGTAAAGCAGCGACAGGCACCGGTAAGACAGCGGCTTTTTTGATCACGATTATCAATGACTTGATGTTAAGACCTATTCCATCATCAGACCGCTTTGCGAGTGAACCCAGAGCCTTAGTGCTGGCTCCAACCCGTGAGTTAGCAATGCAAATAGAAAAAGATGCCATCGCACTGACGAAACATTGCGATATTTCAGTATATTCTGTATTGGGTGGCATTGATTATCAGAAACAAAAAGATTACGTCAGAGGAAAAGTGATCGATATTTTGGTGGCGACCCCAGGCCGCTTAATTGACTTTTTGAATAGTAATGACTTATATCTCGATCAGCTTGATTTCCTCGTGATTGATGAAGCTGATCGCATGTTGGACATGGGTTTTATTCCCGATGTGAAACGAATCATTAGTCGTTGCCCAAAAGTGGATGAAAGGCAAACGCTTCTGTTCAGCGCGACATTTAGTCATGACGTGATGAATCTCGTCCAGCGATGGACCACTCAACCGATTCAAATAGAAATCGAGTCTGATCAACAAACGACGGATAAAGTAGAACAAAAAATCTTCATGGTACCCACCGATGAAAAGTTAGACATCATTTGTCGTTATATCGATGTGAATCAAGTGAATCGAGCCATTATATTTGGTAACCGTCGAGATGAAACCCGAAAACTGGAAGCTCGACTGAAGTCCAAAGGCATAAAAGCGGCGCTATTATCAGGCGAAGTTCCACAACACAAACGGATTAGAACGCTTGAACAATTCAAAAATGGCCAAGTCGAAATTCTAGTGGCGACAGATGTTGCAGGTCGCGGCATTCATGTTGATGGCGTAAGCCATGTCTTCAATTACAACTTACCTGAAGATCCTGAAGATTATGTACACCGCATTGGTCGAACCGGTCGAGCCGGGGAAAAAGGTATTTCTATCTCCTTTGCTTGTGAAGATGATGCTTTCCTGCTGCCTGAGCTGGAGGCCTACATAGGGATGAAGCTTCCCTGCGAATACCCTGACTACCTTCTGGATGATGCAGAAGAGTCAAAAGATAAGCCTACAGAAGATGCCAAAAATTCAGTAGACAAGCCATCCGTCAGCGCAGTGCCGAAATAGACCTGGCTCGAATCAAATGAGAAGAAAGAAGAGATAAACCGATGAAGATAGTTGCCGACGAAAATATTCCGTTAATCAACCGTTTTTTTGAGGAGTTTGGTGACGTCGTCGTGCTTCCGGGGAGAGAAATTTCTCGTAATGACTTGATTGATGCGGACATTCTTATTGTTCGCTCAATTACCCAGGTAAACGAAGCGTTACTGCATGATACGCCGGTAAAGTTTGTTGGTAGCTGTACAATTGGTATGGATCATATCGATTCCCGTTATTTGGATAGTCGGGGAATAAAATATACCAATGCACCGGGTTGTAACGCTAATTCTGTGGTCGAGTACTTGCTGAGCTGTTTGTCCATATTGACAGAAACACATGATTTAAGCTGGGATAGTTTGTCAGTAGGTATTGTCGGTTATGGTAATGTGGGGAGTTTGTTATCTGCCAGGTTAAAAAAATTGGGGATAAAGCATGTTGCTTGCGATCCATTTTTGGATAACCCAGAGCTGGTTGATTTTGAAGAGGTATTGAAGTGCGATGTGGTTACTCTCCATGTTCCACTCACCCATGACACCAAGTTTCCTACCTATCACTTGTTCAATCACGAGGTGCTGTCTCGCTTTCGACCAGAACAAGTCTTAATCAATGCTAGCCGCGGTGCAGTGATTGATAACAAGGCGCTGTTAGAAGTTTTATCGCAAGAAAACAGTATGACTGCGATACTCGATGTCTGGGAAAATGAGCCTAAAATCAATATTGATTTGGCAAGAAAAGTATTTGTCGCCACACCGCATATTGCAGGTTACAGTTTTGATGGAAAAGTAGCGGGGACTGAAATGGTTTATCGTGCGCTTTGCCAGGCTATGGGTTTTCCAGCGAGGCATTCTTCAGGTCAATTTTTGGAAGAGCCTTCTTTAGCAAAAATGAGTTTCACGTCGACGGCTGATACTGACTGGTCTATCCATACTGCTATCCGGGCATGTTTTGATGTTCGACATGACCATAGTTTGTTATTAAGAAGCTTACGCCTTCCAGAGCCAGAACGGGTTGCTGCATTTGACTTATTTCGGAAAAATTATCGATGTCGACGAGAGTTTTCGGGCATCAAAATTCAATTGAAGCAAGTAAATTCTGAATTACACACTAAATTTAAAGCACTGGGCTTTAACGTTAAGAAATAGCCTTTTTGACGAAACGCTATTAAGGAAAGGAAAAAAGAGTGGCAGAAGTACAGCAAGAGCCAACACTTGAACTCGTAGAGTCTTTTGCCGACTTGGGCTTAACCATCGGTTGCCACCTAACCATTGAAACGATAGCCTCTGCACGAAAATATCAAGTGAGCTTGATTGGCTTTTGGGATAAGCGCAGTATTCTGGTGTCGCCACCGCTTAGAGATGGCAGAGAAGTATTGCTTGATAAAGATACGGTTATCGCTATCCGGCTTCTTGAAGGCAAAAAAGTCTGTGCATTTGAAACCAAAATTATCTATCGATCCAGTCATCCCTATACCTACTACCACCTTCAATTTCCTGAATCCGTTAACACCCGGCAGGTAAGAAATTCCGAACGCGTTGAAACCCAAATTCAGGTCGAAGTGGATAGTGATTTCGATATCGTCGGTGATTGGCCAAAACCTGCAACGATTACAAACCTGAGTAAAACAGGTGCAAGAATGCTTTCGCCACACTCTCTAGGTGAAAAGGGGCACGAATTGGTGCTTATGTTTGAGTTACGTGTCAGCGATATGAATAAGCTTCTTAGAATTCCTTGTTTAATCAGAAATATCCAGCTAGACCCAAACTCACAACAAAATGATCAAGTTCAATATATTATTGGTGCCGAGTTTCTTGATATGAATGATGAGCACCGTCTATCCTTGTCCAGTTATATTTATGAGAATGAACATAAATAAGTCATTAACAAAACCGTCTCCGTTTTAGTCATCCACCTATCTTTAAGGTCATCCAAACCATGTCTGGCTTAGCCACCCATCAAACCGCAAATTTTCGCTTAGGTTTAGTTGTTAACCCTTATGCTGGTGTCGGTGGTCCTGCGGGTTTAAAGGGAAGTGACCGGATAGATACGCTTGAAATCGCCGTGAATAGAGGTGTTAAACCTAAAGCGAATCAACGTGTGGCTGAGATGTTGGCTGCACTGTTGCCAATTTTGTCTAATATCCATATTGTCACGGCGAGCGGATCGATGGGCGAAACGGTTTGTCGTGATCATCATGTACCCTCGTTAAGTGTTGTATACGACACACCGAATAACACCAGTGCCTCAGATACCCAACAGGCCGCCAAGCGGATTGTTCAGGAAAACGTTGATCTTCTGGTATTTGTCGGTGGTGATGGAACGGCACGTGATATTTTTTCAGTGGTGGGAACCAAGCAAACAGTACTAGGTTTGCCTGCAGGTGTAAAAATGCATTCCGCCGTGTTTGCAGTCACACCTAAAGCGGTTGCTTCTGTCATTGATAGCATGATCAACCATCGCTTAGTAGCAGCAAGGATGGCCGAAGTGCGAGATATTGATGAAGCCGCGTTTTCAAAAGGACAAGTTAAAACCCGCTATTTTGGTGAAATGCAGATACCGGATGATCAGTTACTTGTTCAATCAGTAAAATGTTCAGGGCTATTAGATGATGAGATCATGCTTGATGAGTTATCTGCTTATATTCTCGAAACGCTTGAAGATGAAACCTTATATATTTTAGGTTCCGGCGGCACGTTAAAGCATCTCAAACAGGGGATGGGTATTACTGAGCCTACTTTACTCGGTGTTGATGTTTGGTTTAATGGTGAGCTGATTCTTGCGGACGCGCATGAGCAGCAGTTATTAAGTCTCGTTGATCACTATAAGCGTGTTCGTATTGTACTTTCTGTTATTGGTGGACAAGGTGTGGTGCTAGGGCGTGGTAATCAGCAGATAAGCGCCGCACTTATCGAAAAAGTAGGCGTGGACAGCCTTCAATTTATTTCGACACAAACCAAGTTGTTAGCGCTGGAAGGTCGCGCTTTAACGGTTGATAGTGGCAGTGATGTACTAAATAAACAACTTGCGGGCTTTCACAAAATTATTTGTGGTTATGAAGACTTTGTTTTGTATGAAATTGCCTATTTTTGAACTAGATATGCATAAATTATTGCGTCAATAAGTACTGCATGGCTAAAGCAAGCTGAGTGGATGTTCCCTGTTTAGCGATGAACTTTAGTGTTTCAATGTTAGGTTTACCGGAAAGACTCAGGTCAGGGTCTGATATGCTAGCAACGAGTTCATTTAGGTAAACGTCTCGGCAGATCGTTGACAGCATGCTCAAGCCTTTCATGGTCAAGCTGGCTTGATCAATCGCTTCCTGGCGAAGCGTACTTTCAAAACGAATATAGCCTTCTTTTTCCAACCAAAGCATTGAACCAAAACAGCATTGGAAGCGATCACTGTGTAAACCATATTCGTCAGGTTGATCAGGGCCGGCAATATCTTCTACGAAAACATTACATTTTTTCGGGAATGCTTGATAAAGCGTATTCAGCGTTTGAAACGCATCGTGGAAAAACTCTTCTATATGAATGTCGAACATAAGGCCAAATTTTATCTAAAAGGAGCTGCCATGCGAGCTCGTTCTCGTCGCATGGCATTGAATGATTGATGAAGCTTAAGACTTAACTTTCAAGTTTAACAATGGGTTGTGGTCGTTGTTTCACTGTTTCGGCTGATTGTTGGTAGCCTTTCAAAAATCGTTTGAATCGATTGATTGCGTCTTTCAAGGCATCAACACGCGGCAAAAACACAAAACGGAAATGTTGTGTATCCGTTAAGTTGAAACCGGTGCCATGGACGATCAGCATGCGCTGTTGCTTAAGCAGGTCAAGCACTAACTGCTCGTCATTAATAATCGGGTACACTTCGGGATCTAGTTTCACAAACATGTACAGTGCACCGCCAGGTTTGACGCAGGAAACACCTTTAATATCATTCAGCATTTTCCAAGCCAGCTCGCGTTGCTCCCAGAGTCGGCCGCCCGGAACCGTGAGATCATTGATGCTTTGGTAACCGCCAAGCGCTGTTTGAATCGCATATTGCGCTGGAACATTACAACATAAACGCATAGACGCTAGCATATCGACACCGTCGATAAAGTCTTCAGCATTATGTTTAGGCCCTGAAATCATCATCCAACCAGAACGATAACCTGCGGCGCGATAGGCTTTTGATAAGCCATTAAAGGTCAGGGTAATGACATCTTCAGACATTTTGGCAAGGGGAGTATGGGTTGCGCCGTCGTAAAGAATTTTATCGTATATTTCATCGGCGAGAACAATCAGCTGGTGCTTGCGCGCAACAGCGACAATTTTTTCCAGTAAGCTTTCTGGGTACACAGACCCTGTTGGGTTATTGGGGTTAATTACCACAATGGCCTTGGTATTGTCGGAAATTTTGGCTTCGATATCTTCAATGCTTGGGTGCCAATCAGCGTCTTCATCGCACTTATAATGAATTGGTTTACCACCGCTTAATGTGACCGCAGCTGTCCACAATGGGTAGTCGGGAGAGGGAATCAAGACTTCATCACCATTATTCAGTAAAGCCTGCATGGCCATAACGATCAATTCGCTGGCGCCATTACCAAGATAAATATCTTCAATATCAATATTTAAAATGCCATGTGACTGATAATGTTGCATGACGGCTTTGCGCGCAGAATATAAACCTTTTGAGTCGCTGTAACCTTGAGCGTTGGGAAGGTTACGAATGACATCTGTCTGAATTTCTTCCGGCACATCAAACTCAAACGGGGCCGGGTTGCCAATATTCAATTTAAGAATTCGATGTCCTTCTTCCTCTAAACGTTTAGCCTCGCGCGCCACTTCTCCACGAATGTCATAACATACATTGTCGAGTTTCGAGGACTTTTTAATAATTTTCATGGCAATACAACCTAAGATAGAAGAAGAGTAAATGTAATTTAGAGGAATGAAAGCAAAAAACGGATGTTGGATGGCATTCACGAGCAGGATATTCTAATAAAATTACCGACCACATTGCATGCTAAATATGCGAATTCCTTAATTAAATAATAGTAGGGATCTCATTAAATAAAAGGAAGCCTATGAATGTGTGAAAAACACAAACAGATTCATAATTTCCAACTAAACTATAATTAAAAGACCGGCTTCTAAATACAAAAAATCACAACGCAAAAATTTCCTGATTAAAATTAAGACCTAACAATCTATGAGTGAATTACAACGTCAAATACAATTAGCACGCTATTACAGATCATTACGCTTTTTGGTTGTGGATGATTTTGAAAATTTCCGTTTATCGCTTCGACAAATGATACGAGCATTTGGCGTCGACAGCATCGAGGTAGCCAGTAATGGTGAAGATGCTGTTGCACGTTGTGAGTTCGAAGAATTTGACGTCATTCTCTGTGATTATAATCTGGGCTCTGGCAAAAGCGGCCAGCAAGTACTAGAAGAACTAAGGCACAACAAACTACTTAAACAAACCAGCATATTTATTCTGATCACTGCAGAAACATCGAAAGATATGGTGATGGGCGCGCTGGAATATTTACCAGACGGCTATATCACGAAACCGATTACCAAAGCCGTTTTGCAAAAACGCCTCGATGGCATGATCGAGCAGAGAGAGATATTAAAGCCGATTAACGAAGCCATTGACCTGGGCAACATTGATCAGGCTATTCAACTGGTTAACCGAGAGATGCAATCAGAAACCAAGTACCTCACTTGGTGCCTTAGAAAGTTGGCTAGCCTGTACTACATCAAAGAAGAATACGAATTAGCCCGACGGATTTACGAAGATGTCTTATCCAAAAGAGATATTGGCTGGGCACATTTGGGGCTTGGGAAAGTTTACATCGCATTAGGCCGCTACGATGAGGCAATTGAAGGTCTCAACTCACTGATCAAACAAAATGGCAACTTAATAGAAGCATATGATTGGTTGGCTGAAGCGCAGCTTAAAAAGGGCAAAGCCAAAGAAGCTCAGGCGACACTTAAAAAAGCCGTTGAAATTTCACCTTTCGCGATTTTACGTCAATCAAAATTAGCTGAAGTATGTACCAAAAATAAAGATGTTGAAGGCGCGGCCGAAGCGTTTAAACATACCGTTAAACTAGGTTTAAACTCCGTCCATGAATCACCTGAAAACTACCTCAATTTAGGTCGTTGTTTGTCTGATTTATCAGAAGGTGACACCTCTGACTTAGGAAAAAAACGAGCTAAAGAAGCTGTACACACCCTTGGAAGAGTGGCTAAAAAGTTTCCTGATGATTCGGATGTTAAAGCAAACGCCTTGCTGATCGAATCGCGGGTTCACAAAGGGCAGGGTAATGAAGCCAAATCCGCTTCTACCTTGGAAAAAGCCCAGCAGACCATGGATATGGAGCATGCCAGTGCCAAGACCGGGCTAGAGTTTGCGAAAACACTTTACAGTATTGGTCAGGAATCCCAAGCCGAAGAGTTACTCAGCAATCTAGCCTCTAAGTTTGGGACAGATAAATCTATCATGAATGAAATTGAAGAATTACTGGATGAGCCGGTAAGTCTTCAAAATAAAATCAAAGCGCGCGCACTCAATAAAAACGGTATCAAGGCCTTTGAGGACGGTGATCTTGAAGCTGCCATTCTTGTTTTTGATGAAGCCTTGGCGGTCACACCAAAGCATCCAGCTTTGAACTTGAATATTGTTCAGGTCATGTTAAAGCAAATTAAACAACAAGGTGGCAATCCACAACTGGTCAGAAAGTGTATAAATTGTTTGGATAACGTACAGCATATCCCGTCACAGCACCGCCAACATAAACGCTATATGCATCTCCGAAAGAAGGTAGATGCGCTTAAGTAATTGAGAATTCTATGAAATGATGGCTTGAGATGCGATTCAGTCATCGTTATTATAGCGCCTGATTTCCGCCCTTAGCTCAGCTGGATAGAGCAGCCCCCTCCTAAGGGGCAGGTCTCAGGTTCGAATCCTGAAGGGCGGGCCATTAAGTCAAGCAAGCTGAATAAGCATTATCACCTAATCTCATCGTTGTTCTATTTTCAGTCGTTCCATTCAAAATATGTCGTCATATTAATTTCATACTGTTTGACTAATTTATAAAAGCTTATGGCATTAGTTGGTTGTATGTGTCCTTCTGTTTAGGCTATAAATGTTTTTTTTACTTCCTGAGTAACACTAAGGCAATTTAACAATGAAAGTGACAGTTTTTGGGATTGGATACGTAGGTTTGGTACAAGCTGCCGTTTTAGCAGAAGTCGGTCATGATGTGTTATGCGTCGACGTGAATACTGAACGTGTAGAAAACTTGAAAAAAGGCATTATTCCGATTTATGAACCCGGCTTAACGCCTTTGGTTGAATCACACTATCAATCTGGTCGTTTAAATTTCACCACGGATGCTATTAAAGGCGTTCATCACGGCAATATCCAATTTATTGCGGTTGGCACACCACCGGATGAAGATGGTTCGGCAGACTTGCAGTATGTATTACAAGTAGCCAAGACGATTGCTGAGAACATGGAAGACGAAAAAGTTATTGTTGATAAGTCGACAGTGCCGGTGGGAACAGCTGACCAAGTGAAGCAATGTGTTCAAACTACGCTAGAGCAGCGGGGCTTAACGCTCGAATTCGATGTTGTCTCAAATCCTGAGTTTTTAAAAGAAGGCGCGGCGGTGAGCGATTGCTTAAAGCCTGACAGAATTATCGTTGGCACCTATTCAGATAAACCAAAAGACATCATCAGCGAATTGTACGAACCTTTTAGTCGTAATCATGACAAATTAATCTTTATGGATGTGCGTTCAGCCGAGCTTACCAAGTATGCAGCGAACTGTATGTTGGCCACTAAAATTTCATTTATGAATGAAATGGCAAACTTAGCAGAAATACTCGGTGCTGATATTGAGTCTGTCAGAAAAGGCATTGGCTCAGATCCACGTATTGGTTACCACTTTATCTATCCAGGCTGTGGTTATGGCGGTTCTTGCTTTCCAAAAGATGTACAAGCTTTGATTCGAACCTCTGAGCAAAATGGTTACGACTCAAAAATATTACAAGCCGTTGAGCTTGTTAATAACAACCAGAAGTATAAATTACCGACTTTAATCAATCAGTATTTTAAGAACAATTTGGCCGGGCGCACATTTGCTGTTTGGGGTTTAAGCTTTAAACCAAATACCGATGATATGAGAGAAGCATCAAGCCGTGTTCTCATGGAGCAGTTGTGGCAAGCAGGGGCTAAAGTCAAAGCCTATGACCCAGAAGCAATGGAAGAAACCCAACGCATTTATGGCATGCGAGACGATCTCACTTTAGTGGGGACAAAAGAAGCCGCACTGAATGGCGCCGATGCCTTAATTATTTGTACGGAGTGGCAGCACTTCCGAGCGCCGGACTTTGATTTCATTAAGTCTCAGTTATCCTCGCCAGTCATATTTGATGGCCGAAACCTTTATGAACCAGAGCGAATGAAAGCTAAGGGCTTTACCTATTACGGTATTGGCCGCGGCGAAAGTTTAAAAGCCTTTTCCTGAGTTGTACTGCTTTAGTTGCCTTTTATTAGATTAAATAGATTCGTAGTTAAAAATTATCGGGACGCTTTCATGGAGCAAATTAGTGTCATAAATACCATAATTGTACCTGAGGGTATGGAGGCCACTGCAGAGCAAATACGTGAAGATTATGTGTCGTATTTTACTGAACAAGAGGGCTTCGTTGGCTCAACTTTCTACAAGTCGATTAACCGCGAGACAGATGGCTCTATAAAATATATCAATACAGTTGTATGGGAATCATATGCACATTTTGAAAAGGTAGTGAATATTGGCTTTGCTAACCAAGCGGGTGAAAATAGTGAAGGAAAGAAGGTATTGGGTAAGGGGTTTCCGGATCCCATTCAAGTATCGCCCGGCCAGTACATAGTTATAAATCAGGTATAGGTAGTTAGGGCCCTAGAAACAACGCCAACTAAAGGAGGAAGTCTCATGAATATCATGCTGCATCGTATTTATGACAGTGACGTGCCTCAAGGGTATCATGCATTGGTTGATCGTCTATGGCCGAGAGGGGTTTCAAAGGATGAAGCCAAGCTTGATGGTCATTGGAAAGGCTTAGCACCGAGCAATGAATTACGAAAATGGTTTTGTCATGATCCTGATAAATGGGCTGAATTTAGGAAAAAGTACCTCGCTGAGCTAAGGCATAATAAAGATAAGGCGTCAGAATATATGGTGGAAGTCACGCAAAAAAACCTTGTTCTTTTATATGGCGCGAAGGATCAGAAATTTACCCACGCCCTCGTGTTAAAGGAGTATTTGGAAGAACTGGTTTGATTAAGTACGAGAAACTCTAACATTAGGTGTTGAGCTACCGTTGGCATATAGGAGCACTTATGAATTATTGGTTGCTATTCGGTGGGGTGACAATCGTGATAGTGGCAATCGCGCACTCTGTGCTTGGTGAAAGGCTTATTTTTAAAGGAATGAGAGAAAGGCGTATTGTTCCGACCAAAGGGTATCCTATTCTTCGCGAGCGCTATGTGCGAATTTTGTGGGCAACGTGGCACATCGTATCGCTACTAGGGGTGGGGTTTGGGGCTGTTTTATTTTATCTGTCGATTCCTGAGCCTGTTAATCATGCCTCGTATACTCTTGTTGCGATATCTTTATCCACGGGGTTATCTAGTTTGCTGGTGCTGTATGCAACGAAAGGCATGCACCCAGGTTGGATTGGGTTATTAATTGTCTGCATCGCAACTTGGCTTGGTCGTTAGCGTTTATCTTTTTGCAGTGAGGAACAACGCCAGCTGTGGTCATAAGTTAAGGGGCAGGTGTCACTCTTATATGAGTCCATTAAGTCATTAATTTTCATTGACTTAAGTGCTAAGCACAGCGCGATTTCTACCTTGTTCTTTTGCTTGGTAAAGAAGTTTATCGGCACGCTTCCAAGCATCCTCGATTCTTTCATGCTTTTGAATAGCTGTTGCGCCAATCGATAAGGTGGTGCTGGCAAGTTGCCCTTGTGCCGAACGGACATTAATAGCAGCAAAATCTATTAATAAGCGTTTGCAGAAATTCTCGGCGTCTGTGAGTGTCGAGTTGACCAGCAATATAGCAAATTCTTCACCGCCAATACGCCCAACAATGTTTTCTTTACGGCATTTTTTAATTAGTAAATCGCCCATTTTTTCTAATAGCTCATCGCCTGCTGGGTGACCGTACATATCATTGAACGACTTAAAGTTATCGACATCCAATGCAAGCCAGACGAATCCTTGGTCGGTATGTTTTTGAAATTCATACTCTACATGTTTGATAAAACCACGGCGATTAAATAACTTGGTCAAGTCATCTGTTTCACTTAACTCCCTATAACGAGACTTCGCCTCATTCAAGGTAAGTGTTTGGTTTTTTAGCGTACTAAATCGAAATCCTAATACCATTGAAAGCAGCACGACTTCTAATAACGTACCTAATAAATAGAACCAGACAACCCAAGCCTTTGGCTCGACCAGACCCAACCACATCCAACCCCAGCAACCGGCTGATATTAAGAAGAAAAACCAGGCAATTAAAAAGTAGCGTGCCATTGGATGCCCTTGCTTATAACTAAGAGTGCCACCAATGAGGCCTAATATCGGGCTGCAGATACCAAAAATGATGGTAATTAAGTAGGCGTGTATATCTGGCACGAAACCCAGACAAACAATCCAGATGATTAAAAGCCAAATGGTGCCTCGGATTAGGCTATCAAAACGAGGTAGTGCAGTACGCGTATCTAAAAATTGTCGGATAAACAGAAAAGCAGACAAAACGAGTAAGTTGGTCGCGGTGTTCGAAACTATAGCTGTATTGCCCCAGTCAGGAAAAAGGAGGCGGGTATAGCCTTCCATGATGGATGAATAGAGTAAATTACAGAATACGTAAAACGCGTAATATAAATAAACGGGTTCTTTAGCATATAAACCAATCACGAAATTGTAAATTAACGCGAGGCATAACATGCCGGCAACTAAACCAAAGAATAAATTATGACCCATAAAATAGGCTGGAAGTTCTTCAAATGACCTCAGTTTCAAACTGAACTGAAAAGTTTGTTGCGTACTGAGACGGATATAAGCCGTTTGTCCTGACCGAGAGCTATCAAATAAAAAAGTCAGATATTTTGCTGGCTGGAAACTCTCTGCTAATGAGTCATGCTTTACGGGCGCTTGCCAAACCCAATGACCTTCTTGCAGTAACGCAATCTCACCATTCATCCCTACATTAGGCAAAAGCTCCAGCCAGACTTTTTGTGATGCAGCATGATCAGTTTCATTAATGTGTTGAGGAAGTTGTATTTTTAGCCAAAGTATGGCGCCTTTCGGGGCTGCCCAATAATCCGCTTCCCATAGATAATAACCCGTTATTTGGTCTTTGGTCGCTTGCCAATCTTCGTCCTTTAATTGAAGGACTTCGTCGAATTCTTTCGAGGCTGTTTTATCAAGAAATTTTTGAATGTTTAATTGGGTGCTGTCGGCGATGCTCTTCGCTGGATCTAGGCCGATGACAGGTTTTGAATAATAACTAAGTAGAATAATTGAGCAAAAAACAATAAGCACACAGGCCATAAATTTATGACGGCTTGATCGAATAAATCCGGAAAAATGCATCATTAGTTCTATTTTCGCTCAATATAAACAGGAGTAATCATTTATAAACATAGCCTAAACGCTTGAAAAATCTTGGTATGGATTCAAATAGATTGTTAAATCATTAAGCGATGCTTATTTAAATAGAATAGGGCATTTCGCATGATTTAACTTGATTCATGATCAACGATAACGCGATTTCGACCTTGTTTTTTTGCTTTGTAAAGAGCCCGATCTGCTCGCTCCAGAAACTTAGATTCTGCTTCTCTGGCGATAGGAATGGTGGAGGCAAGACCAATACTGGCAGTGAGCTTGATTGAAATGTCCTCATGCGTCACAGGGGTGTTTTCAATAGCCGACCTGATACGTTCGGCAATGACTATCGCACCTTCCTCGGGCGTGTTTGGTAAAACGATAACAAACTCTTCGCCCCCATATCTGGCTACCGCATCTGCAGGTCGTTTGACGGAATCGCACAAAATTTTTGCGATCGCTTTTAAACACTCATCGCCCGCTTGATGACCGTAATGATCGTTGACGCGTTTAAAATGATCTGCATCTAAAATGATCAGTGATAAGGGGACTTGCTCACGCGCACAGCGACGCCATTCTCTATTTAACGCTTTATCAAATGAACGTCGGTTCCCTACTTCAGTCAAGCCATCCATGGTACTTAAACTATGTAGTTTCTCATTTGCATAAGAGAGTTCAGAAAGCGTTTCGCGTAATTCGCGGGTACGCGCATCGACACTTGCTTCCAATTCTTCATTTGCTTTATGTTGAATGGACAGCGCTTTCTCTTGCGCCTCACGGGCTGTTTTTTCATGGTGAAGTGCACTCTCTTGTGCTGCATAACGCTTTCTTCGCTCCTCATTCATTCTATCTGCTAAGGCAAAAGATAAGAGAATCACCTCAATAGACGCGCCAATTTCAGGGCCATGCTCAACCCAAGTGGTTCTGGCTATAAAACCGAGTTTGCTTAGCGTGATAGCAAATTGTCCGAATAAATAGATGACCCAGGCGAGGGTGTAAAAACGCGCGACTTTATAGCCGCTTAACCATTGCACCACACCGACTAATAACAAGATAGGGCAAGCGATGGCAGTAATGATGATGCCCATTTTTAAGTTCATTGAGTAAGGCATGATGAACCCGCCGATTGCTTGCAAACCGGCTATAAATGCAACTAAGAGGAGAAGTTTATTAAATACCGGCCTGTTATGTTTTACTGCCATAAATTTACGTGCAAATAGACAAGCAAAGAAAACAGATAAGCCGATTGAGACGAGTAATAAGCGTTCATTAATGAAAGGCGAGTATGGTACTAGAATTTGGTAGCTCAGCCCGCGCAAGCCCATCTGAGTTAAAGTTAGGCAGCCAATATAAAGGACATAGAGTAAATAAGTTGTATCTCTTAAAGAGACAAACAACATCAGGTTATACAGCGCGATGGTCAGCAAGATAGCTATGAAGAATATGTGCAACATCAGTTGAAGCTGATCTTGTTCCCAGAATGCCTTATTTTTCCAAATGTATAAGGGAACTTGCATGGCACCGGAAGTACGGACTTTTACATACACATCAAGGGGAGAATCATTTGATAAATCGGGTAGAGGAAATAAGAAGTTTCGATGCTCAATGGGCCGTTCATGATATAAGCGCTTGTCACCGGTGTGATACGTTTTAATTATCTGCTGGTTCTGCACAAAATAAACATCAATAACATCTAGCGCGGGGTAGGCCAGTTCTATTTGATGAAGCTTGCTATGCGTTTGGATAAACTTTATGCGCTGTTTAAACCAAAACGTCGCGGGGTCAACACCTAGATTTGGCGTTTCTTCCGTACTTAGTTGCCAAGGAATATCACCATCTTCGATCAATGATTCGATCGATATGCTATGTAAGTTGTCTTTGATGAACTGGATATTAGCGCCAATATTAACGGAATCGCTCTCTGGAAAAATCTGAATGCCAGAGCTGAACTTGTCCGGTGCAATAGTTTCTTTTTCAGCCGTGCTGAAAGCCGAACTAGAAAAGATAAAGCCTAAAATAACGACAAGCGCTGTGGTGAAATTAAGATTCATAATGCGTACATATCATGTCCAAGAAACAAGAAAGTCGAGAATCTAACAAGAGTATAAAGGGTAGTTCATAGTCTTAAGGATTTCGAATTTCTAAGTGAAAGATTTGCTTTTATCTTATTGTGGTCGAAACTGTTATAAGGAAGATTAAGACAAGAAAACAGGGAGGGTTGTTTATCTATACTTGCGAATGACAATAAATACTTTTACTAGACTGTGATGAAAAAAACAGGACAAAGAACGCTATGTTTTTAAGATTTTTTAGGCTGCTCGTTTGTTCAACTCTGCTGTCAGGACCAATTATGGCACTAGAGAAAGAACCCGTAGTATTACAGCTTAAATGGATGCATCAATTTCAGTTTGCTGGTTATTATGCTGCCAAGCATAAAGGTTTCTACCATGATGCCGGTTTTGATGTGGAGATACGAGTTCGTGATCCAAAAACCTCGGTAGTGAATGATGTCCTGGAGGGGCGAGCGACCTATGGAGTTGCCGATGCCAGTATTGTTCTTCAACGTCTTTTGAATAAACCCGTGGTGATCACATCCACCATTTTCCAACATAGCCCCTTAGTTTTAATGTCGATGGCAAACCAAGGCTTAAGGCAAATATCAGATCTTGTCGGAAAAAAGATTATGTTTCAGCGCGGTGTAGATGATGCGTCCCTTTTGGCTATGCTGACCATGAATGGCTTCACCGAAAACGATTATGTCTATGTTCCACATAATTTCGACAATATGTCCTTGCTTAATGGTCATGCCGATGTGATGTCAGCGTATTTGACCAATCAGCCCGAGGTGTATCGGAGCCTAGGACATGAGGTCGTGATCTTCGACCCTGCAAATTATGGCATCGATTTTTATGGCGATTTATTATTTACCACCCAAAGCAATGTCGAAAGGAATCTAGAAAGAGTCGATGCGTTTACCAAAGCCTCTCTCAAGGGCTGGCACTATGCACTGGAAAACCCGGATGAGATTATCGATTTAATTATTGCCGAATATAATCCACAGCTAAACAAAGCACATTTACTATCTGAAGCAGAACAAACAAAACAATTAATAAAACCCAGTTTTATTCCTTTAGGTACCATGCATGGTTTGCGCTTTGAACGTATTGGAAACACTTATAAAAGCCTAGGTATGGCACCCATCAATAGTGCTTCGGCAGGCTTAACAATTGATGAATACAGGAAAAACTCCCCTTCGTCTTACGGTAAGTGGTTTGCTGCTGTGATGGCAGTCGTTGCAGTTTTATTAACCATGCTCATGGTCTTCTTTTATATCAATAGAAAACTCAATGAACGGGTTAAGCAAAGAACCTCAGAATTAGATGCTTCTAACATTCAATTAGCAGCGCATGTAAAAAGTATTAATGATAAAAATGCTGAACTTAAGCTAGCCATGCAACAAGTGAATCAAGCTAATCAAGCAAAGAGTATTTTTTTAGCGAATATGAGTCATGAAATCAGAACACCTTTGAATGGTATTTTTGGTTCTTTACAGTTATTACAGAAAATGAAGTTAGATATACGGGCTAATCAGTTGATAGATGGTGCATTGTTTTCAACGAAAAACTTACTGGTCATCATTAATGATATCTTGGACTTTTCTAAAATTGAGGCCGGTAAATTAAACCTTGCAAATACGACCTTTGACCTTTCAAAACTGGTGGATTCAATCAAGCAAGATATCAATGTATTGTTAGCCGATCGGGACGTGACATTTCAAGTGATGATGCCAGAAAACATGAATTTGTATTGGTGCAGTGATCCGGTAAGAGTGAAGCAAATTTTATTGAATATGGTCTCCAATGCGGTGAAATTCACTGAGCAAGGCCAAGTTGTATTAGCGTTTTCTGATGACAAAGGCTTTACCGCAAAAATTTCGGATACTGGCATAGGTATGGATGACGAAATGCTGTCTCGTTTATATGGTCGATTCGAGCAAGCAGATAGTTCTACTACCCGAAAATATGGCGGAACAGGGTTGGGCTTTTCGATTACACGCTCGTTGGTGCATCTAATGAATGGACAGATTGATGTCAAAAGCGAATTGAATAAAGGCACCACTGTTCTTATTTCCCTGCCAATAGAAAAAGCAAGTGGAGAAACCTTACCGACGACTGAGTTAGCCAATCTAGAGCATTTGAGGCGTAAAAACATTCTATTGGTTGAAGACAATAGAATTAACCAAATGGTAGCGCAAGCAATGGTCGAAACTAGCGGTGCGAATGTAGTGACCGTGTCCAACGGGCAACTCGCACTGGATGCGCTTAAAAACGCTAAGTTCGACTTAATATTGATGGATATTCAAATGCCCGTGATGGATGGTCGAACGGCATGCCGTAAAATTAGGGAAACAGATCAAAAGGTTCCCATTATTGCTTTAACCGCTAATGTGATGAAAGATGATATTGATGCCTATAAAGCAGAAGGTTTTAACGATCATATTGGCAAGCCTATTGAGCAAGAAAGGTTGATGAGCGTGTTGGCTAAATTTTTAATGTGAAGCTAGCATCTTGCTCATCATGTTGCAGGGGACATTCCTTAGGCGTCTAGCTTGAAGTCAAGACCGCAACCACCCATTCCGCAATAGCCGTTTGGGTTCTTGTCTAAATATTGTTGGTGGTAGTCCTCGGCAAAATAAAACGCTGTGGCCGCTTTAATTTCAGTAGTGATGTCACCAAAACCATGGTTGTGCAAAGTAGTTTGATACTTGGCTTTGCTTTCCAAAGCTTCTTGAGCATGTTCATCCGAAAAGGTATAAATACCTGAACGGTACTGGGTGCCCTGATCATTTCCCTGGCGCATGCCTTGCGTTGGGTTGTGAGATTCCCAGAATACTTTCAGTAAGGATGTGAAAGAAACAATGCTTGGGTCGAAGACCACCAAGACCACTTCATTATGACCGGTCGAGCCAGAACAGACTTCTTGGTAAGTCGGGTTCGGTGTATAGCCCGCGCTGTATCCAACCGCCGTCACGTAAACCCCTTCTAACGACCAAAATTTCCGCTCTGCGCCCCAAAAACAACCCATGCCGAAAATGACTTGTTGCATGCCATCCGGAAAGGGTGGTGTGATTTTATTTCCCGTGACAGTGTGTATTGCGGATATTTTGATGGGAACGTCTGAGCCAGCCAAGGCATTTTCCGGCTTAATCATTTTTGCTTTTTCAGGTTTGATAAACATAGTCGCCTCATAGTTTGTTCTTCACCGATTAGACAGTACTTTAAATGTCGAGATTAAGTTGATCATCGAGCTTAATTAAGGCGTCACCTTTATGAATAGTGCCACCGCTTAAAATTTTTGCACATATGCCGCCGTGACCCAGCATGGCTGCAACGGCACCTTTACCAAGCGTCTGTTCCATTCGCACACAGGGGTGGCAATGCGCACCGCCTTCGAAAATGGCGTCGCCTATTTGAAAACGCTGGTGCCGAAGCGCCACCAGGTTGATTCCTGTGACCACAATATTTCGTCGTAACACACCCGGATCAATAGCTGCATAACCTAACAACTTGGCCACTAAATCGATGTGTTCCTGGTTAATCAAGGTGACTTGCCTAGCGCTACCACTTTGCCCCTTACAGCGCCGGTCACCTTCTAAACCTAAACTGGCGATCGCTTGGGTAGAATCAACTACTTGCATGGCCACTTTTCGTTCTGGGCGCAAACCAATCCAGGAAACCTTTCCAGGTGCCAGGTCTTGCAAATGTCGACTAAGAAGGCGACCTACCGAATTCATGACAGACCTCATTGATTTGTGTACGAAAGTAGCTGATAACTAGCAGTATTGGTTAGTCGTTTAGCTCGCGTCAGAACTTACAAACTTCATTGAAATCGAATTCACGCAATGTCGAACATTTTTCTCCGTTAATCGTTCACCTTGAAAAACATGCCCGAGATGGCCGCCACAGTTGGCACACAGAATTTCGGTTCTACGACCATCCGCATCGACTTCCTGTCGAATTGCGCCGGGAATTTCATCATCAAAACTTGGCCAGCCACAATGCGAAGGGAACTTATCTTCTGAACGATAAAGTGGTGAATCACACTGTTTGCAAAGGTAGACGCCGCCTTCAAAAAAATCATCATACTGACCGGTGAAAGGACGTTCGGTGCCTTTTTCTAGAATCACATATTGCTCTTCCGGGCTAAGTTTATTGAACTGGCTCATCTGCGTATCTCCTTGATTTAGGTTTATTGTTTTGACTGCATACTACCTGATGCATGTCGACTTGCAATACGACAACAATAACTATTGTTTTACGTTTGATTGATGCGGGATACCAGAGTTGCCAGAATATATACAAAAATTAGCCCGAAAGATCATCAGCTATGAAGGGTTTATATGAAGTGTAGATGCTGGTTTATCAGTGCTAAACAAGTATTGGGAAAAGGCCTTTTATGCCGTTAGCAATAAACTCGACAGCGATAGCAGCCAATATCAAGCCCATGATTCTAGAGAAAATATTAATTCCCGTTGCCCCCAGTTTTTTAGTAATCCAGCTCGAGGTGCGAAGTACCAACCAGACTAACAGGCAAACTAAAAGAATACCTAAGGCGATACCTAAGTAATGACCGACATCGCTACCTTTGTGGGATGCCAAGATCACAGTACTAATGGCTCCGGGCCCGGCCAGCATTGGCATGGCGAGTGGCACAATGGCGACAGATTCTTTTTCGATTGATTCATAGGCTTCGTCATCCGTCTGCTTCACATTGCTGGTTTTTGCGTTCAACATGGCAATAGCCATTAGCAATAAAAGGATGCCGCCACCGACTCTGAATGAATCTATCGAAATACCGAAAAAATGCAGAATGCCTTGTCCAAAAAACAAGATCGTGAGCAATATGATGGTAACGCCCAAGGTAGTGGCATTCACGGTTTGCTTTCGCTGCGAAGCCGTTTCATTGATCGTCATGCTGATAAAAAGCGGAATAGTGCCGAATGGATTCACAATCGCCAGTAAACCGATAAATATTTTGATGTATTCAACATAATCGAGCATAGAAATCCATAACTCCAGAGGGATGCGGAACAGTATAGAAGCTTCTGCCAAAAACGCAGCTTAGTCATGCATAAGCTGTAAAAGTTAGCACTCAACCTGATACGTTAAAATCAATGATGCGACTAGTGCGCACAATTTCTAAGGAAGACTTGGTCGTAGTAGTGCCAAATGGAGACGCAGACACTACATCTGAAATTGGCTAAATATGTTCCCGATAGCTGACAAATTCACGTATAGAGGTTTACCCCTTACATTATAGTATCCCACCGTCGTCATTCCCGCACAGGCGGGAATCCATTGTTTAAAAGTACCAATCTGCACATTATTCAAGGAAGAATATTTGCAACCCACAATTCATATCATGGCCAGTGGAAAACGTGGCACTCTTTATGTTGGTGTAACGGGCAACTTGGTCCAACGAGTCTGGCAACACAAACAAGGCGTAACAAAAGGCTTTTCAGATAAGTTCGGAACAAAAACGCTTGTCTATTACGAACAGCATGTGTCTATGGAATCGGCCATTCAGAGAGAAAAACAAATAAAGAAGTGGCGTCGCCAATGGAAGCTTAATCTCGTTTTTGAGTATAACCCAGACTGGAATGATCTGTGGGATTCTATCATCGTGGCTTCGTGAAGCATCAAACAATGGATTCCCGCCTGCGCGGGAATGACGGAGGTGTGGCCAGGGAATGGTGGAGTATGGAAGGATCGAGCGACCACTTTGCGGACTTCAAAGGCACAAACGCAAAAATTATGATTAGTTTTTTTTCGGAGGTCAGCTCTTGGGCATGCTCGTGCCAAATGGAGACGCAGACACTACATCTGAAATTGGCTAAATATGTTCCCGATAGCTGACAAATTCACGTATAGAGGTTTACCCCTTACATTATAGTATCCTACCGTCGTCATTCCCGCACAGGCGGGAATCCATTGTTTAAAAGTACCAATCTGCACATTATTCAAGGAAGAATATATGCAACCCACAATTTATATCATGGCCAGTGGAAAACGTGGCACCTTTATGTTGGTGTAACGGGCAACTTGGTCCAACGAGCCTGGCAACACAAACAAGGCGTAACAAAAGGCTTTTCAGAAAAGTTTGGAACAAAACGCTTGTCTATTACGAACAGCATGTGTCTATGGAATCGGCCATTCAGAGAGAAAAACAAATAAAGAAGTGGCGTCGCCAATGGAAGCTTAATCTCGTTTTTGAGTATAACCCAGACTGGAATGATCTGTGGGATTCTATCATCGTGGCTTCGTGAAGCATCAAACAATGGATTCCCGCCTGCGCGCACTACTGTCCGGAATAAAATTGGGGGATTGGTTAAGAAGGGTTGCAGCACCTGACCTATAAAGGTACAAAGTTAAGACACGACTCGAAACTTAGGTGCTGCAAGATGTATAGAAATACACGATTTAGAGATCTAATGAAAGGCCTCCCTCGAGGAAGTTTTGAAAAAATAGTTCAGCAACAAGGTAATGATAAATACAGCAAGAGTTTTACTAGTTGGGATCAACTCATTGCGATGGTATATGCACAGGTTTCAGGGTGCGAGAGTTTGAGAGAGTTGAAAGCCGGTTTTAATGCTCACAAGGAACATCATTATCACCTAGGGACACGTGAGATTAAGCGCTCGACATTAGCTGATGCCAATAGAAACCGAAGCTGTAAACTATTCGAACATGTTTGTGGAAGGCTGATAGGACAAACACACCGGCAAGTCAGAAGTGAATTAACAGATTTACTGTACTTGATTGATTCAAGCCCAATTTCCCTTAAGGGCTTAGGGTACGATGAATGGACAAAAGATAGCCACAATCATCGAACTCAAGGGCTAAAAGTTCACATGATCTATGCGCCAGAACTTGAGCTGCCTGTTCATATGAAGATGACAGCGCCCAATATTACCGATGTTGAAGTCGGTCGGGAAACGGTATTGGAAGAAAGTGCCACTTATGTATTTGATAAAGGCTATTACGACTATAACTGGTGGCACGAAATTGAGCAGAACAACGCAAAATTCGTAACACGCTTTAAGAGCAATGCCAGTGTAAATGTGGTGAAAGATATTGTTGTGCCGATGGATGATGAAGGCAAGATACTCAAAGACGAAGTAGTAAAGTTTAAAAATAAACGCCCAGGTGGAAGTCGAGTGAATCGATATTATGATAAGAGTTTGAGGCGAATTACTGTTCATAGACCAGATAAAAAATATCCGTTGATATTAGCTTCCAATGACTTTGAAAGATCGGCAGAAGAGATTGCTGGGTTATATAAGAAGCGTTGGAGTATTGAGTTATTTTTCAAATGGTTAAAACAAAACTTGAAAATTAAAAAGTTTTTGGGGCGAAGTGAGAATGCCGTAAAAATACAGATTTACACTGCACTAATTAGCTACTTATTGGCATACAGCATGAAGAAGCGAGAATGCGGTTGTGGCGCGATGAAGCACTGGTTTATAGAATTGAGATCAACATTGTTTAAGCGTACTGAAATTGAGAGCGATAGAGCGAAAAAACGAAGGAGGTGGGAAAAAGAGTTCCATCACCTCCAAGGAAATTTATCGATATGATTTTATTCCGGACAGTAGTGCGCCTGCGCGGGAATGACGGAGGTGTGGCCAGGGAATGGTGGAGTATGGAAGGATCGAGCGACCACTTTGCGGACTTTCTTGTCTAAGAGGTGCTGAACGATGAGGCCAAAACTAAATGTATAGCTGTATGTGCAGGTTCGAGCCGATACACATTAGCTTTATCGCCTTTGGTGATTAATACAATTTATGTATTTCATAGACCTGTTTTTTGTCATTTTGACGAAGCGTCACTTCATCACCCTCAGACGCACCTTGAAGTCTTTTTCCGAGTGGCGAGGATAGGGTGATTAGCATAATAGTGTTACTGTCATGCTCGATACATACGCCGCCCGCAACCGGGCTTAAAAAAACAAATTTATGTTTGTCATCCTGATCAATTAACTGCACCAAAGCCCCCAGTTGGATTTCATCTTCAGGTCCAAATGACTGAGCTTTGAGTTTGTTAAATATGCTTATATTCTCTTCACACTCTGTGACACGGCGAGATTGACCTTCAGCCAGATAAGAGGCTTCAAGCCCCAGTGTATCGTACTTATTTTCTGCTTTGTTTTCCTGGTCTGTAGCAGAAGAACGTGCTTGCGCGGCGGCTTGAA
Source organism: Oleiphilus sp. (assembly GCA_048058835.1). Taxonomy (GTDB): domain Bacteria; phylum Pseudomonadota; class Gammaproteobacteria; order Pseudomonadales; family Oleiphilaceae; genus PZPK01. The sequence goes on from JBLLNS010000008.1 coordinate 57,803, forward strand.
TAGCTGTATTGAGCGTCTCTGTTAGCGCTTGTTCTATTGTTAAATGCAGTGTCTGTTTGTTGATCATCATAGTTAATCTTATTCATTGCTGGTTTATAAATGTGTGCTGATGACGGCCTAAACCGACCATATCCACGCCTTCGTCCAAAATCTGTTGAGTACCCGCTTTGGCTCACTTTTTAAATAAATCCAGATTTGTGCCTGTTTCCAGTGCAACACCCCCTGGACCTGTCATAGCTCGATGATCAACCATCACGTTTCCTGTGATCAGCAAGCCTGCTCCGCCTGACGACTACGTCTTATATAACTGAATTAAGGCTTCGCTAGGTAAATGCCCTGTCGCGGCCATATTTTCTTCCATCGCCGCTTTGGCGATACGGTTTGTAAGCCTTTGTCCGTTTGGCAACGTTAAGGATGAAAAGACGTTAGTTGACATGGTGCACCTTGAGAAATACGGGGTGAGAGGTGTAGGATGAATATGATGAATGAAGCTCAAAGTATACGTTGAAGCACCGCCGCATTGTCAATGCATGGGCAAAATGAACTGCTAAAATCGCAGTTGTCTTGGTAAGTCGCGTATCTGCATTCATTTTAATCATGGCACTTAAAGTAAGAACAATAAAATATTTGGTGCAAAAGTAATTAATCCGGCATGTAAGTTGCTTTTGTCATGCTATGACAGAAACCTCAAGGCTAGGGGATACGATGTCTTTTCTTAAATCAATAAACAGGCAAATGGAAAGAAATCAGGCTGCAAGCCGTGCCTTACTGGCGTATTACGATAAGGCGTCTTTATCGGAGTTAGATGAGTTTAAAGAAACCCTTTGGTCATCTATCGCGGCCTCTTCAAGCCAGACCGCAGTGCTTGAAATAGTGAATACCGAGCAAACCTCGTTGGACTTTATCGTTAAGTTATTTGTCAAGATAGGCTTCAGTTGTGAGGATGCAGTCCGGCTTATGATGCAACTGCATCAGCATGGCAAGGTGGTTTTGGCAAGGGCCGAGGAGCCACTTCTAGAGGAATTGCAGGCTTATATTAATACCCAGGCTAAACGCCATCGATGTTGTATTTCCAATGAAATTATTAGATATCAGAATACAGAACTATGTTAGCTGCGCTGAAAAGGCACATAAGGTCATTCAACAAAAATCGACACTCATAGGTGTCTTAATAAGGTGTTTGTTAACTTCCAAAACTGGAAAAAATGCGTCATAGAGACTAGGTTGATGTAGAGCATCGCTTTATTACTCACTTAGTTTTGTGTTCAGCCCGAAAAATACGTACACAGTGTCATCATTTCAGCGATTCGTGAATAGTCTTTGTTCACGATATCCTAAAGGAGGATCATGTCGGACTTTTGGCAAGAGACCATATTAACGGCGAAGCAAATTCGTCATGAATTACATCAACATCCCGAACTCGGTTGGCAAGAATTACAAACTGCCGAGCGAATTAGACAGAGGCTATCTGAATGGAAAATTCCTTGGAAAGCCTGTGCTAAGACTGGCACATTAGCGTTCATCAATCATCAAGAAGGTAAACACGGAAAACATATCGCGCTTCGGGGTGATATAGATGCCTTACCTATTTCAGAACAAACTGACAAAGTTTATCAATCAAAACAAGACGGCTGCATGCATGCGTGTGGTCACGATGGGCATACTGCTACCTTGCTGGCGACAGCGCGTTGGTTAAAACACTGTGAATCAGATATTCCTGGACCTGTTACTCTGATCTTCCAGCCTGCTGAAGAGGGGGGGCATGGCGCAAAAGTCATGATTGACGATGGCGCCTTAGATGGGGTGGATGAAATCTATGGTTGGCACAATTGGCCGGCAATAGGTTTTGGCAAAATACTCTGTCCCGATGGTTTAGTGATGTGTGGTAATGGAACCTTTACCTTAACGGTAAACGGATTGGGTGGTCATGCCAGTCAACCAGAGTTATGCCGAGATCCGGTGTTGGCCGCTAGTGCTATCACGCTGGCATTGCAGCAGGTGATCAGTCGCCGTTTAGCGCCACAAAAACCAGCTGTGCTCAGTGTCACCTCGATAGATGCGCGCAGTGCAGCAACGGTTATTCCGCAACAAGCCATCATCAGTGGCAGCATTCGGGTACCTGACAAAGCCACTCGCGTCGAGATTAATCAACTTATTACCGAGGTTGCCACCGATACAGCGCGAAGTTATGGGGTGGATTGTGAAGTGGATATACAGCCTCGCTATGAAGCAACCATCAATCATGCTTTGCAGGCTAGCAATGTGCGACAAAGCTGGCAGCAGTTTGGGGAGGATGCTTTAGTGAACCAAGCGTTGGCACCGGTCATGGCATCCGAAGATTTTAGTTATTATTTGCAGAAGATCCCCGGCGCCTTTGCTTTAGTTGGTGCCGACGATGGCCCAGACCATCAAGCGCCTTGTCATAGTCCACACTATGACTTCAATGATCGCTTAATTGAAAAAGTCACTATTCTATTTTCGCAATTAGTCGGGGCGCCTGTGCCCGATAGTCAAAACTGAACCATTCCGGTTTTATTCAAACTAAGCAGTTTTATCACCAATTTTTATTTTACAGTCAGGAGTTAATTATGAGCATATTCGAACAACGAGAGTCTGATATTAGAGCCTATTGCCGTGTCTATCCTGTGGTGTTTGAAAAAGCAGAAAATGCCATTCAGACCGATGAAAATGGCAAAGAGTATATCGATTTTTTTGCGGGTGCAGGGGTATTGAATTTTGGTCATAACAACGAGCGAATGACCGAAGCAGTGGTGGCCTACATTCAAGCAAAGGGGGTAACACATAGCTTAGATATGCATACCACCGCCAAGCGCGATTTTATGCAGAGTTTCGTGGATACCATTCTTGAACCCAGAAAAATGCCTCACAAAATGCAATTTATGGGGCCAACCGGTACTAACTCGGTTGAGGCAGCCTTAAAACTGGCGCGACGCGCGACAGGCCGCTCCGACATTATTGCGTTTACCAAAGGCTTCCATGGCATGACGCTAGGGTCGTTGGCCTGCACGGCGAATGAATACTTCCGCGGAGCGGCTGGCGTGCCTTTGCTGCATGTCGGGCATCAGCCATTTGGCTGTGAAAGTGTATGTCAGGGCTGTGAAATGGGCTGTGGCGTCGCCAATTTGGAAGCCCTGAGAGCGCAATACAATGACCCATCAAGTGGTGTGAAACCACCGGCAGCTTTCTTGGTAGAAACTATTCAAGCTGAAGGTGGCGTTAATGTCGCTTCTAAGACTTGGTTGCAGGCCTTGGCGAAACTAGCCAAAGATGTCGGCAGCCTGCTTATTATTGACGACATCCAAGTGGGTATGGGACGAACCGGTTCCTTCTTCAGTTTTGACGATGCCGGAATAGATCCGGATATTGTCTGTTTAGCAAAAGGCTTAGGTGGTTTAGGCACACCCATGGCGATGAATTTGGTGAAGCCAGAAATCGATAAGCTATGGTCGCCCGGTGAGCATACCGGTACATTTCGTGGGCAGTCCTTGTCATTTGTCGCAGGTCAGCAAGCCCTGAGCTATTTCGAAGATGATCGCTTTATGGAAGAAGTTAAAGAAAAATCCGACATTATGCGAAAAGCGTTAGAGCCACTGGAAAAACTCAAAGGAGTGCAAATCCGGGGTAAAGGCATGATTTTGGGACTAGACGTCGGAGACGGAACGCTAGCCAGGACAATTATTGACGATTGCTTCAGTAAAGGCTTGCTTATCGCGACCTGCGGTAGCGGTGGTCGAGTCATTAAACTCATTCCACCTTTAACCATTCCGGAGCGTGAGTTGATGGAAGGTCTCGTTACCTTAGTTAACGCGACTCAGCAAGCAATGGAGGACGCTGCATGAAAAAACGTGATGATATGACTTTTCCTTTCGAAGAGTATGAACGCCGACTTATCGAGCTTCGCGCTAGAATCGCTGAGCGTCACCTAGATGCCGTTGTGGTGACGGATCCGGAAAATATTATGTATTTAACGGATTACCAAACAACGGGTTATTCATTCTTTCAAGCCTTGGTGGTGCCGGTGGATGATGAGCCATTCATGATCACCCGCGCCTTAGAGGAATCCAACATTTTTGCGCGTACCTGGGTAGAACGCACACGCCCTTATCCCGATACGGGTGATGCAATACAAATGTTAGTTGATGCACTGCGTGAATTCGGTTTGTCGACAAAACGCATTGGCTATGAACGAAATAGCTATTTCTTTCCGGCCTATCAACAAGACACCATTCATACCACGCTTACCGATGCAAAATTGCTGGACTGTTTCGGCATTGTTGAAGAGGGTCGTATCTGCAAGTCAGCGGTTGAAATCGATCTAATGCGAAAAGCGGCTGTCGCCACAGAGGCGGGCATGAAAGCGGGTATCGAAGCATGCCACGCAGGCGCCACCGAAAATGAAATCGGCGCAGCAGTCAGTGCAGGTATGTTCTGTGCTGGTGGTGAGCCGCCCGCTGTTATGCCATATGTTACCTCTGGGCCGCGGTCGATGATTGGCCATGCAACTTGGGAAGGTAGAGTGGTAAAACCTGGCGAGCACGTTTTCCTCGAAGTCGGAGGCTGTTACAGGCGCTATCATACCGCCATGATGCGTACGGTTATTTTGGGCAAATTAACTGAGTCCATGTATAAAGCACAGGAAACCATGAAATTAGCCCTGACCACAATGCACAACGAAATACAGCCGGGCATGACGGTGTCCGATGTCGATAATATGATTCGTAAAATCATTACACATAATGATGTTGGTGCAAGCTTAGTGACCCGTTCAGGTTATTCAATCGGGATTGCTTTTCCACCTAGTTGGGACGAGGGCTACATTTGTAGTTTGAAGCAAGGTGATTCAACCGTGTTAAAAGAGGGCATGACCTTTCATGTTATTCCGTGGATGTGGGGCGTCGACGGCGACAAAACCTGCGGAATTTCAGACACGATTTATATCACTGACAAAGGCTGTGAGTCCTTCTTTACCTTAGATAGAGACTTTGTTGTCAAACCCGAACAAGCACACAGCAAGAAAGCTAAGCCAAACAACGAGTCGAATGAACCCACATTAGTGGTCGCTAACGACAGTAAACCAAAAACAAAAACCAGTAAAAGCAATTAATATTAGCTATTTTCAAAGTAATGTTTTTGTATTTTTAAGCGTAAGTCGGACCAGTTTTTATGGCTGAGCGTATTTACGCCAAGGAGTCGATCATGAGCCATGTATTAACGGCAACCAATCCCTTAACAGGGAAAGTAATACAGCAATACCCGGCACTATCCGGAGACCAGATTAAGTCAACCATTGAACAGGCAGACAGAGCCTTTTTACTTTGGCGAAAAACCACCTTTGCAGAACGCGGTAAAGTGTTGGTGAATGTCGCTAAGGCCTTACGAGATGCTAAACCCAAGTTGGCCGAATTGATGGCTGTCGAAATGGGTAAACCCATCAAAGAAGGGCTAGCCGAAGTTGAAAAAGCGGCTTGGTGTTCTGAATATTACGCCGAACATGCAGAACGTTATCTGGTTTCAGAAGAGCTTCCTTCTGATGCTTCGCTGAGTTTTGTTTGCTACCAGCCTTTGGGCACCTTATTAGGTATTTTGCCATGGAATGCGCCTTTATGGTTGGCTGCCAGATATTTCGCGCCGGCCTTGATGGCTGGGAATACCTGCGTACTTAAACATGATCCGAATGTGCCAGGCTGTGCTCAAGCGATTGCCGAGGTATTTGCCGATGCTGGGGCGCCGGAGAATATTCTGGTTAATTTGCCGGTTAAGACAGAATCTGTCGCCGCGGCTATTCAGCATCCTGCCATACAGGCTGTTTCCTTCACAGGTTCAGCAAAGGCTGGCGGCATTGTCGCTGCCACTGCAGCAGCCGAAATTAAGCATTCCGTGCTTGAGTTGGGTGGCTCGGATCCTTTAATTGTGCTAAATGACGCCGATCTTGATGCAGCCGCAGATGTGGCCACCTTGTCGCGGATTATCAATGCGGGGCAATCCTGTATTGCAGCGAAAAGGGTGATCGTCGAAGCGGGGGTCTATGATGACTTCATTGCGAAACTTAAAACCCGCCTTGAGAAACTGAAATTAGGTGACCCCTTGTCAGCGGATACCGATATCGGGCCGATAGCACGTGAGGACTTAAGACAGAATCTACATCGTCAAGTCAGTGAAACTGTATCAGCAGGCGCAAATTGCTTATTGGGTGGTGAACTACCCGACGGGGACGGTTTCTTTTATCCTGTCACCTTGCTGACAAATGTCGATAAAACGATGTGCGCGTTCAAGGAAGAAACCTTCGGCCCTGTCATGGCTGTAGTGAAAGCGGATGATGGAATGCATGCTTTAGAACTCGCTAACGACAGTGAGTTTGGTTTAGGTGCCAGTATCTGGACTCAGGATATTGCCTTGGCAGAATTTTTTGCCCTCGAGCTTAATACCGGTCAAGTTGCCGTGAATGGAATCGTCAAGACAGACCCAAGGTTGCCGAGTGGCGGCATTAAAAAGTCTGGTTTTGGTCGGGAGCTTGGGCCTCATGGCATTAAAGAATTTGTGAATGCCAAACAGGTGTGGATTAAATAACGCTAGGGTTTTGCTTTAACTTATCGAGCAAAACTTAGTAAAAAAAGCGCAGGGGCTTGCAAAGCCACTGCGCTTTCGTTGTTATTGATTTACCTATCTCACTCATCAATAAACTTAGCTGTATAAAAGTCGATCTCGCCATTGTTCACCGCGCTGTAGCCGACATACATATTGTCGCCATCAATCGCAATGGCGCCGGTGGTAATCTGAGTACTTGGTGTTTGTTCAGTCGAAGCTATGAACTTACCGTTTCCGTCATACTTTTCATTAATACCGCCACCGACGGCGTAAATATCGCCCGAATCGCCAATTAAGAAGTCATGTACAATTCCAGAGCTCGTTACTTGCCATTCTTGTCCACCAATGTCATTAAGCTTAACTAATCGACGTCCACGGTCGTTGGATAAGCTCAACACGATATCACCGCGCCAGTCTGTTTTAACAAGGGCAGGGCCAGGAAAACCATAACTTTGTCTGGCTGGTGAATAAGTTTTATTCCATTGGATTTGCCCCTGAGAGGAGATGCCAGACACTCTTGTTGAACGATCATCATGGTTATGTGCTACGACGACAGAGCCATCGAGCTGTAAGGCGATCGACGCTTGAAGTTGTAGATCAGCTTGTAGCTGGGTAGACCATACCTGAGTCCCATTTGGCGCATATTTTTGAGCTTGCGTCGCACCGACAATATAGAAATGGCCCGATTGATCGACTTCAATATCCCATGCTTTCTCATGCTCAACACGGAGTTGACGTTGACCATCTAAATTGAATACTTGTGTTGCAAAGCCAGTGACATAAAGTAGGTCGTTGACTAGTTCGAGGTCACGTGCATCTTCTTTATCGCTAAGTGTTTGTACCCACTGAACGTCGCCATAGCTGTCTAGTTTCATCATGAATGAGCCATACTCTTGGCCATCACGGACGATGTAGCCAACACCCACCACGTAGATATTACCATCAGCGTCAAGCACCATATCCGTGACTTTATCATCACTACGATATTGACCTTGTGCTAAATCATATTCTGTCGCCCATACTAGATTCCCATTGGGGTCTTGCTTGATGATTAACACATTTTGTTCGCGGTTTCCCCCAATCAAGACAGTAGATCCACTACTGATGATATCGCCATAAGGGTCCACGGCAATATTAGATAACCATTCAACGCGCGATTCATCGCCACTGGCTTGGGAGTAATAATGTTCCCATTCAGGTGTGATGTCGGTTTTACAGGCGGTGAGAGTAAAAAAGGAAAGGACTAAAAGGCATTTAATCAGCTTAGAATTCATAAGATCGGTACTACTCCATGTGTGTATATTCAATATGCGCTAAGTTATAAATGTTGCTAAAGCAACAAATATAAGGGGATTGTATTTGTTAAAACTAGAATAATCAGACTAAAGATTCTAAAACGAACATTTAGTGATATTTTATCTTATGAAATATGAAAATTAGCTAGCTTGCTTGAAGTGATTCTATTGAAGAAGACCGTAGTTCGTCATGATAGCTTGGTACTCGGGGGTATGAACAAAGTCAGATAAGGCTTGATTAAAACGTTTTGTTAATTCGTCATGGCCCGGTTTTTTTGAAAATGCTAAATAATTTCCGCCAGCACAATAATGTGCACCAGAGAGGATCGATACATCGTCAGAAATACCCATTCGCTTAGCGGTGTACAAACCTACTGAGTCGACTTCGATCACAAGATCGAGACGGCCAGCGAGTAATTTTTTGAAGTTTTGCTCAAGTGACGGGACACGTTCTGCTTTCAGAATAAAGTTTTGCCGGTCCAATTCTTTACAATAGCTGTATCCGAGAATCGCACCCACGCGTTGCTTTTTTAGATCGGGAAGACCTGTGTACTGAATCTCACTATCTGCTTGTTTGAAGAACACAGTTGTGCCAGTCGAAATAGGGTTGCTCGGGTAATGTAAAAAATGAGACCTTTCCTCATTCAAGCTCACGCCGAGAATGCCGTCCGCTTTTTTTTGTTTTACCAAAGCAATGCAACGTTTCCATGGTTTAACTTGAATGTCGATATTCAGGTTTAATTTTTTAAAAATTGCCCGTGTGATATCGACATCAGCGCCTGAAACCTCTTCGTTAGTTTGAATAACATATGGGGGCCAAGTGTCAGTGACGATAGTGAGGGTAGCTTCAGTCGCGAGGCAGTTTAACGCAACTAAGAACTGCGCCAATAAAACAGCTATGGCAAAAAAGCCTCGTGTAAAAGTGAGATGCATGTTTAAACCTGTTTAGCTACGGATAATGCAGACGACTGTCTTTAAAGTGTAGCGTTTAATATGCATAGAGATGAAATTTTTGAACAGTTTGCAATAAATAACACATTTGTTGCAGCGGCTGAAGTATTGGCTTGAATTCACGCTTCTAGTTTTTATCATGAGTAGACTTAAGGCGATAGAGTCACTTAGGTGCTTAGTCTGCAAAGCTGGCTGTTTGTAAGCTTACCGAGCATTTTGAAAACCTTTATAGGGTGCGCCATGCGCACCGGCGGACTAAGGTGTTATGGAGAAGTTAAGGTGGTGTGCATGGCACATATATGGACCCGCTTTCGGTTGCAAAGGATTCGTTGAATAATATTCGAGGTATTAACTGCTCGCATATATCCGGCCTACTGTTGAAGGAAAGCAATTTCCTTCGGCCGCAATGGAATTCCGCTCTTCCAGTGTACTCATCACCCTATCGGCTTCTAAGAGCCCGTGCGCCTTGCAGGTGACACAGAAGACGGTCTTACCTGTATACCATTCGATGAATCTTTTTTGCAAACTCTTGGTGAGCTAGCTCACCATTAATATCTATCTATACTGTTTTCTAATAGTAATTATTTTCCAACATTATTCCTAAGCCGCTTGCTGTACTTCATAGTATGTTTCATTTGTTAAAACTGCCCACACTCGTCGTGCTGTTTTGTTTGCTTGCGCAACAGCTGCTTTGTTAAAGCCTCGTCGTTTTTGCAAGTCCATTAACCAAAGACTATCTTTATCTTTTTTGGTCGCCGCTACCTTTAAAACCGATCTTGAGCCATGTATTAGCAATGTTCGAAGATAACTATCTCCTCGCTTACTTATTCCAAGTAACAGCTCGCGACCACCACTGGAGTATTGCCTAGGTACCAGGCCCAAGTAAGCAGATAACTCTCTTCCACCTTTAAAATTACTAATATCCCCTAAATAACCTACTAATGCTGTCGCTGTGATAACGCTAACCCCTGGCAAACTGGCTAGACGCTGGCAAGCTTCATTCTGGTTAAAAAAAGCTTTCAAAGCTTTATCTACAGATTCAATTAAACTATCAATATACAGCAGTTCTTCATATAAATTATTGAAGTGAGGTTTTACAAACTCACTTAATCGTTTCTCTTCTGTATCTGTCAATATATCTATTAGATTCTTACGAACGTTCCTTATACCAACCGGCAGGACGATACCGTATTCACTTAACAAACCACGCGCTTGGTTGGATAATGCTGTACGCTGTTTGATCCGCTGAGCTCGTATTCTGTGTAACATCAATATATCTTGCTGATCCGTCGTTTTTACGGTGACAAATTTCATATTGGGTCGTGTCACCGCTTCACAAATGCCTTCTGCGTCATTCGCATCATTTTTGTTACCTTTAATGTAAGGCTTTACAAATTGAGGACTCATCATGCGAACTGTAAATCCAAGCTTACTAAGCTCTCTAGCCCAGTAATGCGCACCACCACACGCCTCTATTCCAATCAGGCCAAGCTCTTGTCTTGCAAAAAAAGGGAGCACCTCTTTTCTTTTTAACTTTCTCTTTACAACGACTTCGCCATTCGTATCAACAGCATGTACCTGAAAAACATTCTTAGCTAAATCTATTCCATAGGTTATAGTATGCATGTGTGGACCCCTTACTGTTTGATGTTTGTGTTGAAACTACATCATGGCTCATTAGAAGCCGATTGGTAAGCGGGTCCATACCATTACCCTATAAAAGTAGCGGCGGCTTAATTCGGCACAAACGAGCCTATACATTACCTCGGAGAACACAGAGGTTCGCCCCTACAAGCAATGGGTCATACATACCTGTAGGGGCAGACCTATGTGTCTGCCCTAACTCCATTGGCACTTTTCCAGCTAAGTATTGCGTGGTGTTTGTTCTCTCTGATCTAAACGTACGTCATGCTGGCGATGAGAGATTGTTCACGGTTTGGTATTTATTGGTTATTGTTGATTGAGTTTTGATCACTTATCGAAGATTATTTCATAAGCTTTTTAGAAATAAGTGTTCATCTTTCACTTGGTAGTAGGATGCTAAGGTGACTGAACAATGAAGAATTTGTTTTATAAAAAGCCTTAAAACTATAAAAACTGAAGAAATAAACAGGTGTGACTCGAAGAGTGACGAATGTTGTTGTTTATTGCTGATTTTTTTGTGTTGTTGTACAAATGCAATGATACATCTCTTGGCTCTACAGCATTCTAGTCTCTCACTCACTTGATGGAGCTTACTCAGCCGGAGACTATGATGACAGTATCAGAAAATGTCAGTGGACAAAAAACAAACAATCAATCGATGACCAGCGTTAATATTGAAGAACATGATGAAAGTTGGGCATTAAAATTAATGAGAGAGTATGACGTAGACGAAGATCATATTCTGCTAAATGAAGAAAGTACTAGCAAAAGAGATTTTGCTTCAAATCGACCAAAGCATGCCACCTCTGATCATTCAGCTTACTTTTCTTCCGATCGTCTAGATCAAGCGCCTAGCGAAGAGATAGGTGCTGACATGCTTTCCTTGTCGGCGATAGAAATTCAACGACTTAACCAGGCAAAAAAAATAGCTGCTCAAGCGGAATTAGCTGACTCTGAAACCTTAAAATCGCGTTTTAGTTTAGCCAAATTCAAACGCCTCTTGAGCGTTTGATATCATCTTGAGTCGTACTATTTTGTTTGGAAATCCAAGTCGCTTGCTGGATAAGCGTTTGTTTAGTGATTGGTATCTATTGCTGAGGTGATTTTTTCAGTCGAGATTTTTTTCTTCGTTCCTCTGGTAGAGACTTTTTTACGTTTAACATGCCTTAAGTCCTGGTCACCATATTGTTTTAGAATTTTATCGAGGGTACCTTCAATTCGGCTGGTGATTCGAATTCTTTCCATCTGGGACCAGGCGGCGAGTTCTCCTTGTCGCACTAACGCGAGCAATTCTGTTTCATCCAAGGGGCTTAATATTTGCCGTAGATCAAATTGTCGGAAGTCAGGGTAGACGTTAATGTTGGCCGTGTATTCCTGATTGAGCACTGAGGCGACAGTATTTACGGCGACATTAAAAAGCGTCCATTTTGGTGTGTATTTCTGGCTGAGCGTACAGGTCGCCTTGGCTATTTTCTGCGCGCTTTTATGCGTCACCCAGCGAACCCATGCAGGTATTCGGGTGTATTCCCAGCCATCTTTACTAAACAGGACAATCGGATTAATCAGGCTGGCGACGTAATGATTGACATCATACAAGCGTGCCAAGCGCTTTGCCGGTAAATCATCGCTGAAGGAGCCATCTATCCAGCGCCGAGTTGGCAAGTAGGGTTGCCGCTCGCCATATTCATTTTTAGCTTCAAGCATCACCGCTGGATAAATGCCAGGTACTGCACAAGATGCCAAAACGGCCGTTCTGATGTACACGTTGGGTGAGGTGATGGCATTTAACAAACGCGATGTTTGATGAAGTTCAGCGGGGGCGACTGATATATTGATACGCCTTCCGGTGAGTTCATAGGCTTCCTGAAAGGTTAAATCGGGTACAAGCCTGTTTAACACCAGTTCTTCGAAGTCTTTAATGTTGGCGCGTTGTTTCTTTCCGTATAAGAGTTTTTTTAACCAGCCTGCATTTTCTTTGGCTTCAGCCAAAAGGCGCACAGGTTTAATGAGTTCTTTTAGTTCGGGGTTGGTATGAGTACCAAATATCGCGGTAATAACAGAGCCAGCGCTGGCACCTGAAATAACACTGGGTAATAGGTCTTGTTCTAATAAGGACTTAACCACGCCAATATGAAAGTGTCCAAGCGCGCCGCCGCCACTGAGCATTAATGCTGTTCGGCCATAACAAATGCTGGCCCGTTTAAAAAAATCGAGCTTTTGCGACAGACTAATGGTTTTGTTATCAAGGTTGGCAATGTGTTCTAGAGCACTGACAATTTCTTCGACATATTCTTCTATCAGCTCTTTTGTACCCAATTTCGCATGACTGTAGAGAATGGATTTTCCCATGCCGCCCATATTGCCGTGAATACCTTCATTTAAAGAAAATAATAAGCTGGTATGGTCTTTATTTTTTCGATGTAAGCGAAGTGTGTTTAAGCGGTGACGTATTTGTCTGTGATCATATTCGCGCGTTTCTTCTTGGCTTTTCCAATGCGCTGCGCCCGTTAACATATCGTGATCGCTAGCGGCATCGCACCATTGGGCGTAGTTGGTCGCCTGATTCATTCGATTTTCGACTGTTTTCAGCATATTGGATGATGCACTGGAAAATAACACGTCAACGCTCCTGCAAAGTTAATAAAGGTGTTTACTGCATTCTAAGCGATCAAAACGCTGTTTAGATAGTGTTAGAACAAAGGAAGAAAAGTTATGACCCGCGTTCATAACTAAAGGATAGCAGTATGCGGACAAGAAGTTGCAGTGGTTTTAAACATTTACTCAGTTTTACCGCTTTTTGTGATGATGCGTACATTAAGTAAGCCTGAGTCTACCTGGCGAGTGTGTACTATTTTATGCATGCTCTTTCTTTAGCCTTGTTTCTGGAACGCCTTGTTCTATAGCCTTTATTTATTACGCTCGGTTTCTTGTTTAGAGTGAGAGTCGATTAATCACTTACACAGACCATAAAAATAATTAGGGGAAGAACGATGGAAAATATCACACTTTTTGGTGCGCATGTGTCACCGTATGTACGCAAGACTCGTTTAGTTTTGGCATTTAAAGGCTTGGCGTATCAACATATTCCAGTGGTACCGTTTGGTGGTCAGCAGCCAGACGAATTTAAGAAACATAGCCCGCTTGGGAAAATTCCTTTATTGAAAGTAGCTGATCGCTATATTCCTGATTCAAGCATTATCTGCTCTTATCTGGACAAACTGAACCCTGAACCGGCCTTATTTCCTGCCGATAGTTTTGAAACGACTAGGGCCCATTGGTTCGAAGAATATGCTGATAGCGTAATGGTGAGCTGTATCGGCGGTCATCTTTTTGCTGAAAAAGTCTTAGCGAGAGCGGTTTTTAAACGAGAACCGATTCAATCTGATATAGACAAAGCCTTGAATGAAGAGTTACCTAACATTTTCGCCTACTTAAACGCTGAATTAAAAGATGACTATTTAGTCGGCAACTCAATCAGCATGGGGGATATTGCTGTTTGCGGTGTATTCATTGCAATGCATCATTGTCAGGTACAATGCGATGAAAAACAGTGGCCGAAGCTGTCTGCTTATATTGACAGAGTGATGGCACTGGATTTCTTTTGCAAAGTGGTTGAAGAAGAAACTATGCTGCTTAAGGCATTGGCAGCCTAATCCTCGTTTGTGTTCAGTCGAGCGCGCAGGGTCTTCAATGCCTCATTTGCGCTGGTAAAATCAAAAAGATCAAGCGCATCAATGATTTCCCGCAATACCCCTTCATGGCCTTTAACGGGCCATGAAGATAAGTAGTTCATCGCTGTATCCTGAGCATCTAATTCTTGGGCTTGAATTAATTCGTCTAGGTCGTTTAATTTTTCTGCTAACTCCGCTTCGTCAAATAATTCAGCCTCTGAGATATCGGCATCTAGCTCTTCTCCCGCAGACTGCGTCAACACATCTTTCATACTCGCTAAGCAGTTATCCAGCTCAGTGGTGTAGTCAGTTAGGATTTGTTGGATGGAATTTGTGTTGAGTTGTTTGCTGTGTTCCAGTTTTCCGGCAAGCTCTGCTAAGGGTTCTGCAGCGAGATTACTGCTGACGCCTTTAATTTTGTGTGCCAAAGCTTCAATTTTGTCTAAGTCTGATGAGACGAGATATGACTGAAATGATGTGGCACTGTCTTCATAATTGCGGATAAAGTCGGCTAAAAATTTTAAATACAAACGGGTATTTTGCTGGCAGCGAGCCAGTCCTTGGTTAATATTTAAGCTGGGTCTTTCTGCTGAACGCTGGGTTAAAAACTCATTGTCCTGCTGGGAGTGGATGTTTTCGTCTGAGTCGTGATTTTCAGGTTCCGCACGCGTCACTTCTTGTAAATAATCTTGTAACGATTCGCTGCTGTTATATTCCGCTTTTGCTATTGGCTGTGAGGCGTTCTCTGTCTCATTTTCGGTTTTTTTTGTAGATACTGCGTTACCCATATCTTGCTCTAAGGAGGCGATAAATTTTAAAGAAGCATCATTAAGTTTAGAGCCCGTACTTTGGGGTAAGTCCTGCGAAATCAATTGGTCGATTTCCTGATTCTGGTTACTCGCTTCGACATTAGGAGTGGAGGCACCGGATTTCGATAGACTGACCCATTTGCTGATTGCATCAAACATCTCATCTGGATCAATGGGTTTGGTGATGTAATCATTCATACCTGCGGCAAGACATTTATTTTTATCGCCTGTCATGGCATTCGCCGTCATGGCAATAATGGGCAGTCGCGGATTAAACTTCCTGATCATTTCTGTCGCTTGGCAGCCATCAAGCACCGGCATTTGCATATCCATTAAGACAACATCAAAATTCTCCTGTTCAACCATGTCGACTGCTTCTTGACCGTTATTCGCTACCGACGTGTGGATGTGTTTTTTAGAAAGAATTTCAATTGCCAATTCCTGGTTCATTTTCACATCTTCAACTAATAAGAGGTTGAGACCTTTAAACTGAAAATTGCTTGGGACAGGCGCATTGTTGATTTGGCTATCACGGCGATCTTTAAAAATTTCCTCAATGACCTGAGCTAGCTCCGAAATCTTTAATGGTTTAAGCATGTATGCATCTATACCGGCTTCTATGACTTTATGTTTTGCATCATCTTGGTCGTAACCAGTGATCAACACCATGCGAGGGTTCGTTATCTTAGGGTTATCTTTAATCATCTGGCAGCATTGAATGCCGTCAATATCGGGCATTAGCCAGTCTGCCATTAGCATGTCATAGGGTAGGCCTTGTTCCTGTTTGGTGATTAGCTCTTGAATGGTTTCTTCGGCATTGCTCACACAAGTGACATGATGGCCTAAGGATAACAATACTTTTTCAATGAGTTCCCGCGACACACGCTGATCATCGACTACCAGGACATTCAAGGGTAACTGGTGATAAATAAAGTGCGGGTTAGTTCTATGCCGGCGGTCTTGCAAGTTGCAGCATAAGGTAAAGGAAAATGTACTGCCTTCTCCCGGGGTGCTTTCGACAGAGACTTCGCCACCCATCATTTCAACCAGTTGCTTAGATATACTTAAGCCTAAACCTGTCCCGCCAAAGCGACGTGTGGTCGAATCATCGGCCTGCGTAAAGGATGAAAACAGGGTTTTAAGTTTATCTTCAGGGATGCCGATGCCGGTATCGATAATACGACCACTGAGGTTGATCGACATGTCTCGTTTATTCAAGGAAAGTAATTCTATTTCAACGGTGATACTACCTTCGGTCGTAAACTTGACGGCATTGTTCGTGAGGTTCAATAAGACTTGACCAATTCTCAAGGGGTCACCCACTAACTGGTCTGGAATATCCTCATCGACCACTATGTTCAGGGCCAAACCTTTGGCTTCGACATTGACCGAGACGATATCCGTTAAATTACTTAATACTTCTTTTAAGCTGAATGGAATCTCTTCTATTTCAAGTTTGCCTGCTTCTATTTTGGAAAAGTCTAGAATGTCATTAATGATACCCAGCAAGTTTGAGGATGCCATGCGAATTTTTTGTAAATAATTACTTAATTGCAGGTCTTTGTTCCTATCGAGTGCTAAGTCGGTAAAGCCAATAATAGCGTTCATCGGTGTACGAATTTCATGGCTCATATTGGCTAAAAATAAACTTTTTGCTTCAGTAGACGCTTCTGCCATGCGTTGTTGTTTTTCTGCTTGTTGTCTCTTTTTGGTTTCGGTGATGTCCGCCATGGTGCCTTCATAGTGCATGGCCATACCGTGCTTATTATTAATTTTTTGAATGGAAATTGAGATCCAGCGGGTTTCTTTTGAAGGGAGTTTTATGCTGGTTTCGAAGCCTGACAGGGCTTCATCTCTATCGAGCACTGCTTTGAATTTCTTTTGCTCATTGTCGGATAAACAAGCAAGAGAAAAGGGGGTATGTGGTTGTGCCAAGAGTAGGTCTATATCGTCACTCCCGACAATTTTTGCAAAGGCTTGGTTGGCGTTTAATAAACGGCCAGATAGGTCGACTTGGAAAATACCTTCCAGTGCATTTTCGAACAGTGAACGATATTTCTTTTCGGCACTTTTCACGGCGTTTAATGAGAAAGCTTGTTCCGCTTCATGTTTTTTACGGGCTTGGAAAAAGCGGTCAGATTGAGCGAGGGTCAGGAAGATAGCAATGCAGGCAAAACCAAGTTCTTGTGCCCAAATGGCAAAGTTATTTGATGGAATAAGGCCGAGAGACTTTAAGGCGAAGGTGACCGCGCCGATAAATAAGGCCATCCAACCGATCAGGTAATAGCGTGCCGACTTATTGCCTTTATAGAAACTAATTGCGCCTGCCACAAAAGCCGCGACTGACATGACAATGGCGAAAACCGTACTTATTCTGATGACAGAAGCATAGCTCAGTACCAGCGAAGACACGGCGACCAAAATACAGAAAGACGATAAAACGATAATGATTTTATCGATCAATGTGGAGATGTTCTTTAAGTCCAAAAACTCACGACTATAAAACAAAGCAAAGCCAAAACAAATATTGAGAAAAAATGGAATGGACACACTTTGCATCCATAAATTATTTGGCCATAAATATTGGAAGGCAAAACCGTTGATACTAGTTGAATAACCTAATGAGCAAAAGATACCGATCGCAATGAAGAGGTACATTCTTTCTCGAAGAAATACAGCATTGATCAAACAGTAAATAGTCGCTAGAAAAACAATGCCATAAATAAATCCATATATGATTAACTTACCGTCCATAATTTCGGTAAAGGTATTTTTCGGTAACATGTTGAGGGCTATGTACATGGAACTTTCGGTCTGAAAGCGGAGATAAAACGTCTGTGTCGAATTAGCCGGAGAGGAAATAGGGAAAGCCACGTTTCTATAATTAATGGGTCTCTGCTCGAATGGGTATTGATCGCCCGCAACCTGCATAGCGTATTCGCCATCATTTGAGGGTTGATAAAACTCAATAAAGTCGATAATTGGGTAATCTATTTCCAAGATCCAAGCATGCTTCACATCGTCTGTGTTTTGAACGGAAAACTTGACCCAATAGACAGACTTGGTAAAGCCGCCAATAATGTTTGGACCATCCACCTGCGTCCAGTCCTGCTTCTGTCTGACCTCATCAAAGCTAAGCTCGCCCGCCGTGTCTTCAATGAACGACATATGTGGCCCCAAGGCTTGAGCGGAGGTATTTTCTTCTATGATGACAACTTGTGATAAGGCCTTACTCATGAAAACCAACATAAGTAAGACAATTGACAAAGACGGGCGCAGTATGCGCTGAGCAGACATCATGATGAAAACAACTCTCCTAAGTAATGAGTTGAGCAACGAAAGTTTTAAACACGTTTAAACAGTATAGTGAGAGTTCTTTTTTTTGCCTGTCTTGCTTGGAAATACTGCAAACTTGAGTACGTGGAAAAGTAAAACGTTAACCAAGAAATGCGCTCAGAAATACACTAGATTTGAGATTATGGTCTACACTTTAGGTGAGTGAAGCGGTGTTCGAAATCTATCCTTTTCAGCAAAGGAAATGCTTAAAAGATAACTGCTTTGAGACATGCATTAAAACTAGATAGGAATAGCGTGTGCGTAAGGACTCTATTTTAATTGTTGACGATGAACCTACCAATATTCGCCTCCTTACAGAGGTGCTTAAACCCCATTATGTGCTGAAAATTGCGACCAGTGGGGCACAGACACTGGCTTTACTTGAGCAAGATTCAGCCAGCATTGACCTCATTTTGTTGGATGTAAATATGCCTGAAATGTCTGGCATTGAGGTTATCGATAAAATTAAACAACAAACGGATTGGCAAGATATCCCGGTGATTTTCGTTACCGCACTGAATCAAGAGTGTGATGAAGCGGAAGGTTTAAAAAGAGGCGCTGTAGACTACATCACCAAACCTATTTCGGCGGCAATCGTCAAAGCTCGAATTGAAACACAGTTGACCTTACGACGCGCCAAAGTAGCATTATCTGAACAAAACAAAATATTGGAACAAAAGGTTTTAGAGCGTACCCAAGAGATAAGTTATACCCAAGACGTGATCATTAATGCCTTAACCTCATTGGCTGAAACACGCGACAAAGAAACTGGCAGCCATATTATTCGTACGCAATATTATGTGAAAATTTTAGCCGAACTTATCCGGGACCTACCGGAATATTGTGAGGAGTTAGACGACGCCACAATTGAGGCCATGTTTAAAACTGCACCCCTACATGATGTCGGTAAGGTTGGTATTCCTGATAAAGTATTACTTAAGCCCGGCAAGTTAGATGCTGAAGAATGGGATATCATGCGCACACACGCCAAGCTAGGTGGCGATGCGCTGAAACAGGCGAGAGAGTCGGTGCAAGGCCGAGGTGCCCAGTTTTTAAAATATGCGGAAGAGATTGCTTATGGCCACCATGAAAAATGGGATGGCTCTGGTTATCCTTTAGGGCTTGTGGGTAATGCTATTCCAACCTCTGCCAGGTTAATGGCGATCGCGGATGTGTATGATGCCTTGCTCTCTAAACGCTGCTACAAAGAGGCGTTTTCACATGCTAAGGCGCTTTCCATTATGGAAGAAGGTAAGGGCTCGCACTTCGACCCCGTAATGTTAGAGGTCTTTTTGAAAAATGAGCATTTATTTTTTGAAATAGCCGAAAAGTATAATGATGGCTAATGAAACAGGCTAAGCCTGCTGAGTTAAATCTCGATTAGGAAGTCTTATTGAATGGCGGTAAGCGTTTTCGCTATATTTTTGTCAATAATTTTCTCATACGTGCCATCAGCTTTGATCTCGGCTATCGCCTGATTAATCACGGGTAACAGATGACTTTTATTCATCGATTTCGGGATGCCGAGAAAATTAGGGTCACTTTTATAAGGCGGATCTAATATAACAAAATCTTCGCGATTGTTAGACAACCAAGCATTTCTGGCAATGACTAATTCCAAGGCAATTCGGCCCGGACTTACTAACACCACATCAACACGGTTGGCAGTCAGCATGCGCATTTGGCCCGCTCGGTCGGTTGTTTCTACCGCTTTAAAGTAGCCTTTTTTTCTAGCATCTTCAAAATCATCGCCATAACTGGCGCCGCTTTTGATAGCTAACCGGCGGCCATCTAGGCTTTGTAGGTTAGTGAACTTAAACTGCTTCACTTTAGTGGTGACTAAAACCAACTCATCAAAAAACATGGGTTCTGAATAGTCCCATTTTTTTTCACGTTGACTGGTTTTTGAAAAACCAATGATTGCGCCTTTTCCTATTTCACTGAGTGCGAATGCTCGTTTCCAAGGGTAGAGATTATAAGTGAAGTCGATTGACGTTCTGGCAGACACTTCATTCAGCAAATCGATCATAATTCCTTGCGCTTGTTTGTTTGAATCTAACCAGTTTTTTGGGGCGGCTTTGAAATCGCCAACGATGGGCAAAAGCTCTCTTTCCTTGGCGCTGGAATGACAGTAGGTGGCTGTGAGAAAGATACAAAGAAAACTAACTAGAATGTATTTCATATGAGAGCCAGAAAATGTTTTTGGAACGTATCAATATAGCTTATAAATTAGCCAAATAGGAGTTGATTTTATAACTGGACCCCAATTTTTTCACTGGTGTCAGATTGAACTAATCTTTTTCTATGTTTAAATCGTATAGGTCAGTGAGTTTTATAAAAAGGCAGGCTTTATGATTATTCCTTTTTTCGGCCAAGACGTCGTTGTTAATAAAAAACCAGCTAATCGTTCACAATTGTTACTTATGCTTAGCTTGGTGCTTCTTTTAGCATCCTGTACAACGGGGACGTGGCGTGAAGCAAGCAGACAGTCTGCGAATATTGCGCCAAACCCAGCTTTAACTAAAGAAGCCCTTATTCATGTTTATGCTGCTGATGCTTGGGGTTGGCGAGGGCTTTTTGCGGTACATACCTGGTTTGCAGTTAAACCAAAAAATGCTGACAGCTATACTGTCTTGGAAGTAATCGGCTGGCGACAAAAAAGAGGCTTGCCGGTTTTGCGTGTTGAACAAGACATCCCCGACCGGTATTGGTTTGGTAGTAAACCCGATTTAATTTTGGAGAAGCGTGGCGAAGGAGTTGATGAATTAATTAATGCAATCTATTACTGGTCCGAACAATATCCTTGGGCAGACAGGTATCAGGTGTTTCCGGGCCCGAATAGCAATACATACCCTGCTTGGATCGCGAAAAAAGTGCCCGAGCTTGGTTTAGAACTGCCATTTCGAGCGATTGGGAGTGGCTGGGAAAATTAAGCCACTCTCGTTTTTAGATTAACCATTGAGCTCAGTGTTAGGATAAACGATAGGAACATTGCTAAGGCGCTGGCGTAATAAAGCGATTCTGCCATGGTAATGCCAAATAAGATTTCGGGGGACTCACCGCATGCCGCGCGTACTTCAAACAGTGCGGGCATCCAGGCTTCAAGATCGAACCAAGGTGGTAAGCCTGCACTAAACATACAACCCGCTTCCTGCAGACCGACTTCAACATGATATAGCTCACGACATTTCAAGAATAAGTACACTGCCAAGACGTTCTGCAAAAAATAGGCGAGTAACCTAGGAATCTGGTAAGCCGAGAGAAATATCATAATGAATGCTAACAACATAATGCCAAGCATGATAATTCTGATGTGCACGCACAAGACGCATGGCTCCCATGCAAAGACATATTGATAAATTAATGCGATGGTCATAGCACTCGTGCTGAGAAGAAAAATGCTAATCCAAACGAGTTTGCGTTGCTCTAGTTTTAATAGATAGGAAAGAGCCGTCATTTAAGTGTTTCCATTGAATCTGCTGGTTGTTGTGAAGTGTGTTTTATTGATACATCACCAAGTGCATCATTGAGTGTACCGAAGCGCTTGAAAAAGTCATCTAACAAATATTCCATGCTTTTGATGTTCGATTTCTCAGAAAAGGGTTCGTCACCTAGTTATTAATTTCCCGCCAATAAATAATTGTATCGTGTCCTCGGTATTGGCCAAATATAGCGGTGGCAGTCGGGTTGGTATCGGCTGTGGACGCGTCGTTGTCCCAATCAAAGCGTAGCCAGCTATCAACTTGATACTCAAGGCCGACACTGCCTAGGTTGTTTTCACCCGGTGACGACAAGCGGATTTGGTCGACACGTGCTGCTTCCCCTGATCCTAGGGTGCCGCTACCACTTGGGGTTGTGCTTCCGCCACTGAGTGATTCTGTATCAATCAAATTTGCGGCGCTAAATGAGGAACAATCATCGCTGGTATTTGTGACAAAACTCGACCCATTCCAACTTTCTATGCGCATGGGTATGCCCAAACTCTGAGTTTCTGGGCCAAAGGCGTTATCCATGGCCCAACGTCCATAGCGTAATTGAATACCGCTGGGCTCGATATCATAGGGTTCCGCATTCGATCCGACGCTATCAGAATCTTCAATATCGGTAATTTGTACTTTTACACCGGTATTCACAGGCGCCACTAAAGAATTTGCATCACGGTTATAAGTAAAGCGATCCGTGTTTAAAAAGGTATATAACATGTTGCCTGCAGAACTTGTGGTGAAGCTCGCTGGGATTAGGGCGCTTGAGGTAATCGTTAGTTCATTGGCGCCATCTTGTCCAAGTGCAGTTTCATCTTCACTGGGAAAGAAACGGCTTACATCTGTTGGCGATAGCTTCATGTAGCCAGACTCAGTGTAGTTTTGAGTGGCTTCATTATTGGCGTTTCTGGCTTGAATCAGCACCGTGGGCAAACTGGCATACGCAATTTCTTGCCCAATATAGGAAAAGTCTGGATCACTGGATGGTGAGCAAAAAGGCGATAAACTACCGGATGTGGTAGACACTTCAAAATGATCAGGAATAAAGCGACCAATATTGAGTGATGATGCAGTTATTTCTTCCCCAAAATAATCTTGATCCTTGAAATGCAGTCGGGTTAAACCAACCTCAGAATACCGTGCACCAGAGTAGCTATATATCCCCGAAGTAAAGTCACTTGAAGGGATTTCGGCAGACTCCCAAGTGATGCTCGAATCATCGTCGCTGGTAAGTTCTTTTGTCGCGCTTATGTTCATGGTGCCGTCAACCGAGCTGCCACCCAATGGCCCGGTTCGTTGCAAATAGCTCATGATAGTGTCCGATGTTTGGTTCGGCGCATAATCACCGGCAAGGTTACCATCACTGCACAGCGCTAACAGGGATAGATCAAATGCTTGGCCAGCCGCATGTGTTGTTCCTGTGCTGTTTGAGGCTCCCGTAATGGAGGTTGCACCACTTCTTGCTTGTATCAGAAACTGCGAGGGTTTGCTGACAAATTCGTCGGTGCTGGCGGCCATTGCACTGAACTCAGAGCCATCATAGGGCGCAGTATCATAGCGAAAATTAAGATCCAAAAATTTAGCGGCATTGGAATAGCTGATATCGAAACTTGCCTCTCCATTGATGAATTCGAGTGTTAAGTTGTCTGCGGCGCTGGCATCTTGTGCACTGATATTTGTGCCTGCGACGGTTAAATTCTGCGAAAGCGTATCCGCTATATTGTCATCATCGACCGTGGCTCGAAACCAGCTATCAAGCGTTTTGTTGCCATCAAAACCGGTAATGATTTCACATGCGCCGCCGGATGCGAAATCAGTTTGTCCATACGCGACCATGGTCATTGTTGTGCTATCAGAACAGGCAAAACTGCTAGGTTCTGTTGTGACATTAAAGCCGAAAGCTCTAAAGTCAGTACCGGTAGCGGCTGTTGAACTGACCGAAGCGGCGGTATCGTTTGCGGTCACTTGAACATTGGTATTTTCGTTATCAAAGTAAAGGTAGGTGGTGAGCACCCCTGAATCTGAAAAATCATAGGTCAGGCTGTTAATTTCGGTGCCCGCAGAGGCCGCATCATAAAATGTGCTGCCAGAAGGCCCGCTCAAATTAACCGTGCCGGTGTAGTCAGTTTTTACCGTTCCATCGACACAGCGTGCAGTAATATCGATTGCCGCGCGAGTATCTGGACACGCTAAACTATAGCTTGGCTGCGCGATATCAAAACTGCCCAAAACACAGGAGGCACACGGCCTTGATTCGGCGGCATATTTTTGAATAGCGGCGGTAGATAGGGCGCGTTCAAATATTTTTACCTCATCGATGCTACCGTTGAAATCACGAGACCGGTAGGCATAGTCAGTACCAATATGAAGTGGGATGCTGTTGTTAATTAAGGACTCATTTGTGTAGCTTTGGCTATTTGCTTCAACGCCATCAACAAAAATCTTTTGGCTGCCTTCTGATCTGGAGTAGGTGATGGCGACATGATGCCATGTCCCAGTGCTAAGCGTGCTGGCATCTGATGTGAAGCTTCGGGAAGAACCGGAGCTATTATTCCACCACCAAAAAACGCGACCAGCTGTATCAAGATGAAACTCAAAATTGGTGTCTTTGGACACAATGGTCATTAGGTCGGAAGACGGCAAGGTGGCAGCATTGACCCAAGCCATGACCGTCAATTCGTCACTTATGTCTAAGATAGGGTCATCGGGAATTTCAATATAATCGCCCGTGCCATCGAACAAAGCACCATTACAGACTTGGGCAGGATAGGCGCGAGCATCACCAACGGCCTGTCCATTCAAGCCACTGTTACTGCTATCGATAACTTCCCCAGCAGTGCCGTTCCAAGAGGGGCCCTCTAGTTGATAATTGGCGACTAAGGAAAAGTCAGCGTGAAAGGGCTCTGAAAATGCCATAAAGCCTGCGCTTTCAGTGGTGTGTGCATTGTCACGGTCTAGCGCCCAATCTTCTTCTATTTTTAAGCTAACTTGAGTATTGCTGGTTGCACAACGGCGTAACCAGCCACCATCGCCGCCATCCCAGCGCATTTGACTACCAATAACCAAAGGTGAAGCTGAGTAATTTTGTAGAAAATTAAAGGTTCTACATGAAATTGTACCGGCTATGTTATCTGGCGTTGCTTGGGCTTCTGATGAAATAGTAGTGCCCGCGGCATCTTTGAAGTCTGCTATCAAGCCATTTTCGATTGCGAGAAAAGCAATTTCTTCGGCAGCACTGATCGTGCCTGTATTCGTTTCAGCTCTATCTAGCGCAATTTGCCCGCCTGATGAGCTAATATTTCTGGCAGCAGTGGTCATCCAGGGGCGAGAAGGCGAACCAGGAGTGTGGCCAGTCTCACTGTTCATGGACTGGATTTGAGATAAAAAGGCAGGCGTAGAGCCAAAGCTGGTGGCAAAGCTAAAGTTGAACCAGGAATCACCGGAGAGTCGTTTTGATTGGAAGTTACTAATTTCATCAGGCGGAACAACAGGCCCAATTTCAATTTCTGTGCCGTCAGGGAAGGTAAACTCACCTT
Source organism: Oleiphilus sp. (assembly GCA_048058835.1). Lineage (GTDB taxonomy): Bacteria > Pseudomonadota > Gammaproteobacteria > Pseudomonadales > Oleiphilaceae > PZPK01. The sequence goes on from JBLLNS010000008.1 coordinate 83,133, forward strand.
TGGATATGGCTAGATAATTAATAGTTGTTGCTTGGTCGCTGGCATCTGAGACAATACTGTCCGGCTCAACGGGTACAACCTGAAAGCTTTCTTCGGTAATGTTGCGGATTCGAACTGAAGACGGCTCGGGATTTTGATTATCTTCTAATAGAAATACCGCAGGAGGAAACGGATAAACCTGATCAAAATTAATTGTCGTAAAGCTACTTGGCGACAACGTGGCAGAGTTTGATTCCAGCATTAAGCTGTTGGCTGTTGTTAAAGACGTGGGCGCGTTGGAGTCGTAATAAAAACTACTCGAAAATACCAAAAGGCTCGCGTCTTCATTGCCATGGCTGCGCTCATTATCTTGGTCAGTGTCCTCATCCACAGACAAGCCTAAACTACTGCTGCTCGATGAGCATTCTCTGAACCACCCTCCATCGCCATCATTTCGTGATGATTTTGTGGCAACGGCTATCGGTGTTGCGCTGTAGCTGCCTGAGTAGCTAATGGTGTCGCAGCCATTATTCCAACCATCAATACTGGAAGCGCTATAGATTGTTTCAAAGTTAACAAGGAGATTGCCGCTGGCGCGAAAATTTCCTATCAGGTTTCTGTCCATCACCACGTAACCAATATCTTCATTACTACTCAAATTATCGAACTGAAAGTTACTACCGGTGATGCGGTCATAAACTTCACTTCGTTCTAAAGCAATATCAGCTTGCGTATTGCTGATATTGTCGACTGCGACAGTGAGCCAAGGTTCTGATGGTCGTCTCGGTATCGTAGCGGTCTCGTTGGTGATGCTTTGTATAGTGGCGAGTAAAACCGGTGATGCAAAGGTTCTACTGAAGCTTACGGTGTCCCATCCCTTACGCCCATTGGGATTTCCGTTAAACTGCATTGTATCTGTACTGATTGTGCCGGCCTCAATGAATTCGCCATCTGGAAAGCTATGCAAGCCGGGTTCAATAGCAATATAGGAAACCGTCATGGCGGCATGCGGCCCATCCTCAGACTTAGGTTCCACAGGCGACATCCTAAAACCGGTCGTGCTGATGTTTGATATTCGAACCGCGCCTGGCTGTGAGCCCTCAGAAGTAGGCAATGCAATAACAATGGGAGGAACATCGTATATTTGTTGAAAAGTATGGCTTTCTAACTGAGTCAGCGATGAGGTGGCGCTGAGCGTTAATGTACCTGCTTCCATCTTCCAAGCGTGTGCATAATTGTTGATGCCTAGAATGAAAAGCACAAAAGTGAAAATTGCTGAATTTAATAAATAACGCAAAGTAAAGCCTGCTTATGAAAATATTTACCTAAGCTTAAGATATTTTACGGAATTTACTAGTGTAATCCGGTAGTTAAATGTCAGAAGGGTATCGCTAAGTATGTTCTTGTGACGGAATATTGCAGCACGCTGTCTACCTTACCGTTTGCAAATAAATAGCAGTAATGGAGGCTTCATGAAAGCGGCACGTGGACCAAATGAATAACCTTATGCCTAAAAATGGCTTCGTGATAAAAAAGTGATAACTTCGTGAAGCTCTCTCAACTTTTGCAATTTACAGTCTTTCCTGCACAACACGCACTCGCGTGACGATAATCATAACGACTAGACAAAAAAGGAAAGACAGATGAAATTATCCACACAATACTTAAGCAAAGCGAATCAGGCCGCGACCAGCCTTTCTAAAAGACTATTACTCACCTCCTTGCCATTATTGACTGCAATGGCCGCAACGGATGTTCAAGCCGAGGTTGTCGATATAAAACTCACCAACTTGACGCAAGGGATCTATTTCACACCTTTTTTGGTCAGCGCACATGTAGATACAAGTGACTTTTTTACAGTTGGCGACACCGCCTCAACAGCACTGCAAGCCATGGCTGAGGGTGGCGATATCTCCGGGCTAGTGACTTATGCCGATGGGGTTGGCGCCGTCAGTGTCGAAAATCCCGCTGAAGGTGTGTTGGCACCGGGGGCATCTGTCGAGATTGAAGATATGGCCACAGGGCTTAACGACCACCTATCAATCATGGCCATGCTGTTACCGACCAATGATGGCTTTGTCGGCCTTGATAGTTGGGAAATACCAGAAACCGCCGGCACCTATACCTTGTATTTGAATGCCTATGATGCAGGGACGGAAGCGAATGATGAACTGGTGAATGGCGGAGGCGCGCCAGGCGTAGCCGGTATTCCTGCTAACCCCGGTGGTAACAGCGGTGACAATGGAACCGGTGTCACTAGCTCTGAGTTAAATCAAATGATTCATGTTCACCGTGGCAATGTCGGCGATACCGATGCAACAGGAGGGATAAGCGACCTTGATAGCCGTATTCATCGTTGGTTAAACCCGGTAGTTAAAGTGACTGTGACGGTTAAATAGCTTAGGTTTTTTACATTTTAGAAGGAGAAATAATATGAACAAATCAAGTTATTTTGTAAGAAACCGTTTAGCTGAACAGACAAAACCCTACTTCAGCGTTGTAGCTTTAAAAAAAGCTGGTATCGGTATATCGGCGACATTAGCTGTTTTACTGATGGCGGGTTGTAGTAGTGATGACGATATCAACTATGTAGATTATGAAGTAGAAATCGTTAATTTAACGCATAACCAGCCTTTTTCGCCTTTAGCATTACGCGGTGATAGCGCGAATTACCGTGCATGGACAATTGGTGAAACAGCATCAGAAGGGATTGAGTATATTGCGGAAGCGGGTGATAACAGCCAGTTCTTGGGCACCACTTCGACTAAGAAATCGGCATCTGGAACTGGCATTATAGCACCCGGTGAGACGGCAGTGATTGACCTAAGAACCAAAGAAAAAGCACGTTATCTTAGTGCTGTCACGATGCTGGTTAATACAAATGATGCCTTTGCAGGGGTGACTGGGTTGAATCTTGCCTCGCTTTCCGTTGGCGAACAGACTAGCCTCTATCTACCGGTCTATGATGCGGGCACCGAAGCCAATGATGAATTGCTTGGCAGTATTCCTGGCCCTGCAGATGGTGGAGAAGGTTTTAATTCTGAGCGAGACGATGTTGATTTTGTGGCGATGCATCCAGGTGTGGTTGGTCGTGATGATGGCTATGCCGATTCGGTACTGGATAGTACGCATAAATTTGATGGGCCGGTCGCTAAGTTAACCGTGATACGGACAAATTAATGGCGTGATGCCACCATGTTGAAGGTAGCCTAGATTATTTCTGGGCTAGCTTTGATTCAAGGAGAAACAGTAGATGGCAGAGAGCGTTCTGATCGTAGAGGATGATCTAGACATAAATAACTTATTGGCGATCAACTTACGCGCGTCAGGCTATGATGTAGATACCACGGATAACGGTGCCCAAGCGTTGACCATGGCGACAACGGGGGATTTTGATCTGCTGATTCTGGATATTATGCTTCCCGATTTGGATGGTCTTGAAATCTGCCGCCGTATTCGAGCCCAGGGAAAAACGACACCCATATTAATGCTGACAGCAAAAGATAGTGAAATAGATCGTGTCGTCGGTTTAGAAATGGGTGCAGACGATTATCTAACAAAGCCTTTTAGTGTGCGCGAGCTTCAAGCGAGAGTGAAAGCCTTGTTACGTCGCGTCGAGATGATGCGACAACCTGCAGCGCCAGTAAAAGAAATTCTTCAATTTGGCGCGCTGAGTATTTGCCCGACTAAACGTGCCGTTGTCTTAGATGATAAAACGATAGAGTTAACCGGCACCGAATTTGATTTACTGCTTTATCTTGCGAGACACCCCGGTATGGTGTTTAGCCGAGCACAATTACTCGATAGTATTTGGGGTTACCAGCATTCCGGCTACGAACATACCGTCAATTCTCATATCAACCGTTTGAGAACAAAAATAGAACACGACCCCGCTAAGCCGGATTACGTTTTAACCGTCTGGGGTGTGGGGTACAAATTTAATGAGCAGTAAATGGTTCCATGCTTTCCAAGGGCGTTTCTATAGCAAATTAGTGTTTGCCTTAATGGCCAGTTTTATCTTGGTCAGTTTGTTCATGATGTATTTAATGAATCAACTCACCCACAGTTATCAGAATGAAGTTGAGCAAAAACTTCATCGTCAACTGGCACAACATATGGTGAAAGATCATCAATTACTTAAGCAAGGTGAACTTGATCATAAAGCGCTAAAACATGCATTTCATAGCATGATGGTGCTAGGGCCAGCATTTGAGTTTTATGTGCTCGATCAGCAAGGCAATATTCAAACGTATTCTGCCGAGCCCGGTAAGGTTAAACGTGAATCTGTTAGCTTGGCTGCGATCAACAAATTTTTAAGCAGTGATGCTGTCCTCCCGATAGTGGGAGACGACCCTCGATCACATTCACGCCAAAAAATATTTTCAGCCGCTGAAATACGCCATGATCAAAACTTGGTGGGCTATTTGTACATTATTATTGGTGGTGAAAAATATGACGATGTTGTCGATGTGTTAAAGGAAAGTCATATCATTAAGCTGGGTTTGTGGGGCGTCATCGCCTCACTTGTTTTCATTTTGCTGACACTCATGTTCGTATTTGCTCTATTAACCAAACCTTTACGAAAGCTCAGTGAAGATATGCATTTATTCAGAAAATCCGGTTTTAAATTAAGTACTGAACGCTTACAAAACGATATGAATGACTGGAATGAAAAGGGCGATGAAATTCACCGCCTAGGAGCGACTTTCCGGGCAATGTCCTGTGAAATGCAACATCAGTACGAAAAAGTAAAAACAACAGATGAGCTGCGCAAGGAACTGATTTCTTATGTCTCCCACGATCTGCGTACGCCATTATCTGCTTTGTTGGGCTATCTAGAAACCTGGCAACTTTCCAAAGATAAATTGAGTGACACTGAGAAAGATCAATTAGTGAGTATTGCCTTGGAAAATGGTCAGCATATTAGTAATTTGGTCGAGCAATTGTTTGAGTTAGCGCGCTTGGATAGTGATCACGTGGCACTAGATCTGGAGTCCGTTTCGTTAGCTGATCTGAGTTTTGATGTTGTTCAATCTCTGTCATTACTCGCAAGCTCTCAGAATATTTCGTTACAGGTCATTCATCCGGAGAACGATGCTTTATTAGTACAAGCAGATTTGCCAAAGTTGGAGCGCGTCTTTGTTAACCTAATCGACAATGCAATCCGGCACTGTCAGGAAGGTGATGAGATTAAGGTACAACTTGAGCGTGTTTCGAGTGAGCCGAATGGCACGCAAGACTCGATAACTGTCAGTATTCAAGACTCAGGTAGCGGTATTCCGGAATCAGACTTACCGTTTATTTTTGATGCTTATTATCGCGCTGGAAACAGCACCAAAAGCAAAAAAGGAAATAGCGGCTTAGGTTTGGCTATCAGTAAAAAAATAATCGAACTGCATCAGTCTGAGTTACTCGTGTCGAGTGAACTAGGGAAGGGCAGTACCTTTAGTTTCAAACTAAGAGCTTAAAACTATGTACTTGATGTATAGGCTCGAACCTCGTTTCGCACCCTATGTTTAGATACAGATTGAAAAAAGTGATTCGCCTATTAATTCTGCATTAAAGCTAAAATGTGGTGCACCATGTGCAACACCTAAGCCTCATCATAATAATTTAGTCCGCCGGTGCGCATTGCGCACCCTATAGATGTATAGGCGTCTTAATTTGGCACAACCGAGCCTTTGCATACCCTCGGGCGAACACTCGTCATTGACGCGTAGGCGTCAATCCATTGTCTTAGTCGCTAAGTTCAATAGCTAGCTCTTTACCTCCAAGCTTCGAATAGCTTAAACCATAGATTCCGTAACGGGTACGGAATGACGAGAAGGTAGAGTTGCGTTTTAGCGGGAATGCTTGAGGCTTGATCTGGCACACACCCGTCATTGTCGCGCAGGCGTCAATCCATTGTCTCGGTCACTAGTTCATTCGCCAGACTTTTACCTCTTAGCTTTGAATAACTTAAACCATAGATTCCGTAACGAGTACGGAATGACGGTTGATTAGAGTTGCGTTTTAGCGGGAACGCTTGAGGCTTGATCTGGCACAAACGAGTCTTTACATTACCTCGGGCGAACACACAGGTTCGTCTCTACTGTGATGTATGGCTCACTCCTCGTAGGGGCAGACCTATGTGTCTGCCCTCACTAAAATTTGAGATCTCTAGTCTTAGCCTCAACTTCAACAGGGGAGGTGGGATTCTGACTGTTACGATTTAATGGATAAGCCTGTTCCACCTTGAGACGTGGTAGATGTGATGTTTGGCTGTTATATTGTGGTTAACTTTACAGCTAACAGGACGCCATTATGAGCAATGATACCCACTACACTCCGCCGAAAGTCTGGACATGGGACAAAGAATCCGGCGGTAAATTTGCTAGTATTAATCGGCCTATTGCGGGTCCAACGCACGATAAAGAACTCTCTGTCGGCAAGCATCCCTTTCAACTTTACTCACTTGCCACACCCAATGGTGTCAAAGTCACCATCATGTTCGAAGAGCTTCTAGCGCTTGGGCATTCAGGTGCAGAATATGATGCTTGGTTAATCGATATTAGCAGTGGTGATCAGTTTGGCAGTGGGTTCACAGAGATTAATCCCAATTCTAAGATCCCTGCTTTGTTAGATAATAGCAGCACACCGCCGGTCAGAATTTTCGAATCCGGTGCTATTCTGGTTTATCTTGCTGAAAAGTTTAATGCGTTTCTTCCCACTGAGTCGGCAGCACGGGCAGAGTGTATGTCATGGTTATTTTGGCAAATGGGCAGTGCGCCTTTCTTAGGTGGTGGCTTTGGTCACTTTTATGCTTATGCACCAACTAAACAGGCGTACCCCATTGACCGTTATGCCATGGAGGTTAAACGTCAGCTTGATGTGTTGGATAGACAGTTAAGCGAACACACCTACCTATGTGGTGAAGACTACACCATTGCTGATATGGCTACCTATGCATGGTACGGTGTCTTGGTCGAAGGGAAGTTATATGACGCGGCTGAGTTTCTCGATGTGACGTCCTATAAACATGTCGTGCGATGGGCTAAGCTTATTCATGATCGACCGGCCGTTAAGCGTGGTAAACGTGTTAATCGTGCTTGGGGTGACCCAGCTTCACAACTTCTTGAACGGCATGATGCGATTGATTTAGATTAGCCGTAGAGACAAATACACAGCGTTTTTGATGACTACATTCATCTTTCTTAGGAGGAAATATGACAGATAATCGCGCAGGTAGTAAAACTCACTCTAGCGATGCGAATGCATCGCAAACTCAAACAGAACAAGCCGCTCTTTGGGGCAAACAGACAGCGCTTTCTTTAAAATATTTTGCGATCGGCAAGGAACATTTCCCCCCAGACTTCATTTTCGCACTGGTCTACATAAAAAAATTTGCCGCTCAAGTGAATTATGCCAATGGCCATTTAAGCGCGGATGGCCTAGAGGCCATAACCATTGCATGCCGTGCTATTTTGTCGGGTCATCATAATACGCAATTTCCTTTAAGTGTTTGGCAAACTGGCTCGGGAACCCAAACCAACATGAATGTGAATGAAGTGATTTGTGCCTTGGCTAACCAGCATTTGTCGACCCATCGGGCCTGTGATCAGCATTTGCACCCTAATGATCATATCAATATGTCGCAGTCGTCGAATGATGTGTTTCCAAGTGCGATGCATGTGGTGGCAGCACAACAAACTCATGCTCATCTGCTTCCTCATCTGGATAAGATGATTCATTGTCTTGAAGCCAAGCAAGATGCGTTTCAGGATACCTACATGGTGGGGCGAACGCACTTAATGGATGCGGTTCCCATTTCTGCTGGGGCAATGTTCTCTGCCTACGCGACTCAATTAAGGGATGCTAAACAACATATTTTAGATGTATTACCGACTGTCTACCGTTTGGCGCTGGGCGGAACGGCTGTCGGCTCGGGTTGTAATGCGGATGAAAACTTTGGCGTACTGGTAGCAGAAAAGCTGGCAGAGCAATATCAATTACCTTTTGTACAGCATGAAAACTTGTATGCTGCCGTATCAGGCGAAGATAGTTTGTCGCGTTTAAGTGCCGCCTGTAAGCAAGTTTCCGAGGTGTTGCTTAAAATGGCGAATGATATTCGCTTACTCGGAAGTGGCCCTCGTTGCGGCATTGATGAACTGTTGTTGCCTGCGAATGAGCCGGGTAGTTCGATCATGCCTGGAAAAGTGAACCCCACACAATGTGAAGCGCTCAGCATGATTTGTTTGCAGATCCAAGGAAACGACTTAAGTATTTCTTTAGCCGCCTCACAAGGGCAACTGCAGCTTAATACCTATCGCCCTTTAATTATTCATAATATGCTGATGACATTGAATATTCTTTCTGACGGCATCGCTAGCTTTACTGAAAACTGCTTACAAGGCTTAAGCCTAAACGTAGCTCGAATTGCTGAACATATGCATGATAATTTATCTGTGATCACCTTATTAGCTCCAAAAATGGGCTATGACAAGGCAACGAAAATTGTTAAACATGCCCAGCAAGCAAATGTCGGGCTTTCAGAAGCAGCCGAAGCGCTTGGGATTTATCAGCGAGAAGAATTTCAAACTTTGCTCGATGCAGCGCTTAAAGGTTAAAGCTGAACCGAATGAATAATCCAGACTTGTCTCACAAGTCTGGATTATAAGCTTGTTAAATGATTGTCCCAGGCAATGAGCGTGTTAGGCGCGTGATTCGTTAATTCCTTCAGTAGGGCGCTTTTCATGTCAAATGAATAAAGCTTGCCAAGACCATTGGAAAAACTAAAGCCGTGCTTTCCAGAGGGGCTAATGCCGCAGACATCGTTACACTCAAACTGTGTGATGTATTCGCCGTCGATGGCGTCCCAGAGTGTGATCACATCACCACGTGGAGAGCTAACTGCAAAGATACTTCCACTGCGATTAAAGCAGATACTGCCACAGTATTGTTGCATCTTGCGGTTGATGTGTTCGGGTGCCCAGAGTGTTTTTATTGTTTGACCCCTTTTATGAAGTCCGACCAAGGGTACGTGATCCATTTTATCGCCTTGATATTGCATGGCGATAACCGTTGTTCCTGATTGATTAATATCAATGTGCCGAATGCTCAACTTATGTAGATGCGATGGTAATGAAACTTGTTCGAGCAGTTCACCCGTTTGTGCAGATAGATAAGCCAAGGAAGGAGCCATTTCTTCTAGGTTCAGTTTGATCCTGCCAGAATCAGGATGAGTCAGGATACCGCCGTTGGCAACGATCACGGTTTTGTCATCGGGAGAAAGTTTAATCTCATGCGGGCCGATGCCATGAGATGGATATTGCCTGATTACCTTAAAGTCATTCTGACTGTCTCGCACAAAAATTCGACCTTCACCTAATGCTATGTGATTTTCTGTGGTGTAGAGGAATTGACCATTGGATGAGAACACTGAATGCCCATAAAAATGATGTCCTGAAACCGGTTTAAGGTCGTAAACTTCTTTGGCTGTGTCGGCCTGAATGATTTTTAGATAGGTCCCCGGTCGACGTGCTGAAAGTGCCAGCCAATTAGCCTTCGGGTGAACTGCAATCTGGTGGGCTCGCGATGGCAATGCTAGTTTGTTGAGTATTTTTCCATTTGAGTTAAGGAGGGCGACCCAATCTTGTCCACTTGGATCGGTACCTGCTGTCACATAAGTTGGCTGGTTAACTAAACTAGCGTGCGCTAAGGCTTTAAACGATGATGCTTGAGCCAACGAACTTGAGACAAAACCCGCACTAACATGGGTGACGAAGCTTCTTCTGGTAAGCTGCAAACGCGAAGTCACTATTAGTCTCCATCTCGGCTACTAAAGCCTAAGTGAAAGCCCTGATTGTTCATTGCAGCTACTAAGTGTATTTTTAGCTCTTTTAAGGCATGAGCCAGGTTTTGCAAACTCTCATGACCTATAGGAGTTGTAATTATTTTTTCAATAAGGCTGGGGATGCTTTCAAGCACGTTTTGAATACGCTGAGTCATCAGTGGATCTGACAAAGTATGCTCTGTGGTGTCGCTATGACTCACTGGACTGAGAAGCAGAAAGACAACTAAGAAATTTTGCTTAGTGAGTCGCTTTGGTTTATTGCGCATTACAGTGATTCCACAAATTCAATAAGTTGAGAGCGTTGTTGTAGAGAAAGTGCCATATAAGCACGCTTGATTTTTTCTGCTTCACCGCCATGCCAAAGTATGGCTTCATTGATTGATCGAGCGCGGCCATCATGAAGAAATCGCGGTTCTTTAGCTTTTTTCAAATAGTCAGCCATTCCCCATAAAGGCGCTGTTCGCCATTCCTTTCCTGTGGCGGAAAACTCCTGCCTATTATCAGAAAGCGCGTCGCCCATGTCATGCAAAAGTAGGTCGGTATAGGGTGAAACTTGCGTCGGAATTGTACCATTATTTGAAAAGCCAGAAACTGTAATCTGGCTGATATGGCAGTGTTGGCAGCCAATTGTATTGAATAAATTTGCACCCGCATTGGGAGTGGGGCGGTTGGCTGTTTTTCTAGTCTGTTGAGGGCCTGAACTGGCGGTAAATAATTGAAGCAAGTCCGTCATTGTTTTGCTGGCTTCGATGCTGTGCGCTGATAGTAATTCTGAATCGTGTGATGGGCCTTCACCGGAATTTATTCCTCTATCATTTAAGCTGACTCCAGTGTCAGTCAGTGTCTGCTTGGCTAACTCAACGCAGTCCGTTTGGGCTGGGCTACAATCACCTTCAGCAGCCGGGAATAACCAAGAGCTCACCCCAATATCTGTCGATAAAGCCGCTAGATTTTGTTGTTGAAGTGTTGGTTTTCCTGCCTTCCAGCCAAATCGTCCTATCGCCTTTTTATTTGAGCTTAGATCCCAAACCCAATTGATTTTGCCTGAAATACCATCGTTATTTAGGTCATCCGCATCAGCGAGTTGTAATAAGGTATGTGTAGGTATTTGTTCGAGTAATGCTAAACCGTGCAGTCGCGATGCAACCCGAGGGGAAAACCTGACATCCGGGTGCAATTCACCATAAGCAAGCTGATTAAAGTGATAGCGAGGTTCCTGAAGGGTTGTCATGCTTTTATCAGGAAATTGAACAGGGATGGGTCGTGACGTAATAGAAATTGTGGCTTCAGCATTTCCCCCTGGAAACGCAAATGTTTGCAGTTGCTTGCCATAAGTTGGCTCAGGCACAAAGCCAGTTTTTAGGAAACGCTGATGGCTAAGGTTCAGTAAGGTCTGTTGCTCTTTAGTTTCGATACTTAGTTGAATCACTAAAGAGGGCGGCACATTATTGACAGAGGCTTTGGCTGGGTTGTGGCATTGATGACACGAACGTGCATTATAAAGTGGGCCTAGCCCGTCACTCGAGACGGTGCTTGAAGGGGAGAATACCCATAGCTTTTCGAAAATAGCCTGGCCGATCTTAATATTTAAGTTCTGTTCTGAAAACTTGCCCACGTCGGCACTAGCTTCTTTAACATGGGTCATGTTAAAAGCGAAAGCGATGAATAAGAAATAAAAAAGGGCAGCAAGGCCACCCTTTTGAATACAGTATCTAGCTTGCATTCGAGTCTGATTACTGTCCGATTAGGTCTGGGTTATCTAAGCTATCTGAGCCTTCTAGCTCTATATTCTCAAGACCAAGTGCGATGATCACCTTCTCAGTGACTCTCGCTTGCGCAACAAGCGCCTCTACAATTTCTTTTATGATTTGGTTACCGGCAAGGTTACCTTCCCCAATTAATAAATCAAAAGTATTACCCTTAGAGGCTTGATCAACCATGACCTGCATGGCCGTTTCAGTGGCTGCTAGGCTTGCCTTCATTTCAGCATCGAGTGCCGCATTCTGTTGACTGACTAAATCAGAAAGGCTTGGGCCTGAGACCTTGTTACCACCGATGGTAATGTATTCACCTAAATAAACATTTTTAATGCCTTTGGCATCATAGTAGTGAGACCAGTGAGTGTTGTCAGAGAAACAATCATGCTCTTCTTCTGGGTCATGCAGCATTAAACCAAGCTTGATGCGTTCTCCAGCTAATTCGCCATAAGCTAAACTTCCCATACCCGTCAGCATGGTGGCTAAGCCGCCTTCAGTACCTTTACCCACTAAGTCTAGGTTAGCTTCACCTTCTGCCAGCCAACTTGTGTGTATGTCTTTTAGGTCTTGTACCAGCAATGCAGCGGCTGATTGGAGATAAGCACGACGGCGATCGCAATGTCCGCCGGTACAATTTTCTAGGGAGTAATCACTTGCCGGGCGCTTACCTGCACCGGGATTTGTGCCGTTTAGGTCTTGTCCCCAAAGTAAAAATTCAATGGCGTGGTAGCCGGTTGTTACATTAGATTCTACTTCGTCGATTTCATGTAGCGTGGTCGATAAAAATTCAGGTGTGATTTGGCTGGCATCAAGCGTTTTACCACCGATCGTGAGCGTTGGGTTAGCAATGATATTAGCCGTATAGAATGGGTTTTCATCGGAGTCGCTGCCGTAAGTGGGGCTAACATAATCGATCAGACCTTCATCCAAAGGCCAAGCATTTACTTTACCTTCCCAGTCATCCACGACTGAATTACCAAAACGATAAGCTTCAGTTTGTTGGTAGGGAACGCGTGCGTTTACCCAAGCTTGTTTAGCTTTAGCTAGGTTCTCTTCAGTGGGAGAGGCTAAAAAGTTATTGATCTCTTGTTCTAATGTCTGAGCGCTAATATAGGCATCTCCATAACTGGCTTCTGCAATGTTGATGTAAGTAGACAGCACAGCTTCAGCCGATACAAGGTCTGCTTCTGGTTCAGACCCAGACATGGACTGACAACCTGTGAGTGTTACGCCAAGGATTAAAGCGCATGGTTTGAATAAGTTAGCGAGTTTTCCTGTAGAGAAAAAATTGAAATGATGAGTGAGTGTTTTCACAGAAACGTCCTTTGTGGTAAATTTTTTATGAATCCTAATGTAAATGATAATGATTAGCAATAAGGTGGATTTACTGTAGCCCTAATTAATTAGATTTACTGCTTCTCGTAGCGACGGTCTGTCAATGTTTCCAAGAAAGCGGCAATCGCATTAATGCGTTTCTGATCGAGAGCCGCGCCTTTCTTTAATAAATCAAGAGCAAGGTTGTCTGCGATTTCAGGTTTTGCCCACGTTTGTTGTGTCTCGGGGTTTATCTGATTTTGTGGTTTACGTGAATTGTATTGATTATAAAATGCAATCACAGTGGTTAACTTTTTAAATACGCCATTGTGCATATAGGGTCCGGTAATGGCGACATTACGTAAAGTAGGGGTTTTAAATTTGCCGCGTTGTTCAATGTCGGTGACCTTTGGATTGTTTAATAGGCCTGAATCCTTGAAATCAGCTGCTTGTCCGTTCACTCGCCTAAGTTCGGGGTTTTCGGGAACACCAATATTGTGGTAACGATAATCTGAGAAAGTTTCATTTTGACTCAGTGGCCGTTTATTGAGTAAGTGACACTCACTGCAATTGGTAAACTGTTCTGAGAAAAATAGCGTCATGCCTAACTCTTCTTTTTCTGATAATTCATATTCACCTTTTAAGTACCTATCGTACTTGGAGTCAAATGGCGAAAAGAAGTCTGTTCTTTCGAATGCCGCGATACTTGTTTTTAGCGCCTCATAGAAAGTATCAGAAGACTGAAATACTTGTTCGCCATAAACCTCTTTGAAGGCGGTCTGATAATGCTCATCTTCGTAGAGCCTCTGTTTGAGTGCTTCTTTACTGGGCATTGCCATTTCAATTGGGTTCAAGGGCGGGCCGCCAGCTTGCCCTTCAAGATCATTTTCACGGCCATCCCAAAACATCCCGCCTTTATAATCGCCTTGTTTATCTTGCTGAAATTCAGGAATTTGACTGGCATAGGCTAGTGTGGGGGTGTTTCTATCACCCATCGATAAATTATCGTGCCCTAAGGAGCCTGCACCCTGACTGGCATTTTCTCGCTTATCTATGAATGCATTTGCTGGGTCATGACAGGTCGCGCAAGATTGAGATTGTGATAAGGATAGAATCGGATCGAAAAATAATCGTTGTCCTAATGCTTCCTTTTTTTCCTGCAGCGTCTGCCCAGAGGCGAGACTGCTAAAGAACTGCGCGCTAAGGCAGCTAAACAGGAACAAAAAAAAGTTAAGCGAGTTTTTCATAGAGTCCGAGTTGTGGGTAGTAGAGGAGAACTTAGTTTAAATGAAACGCATTCCCGTTTGTAGTGCGCCCTGTTTTAGAAGGCTTGGCCAAAAATGAGACCTTCTGGAGGAGTAATCGAACTTAAATTAAAGGTGATGGAATAAATTCATCATTTATTTGGCTAGCCAGTAAATAAACTAGAAACCGGTTTTTCATAAGCTGAATCATGAGCTATGTTTAATGATATGTATAAAAATGCATCAATACTAAGGCTTATATTCTGGGTTGCTATCTTGCTTGTGTCGCGAGAGCTATTCGCACAACCAGAAGAAATGCCAGCCAGTCAAACCATCGATGCCCCTGAATTCGTTATTGTTCACCCTTTGGTCACCAGTCAACAGCTTAGCCTCAATGAATTACGTTCCATCTTTAGCTTACGAGCACGGAAGTGGCCAGATGGCACTGCCATCACTGTGTTTGTATTAAGAGATGAGCACGTTATTCATCGACAGTTTTTAATGCATACCTTAAAAATGCTGCCTCATCAATTACGCCGGCAATGGGATCGTTACATCTACTCTGGCATCGGCCAAGGCCCAGTGGTCGTTGAAACACCAGAAGATATGCTGATGGCTGTCAAAAGCACAGTCGGCGGAGTTGGTTATATAGAAGGAGGTGTGATTGATGAGTCAGTCAATATACTTCCCATTAAATAACATTCCATCATTTAGAAAGAGTTGTCTTATGAGGAGAAAGTCGCTAATAAAAGCGCTTTTTGGCTTGCTTTTATTAATAACCTCGCTCGCTCAGCTAGCGAACGCAAAAACGGATAGCTCAGCGACCGTCGATTCAAATTCGTGGCTAGATGACATTAAATGGCATGGTTTCCTTAGCCAAAATTTTGTGATGACTGATGAAAATGATTTTTTAGGGTCTAGTTCAGATGGCAGTTTTAAATCGAATGAGGCAGGTTTAAATGGTTCATGGCGCCAATCTGAATCGCTTCAGTTTTCCATTCAAGGGTTATACAAACAGATTGGTAACGCCAAGCCGAAAGGCACACGTTTAGATTACGCCATCATGGACTGGCGCTATCTGGATAGTTTTTCTCATGGAGCGGGTGTTCGCCTCGGTAGGCTTAAGAACCCCTATGGTTTTTTCAATGAAACCCGCGATGTCGCTGAGACGAATATCAGCATATTATTACCTGAATCCATTTATATCGATTACCTAAGTCAACTTTTACATTCTTCTGATGGTGCGGGTGTTTATAGTCATCATGAGACACAGTCCGGTACCTTTGCCATCAATGCACAACTAGGCCGGCCTATTTTAAATGATCAAATTACTTCAACTTTGGTAGGCAACCCGAATACTGAAGGCGACATCAGTAATGCGCGTGGCGGTTTTGCAAGGCTTAGTTATGAAAATGGCTCTGGCCTATGGCGCAGCGCATTATCCTATATCCATTTTTCCGGCGATTTTAGTCCTGTCGATAGCGACCCTGGCTTCCTGCAAGATGGTACGATCACGATAGAACAGCTTATGTTATCGCTTGAATTGAATTGGAAAGATTGGCAGTTTATTTCAGAAATACAACGTCGAGATGTTCAGGCAAAAGATATTTTTGCCTTTAACGATCATATCGTCGAAAAAGGTTTATTTTATTACCTACAAGTCGTCTATATGCCAGACCCGTTTTGGAAAATATACCTCAGGCGTGATGAAGCTTTTCGTTTCAAAAATGACCGTCACGGCAGAGAGTATTTGGCCAATGCTCAAGCCTTAAATCCGTTTACTGACACCCAGCATCATGCGGCTTTTGCCAAAGATACCACGCTTGGATTTAGGTATTCACCTTCATTTGAGTGGTCTTTTGCCATGGAAGTCCATCAAATTGACGGGACTTTTTGGTTGCCAAATATCGAAAACCCAGACTTAGCAAACCAACAGCGCTATTGGAATATGTTCCTGGCGCAAGTGGCGTATCGATTCTAATGAAAAGAGTGAATAACAAAGTCTTCGTCAGCTTGTTTTGGAAATCAGTCTTTGGCCTGGCGCTCATTCTGTCTGTGTTGGTGATCTTCTTTAGTTATTTCAGTGTGGCGCAGTTAAAGCAATTACAAGCTCAGCAGCGTGCTGAAAATCAGCATCAGTATGTCATTGAATATAATGGCTTATTAAAGAAAGCAGCAATTCAGCTGACAAACCTCATTGACAGTGTCAGTCAGCTTGAATCTGACATTCCCACAGTCGAATCTAAACTACAAACTCATTGGATTTCCTTACAAATTACGTGGGGCTTAGAAAGTGCCGTATTGGTCAATGGCGAAGGAGAACTCGTTGCTCAATTTGGTAATAAACGTATTTTCCCAAGTAAACATGTTGTTGAACGTGTTCTGAGCTCTGGTTCGCCCATTGAGGAAATGCGTTGTTCTGACTTATGTCAGTTAGCGATCAGCGCACCAATATTAGGCGCAAACGGTTCGGTACAAGTGCTTCAGCTAAGCGTCTCGCTGGTCGATACCTTGTTAGACTTTCAACGCATCACGCAAACGGATATTGGGTTATTGACGCCACTCGACACAAACCCCGAATTTGGGCGAGTTTTGGCTAAAACGGGCATGTCGTTTTCAGCCTTAACTAACCGAGCATTACTTCAAAATCCAATCCATGATTTCGCAGAAGAAATGCAATGGGGGCCAAATTTTATTGGTCCAAACCAACAAAAAACCTTTGTGATTGATTCTTTTTCAACCCAATATGAAGTGATGTTGTTATCTGAGCCGGACCTGTCGGGAAATAGCGCTGTTGTGGTGTTCATTTCGGATACGACTGCACTGAGGGAGCAGATAAATTTTGCTCGACATGCACTTCTGACAGCGGGTTTGATTGCCATCATTCTTTCAGTTTTTATGGTGGTGCTTGTTTTATGGAAACCTATCCGGTCCTTACAAAAACAGTCTAAAGCGCTCCCTTTACTGCCGCTGGGAAAGTATGACGAAGCAAGGCATCAACTCGACAATATTGTGTCGAATGCAATTTTTTCAGATGAAATCAGTCAATTGCAATCGACTTCTTTGCAGGTGACGTCTCAGCTTGAAAGCTTTCATAAGGAATTAACTCAGAACACCCAGAAACTATTTGAAATGGCCCATTTTGATTTGTTGACGGGGCTAATTAATCGTCCTTATCTTACGGCTTTGATTGATGAAAAGTTAGCTGCTGATGATGAACAAGAACGTCGATTTTCTCTTATCTATTTAGATCTCGATAACTTTAAGCATATCAATGACGCCTTAGGGCATTTGGTGGGCGACAACCTCTTGTCTATAGTTGCTTCAAGACTGAAGTCATGTGTTGGCTCCTTAGATTTGGTTGCACGCACAGGTGGCGATGAGTTTTGTATGGTGATCAACGGCGGCCCCTCTGAAAATTTTGTGACCGATATAGCCAAACGTGTTTTGGAGGTCTTGCAAAAACCGATTGCGATTGATGGTCGAACCTTGGCGATATCGACCAGTATTGGGATTACTTTCTCATTGGTAGATGGTGTTTCGGCCGCAAGCCTGCTTCAAAACGCCGATTTGGCCATGTACCAAGCTAAATCGGGTGGGAAAAATAACTACCATATATTCAACCACCAACTTCATAAAGATGCCGATTCTAGAATGGCGCTTGAAGAAGAGTTGCGTCATGCAGTAAAAAACAAAGAATTTGTCTTGTTCTATCAGCCGCAGATGGATCTCAAAACAGGCAAGTTAATTAGCTGTGAAGCACTTATTCGCTGGCAGCATCCGACTAGGGGTTTGTTGGCCCCCTTTTTCTTTATTGACACGATTGAAAATAATGGGCTGATTATCCCTGTCGGTAAATGGATCATCCAAGAAGCATGTCGACAGTGTGCTGAATGGAATAAGATGGGCTTAGGTGATATTAAAATATCGATTAACCTGTCCGCCAGACAGTTCAGTGATCCAGATTTAATTATTGATATTCAATCTGCGATTAAAACCTATCAAATATCACCGACACAATTAGAATTTGAAGTGACGGAGTCCTTACTTGCGACCGACATTCAGCATGCTATTGAGTTATTAAAGAGCTTACAAAGTTTAGGTTCTACCATCGCTATTGATGATTTTGGCACAGGTTATTCTTCTTTAAATTATATTAAACAGCTCCCGCTGGATAAGTTGAAAGTAGACAGGGCATTCATAAAAGACTTGCCAGACGATAATGATGATAAACAAATTACTGCAGCGATCATTGCGATGGCGCATACCTTGAATTTACGTGTTGTCGCAGAAGGCGTTGAAACCAAAGAGCAAATGCACTTCTTACAGTCATTATCGTGTGAAATTGGCCAAGGCTACTTGTTTGATAAACCGATCAGTGCGGAAGAATTTGCTAAGTCACCCTTGCTTAAGCAAGGTTATGACGTGGGAATGAAATAGCTAAGTTCAAAAGGAGGGCGGCTTGAGCTTAGGCGATCTAAGCTAATCCGTATTTCATCAGAGAAAACGGATGTTTTTTGCTACGAGAGTGGTGGCGCGAAGTTAAGGGCGCGCCACCACTTTTCGTCGGTCAGTTAAAAATTGCCTAGCTTTAGAAAAGGTCTTCAATAGATAAATATCGTTCACCGGTGTCATAGCTGAATATTAGCACGCGGCTGCCTGCAGGAATCTCATCTTGTTTCTTCTTCACGGCAGCTAAGCTAGCACCTGAAGAAATACCGATGAAAATCCCTTCCTTCTTGGCGCATTCGCGAGCGAACTCAAATGCATCTTCTTCAGTCACTTGTATTGTCCCAGTCAGAATGTCGGTATTGAGTACTTCAGGAATAAAGCCCGCGCCTATGCCTTGTAATCTGTGCGGGCCTTTTGCGCCACCGCTAATCACGGGGGACTTTTCTGGCTCGACAGCGAAGGTCTGCAGCTTGGGGAAGGATTTATTCAGCACTTCTGCGCAGCCGGTTATATGGCCTCCCGTCCCGACGCCGGTAATGAGATAATCCAAACCTTCAGGGAAGTCCTTGAGTATTTCTTGGGCAGTCGTTTGCCGATGAATTTCACTGTTGACCGGGTTCGTAAATTGCTGAGGAATCCAGCTATTGGTTGTGGCTGCCGCGAGTTCATTTGCTTTATCAATGGCTCCGCCCATACCAAGCTCTTTGGGTGTTAAGACAATTTCTGCGCCTAAAGCTTTCATATATTTGCGTCGCTCAATTGACATCGATTCAGGCATAGTCAGTATTAATCGATAACCTTTTACAGCGGCTGTTTGAGCCAAGGCGATTCCGGTGTTGCCCGAAGTGGGTTCTATGATAACAGTCTCTTGCGTGAGCGTTCCTGCTCTTTCAGCAGCCTCAATCATGGCTAGCCCGATTCGGTCTTTAATACTGCCACCCGGATTAAAGCGTTCAACTTTCATCCAGACTTCGATGTCATCTCTAAAGAGTGAATTAATTCTGACATGAGGCGTGTTGCCTATAGTTTCCAAAATATTATTGTATTTCATGTGAGTCCGTCCTTTTTATGATTCATGTGGTGATCAGAAACCTAACAGTTGCTGTGGTAAGACGATAGTGTGTGAATTAATTAGCAAGACACAGTGTAAGCCGATCTAAATACGCATGCAAAGCGCAAACTATTTAAAAAAGTAGGTGTTAGGCAATTGTTCGAAAGAGAAACAAATATCGCTAAAACTTTCTTAAAATAACAGCACGCCTTGTTGATTTAAGGTAAACTCTTGCTCAATTTTTTTGGTTTTTCCCGAGTGCTTACAGAAGCGTTAAATTACCTGTGCGCCTCTTTTTACCTTGTTAAATACATAAAAATAATTAAGGAAGTAACGCTAGCATGAGTCGTGTAAATTATTTTGAACAACGAGTTCCCGCTGAAGATGGCCTACTATTAAATTTTTACCATTGGGAGATTGAAGGTGCCAAGGCAGCGGTTGTGATCTCTCACGGATGGAGTGAACATGTAGGTCGCTATCTCAGCTTGATAAACTGGCTAAATGAACAAGGGTACGCTGTTTATGCACTAGATCATCGTGGCCATGGTAAGTCTGAAGGTAAAAGAGGGCATGTCAGACGTTGGACAGATTATGCGCGCGACCTTGAGCTGCTTCGCTCACGGGTGAAACCAGAAAAACAATACCTGCTCGGTCACTCTATGGGCGGTATGATTGCGATTGTTCATGCGCTTGAGTTTCCCGAACAATTTTCTGCTATGGCCTTAAGTGGCCCTGCATCTGATGTCTCAATTGCTGTCCCCAAAATTCAGCAAATTATTGGCAATACCATGAGTTCTTGGATGCCGCGTTTAACCATTAATAATGATATCGACCCTTCTGTAGTTTGTTCAGACCCGGCTGTCGTAGCCGATTATGTCTCTGACCCTTTTACCCATGGAAAAGTGACGGCGCGCTGGTTTTCCGAATATATGAAAATCATTAAGCGTGTGAAACAAGATGCCTCTCTTATTAGAACGCCATTGGGGATTTGGCATGGAGAAGGTGATGTTTTGGTAGAGCCTTGGGTGAGTGAGGAATTTTATAACCGTCTGACCACGCCGCATCGTAAGCGAACCATAGTCACGGATGCTTTGCATGAGATTTTATTAGAACCATCTTGGCTTAAAACGTCACTAGAAATGAAAAACTGGTTGGAGCAATATTAGCATTTAGTTAGAATGCAGCATTTATTTTTAGTGGCACTGAAATATTGTTACGAATTCACGTGTTTTTGTCCTGCACATCTCGTCGTTAATTAAGGTTTAGTTTAAATGTTAGAAGTCAATCCGATCGTTGTTAGAATCAAAGATATGGCCTCGCGAGCGTCTACGCTTCGGGGGTATCTTTGACTTCGATATCAAAAAAGAACGTTTAATCGAAGTTGAACGCGAATTAGAAGTCCCTGATGTTTGGAATAACCCTGAACAAGCACAAGCCTTAGGCAAAGAGCGTTCAAGTCTAGAAGTGGTGGTGAATACCATCGAGAACCTAGAATCAGGACTAAATGACGCTAAAGACTTATTAGATCTTGCCGTAGAAGAACAAGATGAAGAGACCCTCAATGAACTTTCCACCGAGTTAGATGACCTGAATGCTCAGCTAGAAACACTCGAGTTCCGGCGGATGTTTTCAGGCGAAATGGATGAGAATAATGCTTATCTCGATATTCAGTCCGGCTCCGGTGGTACTGAGGCTCAAGACTGGGCTTCCATGTTATTACGAATGTATTTACGTTGGGGTGAAGCTAAAGGTTTCAAAACCGAAGTCATCGAGCTTTCAGATGGTGATGTCGCAGGTATTAAGTCTGCCACTATTCAGTTTACCGGCGAATATGCTTTTGGTTGGCTGCGCACGGAAACCGGTGTTCATCGACTGGTCCGAAAATCGCCTTTCGATTCAGGCAGTCGCCGTCATACTTCATTTGCTTCAATTTTTGTCTCGCCGGAAATCGATGATGATGTTGATATCGAGATCAATCCAGCAGATTTAAGAATTGATACCTATCGCTCAAGTGGCGCAGGTGGTCAGCATGTTAATACCACTGATTCGGCGATACGAATCACTCACGAACCTTCTGGCATTGTCGTGCAGTGCCAAAATCAGCGCTCTCAGCACCAAAACAAAGATAAAGCCATGCAGCAGTTACGGGCAAAGCTTTATGAAATGGAAATGATGAAGCGAAATGAAGCCGCTCAGGCGATGGAAGACAGCAAGTCTGATATTGGCTGGGGCAGCCAGATACGTTCTTATGTCCTTGATGCCTCACGTATCAAGGATTTAAGAACCAATGTAGAAACCAGTAATTGCAATAGCGTCTTAGACGGCGATCTAGATTTTTTTATCGAAGCCAGCCTGAAACAGGGCTTGTAAATTTATTAATTGGAAACTCTCTATGTCTAACGAATCCAAAACACCTTCAACCCAAGCCACGGCAAGCGACGAAAATAAGTTGATCACTGAACGTCGCGGCAAATTAAATCAATTGCGTGAAAACTGCAAAGCAAATGGGCACCGAAATGATTTTGATCGTAAACACACGGCGGCTGAGTTGAATGCTAAATTTGGTGAATTTACTAAACCTGAACTAGAAGAGCAGAATAATCAAGTGGCCGTTGCCGGTCGTATCATGTTCCAGCGTGGTCCTTTCGCCAAGATAAACGATGCTTCGGGTGGTATTCAGTTTTACGTGCCAAAAGAGATTCAAAAAGAAATTAACTATAAATCCAAGTTTGACTTGGGTGATATTGTTGGCGCGAAAGGAACCCTTCACAAATCTGGTAAAGGGGAGTTGTTCGTCAATATTGATCATGCGGATGATCTTGTCATGTTGACCAAAGCGCTGCGCCCTTTACCCGATAAATTTCATGGTTTAGCTGATCAAGAAATAAAATACCGTCAACGCTATGTCGATTTGATCATCAACCAACAAACTCGTGATTTGTTCTTGATTCGATCCAAAATTATAGAGGGTATTCGCCAGTACTTAAGCGACAGAAACTTTATGGAAGTTGAAACGCCGATGTTGCAAACCATCCCTGGTGGTGCCACGGCGAAACCGTTTGAAACTCACCATAATGCGCTCGATATCGGGATGTATTTGCGAATTGCGCCAGAGCTGTATTTGAAGCGTTTGTTGGTCGGTGGTTTCGAGCGCGTCTTTGAAATAAACCGAAATTTTAGAAATGAAGGGCTTTCCACTCGACATAACCCAGAATTTACCATGATTGAGTTTTATCAGGCTTATGCGGATTATAACGATTTGATGGATACAACTGAGGACATGCTTCGAACCTTGGCGCAAAATATTCTTGGTACGACAGATATCAAAGCCACGCAAAAAAATAGCGATGGCGAGGTTATCAGCGAGACGATCTATGATTTTGCTCAACCTTTCACCCGTCTTACCATGGCTGAAGCTGTGCTGAAATATAATCCGTCTTTTGATCCAGATGTTATCAATAATGCAGAACAGCACCTCGATCAGCTTATTGCTTATGGGCGTTCGGTTGGTATTCGTGAAGATGCTAAGCAATCAGCCTGGGGCGCAGGTAAATGGCTATGTGAGATCTTCGAAGAAACCGCTGAAGAGAAATTAGATCAGCCCACATTTATTACTGCCTATCCTTGGGAAGTCTCGCCTCTCGCGAGACGAAATGATGACAATAGCTTTATCACCGATCGATTTGAGTTCTTCGTCGGTGGCCGCGAACTGGCAAACGGTTTCTCTGAGCTGAATGATGCAGAGGATCAAGCAGAGCGTTTCCGCAAACAGGTTGAAGAAAAAGATGCGGGTGACGACGAAGCAATGCATTACGATGCAGACTACATTCAGGCTTTGGAATACGGTATGCCACCCGCCGCTGGTGAGGGTATCGGTATTGACCGTTTGGTAATGTTATTTACCGATAGCCCGACCATTAAAGACGTGATTTTATTTCCTCATATGAAACCGCAGAACTAAAAGTTTCAATATTTGAATGACGGTGTCATGTTTATGTAGGGGCGAACCTATGTGTTCGCCCGTTAAAAACTGGGGCTTTCGGATAATGGGATCGATCGAAAGAATAATCTCCTAATGCGGTGGCATAAACAGCATGGGGAGACACGCAGGTCTGCCCCTACGGGTGGCGTGGAATTTTATCTGGGTTAAAGTTTGTTTGGTGAGTTATGAGTGGTGAATTAAAAGGGAAGTGGGCTGCGTTATTAGCCGAGCAATTTGAATTACCTTACATGCAATCTCTACGTGCTTTCCTAGCCTCTGAGAAGAGTGCTGGAAAAGTTATTTACCCGCCTGGTCGTTATATTTTTAATGCGCTAAATCATACTGACTTTGATGATGTAAAAGTCGTGATCCTTGGACAGGACCCTTACCATGGCGAAAACCAAGCCCACGGTTTTTGTTTCTCTGTGCAAACAGGTGTTAAAACGCCACCTTCTTTAAGAAATATTTATCAAGAATTAAACCAAGATATCGGGATGCCTATCCCAAATCATGGCACCCTCACGTCTTGGGCGGATCAAGGTGTATTGCTATTGAATGCCGTGTTAACTGTAGAGGCCTCTAAAGCTGGCGCGCATCAAGGTAAAGGCTGGGAAAGGTTTACAGATAGGGTTATTAGCTTACTCAATGAAAAAAATGAGGGCGTGGTGTTTCTGCTTTGGGGAAGTTATGCGCAAAAGAAAGGGCGTTTAATTGATCGGTCCAAGCATTATGTGCTTGAAGGCCCGCATCCATCGCCATTATCAGCTTACCGAGGGTTTTTTGGTTGTCGGCACTTTTCACAAGCGAATGCCTTTCTAGAAAAGCAACAAAAAGCCCAGATAAACTGGGCTTCGGTACTATAAATAGAACTGGTTTGTTTAAACGTTTAACAGTGCCATGGCTGCTTCCATTTGCGCACTTAAGTCCTCATCTTCATTCGGGTCGGCATTAGGGTCGATTCCAAGACGTTCGAAAGCTGAAATGTGATTCCAGTCCAGTGTGGCATAATCATGCTCTGTGCCTGCATAGTTTTGCAGCATGGCGACCATGACTAAATCGGCATAATCTGATTTAGCCACTTTCCGAGTAAAGTTTGTACATTCTTTCGGAACATTCCTCAGATCAGCAGGGAAATCCCACTTTTGCAGTATCCGCTCACCAATGATGGGTTGTAATTCATCAAGTAAGTTGTCCAAGACAACGCTACTGATTTGAATCTCATTATCTTCAACATATTTAAGGATGGGTAAAGCGCCAATTGCAAAAACCAAACCTGCCAGTGTGGCTTGACCTGCTGCTAAATGGCTGTGCTGCCTCGCTAAAACATTACAGATACCTGCCACCTCGGTACTGCGTTTCCAGGTGTCGCGCATACGTTTATCGATCATTTCGGAAGTGGCTTGAAACATTTGCTCCATGACCAAGCCGGTGGCTAAGTTGCTAGTATATTGCATGCCTAAGCGATTAACCGCCATGTTAAGGTTGGTAATTTCGTTTGCGCCACGGAATAGCGGGCTATTACTGACTTTTAATAGGCGTGCCGACAATGCGGTATCTTTATTAATAACTTCTATTAAATCGAAAAGACCTGAGTTTTCATCTTCGGTAATTTTTTTTACATCTAATGCAATTTCAGGCAGTGTCGGGAGTACGATAGTGTCGTTCTCGATTGCCTTTAAAATATCTTCTTTAATTTTTTGACCAATCTCTGACATGAATGCCTCAATATAACGCGGATATTATTGTTCAAGTATCCAATAGTTATAGCAGAGCTTCAGCTTTTTTGCGGTATTTTTTCAAGATTATTCAGCTAAACTTCAGTGTATTCACTGTAATCGATTTCTTCTACCGTGTATGGCTGCGTCAAGCTTTCATCAAGATACAGAGCATTGTGTTGAAGAGCGCGCTCAATCGTTAGAATGCACAGAGCACACGTGCCATTCATCGACGATGTATGCGACCTTACCACCGTGCCGCATTTGTTCCCCTCAGCGTCGTAGATAGCGTCCATTGGCGAAGCAGTGTCTTGGCTGTTAGATTTAAGTAAGTAGCATTGCTTTTTGACTTTACCCAAAAATTTCATGCGAGCAATAATTTCTTGGCCGGTATAACAGCCCTTTTTAAAACTCACAGCACCTAATTTTTGAAGGTTGAGGGTTTGTAGGATAAATTCTTCTGAACTGTTGTCATAGAGCTCTGGAATGCCGCAGCAGGTTTCTTTGCTTAACCACTCTTCTTTAGAAAGTGCCCCCATTTCTTTAAGGCTAATTGGCTTCCCTTCATCCTCGTTATACCAGATTACGCAAAGATGCTTTTTAGAAGATAAATTTAACCAGTAGGCGTTTTGATGCTGACTTAAGGAAAATACAGTGTTGTCATCGTTGTTTACGGCTGACAAGAATTCGTCGTAGTTATCTTCGACAAAAATACCGGCGGCGCGGTAGCTTGTTTCTTCAGTTAAGGTGCATTTAAAAAAAACGGCATATTTATTTAATGTCGTTAGTGTTTTTTCAAGAAGTGACGCATTCATGGAGAGAAGCAGGCCATTCTTTATTTTGATCACCTTAAATAGACAATACATACGTCCTTTGGGGGTATTTAAGGTGCCGTAGGAGAAGCGGGTATTGGATAAATTGTCGATATCACAGGAAGCTTGGCCTTGAAGGAATTTGCTGGCATCCGGACCTGTGATGGAAATAAAACGATCTGATAGTGCGGCGCATTGCATGTTCATAGCGATTCCGTTGTGTGCTAGTTGACTGTTTCTCGATTTTGCTGATGAGGGGCTTGAAGCTTGAACCAGACTCTTATTCGCCTGAATGCCTGTAAACTCTCGACATTATACCTGCAAATAACGATGTGTCTCGTGTTATTCCTAAAAACCAAAGGGTAAAGCTTCGCCTCAAAGCGCGATAGGAAATTGTTTGAAGAAGGCGTAAGTTCAGGTTTCAATGCTTTGCTTGAACGGTAAAAGCACTTAAAGCTTAACAAGCAAACAAAAGGGTGAATGAGGTGTCTATTTACCGGTGATGCGCTGTAAACGTTGCCTTTACGGTCTTCTAGTACCACATCATCCCCGTTCACGTTAAGTCTGGTGATGGCGAAAGGGGATGCCAGCTTAGCGTAGCGCCTGACGACTAGAAGAGTGAACAGTGCTTGCATCAAACAAAATGCCAGCTGGAAACCTAAGGGGATAGTTAAGCAAGCAACGACAATAAAGAAAGGTAAACAGGGTGCAGCAAGAAACCACACCATGGCTTTGCTAGGCTTTAGCTCAAGGCTAGTCGGGTTGAACACGATTAAGAATCATATTGACCATATAAGCGTGATCCGGGTCGGCGGGTACAGAGTGTTGCATAAACCAGCTGAATAGGTCTGGGTCTTCGCAGTCAAGCAGGCGCTGATAGCGTTCTTGGTCTTCTTTGGACAGCTCTCGGTAAACATCATTTAAAAAGGGAACAAGTAACACGTCGAGTTCAAGCATTCCTCGTCGGCTGTGCCAAGCGAGACGCTTAAAAGTAATATCTTCAGGTAATTCTGACATGAGATTTTCCCTATAGTGTGAAAAGCTCGCATTATAGGGATACATCAGGCTGGTCTCAAGCAATATGCAAGAAACAAGCTTACATGTTTTAGCTTAGCGTGTTGGGCTTACCGCGTGACTTTGCAGGGTTTCTATTTGTGGCCAGAGTAGCTGACGCGTAAAGCGTCTTCAGGCGACATATCCCAACCATCTTGAACAGTACTTCGTTTGTGGCGAGTGCTGTGTGTGGGTTTACTTTTCTGAGCGTCTGGCTTGGTTTTAGTATGCCAAAGTGAACTGAGTTTGAATGTTTTCATTATAAATCCCTCTATCACTGAACTTGTGACTTACATTGATTATAATAGACAACATCAGATTACATTGCATTACAAAAAACCATTATAAATCAATAGTTAACAATGTTTTACATTTCAGGTTACGCAATATCAAGAGTTTGTCTATGTCTGTAGAGAAAATGTGGTTTGTTTATATTATCCAAACCGTTTGCGGTAAGTTATATACCGGTATTTCTACCGATATCGAGCGCCGTTTTAATGAGCACTTAGACGTTCATCAAGGAAGAGGAATAAAAGGGGCTAAGTTTTTTCGTGGCCATAAGCCAAGCATCATTCTATATAGCGAAAAATGTCTGAATAGATCTGCCGCCTCAAAGCGTGAATGCCAAATCAAATCGATGACGGTAACTCAGAAGAAACGCCTTATAGCATTAAAATGAGATGTTCTGATAAACCCGCTCTTAGTTACTCATAAGAAATTAATTAGGTGTTTTCAAATATTTCTGTATCATATCGGAGGTTTAAACTCTATAAATCATGTATTGATCATGCTCTCGCTTGTTACTAAATACCGTTCCCAGTCTTCAGTTTTCTTAGTCTATGCTTTTTTGTTTTCAGTGGGCGTTCACTTATGCTTGGCCTTCTTGCTCAGTTCGTCAGAGCCTGTTGATAATAAGGTTTCGCCTAAAGAAATCTCTATTTCGTTAAAGGCTATCGCTTCTTCTAGTGCAAGCGCCTCCTTGCTTTCTTCTAAACAAAGTAATACCACGACACAAAACAAACATTCGAACAAACAGCCGCAGGTTATGGGTAAAGCGCCTAAAGAATCTATGCAGGCGGCTCACACCAATAAGAATGATCAGCTGGAAAAAGTCGTATCTCAGGTTGTACCAGTAAAGAAAGCTACGCCAAGCCCAGCTGTGAAACCCTTACCAGAGGATGCCAATGAACAGAGTGGAAATAGCCAGAAAAAAGTACAAGTTAGTAAGGCTCAAGAAGCAGAACATAAGGTTCAAAAAGAGCAACAGCCAAGCTTGGCAGATAAAAAAGCTGCCGATTCAGAAAATCAGGCAGACATACAAACTCCAATTGAAACATTGGCGGACAGCGACAGAGATAACGACAACGACAATGATATCGAGCGCGACGACGATAAGCAGCCAAGTCGTTTCGAAATTGGCTCGACTGACAATCCGCAACCGCAGTACCCCACTTTGGCAAGAAAGCGTGGTTGGCAGGGGCAAGTAATATTGGGTGTCACTGTTCGGGCTGATGGTTCGATTAAGCATCTGACTTTTGTAAAAAGTTCAGACTATGGCGTTTTAAATTATGAGGCTTATGAAACGGTGAGAACATCGTGGCAGTTCAAGCCGCTCGCTACGCCTTCCGATAAAACAAGCTATATTGAAGTTCCCATCACCTTTGGCATCGCTAATCGTTAATCCAAGACTAGTTGCCCAACTTATTGCTTGACATTCTTCGTATCGAACCTTAAATTGGCGCCACGTTAAAGGTGTTCCAGTACAAATTTTGTACACGGAATGAAACGAGAAATCGGTGCATGTCTGAGTTATCCTCGACATTATCCCGATGCTGCCCCCGCAACGGTAAATGAGTTAATAGTCTGCAATAAGCCACTGTGTTATTGACATGGGAAGGCGCAGCTAGTTTTTACAAACACTCATGAGCCCGGAGACCGGCCTTTAACCAGTAACCGGTATTGCGGAGGGCGATGCTACGGCAGTTTCTCTTTTTCTGCTTTTCCCGTTCTTATCCTCTGCACGCCATTTTTTTGTTTCCATGAATTGGTGCTGTGTGAACTACAAGTTTTCAAGTTTTTTCCTCATTTTACTCATCAGCGGGTTTGTTTTTGCGGATACCTCGCTATCTGAGGGCGAAACAATACAGCACAGCGAAGTCTTTGTTATTGCGCAACCTATCGCTGCGGATGAAGTCGACACGGATTATCAAACCAGCCACATCACGGTTATTCCAAGAGAGTCTTTCGAAGGCGAGTTGGCGACAGTGGCAGATGTTTTAAAAAAGCAAAAAGGCGTTCAAATAAGACGTTTAGGTGGGGTGGGTTCTTACTCAACTGTTAATATACGCGGCGCAAGTGGTTCTCAAGTTAATGTCTATCTAGATGGTGTTTTGTTGAATGGTGCATTTGGTGGTGTCGTTGATTTAAGCCAATTTCTCCTGGGTGCAGTGGAGTCAATCGAGATTTATCGAGGCAATGTGCCAGTTCAGTTAGGTGGGTCAAGTGTAGGTGGGGCTGTCAATATCAAAACATTGCGCGCTAAAAAAGAAACCAGTCGCCAACTCAGTTTTGGCACGGGGAGTTTCGATACCAAACGCGTTTCAGCCACGGCTGCCACGACATCAGGTAACTTGGATACTTTGGCCACAGGCGAATTCATCAAGAGTAACAACCGCTATGACCTAGTAAATGAAAAAGGAACCTATGACTACAAAGCAGATGATACAAAAGAAAAACGGAACAATGCCGATTTTGAGCAATATTCAGGCTTAGTGTCGAGTCAATTTACATTTGACGAAGATTTAATGGTGCAAGGTTTTGTTCAGGGGTACCAGAAAGAGCAAGGCTTATCAGAACTTCAGAATAACCCATTGACGCGTTCGCAATTAGATACTCGATTTCTGACTGGTCAGTTGAAAATGAACTATTGGTCTAATAATACGAGTTATGTCGTTAAGGTTTTCGGTTCTCAGAAAGAAGAGGTCTATAAAGATCTGCAAAGTAGGATAGGGGTATTGCCGAATAATGAAAAAGGAATTACCACAAATCTTGGTTTAGGGTTTCAGCTTAGTCGGACTATCTACTCATCTCATCTAATAAGTTTCAATGCAGAAACTAAGGCAGAAAAATATACCATTGATGATTATCGCTTAGATGAATTCAACGAGTTCAACCGACTCAATACCACCGCAGGCATTCAGGATGATTGGGTTAACGCGCAAGGTGACCTGCTAATTACTCTGGGAAGCAAACTTCAGCATATTATAGATGAAAATGGGGATCAGGGCTTTGAGAACTCAGGCTCTTATTCAAGCGTTTATTCTGGGCTACGATACGACTTAACGCCAGAATGGTTACTTCAGTTTAATCTGGCTCGTGAAGTTCGGGTTCCCTTATTAAATGAAAAATTTGGCGACCGTGGTTACACCAAAGGTACTGAAGAGCTAGAAAATGAGATTGCTTTGAATTCAGACATCGGGTTCAAATTTAGCAGGTCTTCATTCTCCGGAAGCCTTGTTTATTTTTATCGTCATATTGATGATGCGATTTTAACCTTATTCGATTCACAAGGCGTCGGCAAAGCACAAAACATTTCGGAATCTGACATTCACGGGCTCGAGCTCGAGTCTTCTTTCCGCTTAGGTGCTGCCTGGTCATTTTTGCTAAGCAGCACATGGCAGCACTCTGAAGACTTATCAGATTCCAGTAGTGCTGCGGGTAAGTTGCTTCCCGGTCTTTATAAGAGGGAGGCATTTATGTCTGCGAGTTATCGCGTTGACGCTTTTGAATATATCGTAGAGCTGGAATACCAATCTGGTGGATTCTATGACTCATCAAACACCGCGCGCATGCCAAGTACAAAACAAGCTAATTTAATGGCGATTTGGCGCCATGGTTCCGGCCGCCTTGAGCTGGCTGTAGACAATCTCAATAATCAAGTTATTCAAGATTTTAACCGCTATCCAAGTCCTGGTCGGAATTTTTCAGCCAGTTATACCTATAATTTTTAACTAAAAGGAAATCCTATGAACTACCCTAGTTTTGCAAAGCTATTGAGCTTATTTAGTTTGTTTTTCGCAGTCATTATATCTGGTTGTAGTAGTGATAATGACAGTAATGACGATGTGTTGGCTGGATTTATCGATGACTCAAGCAACCCCTATGAAATGCATTTCGTAAGTGCCAGCAAAGCTTATGTATTACGTTATGGCTCACCTTCTATTTGGATCGTTGATCCCAGTGTATCTTCTGCAAACGAAGAAGAATTCAAAATTGGTGAAATCAATCTAAAAGCCTATGATGCCGATGGCGTACCTAATATGAGTAAAGGCCTGATTCACGATGGTCGATTGTATGTCGTCATGCAAGCAATGGATGCTAGTTATGTTCCGGGGCAGGCTTACATGGCTGTGATCGATATCGCTACAGATACAGAGATAAATGTCGACTCAAACCCGCTAAAAGCGTTTGAGTTAGAGGTTGTCAACCCAGTTGATATCGATCTGCAAGGTGACTTTATTTACGTGACTGGCATTGGCCGTTATGGTTCTGGTACGCGTGATCCTGAATATACAGGCGGTATTGAGAAAGTAAATATTAACGACTTTACCTCTACTTTGTTGATTGATGATGGTGACGCGGTGACGCACCCTTATGGTCAAATTTCGGGTTTATCTATTATTTCAGATACCCAAGCTTATTTTACAGCCTACGCCGGTTGGCAAAACATTTCTTTGTATGAGTTCAACTTATCCAGTGGTGAAGTGACGTCTCCAGCCGTCGAGAATTATGTAGGTGTTGATATTCGCGCCACAGAAGTAAGTCCAGAAGGCTATCTTTGGGTTGCATTGGGTGACTTTAGTGACCCTCTTGTCGATATCTTAGATCCATCTGATAACAGCGTGGTTGATTCTTTATCGCTTGATAAAAACCCAACTCAAATACATTTCAATTCTGATACAGCTTTAATTGTCAGTGTTGCTTCTGACTATACTTCGAGTGAACTGTCTTTAGCGGATGCGGCGTCTCCTTATGCTATTGATAACGGTTATGCGGCTCAGGACTTATCCGATATTGTGGGTGCCATAGATGAGACATCCTTTTACCGTCTCGGTCGTACCAGTCAAAATAATATTTCTAAATTTGATATTACCAGCCCATCTGTCTTGGAATGGCAATTTTCAACCAATGAGGACTAGTTAACGCATGACGACATTAATGGTACAAGGCACCACCTCAGATGCTGGGAAAAGCACCCTTGTTGCTGCCTTGTGCCGTTGTTTGTTGCGCAGGAAAATTAAGGTTGCACCGTTTAAGCCGCAGAACATGGCTTTGAACAGTGCTGTGACTGTTGAAGGCGGTGAAATTGGCCGAGCGCAAGCACTTCAAGCGGTGGCTTGTGGGCTTGAAGCTCAGAATGATATGAATCCAGTTTTATTAAAGCCTGAAACAGATATTGGTGCGCAGGTCATTATTCATGGTCATGTTAAAGGTAATATGTCAGCGACGAGTTACCATGAATACAAAAGCCTAGCTATGTCGGCGGTGCTGGAGTCACACAAGCGGCTGTCAGCAAAGTTCGATGTTGTTATGGTTGAAGGGGCGGGTTCACCTGCTGAAATAAATCTTCGCGATCGTGATATCGCCAATATGGGGTTTGCCGAAGCAGTGGATTGTCCGGTTATTCTTGTTGCGGATATTGATCGCGGAGGCGTGTTCGCGCATTTAGTGGGTACCTTAGCTTTATTGAGCGAAACTGAGCAAGCTCGAATAAAGGGCTTCGTTATCAATCGATTCCGGGGAGATATTAGCCTTTTACAGTCTGGCCTGGATTGGCTTGAGTCCTATACTGGGAAGCCTGTTTTAGGTGTTCTACCTTATCTGCATGACTTACATTTAGATGCAGAAGATGCCTTGCCCCAACAGCAATTGAGCACGGATTCGTCTCGATTTACTATTGTTGTGCCGGTGCTTCCTCGCATCAGTAATCATACAGACTTTGACCCTTTACGTGTGCACCCGGAGGTTGATTTTCGTTTCATCAGGATGGGAGAAGCGATACCACCCGCTGATTTAATTATTTTGCCTGGTTCCAAGTCAGTCCGAGCGGATCTTGCTTTTCTTAAGGAAAATAGTTGGGATACAGCTATTGCTCGGCACCTCCGCTTTGGTGGGAAAGTATTAGGTATTTGTGGCGGCTTCCAAATGCTCGGAAACGTGATCAAAGATCTTGAAGGAGTCGAAGGTGACGTTGGCTCAAGTAAAGGTTTTGCGTTATTAGATATAGAAACTGAGCTTAAAAGAGAAAAACAGTTATTTAACCGAAAAGGGCGCTTATCTTTTAGCGAGACAGAATTAACTGGCTATGAAATTCATACCGGTGTGTCTAATGGGCCAAGCTGTCTGTTACCCTTTCTACACTTTACCGAGAAAGGGCGGACGTGCTCAGATGGCGCTATAAATGATGAAAATACTGTCGCAGGCACCTATTGGCATGGTCTTTTTGAACAGCCAGAAGCATTGCGCGACATTCTAGCCTGGGCGGGCCTGTCGACTAAAGAAAATGTTGACTTCAATCACATTCGTGAGCAGCAAATTGACCGACTTGCGGATGCTGTTGAGTCAAATCTCGATATGGACAAATTACTCTCTTTTCTCGAGGAGAAGGTTAACGCCGATGTCTAGTTTGAAACACCTTATTCTAGGTGGTGTTAAGTCGGGTAAAAGCCGATATGCAGAAAACCGTGTTAAGCAGTTTTTGTCTGAACATAACATAGCGGCTGAATCTGTCTGTCTAATCGCGACAGCAGAATCGCTCGATGAGGCCATGGCCCAACGAATTAAAAAGCATCAAGCTCAGCGGCCGTCTAATTGGCAGGTAATTGAGGAGCCGTTGTATTTGGCCGAGGCGCTAGAAAAAGCCTCCACAACGGCGTCAATTATTTTGATTGATTGTTTAACCTTATGGTTGACCAATCTGTTGATGAAAGAAAATGAAAACTTTTTGGCAAGAGAGCTCGAGCAATTCACGAACGCTGTTCAACGCTGCCAAGTTAGCTTAATAATGGTGTCAAACGAAACTAACATGGGGATTATGCCGCTTGGCCAGTTAACCAGAGATTACTGCGATAGGGTAGGTATACTCCACCAGAAATTGGCAAAGATATGTGGTAGCGTCGATATAGTCGTTGCTGGCTTACCCTTAGCTTTAAAGCGAAAAGGTGATCAGGGGTGAGCATGAAGCCATTGTTGAGCTTAACTAATGTTTCTTGGTCAGTAGACACACAAACGATATTGAAAAATATTAGTTTTGACTTGGAAGAGGGACGCTTCATCGGTTTACTTGGGCCGAATGGTGCAGGAAAGTCGAGTTTGATGCGCTGTATTTACCGTGTAAATAAGCCGGATTTTGGTACGGTCAACTTTCAAGGGAAGGATATTTGGCAGGGGTCTGCGTCTGAGAATGCTCAACAGATGGCTGTGATACTGCAAGAACAAAGTGAGCATCTTGGTTTATCTGTGTATGAAGTCATTGCCTTAGGTCTAACGCCACACAAGAAAATATTTGAGTGGGATTCTTATGAAGATAAAGTCGCGATCAAACAAGTGCTTCAGGAAAATGACTTAACTGATTTATCATCGCGGCTTTTTTCCGGTTTGTCGGGTGGTGAAAAACAAAGGGTGATGTTAGCCAGGGCCATGCTTCAAAAACCCAAACTCTTGATTATGGATGAGCCAACCAATCATCTTGATGTGCATTACCAAGTTGCCGTACTTCAAAAAGTGAAGCGTTTGAATGTCACCGTGCTTGCATCATTTCA
The DNA here is from genome assembly GCA_048058835.1 of Oleiphilus sp. Classification (GTDB taxonomy): domain Bacteria; phylum Pseudomonadota; class Gammaproteobacteria; order Pseudomonadales; family Oleiphilaceae; genus PZPK01. The sequence goes on from JBLLNS010000008.1 coordinate 118,144, forward strand.
TGATTTAAATCTAGCTGCTGCTTTTTGTGATTCTTTGCTTGTTCTAAATAACGGTGAATTAGTTGCGTATGGAACACCACAAGATGTGCTGACAGAATCTTTACTGTCTGAGGTATTTAATACCCATGCATTAATAGATAAACACCCTCTTAACGCCCATCCTAGGATTACCTTTGCCTATCATGATGAGCGTTATAATGACTAAGTATTTGGCTCCGCATTATCGTTATTTTAGCTATTGCTTGGTCGCTTTGGTCAGCGTTGTGTTGTCTCTCGCATATGGCGCGATCGACATTCGTTTTGCCGATTTACTGGTCTGGTTGTCTAACCTTCTAGGTGCAAGTAACGACGTCAATGAAATCCATGTGCGTATATTGGAAGAGTTGCGATTGCCTAGGCTGATTTTGGCTTTTCTAACTGGGGCCGGTTTATCATTATCGGGCGCCGTTCTCCAAATGGTGACCCGTAATCCGCTCGCCGATCCTTATTTATTTGGTATCTCTTCTGGCGCATCATTTGGTGCAGTTTTAGTTATTGCTATGTTGTCTGGTGCTACGTTTATTCAGCTTGAACAAAACATGTTTCAACTAGGCATCACCAGTGGTGCATTCATCGGCAGCACAGCGTCGGTGATTTTAGTCTTGGCTTTTGCCGGTAATGGCATGCAGATTGAGCGTATGCTGCTTGCTGGCGTCGCTGTTTCATTTATGTTCGGTGCAGCAACCAGTTTGGTGCTTTATCATATTGATGCACAAGCGGTCGCAACTTTACTGTTTTGGACAATGGGAAGCTTTACCCGCGCAAGCTGGGATAATTTATTGCTCCCTTCGATCATTGTGACAATTTGCTTGCTGGTGTTTTTGGGATTTTCCAGACAGATGCGTACGGCTCTGGCAGGAGACGAAAGTGCTCGCGCCTTAGGTGTTGATATCCATAAATTACGAATTAATATGCTGCTTCTTAGCTCCTTAATGACCGCTACTTTAGTCGCCAATACGGGAGGCATTGGCTTTGTCGGCTTGATGATTCCTCATATTGTACGACGTGTATTTTTTCGCTACCAACGCTACTTTTTATGGTCATGTACGATCTTTGGTGGTTGCTTCATGGTGTGGGTGGATGTCCTGGCAAGAACATTAATGGAGGAAAGTGAACTGCCTATCGGCGTAATCACCGCAGCACTGGGCAGTATTTTCTTTTTACTCGTACTTAAGCAACGAAAAGGATGATAGATGTGTTGTCAGAACATGACTTGCTTCGCAGGAAGCCTTATTTGCTCGTTGTTTTGTTCCTTGCTTTTAGCTTTCTTTCTTCAAGCTTAAAAGCGCAAGCTGAAAACAAGGTGAATAGGGTGATTGCCTTAGCGCCACACTCAGTCGAGTTGCTTTACCTATTAGGTGTGGGTGATCGAATAATTGCAACCACCAGTTTTGCAGATTATCCAGAAGAAGCTAAAAGTATTCCTGTGGTAGGGGGCTATAACGGTATTCAAATTGAAAAAGTGCTTAGCCTACAGCCTGATTTGGTTATAGCCTGGGAAGACGGCAATAAACTGGATGATATTGTTCAGCTTGAACGCTTAGGGTTAAACGTTCATAGAAGCAAAACCAAGGTCTTGAAAGAAATCGCCACTGAAATTTTAAACATGGGTGAATTGCTGGGTATACAAGATAAAGCTAAGCAAGAAGCTGAAAGATTTTTATCGGGTTTGTCCGAATTGACTTCACAATATAAGGATAAAAAACCGGTACGTTTTTATCAATTATGGAGTGAACCTTTACGCGCCATGGCAGCTAAAAGCTGGATTAATGAAATGCTCGTGGGTTGCGGTGGCGTCAATATATTTGATGCTAGTATTGGCGATTACCCACAAGTCAGTATTGAAAATGTCATTGAGAAAATGCCCGAGGTGATTATCATTCCGTCGCATCATGGGCATGGCTTGGGTGAAGGTGATTTCTGGCAGAAATGGCCAGAAATTCCGGCGGTCAATAATCAGCATATTTTTTATGTGAATGGTGATCTATTGCACCGTTTCTCAGTACGAACCCTGCAGGGCATGCAGCAGGTTTGTGATCGGCTTGAAGCGGTCAGGCGGCATCAATAAACATAAAAAATGTATCATCAAATAATAGCAATTCCATTCAAATCGACAGGTGAGTGATATGTTAGAACATGATAAAAATGAAAGCCATAAAAAGAAAATGCAGAAGCAAAAAGAAAAAGTCGATGCTCATATCGCAGAAGCTAATATTGAAAAAGGTGTGCTGATTTTGCTCACCGGAAACGGTAAGGGTAAGAGCAGTTCTGCGTTTGGAATGGTGCTACGTGCGATGGGGTATGGCCATAAAGTGGGTGTTGTGCAGTTTATTAAAGGCCAGCAATTGTCGGGTGAGGAAATATTTCTTAAAGAAAAGTTGAGCGATGTTGAGTTCTACCAGATGGGCACGGGATTTACTTGGAATACCCAGATCGAACAAGTGATATAGAAGCTGCTGAAAGAACATGGGCTGTCGCAGAAAAAATGCTAAAAGATGCCTCTTTGCAGTTAGTCGTGTTGGATGAGTTGACCTATATGTTAGCTTATACCTACCTTGATGAAGATAGAGTGTTAAGGGCTTTGGAAAACCGCCCATATGAACAAAGTGTTGTAGTCACAGGTCGAGGTGGTGGCGCTAAGCTGAAAGAGTTAGCGGATACGGTATCTGAAGTGAAAGAAATTAAACATGCCTATAAAGCAGGAATAAAAGCTAGAAAGGGCGTAGATTACTAAGACTTGCTTAATTGAATTTAGGCTTTGATAAAGATAGCGGTATCGTTTGCTGGCAGAAGCAATTCGTAATCATACTTTTTGGCTATATATTTCAAGGTATTTTCAGCAAAAAAAGTAACATGTGTTGGGTCTTTAATATAGTGCCAATTTGGGAAGTCAGTCGGCGGTATTCGTTTCGTCATGATACCCAATATGTGTTTTTCTTTTCCAAGATCGAACAAAGTTTGGATGACATTTTTAGGGTCACTTAAGTGCTCCCAAACTTCGGTAGAGGTAATGAAGTCATATTGTTGCTTTAATGCTTCAGGCTTATTGGCATAAAAAATATCATATATTGCCATATCGTAGCCTTGCTCCTCCAAGATCACTGACAATGTAGGGCCTGGTCCGGAACCAAAATCGAGTCCTTTTGCATTGAGAGGGAAATTGAAATGTCTTAATGCCTGGCGCAGAGGTTCAACTAGCCTGTTTAAAAACGTGCGGTAACCTTGATCTAGAGGGGAATTTTGATGCTCGTCATATATTGCCTTTTCATCGCGAGAATTTAGGTGAAACTGCTTAGGCACGAAAATTAGTTCACACTGGCTACATTGGTTGTAAGGACGTTTGCTCTCTTTATGAAAAAGTGATGTCTTAATCGAATCGCATAGCGGGCATGTTAACAGCATAGAGAAAGTTTACGGTTGTCAGGAACTAGGTAGAGGTGATTATGCTTTACCTATTCGCTGACTGCTAGAGTAAGCTTGGGTTTTTCCTTGCTGCCCATAAAGGTTAGGGGCTTTATTTTGGCCGCGAATAATAGACATTAACTTAGTAACGCGCTGTCTCGACTGACTAATAATGCTGCCATTTACCGCGTTTTGTTGCTGACAAGCATTAAGTTTTTCTCTGGACTCATGCCACAAAGCCATTAGTTCATTGTCTTGAAGATAGCTTAGTTTTTCTTCGACTTGGCCAGGACGTATGCCTAATCCAGATTTCGCCATCAATGTAGCTTTTGTTTTTGCGCGGGATTCAAGCTGATTTATTGTTTGAGATTTGTGCTCAGCTAATTGATTTATTTTCTGAGTATCTCGTGTTGTGAGGGTGATTTTTTCTTGTTCGAGGAGCGTATTTAACGCGGCTAAATCGACGATATCTTGCTTAAGTAGTTTTTTTAGATCTTCAGTAAACTGATTCATAACCAAATCCTAGAATAGAAAGTGTCTACTCTAGGTTTAGCATTTTTTGTGCCAAATTTTCTGAATCAGGTTGATATTCACCACGGTCTATACGGGCTTTAATTTCATCAACTCTAGCCTGGTTAACGTCAGGAAGAGATTTAAGCTCAGATTCTATCATCGCTAAGTTTTGCGCCGAAGAACTAAGGCTGACACTGACTTTTGGCGAGTCTGTATTTTGTTCAGACGAAACATTCGCGTTTGATGTGGTATTGGGCTCAGGTGACTTGTTAGATACCTGCCTTTTTTGACCATCAGCGCGATTTGGATTAAAACCATTTATATCAATAGTCATTATGAAATCATCCTATAAAGTTCTTATGCTCTGTATATCGGCTGCAAGAAATGGAACTTTAGCTTTAAATGAAAAAAAATTGTAACTCATTACAGTGTCACTCGCACGAGACCTGTTTCAGATACACGCGCCTTAACAATACGTTCAGACTGGTTATTCCGAACGCTTATTTGTTGACCTAACTCGCCATCCTGCATGGCTGTGCCTCGCATTCGTATCATTATACCCGCGGTACTCGCCATAATCACAACATCATCGCCGCGTTTAACCAGTTTAGGCGCTTGCAGTAGGTTTGCTTGAACGACGGAACCTTGGCGGATTGAGCGTTTAGCTATCATACCTGCAACAGCGTCCACTGTACTGAAACTGGCATAGTATTGCTTATTAATAATTTCTTCTTTTAACTCTAGATCACTTTTCTGAATGGTGTGGTTTCTAGGTAGTGTATTTGATGCGTAAACCACATTTCCGAAGACATTTATCTTGGTAGTGATATACATTTTCCAAGGTGTATTATCTTTGCATTCAGCTAATACTGTTAAATTTGCCTGTTCCATAGGTGAACGGTTTAATTTGAACTCAAAGGGTAGGTCACAAGGTTTTTCATTAAATCGCGGGTCGATGTTGCCGATAATATATTCAGAGCGGTAACCCGTTGCCGCTATTTTACTTTGTTCTTGTTCTAAGAAGAGAGTGAGTTGTGTATTTAAATCCGGCTTACTGACGTTAGCTGTGATATGGGGTGAAATAAAAAGCACCATCAAGATGAATATTTGCCTACTAATTTTCATTTTATGTCCTATGCTTTTGGTATCGCGTTTGTAAACGTATTTAGTCTAAGAGTGTATGCATTTCAGCTGAAAGCATATGCTAGAAAATATATGTATCAATCGTAGAAAAGCAATATCCATACCGCTTATTCTACAAATTGGAGTTCTTTGTATGGCCGGTATTCTGGATAGTGTAAATCAGCGAACGCAACTCGTTGGTCAGAATAGACTGGAATTACTACTGTTTAAGCTTAAGGGAGCCCAAGTTTACGGCATTAACGTCTTTAAAGTTAAGGAAGTATTGCAGTGCCCTAAGCTCACCATGATGCCTAAAAGACACCCCGTCGTGAGAGGGGTCGCGCATATTCGCGGTGGTACTATTCCGATCATCGATATGGGGATGGCAATAGGCCAAGCTCCAGTTGATGAAGGTTTGATTCCAAATAGCTTTGTTATCATTACTGAATACAATCGAAAAACGCAGGGCTTTCTTGTCGGCGGTGTCGAACGAATTGTTAACCTTAATTGGGAATCAATACATCCACCACCAAAGGGAGCGGGTAAGGATAATTATTTAACTGCGGTCACGCGTATCGACAACAAACTGGTAGAAATCATTGATGTTGAAAAAATCCTTTCCGAGGTTGCGCCTGTTCAGGAATCTGTGAATGAGCAATTTATCGAGAAGGTTAGTGAACGAAATGCTGAAGTGCCCTCGACGGTTTTAGTTGTTGATGACTCTGTGGTTGCCAGAAAACAAATCCAAAACTGCTTACAAACGATTGGTATTAATGTCATCACTAAAAATGACGGCAAGCAAGCTTTCGATTATCTTAGAGAGCTTGTGTCAGATGGTTCTCAAATTTCTGAGCATATCTGCTTAATGATTTCAGATGTTGAAATGCCTGAAATGGATGGTTATACACTAACAACTCTATGCAAAGATGATCACAGACTTCAATCTTTGTATATTATGCTTCACACATCTCTTAGCGGTGTCTTTAATCAGGCAATGGTTCAGAAAGTAGGCGCAGATGATTTTATGGCTAAATTCAGCCCGGATGAATTAGCCGAAAAAGTGATGGAAATTATCGATAGACTGAATGCAGATGTATAAATTTTGGGCTTACTTTCGAGTAGCATTTTCTACCCTTAATAAGTCTTAATCTGTATTAGTCTTTCGACGTAACTATTCAATTTTAAAAGATTATCTTGAATGCCAACGACCAATGAATCTCAGGAATATAAAGACTTTAGAGCTTTCCTAGAGGAGGCCTGTGGCATCTTGCTAGGTGATAATAAAGCGTATTTAGTTAACAGCCGGCTCAAATCTATCCTACAAAAATATGCTATTGCTGATTTAAGCGCCTTAGTCTCAAAACTTAAACTACCAGCCAATCGTCAACTTAAAGATGATGTGGTTGATGCAATGACGACAAATGAAACCTTATGGTTTCGTGACCAGCACCCCTTTAAGTTGTTAACGGATCGAATTTTTCCTGAACTTTGTAAAACGCTTCCTCCAGGAAAGCCCATTAAAATATGGTCAGCCGCATGCTCCACTGGTCAAGAACCGTACTCTATTGCCATTACTGCAAAAGAGTTTCAGGAGGCAAACTTAGGGAAAATGAAGTCTGGAGTTTCGATTACCGCGACTGATATTTCGCCTACCGTAATAAAAACGGCGCAAGAAGCGACTTATGAAATGTTGGCACTTGGGCGCGGCATGTCAGAACAACGGCTTAAAAAATGTTTTGAAGAAAAACAGCAGGGCAGTTGGCAGCTTAAATCAGCGTATAAAAATATGGTCAACTTCCAACTGTTGAATCTTATGGAGTCCTATCAAAAAATTGGTAGTGCTTATGATGTAATATTCTGTAGGAATGTATTGATTTACTTTTCAAGCGAACTAAAGAAACAGTTATTGATTAAAATGCACCAGTGTTTAAAACCAGGCGGTTATTTAATGCTAGGTGCGTCAGAGTCATTAAATGGTTTGGCAGAATACTATGAAATGGAGCAATGTCGTCCTGGGATCCTATATCGAGCCAAAAGCAGGCCTTAAGTGGTTGCATTCGATTAAGGCCTAGTTTACAGTACCGCCCGACTCAAATCAGAGCAATTTATCTCTGCTGAAGTCTAGTTTTCGTATTAGCGAATACGCAAAAGGTGAGGTGTCCGAGTGGCTGAAGGAGCACGCCTGGAAAGTGTGTAACGGGTCAAACCGTTCGAGGGTTCGAATCCCTCCCTCACCGCCATTCAAAAATGTTTTTAAAACGTGTCGCGATATCCAATTAATAGGATTTTAGTAACCCTGATAATTGGACAAGATTCCAGACAAATCCCAACCACCTAAAATATACCAATAGCTCTCGTGAGTTTCCTTAAGAAATTGCTTCGTTTCTTTTTATTGGGAACATGCTCTCTCAAACTGCTACCTATTCACTGCTTATTGCTTAATTGTGTTTTCACAACTAGCGTATAGTGCCACATTAGTTGCTGGTATCCCGTTACATTGCTTGGTTGGTTATCTCGATTTGTTGTCGGCTAACATTGATATACAAAATGCTTGAAAGCAGAACTATTGTAAATAACTCTAAACCGAGGAAAGCGAGTTGGACCTGATTTATTTCTCGCTCTACGCCATAGCCAATTATACGACCTAAGAAGAGAGAGTTCATAACAATCAATACCGCTACTAATCCACTCTTAATATTTGTTTTTAAACAGTATAAAAGATAAATACCTACCCCTATGATTAAACCGCCATAGGCAGCGATAAACTCCATCAATGAGCCTTTTGTCGTCAGATTATAGCCAAGAGTTTGAGAAAACCATTCGGGTACAACTATTGCTGGGATGCCGAATACAAAAAAGCCGACGATGTAGAAGGTTAAAGTAGTTTTTTGAACTTTCATTGTAAGTGTTCCTTTAGTAAAAAAACTAAATAGTAACTTTCTTATTTACTGAGACAACTACCTTCCAGGTAATAGAGGAGATATCGTTGCCATTTGCACGTCGTAATGTATTCGCACTCTTTGTGCGTCGCTTATGATTCATAGTCCAATATTCAACTAACGAGCCAGTAGAAAAACCAACGTGCCCGGGATTGGCGACATTATCGCATTAACCTTGATGCTGGAAATTCAGGATTTTGAACGCTTTGATTGCGTTCAGCAATTTGCTTCTTATGCACGACTTGTGCAGGTCAAAAAGAATCGGCAGGCAAACAAGCTGGGGCGAGCTGTGTATCACATACGGAGAAGACAGGATGCATTTGATGAAGCGTATTTTTGGAAACGACTGAATATACAGTTTTAAGTTAGGTCACCGTCGAACTTAAAACGCATAACGAGGGCGATAAGGCGGAACACAGAAACTATTGATACTAACTTAGCGGCAATGTCCTTCATGATAGTAGGTATCGAGGCCGGACCCTGGTACCTTGAAGAGACGGCGGTGACCTCCCAAGATTGATGTTTGTGGGGCTGCTCCTCGGCTGAGCTTTACGATAACTAGAGGTAAGCCCGTTCCTTGAGTGGCCAGTACGAGGGTAACTAATTGGCTTCTAGTAGCTCAAACGCAAAGGCGTTTGTGTCTGGATAACTCGATTCGAAGACTGCGAAGCGATTTATCCAGATTGACTCTCAATAGGTGTTTGGTGCAGATCTTCATCTGATACCGGACAAAGAATGGATTAGCGCAGCGATGCAAAGATTGATCGTTAATACCGAGGCGACTAAAAAGTGGCTTCGTTAGGATTTATTTGTATTGGACAAACTCCGAGCATATAGGTGTTATATTTATTGAAATCCAGTGACACTATATTCTACTGCGTCACATTCATTTTTTGTTTGATTAATATAAAAATTAATTGGGTAACCATAAACCGCATTAAACTCTGGTAGCTCATTTATCTCAAATGGACTTAATGAGAAATTTAAAGGTTTTGATTCAACATTACTTAACATTAGATTAAATAACTCAGTAATTGTTGGCCAGCTATCTATATTAGGAGCGTATTCATTAAATGCTGGAACGTAAACACTTGCAACCTCACCTGTTTCAACTGTAATAATTACAGGTGGAAACACATCAATACTAGGGCAATCATCATTGATTGCTGAATATGTGAACATGTAATCAGCTAAATTTGCAGACAACCAAAGAGCTTTATTTGATTCAATATTTTTCTGGATTTCTACTAAGTTAGTTTCGTATTCATTTGAATTTTGGCTATTTGAACATCCAATAATAAAAACAAACAAACTTAGTATCAGTAGTGATTTGAGCATATTCTTCCCTAAATATAACGCTTTTATAAACGGCGCGCGTCTCTTTGCGCGTCCAGTGTAGGCCAAGTGTTTTTTTGGTCGTAACGATGTTTGATAAACTTGTTAGTGTCAAGCTATGTATATGATGGTAATATACATAAATGATTAATTGGAAACAAATAAAAGGTTTTAACTGGGACACTGGAAACGAGCGAAAAAACGTTGATAAACACAGTGTAAGCCAGTTAGAAGCCGAGCAATTATTTTTTAATGAGCCTTTATTGCTGCTGCCGGACAAAAAGCATAGTGATAAAGAGCCCAGATACCATGCCCTTGGAATTACCGATAATGGGCGGCAACTACATATTACTTTTACACTACGTGAAGATAACACTTTGATTAGAGTAATTTCTGCACGACCAATGCACAAGAAAGAGAGGAAAATTTATGAACAAGCATAAACAGCCTCCAAAGTTTAAAACAGAGGCAGAAGAACGAAAGTTTTGGGAAGATAATGATTCGGCTGATTACTTAGACTGGAGTAAGGCCGAAAAAGTAACAATGCCCAACTTAAAACCATCGACGAAAACAATTTCTTTGCGATTACCTGAGTCTTTGCTTGAAAGCATTAAAATTGAGGCTAATCGAAGAGACATGCCTTACCAGTCCTTGATCAAATCTTGGCTTGCTGATGATGTTCGACAGAATCGCTTAGCTTCTTAAGAGCACTAACGCCTGCATTAGCGGCTTGGGTGAGCTGGCGGCTTTTTTGCTGCGCAGCGCGAAAAAGGTGACAGTTTACCCAAGTCCGGCAAGCTGCACTTGTTATATTAATTGCCTAAATTCCACTGTGAGTTACTGCAAACATGGTATATGAAATAGCAAATATTGTACTTAAAACTAAGAATTTTATAGTAGCCAAAACATAACCAGCAGTACCGCCTTTTTGAACTGCAACTTTGAAGTTCAATAATGTTGCGATTACACCAAGCAAAAATGCTATATAAATTGCATAACGAGCATATGCGGAATAAACACTAGAAAGAGCAGGAATAAAAAGTGCCGTAGAAGTAATGACTAAAATTACACAAGCTACTTTCCATATTAATTTCTCATACATCCTGATTCCGTCACTCTAGACTGATTGAAATATAACGCCGCGTTAACTGGTGAAGTGATGTTGGCGGCTTTGCTGCGTTTCTTTGCAGCAAAGGTGACAATATTACTGAATCCATTTGAACGCCTTGTTAGCTGTATTTTGCACTAGTAATGATACCTACAAGAGATAATAGTTAATGACGTGTTGTCTACTGCATATACCAAACGATTTGTATCATCTATACGGCGTGACCAAAAACCAGATAAATTCTCTTTTAATGGCTCAGGTTTACCAATACCTTCAAATGGCGTTCTTTTGGAGTCACCTATGAGCTTATTGATACGTTTAAGAGTTTTTTTGTCCTGACCTTGCCAATATACATAGTCACTCCAAGCTTCATCAGTCCATACGAGTAACCTACTACTCATCGATTAAATCTCTTGAAGTGGCCTTGCCATTTTTAAGTTGCTCAATAGATTTTGCTAAATGTTCTGCATTGGCAGGAGATCTTAATAAGTAAACAGTCTCCATTAAACTGTTATAGTAATCTAATGACATTACAACGGCATCTTCCGAATCACGACGAGTGATCACAGTAGTGTCGGCGTCGTTAACCACGGAATCTAAAACAGCTTTTAAACCATTGCGGGCTTCAGTAAAGGATACAACTCTCATAAATACCTCAACATGTACTTTAAATAAGACAAGTATATTCAAATATTCTTACATGTACAATATGTTGAACATTTTAATTCAGCTAACGCCTGCATTAGCGGTTTGGGTGAAGTGGCGGCTTTTGTGCGTTTCTTTGCACAAAAGGTGACAGTTTACCCAAATCCTTGCAAGATGCACTTGTTATGTGACCATATTGCCAAAGCTTAGCGATGAGGGACTTAAGACCCTTTATTTCTGTGACTCAATGCCACTAGCAATCGTTACATACTGTTATAATTTGTTACAATTTTAATCATATACCAAAGCTGTAAGGAATAACGATAATGTTTCATAGATTTGTATCACTAGCATTCGCCACCTTTATTTTATGTTGTGTGAGTATAAATGCTAACGCAACTGTAATTTTGGATTTTGAAAATGCCAATTCAGGAATAAGACATATTGATCAAAATGGATTTAGTCTTGATATGGGTGGACAATATGGATTTATGTCAATTCATAACCCGACAAATACAACTTCAGTTCCCCAAAATGGGACTAAGTTTGTTCAAATGTCCACGCAATTTGCCTACCCTGCTACTTTAACCGCTATTAATGGGTCTTTATTTGAGCTTTCTAGCATAGATATCGGAGAGTATAGTTCTGTTTATAAATTACCGAGGAGCTCTTCTTTCAAAGGCTATACGTATTCTGGAACTATATTAACTGAAGAGTTCTGGGTAGATGGGAGCTTTGACGGTCTTGGAGGTATATCAGACTTTGAAACATTTACATTTGGTGAAGATTGGAAAAATCTAGTTAAGGTTGAATTTGGATTTGGACTTACCTTTGACAACATTGTTCTTAACAACTCTGCGACAAGTGTTCCGGAACCCAGCTCTCTTGCTATTTTAGTCCTTGGCCTTTTCGGGTTATTTACTTCACGAAAATCAAGAGCAAAGTTCTTTAAATAGGCTCAAATAAAAATTAGTTTACTCACAAAAGGGAGTGTATTTTACACCCTCTTTACTTACACATAAAACGCCTAGCACAACGGCGTAGTGATATTGGCGACTTTTGTGCGTTTCTTTGCGCAAAAGGTGCCAATATTACGGAGTCCGTTGGTGCTACTTGTTATATTTTAATTTTGCCGACATGCACGGAATTACCATTTGGGTTTATATAGTTAACATTGTAGTCGCCCGGAACTAGATTTTTTAATGTAATTTGCTGTTCTTGACTTTGACTACCACCACTGGCTAAGCATGTTTGAACAGTAATATTTATATTATTGCCTTGGAGTTTACCCTTAACTTTTTTAAACGCGATACCTGAATTCAGTAGCCACTTGCCGCCAGTAAAAGAAAGAGGAATATTGGTAAAATCGTTCTTTTGAAATGGAACCCCAAACTCTATTGCGCCAACGTAATCTAATGACGCGTTTTCTGTGGTAAACAGCCCTGTGAAAAAGCCACAAGCATTAACTGGCGATGAAAATATTAAAACTAATACTAGAAAAATATTCCTAATCATTTGGCTGCTCAAAAATATAACGCCCGCCTAAACGGAGGAGTAAAATTGGCGCGCCTTTTTGGCACAAAAAGCGTGACATATTTTACGGAGTCCGTTTGAGGCGCTGGTTATGTTGCTCTTCTGTTCTAGAAGTGGCAACTCGATAGATACAATAAACCACAGCTAAACCGAAGCCGATTGAACCATTAAATATGTTAGCTAGACCAGCCGTAATAGCGACTGCCAAATGTATTTGTTTACTACAAAGTAACAACCAGCCTAGAGAGAACGACACTATAAAAATAACCGATGCTAGTAAGTAAGGCATGGCCAACATAGTAGCCATTTGACTAGTACTTATCTCTCTATCGCTTGCACCAGTTATTAACGATAACATTTGATAAGAATCGATGAGCGAGAATATAAGACAATAAAGAGCATTTAGAATAATGCCCGCACCAAGCAACTTTTCAAATAGAGCTTTGTTCATAATCCCTCAAGAAACATAACGCCGCCATTTGCGGTCGTAGTTTGATGGCAACTTTTATGCGTTTCTTTGCATAAAAGGTGACAGAAAACTGAGATCCGCAAGATGGCCTTGTTAGGTGATATTAATTGCAATTCTTTGCCTCATTTAGAGTAGTTGCATAACTAACACAGCTCTCAAAGTCCTCATATTCAGATACTTTAGATTTGTATCTACGAAGCAAATTATTGTATTCATCGGTCAGATCATCATATTCGCTCGCTATATTATTGCACTTACTTAACAAATCATCATATTCAGAAGCGAAATCATCAAGTTTTGATTTACATACGAAACCACCATAACCACAAGTATATGAATCAAAGCAAATTGCATCGCTGTTCACACACTTTGCAGCTGAAGGACAAATTTTATCACCGTAATCTAAACAAGCACCTTGCTTGCCAAACGAGCATGAAAAATCATTTCCATAAGCATGAGCTTCTGACCAAAAATTAAAAGTCGTGCTCAACAGCGTTAAGCTAACTACAAGGTTGATTATTCTCATTATTCACCTAACGCTGCCTTAAACGGTGAAGTGATGTTGGCGACTTTGCTGCGTGTTTTTGCGGCAAAGGTGACAAGATTACGGAATCCGTTTGAAGGCCTGGTTAGGTGAATGTGTTGATTTAGTAAAGAATTAGAAGGTAAATTTTGCCCCAAGACAAGCTACAACAACCCTTAAAACCCAACACAAACACCGGTTAATTTTACTTAGTTTCAATGCCACAAAGTTTAACCAAAACCCCGAAGAACGAAACCACTTATTTTAAAACTTGGGACGAGTGTTCAAAGAAAACCCACAAACAACGCCACGGAATAAATTGAACTGACCGACTAACAAATTGCACCGGAAAAGAAGGAGAGGGTGCAAATTACTAAGACTTAAATCCTTGTAAACTCATGAAAAAAAAGAGCTAAACAGCCCAGTTATTTACAAAGCCTAACGCTTAGCACAACGGCGTAGTAGATTTGGCGCTATTTTTTGCGGCCCTTTGCAAAAAAAGTGACAAATATACGGAGTCCGTTGCTGCTTCTTGTTAGGTGTTTAATACTCCCTGATTTTGATTTAGAACGGGGTGTTTGGGCTCCCCTTTCTTATTTTTTTAATCAAAATCGAGTTGTTCAAATCACCTACTATTTTTGATAATACCAACATTGAACACAACGATGGCCATTCCTTCTTTTAAGCTCCTTGAACGAAGCCCACTTAAAAGCTGCCCGATTCAACTGAGCCAAAATATTCGTGTATTGGAAGCGGCTTACTCTTCCCCAATGACTGACTACAAGAACCTTCAATTTATTTGCATTACGTAACAGTACAACCTATTGGTTTTAATGCATTTTTGACACCTAACGCTGCCAACAACGGCAGACTTGTAGTTGTGATTTTTGTGCAATAATGGCGAAGCCATGCACAAAAAGCGCGGCTGCAAGGCTGTCCAAACCACGAAGTGGTTGATGTTGCTTGGCCTTGTTAGGTGCTTGCTCTACCCTGATTTTGATTTAAACGGGGGTGTTTTGGTCGCCACTCTTTTTCTCTTTTTTGAAAAGAACCTAGAACTTCCATTCACCGATTATTTTTAATTCTACCATCAGTGAACACAACGATTCACTTCATTCTTGTTTGCTAAATCAACGAGGCCAACCATCAAAGTTTTCCGCTTGGAATAAGCCAAAATTTATAGTTAATGGAACATGCTTCGACTTAGCATTTCCCTTATTTCGTGCAACATCATTGTACGATTTGTGAACCAGTACAAACTATTGATTTTAATGGCTTTATGACACCTAACGCTGCCAACAACGGCAGGCTTGTAGTTGTGATTTTTGTGCAATAATGGCGAAGCCATGCACAAAAAGCGCGGCTGCAAGGCTGTCCAAACCACGAAGTGGTTGATGTTGCTTGGCCTTGTTAGGTGCTTGCTCTACCCTGATTTTGATTTAAACGGGGGTGTTTTGGTCGCCACTCTTTTTCTCTTTATTGAAAAGAACCTAGAACTTCAATTCACCGATTATTTTTAATTCTACCATCAGTGAACACTACGATTCACTTCATTCTTGTTTGCTAAATCAACGAGGCCAACCATCAAAGTTTTCCGCTTGGAATAAGCCAAAATTTATAGTTAATGGAACATGCTTCGACTTAGTATTCCCTCTAATTCGTGCGACATTATTGTACAATTTACGAACCAGAACAAACCATTGGTTTTAAAGACTTTTATTACACCTAACGCTGCCTTAAACGGTGAAGTGATGTTGGCGACTTTGCTGCGTGTTTTTGCGGCAAAGGTGACAAGATTACGGAATCCGTTTGAAGGCCTGGTTAGGTGAATGTGTGGATTTAGTGAAGAATTAGAAGGTAAATTTTGCCCCAAAATAGCCTACAAAAAACACTGAACCCAACACAAACACCGGTTAATTTTACTTAGTTTCAAAGCCACAAAGTTTAACCAAAACCCCGAAGAACGAAACCACTTAATTTAAAATTTGTGGCGAGTGTTCAAAGAAAAACCACAAACAAGGCCACGGAATAAATTGAACTGACCGACCAACAAATTGCACCGGAAAAGAAGGGGGAGGGTGCAAGCTAGCTGTGACTTAACCTATTGTAAACTTATGAAAAAAAAGAGCTAAACAGCCCAATTACTTACAAAGCCTAACGCTGCCTTAAACGGTGAAGTAATGTTGGCGACTTTGCTGCTTGTTTGTGCAGCAAAGGTGACAAGATTACGGAATCCGTTTGAAGGCCTGGTTAGGTGAATGTGTGGATTTAGTAAAGAATTAGAAGGTAAATTTTGCCCCAAGACAAGTTACAACAAACCCTAAAACCCAACACAAACACCGATTAATTTTACTTAGTTTCAAAGCCACAAAGTTTAACCAAAACCCCGAAGAACGAAACCACTTAATTTAAAACTTGGGACGAGTGTTCAAAGAAAACCCACAAACAACGCCACGGAATAAATTGAACTGACTAACCAACAATTTGCACCTGAAAAGAAGAGGGCGATGCAGATTACTAAGACTTAAAACCGCTGTAGACTCTTGAAGAAAAAAAGCTTAACAGCCCAATCACTTACAAAGCCTAACGCCGCCATTTGCGGTCGTAGTTTGATGGCGACTTTTATGCGTTTCTTTGCATAAAAGGTGACAGAAAACGGAGATCCGCAAGATGGCCTTGTTAGCTGTAAATCCACACTACGACCCCAACAATATTTAGCAATATACCAGCAACTATTAATGCATAGCTATGAGAACGTCTGTTTTTTGATATATGAGTATTTAGAACAGAATGGTCAGGTTTTTTTGGGTTTACGTAAACTTTTACTTCTTTGCAGGCATTAAGCTTACTTATAGTATCTTCAACTTCTTTTAAATTGAGCGTCCAAATACTTTTGCGATCAAAGCAATAGTGTGAGCTTTTATAATCAGAATTTTTATGCCAAAAACTAAAATGTACTAAAGGAAAATAATACAAATCAGGTCTTGAGTAGCTGCCACTAGAAACCGAGAACTTGCCAATATCTGTTTGCAAAATTTTACCCGTTGTTGACTCCCAATTTAACAGGCACCGATACTGGTACAATTGTCGGAAACCAACAATGATTAAAGCGAATGCCACCAAATGCAAAAACAAATGCGTCGCATACAAATAAAAAGGAATAGCTAAAATAAAAGCTATTAAAAAGTATGCGGCATATTTTAAATCGTAACCAAAATTCTTCATAGACAGCTAACGCCTAGCACAATGGCGTAGTGATATTGGCGACTTTGCTGCGTGTTTTTGCGGCAAAGGTGCCAATATTACGGAGTCCATTGGTGCTACTGGTTATATGTTTTATTGTTTGATAACTATGAATGGGCAACGTCTATACTCTTTTGGCAAAACGACAAAAACAGTTAAGAATACAAAAATAACTGTAAGGGCTAGCATTACTGCTACCCAGATATTTATTTTATTAATAAATAATTCACCGCTAAGATAAAAAATTGGAGTAAAAAGGATTATAAGAAGTAAAAACCGCTTATAAAAGCCTACTGGCAAAGACTTATGTTCATAATTACAGCCACAAGACTTACACGTAAAGCGATCAAAACCATGCACATAAATCCGGTAAAGTACATAATTTGGAACCGGCTGATTACATGCTGGACAGTGCTGCTTGGTCACAATCTTCTCCTACATATAACGCTGCCTTAAACGGTGAAGTAATGTTGGCGATTTTGCTGCGTGTTTGTGCAGCAAAGGTGACAAGATTACGGAATCCGTTTGAAGGCCTGGTTAGGTGAATGTGTGGATTTAGTGCAGAACTAGAAGGTAAATTTTGCCCCAAAACAGCCTACAAAAAACACTGAACCCAACACAAACACCGGTTAATCTTACTTAGTTTCAATGCCACAAAGTTTAACCAAAACCCCGAAGAACGAAACCACTTAATTTAAAACTTGGGACGAGTGTTCAAAGAAAACCCACAAACAACGCCACGGAATAAATTGAACTGACCAACCAACAAATTGCACCGGAAAAGAAGGAGAGGGTGCAAATTACTAAGGTTTAAGTGCTTGCAAACTAATGAAAAAATAGAGCTAAACAGCCCAGTTATTTACAAAGCCTAACGCTGCCTTAAACGGTGAAGTGATGTTGGCGACTTTGCTGCGTGTTTTTGCGGCAAAGGTGACAAGATTACGGAATCCGTTTGAAGGCCTGGTTAGGTGAATGTGTTGATTTAGTAAAGAATTAGAAGGTAAATTTTGCCCCAAGACAAGCTACAACAACCCTTAAAACCCAACACAAACACCGGTTAATTTTACTTAGTTTCAATGCCACAAAGTTTAACCAAAACCCCGAAGAACGAAACCACTTATTTTAAAACTTGGGACGAGTGTTCAAAGAAAACCCACA
Source organism: Oleiphilus sp. (assembly GCA_048058835.1). Classification (GTDB taxonomy): domain Bacteria; phylum Pseudomonadota; class Gammaproteobacteria; order Pseudomonadales; family Oleiphilaceae; genus PZPK01. The sequence goes on from JBLLNS010000008.1 coordinate 136,173, forward strand.
AACAACGCCACGGAATAAATTGAACTGACCGACTAACAAATTGCACCGGAAAAGAAGGAGAGGGTGCAAATTACTAAGACTTAAATCCTTGTAAACTCATGAAAAAAAAGAGCTAAACAGCCCAGTTATTTACAAAGCCTAACGCCCGGCTAACCGCGCAAATGTTTGATGGCGGTTTTTTTGCGTTTCTTTGCAAAAAAGGTGACAGCGAATATTTGTCCGTTTGAGCCGATGGTTATATTCATAAGTTTGTATTGCCTTAGAGTTTACCCTATTAACATGCAATGCTTAAAAGAATGATAGAAGCATTGAAACTACATACGGAATCATAATTACATATAACCAATTTCTAGTGTTCTTGCTTATTTTACCCGCCAAAGTCGGAAATAAAGCCGTGAAGAAAACAAAACCGAGCACGACGAAATACAACAACCTATTGTTATTTAGCCACACATAAATTAAGAGCAATAAAATAGCCACAATCACTTGGATAATGTAGCTGATTTTCAGAGCATGCTGGTTCTTTAAATTATTGTTTTCATTCATGAATTACACAAAGTTTAAATTGGCACCTACTGAATATAACGCCCAGCTCACCGCGCGTAGTAATGTTGGCGACTTTGCTGCGTTTTTTGCGGCAAAGGTGCCAACATTACGAAGTCCGGTGGAGCTGCTGGTTATGTTTTAAAATTGATAAGAAAACCGCCCCTAGCAATATAGAAAGTGACGCTGCTAACCACAACCAGTAACCTATTAAATAAAATTCAATAGTCTCCGAATTACCGTTTTCATTAACCATAATATCATCAGCTAGCCAAAAAGATAAAACTAGTAAGAAAGAAATGGAGCCATATATTCCTGCTCGCTCAAACCTTGATTGATATAGATTTTTAATACCTACAAGTATAAAAATATTAGCGAACCAAGAAAAATGACCTGAGATAACTCCAAGCCAACCAATTAGTATTAAGAAATAACCATAGTTTACATCTGAGCGTATATTCAATTGATAAGCTGGAAAAAATAAACAACCGACATAAAACACTAAAATAATGAGTGAAACTTTTGATTCAATCTTCATATATACATATTCAACCTAGCTAGAGAACATAACGCTGCCTTAAACGGTGAAGTGATGTTGGCGACTTTGCTGCGTGTTTTTGCGGCAAAGGTGACAAGATTACGGAATCCGTTTGAAGGCCTGGTTAGGTGAATGTGTGGATTTAGTGAAGAATTAGAAGGTAAATTTTGCCCCAAAATAGCCTACAAAAAACACTGAACCCAACACAAACACCGGTTAATTTTACTTAGTTTCAAAGCCACAAAGTTTAACCAAAACCCCGAAGAACGAAACCACTTAATTTAAAATTTGTGGCGAGTGTTCAAAGAAAAACCACAAACAAGGCCACGGAATAAATTGAACTGACCGACCAACAAATTGCACCGGAAAAGAAGGGGGAGGGTGCAAGCTAGCTGTGACTTAACCTATTGTAAACTTATGAAAAAAAAGAGCTAAACAGCCCAATTACTTACAAAGCCTAACGCCCGGCTAACAGCGCGTGCAGCCGGAACAGTGTTTTGTGCGATACTGAGCGCAGCGAACGCACAAAATCGCTGTGGAGGTTGCACGTCCTGTTGAGCCGCTGGTTATGTTTTTGCATTCTGAACCTTTTGCAGAAGCATTGTTAATGCAACCAACACTACCAATGAGACACATACTATAGCGCCTGACTGCCAGCTTGGTGCTGCTCTAAAATACAACAAAAGTGGGAAACATATGAACAACCCACCATATATTAATAACCGATTTCGCCAAGGGTTAACCGTTAGCGCAGCCCCGCAATTTGAACAAGTGTAACTCTTATTTGGCCCCATGATCGCCAACTTAATATACGGCACGTTTGAGTTACAACTTGGGCAGCTTCTATTGCTATTTTTCATGGGCCTTCGTAAACATAACGCTGCCTTAAACGGTGAAGTGATGTTGGCGGCTTTGCTGCGTGTTTGTGCAGCAAAGGTGACAAGATTACGGAATCCGTTTGAAGGCCTGGTTAGGTGAATGTGTTGATTTAGTAAAGAATTAGAAGGTGAATTTTGCCCCAAAACAAGCTACAACAACCCCTAAAACCCAACACAAACACCGGTTAATTTTACTTAGTTTCAAAGCCACAAAGTTTAACCAAAACCCCGAAGAACGAAACCACTTAATTTAAAATTTGTGGCGAGTGTTCAAAGAAAAACCACAAACAACGCCACGGAATAAATTGAACTGACCGACCAACAAATTGCACCGGAAAAGAAGGAGAGGGTGCAAATTACTATGGTTTAAGTGCTTGTAAACTAATGAAAAAAAAAGAGCTAAACAGCCCAGTTATTTACAAAGCCTAACGCTGCCATTTACGGTCGAGTTTATTGGCAGTTTTTGTGCGGCTCTTTGCACAAAAGGTGACAATAAACGAAGATCCGCAAGATGGCCTTGTTAGAACTGATTTTGCCCTTGAACTTAAATAAGTACAAAGGTTTATAGCCCTAACGATTTAAAATTTCTGCCCTACTTGTTAACTCCCGAAGGCCACCGATTAGAACACCTAAATTGAATTACCTTTTGAGCCCAGAGCAATTGAGTTAAAAAGGAAAGCCAACTTACCTAAATATTGAACATTCAATTGTAGAGTAAAGAAGCAAACAGAAGTTTGAACCCCTTCACTTTCTACTGGCACCGGTGAAGAAAAAAGCTTAACAATTTGCCCTGAAGTTCAGGCAAGAGAGTTAAGGAAAAGCCATAACTGTTTGCCGCAAAACTCAAAAAAGCAGAGTTTAAAAAATAAACTTGGCCGCTGCCAATAAACCAAACACCTACAATGTGAAGCAGAAGTTCTAACGCCGCCATTTGCGGCAAATTGAAGTGGAGATTTTTGTGCTAGCGTAGCGTTAGAGCACAAAATGAGCCACTGAAAATTTGTCCAGACCATGCGTGTTTTTGCATGGGCGATGCAAGATGGCCTTGTTATATTTTAGTGCTCTGTACTTTACCAAAAGTACCAACATAAACCACCTATGATAAAAGCTAACCATGCCAAGAAGCGCCAAGCAACACCATGAACATTGTTTTCTTGTAGTCCCCTTTGCGGGAAGGTCTCCATGATTGCGATAAAAGGCATGTAAGGGTGGAGGAAGTAAAATACAAAACCCCAAAAATAGATGATTGATATAGTTTGAAATTTTGCTTCATTTTCAGGAATACCAGCAAGAACTAGGGATGTGACAACTAGAACAAAACAAGAGCCTGCCTTAAATAACCTTTTTAGAAATTCCATTTCAGACCCTAGGAAATATAACGCTTGCAGTTGCGGCTTGGGTGAATTGGCGGCTTTTTTGCTGCGCAGCGCGAAAAAGGTGACAGTTTACCCAAGTCCGGCAAGCTGCACTGGTTATGCGAATTCATGTGCACGAAACCTTATGCTCACATACTGGGCATACAGCAACCTTGGCGTGGCTACTTATTGTTGAATTACAGTTTTCGCATTTACCATCTTGGCAAATTGAATTATCCCATTTTGTTGATGCGACCTCCGGATGAACTTTACCTAGAAAAGAAATTGTTGGTTCTTCATCTGTTTTGCCATGTATTGTGCCCCAACTAACCTGAGCCATTACATTTTTTTGCTCGTAAAAATCGCCATTTTCGTAATCTTCATGAACAACATGTGAACGCAAAACATCATGCATTATTTCTGTAATTTCAGGTATTGAAAGTTCTGACAAAGCTTCAATTATTAACTTCTTATCCATCGACTACCTTTTACGCATAACGCTGCCTTAAACGGTGAAGTGATGTTGGCGACTTTGCTGCGTGTTTTTGCAGCAAAGGTGACAAGATTACGGAATCCGTTTGAAGGCCTGGTTAGGTGAGTGTGTGGATTTAGTAAAGAACTAGAAGGTAAATTTTGCCCCAAGACAAGCTACAACAAACCCTAAAACCCAACACAAACACCGGTTAATTTTACTTAGTTTCAAAGCCACAAAGTTTAACCAAAACCCCGAAGAACGAAACCACTTAATTTAAAACTTGGGACGGATGTTCAAAGAAAAACCACAAACAAGGCCACGGAATAAATTGAACTGACCGACCAACAAATTGCACCGGAAAAGAAGGAAAGGGTGCAAGCTGGCTGTGACTTAACCTATTGCAAACTAATGAAAAAATAGAGCTAAACAGCCCAGTTATTTACAAAGCCTAACGCTGCCTTAAGCGGTGAAGTGATGTTGGCGACTTTGCTGCGTGTTTTTGCGGCAAAGGTGACAAGATTACGGAATCCGTTTGAAGGCCTGGTTAGGTGAATGTGTTGATTTAGTAAAGAATTAGAAGGTAAATTTTGCCCCAAGACAAGCTACAACAAACCCTAAAACCCAACACAAACACCGGTTAATTTTACTTAGTTTGAAAGCCCCAAAGTTTAACCAAAACCCCGAAGAACGAAACCACTTAATTTAAAACTTGGGACGAGTGTTCAAAGAAAAACCAAAAACAACGCCACGGAATTAATTGAACTGACCGACTAACAAATTGCACCGGAAAAGAAGGAGAGGGTGCAAATTACTAAGACTTAAACCCTTGCAAACTAATGAAAAAAAAGAGCTAGACAGCCCAGTTATTTACAAAGCCTAACGCCCAGCTCACCGCGCTGAGTGATGTTGGCGACTTTGCTGCGTGTTTTTGCAGGAAAGGTGCAAACATTACGAAGTCCGGTGGAGCTGATTGTTATAACCTTAATCGAATGGGTTTTCTTTGCCACCACAAGATAGAATTAGCATAGATAAAGCGTTTGCTAGTCTTTGTAATTCTACTTCGCTCTTATTTGACACACCTGTTGTTATAGTAACAACTTCTTTATTTACAGCAGGTAAATCAGTAACAGATGGGTTACTTCCAATTTTAGGTATTTGTAGCATTCGTCTTACGGTTTCTTTTTTATTTGGATATATAGTAAAACTAACGCCAGCTCTGTCATTAAAAGTAGTTACATTTGGAGTTAAGTCACCCATATTTGTAACTGCATAACCACCATTAAACCATTGTTGGCAGTTATTATTTACATTGACAAATGGACCAATTACGGGATTTTTTGCAAAATAAAGTTTTCTTAGTATGTTCTGGCTTTCTAAGAAATCAATTATCTCATTTTGTGTAGGTTGTTCGGCAGCAGCTGTTAATGAGAAAACAGTACTTACAATAAATGCGTATATTAATTTCATAAATTTCCTTTTAAATCCTATCTAGATTTGTATCAAGTTAAAAATAGCCTAGCTGACTTAGTTATAACGCTTGCATTTGCGGCTTGGGTAAGATGGCGGCTTTTGTGCATCTTTCTGCACAAAAGGTGACAGCTTACCCAAGTCCTTGCAAGATGCACTTGTTAAGCTTGGCATACTGCAAGAAAATACTTAAGTTCAAAATTTTCACCAAACCCTATTAATGGAGTATCTAGCCTTACGTATGAGTCCTCAATAGTTTTTTCTTGAGCGGCACATACTTCGTAATCTAATATTTCAGTGATAAATTTGGATTTAATTTCTGATACTGTTACTGGGTTAGAAGTATTTTCTTCGAAATGTAAAAGACATTCTCTGTTTTTATGGTCAATTTCAACTTTTACCACTGACAGTGCATTTCCTGATTGCTCAACCTCTCCATTCTCATCGACTTTCACCTGAAGAATATGGACACTAAAATCATCTTCTATTCCATTCTCAGGCTGAAATTCTTGAAGTAAGTCTTTTGCAGATTTGCTCAATGGTTAGTTCCTCTTGATGCTTAACGCCCGGCTCACCGAGCAAATTTTTGATGGCGGCTTTTGTGCGTGTTTTTGCACAAAAGGTGACAGCGGAAATTTGTCCGGTGCAGCCGCTTGTTAAATGCTCATTGGCACTGGTTCTATATCGGCTTTTTGATACAGTGGGTGCGCAGGTTCACCTGATTTATTTAATTTTAAACAATGTAAGTTCGGTAGAAGATCTTTTACTTGTTGAGAGCGGCCTAGATATGAACCATCGTTACCCCAGGCTGCCACAACCATACCAGCCTCATTTGATAGTTTTTTTAGCCAGTCATTATTTTCAGAACCTATTGGGTCTGTTGCGGCCTTCATATCATTTGGTTCAGTTGCACGATAAGCAAAAATATTTGCCATGCACACACCACCAAAACCCCATGACTTAGCATAATTAATACATCTAGTTAGCGTTGGGTCATCGGTTGTTTCGTCTGCTGTTGACGGATTTAACCCCACAAACATTACATATGGTTTTGAATCATCCCACGTTCGCCATAAAGCAAAACGATATTTCCTGCACTCCGACAATTTTGCTGTGTTTTTCAATGCTTGCGCCTTACTTGATTTGACATTTAACGCTGCCTTAAACGGTGAAGTGATGTTGGCGACTTTGCTGCGTGTTTGTGCAGCAAAGGTGACAAGATTACGGAATCCGTTTGAAGGCCTGGTTAGGTGAATGTGTGGATTTAGTAAAGAACTAGAAGGTAAATTTTGCCCCAAGACAAGCTACAACAAACCCTAAAACCCAACACAAACACCGGTTAATTTTACTTAGTTTCAAAGCCACAAAGTTTAACCAAAACCCCGAAGAACGAAACCACTTAATTTAAAACTTGGGACGGATGTTCAAAGAAAAACCACAAACAAGGCCACGGAATAAATTGAACTGACCGACCAACAAATTGCACCGGAAAAGAAGGAAAGGGTGCAAATTACTAAGACTTAAATCCTTGTAAACAAATGAAAAAATAGAACTAAACAGCCCAGTTATTTACAAAGCCTAACGCTTTGCTCAGCGGTGGAATAATTTGGCGGGACTTTTGCGTTTTTTTGCAAAAGGCGCGACAGATTATGGAATCCGCTGGAGCAACTTGTTAACTGCTGATAGTGGCACATAATGGCATGTGATCACTAACAGTCAGCCAATTTTTAATATTACCTAGCTCAATTTTACTAACAGACAATAGATGGCTAGACATGAAAAAATAATCAATATGGTAAGGCTTCTCGATATTTCTGTGAAGGTAAAAAGAAGGCTGTTTTTCTTGCCCCTGTAGCTCACCAGTTTGATAATGATACAAACTCTCTATGTTTATAGAAGCTAGTTCGTTTATTGTGTCTGTGTGGCTCCACCAACGATCATGTTTGTCCCATATTGCGTTGCTATTGAAGTCACCTGCAATAATTGTATTTTGTTTATTAAGTTCTTCTCTGTGGATTTGCAGATATTTCCAGAACTGCCCCATGTAACCAAATATTTGAGTATCACTACCCTTAGTCCAACAAGCCAAAACGTTGAATTGATTATTTAGACGAAAGGGTAAAAACAGCTTTAAATCTTGAGTAGACCACGAGGTTGCTTGGCTTGATGTATGCAACCCTTGTATTTTGAATGAGCCAGACCACTCTAGATGCTCTACTTTGTTACCTGATTTTGGAAATACACCAATGCCCTTATTTTTACTTGTGCCGACCCAGAGATAATTACCCGCCCACTCTTGATAAGCCTTCGTAGATTGAGAAGGATCTTCACATTCTTGAATAATGAGAACGTCTGCATTTAAAGAATCAACTTCATTAAGTTTCTTTCTCAGTGCACCGTTGCAATTCCACGTTACAATTTTCATATACAGTTAACGCTGCCTTAAACGGTGAAGTGATGTTGGCGACTTTGCTGCGTGTTTTTGCAGCAAAGGTGACAAGATTACGGAATCCGTTTGAAGGCCTGGTTAGGTGAATGTGTGGATTTAGTAAAGAACTAGAAGGTAAATTTTGCCCCAAGACAGCCTACAAAAAACACTGAACCCAACACAAACACCGGTTAATCTTACTTAGTTTCAATGCCACAAAGTTTAACCAAAACCCCGAAGAACGAAACCACTTAATTTAAAACTTGGGACGAATGTTCAAAGAAAAACCACAAACAAGGCCACGGAATAAATTGAACTGACCGACCAACAAATTGCACCGGAAAAGAAGGTGAGGGTGCAAATTACTAAGACTTAAACCCTTGTAAACTCATGAAAAAATAGAGCTAAACAGCCCAATTATTTACAAAGCCTAACGCCCAGCTCACCGCGCGAAGTAATGTTGGCGACTTTACTGCGTGTTTTTGCAGGAAAGGTGCAAACATTACGGAGTCCGGTGGAGCTGCTGGTTATACGTTGCATTGACTAAATAGGTGACAAAGTAAGTCACCAAACCCCCAAATTAATGTACCAAAGCATACAAGCAATGCTGCATACCTTGTAGCTGTATGAGATTCCTGAGCCCAATAAAAAGGCATGTTACCAGCAGAGCGATTACGAATTATAGGCCAATATTCTAATACTATTGCTACAACAACGATTACAGAACCACTGCGTGAAAGCCACATCCAGTTGTGCATAAAATAGCTAAAGCAACCCGCTATAACGATGATTAAAAGAACACTAATTAGAGTAACCCAATGCTTCATATATTTTACGTATAACGCCTAGCTTACCGGATTGGTGAAGATGGCAGTTTTTATGCGTCTTTTTGCATAAAAGGTGACAGCTTTACCAAGTCCGGTAGAGCTACTGGTTATGTTCATTTTGTATTTAGCACTGCCGTATTGCATTGCCGCTTTTGCCCATTGTCTTTAAAAAGCATCCAGTTACTGATGCCGTTTATTTCTGCCACCTGTTGTAAACCTAATGAGCTTTGAGGGTTGGCGATTAATTTTGAACCTTGGGCCACCCAAACTCTCCGGCTACGACAGCGTAAAAACTTGAATAGAAGTATAAACCCGAACACACCGCAGAACTATGGATAGGCAACCATAATTTGCACTTAATAACGGCAAAGGCTGTTTACCCATTTGATGAACTAATGTGACTGCTTTAAAACTAACCCGTACTGATAAACTTCCGCTGATTATTTAGAACGCGTTAATGGCACAAGGCTTACGTAACCTATTCATTTTATTTGAATTTCAGAAACATAACGCTTTGCTCAGCGGTGGAATAATTTGGCGGGACTTTTGCGTTTTTTTGCAAAAGGCGCGACAGATTATGGAATCCGCTGGAGCAACTTGTTAACTGCTGATAGTGGCACATAATGGCATGTGATCACTAACAGTCAGCCAATTTTTAATATTACCTAGCTCAATTTTACTAACAGACAATAGATGGCTAGACATGAAAAAATAATCAATATGGTAAGGCTTCTCGATATTTCTGTGAAGGTAAAAAGAAGGCTGTTTTTCTTGCCCCTGTAGCTCACCAGTTTGATAATGATACAAACTCTCTATATTTATAGAAGCTAGTTCGTTTATTGTGTCTGTGTGGCTCCACCAACGATCATGTTTGTCCCATATTGCGTTGCTATTGAAGTCACCTGCAATAATTGTATTTTGTTTATTAAGTTCTTCTCTGTGGATTTGCAGATATTTCCAGAACTGCCCCATGTAACCAAATATTTGAGTATCACTACCCTTAGTCCAACAAGCCAAAACGTTGAATTGATTATTTAGACGAAAGGGTAAAAACAGCTTTAAATCTTGAGTAGACCACGAGGTTGCTTGGCTTGATGTATGCAACCCTTGTATTTTGAATGAGCCAGACCACTCTAGATGCTCTACTTTGTTACCTGATTTTGGAAATACACCAATGCCCTTATTTTTACTTGTGCCGACCCAGAGATAATTACCCGCCCACTCTTGATAAGCCTTCGTAGATTGAGAAGGATCTTCACATTCTTGAATAATGAGAACGTCTGCATTTAAAGAATCAACTTCATTAAGTTTCTTTCTCAGTGCACCGTTGCAATTCCACGTTACAATTTTCATATACAGTTAACGCCGTGTTAATGGGATTGGGTGAGATGGCTACTTTTTTGCGTCCCTTTGCAAAAAAGATGACAGCTTGCCCAATTCCCGATTGAACACCTTGTTAGTTTTTATTGCTACTTGCACGATGATGAGTCCAGTTTTAACAACATGCATAATGCAATTTTAGCTCCGAACTTTATACCACTTTGGGTTAAGGATTTATCTTGGTTTGATTGGTTAACTTTTGCAATGGAATTGTATGAAGAAAGCAAAGAAGTTAGTTGTTTAGAATAACCAATGAGTTCTTCATCATTGAGCCCCGGCCCAGAACAACTAAAGAAGTGTTTTACTTTCAGATCACCGCCCGGAAAACTTGAAAATAAAACAAAACTGTAAGGCCTATTTTCTGGGGCTGATGGCATTTTATTTATCGATAAATCAGCGTCCCCGCTTACGGAATTAACTTTAAAGTTTAGTGTAAATGATTCTCTGTCTGAGGAAACCACCTTGAGATGATCAAAGCTACCCGCTGTAAAAGTACTGTTTGGCTCTGGCCACTCACCATTTTTCATGTGATAGGCACAGGATTCACGAACCAGCAAATAAACAGGGACCGTAGCCGTCTCATGTATAATCTGAATTTGCTTAGCATGTAATGCTTTTTCCTCTAGTGTTTTTTCAGTAGACAGGAAGCTACAACCACTTAATAGAAAAAGAATAATGATATTGGAAATATACTTCATATTTTTAAAACTAACGCTGCCTTAAACGGTGAAGTAATGTTGGCGACTTTGCTGCGTATTTTTTGCAGCAAAGGTGACAAGATTACGGAATCCGTTTGAAGGCCTGGTTAGGTGAATGTGTGGATTTAGTAAAGAATTAGAAGGTAAATTTTGCCCCAAGACAAGCTACAAAAAACCCTAAAACCCAACACAAACACCGGTTAATTTTACTTAGTTTCAATGCCACAAAGTTTAACCAAAACCCCGAAGAACGAAACCACTTAATTTAAAACTTGGGACGAATGTTCAAAGAAAAACCACAAACAACGCCACGGAATAAATTGAACTGACCGACTAACAAGCTGCACCGGAAAAGAAGGTGAGGGTGCAAATTACTATGGTTTAAGTGCTTGTAAACTTATGAAAAAATAGAACTAAACAACCCAGTTATTTACAAAGCCTAACGCTGCCTTAAACGGTGAAGTGATGTTGGCGACTTTGCTGCGTGTTTTTGCGGCAAAGGTGACAAGATTACGGAATCCGTTTGAAGGCCTGGTTAGGTGAATGTGTGGATTTAGTGAAGAATTAGAAGGTAAATTTTGCCCCAAAATAGCCTACAAAAAACACTGAACCCAACACAAACACCGGTTAATTTTACTTAGTTTCAAAGCCACAAAGTTTAACCAAAACCCCGAAGAACGAAACCACTTAATTTAAAATTTGTGGCGAGTGTTCAAAGAAAAACCACAAACAAGGCCACGGAATAAATTGAACTGACCGACCAACAAATTGCACCGGAAAAGAAGGGGGAGGGTGCAAGCTAGCTGTGACTTAACCTATTGTAAACTTATGAAAAAAAAGAGCTAAACAGCCCAATTACTTACAAAGCCTAACGCTGCCTTAAACGGTGAAGTGATGTTGGCGACTTTGCTGCGTGTTTTTGCAGCAAAGGTGACAAGATTACGGAATCCGTTTGAAGGCCTGGTTAGGTGAGTGTGTGGATTTAGTAAAGAACTAGAAGGTAAATTTTGCCCCAAGACAAGCTACAACAAACCCTAAAACCCAACACAAACACCGGTTAATTTTACTTAGTTTCAAAGCCGCAGATTTTAACCAAAACCCCGAAGAACGAAACCACTTAATTTAAAAATTGGGACGAGTGTTTAAAGAAAAACCACAAGCAAAGCCACGGAATAAATTGAACTGACCGACTAACAAATTGCAACGGAAAAGAAGGAGAGGGTGCAAATTACTAAGACTTAAACCCTTGTAAACTAATGAAAAAAATAGAGCTAAACAGCCCAGTTATTTACAAAGCCTAACGCTTTGCACAGCGGTGGAATAATTTGGCGGGACTTTTGCGTTTCTTTGCAAAAGGCGCGACAGATTATGGAATCCGCTGGTGCAACTTGTTATACGATTTAGTTGTTGTTTATGCATTACCAGAACCGCTCGTAGTGAATAATGAACCGCCATATTTTACCCAATAAGCTTGGGAAAAAGCGCGGAAAAATTATTGCTACAAAAGCAAAGAAACCAATAATTGCCCAGAACCCGTTTGTGTTTATAAATGCATCACTGGGACCATACAAAGCCAACTCTCTATTTGTTAATAACCACATAAGTATTGCTGTGGGAAATGCAAAAAATGATGCAGCTAAAAGCCCCATGAACCAAGCTTGGATAATACCTTCCTTGGGCTCGATTCTACGTTTAAATTTGGACATAGTTTATTTTCGTATAACGCTGCCTTAAACGGTGAAGTGATGTTGGCGACTTTGCTGCGTGTCTTTGCGGCAAAGGTGACAAGATTACGGAATCCGTTTGAAGGCCTGGTTAGGTGAATGTGTGGATTTAGTAAAGAATTAGAAAGTAAATTTTGCCCCAAGACAAGCTACAACAAACCTTAAAACCCAACACAAACACCGATTAATTTTACTTAGTTTCAATGCCACAAAGTTTAACCAAAACCCCGAAGAACGAAACCACTTAATTTAAAACTTGGGACGAATGTTCAAAGAAAAACCACAAACAAGGCCACGGAATAAATTGAACTGACCGACCAACAAATTGCACCGGAAAAGAAGAAGAGGGTGCAAGCTAGCTTTAACTTAACCTATTGTAAACTAATGAAAAAAAAAGAGCTAAACAGCCCAATTATTTACAAAGCCTAACGCCCAGCTCACCGCGCGAAGTAATGTTGGCGACTTTACTGCGTGTTTTTGCAGGAAAGGTGCAAACATTACGGAGTCCGGTGGAGCTGCTGGTTATACGTTGCATTGACTAAATAGGTGACAAAGTAAGTCACCAAACCCCCAAATTAATGTACCAAAGCATACAAGCAATGCTGCATACCTTGTAGCTGTATGAGATTCCTGAGCCCAATAAAAAGGCATGTTACCAGCAGAGCGATTACGAATTATAGGCCAATATTCTAATACTATTGCTACAACAACGATTACAGAACCACTGCGTGAAAGCCACATCCAGTTGTGCATAAAATAGCTAAAGCAACCCGCTATAACGATGATTAAAAGAACACTAATTAGAGTAACCCAATGCTTCATATATTTTACGTATAACGCTGCCTTAAACGGTGAAGTGATGTTGGCGACTTTGCTGCGTGTCTTTGCGGCAAAGGTGACAAGATTACGGAATCCGTTTGAAGGCCTGGTTAGGTGAATGTGTGGATTTAGTGCAGAACTAGAAGGTAAATTTTGCCCCAAGACAAGCTACAACAAACCCTAAAACAGAACACAAACACCGGTTAATTTTACTTAGTTTCAAAGCCCCAAAGTTTAACCAAAACCCCGAAGAACGAAACCACTTAATTTAAAACTTGGGACGAATGTTCAAAGAAAAACCACAAACAACGCCACGAAATAAATTGAACTGACCGACCAACAAATTGCACCGGAAAAGAAGGTGAGGGTGCAAATTACTAAGACTTAAACCCTTGTAAACTAATGAAAAAACAGAGCTAAACAGCCCAATTATTTACAAAGCCTAACGCTGCCTTAAACGGTGAAGTAATGTTGGCGACTTTGCTGCGTGTATTTGCGGCAAAGGTGACAAGATTACGGAATCCGTTTGAAGGCCTGGTTAGGTGAATGTGTGGATTTAGTAGAGAACTAGAAGGTAAATTTTGCCCCAAGACAAGCTACAACAAACCCTAAAACCCAACACAAACACCGGTTAATTTTACTTAGTTTCAAAGCCCCAAAGTTTAACCAAAACCCCGAAGAACGAAACCACTTAATTTAAAACTTGGGACGAATGTTCAAAGAAAAACCACAAGCAACGCCACGGAATAAATTGAACTGACTGACCAACAAATTGCACCGGAAAAGAAGGTGAGGGTGCAAATTACTATGATTTAAGTGCTTGTAAACTAATGAAAAAAATAGAACTAAACAGCCCAGTTATTTACAAAGCCTAACGCCTACCTCACCGGAGAAGTGATGTTGGCGGTTTTGCTGCGTATTTTTGCAGCAAAGGTGCCAATATTGCTGAATCCGGTGGAGGTACTTGTTAGTTTTATTTGCTACTTGCACGATGATGAATCCAGTTTTAACAAGAGACATAATGCAACTTTAGTCCCAAACTCAATACCCTTTTGGGTTGATGATTTATCTTGATTTGATTTGCTAATTTTTGCAATGGAATTATACGATGAAAGCAAAGATGTTAGCTGTTTAGAATAAACCATAAGTTGATCTGCATTTAACCCCGAACCAGAACAGCTAAATGCACTTTTTACTTTTAAGTCGCCGCCTGGAAAACTAGAAAATAGATTAAAACTGTATGGCCTACTTTCTGGGTTTAATGGTGAATTATTTATTGTTAGATCAGCATCACCGTTTACAGAGTTAACCTTAATGTTTAGTTTTAATGATTCTTTGGTAGATGAGACTACTTTAAGGTGATCAAAACTACCTGCTGTAAGTTTATTCGTTGGTTCTGGCCAAACACCATTTTTCATGTGGTAGGCGCAAGACTCACGAACCAAAACATAAACAGGCACTAAGGCAGTATCATGAATAAGTTTAATTTCATTAGCGTCAATAGCTTTTTCTTCAAGTGTTTTTTCAGTAGCAATAAAGCTACAGCCACATAGTAGAAAAAGAATAATTATGTTCAGAGTATGTTTCATATTTTAAAACTAACGCCGCCTTAAAGGGTGAAGTGATATTGGCGACTTTGCTGCGTTTCTTTGCAGCAAAGGTGCCAATATTACGGAATCCGTTTGAAGGCCTGGTTATATGATTTATGCCCTTAAGGTTTTGACCTTATGCTCTTAAATAGTTTTTAAGAACGATGAAAATAAGCGATAAACCATACAACGATTTTAATATTGTTTATCTGTGCTGAACACGACAAACCCTAAATTTTTCACTGAACTTTTGAACGAAACCACCAATCAAAGTGACCCGTTTACACTAAGCAAAAGACTAACTGTTAGAACAATAAAACTTGATATAAACAAGCCTTTGAAACGAACACCATCTTTGTAAAAAGTACACCAACCACCAGTACAAAATGACGATAACTAAGTGCAATTATTAAGCACTTACGTACATATAACAGTTTATTAGACGGAGTCCATATTTCTAGGTATTAGGCGGATTCCGTATAATACATTTTGATATTTATAAAGAATTGTAACGCTCCAAGCATTATTTTAGTATGCTGAGCATCACATATAGTTTAAAAAAATCAGATATAACAAGCATATAGCCATTTAAGCAATACAGTTTTCAGCCTTCATATATCAACAGCAAATCAATATTATCTTTCGCACCAACTTGTATTATACGGAAAGAGACCGTATCAGTATTTCTTGTCAGGTTGAGTGATAATAAGCCTTCTGTCTTTGTGGATAAAAAAATATCGCTAATATGGTGCGGGTAAATAGGGAAGCCTGACTCTTCATAATTCTTAAGACCTTTCATTACTATCCATATTTAGCTCAGTGATCTACTCTATTTGTATGGGGTTCAATTTAGCGTTTCGATCTAAGAATTTATTATGCCAAAAAAGACAATCACTTCTAGAAGCGGCCGGTTTATTAAACTGGCAGGTATGACGGCATCTGTGGCTGGTCGCTATGCATCAGAAAGAGTCCAGTCCGTTTTTTCTAATGAAGAAACAATAGATGCTCGTAAGAAAGCCGCTTATACAAAAATGGCAGATGATATCGTTGATACTCTCGGTGATTTAAAGGGGGCGGTGATGAAAATCGGCCAAATCGCCTCGCAAACTCAAGATCTATTACCTAAAGAGTTTTCTGACGCACTGAAGAAACTTCAAAAAGAAGCGCCACCTGTAGAGTTTGCTGTGATTAAACAGCAGGTAGAAAGTGAGCTAAAGGGAGAGTTACCTAGCCTATTCCAATCTTTTGATGAAACACCTTTTGCTTCAGCCTCAATTGGTCAGGTTCATCGTGCGGTTACTAAGCAGAATGAGCAGGTTGTTGTGAAAGTCCAGTATCCTGGGGTGGATCGTTCTTGTGACTCAGATCTAAAACAGTTGAGGTTAACTCTCAAACTGGGTGGTTTATTAAAGCTTCCAAAAGCGAGTGTTGATGCTTTGTTTTCTGAAATTCAAGCACGACTGCATGAGGAGCTCGATTACCTGAACGAAGCTAGCAATATCAAACTATTTAGAGCGTTTCATGCACATCACCCAAATATTTTAATACCCAAAGTCTTCGATTCCTTATGCACAAAGCATATTCTGACCCTTGAATATCTGCCTGGTGAGCATGCTGAAGAGCTTTTGGAACAAGGTTATTCCGAAGGCATGATCAATCAACTGGGGGTAAATCTTTTCAGTATGTTGGCTGAGCATCTGTTTGTGTTTCAGCATATTCATGGTGACCCTCATCCGGGTAATTTTGCTTTTACGAAAGAAGGTAAAATTGTTATTTACGATTTCGGTTGCATCAAAAAATTAAAGCCTAATATCGTCGAAGCTTATAAAAGTGCTATCGAAGCAAGTTTACTTGAAGACTATGATGCGGTAGATGAAGCATTAAAACGCTTGGGTGCACGAGTGGAAGGAAAAGAATCGCCCGGTGAGGATTATTATCGTATTTGGCGGAATATTTTCTTCGAACCTTTTTTGTGGCAAGAGGATTACGATTTCACCGAGGCTAAACTACATGTGGATGCAGCTAAGCAAACGCCTTTACTGTTTAAGTACCTTTCGCACTTTAAACCGCCTGTTGAAAGCTTGTATATAGACAGAATGATAAGTGGTCATTATTGGTTATTGAAAAGCATGGGGGTAAAAGCTAACTTTCGGGAAATTCTACACCGCTTTATCGATCTAAAGAATAACGTTTCTGAGGGATAAGAGTGCTTAGATTAATCACCCTATGACTTTAGCGAAATATCTAAAGTCATAGGTGTTTTATTCAGTAAAATCAGAAAGGTAAGAAGGTGTTTGCGATTGCCACACCCGCTGAAATAATCGCGATAATAGCAATGATATTGGCTTTTCTCGTTTGTTTGATATAAGGCGCGATATCTTGTTGAACTTGAATCTGCGCTTGTGCTGCGCTGACTTTGGCAGCGACGGCCTCAGCGGCACTCATCGCTGCTTTTTCTGCTTTCTCTGCACCTGACTCAGCACCCGATTTGCTTGCTATTTCTTTGATATGTTCAAGTGCTTTTGGTGATAATTCCGCTTTTTGTTCCAGTAAGTCACGAATGCTCTTTATTTCACTGGTAATTTGCGTTTGAAGTTGTGTGGTTGTTTGTCTTAAGCTTGCATCGAGAACAGGCTGAGAAACAAGGTTGACGTGTTGATCCTGTCTAGAAGTGAGTTTGCGGATTTCGCTCTTATTCTCTTGTGTATTCGTTTCAAGTTTTTGAAGCGTGCTGTTTAGGGGTTGAAGGGCATCTTCAATAGCTCGGGAAATTAACTTGCTCGCAACTTCTTCTATTAATTCTTTGCTCATTTCTTCTTCCTCTTCCTCGGCTGAGGCAACGGTAGGCTCTAGGTTTTCGGTGCTTGGCGTGTCTACTGTCTCGACAGGTTGGACCGTCTCTGTAAGTTCTTCGACAGTGTCTATCGTGACCGCTTCTCTTTCATTTAATTCGTCTATTAATTCTTTTAGCCTTTCGGGTTTGGCGGGCTTGCCAAGCATACCGTAAGCGCCTGATGATTTAACTTCGGCTTCGTATGCTTCACCTTCTTTTGATGTATACATCAAAATAGGAATATGCTTTAAGAGAGGGTTGTTGTTGATTTCACGGGTGGTTTCAAGTCCATCCATGCCCGGCATCATGTGATCCATAAAAATCACGTCCGGCAAAGGGTTGTTGGCTAAATAACTAATGGCTTCTTCACCTGATTCAACCATATCGACTTCTAAACCATTTTTCTGCACCAAACGGCTCAGCATAATGCGTGCAGATTTTGAATCATCAATGACTAATGCTGTGCTGACAGCCATGTTCGCTCCTGAAAAATATCGTAGTTATCTAAAGCATAGATTAATTTATGGATTGTCGCGTTTTTTTTGGTGACATTAAGCTAAAAAAAGTTGTCGCAGTGTTAAAGGCCGCTCGATAATGAAGTCTGCCTGCCAAGAATGTATGTCTGAAAGGGGAGAAATGTAGCCATACGCTGCGGCCACTGTGATCATACCAGCGGCTTTCCCTGCTTCTATATCTCTCAAATGATCACCTACATAGACTGCATTTTTAAGGCAAATGTTCAAGATCTCAGCCGCTTTAAACATGGACTCAGGGTGAGGTTTCGCTTGCACAACATCATCAGGGCATAAAATGATTGCGCAAGTAGCTTCAAGGTTTAGCGTCTTGAGTAGCTTTTCGGTGAAACGTCGGGGCTTGTTGGTAATGACGCCCCAAGGGATGTGATTGTTTATACAATCTTCTAGGATTTCCTGCATGCCGTGAAATAGAGCAGCGTGTTGTCCGACTATTTGGTAATAGTCGTCTAATAATTCTTGTCTATATTGCTCGAATAAAGGTTCGCCTTCATGTCCGCCAAACGCTAGCTTTATTAACGCTCTTGCGCCATCAGATACAGTAGACCTGATGAGTGACTCATCAAGTGGTCGATGGCCATGCTTTACTCTTAGTCCATTGACGACGTTTACAAAGTCAGCAGCGGTGTCGACGAGCGTACCATCCAAGTCGAATAATAAAGCTTCTATTTTGCCTTGTTTCTTCATGCCGGTTTGCTAGCATGCATCAGGTAGTTCACGTCAACGTCGCGCGCCAACTTATAGTTTTTGAGTAGCGGGTTGTAGGTCATGCCGGTAATGTCATGAAAGTTCAGGCCTGCTTTTCTTACATACTGAGATAGCTCTGAAGGCTTGATGAATTTTTTATATTCATGGGTACCTTTGGGCAGCATTTTGAGTATGTGTTCTGCGCCAACGATGGCGAATAAAAAGGCTTTAGGGTTTCTGTTTATGGTCGATAAAAAAAGCTGACCGCCGGGTTTTAGAAGTTTTGCACAAGCCAGAATGACAGAGGAAGGATCAGGAACGTGTTCCAGCATTTCTAAGCAGGTGACCACGTCATAGCTTCCTGCTTCTTCATTTGCTAAGTCTTCGACAGTGGTTTGCCGATACTCAACATCGACATTCGATTCCAGACCATGAAGTTTCGCGACCGAAAGTGGTGCTTCTCCCATATCGATACCGAGTACCTTGGCGCCACGTTGGGCCATACCCTCGGATAAAATGCCACCACCGCAGCCAATATCGACAACTTTCTTACCTGATAATGACGCTCTTTCATCGATATAGTTTAGTCGAAGAGGGTTGATGTCATGTAAAGGTTTGAATTCGCTTTCCTTGTCCCACCAACGACTTGCAAGTGCTTCAAATTTAGCGATTTCATCTTTATCGACATTGGCTGCGTTTGAATTAGTTGTATTCATATTAATGCTCATTGAAAAAGGCTTGTGTCTGGAATGTTTGGTTATAGGGTTTAATTAGGGAAAATAGCCACTAATCTATCTGATTTTTTCGGCCCATTTTTTAGCTGTATTGAGAAGGGCTTGTTCAGACTGATTAATCAGTTTTCCATGTTTTAATAGTTGTTTCCCCATTACCCAGTGTTCCTTCACTTGTTGAGCATTAACTGAGTAAACAATGGTGGAGTGGAGGTTATAGCTAGGCTGCGTATTTAGCTGGTTAAGGTCTATCGCGATCATATCTGCTGATTTTCCCGGTTCCAAAGACCCGGTCTGATTGTCGATACCCAGTGCTTTTGCGCTATTAATCGTAGCGACTTCTATAGCGGTGACTGAGTCAAATGCCGCAGCATTTTGAGCAATTGGCTTTGCAATCAGTGCAGCTGTGCGCATTTCGGAAAACATATCTAAATCATTGTTACTGGCGGCGCCGTCTGTTCCCAGCGCAATGTTTATCTGACTTTTTATCAGCTTGTCGGTGGGACAGAACCCACTAGCAAGTTTCAGGTTTGATTCAGGACAGTGAATGACGTGAGCTTGGCTTTCCATCAAGGTCGTGATGTCTTCATCATTCAGAGCGGTCATGTGTACACACTGGAGTGCAATATCATGATTGATTAAGCCAAGATTCTTCAATCTCTGAATAGGGCGAATACCTGTGTTTTCGATCGCTTCATTCACTTCAAACTGAGTTTCATGTAGGTGAATTTGAACGGGTACGCCTTGTTCAATCGCTATGTCTTTGATCTTGGTAAGTGGTGCGTCTGAAACGGTATAAGGGGCGTGTGGACCGAGTGCAATCCGAACTTGTTCGTTATCTCTATATTTTTCGATGAGAGCAAGAGATTTATGTATGTATTCATCGGGACCAGAGCCCCAAGCCGTCGGGAAGTCGAGGATCGGGCAACAGATTTGCGCTCTAATACCTGCCTCGCAGGCTGCCTTTGCTGCCGTTTCTGGGAAGAAATACATATCGCTAAATGTGCTGGTGCCACTTTTAATCATTTCCGCAATGGCGAGCTGGGTGCCATCATAAACAAACTCTTTGGATACCCATTTGCCTTCTGCTGGCCAAATATGATCATTTAGCCATTCCATTAAGGGTAAATCATCTGCTAAGCCTCTGAAAAGAGACATCGCGGCGTGACCGTGCGCATTTATAAGACCCGGCATTAAAACGTGATCGTTTAAGGTGTGAGTCTCATCTGAAATATAGAGGTTTGTGCATTCTTTTTGAGCTAAAATGGCAAGTATCTTTCCTTTATCTAGGATGATGGAATGATCTTTTAGGATTGTCCCTCTGGGGATAACAGGTATGATGTAAGTCGCATGGATAATGGTATCAACGCTTTGCTTGCTTGCCATATTTATTACTTATTAAAAATGATTTAAGAGTTAGCAGTATACATTTTATCGTTGTGCAATCAATGCCTTCGTCTATTCGCTCTAGTGAGAGTATATTGCTGATTTTATTCTGTTTATTAAAAATAGCTTGATGTTGTGGTGGATATGAAAAACTCTCAAACTGAGCATGCAGACATTGTCGGAAACGCTAAGCAAGATAGTGCAGAGGCGGGCTGTGATATAGCTGAAAAGGCTAACGGGTCACAAGATGACCTTACGCGCCACGTTGACGCGGAGGTATCCGATAAGGAATCTCACTTAACCAGTAAGGAAGAGCTAAAGGCAAAAGTTTCCAATTGGTGGCAGATAGAGAAAGAAAAAATTGCCCATGGCGATATGCTTAAGTTTCTTCAAGATAATAAAGAAAAACTGGAATCTACCTTAACCAGCATCCACAAAAATAACTTCTTCTACCGGCTAACCAACCGTTTTTTTGCACTCGTTTCTTTGCTAGCCGGGTGGGTTGATAAGCTTAAAGATGCGTTTTTAAAGGTTATTCTTTGGCTTCCAGCTCCGTCAGCAATTAAAGGTTTTTTTCAATCCGCGATTGATGCGATTAACTTTAAAGGTTTGGTAGGGTTCCTAAATGCGAAATTTTACTCGTTAAAGAATGCGCCGCATCATCTCCCTTCTTTGCAAATCTTCGACGATATGTTGTCGCATGCACGAAAAGAAGGGTTTGACCTTAAAAAGTACTTTCCTGATCTTGCCAAAAAATATCAGATCCGCAAACAACAGCTGTTACAACATTCATTCTTTAAAGAGTTTGCCAAGACCAAAATTGAGAAAATCTTAGCGACTCCTTTTTCTATTAATCGTTCTATTTCACCCGTTTTGCCAGATAGTCGTTTATGGCATAAGTTTTTTGATTATCTAGAGCGTAAGCATATTAAGGATTTGATTTTAGTTAGCCAGCGAGGGGAGCGCACTTCGTTTAAGCATGATCCGCAATATTTAATCGATTCATCACAAGTGATGCAAAGGCTCTATCAGGCATCGATACTTAAATCGAGTGGTAGGAGGGTCTTTGTGATTGGCCATCATGAGAGTTATGTAGGCCCATATTGTGTTAGAAGTGTTCTTAGGCGTCTGGGCTTTGAGAACTTGGCGGCAAACTGTAATACCGTGGTTGGCCCGCGTATGTTTTCCAATATTGTTCTAAAAAATGGTGCAAGTAATGTAGGAAACTTATTCCTGACTTTGCCCTCCCAACGTACAACGGTGGTGAGTGAAAAAGATCTGGCTCAGGCTTTATCCCGTACAGCGAAACAAACACAGTTTTTAATCAAAATGCCGAATTCAGTTCTGCGTTTAATTGAGTCTATGAATTATCATGACTTTATGAACCGTTTAGTCAGAATGGACATGAATACATTAGAGTATTTAACGCGTGAATTTGCGCCAGAAGATAAAATTGAGGTCTTTGAGTATTTTAAATTAGCCCAAGCTAATCATGCGCTGAACGAGCTTGAGCGTGAAGACTTTGAGTTGTTTAAAAAGGTAATGTACGAACCATTTCTAATTTTTCCTGAGGGTTCGCGCTCATATGTCGATGAAAATGGTGACGTCACAATGAAGTACGTGAATCCACGTTTCATGCAAGCATATATCAGGCCGGGAGATATTATTTTGCCTTTAAACCTGGTTGGCGGCTCAGACATTACCAAAGGCTGGTTTCTGAGTGTCGCAAATATGGGCTTGTCTATCGCAGAACCTTATGAGGTGACACAAGATATGATCGACAATTATGAAGTCGAAGGTGTCAACGTGATGAGAAAAATTGCCAGTTTGCCCAATATCAAGAACGTGTATTTTGATGAAGGTATACAAGCGCGTACTGGCTTAGGGAAACGCGCCGCTTAAAAAACCAAGTTCGAAATAACGAGTTCTTTGTCGAAAAGCAGTCTTTTGCTAGCTTAGTTTGTGGTGTTTCTGTGGAATTTTGTCTGGTTTATGTTAACTCGTTACTTAAAACTATACTTTAAATATATGCTGCAATACCTTGAATATAAACTATAAACAAGTTTATTTTTAGCTTAGTTTTGGTTTTATATTCATGGTGTGTATATCCAACATATAATATATATATTTTATTTATTGTCCTCCTTTTATTAGAATTCACCCCGAAATTCAAACCACGTCTCTTTTTTGTTTTTTATTCAGCTTCTAGCTGAGCATAAAACCCACTACGAAGAGGCTTCATTCCTAAACTCAAGGGATACGAAAATGTCACAATACCAAGACGATATGAAAGCAGTTGCAGCACTGAAAGAAACTGGTGGTGCGCCATGGAACGAAATCAACCCAGAATATGCTGCTCGCATGCGTGCACAGAACAAATTTAAAACTGGCTTGGATATAGCTAAGTACACAGCTGGTATCATGCGTCGTGATATGGCTGAATTCGACAAAGACAAAACTAAATATACGCAGTCTCTAGGTTGCTGGCATGGTTTCATTGGTCAGCAAAAGCTGATCTCTATCAAAAAGCACTTTGGTTCAACTGAGCGTAAATACTTGTACCTTTCTGGTTGGATGGTTGCAGCGCTTCGTTCAGATTTTGGTCCTCTTCCTGATCAGTCTATGCATGAAAAAACAGCAGTTGCAGGCCTAGTTGAAGAATTATACACATTCTTACGTCAAGCTGATGCGCGTGAGCTTGGTGGCCTTTTCCGTGAGCTAGATGCTGCACGTGAAGCAGGTGATTCTGCTAAAGAAGCTGAAGTTCAAGCTAAAATCGATAATCACGAAACGCACGTTGTGCCTATCGTTGCAGATATCGATGCTGGTTTTGGTAATGCTGAAGCGACTTACCTAATGGCTAAGCAAATGATCGAAGCGGGCGCATGTTGTCTACAGATCGAAAACCAGGTTGCTGATGAGAAGCAATGTGGTCACCAGGACGGTAAAGTAACGGTTCCTCACGCTGACTTCCACAACAAACTACGTGCTCTACGTTATGCTTTCCTTGAGCTAGGTGTGGATGACGGTGTCATCGTTGCACGTACAGACTCTGAAGGTGCTGGCTTAACGAAAGAAATCGCAGTTGTAAATGAGCCTGGTGATTCAGGTGATATCTATAACTCTTATTTAGATGTTGAAGAAGTTGCTCCAGAAGATACTGCTGAAGGCGATGTCCTAATTAGCCGTAACGGTAAGCTTGTTCGTCCTAAGCGTCTACCTTCTGGTTTATATCAGTTCCGTTCAGGTACAGGTCATGAGCGTTGTGTATTCGATTGTATTGGTGCACTTAATGCAGGCGCTGATTTACTTTGGATCGAAACAGCAGTACCTACTGTTCACGAAATCAAAGGTATGATGGATGACGTTCGTAAAGTTCACCCAGATGCGAAGCTTGTTTATAACAACTCTCCATCTTTCAACTGGACTTTGAACTTCCGTCAACAAGCCTATGATGCATGGGTTGAAGCGGGTAAAGACGTATCTGCCTATGACCGTGACAAGCTAATGAGTGCTGAGTATGACGGTTCTGAATTGTCAAATGAAGCAGATGCGCGTATCCGTACGTTCCAGGCTGATACTGCTCGTGAAGCAAACGTATTCCACCACTTGATCACTCTACCGACTTACCACACGGCAGCATTGTCTACTGACAATCTTGCTAAAGAATACTTCGGTGACGAAGGTATGCTTGGTTATGTTGCTGGTGTTCAGCGTAAAGAGATCCGTCAAGGTATTGCATGTGTTAAGCACCAAAACATGTCTGGTTCAGACATCGGTGATGATCACAAAGAATACTATGCTGGTGATCGTGCTCTTAAAGCTGGCGGTGCGAAAAACACTTCTAACCAGTTCAACAACATCTAAGTTGTTAAGCGAGCACTAAGATATACTATTAGTGTGATATAAAAGGCGACCTCTTGAAAAAGTGTGTCGCCTTTTGTTTATCTGAATTGAATTAAAGTAATAAAGGGGTCAGAGTCGTTGACTCTGACCCCTTTATTACTTTTATCTTTAACTATGAGGTTTCTTATGAATGAAGCACCGTTATTTTTACAGGATGCAGCAAGCCGTTTAACAGAGAGGGGTTTCACTCATGATCATGTTTGGTATCACGGTACATCCTCAGCCTTATTGGCGTCTATTCAAAAGTCAGGCTTAAATCGTTCCGGCGATAAAGACATGAAGCTGGCTGCTAAAAAGACCATGGCGACGATAGGGAATCATTATACTGAGACCATCGAACCGGTGTTTTTGACTCAAAGTAAAGAGCTTGCTTATTACTGGGCCAATCAACGAGTTCGCGAAAGAAGTGTACGTTTTGAAGGTGATGAGAAAGCTGTTGTTCTTGAGATAACCTTAGGTGATGAATTAAAAGATAAAGTTAAACCCGATGTTGGCGCTATGAGTCTTTTGTTGTTAGACGCGGGTGAAAAGTACCTAGCCTATATCGCAAAGCTTTATGTGGATAATGGATTGCCGGAGCTGGATATTGATCTGCAGAAAGCAGACAGGATGGATTATTTAAACAAATTAGGCATGGCGTATTTGGATTATGATATTCCAGCAGAGAATGTTTCGCTTGTTAGTGAATGACATTAAATGCTGTTGTTTAGGAAAATACGCAAATGATCATCCGGATCGTTGACGGGATATTATGTTTCGAGAGCGTGTATTCAGCAAAGTCTCAAATTGATGAGCTTTGCTGAATAGTTTTTTCGTTATTAGCCGCGACAGCCACGAAGTACACCAAAGGTGTAGTCGTCTGCAGCATGTCTAAATTCATCGCCGCAGTTTGGATCAGTCGCTAAACCATTTTGTCCATTTTGATCAACAATACAGATATCGTGATCTAAACAGTCTTTTGTCCATGCACTTGGCGCGCCCCATCCACATGAACCACCGCAGCGCCCCATACAACTACCGCCTTTATAGCTATTACCCACTTTGATGTTCGTTTGAACTAATGTGCCGCTAGAGCCTTTATCGTACACAGCTTTTACCGTACTGCCTTTACTGATGCATGTAATGCCTTCATTCCTTTCCCCAGCGCTTGCTAAGCTAGTAAAGGTGATCAATAAAGTCGTGGTGAAATATAAGAAAAACTTTTTCATCGGTGCGTTCTCCATCTGATTATTTTTATTGTGACCTTAATGGTCTATTAGATGCGTCCAGCTATTTGAAACTTCCAATTCCTGCATTGTGTACTTAAGCTGTGCCAGAACGTATGACGTAGTTTAAGTAAATGCTAGATGTTATAAAAACTAGAAGTATCAGGGGCTTATGGCGAGGAAAGTTGGGCTAATCTCGGTCAAATTAGGTCAAATTAGAGTAAGTGCTCGCAAAACTGTTAACTACGTCACTTTTAATTGATGTTAAGTTTTTACAGTAGTCCGATAGCGCGCGCTTTCGATAATGCCTCTGTTCGGCTTTTGGCTTGTATTTTTCCGTAAAGGTTTCTGATATGCGCTTTAACTGTGGCCGGCGCCAAAGAAAGTTTTTGCGCTATTTCTTTGTTCGCTAAACCTTGATCGATTAGCCCTAAAACTTCTATCTCTCTCTGGCTTAATGGTTCTAATAGTTGCTTGTTGCTTTCTAAAGCAGCAGCCCCTGGAAGGTCTATTTTGCTATTTGGTTGGTCTGGCTGAAGCCCTAAGGTGTGAGTCAGCTTTTGTAAATAAGCATCGGGCAAGCTTGGGTCTGCACCTAAGGCGAGGACGCGCAATATTGCTTTCGTTTCGTTGGCGTAAACCGAAATGAAGCCGTCTTGAGAGGCGAGTTGAAGGGATTCTTTTATCGCATCGCTCGCAGCGTCGATATCTTGTGATTGGTACAAGCAAATCGCCTTTATATTGAGTGCCTGAATCAAGTTATAGATATGGTGCATCGAGCTGGCTTGTTCAATTAAGCGCTTAAGCATCTCAAGTGCTAGTTCTGTGTGACCTTTTTCCATGAAAATTCGCGCTTTAGTTAGGTTGATATCTTCATAGTTAAGGGGAACGGCGTTGATCGTTTCTGAGCCCAATTGGTTGATAATATATTCCGCTTTCTCAACTTGAGACATCGCAAGCAAGCAGCGAGCTTTAAGGGCAACGATACTGGGCGGCGTAAACATGATTGAGTCGTGCTTATGCTGATACACATGCCAAGCGTCATCTAAGCAGTCAATGGCTTCAAGATAGCGATGCTGATCGAAGAAAAACCGGGCATGTGTATATTGAATCATGATGTGTTGACCGGCTTCAGTACCAATTTCAAGATGCTTCAATAGCGGGTTTATATAAGACTCAGCGATAGTGAACTCGGCTTTCTCCATATAAATGAATGCCAGTGCGCTATTTTGCCAGCACGAAATAATTTTCGGCTGAGATGCGTCGTGATAATGATCGATCCATTGTTGGTTGGTAATAGCGGTTTCCATGGCTGTTTCTAGCTTACCTTGGAAAAAGTAGATATAAGCAAGCAAGCCGCTGCTAGAAAGAACAGTTGTGTACTTCTTTTCACGCTTACCGTGTTTTATGGCTTCTAGCAAGGCTGTTTCAGCAGAGTCTAAGTTGCCAATCGCGAAACTATCCAGGCCGATACCGTAATAGGTAACAGATTTTAACGGCATCTGAGTCGTATCGAGTTCTTTAAGCACCTCGATAGTCAGTTTTCCAGCACTTTTAAGGTCTGATTGGCTTCGGGCTAAATAGGCGCGAATCAACGAAATCTCACTATGCAGATCGATGAGCTCAGTTGGGCTGGTTTCGACATCAGATAGACGCTGTTGATCAATGAGATTTTCCAGTTCATCCAGTAAGGGTGGGATAATATCTATTTTATTACTGAAGAATAGCGCCCAAATTTTCACCATAATAATTCTGGGCGACTGGCTGAATAGTTCTTCTGGAATATGTTTTAACCATTTTAGAACCAGTAAGTGGTGACCTTCATGGATTAGGTTGTTGCCATTTTCTTCGAGTAAGGTTTGTAGTTGAGGCCAATCTTTAAGTTGAATAACTTGATGGATTGCTTCATGCGCTTGTTGCTGTTTGATAAGCCACTCAACCGCACGTTGTTGTAGCTCAATATAATGGCCATTTTGTTCGGTACGTAACTTGGAAAGCAGGGCATCTCTGAACATATCATGATAACGATAATTTTGATGGTTTTTATCGAGAGGGATCAGAAATAAATTGGATTGCTGTAGTTTTTCTAGCAGTTCACGACTGTCATTGGACTGCCTAACGTAGTCACACAATTCTGGCGATAAACGCAATAGGCAAGAAGTGTCCATGAGGAAGGCTTGGATGTTCTCTGGCTGGTGTTCAAGAATTTCGGTCAGGATATAATCTGAAATATGCCTGTCATCACCCAGTAGGTCGACCCCAGTAAGCTGTGAATTACCTAAAGTAAACTCAGAATTACTCGAGGCGTGCTGACTCTGTACTGAAGAGGCAGAAAGAGCAGCTAATTGAATCGCAGCGACCCAGCCTTCCGTTTTTTTAACAATGAGTGATATTTGCTGCTCGTTGAGCGCCAAACCCATATAGGTGTTTAGAAAGTGGGTGGATTCATCCATTGAAAAAACCAAGTCGGCAGCATATATCTTATCTACCCAGTTTTTGACACTCCATCTCGCGATAGGTAATTGCGGCTCGAACCGCGTGGTCAAAATGATCGTGATATTGTCCGGTAAAAAATCAATCAAATAGGCAAATTGCTGGAGTAAGGCGCTGTTTGAAATATTGTGAAAGTCGTCAAGCACGAGGCACATCGCGCTGCTAGCGTCTTCACGGATGCTTAGTTCATTGATGAGCGCTGTGACGGCAGCATCGAAGTGTTGTTTGTCTTCTTGAAGAAAGCTTTTAGCTTCAATACCAAAATCGGGCACTTGCTTAGCAATTGAGCCAATGAAGTACTCCCAGAAGCGAAGTGGTTCATTGTCATAATGATCAAGAGATAACCAACAAGAGACGTCTGCATAATTATGAAGCCATTGGGAAACTAGGGTGGTTTTTCCATAGCCGGCAGGCGCTGATATTAATACAAGTTTTCTTCCCTGACGCGGCGTTAAACGTTTAATTAAACGGTCACGCTGTACGCTTTTTGGGTTGTAGGCAGGTGCTAGAAATTTCGTTTGTAATAACATCTTATTGTTTAATCTAGTTTAAAGGTGTGACTAAGATTGTGCATGTTCAGGTCAATAAATTGATGAGTATTTTACCTTAAAGTAGTCAGGCATGTTGAATAAAATCAGCAACATCGAGAATTTATTTAAAATAATACTCAAAAAGGCGCACGAGTAACAATTCGCAAAGCCCGCACCAAAGGGGATTTTTTTCATAAATGGTCTAATATTAATAAAATTGTCATGGGTGCGGCACCTAAGCAAGCTTGCTTCTGACTTTTTACACTCTTTTGTCTGGACCTTAATGACTCAGCGGAATAAGTCGAGTCGTTTAACCCAAACATTGTTTTTTGGAGATAATAATGAAATTACAACAACTCCGATATATTTGGGAAGTTGCCCATCATGACTTAAATGTGTCATTAACTGCCCAAAGCTTGTTCACCTCGCAGCCTGGCATTAGTAAACAAATACGCTTATTGGAGGATGAACTAGGCGTAGAAGTCTTTTCCAGAAGTGGAAAGCATCTGACCAACATTACGCCTGCTGGCGAAGCTATTTTGAAGGTGGCCGGCGAAATCCTTGGCCAAGTAGACAGTATCAAAAAAATAGCACATGAGTTTAATCACGAAGATAAGGGTGAGTTGTCTATCGCAACGACGCACACTCAAGCTCGCTATGTGCTTCCTGGTGTCATTAGTCGTTTTATGAATACCTTTCCAGATGTATCTTTGCATATGCATCAAGGAACGCCTGCGCAAATTGCGGAAATGGCCTCTGATGGCACTGTCGATTTTGCAATTGCGACAGAAGGGTTGGAGCAACATTCTAGTTTGATTATGATGCCTTGCTATAGCTGGAATAGAAGTGTCATCGTCACCAAAGATCATCCATTGTGTCAGGAAAATGAAATAAGTTTAGATAAGCTAGCGAAATACCCTATCGTTACTTACGTGAAAGGGTTTACGGGTCGATCAAAATTAGATGAAGCATTTGAGAATGCCGACTTAACGCCGAACATTGTGTTTACCGCATCAGATGCAGATGTGATCAAAACCTACGTGAAACTTGGCTTAGGTATTGGGATTATTGCGTCGATGGCGTATGACTCGAAAAAAGACACAGACCTAGTCGCCTTGGACTTGAATCACTTATTTTCGCCAAGCGTGACTAATATCGGTTTTAGAAAAGGTACCTTTATTCGCGGTTATATGTATGAATTTTTGCAGCAATTTGCGCCTCATCTTACCAAAGATGTTGTTGATGAAGCGTGTCATCGTCATGCGCACAGGCAAGATCTATTTGAGCTGTTTTCTGACGTAACCTTGCCGCGTTATTGATGCGTCTTCAACCACCGGACTTTTTCACTGTGTAGTTCTTTGCAGATAACAAGGTGGTGAGTAATTCTCGGTGATCGCCTTGTATCTCGATCGTTCCTTCTTTAACCGCGCCGCCCACGCCGCACTTTTGTTTTAATTCTTTTGCTAGTTTTTTTAAATCAGTTGTATTTAGTAACACACCTCTGATCAAAGTCACGCCTTTTCCTTTTCGACCTTTGGTATCCAAACTAATCCGCACAATGCCGTCACCTTCTGGCGCTGTATCAAGCTTACATTGGCATTGGTCTAAGGCTTTTTCACATTCTGGACAGGTTTTCCCTAATTCTGTTGAATAAACAAGACGTGAATTTTTCTTGGACATATGAACCTCAAAATATGACATACAATTAAATAATTTTAGTGGTGCTTTTTATGTGTTTATACCAAAGGAATGCACCAATTCCGACTAAAATATTGGCAATTGCCGCCGCTAGATAAATTGCTGAAACCGACTCATTCATAAAATGGAGCAATAGAAAAATAAAGGGTAAATAAAATCCTATCAGCCTGAGAAAAGACATAACTAAAGAGGGGATAGGGTTACCCATGCCGTTTGCTGCTGAGGAAGTAATCATAATCGTACCTAAGAATAAATAACTGATCGGTAAAATTTTCAGGTAATGGGTGGCAGAATTAATGACTAAAGGGTCGTTCGAAAATAGAGACGCTAGGGTTTCTGCGAAAACCCAAAGAAGTAGGGTGGTAATCACTCCCCAGAAGAAAATAAATTTAAGGCTGATCTCTATGCTGTCATTCACTCTTTGATATTGTTTTGCGCCCCAATTCTGGCCCACGAATGGCCCCATGATTGAGGCAAGGCCCATAATAATGACCAAGAATATTGATTCAATACGGGAAGCAACTCCAAAACCCGCGACTGCTTCAGGGCTGTATTTTGCGACAAACCATGTGGTGATTGCGACAGACAAGGGCGCAATTAAATTGGTCCCAGTAGCGGGTAAGGCAATGCGTAAAATCGCTTTCCAGCTTTCTATAAAATAGCCCCAGCAAGCTTCAAGGTTTATAAAGTCAAACTTGTAGATGAGAAGGTAGATACCCATTAGCAGCGCAATCGCATAAGACACAACCGTTGCTATGGCTGCGCCGGCTAAACCCATTTCCGGAAATCCTAGCATGCCAAATATCAAGATCGGATCCAGAATCATGTTAACAATAGCGACGCTGAGCATGACTAAACTTGGTAGTTTCGTGTTTCCAGCTGCCCGTATCGCAGAGTTTCCAACCATAGGTACGACGACGACAAAACTACCGATAAACCAGATGTCCATAAACTCATGAATCGCTGGCATTAAGTAGTCTGGTGCGCCTAAGCTCGAGAATAATTCATCCATCCAGATATAACCGAGAAAGGCAAAGCTGATAGCAATGACCAATGCGATAATTAATGCATTACTAGTGTATGCCTGAACGAGTAAGTGTTGATTAGAACCGATGGCACGCGAGATAACTGAAGATGCGCCTATACCTATACCGAACGCAATACTTAATAAAACGGCCACGACGGGCATGGTAAAACTCATGGCGGCTAGAGGGTCTGTGCCTAGCTGAGCGATATAAAAAGTATCGACGATGTTCATAGACATAATCGATAGAATACCGCCAATCATGGGGTAGGTAAGGGAAAATAATTGTCGAGGAATATGTCCTGTCGTAAGTGATGAGTTTGTCAAAACTAAGCCGGGTTTAGTGTGTCGGTGAAGTCGCTAAATAGTCGTGCTAGCAATGTTTTTATCAGTTGCTTCAGGATAGCACTATTTTCTCTTCAGCTTTTGCTTGAATTATCCGCTTTGGTGGAACGATCCGTTTCAGCGGGAGCCGGTTCAGTTTGTCGCTCGTTGACGGCGGGTGACTTATCTTGCCTGTTGGTGTCAGTTTTTTTGGCGGAGATTTTACTCTTCAAAGTCTTGAGTTGTGCTTCTTGTGCTTCCAACATGCTCTGCAGCGCGTCTTCTTGTTCACCAATGAAGTGCAATGATAAGTTAAATGCTTGTTTGGTAAACTCCAATACGCGATTAAAACCTTCGTCAGAAAGCTCGCGCGCTTTATCTTGTGAGCGGTAAATATTGATAAATTGACGTTCTCTTTCATAATGGAGAGGCAGTCGACCTAAGCCCCAATCATTTAATATACGCCAGGTTTCAGGAGAGTAGGTGCGTGTATATTTCAGAATAAAGGGAATTGGATCATTTCGCGCTAAAAGCGCAGCGAGACGCAAAATAAGCTCGAATGAAAGGGTAGCTGTCCCGTCCTCAACGGCTTCTAAAACAGACTTGTCTTTAAGGTTGATGGCTTCACTTAACTCATTTACCGTCAGACCGGCCACTTCTCTTAAATCTTTAAGCGATTGGCCCGCGCCGACCATCAAACGAAGTTGATCTTGGGATTGAATGATTGCTTTACCGACTTTATAAGAGGTACCGCCGGTTTTCTTAGCAAATTTAAAAGCGCTTGAGGTGGCGTCTGAGACTCGGTCAAAAAAACTGCTTGAGTTTTCTTCAGGTTTTCTCACTTTGCCGCTCTGTTTATTCGGCTTTTGCTCGGCTTTTGTTTTTTGCTTTGAAGTAGACGACTTGCTGGAGTGAGATTTAGGTGGCGTACTAGCCATAGGAAACTCCATTTACTATTAAGTTATAAATATAACTATATGTCATTTCGCGCGTTAAGCTAGTTACCCGAAGACATGAATGTATCGAATAACTAGCTTAATGCTTAGTGTACGGTGTTTGCGGTAAGAAGGTCTTGTTTGTATAAAAGGTCGAGTAAAACCTGTGCGCTTTCTTCTACAATGAAGTCTGGTTCTTTTGTTTTATTGTAATTTTCTAAAGAATCTTTTTCTTCAAAGTCTTTCCACTCTGTCAGTGTTTTGAATGGTTCTTCATTCTTCAATGCACGGCGTTTATTGATCAATGATAGTCGCTGTTGGTCTAATGCTTCATCTTCTGTTTTGCGTGCAAGCTCATTTAGAGTCAGTTGTTTTTTATCTCGTTGGGAATTCAAAAACTCAATCTCTTCCAGCAGTAATTTATACTCTTCATTTTGTTTCATTCGAGCGAGATGGTTTTTGATCAAGGAATCAGTGAAGTTATTGGTAACATTGAAAAACTGATGCTTGACAGCAGCAATAGAATCCCACTGTAGAGCATGGTCTAGCGCATCCTCACCGACTTGTTCTTTGTCATAGGTGTCAGGAAGGATGACATCAGGCACAACACCTTTATGTTGCGTGCTGGCACCAGAAATACGATAAAACTTGGCTTGAGTAATTTTTAGTTGGCCATGATTTAATGGGCGAACTGACTGAACGGTACCTTTGCCAAAAGTAGGCGACCCCATAATTAAGCCGCGGCCATAATCTTGAATAGCGCCGGCAAAAATTTCAGAAGCGGAAGCGCTTAATCTATCGACGAGAACAATTAATGGGCCGCTGTAAACGAGAGCTGGGTCTGGGTCTTCTAGAACTTCAACTCGATTTGACGCGCTGCGAATTTGAACTGTTGGGCCTTGGTCGATAAATAAACCCGTTAGTTGGTTTGCTTCATCTAAAGAGCCACCACCATTGCCTCTTAAGTCTATTACTAAGCCATCTAAGGGGGCTTCGGCTTGTAAGTCGTTGAGTAATTTGATGACATCTCGCGTGGTGCTTTTATAATTTGGGTCACCTTCCTGCATGGCTTTAAAGTCAGCATAAAATGTGGGTATGGTAATCACACCAACACGGTTATCTTTGCCGTTGCGTGGTATATCCATGACAGCGCTGCTGGCTGCTTGTTCTTCCAGCTTGACTTTATCTCGGGTGATTTTAATGACTTCTGTTTTTGTCTCAACAGCGCTTTCGCTAGGTATGACTTTTAAGCGGACGATTGAATGTTTCGGGCCTCTTATTAAGTCGACGACTTCATCAAGGCGCCAACCGATCACATCCATCATTTCACCATCTTCACCTTGAGCAACACCGACGATACGGTCAGCAGCGCCCAGTTGGCCTTGTTTATGGGCAGGGCCGCCCGGGACAAGTCTAACGACTTTAGTGAATTCATTATCCGCTTGAAGCACCGCGCCAATGCCTTCTAATGATAAGCTCATATTGATGTTGAAGTTTTCAGAGGATCGTGGTGAAAAATAAGTGGTATGCGGATCATAAACCGCTGTAAATGAATTCATATAAGCTGAAAAAGCATCTTCGCTTCGTGCTTGCAGGACACGTTTAAGCTGATTTTGATAACGTTTGGTCAGGCTTTCCTTTGCTTCTTCGAGGTCTGAACCATCCAGTTTCATGGAAAGAACAGCACTTTTAATACGTCTACGCCAAGCATCATCAAGTTCTTCCATCGATTTAGCCCACGGAAGTTCACTGCGGTCTGTATTGATGTATTCATCTTTCTTGAAGTTGAGTGAGGTGATTTTTTTGTCGAGAAAACTAATTTGTTTATCGAGTCGATCCAATACGCGTGTTTGGTAACGATTATAAATTTTGAATGCCGGCGATAATTGACCTGTTTTAATCGCGCTGTCTAACTTAAAGCGATACGCTTCAAATTCGTCAATATCTGATTGCAAAAAATACAGTCTCGAGGGGTCAAGAGAGGCTAAATAATGTTCGTAAATTTTTTCCGAAAGCGCTTTGTTAATAGGCTGTTTACGATAATGATTAAGTGAAAGGTTTCTAGCCACGTGAAGGCTAGATTCTACTTGGTCTCGCGTTGGTTGTAGATGAGTGGCTTTATAGATGTCCGAGTTGAGGTCAATGGTGCTGTTTGTGGGGGCCGCAAATAGTTGGGCACTAAACAGAAAAATGAAAACATGAATAAAAAAAGACTGACGTAGCATGGACATAGGCATAGATCACTAATTTGTTAAAATTTAACTTGATTGTATGGGATTGAAATAAGGCTCGCTATAAAAGTAGCCATTAATTATTGTTAATTGGGTAACGCTTTGAAACGTTATGCATCTTAATTATAGGCCAACAGTTGAAAGAACGGCTTTTATTATCTACTTTTAAGGTCGTTGTTGACGAAAATCATATTGTTAAACCGACACTTATGTTCCTTGAAACAGTTTTTCTTAACGTATACAGAGGCAAAGTTAATGTCACTTCTAGATAACATTCAGAATTATTATGAAACGCTTGTGCTTGAAGCATTGGCAAAAGAAGTTAAGGGGATGGATTACGAGGAAGATGTATTAATAGATGTTTTATGTATAGCGGTAAATCATTTACCGCCAAGATATATTCGTCACGAAGTTGATTTCCTTTATTACATGTCGCCTATTGAGCGCAAAGAGATTGAAGAAAAAGCTCAAAAAGCGGTGAAAGATGCCCTCAAATATATCAAAAACAAAAAGCGCGAATAAAAAACGCGCCACAGTCTACTTTAATCTTCGTGTTCCGTTTTCAGCTCAATAAAAAGATTAAGAACAGTCAGACATTTGCGAGCGGGTAATTTATTTATGATATGATTCGCGACCCTTGATCTAAGTATTAGGTAAAAGTCATTTCATGAGTAAAAAACAAATATACAAAGTTATCTTTTATAACAATGAAGATATATTCGAAATCTATGCGACACACGTCTTTGCCTCTGATCTTTATGGCTTCGTCGAAGTAGAGCAATTACTTTTTGGCGAAAAAAACCAGCTGGTGGTTGATCCAAGCGAGGAAAGGCTTAAGAATGAATTTTCAGGAGTGAAGCGCACATTTATTCCCATGAATGCCGTTGTTCGTATTGATGAAGTCGAACAATCGGGTACACCGAAAGTAAGCGGTGTACGGAACTCAGTGATGACTTTTCCCAACGCCACAAAGACTGATAAATAACAACAACTATAGGAACCTTTCGCGATGCTGTCC
>JBLLNS010000009.1:0-88831 GCA_048058835.1 Oleiphilus sp.
CTACAGCCGCTTAACTTTAATAGTCTAATGGCGGAGAGAGAGGGATTCGAACCCTCGATGAGTGTTACCCCATACGCCCTTAGCAGGGGCGCGCCTTCAGCCTCTCGGCCATCTCTCCTTAAGACGCGGCGTATATTAACACAATTTTTTAAAATGCCAACCGTCAACGCCAATTTTTTTTAAAATTCAAAAACTTGGTTGTTTTTTAAACAAAAAATCACTCTCCAGACTGCTGAGCATCCGATTTTTCTTTTTGAATTCTTTGATAGATTTCTTCTCGATGAACAGACACATCTTTAGGGGCATTTACACCGATTCTAACCTGATTACCTTTTACGCCAAGAACAGTTACAGTGACTTCATCACCAACCATTAAGGTCTCACCTACACGACGAGTTAGTATTAACATTGATTACTCCTTTTATACACAACTTTCCAAATTTATCCCATAATGTGCACGATTTTCGCGCACAGATATGAGTATTATCCAAATCTCTAAAAAAGACAGTTTTATCAGGAAATAAGTTGTAAATATTCTAGTGGGTTATATTTTTTTCACACAAACAATTAGCGACAATCAGGCAGTTTCGGCACCTAACTGAAAAGCATCATGCAACGCGCGGACAGCGAGCTCCAAATACTTTTCATCAATTACGACGGATATCTTGATTTCAGAGGTGGAGATCATCTGAATATTAATCCCCTCATCAGACAAAGCCTCAAACATCTTGGTAGCGACACCAGCATGCGACCTCATCCCAACCCCAACAATCGACACTTTGGCGATTTGATCATCACCCGCAGTAGCATCTGCATCTAACTTATTGCAAACTTCCTGTAATACAGACTTCGCTCTTTTATAGTCATTTTTATGAACCGTAAAAGTAAAGTCTGTCTTCTTATCCAAGCCAACATTCTGAACGATCATGTCAACTTCAATATTCTGATCACTAATAGGACGAAGAATTTTAGATGCCACGCCCGGTATATTCGGGACACCAACCAAGGTCAACTTTGCCTCATCTCGATTAAAGGCCACCCCAGATACAATTGGCTGCTCCATATCTACATCACTCTCTGTTGTGATCAATGTTCCCGGCCCATCTTCAAAACTAGATAAAACCCTTAGAGGAACATTGTATTTCCCAGCAAATTCAACGGAACGAATTTGCAACACTTTAGACCCGAGGCTTGCCATTTCAAGCATCTCCTCGAATGTAATTTTTTCCATTCTCCTTGCAGACGGAACCACTCGTGGATCGGTGGTATAAACCCCATCAACATCGGTATAAATCTGACACTCATCAGCTTTAAGCGCTGCCGCCAAAGCAACTGCCGTGGTATCAGAACCACCACGACCTAGCGTGGTAATATTGCCATCCTCATCCACCCCCTGAAATCCTGCCACCACAACAACTCGGCCACATTCAAGGTCTTTTCGTATATTCAGATCATCAATATCTTGTATTCGCGCTTTAGTATGCGCTTTGTCCGTTAAAATTTTTACTTGCGATCCAGTATATGAACGCGCATCTAGGCCGCGCTGCTGAAGCGCCATACTCAACAAAGCTATTGTTACCTGCTCTCCTGTCGATAGCAGCACATCCATTTCTCGCGGACTTGGCTCATCTGAAATGGCAGAAGATAAAGCAAGCAACCTATTGGTTTCACCGCTCATTGCAGAAACCACCACAACAACCTGATGCCCTTGAGCGCTAAAGCCTGCAACTTTATTGGCGACCGCTTCTATACGCTCAGTTGTCCCAACTGATGTACCGCCAAACTTTTGGACATACAAGGCCATTAAGCCACCCCTAAGAACACAAAAAAAGTGAACATATATTCAGAAAGCGGCAGATTATAGCTTACTTGCCACCCAGTTTTGAACCTTTTCTAAGCTTTTTTGAAGCGCTTGGATATTAGGGCCACCACCCTGAGCCATATCAGGGCGACCGCCGCCTTTGCCGCCCACGCCTGCGGCGACTTCTTTCATTAACTCACCTGCAGGTAACTTTTTAGACAATGACTTGCTTACACCAGCAATCAATACAGCTTTCTCGTCCTCTACAGTGGCGAGCACCACAACCGCATCACCCAACTGATTTTTTAATTTATCAACGGCATCCATCAAGCCTTTTCTATCCAAGCCTTCTAGTTGCGCGGCCACAACCTTAACACCAGAAACATCAACCGCCATCCCAGCTAAGTCCGCACCCGCATTAGATGCTTCTTTTGCCTTAAATTGCTCAATTTGCTTTTCAGCCAATTTCAGTTTTTCAACACTGGCTTCTGCTTTGTCCACCACCGTTTCACGATTTGCTTTAAATAAGGCATAAAGCGACTGAAGGTGGCGCATACTTTCTCGATTCCAACTTTCAGCCTCGGCCCCGGTCAGCGCCTCAATACGACGAACCCCAGAGGAAATACCGCCTTCCGAAACGATAACTAGCGAACCAATATCCCCGGTTCTCTGAACATGCGTTCCACCACAAAGCTCGACTGAAAAGTTATCACTTCCCATTGATAAAACCCGAACTTGTTCACCGTACTTTTCACCAAAAAGCGCCATCGCTCCCATAGCCTTAGCTGATGCAATATCAGTTAAGGTGGTCAATACCTGAGAATTCTCACGAATTTTGTCATTAACCATTAACTCTATGGCGTCTAACTGATCACGCGAAATGCCTTCATAATGAGCAAAGTCAAATCTCAATCGCTCAGCATTCACCAAAGAGCCTTTTTGCACCACATGCTCACCGAGTACATGACGTAAAGCAGCATGAAGCAAATGCGTAGCCGAATGATTTAGAGCCGTCGCACTCCTTTTTTGTGCATCGACCTGCGTTTGAACCGTTAAACCAGCGGACAATTCACCACTTAAGATTTCACAGTGGTGCACAAAATGTTTTCCATCTTTCTGAGTATCCTTGACTCGCGCTTTACCACCTGACCACGTCAAAAAGCCTTTATCACCAGCTTGACCACCTGATTCCGCATAAAAGGGTGTAGCTTCAAGAATGACATAGCAAACACTCCCCTCGGTAGCGACCGCCTGCTCACCCTCAATCATAACTGCAACAACGCTTGATGAGGCATCCAAGTGCGAATACCCCACAAACTCCGTCTCACCCTCCAGCTCTAGCCCTTCATTATAATCGACACCAAATTTACTGGAGGATCGAGCACGCTCTCGCTGTGCCTCCATCGCACTTTCATAAGCATCATGATCCAAGGTTAGACCTCGCTCGCGCGCGATATCATTGGTCAAATCCACTGGAAATCCGTAAGTATCATATAAGGTAAAAACCGTCTCGCCAGAAATAACTTTGCCCGACAAAGCTGAAATATCTTGCTCTAAGACCTTCATGCCTTTATCCAGAGTCTTGGCAAACTGTTCTTCCTCTTGAAGCAGAATTTTTTCAACCTGCTTCTTTGAAGTATTTAGCTCAGGGTAAGCCTCTCCCATAATATTATTGAGCACAGCCACCAACTTATAGAAGAAAGCCTCTTTAGCGCCAAGCTTGTTCCCATGCCGGATTGCTCGTCGAATAATTCTTCGAAGCGTATACCCTCGACCTTCATTTGAAGGCATAACACCATCAGTAATAAGGAACGAGGCAGAACGAATATGGTCAGCTATAACGCGAAGTGATTTTTCGGCTGTGTCGACACCACCTAATACCTCTGCAGCACCATTTAACAAGGCCTGAAAAATATCGATTTCATAGTTGCTATGGACATCTTGAAGTACTGCAGCAATTCGTTCCAAGCCCATACCCGTATCAACAGAGGGCTTTGGCAATGGATGCATCACACCATCTGCAGTTCGGTTAAACTGCATAAAAACCAAATTCCAAATTTCTATATAACGGTCGCCATCATCATTTGGTCCGCCAGGTGGATCTCCCGCAATACCCTCACCGTGATCATAAAAAATCTCAGTACATGGCCCACAAGGCCCTGTATCGCCCATTGACCAAAAATTATCTTTTTCACCTAAGCGAGAAAAGCGAGACTGATCAATTCCCACATCGTTAAACCAGATATCCTCAGCCTCTTTATCATCTTTATAAACTGTGACCCAGAGCTTCTCAGCAGGAATCGCTAACTCTTTTGTTAAAAACTCCCAAGCAAAACGTATTGCATCTTCCTTGAAATAATCACCAAAACTGAAGTTACCTAACATTTCAAAAAAAGTATGATGCCGAGCGGTATAACCCACGTTTTCCAAATCGTTATGCTTTCCACCCGCTCTGACACACTTTTGAGAGGTGGTAGCCCGATTATAGCCACGAGACTCTTTACCCAGAAAAACATCTTTAAACTGATTCATACCCGCATTAGTAAAAAGCAGCGTAGGGTCATCAGCAGGCACAAGTGAGCTACTATCAACAATTTCATGACCATTTCGTTTGAAATACGCTAGGAATGCATTACGGATATCGGCCGTTTTCATAACAACTATCACCTGTTATTTTACTTTTATAATGAGTCAGTGGTTAGGGACAAGATGTCCGCTAAAGCCCGTTTTAGAAGATCGCGTACTCTATCATATTAACTTAGCCGCCTACATTAGATGTAAAAGGGTTTTGCAATTTTTTCCAAAAAAAAAGAGCACTAATTGGCTCTTTCTAGAAAATCTACACGCTTCTGTTTGCTCAACCTCACTTAGCTGAGCATAATCGACGCAGACAGCATTCTATTATTTTAGCTATTAACATCCCCAAAAACGCTCTCTAGAAGACTCTTAGCCAACGAGGAAACATCATCTTTAGAGATATTGCTGGAAGACTGCTCTCGCGTTTCAGGCGAGTATCTTTCCAATGCTTTCAAGACCAAGGCTTCAACCATGGAGTTAACCTTCTCAAATCGCTCAAGAGGCCGAACAAGTGAGCTCAAACTCTCAAACTGTTGCGCTACACCAATTAAAGGCTGATTACGCTTGTAAGAATCAAGTGCATTTCTTGAGCTTTCTTGATACGAACGAACCTCCTGAACTTGCAAGGATGAAAGGTCCAACGAAAAGCTCGCGATTTGTTTAGAGTCAAATCCCAAGCTCATAGCCGATTCAAAAGCCTCATTAAATTGCTCGCTGAAAAACAAGGAAGACACCTTATCAACCTGCGCTAATAAATCGTTTATAGCAAGCAACTCTTCTTCACTTAAATCTCCCTGCACAGAAAACTCAAAACGGGACGACTGACTCAAACTATAAGACTCACCTTCGGCCGTGCGCGAATAACGCTGGGCGTCTGTATCAGAAAAGCGAATAAGAATTTTATCGCCCTCTTGAGTGCGCAATGTAAAGTCAGCACTATTTTCAGCAAGCTGGTTAATTGACCCAGAAAGGTTACGCACCCTACTTTCGCGAAGCGATTCGATAGGGCCCTCATTTTCGACAACTGAAAACAAATCACTTCCTTTTTGATTCTCTGCCTGCTTAGTATTTGTTGCTGCTTGAATAGGATTTTGTGGTTTATCCTCTTCAGGCGCAACCAACGGAGCCTGCCCACCATTAATTTGCACAGATACGTCATCTAAACCCAGTTCGATCAAATCACGCCCCTGCTGAATATCAACCGCTAATTCTTCCGTCATTAACCCGAGCGCTTCAATATCTTTTTCTGCTTGTTTATAGCCTTTTTCAATACCTGATCGAGCCTGCTCTAATAGATTATTTAATCGTTCAGTTGATGCTCCGGCGCTTTTTTCCGAATTAATACGGTTTTCGACAAAACCTAAGACAGTTGAAGCCACCTCTTTTGGACTAGGAATTTTGAATTCGTACGAAGACTCCGCTTTAACGCCGAGCGAGAACTCAATTGATTTAGAGAATACTTGACGACCTTGATTTTCACCTTTGCGAATATCAACGGTTAAGGACTCTTGGTATTGTTTCTGAAGCGAAACCTGAGCCGAAGCTTCTTGACCTTGACTAAACAATGTCTTTAACCGCTCATTGCTAGCAAGAGGCCGAGGATTTTCATTTGAAGGAAAAAAACTATGGGTATTCATAACACACTCCCACGCTTGAACACTGAATCGACTCAGATACGAATTGGCTAGGCTCAAGGCAAATTAAACTTACCGCTATCCAGTAATATCGACTGCAACATCCATAACTTTAGAAAATAATATTTAATTGCAACAAATATTTGCGGTTTAAGCGGTAAAGCTCAAAATTGAGCTTGGAAAAACATTGGAGTTTTCTATCGAAGGGCTAGTAACTATTTAACAAACGACGAACATCACCTTTAAAGACCAAGTCGGAGATGATTTTATTGACTTTATTTTCATCAAAGCGCATCTTTTTTGAATAGGCGCAATGAAGTTTGTAGGTCTCAGGGATAAAGTCAGCAAAAGCGAGAGAGTTTTTGTGTACATCATTCAATTTATAAGCGAGCAAAATATCAAAATCGATCAACACATCAATTCTACTTAGCAGCAACAACTGAACACCATGATCGATATCGACAACCTTAACTGCTTCGATATCTCCCTGATCAATCATTTTCATGATATCCGGATGATACACATAGCCATTATAAACACCCAAAACTTTCCCCCTAAGGTCATCCAAGGAAGTAACTTTGCCAGCCTCTTTCTGCCTAACCAACAGCCGATCAGCACCATCAAACATAGCAGGTGACCAATTGTAAGCTTCAGGATGTTCTTTCCATATCGGGTTGGTAATGCAGTCTATATCGATCTGACCAGACAGCAATTGAGGCTCTATTCTTTGCACAGGGAGTTTTACAAACACTGGCGTTGCATCCAATTGCAGGGCAATGAGTTCGGCTAAATCTTTAATGAGGCCAGATTTGATCTCTTCTTGGTTTTTGTCAGCAGGAAATACGAATGGCGGGCTGGCTTCCTTCCAGTAACTAAAGGTAATAACTTCATCTTCTGCAAGCACACTCCAGCTGA
The DNA here is from genome assembly GCA_048058835.1 of Oleiphilus sp. Taxonomy (GTDB): domain Bacteria; phylum Pseudomonadota; class Gammaproteobacteria; order Pseudomonadales; family Oleiphilaceae; genus PZPK01. Next base: position 6,928 of record JBLLNS010000009.1, read on the forward strand.
GAAAATAAATTAAAACTACAAGTAGGTATGACTTCATGTCTGCCACCAGATAAATTGAATACCCATTCATTTTAGTAAAAAAAAGACAATAAACAAGCTAAGTGTAAAGTCAGTTTAAATTCTTATTTTATGGCATGCACAATAAACTTATTTGCATCAGAATTATCAACCGGCTCAACAAATGCTGGCGCGATATACCTTGGCGCCAACAGCACCCCCCTCTCTATTAACTTAGTAATATTTGGTAGATAATCTATCGAAGTCTTACCCGCGAGCAAATAGTTAAAGTTCGCTTCAGACTCATAAGCATTCAGCATTTGATGAAAGCCTTGAAGGTACAAAAAGTCTTTAGTAAACCCTCCTCCTCGAAAAACACGCGCGGTAATGGTAAATGCTTGCTCCTGAGAGACATGGTACTGCTCTTTCAACAAGAGAAACGTGGTTCTGAAGTTTTTATCCTTTAACATCGAATCCACAGCTAAGACTCTGAGAGCAAGCACCTTCAGGCGTTTCGTGGTCAGGCAACCGGCTAAATATTCTGCCAATATCGCCATCCCCTCCTGCGTCATGGTATTCAAAGGACAACCCATAGATAACAGCTTTAACGGCTGCGCCCGGCCATTCAAGGTCGTCACCAAGTGAACGCCGACCTCATGATGAGCAAGCGCCATCGCTTCTGTTTTACTGACTTTAGCAGAGGTATTAATTTTGATTGTGGTGCCACTCACTAAGGCATTGGCGATCATGGCATCATCTTTTTTCAGTAAATAGTCATAACCTCGCTGATCTGCGAATGCGCCCAATAAAATCTCAATATCATTCGCATCTAAAGTAGGCTCTAGCTCATCTGCTGACGCTGTTTCAGGTAGATGCAAAACAAAGTGGGCATTACGAATATCCTTTTTAGATGGCTCGCCGTAATAGCGCAAAGAGTCATAAAGAAAGTCGCCTGTGCCTATCGATTTAAACTGATCTATTTTATCGATATAAGAGTCTATGACATCCAGATATATTTGCCTTAAATCATCGTCCTGTATTTTCTCGACCGGAAGATTAAATAAGCCACGTTTTAAACCAAAGGCATCAATACTGCTTTTTTTATAAACGAAGTTGGGGACTTTAGAGTAATGCCCGTCAAAGAATGCTTTTTTTTCATCGCGATAATTTAACGGGCTCACTGCATCTAAAATATCAATATTACTGACCAAAGCATGCAAAGCGTCATCTAAGTGCTTTAGCGCCTTCGGAATACTCAACTCTGTCGCAGTATTTTGGTTTTGTGAAGTCACGAAGCCTCTTCCCCTACTAATGTTTTGGGGTGAAATAAATGATGATATCGATCGCAATCAGAATAATAATAATCCACTCCAACCAAGCCGAATGTTTATGATGCTGTTCAGAAGCCAACATATCCAACAGTTCTTTAATCGTGGCAAGCTTATGATTCAAAATATCAATACGTGGCTTCAAATCAAGGTACTTCACCAAGGCTGAATAATAGGCTTCCATTTCAGGGTAGTCCCAAAAAAATTCTGGCGTATCTAACAAATTAAAGTGCAATGAAATATCGCTACTGGTATCGAACAAGACCCCTCTCAATTGCGCCAATTTTTTTCGACTCAGTTTAATAGCGCCCGTCGCTGCCAACTCTTTACTGATAGAACGGTTTTTACCGATGACTTGCTGCGCCCTATCTTCAAAAACCTGAAGCTTTGTAGACTGGGCAAATGCATGACTAAGCGCAAGACGCACCAGCTTATCATCAGAATTCAATACCACCACATCATGACGAACATGAAACTCACTCTCTGTCGATATCGCATAAGAGTATCTTTCAGAGACCTTATCTAGGCCACCGTCAATAAACCATTCTCTTAACTCATTGCAAAGCTGTTGCTGCTCGTCAGCCTTTAGATCCCAGCTAACCAGCACACCATATTCCATCAACCAGGCTTCACCAGTAGGATATTTCAAAAAATAAGCATCGCGATAACGAACAGCTGATTTTTGCTGCACCAAAAACTCATCGGCCTCTTCGCGTAAATGGCTGCCAATATGCGCCAATTGAATTACTTTATATGTTTTATGCGTTTCAGTACTCATATTTAATCACTATCCAATAAAAGAAATAAACCGTAGTCAGATTAAAAAAATCTCTGGCCGTCAGACTAGAAGGAATAAATAGAAGTGACTACATGGCAGTGATCTCAAATGAATAAGAGGAAGGCACTAAGCAGCTTGAAGACAACTAGATTTCAGGCAGCTAATTTCCCGCTTTATATACCTGTTTTTGGTAACAAGCAAGCGTTATTAGCGGCCTGAAATAATAATTAATTTATGCGCGGCGATAAGTCAGAATAACGCCTTTAGAGGTGAAATCAATGGCACTTTTTGCAACAGTTTCTTGGCTATGATCGAAACCAAGTTCAACCATTTTTTTACTGAAGGTGGCGTGATTCCCTCTTCCGGATCCACTAAAATAACTTCACACGTCGGCTTTGCATGACGGTGAATAAATTTCGATAACAGATCAATATGCTCGCGCTCATACAGCAAGTCAGCACCAATCAACAGATCAAACTCACCCAAGCCATCCTCTTCATTTTGCCAGCTTGTTCTGAGAAACGGCACTTTTGCACCCTGATTCAAGACCGCGTTTTCCAACAAGAAATTGCCCGCTTCAGGATGATAATCAGTCGCTGTAATATTCGCCTTTCGTGAATTCAAAAGCAGACTCGATAACGCCATACCGCAACCTATTTCTAAAATACGTTTGCCTTCTATGTCGTAACTTTCCATCACTAAGGCTAGGACTTTGCCGGAATCCCATAAAACGCCGAAAAGCGACCATTGTGCAGATGAAATACCCAAAGCTTCCGCTTCACCCAAAGGGTCATTAAACTCCTGAGCATCTCTTAGGGTTTTTAAATGAATATCAACATCTTTAAATTCAATGGTTTGGTAACGAACGCGCATAAGCTTGTCTTCAGGTGAAGTACAAAAACACGTAACAGGCCGATTTAGAGAAGGGATCGCCACGCAGGGAGCATCATTATATAGGCTAAACAGTATGATAGCGAAAACAATACTTGTATCCATACTTTTAGTCTTCAGTTAGCAATTAAGCAAGGTTTGAAAAGCAATATAAACATTTGTGTATTAAACTATCTGGTTAACTCTTAAACACAAATTCATGCCAAACAGGAACTCACTATGGCTAAGCGCCCTTTAACAATTGTGGACAACGGGTTTCTTATTACAGAAACCAAAGATAGCCCGAAACACATAGCCGGTTTACAAACCTATAAAAAACCCAGTCGTGCCGCTAAAGACTTCGTTAAAAATCTTTACGAAAGCTGGGTAACCGTCGACACCGTGTGCGCCCCCTACAACTTGATACTGAACAACAAAAACCCCTTAAGCCCGTATTGGGAAGAAGCCAAAAACTTTCGCGCAAAAGACCATGTATTTTTCCTGACACTGAAAGAAGGCAGCGACGCTGAAGTAAACGCCTTGGTTTCTCAGCTGCACGAACCAAGACTCGACCTGTCGAAACCTTTATGGCGCTGCTTTTTCATTGAAGGTTTAAGCGATAACCGCTTCGCCATTTACTTTAGCTTTCATCACAGCGTTTTGGATGGCATATCAGCAGGCAAAATTATGGAACGCACGCTGAGCAGCCTTAAAACAGAAAAAGGCCGTCCGCCTTTCTGGGCGAGAACCGACAACCCCTATAACAAAAAGTCAGGCCGAAAAAAACCAAGCTTGCTGGACAAAATTATGGCCACCGCTAGCGGCAATGCCAAGGCAGCTTATGGCTTATCTCGCATTTCAACTCAGCTTTGCTTAGAAGCCATTGGTTTAACCAAAAATGCTATTTCGCTTCCGTTTACAGCCGCACCCACGCCCTTAACCGGACCGGTCACTTCAAAACGCACCTTTACCACCTCATCCCTTCCAATGGATAGAGTCAATCATTTACGCAAAATCACCCGCAACACGCTGAATCATATAGCCTTAACTTGTTTAGATGGCGCACTGCATCGCTACCTGGACCATATTGGTCATCCCAGTAACGCCACCCTAACAATCACCATGCCAGTTAGTTTGCGAAAAGAAGATGCCAAGGTGGGCGGTAACCAAATCGGTTTAGTCGCTACCACTTTGTCACCAAAAACCGACGATCCAATTATTCGACTGCGCGAAATCGGTTCATCGCTTCAAGCCGTAAGACACCAAATAGATGAGTCGCCAGCCGTGAGCATTCAGGCCTATTCCCTTGTGACCAACGGCATGGCTCAACTGTTTGATGTTGTGCATGCCAATGAATTACTCCCGGCTTTATCGCACACCATCGTGTCTAATGTACCCGGCCCACAAAAGCCTCTCTATCTGGAGAGTGCAGAGCTATTGGGCTGGTATCCCGTCAGCACCTTAGGCCCGGGGCATCGCCTCAATGTCACCATGTTTTCTTATAACGGCAAGCTAGATTTTGGCATCATCGGCGCAGCCGATTTTCTGCCAGACCTCGAAATTATTGGTCAATACATTTATGAAGAATTTGAAGAACTTGAGAAAGCAATATTTTCACCTGATATGGGCACGAGCATGCTAGCGGAAAAACGAAAAACCAAGTTAGCAGCCTCTTAACAACGTAGATCTCATCGACTAGCTTAAGGCTTACCAAGCATTTTTTTGGTAAACCTTAAGCTCAAACCTCAAAACTAAAATTCCTACAGCAACCAAGCGAACTATTTCCAAAAGGACTATCAAGTCGCTACATTGTTTAGTAACGTAGTATCTTTATTTGGCTCGGAGCCTAATGATGCGCTTAAGTACCCGGTGTTACTTGGAATTCGATATTTCAATGCCTACTACGTTCATCTTCATGCTTCGCCCCCGAAGCGGCGCGCATCAGTGGGTAGCCAGTGAGGAATATCGCCATGAGCCTTTGGTGCCGGTGAATGAGTTCACCGATAACTATGGCAACCTCTGCCAACGCCTTATTGCACCGCAAGGCAGCTTCAAGATCACCACCGTATCCGAGGTCACCACGGCCGACTTTTCTGACCAATCACCGGGGGCTGCGTTCATAGATATTGACAGCTTACCCGATTCAGTCCTTAGCTATTTATTGCCCAGTCGTTTTTGCGAATCAGACAAATTTCTCTCACTCGCCCAAGAAATCACCCAAGGCTTTAACTTGGGATATGATCAAGTCACCGCCATCGTTCAATGGATTCAGCAAAATTTACAATACGATATGGTCGGAAATGAGCAACAGCTTTCTGCGTATGAATCTAAAAATAATGGACGTGGCGTGTGTCGCGACTTTTCACACTTGGGTATCGCCTTATGCAGAAGTCTGAGTATTCCGGCTAGATACGTCGTTGGTTATCTCCATAACTTGTACCCGATGGATTTACACGCGTGGTTTGAAGCTTATGTCGGCGGGCGCTGGTATACATTCGATGCCACACAGAGCAACTTACCTGGTGGATATGTCGCGATTGGTTATGGCAGAGATGCGGCTGACGTCGCCATATACAACCAATTCGGCGCATCAAGCTACTTAACTCGAAAAGAGATTTCAGTTAATTATATCGGCTAAGCAATTTAGACAATTAGATGACTTGCTACAAATGTTTTTCAACCAAACAGAAACACATCATGGACTAAATATTGCTTATTCACTAAATAAGAAAAAAGCCTGGGTGCTCGCAGAAACAGACTATTCTCAAATAATAAGTACAAGGTGAAAAACACAACCCTAGCTTTAATAACTAATTCACCAGCATCATTAATCATACAAAGGCCTGTGAAAAAATGACGAATATTTGGAACGATTACCAATGCAACGACTTTTACGATGAGGTCATGAGCAGCCCTGGAAATGCTAGAAAGCCTGCTAAAAAGTTAGTTTCCTACTTTAAGACCTTGTCCGATGAAGCCATAGACTCCCGCCGGAAAGCGGCAGAAGCAACTATTAAAGAAATGGGCGTCAGCTTTACCGTCTACACAGATTCAGGTAATAACATTGACCGCTCTTGGCCTTTCGATATTGTTCCCAGAACTATCAGTAAGTCGCACTGGGATAAAACCGCCGCAGGCCTTAAGCAACGTTTGAAAGCCTTGAATATGTTTATTAATGATCTCTACAACGATCAAAACATTATCAAAGATGGCGTGGTTCCCGCCTATGTTCTTGAACAATCCAAAAACTTTCGAAAAGAATGCATCGGGATAACGCCTCCTTTTGGCGTCTGGGCACATATTTGTGGCACCGATTTAGTGCGCGATAGCGATGGTGAGTTTTACGTTCTGGAAGATAATCTTCGCGTACCCTCAGGCGTTTCATACATGCTCGAAAATCGAGCCATCACCAAACGGATACTTCCCGAGCTATTTGAGGAGGTCAATATTTCTCCCGTGGATGATTACTGTGCTCAGCTGTTCGACATGCTGGTCGCGCTTTCTCCCCGAAAAATAACCAAACCGGTGGTGGCCGTTCTCACACCGGGAATCTATAACTCGGCTTATTTTGAACATGCTTTTCTGGCGCAGCAAATGGGCTGCGAGCTGGTTGAAGGCGCAGATCTCGTTGTTCAAGACGATGATTGTGTGTACATGAAAACCATCGCCGGTTTGGAGCGAGTCGATGTTATCTATCGTCGAATCGATGACTTATTTATTGACCCGGAAGTGTTCCATAAAGATTCACAGCTTGGCGTTTCAGGACTGATTCGCGCTTGGAAAGCCGGTAATGTGGGTCTCGCCAATGCCCCAGGAGCCGGTGTCGCAGACGACAAAGTCATTTATGCCTTTGTGCCTGACATTATCCGCTACTACTTAAAAGAAGAGCCACTGATTAAAAACGTTGAAACCTATTTATGTTACGACGAAGCACAACGGCAGTACGTGATCGATAATATAGAAAAACTCGTGGTTAAACCGGCCAACGAATCAGGTGGCTACGGCATGCTTGTCGGGCCGCATTCAACTAAAAAAGATCGCGACCGGTTTGTCCAGTTAATCAAAGAAAATCCCCGTAACTACATTGCACAACCCACCTTGGATTTATCCACATCCCCTACTTTCGTCGAAAAAAATGCCTTGGAACCGAGACACTTGGACCTAAGACCTTTCATTCTTCAAGGCAAAGACATCTATGTCACGATGGGTGGTCTCACTCGCGTCGCGATGAAAAAAGGCTCACTGGTGGTGAACTCATCGCAAGGTGGTGGCAGTAAAGATACCTGGATAGTGGAATAGGAGTAAGACAATGTTATCACGCGTAGCAGAACGAATTTATTGGGCATCCCGCTATTTAGAGCGTATTGAAAACACCGTCCGTTTAATCGGCGTTTACGACAAACTGATGTTTGACCTGCCTAAATCCGTAGGCATTGGCTGGTATAACCTGATCACCATCAATAGTGCAGACCTGGCTTTCGGAGAAAGGTATAAGGTGCAAGATGAGCGAAATGTGGTCAAATTTTTATTGGGCGATGACACGAATCCCTCTTCAGTTGCATCAAGCCTGAAGTTTGCCCGGGAAAACCTTAGAACAACGCGTGACGTTATCCCCGCAGAAAGTTGGGAGATGATCAATGAGCTGCATTTATTCGTTACTGAAAACTTACAACAAGGCATCAATCGAAGCCAACGCTTCTACTTTTTAGACGGTGTTATTCAAATCTGCCAACAGATTCAAGGCTTACTGGTTGGCACGATGCCACGAGACTTCGTCTGGTTTTTCATGAAGCTGGGTCGCAATATTGAACGAGCGGATATGACAACGCGGCTATTGGATGCAGGCGTCAGGGCGCAAATGCAAGTTTGGGATGATGAGGATGCGGTAAATGGCCATCAAATCGTTTGGGGGAATGTCTTGCGTTCACTCGGCGCGGACCAAAGTTATCGCCGCACGGTTAGAGCGTCTGTGAAAAGTAAACAAGTTGCCCGCTACATCATTGAAGACCCCGCTTTTCCGCGCACCATCAATTATTGCTTAGCTTCGGTTAATGAAGCGCTAGCCTGTTTGCCGAACAACCAAAAAGTACTCAAAGAAGTGCAAAGAATACAAAGTTCCATTTTAAAAAATGTCGACTACAAAGACCTAAGCGAGCCGATGAAAGAGTTTTTAAACGATGTTCAGTTAGACATCGTCGCTCTCCACAACAGTATTTCTCAAAACTGGTTTATTAATCAGTAAGGCCACTATCAGATGACCATCCGCGTTGCGATTAACCATAGAACAAGCTACAAGTTTGACCGCCCTGTGAGCCTTTCACCTCATACGGTAAGGCTCCGTCCTGCGCCACATAGCAGAACACCTATCCATAGTTACAGCCTTAAAATCAAACCGGATACCCACTTCATCAACTGGCAACAAGATGCCTTTGGCAATTACCTGGCCCGCTTGGTTTTTCCTGAAAAGTGCACTGAATTCGAAGTCGATGTTGAAGTCATTGCCGACATGGTCGCGATCAACCCTTTCGATTTCTTTGTTGAAGACTACGCCGAAGACTTCCCCTTTGACTATCCCGCACAACTTAAAAAAGAATTACTACCCTATCTGGAAAAGAGCCATTGGGCGAAAAAGAATGTGGCGAGCTGTTCACAAAACGTTTAGCCGCAGTCAACACGAAAAAGCAACGCATTAATGACTTTCTGGTTGAAATTAACCAAGGCTTGCAAAAAGATATTAACTATCTGGTTCGGCTTGAACCGGGCGTGCAAACGCCTGAAGAAACCCTCAAAAGCGCGAAGGGCTCATGCCGAGACTCTGCTTGGCTTTTGGTACAGTTACTTAGGCACCTTGGCTTAGCGGCGCGCTTTGCCTCCGGTTATTTAGTGCAATTAAAATCCGATGAAAAATCGTTAGATGGCCCTTCTGGCGCTGCGGAAGATTTTACTGACTTACATGCTTGGTGCGAAGTTTTCCTGCCCGGTGCCGGCTGGGTAGGCTTGGATCCAACTTCTGGCCTATTTGCCAGTGAAGGTCACATTCCCTTGGCCTGTACGCCTCATCCTGTGTCCGCCGCCCCGATCGCCGGATTCACTGACAAGTGTGAAGTCGACTTCGATTTTAGTAACACCGTGACCCGAGTACTCGAAGACCCCCGCGTCACCAAACCTTATTCAGATGAACAATGGCAACAAATCCTAGCCTTAGGAAACCATGTTGAAGCCGAGTTTGAAGAGAATGATGTCAGGCTGACCATGGGTGGCGAACCGACTTTTGTCTCCATAGACGATATGGAGTCTGAGCAGTGGAACACCGATGCTTTAGGTGACGACAAATTATCGCTTGCGAAAACCTTATTGCTTCGAATTCGTGATCGTTTTGCTCCCAATGGCTTACTGCATTACGGCCAAGGTAAATGGTACCCGGGTGAAGAAATTCCTCGCTGGGCCTTGGGAGTATTCTGGCGGAAAGATGGCGAACCTCTATGGACAAGGCCAGAAAGCCAAGCGCGCGTCGATAAAGACTATCAACACACATTGAAAGATGCCTGTCACTTTAGCCGTTACCTATCAAAACTCTTGGGAATTCCGAAAGAGCATTGCCAGCCAGCGTATGAAGATGGCCTACACTATTTATTGAAAGAACAACAACTCCCTAAAAACATAGACTTACTTGCTCAAAACCTGAAAACCGACTTAGACCGAAAACGCCTCGCGAAACTTATTCAACGCGGTCTCGATGTGCCAAGCGGTATTGTCATTCCAATTGCCCGTCACGATTCAGGTAGCGGCTGGAAAAGCAGCACGTGGCCAATGAAGCGCGACAAAATCATTCTCATTCCAGGTGATTCACCGCTTGGCTTACGCTTACCTTTAAATGACTTACCGTGGCTATCTGAAGAAGATCAGGAGCTGCCGATTCAGCGTGACCCCTTTGAAACCAGAGAACCTCTCGTTAAACATACCGACATTCGTTTTGCAGGTGCGCCGCCGTCTCATAAAGAGTTAACCGAGGCAGAAGAAATTATTCTGGCGAACAAAAAACTCAACGAAAAACATAAGGCTGACCCTAAATGGACCGATGTTGTTCGGACGGCCATGTGTATTGAGGAGCGTTCAGGTAGGTTGCATGTTTTTATGCCACCACTGGAATACCTTGAAGACTATGTCATCCTCGTTGCGGCCATTGAAGAAACGGCGACGCAACTGAAATTGCCGGTCATCATTGAAGGCTACGAACCGCCACGCGATCCAAGACTGTTAAAGCTTCTTGTCACGCCCGATCCGGGTGTTATTGAAGTCAATGTGCATCCCTCAAATAATTGGCAAGAACTAGTTGAAACCACCACCAAACTTTATGAAGAAGCCAGACAATCTCGCTTGTCTACTGAAAAATTCATGCTGGATGGGCGACACACAGGCACTGGCGGCGGAAATCATATTACCCTTGGCGGTTCATCACCCGCCGATAGCCCTCTATTAAGACGGCCCGACTTACTGCGAAGCTTTATCACCTATTGGCAACATCATCCGAGTTTATCCTATCTATTTTCGGGCATGTTTTTAGGCCCAACCAGCCAAGCACCGCGGGTAGACGAAGGTAGAGCTGAGATGCTATATGAACTGGAAATTGCCTTTTCCCAAATTACCGATGGCGAAGTGCCACAACCTTGGTTGGTCGATAGAATATTACGCAACCTGCTCATTGATATCACCGGCAATACCCACCGTTCTGAGTTTTGTATAGATAAGCTTTACGCACCAGGCAGTGCCAGCGGTCGTTTAGGCATCCTTGAGTTTCGCGGCTTTGAAATGCCGCCTCACAGCAGAATGGCGCTGGTTCAAGCTTTATTGATTAGAGCCTTGCTGGCACGATTTTGGAAAATGCCCTACAACAAACCTATGGTCAGATGGGGCACCGCACTACATGATCGCTTTATGATGCCGCACCATATTTGGCAAGATATGAAAGATGTGGTCGACGACTTGCAAAGCCATGGCTATCAATTCGAACTCGACTGGCTCGCGCCTTTTGAAGAATTTCGTTTTCCCCATTATGGTCGGGTCAAACTAGACGATATTGAGATGGAGCTTCGCTGGGCGATCGAGCCTTGGCACGTCTTAGGCGAAGAAAGCAGCAGCTTTGGCACAGCCCGTTATGTCGACTCTTCTGTGGAACGGCTTCAAATCAAAATTTCTGGCTTAACGGAAAGCCGCTATGTGTTGGCCTGCAATGGCCGCCGTGTACCTTTACGCAACACAGGCAGACAAGGCGAATACGTAGGCGCTGTCCGTTATCGCGCATGGCAGCCCCCCTCTGCCCTTCACCCCAGAATTGGCGTGAATGTTCCTTTGGTATTCGATTTGATCGACACTTGGAACGGCAAGTCGATTGGTGGCTGTACTTATCACGTTTCCCATCCGGGCGGACGCAGTTATGACACATTCCCCGTAAACTCTTTTGAAGCAGAATCTAGGCGAATTAACCGCTTTGATAACTTAAGCCACACGCAAGGTCCGTTTACCCCCAGACCTGAAGTGAATGCCCTGAGAGAGTTCTTTGAGCACAAAGAAGCACCTCGTCCGATGGAACCCCCGCCAGAGGAACCGACGAATGAATATCCTTACACACTCGATTTACGCAGACCGAGGCATTGCACTTAACCAAATAAATCATTGAAAAAAAAGGACTTTTTATAAAGCTAGTCTTGTAAAAATAAGTCAGTACAGAATTAATCTTCTGAATGCTGACTTATTTCGGGCGTCACTTGAAAATAGGTATATAATGCTAGACTGTTTAAACAGGTGCTTTTTGCGCAACGACAATCCTAGCTTTACATCGACTCAGGTAGACAATTGTGTCCGACTCACCTTATCCCCAAAATCAGCCCTTACCACAACCTCAGCTACAAATGCAGGCACAGCTTCAGGGGCAAACTCAGGGGACCTCCGGTTTGAAATATAATCGCCCCGCAGATGCCATTCCCGATCAGGTGTATTCAAAAGACGGTTCTATCAAGCCAGAATGGAACTATCTTTTAAATAGTCTTGACGATCTCGGCGCAGATGCACTTCGTGACCGCCAGGACAAAGCCAGACGCATCCTTCGCGATGACGGTGTCACCTATAACATCTACGATGACAATTCTTCACCCAATAGCCACTGGGAACTTGATTTAGTTCCCGCCATCATTGGCAGTGAAGATTGGGCAAAAATTGAAGCTGGTCTTCTAGAGCGTGCTGAATTATTTAACTTGATGCTACGCGACTTTTACGGGCCCCGAAATTTACTCAAGCACCTTGCCTTGCCACCTGAAGCGTTATTTGGGCATGGCGGATTTTTGCGGGCTTGTCAGGGCATTCAAATTCCTGGCGAACACGAACTCATACTTCATTCAGTCGATATGATACAGCGCAGTGATGGTAGCATGTGCGTTTTGTCAGACCGAACTCAGGCACCCAGTGGCGCTGGCTACGTACTCGAAAACCGGACGGTGATGTCGCGGGTATTTCCAAGCTTATTCAGAGATAGCCATGTACACCGCCTTGCTAGTTTTTTTCAACGCCTTCGCCTAAAACTGACCTCACTGTCACCTTCAGAAAACCAAGCCCGGGTTGTTGTATTAACGCCGGGGGCGCACAACGAAACGTATTTTGAGCATTCTTACATTTCAAACTACCTTGGCTTTCCACTGGTACAAAGTGGTGACTTGGTGGTCAGAAATGGGTTTGTCTGGATGAAATCTCTGGAAGGTTTGGGACGAGTCGATGTTATCCTCAGACGTATAGATGATGTCTTTTGTGACCCGGTGGAATTACGTAGTGACTCCCACTTAGGTGTACCCGGTTTGTTAGATGTGATTCGTTCAGGTCGCGTCATTATGGCCAACCCTTTGGGCTCTGGTGTGTTGGAAAACCCAATCCTCCTGAAGTACCTACCCAGAATCAGCAAATCCTTATTAGGCCGCGACCTGCGCTTGGATTCAGTGAAAACCTATTGGTGTGGCGACCCGGAAGATTATAAATTCGTTTGTGCAAATATTAAGTCTTTAATCATCAAGCCTATCTACCGAGGTTCAGGTATTCAAAGCATTTGGGGAGGTGACCTTTCCGACGCTGCCTTAGCTGAGCTACTCGCTAAGATAAAACAAAAACCCTTGCAGTTTGTCGCTCAGGAGCGTCTTGAAAAGTCACATGTTCCTACTCTGAGTAATAACACTCTAGAGCCCAGACCGGCGATACTTCGCACCTTTTCAGTCGCAGCTGATAACACCTACATTGTCATGCCAGGCGGTCTAACCCGTGTTGGCCTTGGCGTGGGGCAGCAACTAATCAGCATGCAGTCTGGCTGTCCAAGCAAAGACACTTGGGTCACAGCAACTGAACCTGAGCGCGTTTCCGAAGACAATAGTTTAGAGGCCGGTCAGGCTGAACTTGACGCGTTATTGGTAAGCTTGCCAAGCCGGGTCGTGGAGAACTTATTCTGGCTGGGCCGATATGCAGAAAGAGCGGAAGCCGCATTACGCATTCTGCGTACCGTCTTTATGCTGGTCAATGCAGAGCAACCGATTAGCCAAGAATCCAAACGCGTTTTACTTCGTTCCATTACTGAAGTAACCGGCACGCAACCGGGTTTTATCGATGCGAGCGAAAAGCTACTGGCGAATCCCGAAGCGGAATTGTTACTGATCATCAAAGACGGCAATCGCCCGGGTAGTATTAAATCTACCCTGAACTCCTTACTTTACTGTGCAGATGAATCCAAAGAACTGCTGTCATCAGACACCATTCGAGTCATTAACGATATACGTGATGCGCTCGATAACCTAGAAGGCTCGCTGGCAAGCGGCTTATCTTCTGCTCCCGAAGAAGCACTCGACCCCTTGGTGATTCCTTTAATCGCCTTATCCGGTTTAATGCAGGAAAGTATGGTCAGAGGTGTTGGCTGGCATTTTATGGATATGGGCCGACGGGTTGAACGGGCCATACAGATCATGAAAACGATCACCACCCTCATCACCCCTGTTGTCGATAAGTCTGACCATGAAACCTTGCTCCATGCCATGCTTCGCTCTATGGAAGTACTGATCACCTATCGCCGACATAGCCGGGCACGAGCAGGTTTGGAATTAGGGCTGGAGTTGGTCATGCTAGATGGCAGCAATCCTCGTTCGTTAATATTCCAGTTTGAACAACTACAAAGCCATTTTTCAGCCTTACGAAAAACGGACACCAACTTACGAGAACTGATGGATGAAGACAGGGTCTTGCTTGAAGCAATTACCAGCTTAAAGCTTTCCCGTATTGCAAAACTGGTCGAAGCTACAGATGACACGCGAGAAAATCTAGCGACTCTGCTGAATCAACTGAATAAACTACTCTCTGAATTCAGTAATATTATCAGTGATAAATATTTCGATCATCGAATTGATCCCCAACAATTGGTCACTACCTTTTGGGGTGAATAATGCGAGCCAGCTCTGCCCAGAGACGCTCTTAGTTTGTTAGAAAGGTTGTTGTTTAATGCGTTATAAAGTCGTACATATTACAAAGTATAAATACGCGTCTCGCGTCACGCACTGTTATAACCTAGCTAACTTAGTCCCTCGAAATACCGATCGGCAAAAATGCTTGAATAGTCGGATCAGCGTGTCACCTCAGCCTATTCATACCAACAAACGCAGCGATTATTTTGGCAATCAAAGCTACCATTTTGAAATTCAATCGCCTCACACTGAGTTATCCATCACCGCGGAAAGCCAGATAGAAATACAGGACAAAAGTACCGCGTTAAATTTTGACTTAGGTATGAATTATGGCGATGCACTTCATTACTTACATCAGACAAATACTGCGGAAGTGCTTAAAGCAAAAGAGTTTATTCTCGATTCTCCGATGATCAAAACTAACGATGCCTTAGCAGATTATGCTCGGCCATCGTTTAATTTATCCCGTCCCTTAAATGCCTGTGTTTCAGAACTCACCAAACGCATTTATGACGATTTCACCTATACACCGGGTTTTACCACAATAGCCACGCCATTATCTGAGGTGCTGGAACATAAGCGCGGAGTTTGTCAGGACTTTGCTCACCTCGAAGTGGGTTGTTTAAGAGCGATGGGAATTCCTGCAAAATATGTTTCCGGTTATATGGAAACGCTACCGCCACCGGGACAGGAAAAACTGGTCGGGGCTGACGCCACCCATGCCTGGGTCGCTTATTTTTCGCCCGAAGAAGGTTGGATAGAGTTTGACCCGACCAACGATGTGCGTGCCAGCAATCAGCATATCGTCACGGCCGAAGGTCGTGATTATTACGACGTCACCCCGGTCAAAGGCGTTATCTTTGGCGGTGGCAAAGGTCCCATTCTATCGGTTTCTGTTGATGTGGCCCGAATGATCTAAGCCGATCATTAAATTCAAGTATAAAAAAGCCGGAATGAATAACATCATTCCGGCTTTTTTGATTCCATTATTCAAAAGACGCTAAGATCACCTGCCCCATATTTTTATTCGACGCATTGCTGATATAACGGTATTTATTATACCAATCCCACCATGCATAAATGTGGTAGTACTCAACATCAATATCAATGGTCTTTGCACTACTCGAACCGTAGCGGTTTGCGCTGGTTAAGGCGAAAGTCATATCGTGACCTTTATGATTCGCTTGCATAGAGTTATGCGGCATACTTTCACTCATAATCACAGGATAGTGATAATTATATAACTGGCTAGAAGATGGCGCTTTGCTAACACTGGTAACACGGCCATCTATTCTTAGGTCACGCATACAAGAATCGTAAGCGTCAGGATAGGCTGAACCACAGGCGCTATGTAAAGGTACCACGCTATCATCTTTCCCTTTAATAAACGGGTGTGTGATAAAACCGTATAATTCATCGCCGGTTGACGCGATACGTAACCGTGGAATAGATGGAATATTGGTTGTTGCGGTATTACGCGCAATTGAAGGTTGAAGGTTATGCATCACACCCGGATTAATGCCAAGCTCGAAGTTAAACCCGGCCCAATCTAATAAGGCTTCGATCACGTCCGTTCCATGGTTCACGCCATTAATAATATCCACACCTAAGGCTGCCAGTTCTGTTCCACCCCCCGCGCCGGCCATATCGATAATCGCCGCAACTTTTAAACGATTCGCCAGACTACTTCCCAAAAGAGAGTTCTTGTTCGCCATCACGTAACGCATCACTAAGTCGCCAGTTGAGTGCGTAATCACGACACATTGGTTATCACAATAACCGCTCGACAAAATAGGATTTAACTGCGCTGCGACAATAGACGCAATACCACCAGAGCCTTCAATTCTTTCGTTCGAAGGATAATGCAGCACATTACTATTGCCTGAGTTCTTCAACGAGGCGTCAAAGGTGCTCCAGTAGTTGTCACTGGCTGCTTTTCCGTTATCACTTGGATTAGCAATTAGGTGCTGTGGGAGGAAGCCTTGAATCAGCAGAACATTTTTGCCTGCTAATTGCGCTGCTTGGGTCGAAAAAGCTGTGGCCGCTAGGCACACTGCCAAGAGTTTTTGGTATAACTTCATTATGGTTCTCCATTTTATGTTTATTTTGAGAATGTCTAATTGTTAATATGTTTGTCTTCATGACTATCGTGATATTTTCCTTATCGTTGACCTCCTAATTTACTTAAAAACTCCAATCGGCTTTGCGCCTCTTCATCGACATAAGCCTCATCCCTGTAATCCTCAAAAGGGTAACCTCTCAAGTGGATACCTTCGTCCGGTACCGTGCCAAACTCGGTCGCAAAATTCGGCGGTGACGGCATCCGCGTCAGCGTTAAATCATTCAACAAATAAGGCCCTTCATGACCGGTAGCCTTTAAAGCAGCAATGTGAGCTTTGAATAAAATAAAATCCTTTTCCACGAGCAACTCTTTTTCAGCACTCAAATGAATCAGCGCTTGTCCGGTTTCCGCGTGATAAAGATTACCGCTAATTTGATGATAACCAAGCTGTTGCGTTGTCAGATAAACGGGTATTTCAAGAAAAGTATCGTTCACTTGGGCATCGGCAACGTAGTCAATGCTCGCTACCGCTTGCGCATATTTTACCGGTGTCCCGATTTCATAAACTTTTTGATTGATCGTGAAACGTGCAATTAAACGAAGCTCATCCGACGCTGCTTCGCCTTCGCTGTCACCGAGTTCAGGGATGTCACCCGCTGAAAATTGAATATGGAATGTCTGCCCACGGCCATCCTGAGGCTCCGCCTCGGTTTGCGTTAGCACGTCGCCCCGACTGACTAAGCGCGCACTTACTTCTACGGATTCATTTCCAACAAGCCCCTCTACCATCGCGGTACCTGTAATCGCTTCACCCTTGAAATACTGTAACTTAGACGCCTTGATCGAAATCCGCGGGCTATCCTCTTTCTTGGCCTCTAAAGGAAGGCTGGAAGCGATACTTTGGTTAGGTAGATATTTGCCCAGTTCACTTGGGTGGCGGATCGGTTTGGAATAATCGGGATACTGGATATCTTCAGCGAAGGTATCAGCCACTTGAATAAGCCTCGCTTTGGTTTCTGCTTCAAAAAACGGGTTTTCCAAATCATCAGGGACGATATTTTTCGCCGATTCTTTTAAAGCCAACTGAGCTATTTTCGGCGGCACTGCTGGGGCAGCATCTAACACCTGGTGATCTGCATTAATCACAAAATCCGCGTCTGCAGCCTGACCAACATCACCTCCGTCATCAAAATAAAAGAGCAGTAAAAAAGAAAGCGCGCTAACAAAGCACAGACCAAAAAAGATAACTCTAGGGGTTTTAGCTTGCATAAATATTTCTTGTTATTTTTGTGGAACGAAATTGAGGCAACTACTTTATGCCTGATTTCTAGACTTGGGCATCCCCCATTTGAGGGAGTGACAAGAAAAAAAAAGCCTTTTCACCTGTGACCTTCTTTCAAAAATACAAAGCACTTCAAAAATTCGAAAAACTTATTAAGAAGCTGTGGAAATATCCAAACGCTACCTTATAATCGAAAAAAACAATAATGTCACCTCGTGGCGCTCAGCCACATAACTAAAGGATTAGTTTCATGCAAAAGCTTGCTGCCTCTATTTTGTTAACTCCTTTTTTCGTATCGACAGTATGTGCAGAAGTAGCTTTATTAGACGACTCGACTCTCGCCAGTCATTCAGGCCAAGCTGGGCTAACCATTGATACCAGTAGCCTCACCAAGCTGACTGAGTTCGAGTACCTAGACTCAGATATGTTTACTAATCCGGCGATTAAAGTAGGCGGCCATGGCAACGACGGCCACCCAAACAACACATTCTATACGGATCAGTTAGATAACCTTCGAGTCAACATCAGCATACAAAACGCCAATGCCAACACGAGTGAAGAAGGCCATCTCTATGGTTTTGCTCAGTTTCGTGATTTAGCGAAAACCTATTTGGAAAATGGCAATACCATGGCTGAAGAGGACTTCAAAGACTTGGCTGAGGGCAAAGACCCTAGACGAAATCATCTAGAGGTAGATGATAAACAATATTACGAGGAAGGCGATTTAATCATCCACTATGCCTATCTTGACCCTTGGGAAAAAGATGGCGGACAACAAGCTTATGCAAACGGTAGCGGGCGCTCAGGTAAAAACTTTGTTAACGCCAGCTATGAAGACGCAGAAAATTTGGTCAATCGAGCCGTTGATTTTAAATATTCGATCAATGAAATCGGTCTCGCCTTTAATGGTGCTCAATTAGGCCAAACGACTCAAACCAATAAATCGCTCAAATCTGGCTTGAGTTCTAGTGACAGTTCCGGATCAACCTCGACCACACTAATGAGTAACTTTAGTATTCAGGGTTATTTAGGACCGCATGATCTTCACATCAAAGCCTTCAAAGATGACTCACACAATCTCAACGACAATGGCATCACCTGGAATTCATATTTTAAAGTGACCGACTTGGATGTCTACCTAGATTTATCTGGCATCCAAATATCAAACCTTCAAATTCATAATAATCGGGGGGATTTATCCGGGCTCAATTTAGATACCCAAGATAATAGCGTCGGCAATTCGTCATTCGGCTTTGCTCATGCCGAGCGCGAAATTTATTCAATGAAAGAAGCGGTCTTAGATGTGATTGGCGCCGAACAGGGAACCGATAAGTCGAAAAAGAAAACCAAGAAAGATGCCATTGCCTTCAATACGCGCTTTAAAGGCGACCTCGATATTCAGCACTTTTCTTTTGGTGATACCGGCGAATCCATCGGCGAGTTTTTTATTACCGATATGTATTTCAATAGCCGTTTAACCATAACGCCCCGCTAGGAGTTTTTTTCTCCTAGCAAGGCCGAGCGTTAACAGAATTCAGCAGCTGCACTAATCAATCAAACCTAACTCAATACCTAACATCAGCATGGCTCGAACAGCGGCTTCTTTGGGGAAAGGGTGATCAAGATTCGGCGATCCAAAACGCATCAATTTTGGAAAAGCATCGTATGACATATCCCAGTGATGTGCTCTTAACATGCCCAGATCAGTTGCCATCGGTATTCTTAACTTGGACTGCGCTTGGGTGAGCTGCATATCGTTATTTGAATCATAGCGATTAATTTCCATGACCCCTTGTATCTGAAAGTAAGGTACATCCACTGCGGTCGTTGACCCCGTGATATTAAAAATGGGAATACCAAGCTGATTCAAAAAAGGCGTATGCGTTTCCAGAAACTCATTTCTTGCATGAGTGGTCAGGTCGCGCACTGCTTCCTTGATATTGTATTCATCAAAACGTCGCAGCATTCCAGACTGAATATTGATTGCAGGAGAAATAAGCGATAACAAGGATGTCATTGCTTTTTCAACCTTCGGCATTTTCATATCTTTAATAGAGTTATAAATATCATCGGCGAGATAAGATCCGCCTATTGCCCCACCCCAATTGAAAATGCAGCGAATACGGTCTTTTAAATCTGGTCTCTCTACCAACAACTGGTAGATGTCTGGCGCGCCTTTGCTATAGCCAATTAGAACGATATCCTCAGGAGCCGCTCTTTCATCCTGCGCGATTTCCTTTGTATTTGCCGCTAAACCTGCACCGTGCTCTATTGCTTGTATCAGATCTGAAACATTTTCTTTACAGCCCCGCATGGGGTGATTATCAGCCCGAATAATTCGAATACCTAAGTCAGCTTCGATGTTTGGAAACGCGCTCTGAAAAGCTCTGACGGGTAACATGCCATTAATTAAGCCTGGCGAGAATATTAAGGTCGTTTTTTTAATTTTTCTTGGCTTTTTAAATTCAGGTAGGGATAAAGACCATTCTCTAATTTCATCGCCTCTTAGATAACGTTCGGCAATTTTCTGCATGTCCGGGCGCTTATCTCTAAAACCCAATAATTTGGTTTTATCTGCCTTTTTAAGTGCAAGCTTATCGCGACACGCTTCCGTGAGAAAAAAGTTGCGCCAGCGAATACCACACCAGCGTTTGATAAATGGATGGGAAAATGCTGCCCTATCCTGCTGAACAATGAGTTTAATCTCTTTAATAAGTTTGGAGTATTTTTGGGTACGCTCCAAGGTTTCAAGGTGAGCAAGCTGTTCGATATCCATAAGATAAAAGTTTCCCTTGTCTATTATACGTAGTCAAAACTAACGCACAGATGTAATGAAACGCGGATTATATAAAACAGAATGTTCTTTTACGAACATTTTCAGCTTGTCATTATGAAATAACGTGACTTATTTGACATTTTCAGGCATCAGCTCAGCATGGCGTTTAAACCACTTTGATGAATTCAAAGCCTTTCATTGGGCTAATCTCATAAGCGAAAACCTTAAAGGCTAGAGTCAAATTTTCTGCAGCTAAGGCTGTGCTGTTTACTGCCATGATAAAGACAAAATTAGTCGATCAAAAAGGCGATTTTGCAAGCCTACATTTTATCCTCATAAATCTTGACTATACTGTTAAAAATGCTCTCAACAACGAAAAAACTAATAGGAACTCTGTGTTTATGTCTTGGTTTCATACACTAGAATTAAAAAGAAAATTAATTCTTGGTTTCTCCGCACCCTTGGTACTTTTCATCATCATAGCGAGCGTCGTTTACGTGAGCGTCGAAAAATTACTTGAAACCAATAAATGGGTTTCGCATACCTACCAAGCCATTGAACTTGGCAATAAAATCACTGCATCCTTAATCAATATGGAGACAGGGTTAAGAGGCTATCTCGTCGCTGGTAAAGAAGAATTCCTGGAGCCATATCACGCTGGAAAAGATACCTTTGAAAAAACGATTACTGAAGCAAAAGAAAAGGTATCCGATAACCCAGCGCAGGTCAGTCGACTTGAAGATGTGGCAAGAATCAAAGATACATGGCTGAAAGAGCACGTTGAAGTCGCCATTCAATATAGAACGGAAGTATCTCAAGCAGCGGCCAAATCAAACACTACTGCGCGCCGTGAAATGACAAAAGAAAACAGAACCATAGAAGATGTGATTCGGTTTATTGAACTGGGGATTGGTAAACAGCATATGGATAATATGCGTGAGATCCTAGGTGCGTTTATTAAAGAAGAAAAGAAATTAATTGTTGAACGAAATAACGACCAGCAGAATACCGCAGATGCGACTGTCTTCATCACAATCAGCGGCGCTATTTTAGCGCTTGTTATTGGCTCTTTAATTACACTTTATTTAACACGTAATGTGTTAAGGCAACTCGGCGCAGACCCGCAGTCACTCCATCAAGTCTGCCGTAAAATAGCTCAAGGTGATCTTTCAACAACCTTAGACTCTGAGGATTGCACAGGCGTCATGGGCTCCATGATGGACATGCAACAGAAAATCTCGGACATCATTGAAAACGATTTACAAAAAGTTCTCCAAGCAGCTCAACAAGGTGATTTAAGCTTAAGAATAGACTCTTCTGAGCATAAGGGCTTCTATCTGGACTTAAGCAAAAACATTAACAGCTTAATGGAGACCAATCAGCAAGTTGTCGATGATACCGCAAGAATCTTTTCAGCCTTATCCCAAGGTGATTTAAGCCAACGAATCGATAACACATACCAAGGTGCTTTTGCAGAACTGCAAAATGACGCCAACCTGACGATCGAAAACCTAAAAGAAGCGATAGAAGGTGACATTCAAAGAATGGTGAATGATGCGCGTGAAGGAAACCTGAGCCAAAGAATAAACACAGACAACAAGTCAGGCTTTTTCAAAACTCTCAGCGCCGGTATCAATGAGCTAGTCGACATAAATGAAACGCTGCTGAATGATCTCTCATTTGTTATGGAAAGCATGGCTCAGGGCAACTTATCGAATAAAATACAAACTCAATATTCTGGTGCTTTTGCAAAATTACAATCGAATACCAACTCAACTATCACCACCTTAACGGAGGTCATTGATAAAATAAAAACTGCAGCGAGTGATGTAAAAACAGGAAGTTCTAACATTATTGAAAGTAACCGATTGCTCAGCACTCGAGCAGAAGATCAAGCATCTTCTTTGGAAGAAACGGCAGCAAGCGTAGAAGAGCTATTTCAAGTAGTGGCCTTAAATGTCGAAAGTGTTAGCGAGGCCAATAAGCTTTCACTCGACGCTCAACAAACAGCCCAACAAGGCGGCATCATCGTCGACGCAGCCATTGGTGCAATGACAAGTATCGATCAAGCTAGCAATAAAATTTTAGATATCATCGGCGTCATCGATGAAATAGCATTTCAAACGAATTTATTAGCGCTAAATGCAGCCGTTGAAGCTGCAAGAGCGGGTGAACAAGGCCGTGGCTTTGCCGTGGTCGCCGGTGAAATTAGAAACTTAGCACTCAGGTCTGCCACAGCGGCAAAGGAAATAAAGCTGTTAATAAAAAACTCTGTCGACAAGGTTGAAGAAGGCACTGAACTTGTTAATAAATCCGGTGTAGCGCTAGAGAAAATCGTAAGCTCAGTTGAGCGTGTTTGTTCCGTCATGAACCAATTAGCCATTTCAGCCGAAGAACAAAGGAACGGGATCGAACAGATAAACAGCGCCATCACTCAAATAGATTCAATAACAAGGGCGAACGCCATACTTGCCGAAAATACATTCATTGCCAGTGATGACATGAGCCATCAAGCCACTGAAATGCTAAGCGCGATTGGTTTTTTTAGCGCGACGCCGCTCACCCTTAAAACAGACAACGTGTAAGGTGCGTAAAGTGAAGTACACACTATCCTGTATTTCACTTATCGCCATCCCCGGTTTCGCATCGCTCACAGACAGCCCTTCAGCATCCGTTCGTTCAATAAGCTAAATGTGACAAGTTCAAACATCACTTCTCCGCCACGAAATAAATCATCATAATTTTCTGTTCATTGGGCAATTTGAGAATAGATCTGACTATGTGAGTGGCGATATAACTTATACTCTCCTACCGAAATTTTATTCAAAACCAAAACATTGAGGTAATAAATGGATTCTGTTACTCAAGCAGCACTGGGCGCTGTTGTAGGTCATTCGTTAATGGGTCGAAAAATCGGTTACATAGCCCCCGTTATTGGCGCCGCCTTAGGTACCCTGCCTGATCTTGATGTTTTGATTGCGTTTGGCGGTGAAGTAGAAGACTTCACCTTTCATCGGGGATTCAGTCACAGCCTCTTTATACAATTATTAGCAACGCCCATTCTGGTCTGGTTAATTTTAAAAGGCCACGCTGCCTCAAGGCCTTATCGCACGCAATGGGCTATTACCGTACTAGCGATTCTCTGGACTCATACTTTTTTAGACGCCTTCACAGTATACGGGACCCAACTTCTTTGGCCGTTTACTGATTACCCCTTCGGAATATCAAGCGTTTTTATTATCGACCCACTGTATACCGTGCCTCTGTTATTAGGGTTATTGTTTGCTGGCATATGGGGGTGGCGAACAAAAAAAGCGACGAAAGCAACACTTATTGCTCTTTGTCTCAGTACGGTTTATCTAGGCTGGTCTTTAACAGCCAAGGCTTTGCTTCATAACAAACTCGACAGCGCATTGACACAACAAGAGATTGAGCCGCAAGCGATATTGAGCACACCTACCCCGTTTAATACCTTGATTTGGCGAGTGGTCATTCTTGAAGAAAACCACTACCGAGTCAGCCATGTTGCGCTCTGGGAAGAGCCCGAGACCATCGAATTCAGAGCCTACCCAAAAGGAGAGCAACTCCTTGAGGGTATTTCTGAGCACTGGGATACGGCCCGTCTAAAATGGTTTACCAAAGGCTTCTATCGCGCCTCTGAACGAGACATGCACATTGTCATGACCGACCTAAGAATGGGCTTCGAAAATAATTACGCATTCAATTTCGCTATTGGCACCTTGCTACCAAGTGGCGTGATAGAAGCGAAACGAGCCGTACGAATTGAAGATCAAATTGAAATGAAGCGACTTGGATTATTGTGGCGTCGACTTTGGGATGATTCAGTTTCATTGCATCCGACTAGATTAAACGCTCCTGAAATATCTTATGAGCATTCAAATAGTGAATGCGGGAAGTCTTGCTAGTTTGAGTGGAGTATGTCCCAATGTCTGCTTAGGGGGCAGACACCAGAGTCCCTTTTCTGGGGTCTGAACCCACGGAATTCCGTTGTCTTGGTTGTGCCATCGGAGATGAATATGGAAATGGTCAAGGGCGCACACATAGGTACGCCCCTACGGTTGAGGTGGGTGCATTCTGTCCGGAGTCAGACCCTTTCTGTGTTCTTAATTATTACCAAACCCTTTAAATTGTGTTATTGGTAAATTTGAAGCTGGTGACAAGATCGCTGTAGTCAGTAATTTATAGGAATCTAAATCAAAACCAATCACATCGTCTGGGCCATGTTCCAGAACATGATGCAGTTCATCGTCAGTGTCGATAGTCGCAAGATGGCTCCAATTATAAATAATGTGCATCTGCTCCCATGAGCGCGAAGGATGCCTTTCTTTAATCCCGATCATACCGTCATAAGGCCATACTTTTAACTGTAAGGCGTGGAATGCAATCTGCATTCTTAAGTTATAGCGTTCCGACTCTTCTTGGCTTATGCAGGCACCACGGCAAGTATGGGTTTGTTGCCCAAAACAGGCGCCCCGTCCTTTTTCTAAACCCAACAACTTTCGGCACAAACTGTTTTTATTGGCGACATCAACTAGTGCTTTCCGTGCCGCCTGCAAACTGCGATAGAGGCCATAACATTGGTCAAGTTGATCAAACTCAATTTCTCTGGATAAGGAAGCGCATAAATAACCAGCTTCATTTTTTGTTAATTTAATCGACACTAACGTTTTACTAGCTCTGGAGCGGCGATTATAAATAGGGTTCAGGCTTTTTATTTGTTTAAGTTCGAGCAATTGCGCACCCAGATCCCCTGCTGTTTCTGTCCAGTCAAGATGTGTAATGCTTTGGGCAATGGTCATCTCTTTGGTAGAAAGATGATCAGAAGAGAAGTGACTCATCACTCGCTGATATAAATTAACACTTTTTCCAACATACAAAAGCGCATCATTTTCGCCATAAAAGCGATACACGCCTGGCGTATTCGGTATTTGTCTGACTTGCTCTTCACTTAGCCCTTTGGGCAAGGAAGACAATCTAAGTTGACGACTTATTGCTTCATCAAATTTATCTTTCGTATGCTCTTGGCTGGCAATAATGTAAAAATCCAACATCGCATCGACATCACCCATGGCCCTGTGACGTTCTTTAATTTGGATGCCATGCCGTTCAATCAAGGCATCTAAGCCATGCCTTTTATATTGCGGATAAAGCGCTTTTGCTAACTTGACTGTGCACAGAACTCGACGATTCCAAGTGATATTCAAACGGCGAAATTCAGACTTTACAAACCCATAATCAAAACGGGCATTATGAGCGACAAATATACAATCTTTTGTCAATTCATCTATTTTTTCGGCAAGTTCATTAAAAACCGGTTCAGCTTTAACAAGCTCGTTGGTTATACCCGTCAAAGATTGAATAAAGGGTGGAATGGAAACCTCAGGGTCTACCAAGCTTTGCCATTCTTTAATTGTCTCGCCCTTTTCCCATACCTTAATGGCAATCTCGGTAATTCTATCTCGCGTAGCGCGTGACCCAGTTGTTTCAATGTCGAGAAACGCTAAACGCATGACTTAGCTTATCCATATGAGTTTAATAAATGATTAATTTCACTGATAGCTTACTGAAATTTTAAAATATTAACCTTCTTGATGCATATTTGGTTTATGCCATGCAGGTTTGGGGCGCAAACTACTAAAAATCAACCAAGAAGAAACGACTGAGTGAAAACACTCGGAGTTTACTCGGCCTATTGACAGCTTACGACTAATGGGTGACCCCAAACATTTCAGATTTCTTTAAGCAATCATAAGTAGAACGCATCTATTAGGCCATATGAGAATAATACAATTCCACCATATAAAACGGCTTTTACAGCGCGCCTGTCAATTATCTGATCTTTACTTTTCATCCTTAAGGTTGAATATAGGACAAGTAAAATGCCAATAACTAAAAACATAATAACTACTCACTATCCAATAGCTTCATTTATGAAGGTGTATACCAAACTTATAATTCCACCAATAGCTGCCGCTTTCCCTGATCTAGATAACTTCGAGCTTTGAGCTGCTTCACCTATCCCAAGTATAGCAATGGACGATGAGAAACCAGCCATGAAACTAGCAATAGCTCCTTGCTTGTCTGTTGCAAGGACTATCAAACCAATAGCAAAAGAAGTTATGGCAGTTGCAAGGAGGGCTGTAGCTATTAAGGTTTGACCCGCTATTGGACTACTAAGAATATCTGGTCCAAGCATTATGGATATGCTAAAAAGTGCACCCATCGTGGTGCCAAGGGCGAATAGAACACCCCCACTCGCCCCACCACTAATCTGATAAGCCCCCACACCCAACTCAGGGTCCAGAACAGAATATCCACTTCCCTCCCAACCATTGACATTAATGGGCGCTTGATGAACGGTTACTTCCATGCCTTGGACCAAGGCCTGTTGTACTTCCGCCCGCGCACCCTCATCAATGCTGATGTTGTTAAGCTCAGAGGCATTTTCGGATGTCAGAGTATAAATGCGTTGACCTTGCGCCATGGCGAGTGCGAGAGCTTTTGCGGTGGAGACCCCTTCTGCCTGTTCGGTGTCTGTCGAGAATAGTTGCTCGGGAATTTGGTGCTCGTAGGCAGAACTGCGCATGCCCGATGCTCGGTTAAACGCGACCCAGCCTTCGTAGCAGTTTTTCTTTTCTTCGACGTTGTTGTGGACCTGGTCTACGTCCATCACCACGCCAGTAAAGTGCACATCCTTGGGGACGCCGAGCGACTAATCCCTTCGCAACCCAAGAAAAAAACGCCGTCAAAAGCGTTCCAATTTAATCACTTCATAGGCAGGTTCTTCATACGGGTGTGCCTGTTTGAAAGCATCTATCACCGTTCTGATACACTCTTCTTCACAGACCATCTCGACTTTCAATTCTTGAACCCGTTCTAAGTGCTTTTGTTTTCCAATAAAAGGCTGACTATTTTCGAGCGGTTTAAATTGTCCCGTGCCTAATGTTTCCCATGAACATTCTGCATAATCACCAAGACGCCCTGCGCCAGCATCAAATACAGCCTGTTTAACTTTGTCTGAAAACGCTAAAGGCACAAAGAAAGAAAATTTATACATATCGTCTCCACTTTTTATGCTAAAAAAATCAAAGAAACACCACTAATTCAGCTTAAATAAGTTGACATAAAGAAATGAAACTATCATTCACAGTTACCCACAAAATCTGTGGATAACTCTGGGGATATATTTTGGAGAACGCCCCAGAACTCCCATATTTACTCACTTTTACTCAAGTTGGTAGTTTTTTGAACGAAAGAAAAATAACCATATCTTTCAACAGGTTACATATGTCAATAGTTATAAACAGCAGTTTTTAAATGAGAGAAATACACAGGCACCAAGTTAGAGCAACAATGTGCATAAAAAATTCAAAAAAATGTCACTTCTTGCCGCTTTGTCAATTTATTGTTCTTATTATTTGATATTTTGGGTCAATTTTGATCAGTTTGACAGCATATTGTCAGAGGTCGAGAAACAAAGAAACAACAGTTTTTTACATTCCGTTACATGCATGTAACGGAATGTACGCACACTGATTTTTTTATTATAAATACCACTTACGCGCATTTCTGAAAATGCGTAACCAAGGGGCATCTTCAGCCCAATCATTTGGGTGCCATGAGTTCTGAACACTTCGATATACTCGCTCTGGGTGCGGCATCATAATCGTGACACGACCAGATTCGGAGCAAACTCCGGCCAACCCTTCTGGAGAACCATTTGGGTTAGCGGGGTAGCGAGAAGCCACTGCCCCATAGTTATCAACATATTGCAGAGCCAACTGATTGGCTTCTTTTAAGGTTAACAACTTCTGCGGATTCGAAAATTCAGCCCGACCTTCACCATGTGCTACCGCGACAGGAATTCGCGACCCAGCCATCCCATCAAGGAACATAGATTTGGTCTTATTAACCGACAATAAAGCGACACGTGCTTCAAATTGTTCTGAACGGTTTCTTACAAAGTGAGGCCAGTATTTCGAGCCCGGTATCAATTCGCGAAGATTGGATAACATCTGACAGCCATTACAGACGCCCAAGGCCAAGGTATTTTGGTCTTCGAAGAAACTGGCAAACTGATCACGTACTGATTGATTGAACAAAATAGATTTAGCCCAACCTTCACCGGCACCCAACACATCGCCGTAAGAGAAGCCCCCACAAGCCACTAAAGCATTGAAATCCGTCAGTCGTTGTCGACCGGCAATCAAGTCACTCATGTGTACATCAACAGCTTGAAACCCTGCTCGCGTGAATGCCGCCGCCATTTCTAGCTGACCATTAACGCCTTGCTCTCGTAGTACCGCAATTTTAGGCTTTGCGCCTGTAAGAACGGCAGGAGCCGATAGGATGTCTTCATTAGGGTCAAAGCTTAGTTCAACGTTTAAGCCAGGATCCTTTTCGTCCAACAGCGTGTCAAATTCTTCTTGAGCACACTCAGCATTATCTCGATGAGATTGCATGCGATAGCTGGTTTCTGCCCAAATTCGCTGATAGTGACTTCGTTTTTCAACAAGCACTTTTTCATCATCGAAAGTGAAGCGAATATGGTCATCGTCATTAGGCTGACCGATTACCAAGGTATGCTCTCCCAAACCGGCGGCTGAAAACTGCTGCAACACAAACTCAGTATCTTCTTGCCTAACCTGGATCACGGCACCCAGCTCTTCATTAAATAACTCTCTGGCAAAGTGAGACGCATCTTCAGCCAAGTAATCGAGTTTGATATCTACGCCGGTGTGACCAGCAAAGCTCATTTCAGCCAAGGTAGTGAATAAGCCGCCATCAGAACGATCGTGATAAGCCAATAGTTTTTCATCTGTATTCAAACCTTGAATCACAGCAAAAAAGGCTTTTAAATCTTCCGCATCATCAACATCTGGAGTGACCGCACCAACTTGCTGGTAAACCTGTGCCAATGCAGAACCACCCAAGCGATTTTGGCCATTAGCCAAGTCGATCAAAATCAGATCCGTTGGCCCCTGATCACGCTTTAATTCTGGCGTCAGCGTTTTACGCACATCCACGACAGGCGCGAAGCCTGTGATAATCAAGGATAAAGGTGAGGTGACTGTTTTAGTGACATGATCCTCTTGCCAAACTGTTTTCATAGACATGGAGTCTTTGCCAACAGGTATCGATATACCCAAGGCAGGACATAAGGACATGCCTACAGCTTCTACCGTTTTATAAAGGTTATCATCTTCACCAGGATGACCAGCGGCGGCCATCCAATTAGCAGACAAACGAATATTGGCTATTTTTTCTATCGACGCGGCGGCTAGGTTAGTAATCACTTCACCCACTGCCATGCGTCCAGAAGCTGGCGAGTCAATATTGGCAAGCGGGGTACGTTCACCCATTGCCATCGCCTCACCTGCATAACCTTCCAAATCACTCGAAGTAACGGCAACATCAGCAACAGGTACCTGCCAAGGCCCTACCATTTGATCTCGAGTAACCATACCAGTAATGGAGCGGTCACCAATCGTAATTAAAAAGCTCTTACTGGCAACACATGGCAAGCGTAATACTTTTTCTGCCGCTTCATTGATATTGATCACACTGGAATCAAACATCGGCTTGGTAAAGGCTTTAGACTGAACCGAACGGTGCATCTTAGGTGGTTTACCAAACAAGACAGACATAGGAAGATCGACCGGTTTATTGTCAAACTTGGGGTCTTCCAAAATCAATTCATGTTCTTCCAATGCATCACCGATCACGGCGAATGGGCAGCGCTCCCTTTCACATATCGCTTCGAAGCGTGCTAAATCATCCGGCATTACCGCAATCACATAACGCTCTTGTGATTCATTACACCAAATTTCATGCGGCGCCATACCGGGTTCATCATTGGGAATTTTACGAAGGTCGAAACGCCCACCGCGACCGCCATCTTTGACTAATTCTGGGAAGGCATTCGATAAACCACCTGCACCCACATCATGAATGAAAGCAATCGGATTAGCTTTATCTAACTGCCAGCATCGATCGATGACTTCTTGGCAGCGTCTTTCCATTTCAGGATTTTCACGCTGAACGGATGCAAAATCCAAATCTTCATGGCTGGCACCTGAATCCATGGAAGAAGCAGCACCGCCGCCCAAACCAATCAACATCGCCGGGCCGCCCAAGACAATAAGCTTAGCGCCAACCGCTATTCCTTCTTTGGTAACATGATCTGTCTTAATGTTACCCATGCCGCCCGCAATCATAATCGGCTTATGATAACCTTTTACTTCTGTGCCATCTGGGCCGGCGACCAAGGCTTCATAAGTACGGAAGTAACCACATAAATTGGGTCGACCAAATTCATTATTAAACGCCGCACCACCTAATGGACCATCGAGCATAATATTAAATGCCGAGGTCATTCTTTCTGGCTTACCGTAGTCTTCTTCCCAAGGCTGTTCGAAGCCAGGGATACGAAGGTTAGAGACAGTAAACCCGGTCAAACCTGCTTTTGGCTTAGCACCTTTACCGGTCGCGCCTTCATCTCGAATTTCCCCACCAGAGCCTGTTGAGGCTCCCGAAAATGGTGAAATAGCCGTCGGATGATTATGCGTTTCCACTTTCATTAAAATGTGGATGGGCTCTTCAACGGCTTTGTATTCTTGGGTTTCTGGGTCAGGATAAAAACGCTTGCCAACTGAACCACGAATGACGGCCGCATTATCAACGTAAGCTGACAACACTCCTTCCGGATTCAATTCATTAGTATTTCGAATCATCGCGAACAAAGACTTGTCCTGCGCTTCGCCATCGATGTCCCAAGACGCATTAAAAATCTTATGTCGACAATGCTCTGAGTTCGCTTGAGCAAACATCATTAACTCGACATCTGTCGGGTTACGATTCAAATTGCAAAACGCTTTCACTAAATATTCGATTTCATCTTCAGCGAGAGCAAGGCCAATGCGCTTATTTGCTTCTTGAAGTGCGCTCACACCGTAGGATAAAACATCGACCGTTGACAAAGGTTTCGGCTCAGCCTTATTGAACAGTAATTCAGCACCCGCCATTTCATGGAATACCGCTTGAGTCATCCGGTCATAAAAGATATTCGACAAGGCTTGGCGTTGTTTTAGCGTCAGTTTTGCGGAGGAACGTACATAAAAAGCCGTGCCTCGCTCTATTCGCTTTAATTTGTTCAGGCCGCAAATTTTCGCAATATCCGTCGCCTTACTGGACCAAGGGGAAATGGTTCCCGGCCTAGGTACCACAAGAAATAAGACGCCCTCGTTGGACTCGGATTGTGCACTGGGCCCATAAGTCAGCAGCTTGTTCAGTACATTTAATTCATTGGCAGAAAGTTCATCTGCGATATCAATGAAGTGCATAAATTCCGCATAGACTGATTCAATGTCAGGCAGTACCTCTTGTAAATTACTAAGAAGTTTCTGTCGTCTAAATGGAGAGAGAGCTGGAGCGCCTCGAAGTTCCAACATAATAAAGGCGTACCTCGTCGAAGAAGCGTTGAAAGAAAAGTGGCGGTATTCTACTCGAAAGCACCGCCAGTGTTAATAAAGAATTGTATCTAAGCGACTATGGCTTAGAAATAAGAACACTGTTCGAGAAAGCAGGATCATGAATTAAAAATCAACAACTTAGATATAGCCTTAACTAAGTAGCGCATCATACTGATTTACATAGGAACTCGTTCAAGAGCGCGAAGAATGCTTCTCAAAAAACGCCAAGCCATTCTCATTTGTTCTGAAAATATCGGGCATTTTTTAATTATCGGCAGCCCATCACAAACAAATGAACTAAACTATTTGAAAGTTCTGCTCCGTATACATACTATGCCGTGTTCATATTAGATTAGGATGCCTGATTGCTATTTTCCGCCGTGCCACAATACCTGTCAGCCCTTATTTTTCCAGATCTTGCCAGATCAATTATCGCGTACCTGAAACCCTCATTATTACAAGGCCCCACAACCCTCTTTCTACTGCTCAGCTTAGTCAGTTTAAGCGGTTGCGAAAAACCCACGACACTTGAAAAGATTCAAAAACGACAAACCCTTCATGTCATCACCCGCAACGCACCCGCTGTGTATTTCGAAGGGCGCGACGGCCCGATGGGGTTTGAATACGAACTGGCCAAAATTTTTGCCGATGAACTCAACCTGCAACTCGACGTTAAAGTCGCCTCCACCCGCAGTCAGATATTATCGGCGCTAGACAACGATTACACCAATATTGCCATTGCCGGCATGGTGGCTAGCGAAGCAAGAGCCGACCGTTATCAATATTCCAGTGCATACATGGAAACCACCCCGATTGTGGTGTACCGCTACGGCAACAAGCGCCCTAGAAACATTAGTGACCTTATTGGCAAACGCATCGCCGTGGTGAGTGATAGCTATCATCAGGAAGAACTACAAAATTTAAGACAAAGCTCACCCGAGTTAACCGAACAATTAGAATGGCAAGCTTTGGACGTCGAAACCATTGACTTAATGAAGCGCATCGAAGACAAAGAAATCGATTACGCCATCATCACCTCGAGTGAACTTGAAATTCATCAGGCCTATTATCCTCGCGTTAAAAAAGCGTTTGAAATTGGCAAAGCCCAACGTATTAGCTGGTATTTCCCAAGCACCACAGATCACTCCCTGATCAATGCCGTCAATAATTTCTTTTCCCGAATCGAAGACGACGGCACCTTACTCGACTTGAAAGAACGCTACTTCGGTCATCTCGGGCAACTCAACTATGTGGGTGCCCGGACCTATATCAAGCATATTAATCAACGGCTTCCCAAGTACGAGGAGCTGTTCAAACGTTACAGTGACGAACATGATATAGATTGGCGACTAATGGCTTCTATGGGCTATCAAGAATCCCATTGGCGACCAAGAGCGGTGTCCCCAACAGGCGTCAGAGGCTTGATGATGCTGACTCGAACAACTGCGAAGGAAATGGGCATCAAAAACCGTCTTGATCCCGAAGCAAGCATAAAAGGCGGGATAGCCTATTTCGCTAAAATGAAAGCTCGTATTCCTGAGCAAATACTCGAACCCGATCGCACTTGGATGGCAATGGCTGCCTACAATGTAGGCTATGGCCACTTAGAAGACGCAAGAATCCTGACCGAGAAAGGCGGCAAAGACCCGAACAAATGGGTCGATGTGAAAAACTTTCTCCCCTTATTGCAGAAAAAGAAATACTACAAACAAACCCGCTATGGTTATGCAAGAGGTAACGAGCCGGTTATTTACGTACAGAACATCAGACGTTATTACGATGTGCTCACTTGGATGACACAACCTCAACTTGATGAACAAGCCATCGCCCAAAGTGAACTGGAAAATGGCTTGATCAAGCTAATGTCTGATTAAGTTTTTGCTTGAGAAAGATTCGATACCTGCATGGGCTGACCTAGGTGTCTGCCCTGACTGCCTAACGCGCAAAATAGCTTTTGCATGTGATCGGGCGAACACATAGGTTCGCCCCTATGTAGAGAAATAAACCAAGCAATCAGCAACAGCAGATGTTGAACCTGCAATTTCACTCGCTTGGATGAGGAGTTGTTATTTTGGCTTAACGGCTTTATCTACTCCGCTTCCCTATCCCGAAAACCAATCAAATATAAGACAGCATCCAAGCCGAGATTCGATATAGAGTGTTTTGCCGATTCTTTCACCAGAGGCTTGGCTCTGAATGCCACACCCAGGCCGGCTCGACTGAGCATAGGTAAATCATTCGCACCATCACCGACTGCGATCACCTGCTCACGGCCAATTTTTTCCTGTGCGGCTAGCTTATCCAGAAGCTCAGCTTTTCGATTCCCATCAACCACTTGGCCTGTCACTTTTCCTGTGACCTTGCCGTTTTTAATCTCCAGCTCGTTGGCATAGATATAATCAATACCCAGCTTTTCTTGAAGTCCTCGGGCGAAGTAAGTAAAACCGCCAGACAAAATCGCCGTTTTGTAACCCAGGCTTTTCAATGTTGAGATAAGACGCTCTGCGCCCTCTGTCATTTTCAAGCGAGCGGCAACGTTGACTAACACATCTTCACTTAAGCCTTCTAATAAGCCGACTCGGCGCGCGAAGCTTTCGGTGAAGTCAATCTCGCCACGCATTGCCTGCTCTGTGATAGCCGATACTTCATCACCGACACCGGCTTCTTTGGCTAGCTCATCAATCACCTCAGCTTCGATAAGCGTGGAGTCCATATCAAACACCACCAAACGGCGATTACGGCGATAGATGGAGTCTTCTTGAAAGGCGATATCAACATTCAATTCACTGGAGATACGTAAGAAGTCTGCTCGAAGCTTATCGAGCTCCAAAGCTGTGCCACGCACTGAGAACTCTATACATGCCTGGCTTGAAGACAGATCCAAGTCCAGTGGCCGACGGCCGGAAAGCCGCGATATATTATCGATATTCAATCCGTGTTGCGCCGTAATTTCAGACACACGTGCGATTTGCTCTGCGGTAATCGAGCGCGACAATAAAGTCACGATGTAGCGTGCCTTTCCGGCACCCTGAACCCATTCAGCATATTCTTCCGGGCTGATTGGTTTGAAGGTAACCTGTAAATTTAATTCATGCATACGGAAAAGAAGTTCTTTCAACACGCCTGAAGAGTCATCTTTGGAAGGCACTTCAACCAGAATCCCCCATGTCAGGTGGTCATGGATCACCGCTTGCCCAATATCTAAAATCCTAAGGTGATATTGTGCCATAATGCCGGTTATTTCAGAGGTCAGGCCAGACTTATCGCGTCCCGATACATTAATCAGAATTATCTCACTCAATCACATCACCCTTACTTTGTTTATCATTCGTTGGTTCATTCACTGGCTGACCAGCATCTGTCGCGTTGGACGCGGTATTCTTGGTTTCAGCAATTGGTTTCACTTCCATTCTGTCTACTTTCTGCAAGCCGCGTGGCAATTTATGACCACGACGCCCTCGCTCTCCGACATAGTGTTCCAAGTCAGCAAAACGTAGTTTGAGATGCCGTTTTCCAGAATGAATAATTAAATAATCCTGCTCAGAAAATACCGTGACACAGACCATCCATTCATCGCCACTCTGCACCCGAGCCGAAGGAATACTGATCATTTTGTTGCCCTTCCCTTTAGCCAGTTCAGGAAGATCTTGCACCGGGAAAACCAGCATTCGGCCTTCATTACTCACCGCAGCAATATAAGCGCCATCGAGTTTGGACAAACGTATTGGCTCCATCACTTCTGCGCCTTTAGGCACGGATATAGCGGCTTTACCTGCTTTATTCTTACTATGTAGATTGCCGAGATTGGAAATAAACCCATAACCCGCCGAACTCATCATGATTAGTTTCTGTTCAGCGTCGCCCATGACGACGGCTTTAAAAGTGGCTCCCGAAGGTGGATTTATTTTCCCCGTGAGTGGCTCACCCTGCCCCCTAGCCGAAGGTAAATTATGCGCGGGCAAGGTGTAAGAACGCCCGGTTGAGTCTAAAAAGACCACCTGCTGATTACTCTTACCTTTGGCAGATAAGGCAAAGCCATCGCCCGATTTATAACTTAAGCCACTCGGATCAATATCATGACCTTTGGCCGCCCTGACCCAACCTTTATCCGACAGAACAATAGTAACCGCCTCAGACGAAATCAGATCAGTTTCCGAAAAAGCTTTGGCTTCGGAACGTTGCACAATGGGAGAACGACGATCATCCCCGTATTTTTCTGCATCGGCGAGTAATTCATCTCGAATTAATTGTTTCATCAAATCAGATGAACCTAAGATCTTTTTAAGCTCTTTGCGTTCCTTTTCAAGCTCTTTCTGCTCAGCGCGAATTTTCATTTCTTCTAAGCGCGCGAGCTGGCGTAATTTGGTATCTAGAATATAGTCAGCTTGAATTTCGGTGAGGCCAAATCGAGACATGAGAACTGGTCTCGGCTCATCCTCGGTGCGCACAATATGAATCACCTCGTCGATATTCAAAAAGGCGATGAGCAAACCATCTAATAAGTGAAGTCGGCTCTCGACTTTGTCCAGTCGATGATTCAACCTTCTTGTTACCGTCTCAGTTCGATAAACCAGCCATTCGGTCAGAATCGTTTTTAGATTTTTAACCGCTGGACGACCATCAATACCAATCATGTTCAGATTGACTCGATAACTCTTTTCAAGATCTGTGCTCGAATACAAATGGCCCATTAAGGCATCAGCATCAATCCGGTTTGAACGTGGCACAATGACCAAGCGAGTTGGATTTTCATGATCAGATTCGTCCCGCAGATCTGCGACCATGGGTAATTTTTTTGCCTGCATCTGTGCCGCGATTTGTTCCAGAACTTTTGCGCCAGAGGTTTGATGCGGAAGTTCGGTCACAACAATGTCATTACTTTCTCGATGATAAACAGCGCGCATTTTGATAGAACCGCGACCTGTTTCGTAAATATTTAATAGCTCAGTTTTAGGGGTCACAATTTCGGCCCGAGTTGGGTAATCTGGCCCTAAAACGTGTTCTGCCAAATCATGGTTAGAAACATCAGACTGTTCTAACAGCCGAATGCAGGCGCTGACGACTTCTCTCAAATTATGAGGTGGAACATCTGTCGCCATACCAACCGCGATTCCGGTCGTACCATTGAGTAATAAATTAGGTAATCGCGCCGGCAAGGTTTTTGGTTCATCCATGGTGCCATCAAAGTTAGGCGTCCATTCGACGGTTCCTTGGCCGAGCTCGCTGAGTAAAGTATCGGCGTACGGCGCTAAACGCGACTCGGTATATCGCATGGCCGCAAACGATTTAGGATCATCCGGAGAGCCCCAGTTCCCCTGTCCATCAATCAATGGATAGCGATAACTGAAAGGCTGCGCCATCAACACCATGGCTTCATAACAGGCACTATCACCATGAGGGTGAAACTTACCCAAGACATCCCCGACTGTTCTAGCCGACTTTTTATACTTAGCCGTCGCTTTTAAACCCAGTTCCGACATGGCATAAACAATACGCCGCTGTACCGGTTTCAAACCATCACCAATATGCGGTAAGGCTCGGTCTAAAATGACATACATCGAATAGTCGAGATAGGCTTTTTCGGTATAGTCTCGCATGGAGACTTGCTCTATACCGTCCTCAAACGTGTGAAGTTCATTTGTCATAATATTTTTGTGAGTTCCACTGTTTTAGAAATATTCATTGGTTGTTTGCGGTTCATTCAAACTTGGAATCATGTTGGTTAGCCCATGAAGAAACGCACCGAGCGACTTGAGACTCCGAGTGACCGATTAGAGCGATTCGTTAGAATTTGGTCAAAATACGCTCTGAATTCGCGGGTACACGCTACGCCGTTAAACCGTCTATGAGTAAGGGGCGAAAGTGTCCCACATAAACTTTAAAAATTCGAGCGAAACCATGATTCTCA
This sequence comes from Oleiphilus sp., assembly GCA_048058835.1. Taxonomy (GTDB): domain Bacteria; phylum Pseudomonadota; class Gammaproteobacteria; order Pseudomonadales; family Oleiphilaceae; genus PZPK01. Next base: position 44,904 of record JBLLNS010000009.1, read on the forward strand.
TGTTAAGATATTTTCAATTACAACCCAATAACGCTAGCAAAAGATAATAACAACGTTAGCAACCGCGACATTCCGAATAAAAACCAGGTACTTTTAATGACCATCAGCACGTCAGTCAGCTCAAGCAAACCTACAACAAATGCACAGGATTTATTCACCGAAGAGTCAAATACCGAGCAAGCCAAACCGGCTTCGCCCGTAGCACATACTGGCCCCTGTTTGAAACTCAAAGCCTCTTTACTGCCCATGACAGTGCTTGAAATTCATCATTATGAAACAGAGAAGATGGATCATGAGCTTCGCGAGAAGACACGACAGGCTCCGGATTTTTTCGAAAATCTACCGGTCATCATCGACCTCGAAAAACTTGACCCCCAAGCTGTCATTCCCTTTTCTGACCTCGTCGCACAGTGCCTTTCATTTTCCATTAAAGTCGTCGCAGTCCGGGGTGGTCACCCAAATCAGCAACACGCTGCTAAAGAAGCAGGCTTAGGGATATTGGCGAAACAGAAAGAACGTCCGACAGACTTAGCGGTTGAAGAAGCGACGCCACCTAGCGAAACAAAAGTAGAAACCGTTGAGGTCGTGAAAGAAGTCGTCAAAACGGTCGTACAAAACCAGCAGCAACAAAGCAAAATAGTTCATCATCCGATCCGATCAGGCCAGCAAGTCTATGCTGCCGATGGCGACCTAATCATTATGGCCTCGGTCAGTGCGGGCGCAGAAATTCTAGCCGATGGCAATATTCATGTTTACGGGGCACTTCGTGGCCGAGCTCTCGCGGGTGTGAAGGGCAATGTGAATGCGCGTATTTTCTGCCACAGTTTGGAAGCAGAGTTGGTATCCGTCGCTGGTCAGTACAAAATTAATGAAGACATAGAGAAAAGCCAACTGAAGAAACCGACTCAGGTTTATTTGGACAATGACGCGCTTTGCTTTAAAGATATTGAAGTATAAAGCGGCTAATTTTACTAACGTCCGCTTAGACATGACTTAAAGATTGACTACAATACACATTTTTTACCACAACTGAAAAACAGGATATAACTTTGGCTAAGACAATTGTGATCACTTCCGGTAAAGGGGGTGTGGGTAAAACCACAAGTAGTGCGTCCATAGCAACAGGTTTGGCGCTCAAGGGGCACAAAACGGTTGTAATCGATTTCGACGTAGGCCTTCGAAATCTTGACCTGATAATGAACTGTGAACGCCGAGTCGTTTACGATTTTGTTAATGTTATCAACGGTGAAGCCACACTGAATCAAGCATTAATTAAAGACAAACAGGTTGAGACCCTTTACATCCTGCCTGCCTCACAAACTCGCGATAAAGACGCGCTGTCCCAAGAAGGCGTTCAGAAAGTTCTCGACGAGTTAAAAGAACGTTTTGAATTCATTATTTGTGACTCGCCAGCGGGTATTGAACACGGTGCACAAATGGCACTTTACTTTGCTGATGAAGCCATCATTGTGACCAACCCAGAAGTATCATCCGTTCGCGACTCCGATCGCATTTTAGGCATTCTCAACAGCAAGTCACGACGCGCTGAAACAGGCCAAGAACCGGTTAAAGAGCACTTATTACTGACCCGCTATAACCCTGATCGCGTCCAACGAGGCGAAATGCTTAACGTCGAAGATGTCAAAGATATCCTTGCCATTAAACTACTGGGTATTATTCCCGAGTCGACCTCTGTTTTGACCTCGTCAAACCAAGGCGTACCGGTAATTCATGATACAGAAAGCACTGCTGGCCAAGCTTATGATGACGCCGTAGAGCGCCTATTGGGCAACGATAAGCCGCTTCGTTTCCATGAAATAGAAAAGAAAGGCTTCTTCAAACGTATGTTTAAGGGGTCTACAGCATGAGTTTTTTTGACTACTTCAAAAGTAATAAAAAGAATACTGCATCAATCGCCAAAGAGCGTTTACAAATTATTGTGGCGCACGAGCGTGGTAAGCGTGAACAACCTGACTACTTACCTCAACTACAACAGGAAATTCTGGCCGTGATTCGTAAGTACGTCAGTGTCGGAGATGATCAGGTTCAAGTACAGCTAGATAAAAATGATGACTGCTCTATTCTGGAGTTAAATGTTACTCTACCAGAAGATTGAGCAATAAAAGTCGGGCAACAAAGGCTGGTTTCCAGCCTTTTTCCTGGCTATATATGTGAGTCGATAAGGATAAGTCCAACGCGTATGAAGAACTCAAGATCCACTGATAAGCTCCTCGCTAAAGATATCATGACACCGCACGTTAAGTCGGTACCTCAGTCCTGGACCATGCAACGCTTTGCCAGCTTCTTATCGGACAACAACATTTCAGGCAGCCCAGTCGCCAATGATAATGGTGATCTGATCGGCATCGCCACACTTAAAGATATCGCAGACTTTCACCTGAATTCAGTCAGTGAAAACTACGAAGAACAGCTTTCAGATGAAGAAAAGCAAGAAGCACGAAGACTCCGCATGATGATCTTCGAAGGCATGACCAAACTACCTGTTGAGGTCGGCGATATTATGACGCCGATTATTTTCTCGGTAGACGAGCAAGCCGCTATCGTCGATGTCGCTAAAGTCATGATGGAAGAACATCTGCACCGAATTTTTGTCAAAAAAGGAAAAACCTTAACCGGCATTATCACCACCTATGACTTATTAAGGGTAATTGTCGACAACTAAGCGTATCAATCATTTTCACCTATTCCCGCGAAATGAAGTAGAGGGTCCTGCCATGGCTAGAAAGAAGAAAGATAAACGCGTTTATGTGCTAGATACCAATGTATTAATGCACGAGCCAGAATCCATTTTCAAATTTGAAGAGCACTGCGTTTTTTTACCACTCAGAGTCCTAGAAGAACTCGATAGCCACAAGCGCGGTCAAAATGAAATCGCCCGAAACGCTCGCCAAGCTCACCGCTATCTCGATGAACTGTTATCCAAAGTGGATATCAGCGCGCTTGAAAAAGGCATCCAGCTAGGCACCAACGGTCTGCTATTCTTTCAAACCTTCCAAAAAGATCGTGCCCAAATAGCCGATAATGAAATTATCGAAGTCACTAAACATCTGCAAGCAGATCTTAACTGGCAAGACTCGACTGTCATCCTGGTCACTAAAGACATTAACATGCGGATCAAGGCAAGTGTTCACGGCCTCATTTCCGAAGACTATCGAAATGACCAGGTTGCCAATATCGGCGACGAGTTATTATTCGGTGGGCAAATTGAAATCACAGACCAAATGTGGCAAACCGACGGTGTTAATGTGCAAGTAGACCGAGAAGAGTCAGCCGACTTCGGTACCGTCATCATCTACCGAGTGAGCGCGCCCTGGGTTAAAAACTGGCCTTTAAATGCCCACATTTTTTCTGAGTCGAACACCAACAACAATTTCCGCGGCATCTTGCGTTCTGTCGATGATCACACCGCCAATATCGAGATTCTTCCTGACTACGAAAAGCAATATCACTGCTGGGGGATTCAGGCAAAAAATAAAGAACAAAATTTTGCCTTATCGGTACTGACAGATCCGGAAATAGATTTTGTCACCATTGCCGGTGACGCAGGGACCGGAAAAACCTTACTCACGTTAGCAGCAGCACTTGATCTGGTTTATGAGGATAAACTCTATGATGAAGTGATTGTCACTCGAGCCACCGTGCCACTAGGTGAAGAAATAGGCTTCTTACCCGGTGAGGAAGAAGAAAAACTAGAACCTTGGATGGGCGCCGTTTTTGATGCTTTGGAAACGCTGAACACAAACCCTTCGGATAGCAACCTTGAACGACGAACCAGCATTGAGTTCCTTAAAAGTAAAGTCAAAATAAAAAGCGCGTCATTCATGCGTGGCCGAAGCTTTTCCAACAAATTTTTCTTGATAGATGAAGCCCAAAATCTAACCTCTGCGCAAATGCATGGCTTGATTTCTCGTGCGGGCCCGGGTACAAAAGTGGTCGCTATCGGCAATCTCAAGCAAATTGACACTCCCTATCTCAGCGCCTCAACAAGTGGTTTCAGCTTTGCGATCGATCGAATGCGTAATTGGCAACACTATGCCCACATCACACTGCAAAGCGTAGAACGTTCGCGTTTAGCCGATTACGTCGCTGCTCATTTCTCCGACTAAGCCTCATTTCTAGTTTTCACCCCGCACTCTGACAAACCGCCTAAATAGGCGGTTCTTCGTCAAAATTGACCTAAAACAACCTAAACCTTCCCATTTTTACATTGCACTCCAGCTGACACTTGTACACAATTTGTAACAAGCACTTACAATAATAAAAGGCTGCCCCATGAATAAAAAACATATCAGCATCTTGGTATGCGCTTTCTTTGCTGTTTTCGCCACTTGGTTATTTCTCGATACAGAGGAAGAGCAAGAACAAACAGTTAGCACTCCCGTTCAACAGGAACACAAACCGCAAGAGCCCACATGGTCTTTTCAAACGGTCGCCACGGAAAGTCATACTAAAAAGACTCAACCAAAAGACGACATCGTCTTTACTCAAGCGGTGAAACAACAAATGGCCGATATTAGCGAAGCATTTGAAGAAAACATGCGCTATCCCACTTATTCTAAACCTTTATATACAAACGACTGGACCCTACTCAACCCGCGTGCCTTTATACCCAAAGCCGTGCCTCTAGAAGGCTTAGAGCAAGCATCCGCCGAAATAATCATCCCAAAATATATTGTCACTCGAGATGAGTCTATTCCAGTTACCTTAAAGATTATGGTCAATGGCGCTAATGCGCCTCAAGCTCAACAAGCCACTCTTCTTCTGGGGAGTAAGCAACTTGAAATACCATTAAATGCTTCAGCTTCAGAACCGGCATTCACTGCAACAATTCCTCCGACTACGCTGAAAAACATCACTGAAAAAGACGTCGTCCTTAGCGCTGAGATTGTGTTCGATGATTTTTCTCGCGCCAATGTCAGTACGATCTTTAAGCTAGTTGGCACAGAAGCCGTGATGAATAGCCTATCGAGCGCCTATGTTGAAGGCGCTGATTTAGTTATTCCTGCAAACTTTTCAGTGTCGGAAAGTGGCCATTACCGCATTCAATCTAATTTATTTGATAAGGCGACCCTCAGCCCGATCAGCCATATCAATGCCACTTTTAAACTTAGCTCTGGAAGAGATTCAGGTTTACTCAAGGTGCATGCTGAAACCCTTCGAAGCAAAGGTTTCGCCGGCCCATACCTACTCCAAGACTTTAATATCACCCGTTCACCCGCAACACCCGGTGATCAGACAGGCTATGGCCGATCTGAGCACGAAACCTATGAAGTTCAGGGCTTCGACTTAGATAGTTATAGCCGAGAAGCTTATCAAGATAAACATAGCCAACAACGCCTGCAATTCCTTCAAAAAATGGCAGGGCTAGAGGCTAAGTAAGCGATTTCACTTCCAGAAGTGGAAAAAGTAAGTGGCATGTTCCAGCTGTTTCATAACACTTACTCAACATGATCTAGTGAAAATTAGCTCATTTTTGCTAGGGATAGAAACTAAAATAATAAAAGGTACTCTCATGAAAACAAGCAATTTTTTGAAGAAAACTGCCGCGATTTTATCGCTTGCAGCCGCTGCCACCGTTGGTCTGACCAGCACGGCAACGGCACAGATTGCCGGACATAATGTATTACTTGTTCATGGCTTTCAGTTTGGCGACTTATCCAGCAAACCTTCCGATGCCGAAGTTTATAGTCGTGATCTAATTTCGGATTTTTGGCTGCAACGTGCAGAAGGTAAACTGAATTGGAGCTCTGCTGAGCGAGTCGAAGGGAAAATATCACAACAGATATTTGAACAAGCCAAAGTCTACTCAGCACAAGGCACCTGTAATAATGGTTGTGTCTTGGTAATACACAGCACAGGCGACCAAGTCATGCGCCACTTTTTGGCGAATCAAGAAACATGGATGACCAATGCCGGTTATGAGCCATTAAATATTGTGGCAACCATTGACTTTGGTGGCGCTGGCGGCGGAACAGATTTCGCTGACCTAGCGGTAGGCATCGTCGCTAATAGCAGCGTTCCACAATGGATTAAAGACACGATCGGCTTCTTTTTAGGGCTCGACCTAAGCGCTTCCGACATGTCTGATTTGGGGGTCGTTCAGGATCTTACCTATTCCGGTGCACGCAGCATTGCGATGCAACCTAACGATATTCCTCGGCTTCGTTTTTCGGGTAGCGGCGGCAACACCAACCCATTGAAGATATTGTTATCCGGTGCGAGCGATGGTGTCGTTCCTGCCTCTTCATCTTGTGCAGCCTCATCGCCTTCGGCCATTAACAGCTGCTCAAACTCGATTAGCTATAGTGGTAAGCGCACCAGTCAAAATGGCCCGAACGGTCTGCTATACAACCATTTCCCTGTTCTTATGTCTAAACACTATGATCATGGTGGGTTGAAAGATGATGGCGCAAGAGGTGTTGCCACCTATGTCTATAACAACTTTAATGCTGGCTTGAATGTCGACTTTAATACCTACACGAAGAAAGTGCCTTGGTGGCAGTTCTGGAAAGAAACAGGCACATTCCAGTACGTGTCAGGGTCAGACAATCAGTCAATGTCCCGCGTTATTTATAATACCTTCAATAATTAAACGCTTTCGTCATGACACGGATATGAGTTGGGCTTATGCTCAACTCATATCAATCAGGCTATCACCTTGAAGCTTGAAGCATTTACGCTTAGGCAAACGCTATCGGCAAATCAAATTCCATTTCCTGACCATAGCTTGGATGCGCGAACTTAATGTATGCCGCATGAAGATCTAGACGGGATGACATCGAGTAGGCTGTTTCATCGGCATAAAACTTATCTCCCAGAATAGGATGACCTAAGCTTTGCATATGAACCCGCAATTGATGTGAACGACCTGTCACCGGAACAAGTTCAACCAAACAGTAAGCTTCAAATTGTTCAAGGACTTGCCAGTGGGTCAACGATGGTTTGCCATGCTCTTTGTCGACTTTCTGCATCGGCCGGTTTGGCCAATCACAGATAAGCGGTAAATCGACTGTTCCCTGATTTTCATTTGGTTTTCCAACAATGCGTGCAAGATATTTTTTGGCAATAAGCCGATCCTGGAACTGCCTCGACAAGTGTTTATGACTTTCTTTATTCAGCGCCATCAACATTAAGCCAGAAGTCGACATATCCAAACGATGCACCACTGTTGCGGTCGGAAAAACACGCTGAACTCGAGTTTGCAAACTATCTCTGTGAATAGCCAACTTCCCCGCTACAGACAATAAGCCACTCGGCTTATCAAGTACTAAGAGATCATCATCTTGATAAAGAATGCGTAAATAAGGCGATAAAGGTGGCTCATAGACAAATGTCGCCATGCGCTCGCTAGGGTGTTTCAAACTCTTTTAAATCCTCTATCGTTCTTAATCTTGCCGCTCTTCGAACATTTGCCTGCTGATAACGTCTTTCATGCGTACTGGTTTCGAGTAATACCGGCGGCACCCGAGTCACCTTGTTATTTTCATCTAAAGCGACAAAGGTGAAGTAGGCTGAAAGAATGTGCTTACTGGTACCGGTATAGCTGTTTTCAGCTTCCACTTTGACGCCGATCTCCATTGAGGAATTCCACGCTCGGTTGATCGATACTTTAAAAATAAGCGTGTCATTTTCCTTCGCCGGCGCCATAAAATGGATGGAGTCGACAGAAGCCGTCACACAGACATGGCCACTGTGACGCTCTGCCACCACTAAAGACAAACGATCACACTTCGCCATAATCATGCCACCAAAAGCAGTGCCATGGGCGTTCAGGTCATTCGGAAATACTTTATAAATATGGCCATTAATCTCTGAGGAAGAAATATTTTTCGGCGTCAATGTATCCATTGCCATGTCTCACATTAAAAAAACAGACTAGATTATAAAGCCTTAACCAAAAGTTTCATGCTTTAAGAGGATTAGTCTTCAGGTAAGGCTTCAATCATTTCTGCCGCCGTATCTACTATTAGCTCGGCATAGGCTGAATTAAACCCGGAATGCTGCATCCGAATTCGCCCTTCTGGGTCAATTAAGAAGGCGGTCGGCATGGCTAATATCTGGTAATCATGCTGGGTTTTGCCCCCCGTATTTTCCTCTAATATTGGAAAACTAACGGGTTGCGTTTTTAGGAATGCAAAGGCTTCATCTTTCTCCATATCGACGTTGATGGCCAATATTTCAAAACTGGTATCGCCATAAGTCGCTTGAAGTTTTTGCCGAATTTTTTCATACGCGGGGAAAGAGGCTCGACAAGGCCCGCACCATGAAGCCCAAAAATCGACTAAAACCACCGAGCCACGATAGTCCGACAAGGTATATGGCGTCTTCGTGCTTAAATGCGGCAGAGTGAAATCAGCCGCCAAATCCCCTTCTTCAGCTGAGACCTTGCCCATCATGAAAAGCCAACACAGAAAGAGACTGGACAGCAAAAAGCGATACGGGGCCAAGGTTCTACGCGTCATAAAAAACATTATGCAATCTGCGATTCAAGCAATGCCAATAAGTCTGAACGATATTGCTCTTTACTTTGATAATCGCGATCCAACCGTTCTATCGCTGATACGACATTTTCAATGCGCTGTTTGAGCGTATCAAAACAATGGGCGAACGCTTCTCGAGAGGCTTCAACAGTCGCATCTGCGTCTGCCGGATCCACTAACCCCCAGTGAACATGTGACCAGTCACCTTGAAACACCGGGCAATCTTCTGCAGCTGCGTTTCCACACACCGTCATCACGATATCAAAATGCGGGGCATGAGCTTGTTCAAACTCATGCCAGCTCTGACTCGAAACATCATTCGCCGCGTAGCCTAAAGCGGCTATTTTTTCCAAGGCATACGGGTTTACTTTCCCCGTTGGGTGGCTCCCGGCACTCCACGCTTGAAAGTGATGGCCACCGACACTATTGAACAAAGCCTCGGCCATAATACTGCGGGCAGAATTTCCGGTACACAAAACTAATATATTCAACTTCACCTTTTCTTCTTTTTGTCCATTCACTACCAGTTTCATGCATTATTCCTGTGTACAGTCGGGGGTTAATTCTATCAATATTTGTTGCGCTATGAGTTGCTGGATCATATCCAAGCCGAATGTTTCAAAGGCTTCGTTAAAAGGCACATTCATTTGCTGAGCTAGCTCTTTTAATACTTGATCTGCTTGATCCATGCCCTGCTCAAATAAATGAACCAGCGCGGAAGTCGCCGCATTAATTTCAGTGAACTCAACCTTGAGGTCGCAATTTCGATAGACCAGTAAGAAGGTCTGTTTAGGTTCCGTTGGCAGGTAATCAGGCGATATCTGATGAACTGGCCAGTCATAAATCATGTTATGTAAACTGGGGTTGACCATGAGAGCAGACTTGTCTGATGTAAAACTCAGGCCTGACTCATCGAAGGTGTCCACTGCCAGTTCAAGCCATTCATAATGTGCCAGCGGCAATAACCAAGGGTAAGCTAATTCGGGCCCTGTATCTGACATTAGAAAATCAACAAACTCTTTTGGAATATCATTGAATCTTGGTGAGTGGCAGCGCCAGTCCCGAAAAAAAATGCGGGACAATTCAAGCCAGCTCGCTTGCCCGAGTATTGTTTTGCAAACGGGGAAACAAGTATTCAGAAAACCACATACATTATTAAACAGTAAGTTTTCATAGACTTTCGCCCGCCGAGGAATAACTCCCGATGGCAGCGTGCGTTGAGCAGGATCCCGGAGGTAATGACCAAAATCAGACTGAAATTTTTGCCAAGGTTCAAGCATGGGTGTGAGCCTTTGGGGCAAATTCCTTGCTGGCATAGGCCGTTTGAATTTGTCGAATTTTATCCACTTCGGTCAGCAACTCTGGCAAAGCCGGAATATTGAAATCGCGCTCTAAACAGGTTGGTGTGTTAGCGGCATCAAAGCGTTTCATGGCATAGGTTTGCTCCAATAGCGTCCAAACAGGATCGATAACCTTGGCGCCATGTGTATCAATGATTAAGCCATCGTCTTCGACAAAATGCCCAGCCACATGAACATAGCCGACTTTTTCAAGCGGTAGAGATGCCAAGTAGCTTACAGGGTCGAAGTCGAAATTCTGGCTATTCACATAGACGTTATTCACATCGAGATGAAGAAAGCAGCCAGACTCTTCCACCACGGCCGAAACGAATTCAGCTTCTGACATATCGGCACCTGGCGGAGCGACATAATACGATGCGTTTTCAATGCCTATCTGCATACCCAGAATTTCCTGCGCTTGTTGTATCCGTTGCGCGACCCATTTCACGGCCTCATCCGTACACGGAATGGGTAATAAATCATAAAGGTGGCCATCATCTGCGCACCAAGACAAATGTTCGGTATATAAGGCAATATTATGCGTCGTCATAAAGCGCTTAATATTTTTTAGCAAAACGGTGTCTAACTCAGTGTACCCGCCTACAGACAAAGACAAACCATGACAAGTGAAGGGATACTTTTCAGTATATGAACGTAGCTCTTTGGCAAACCGGCCACCGATCGAAAGCCAGTTTTCAGGTGCAATTTCGAAGAAATCGACAGGAATGTCTGAATGCTGATTTAAGTCAGTCAGCATCTCTCGCCTAAACCCAAGCCCGGCAAATCCTGGGTAAGAAGTCGTTTTTTCTAAACCAGCTTTTTTCAAAATGACTACCCGCCTGTTAGTTTCTGAACTTTATGGGATATCTAACACGATCAAAATAAAAGAAAAGCAGCCAAAGCCGCTTTTCTTTCTAAAGTAAGATGAGGCCGGTTTTATGCGCCGCACTTACCTTCACCACACTTACCTTCCATCGACTTTTCAGACTTGTCGCCGCCACACTTGCCTTCGCCGCACTTGCCTTCTTTGGCTTTTTCACGGTCTTTATCGCCACCGCACTTGCCTTCGCCGCATTTACCTTCACCACACTTACCTTCTTTGGCTTTTTCACCTTTCATTTCGCCACCGCATTTGCCTTCACCACATTTACCCTCTCCGCACTTGCCTTCTGAAGCTTTATCGTTAGAAGCCACTAGGTAACCGCTAGATAATGACGTTGCTGAAAATGGGTTTTCGTTAGCCTGAAGTGCACCACTAAAAGCGGCTAATGCGACTGAAGAGCCTAATACTACTGAAGATAATGTCGTCTTTTTCATGATTGATCCTTTATATAAATAGAAGTGTTAATTTCATTTTATTGCTGAGTCACTGCATCAAGGTGCTTTGCGTAAACGGCAACAGCACCATGAGTAGGGTTTCAATAATATAGTCGATAAGACAAAAGGTATTCTTACAAGTTATTTAAAATAATTTTGATTAAATGACTTAGTCTTATTATTTTTCTTATTCAAACCTAGGCATTTTAATCCTGTTTATCGCGTTTAGGGAATCATCATTTCATCGGTTTCTGAAATAACAAGGTCATTCGGTCGCTTTCGCCAATTGCCAGATAATGATCCCGTTTGTGCTCCCCTAATCTTAATGAAGGCGGTAGCGTCCAGACACCTTTGGGATGATCTGTCGAGTCCTTTGGATTTCGATTTGTATTACTTTCCGCGACAAATACAAAACCTGCTTTTTCAGCCATCGATTGCACATAATCTTGGCGCATATAACCACTTGCTTCTTGATCACTCAATGGCCGTTCATCGGCCAATCTATGTTCGACCACCCCCAACTTACCACCGGGTTTAAGTGCCTGATAGAAGGCCTGAAAAGCTGATAAAACACGCGCATCGCCACCTCCTCTCATATACCAATTATGGACATTTCTAAAGGTCAGAACCCTGTCGGCACTTCCAGGCGGTGCGATGTCGACATACTCTGGCGGGTTGAAACTGGTCAGTATGACATTTTCATAAAGTTCTGGTGAGGCCTTTAATTTCTCGGTAAATTTTTCTCGGGATGAGCGATAAAATTGTGAGGTAGAATCGGCATTAAAATGAGCTGCATAGAGCTTTCCCTGATCTTTTAAAAACGGCGCTAAAATTTCGCTATACCAGCCTTTCCCGCCCGGCCATATTTCGACCACGGTCATATCTTCTTCCACACCAAAAAACTTCAGCGTCTCTGCCGGGTGACGGTATTGATCACGCGACGCACTTTCTACTCGATGCGCTGAAGTGATGACCGACTCTACATCAATAGCAGCCGTTGTCTGATTCAGGCCTAATATAAAAGCACTGATCATGGCTATCTTTTTAAACATAAACGCTCTCCTTCGTTGTTGTTTTTTAAACTCTCAGCCTACTAGCGAAACGGTAAGCTGGCCGACGCTAGAAAGGCGAAGGAAACTGACTCAATACACCTTTGATATCTTCGATAATTTCTTCTGCCAAGCTCACGCTGAATGCCTGTATATCTTCAGATAATTGGGCCATCGATGTTGCGCCTATAATAGTAGACGTGACACCGTCGATTTGATTGCACCATGCTAAGGCTAATTGTGATGGCGTAATGTTCGCTTTAGCAGCAATATCAACATAGGCTTTAACAGCCTGCTCGACCTGGGGTTTATCTCGCAAGATGCCGTTTCGCTGTGGAATGCTCCACCGGCTTCCCTCTGGTCGTTGGCCTTGTAAATACTTGCCGCTCAACACGCCACCGCCTAAAGGCGACCAAGGCAAATAGGCCACATCAGCATGGACACAGTTTTCAATTAAATAAGGCCAATCCTTGGTATGTAATAAATTGAATTCATTTTGAATCGAGACCATTTTGGGCAGCGCGTGTTTTTCTGATAGACGTAAATACTCGTTGATTCCCCAAGGTGTATCATCTGACAAGCCGCAATGTCTGATTTTCCCTGCTTTAACACACTCATTTAAAGCCTGAAGAATTTCAAGCATCTGCTTAGAATGTGCGTCGGTGTCGACATCGCTAAAAGACACTTTACCCGGAAGGTGTTTTGCAAAATGGGGCGTTGTTCTATTAGGCCAATGCAGTTGATATAAGTCGATGTAGTCAGTTTGTAAGCGCTTTAAGGATGCATCGACCGATTTAATCACCCATTCACCCGTAATATCACCACCCTCACGTATCCAGGGAATGCCGTTTCCGGCAATCTTACTGGCTAGAATAATATCACTGCGCTTGTTAGCATTTGCCGCTAACCAATTCCCTATCATTGTTTCGGTTTTACCATAGGTTTTTGCTTTCGGCGGGACCGAGTACATTTCGGCTGTATCGATGAAATTGATCCCCTTCGCTAGGGCATAATCAATTTGTTCGCTAGCTTCACGCTGATTATTCTGACTTCCCCAAGTCATTGACCCAAGACACACCCGAGATACGCTCAGACCACTGCTACCAAGTTTTGAATATTGCATCATTGCCCCTCTTTTTAGACTATCTACACTACACCTGAACAGCAGGCTAATACATTATTTTGCCGAACTATTTATTAAGCCCCACCTTTTTTCATCCAAGTGCTTTAAGTCACTTGCTTCATCAATATCATACAGTGCCGGTAATATTGCGACATGCCACGCTAGCTGTTCGAAACGCTTCAGCGTTATCGCGCAAACTGAATCAGTACTCCAAGGTATGTCATTAAAGATATCTGCACGATATTTTTTCAAACCAATCAAGGCATAGCCACCATCCTCGACTGGTGTGATACAGGCATCAGTACGGTGAAGCCGTTCGATAGCTTGATGTAAATAAACACGATCCAGGCCGGGGCAATCGGTGCCCATGATGATAATAGAAGTATGAGTTAAAAGCGCTCGTTGACTTGCTCGTGCCATTCGCTGACCAAGATCACCCTCACCCTGATCGGTAATCGATACGCCCTCTGGTAAAGAAACGGAATGCCAGAGCGGATCATTAATCGCAGGCGTCACACACAATTCAATGCTCGCTCGTTCAACAGCTAAAGCTTCGATCAGCGCATGATCTAATAGTTGCTGAGCCAGCTGCCCAGCTCCTTTCGCACCTAGAGCGGGTATTAGACGGGTTTTAGCGAAGCCAGCAATCGGGGCTTTCGCGAAAATGATGATATGCGTCATCTCATCCTTGCTTTTAGTCTGAGTTATTTATGTTGTTTTATCGGTATTTTATGGCTAATTCGTCTGGTGAAGCGCCTCGCCAATAAGCATAGCGAAGTGACCACATTAAAAAGATTGTTCGCCAAATACCTTTTGTTTCCCATCGCCGACCCGAAGTGGTGACGGTTGATGTTAAGGCTACGGCTTGTGAATCGCGTTTAAGACGTTTAGAAAACTCAATGTCTTCCATTAGCGCCTGAACGGGAAAACCACCGTGTTTAACAAAACAATCTGTTCGGATAAAAATAGCCTGGTCACCGGTCGCAATCGAGCTGAGGCGCGAACGATGGTTCATAAACCAGGCAATCATCTTAAACCAGGGAGAACGACCCGCAATTTTTACGTTAAAACGCCCCCATTGTGCTTCCGGGTCAGCCAATGACTTCATGACATCTTGTGCTGCAGTATCCGGCAAGCGCGTATCCGCATGAAGAAATAGCAGCACATCACCCTTAGCATGCAGAGCCCCTTGATTCATTTGAATGGCTCGGCCTTTTTCAGACCGGAGAACCGTAAAGCCCAAGGCTTCAGCTTGCTCGGGCGACTGATCAGTACTGCCACCATCCACCAAAATCACCTCACAGCCGGCGCGCTTACAGGCTAACAAATGCGTCAATAGATCAGGTAATTGTGCAGACTCATTCAGGATTGGCACAATAATCGATAATTTCATAGTAAACGTGCTCAAAGAAACAGCTAGCGCTTGTCATTTAAACGCCAATCATAGTCCAGAAATTCAATGTCTAATTTACCTGCCTGCAAGGCCATCGCCTGTTGATCACTCAGCCCGAGTGCCTTGGCATACAAGGCAAAAAATTGCGCTAAGCTATCGACGCCAGACCAGCCTTTCTCAAAGTCTTCCCGATACCATTTAAAAATCGAAGACACTTGTAACTCACCATCGGTGAATCGATTACGACTTTCGTCTGACAAAAACAACACGGTCTGCTGTTCCAGCTGTGCATCCAAATCATTCGCGTTAAAGGCTTCAGCTCGTAATGCAGGGCAACCAATGCTGGCACAGTTTACGGCGAAATGTATTCGAGCATCCTGATAGCGACCTGAGCCGCGAATCAGTTTGTGCTCGATATCATCCAAGCTTCGCTGTTTTCCTAACAAGGGGATGAACTGTTTTTTCCAAGGCGAGCGAAAGAAGCTACCTAAATCTTTAATCGATTCCAGATCCGGGTACTTTGTGAGAATAAACTCAACCGTCCAAGCGTTATAGGCGTTGATCAAAAAAGCCAATTGCCCGTTTGGGGAAAGGGCATCAAACTCTTTTTGCGAAAGTGCAGATAAGTCGTCGAGGTAGGCTTTCAAGCTGTCACGGTCTTGTTGAAATCCTGCGTAATCGACTTGCGTTGCCTGTCCCTGATCGATTTCTACAATGTATTTTTTCAGTAAACCATCCCAGATAGCATGATCCGTCGTTTGTGCCTGAGACATAGAAGCGATACTCGTAAATAAAATGAAAGATAAAACCTTAAGCAGTTTGGCCATTAACCTCGCCTCCAAGTATGGTATTTTTCAAGGAGTTTGAGCGCAGTTTCAGGCGCATGGGCTTTTTTCCACTCACCTGCTGCATATTTGTTAGCTTCAGCCCACGTGGGATAGGTATGGATTGTACCCAGTATTTTATTCAGACCCAGTCCATGGCGCATAGCAAAAACAAACTCAGCAAGTAAGTCGCCAGCATGCTGACCCACTAATGTCACACCAAGAATTTTATCTTTGCCCGGCACCGTCAACACCTTAACGAAACCGTGCGCGGCACTTTCAGCAATCGCCCTATCCAAGTCATCAATCCCATAACGTGTTACCTCATAGTCAATGCCCTGCTCTTTCGCTTCCTGCTCATTTAAGCCTACTCTGGCGACTTCGGGATCAACAAAGGTTGCCCAAGGAATGACACTGTAGTCAGCTTTAAACTTTTTAAACTGCCCGAACAAGGCATTCACTGCTGCATACCAAGCCTGATGCGCTGCAGTATGCGTGAACTGAAATGGCCCAGCAACATCACCGGCGGCATAAATATTGGGGTACAACGTTTCGAGGTATTCGTTAGTCACCACCGTGCGGTCAGTTTCAATGCCCAAGGTTTCTAAGCCATAGCCTTTCAAACGCGCAACACGGCCAACCGCGCAGAGTAAATCATCAAACTCGATGCGTTTTTCTTCACCGCGATGCTCTACGACCAGAAATTTACGCTCATCCTGTCGTTCACAGCGCAACGCCGTGTGCTCTGTCAGCACTAAAACACCATCGCTCTCCAAGCTGGTTTTTGTTAATTCAGAAACCTCTTGGTCTTCACGCACCATAATGCGATCGCCCCGTTCGACTTGAATCACCTCACTGCCTAGTCGAGCAAAGCTTTGGGACAGTTCACAGCCAATGGGGCCGCCGCCCAAAACCACTAATCGTTTTGGGATCGTATCCCGCTTTGCAAACTCATCCCATAACGTATCACTGGTTAAGTAACCGGTGTCTTCGATGCCCGGCAAGGGTGGCACGAAAGGACTAGCACCCGCGGCAATCACAATACTGCGAGCCGTCAAGCGTTGGGTGCCACCTTCATTCAAAGCAATTTCAACGGTCCAGGGATCAATTAACTTGGCATAACCCTGCAACACTTCCACACCCAAACCGGTATAGCGTTCCACACTATCGTGCGGTTCAACTTCGGCGATCACTTCGTGAATCCGCTGCATGACTTTTTTAAAAGAAAAAGTGGGCTGAACACGGTCCAATCCATAATGCTCCGCTTGCTGCATTTGCTTAGCAAGCTTGGCGCTTTTTATCAGCGCTTTGCTCGGAACGCAGCCATAATTCAGACAGTCTCCGCCCATTTTATGGGCTTCAATTAAGGTCACTTTTGCCTTCACTGCAGCCGCAATATATGACGACACCAAACCACCGGCACCGGCACCGATCACAATTAGATTTCGGTCAAAGGTTTTAGGTTGTTGATAGTTTTCGTAAACGCGTTTTGCTTTAAACACCGCGATCACTTTCTTAGCGATTAAAGGGAAAATACCTAATAAAGCGAAGGAGAAAATAAGCGATGGAGAAAGAATCCCGGAAAGGCTATCAATTTGTGCTAACTGTGTGCCAGCATTCACGTAAACAATGGTTCCGGCAAGCATGCCGACCTGACTGACCAGATAGAAAGTAGCAGCTTTAATCGGCGTTAAGCCCATAAGAAGATTGATCAAAAAGAATGGAAATACCGGCACTAAGCGCAAGGTGAAAAGATAAAACGCGCCTTCTTTTTCAATACCGGCATTAATCGCTTTCAGGCGGTCACCAAATTTTTGTTGTACGGTTTCCTGTAAAAAATAACGCGAAGCCAAAAACGCTAAGGTTGCACCGATTGAACTGGCGAAAGAAACGATGACCGTCCCCCACAGTACGCCAAACAACGCACCTGCTGCCAAAGTCATCACAGCTGCGCCCGGCAAAGACAGTGCTGTTACCAAGACATAGATGGCTAAAAATGCCATCGCGACGAGAAAGGGAGACTCTGCTCGCCATTGTTCGAATTCACTCAAGCCATTTTTCAAACCTTCCAGCGTTAACAAGTGCTGTAAATCGAAACTGAAAAACAAAACGACCAAAATCGCGATTGAAGCTAATATGATTCCTTTTTTCATAATACTACCTATATATCTAAATTAAAGTGCGCCGCCGCAACTACTACCCTGACCTGCTGTACAAGCAAAACAATGATCCGCTATCGCAATCGATTGCCCTTCCACATCCTGGTTCATTAAGTCTTCTAAAGTCCTGACGGATGCTTTGAGAGGTAATTCCAACTGCTGATTAAAGTCGCAGTCAAATAAATTACCTTGCCAATCGACGCTTATTAAAGAACGACACATCACTCCCTTCAGATTTTCAGCGCTGAAATTATCTTTTAACAAGGCCATATAAGATGCGAACTCGCCTTTTGAGATTAAGGTAGAGCCAAAACGTTTGATCGGCATATTTGCTAGTGCGTATAAATCGTTAAACACGATACCGAAGTGTTTATCTAGCTCACGTTTATAATCGGCCTGTAATGCTTCTTGATTGGGAGGCAACGAAGGCCCCTGCGGGTTATACACTAAATTAAGTTTCAGTCCGCTACCTTCTTGGGCATAGCCCAATGCATTCAGTTTTTGCAGACCGGCAATGCTTTTATCAAACACGCCTTCACCACGCTGCTTATCAACGTTTTCTAGGGAGTAACAAGGTAAGGAAGCAACGACCTCGACCTGTTGTTCTGCTAAAAATTCTGCCAAGCCTTCATAACCTGGCTCAAAAAGAATCGTTAAATTACATCTATCGATGACATGAATCCCTGCTTCTCTAGCCTCTTTGACTAAGCGCCGAAACCCCTGATGCATTTCAGGCGCACCACCAGTGAGGTCTAGTGTCTTGATGCCTTGTGCTTTCATCACCGGCACGATTCGAGACAAGTTGTCATCATCCATCATTTCAGTTCTATGCGGGCCCGCATTAACATGGCAGTGCAAGCAGCGCTGGTTGCAAAGATAGCCTAGGTTCACTTGGAGGGTGTCGGTTTTTCCTCGCTTAATCGCTGGAAAATCACTTACCTCTAGTAAGGGTAAGGTTGCATGCATGATGAACTCCTGTATGAAAACCTGCTGTTTTCAATCATGGTAAATAAAGGATAAATTAGATTGCGCACAATATAGTCTCATAGAACCACTGTTTTCTTACACTCAATTTCACAATTTTTTTTATTTTTAGGTGTAATAATTTTGTTGTCGAGACGTCTAAGTATAAAGCTTACGTGGAATTTGTTTTTTTGGGTTCAATTTTGACCTGAATAAATTGAATTTTTAATTGGATCAAGGCGATTCTGCCGCCGACTTAACTCAGGTTTCAATATGACTGCTCTTATAGCGCTTAGCAATACACTTTTGAACTTATTAGATAAAGCTAAACACTTCAACTTTCTAGGCCCGTTAGCATTAAGGATCTATCTCGCACCTATTTTTATACTCGCTGGCTGGCATAAGCTTCAAGCCTTGGACAGTACAGCCTACTATTTTGGCGAAATACTTGGCTTGCCCGCTCCGATGTTGATGGCCATCTTAGCCGGTCTGACCGAGTTTTTGGGCGGCATAGCCTTATTATTTGGTCTGGCTTTGCGCTTATTCGCCATTCCTTTAATGGTGACAATGGCGGTTGCGGCCGGCACCGCTCACTGGGACAAGGGCTGGCATGCACTACCCGAAACCCAGTTAACCGTTCCGTGGGAATGGCGCACCGACCTAATCGAAGAAGCACAGCCTAGGAAAGATGCTGCGAAGTCACTATTGAAAGCACATGGTAATTATCATTGGTTGACTGAGACAGGCTCGATCACGATTCTGAAAAACGGAATTGAGTTTGCTGCGACCTACTTCATTATGCTGTTGGTGTTATTTTTTATCGGAGCCGGCAAATACCTCAGCCTGGATTATTGGATAGCCAAAAAGTTCCGAGCAAGGCAAGTTGAATAGATTGTTTGTTCCGAATTATGCGGTGCTTCAAGCTTGTTCGGTGCGCATGGCGCACCATGCGAAGGTACCGGTAACGGGAAGCAACCGAGTAGATTTCCTACTTCATAGACAGCGACAAACTCAAGCAAAGACGGTCACAACCTGTTGGCTAATGGCAATTAACTCACCAGCACTATTTCTGATTTTAGCTCGCGTTACACCATAACCACCTTCAGCATGAATAATATCTGCTTGGTATTGGCAAAACTCACCTGCGGACAAGTTTGGATTTGGCGTGAGAAAATCAATAGCCCAATTTAAAGAGCTCGCAGGTGCAAATTTGCTTAACATGGGAAGTGGCGCAGGCGGCCAAGCATCGACTAGAGCCAGTAGTTCTGCATTGCCTATTGACGTTGCCTCATCTTTGAAGCGGACAAAACCTTTCAGATGCTGATCTTTACTCCCAGTAAAAGGCAACTGCGTACAATATCTGAAATCAAAAAATTGGGTAAAGTTCGGCGTCATCCCTTCAATAAAGGGCATCCCCTGAACCTTGTTAGGGTCATCAGAAAATTGATTGGCTGGCTCGATTACTTGAATCGATGAATCACGCCCATGACCAAAGCTTCCGATAACGGTCACTAAGGTTTGACCATTCTGGACACCTCGCCCTAGGACTTGCGACACAGACTTGCCATGGCGCAACACCTCTGTTTCCAGTTCAAGCGGCCCCTCCAAAGAGACAGGGCCAATAAAAGAAATTTGTAAACTTCTAAGCGGCCTCGCATCAGTGATTTCTTTTAACATGGCTTGATAGACTAAAGCAGCAACAAGCCCACCAAATACGGCTCGCCCTTGAGACCAAGCGGCATCAATTTGAACTGCCTGAGCACCGTTTTGTATTTCATCTAAATAGTGTTGGAAAACCATGTCTACTCCTCTTCATATTATTTCAATGCAGAGGATACGATTTAGATAAAGATTAAAACAAGCGTTTGAATGGGAAAGACTGTTCTAAAGATTGGCGAGCGTTTTGAAAAAACTTTATAAGGTGTGCCATGCGCACCGGCGGATTAAGGTGCTATGAAGAGGCTAAGGTGGTGCGCATGGCGCACCCTATATATGTAGAGGCGTCTTAATTTGGCACAACCGAGCCTATACATAACCTCGGGCGAACACACAGGTTCGCCCCTACAGGGATGTATGGCCCACTCCTCGTAGGGGCAGACCTATGTTTCTACCCTGACTCCATCTGGCACACACTCGTCATTGACGCGCAGGCGTCAATCCATTGTCTTGGTCGCTAGTTCAATAGCTAGTGTTTTACCTCCAAGCTTCGAATAACTTAAACCATAGATTCCGTAACAAGTACGGAATGACGAGAAGGTGGAGTTCTGCTTTCAGAATGAACGCTTGCGGCTTAATTCGGCACACACTCGTCATTGACGCGCAGGCGTCAATCCATTGTCTTGGTCGCTAGTTCAATAGCTAGTGTTTTACCTCCAAGCTTCGAATAACTTAAACCATAGATTCCGTAACGAGTACGGAATGACGAGAAGGTAGAGTTCTGCATTAGAGGGAGCGCTTGCGACTTAATTTGGCACTTTACCGACTAAGTGGTCAGGTCGGACTCTGATTTTTACACTTTAGCTAATAGTTTTAAACTTTGTTCGGAATATCTTTAAGCAGCAAACCGATACCATGACATTCTTTTTCCAATTCTTCATTCACACCTTCAACAGCGATATGCATCAACTTATGCAACTGCTGTAAATGGTAACGAAATTCATCAAACATCAACCCGGTATACTCAACCTCTTGGTATTCTTTTGAGTCCTTGGTCTCGAGAACGTGATTTAACCACTCAGTCATTCCTTCGCTAAAAAGACCTGACTGATTAATGGTTTGGTTTATTCTTTCAACCACCAATACCACATTTGTAATCTTTTGCGTTTTAGGGTGTTCACGCAGTTTTAAAGTGAACTTCATCGCTAGCTTGAACCAATGAAGCAGTATTTTTTGAAGGACTAAGAGAAACTTTATCAGGGTTTCTATCTTATTATCATCCATCACGCGTGTGGGCTTAAATTGCGAAAGACTCAAGAACCTCAGTAATGCGTCATGCACTGACTTTGGATACACATGGCTGTTCATTTGAATAACCGGGATTAGATCTTTTACTTGGTAGCCAGAGGGCAATAAGCGTTTAGACAAAATCGCATTGACCGTATCAGAAATGGCAATAATTTGGCCTTCCACTGACAACTCATTTTCTGACTTACCTACCGGATAACCCGTGCCATCAAGCCGCTCGTGATGTTCAAAGATCGCGGTTGCGGCTTTCTTTGGAAGTCCGGGAATCATCTCGAGTATCACTCGCCCGATCGTGCTGTGCCCTTGCAGTAGCTTCCACTCAGAAGGCTCATACTTGCCTTTCTTATGAACAATTTCCGGGGCAATATTTAGAAGACCGGTATCGTGCATTTGCGTAGCAACAAAGACAGAATGTGTCGTCTCTTCATCCAAATCCAATTGATGCGCAATATGAAGTGCAAGGTTACTGGTAATCATGGTGTTGTTATAAACTTCTGGCAATCGTTCCGCTAGGACCGTTAATTTTTGCGCTAATAAGGGATGATTGCCATAAAGTTGGCAGTGACGAACTAATTTTGGTTTGAAAAGATCTAAGGCTTTAGGTTCCAGGTTTAAACGTTTATTAATCTCAGTGATTTTCTGATGGAGTAATTTAGGTGTAATGACTTTTTCGAGATTAATAGAGGATTCTAGCGGCGTAGACAGCTTAAACCGAGCAATTTTATTTGACATTTCCTGAGTAATTTCGGCGCCTTTGGGAACAATAATGGCACCTTTCTCATTGCGAATATCTTCAATCGCTTTAACAGAATTGGATTTATTTACTTCTGCTAGGTGGTCAGCATAGTAATTACGATTTTGAGAATCTGAAGTCATATAGAGTGGGCTAACCTAGCTCAGTAATTCAAGGCGATAAATAACAAAAATATATTAAATACTGATTTATTATAGCTCAAAATCCAAAAAGCACCTGAAAATAAACAAGCTTTTAGGCAAAGAATTAATTCTCTTTTCTTGCGTCTTTGTCCTTTTTACTTACCTTTATATAAGACTGGGAAAACGTACTGAGTGCAGCCATTTGTTTATCAAAATTTCGACATGCAGAACACATCAGCGTATGAAATTTTAACGCGGTATGTTCTTTTCTTGATAAAACTCTGTCTTGCTTTTCGGAAAGCAAGCGGCTTGCTTCTTTGCAGTTCATCATAATTTACCTGCCTCCAGGTTATCCCCTTTCAAAAACCATTTAGTTTCCAAGCATTCACGAAGCCTGAGACGTGCCCGGTAAAGCATCACATGAAGGTTGCTGGTCGATATGTCGAGACTTTCGCATATTTCATTTGCTTCCAACTGAATGAATTCGCGCATCATGAACAAGCGAGCCTGGTTTTCCGGTAAGGC
This sequence comes from Oleiphilus sp., assembly GCA_048058835.1. Classification (GTDB taxonomy): domain Bacteria; phylum Pseudomonadota; class Gammaproteobacteria; order Pseudomonadales; family Oleiphilaceae; genus PZPK01. Next base: position 67,938 of record JBLLNS010000009.1, read on the forward strand.
GTGTAAACAGGTTTCGAAAACACGCCAAAAGTGTGCTTGCTTAACCGCTTCCTGAGGCGCTCCCCAATTTTGTGGGCGTTCAAGCTTTTGCCAATGACCGTTTGATTTGAACAGATGATCCATTGCTTCATCCTCCTGACTTCTGTTGATCAAACTACTGGCCTGAACATATTTCTTCCCCTTGCGTAAACTATCAGCAATTTTATTTTTCAAGATCGCAAAAACCCAGGTTTTCAATGCTGAACGACGTTCAAACTTTTGTGCATTTTTCAGGGCACCGATTAAGGCTTCTTGCACGGCATCTTCGGCGAGCGCTTCATCCGCTAATTGTAACTTGGCAAATTTAAGCATGGTGTCGCGCAACTGCGATAAAAATTTTGGGTCAGACAGGCTCCCCGAAGACACATTGATTGGATCTTCTTGGCTATCAATCTTTGTATTTTCTTCCGGATTTATTGTCATCCTTTTACACCTGTTTACTTAGTCGGAGGGAGTCGTTTATATCTTACATTTTTAAGATTTTCTTTTTGCCTTTATTTAAAGCTCGCCACAATTTTTTTCAAACCTTACCTCAATTTTTTCAAACCTTACCGCAACAGGGACACAGAGGATCTTTGTTTAACTTTAAACGACGCCACTGCATTGTCATGGCATCTAACATCAGCAATTGCCCTACCAAGCTTTCACCTAAGCGACTTAGCACTTTGATTGCCTCCATCGCTTGCATGCTACCTAAAATCCCCACTAATGGTGACATCACACCGGATTCGGAACAGGTCAACGCTTGTTCATCACCTTCGGGATATAAACATTGATAACAAGGGCTTTCCGAGTCTCGTGCATCGTACACGCTGATTTGCCCTTCCATTCGAATGGCAGCAGCCGAAACCAGCGGAGTGTGTGTTTCCACACAATAGCGATTGACTTCAAAGCGTGTTTCAAAGTTGTCACTGCAGTCCAATACCAAATCTACTTTCTGAATACTTTGTTTTAACACACTACCCGTAAGACGTTTAGCCAGCGCCTCCACTGAAACATGCTGATTAATCAACGCCAATTGTTCAGCAGCTGAATCGACTTTGTGCTTTCCTACGCGAGTTTGGGTATGAATAATTTGACGTTGTAGGTTTGATAGTTCAACTTGGTCATCATCTAGTAGAACCAACTTGCCGACACCCGCTGCTGCCAAATAAAGCGCAGCCGGACTGCCTAACCCACCTAAGCCAACGATCAGTACCGTTGATTGTTTAAGCGATAACTGACCGGCTATATCAAATTTTGGTAGCATAATTTGACGACTATAGCGCAGTAACTCTTCATCACTTAAGTCTTGATTGGCATTTTCAGATTCGTTTTCTTTCACTCTTCTCAACCCTGATTGATAGCAATTTTCGCCATGGTCATTCTATCTTGCTGACCATAGTCTTGTAGCGTGTTTATCTCGCTATAGCCAGCATGTTTTAGTAGTGATTGAACCGATTCTGCTTGCTTATAACCATGCTCTAGCACCAAATAGCCACCAGAATCCAAATACGCTTTAGCATGTTCAATAATATGCTTCAGATCCGCTAAGCCGCCATTTTCTGCGACAAGGGCACTCAGTGGCTCAAACCTGACATCGCCTTCTGATAAGTGCTGGTCTGTTGGATCAATATAGGGAGGATTGCTAACAATCAGGTCGAAGCCAGTTGGCGGTATCTGCTCAAACCAATTGCTCTGCAAAACCTGTACATTATCCGCTTTGCACTTGTCAACATTTTGCTGGACCAGCCTAAGCGCACCTGGGTGAAAGTCCGCTGCGATGACTTGCCAATCCTTTCTTTCGGAAGCCAGGGCCAGAGCGATCGCGCCGGTTCCCGTCCCTAGATCTAAAACACGTGCCCTTTCCGGAAGCGGTAAATCTAGAATGGTTTCGACCAGTATTTCTGTATCCGGCCTTGGGATCAATGTATCTGGGCTAACGAGCAACTCAAGCGTCCAGAAAGCACGGGACCCACAAATATGAGCGATAGGCTCACCGTGTTTTCGTCGAGCAAGTAAATCATAAAAATGCTTTGTTTGTGCTTCAGATAATTTTTTTTCGGGCCACGTTCTTAAGTAGGTACTCTGACAAGTTAATACATGACATAGTAAGCATTCAACATCTAAACGCGGGCTATCCGAATCTATCGTGTCTGCAGACTTTAACGCCTCTTCTATGGATAAGCTGGTTTCCAAGCAACGCCCTCACTTTACAAACATTTTCGAAAAACTCTCACAAAGCAAAACGCCAAGCTTTTATGTCTTGGCGTTTTGAATATTGTTCAGACTTATTCCGATATGCGCAATAACTGTTCCGCTTGATGCTCTCTGAGTAGTGGCTGGAGCACCTGATCTAAATCACCCTGCATGACCTCGGATAATTTATAGAGCGTCAGATTGATACGGTGATCTGTCATGCGGCCTTGAGGAAAATTGTAGGTACGAATTCGCTCTGAACGATCACCACTCCCGACCAAACTCTTTCGTTGATCCGACTGCTCTTTATGCGCCGCATCTTGTTCCGCGGTTAGCAACCTTGAATGCAGCAATGACATGGCTCGCGCTTTATTTTTATGCTGTGACCGCTCATCCTGGCACTCCACCACGACACCCGTAGGCAAGTGGGTAATACGGATTGCCGAATCGGTTTTGTTAACGTGCTGACCACCGGCGCCTGATGCGCGGAAGGTATCGATTCTTAAATCATTTTTGTTAATTTCAATTTCATCAACCGAGTCAATTTCCGGCATTACGGCAACAGTACAAGCGGAGGTATGAATTCTTCCCTGGGATTCCGTTTCTGGTACACGTTGCACCCGGTGTGCGCCTGACTCAAACTTTAAGCTGCCATACACATCCTGGCCTTCCAAACGCGCAATGATTTCTTTATAGCCGCCATGTTCACCCAGACTCTCACTCACCACTTCAACTTTCCAGCGTCTTCGTTCAGCATAGCGCGAATACATGCGGAATAAATCACCCGCAAAAATAGCGGCTTCATCGCCACCGGTACCCGCACGCACTTCAAGAAACACGTTATTTTTGTCGTTAGGGTCTTTAGGAAGCAATAAAGTTTGTAATTCTAGATCGAGTGTTTCTAAACTTTCTTTTGCTTCCTTCCATGCTTCTTCAGCCATTTCACGCATATCCAAGTCGCCATCACTCATCAGTAATTTGGCTTCTTCAACATCGTCTTTTACTTGTTTATAGGCATCATAGGCTTTCACAAGCTCTTCGAGTTCTGAGTATTCTTTTGAATAATCACGAAAGGTATTCTGATCACCGATAACCGCGGGATCACTCATCAAAGCGGCAAGCTCTTCATAACGCTCACACATGGTATCTAAACGAACTAGCAGGGATTCTTTCATTTAATTAGATTCTAACAATAGAGGAAATTTACGTGGGGCGTATTCTAGCACTGATGAGATAAACAGGCTATGAGCGAATTAAAGGGGTAATTAAAGGCAAGAATTAAAGGGGTCAGACCCGCGGGTCTGACCCCTTTAATTCTTGCCTTTAATTACCCCTTTAATTTATGCCTCTGGCCCGGCAATAATACCTGTATCATGAAGGCGACCGATTTCTGCACTACTCAAGCCAACGACATCGGCCAACACCTCGTCAGTTTGTTCACCTAAGCGAGGCGCTGGCTTAGCGGGCTCTCGAGCAAAAGCTGAAAAATCCCAAGGCGCACCAGCGGCCATATACTCACCCACACCTGCTTGATTTATTTGACTGAACATTGGATTAGCCAACGAACAATCAACGTTAGTTTCTACCATTTGCTTAACGGTTTGATAGCGACTCCAACACACACCTTTTGCATTGAATAGTTTTTCAATTTCAACATAGGGTCGCGCCGAAATAAATTCAGAGAAGACGGCCGAGATATCATCACGTGATTCGAAACGATCACCTTCTTTGGAAAAGTCGCGACCCAAACGTTGCGCAAGTTCGGTCATTTTTTCAACACTGTCTGTGGCTTCACATAAGGACTTCCACTGCCGCTTGGTTAAACCAATCACCATGACTCTTTGATCGTCAGAAGTTAGAAAATCGCGCCCGAACGCACCGTATAAATAGTTTCCGTAACGAGGTCTGTCCTCTCCTAACTGCGCTTCTGCAATAAATCCTAAGTGCCCCATCACTGCCATGGCGGCATCTGCTAAGGCTATTTTGGTATGCTGACCTTCCCCTGTTCGAAAACGATGTCTTTCAGCAGCTAATAAACCAAGCGCTGCCATTTGCCCCGTGACCAGATCCCAGGCAGGCAAAACATGATTGGTAGGAGAATGACTATCGCTAGGCCCCGTCAGGAAGGGCAAGCCAATCGCTGGGTTCACAGTATAGTCAACCGCTGAGCCGCCATGACGATCCCCCTGAACGGTAAGCTGAATTAAGTCAGGACGAATCGCTGAAAGTTCTTCATAAGATAACCACCCCTTGGGAGGAAAGTTGGTCAGGAGCATTCCTGAATCTTTGCCCGGTGCTGTGATGATCTGCTTGGCCAACTCTGACCCTTCTGGCGACCTGAAATTGATGGCAACTGAGCGCTTTGATTTGTTCAAGCCGGCCCAGAATAAGCTGACGTTATCCTTGGTGACAGGCCAACGGCGATAATCCAAGCCCCCGCCGATAGCATCTATTCGAATGACGTCAGCGCCGAGTTGAGCTAAGGTCATACCACCCAAAGGTGCAGCTACAAAGGCTGATGCCTCAACCACCCTCATTCCAGATAAAATCGCTGTCATATATTTCCCTTTTCATTTCCATTCATCAATGCTTATTGGCAACAAGCATAGTGCTGAAAGCACAACTATTCAAAGTAAAGATTTGGCAAGAATAAACCAGGCTTTGTTAGAAATCCACTCACTAAAAAGGTGCGGAGCCAAGGTGATATTTACGCATGGAGACTGACAATTTAAAAAATCAGTAAAATACTATTCAGAGAAAAAACATACGAGATAAAAGGAGAAATTAAGAAAGGTATTTTATTAAGAAAAATGACAGACCTGTCGGAAGCAGGTCTGTGGAAATACTTTATTTTACAACTGACACATTGTCAGCTTGCTTGCCCTTTTCACCGTCGCTAAGATCAAAACGAACCTGCTGACCTTGACGTAAAGAGCGGCGACCATGGCCACGGATGGATCGAAAATGTACGAAGACATCTTCACCTGCATCTGTGGTTATAAAACCAAAGCCTTTATTAACATTAAACCATTTCACACTGCCAGACTCAGCGCCTTCTGGGCCATCTTCACCGTCAGACTCATACCGTTCGTTAGAAGTTGCAGCACCTGTCTTTGCATTATCGGAGGCAATGCTAGCAATCATTGAGGCCGCTGAAAAAATCAACCAAGCGATGATATAAAAACTTGCACCCTGATCGCTCGTCAAAAAAGAACTCGCATTTAAATTATTTGGCAATGAGCCGGAAAACTGAGTCGCAAGCAATAGTAAATATGGAAAAGGTAAAGCAACCAGAGTACTGACCAGAAGCTTTTTAGATAAACTTTGTGTAGACATGTATATTTCTCGTTTTAGTAGGTATGAATAGAAACAATGATTAAACCAATCACCTTAAATAGCTAACCCACCCAGCAAAATCAAAACTGATTGATACGGCAAAGGCTAGGTAAAACATGGCGAGTAAGCAGTCGGAACAGTCCATCGACAAACATACTTAAACGACTCGGCATATTTCAAGGCAGGCATGATAACAGATTTTATAGCAAGAACGAGAGTCCAAGATTGATTAATCTTTCGCAAGATCGCATCATAGCGCTCTTAACCTGTAGGTAACTACCCACAAGCCATACTAGCCCGAGTATTTGGATGTAATGAAGAGGTGATATGAACCAATTAAGCAAACATGAAGATAAGCTTGAAAAAGCACTCGAAAGGCTAAACGAACTAGAAATGAAGGTAAGCTTTCAAGATGACTTGGTAAATACCTTGAATGATATTGTTGTGCGACAAGATAAAGAGATAATGAAACTCTGGGACGCTAACAGACTATTAAAACAATCTATGCAAGAAATTCGAAGTAATGGCAAAGACGAAGCTGTAGAGTCACCTCCACCGCATTATTGAAACAACTATGGGGTCAGACCCAGCGGGTCTGACCCCATAGTTGTTTAAGCATGCTTTTTAGGCGAACGTGAAATTGACACGACATTAGAAGAAGCTGATTTGCTTGACACATTTGACGCTTCTTTTAATGGAACACCCACCTCACCCGATGCCAGTTTTGCGGCATCATCAAATAGGTCTTTAGACAAATTCCAAACTAAATCATTAATCTGATCACTCGGGTTATAGCCTAAGGGAGCCTCTAAAAGAACGTTCCGAACTGAATAACAATCAAACAAATGCGAATACTGATCTATTTTCTGCAAAATGACTTCCACTTCAGGCCAAGGAAGCGATATTTCTCTTCCCTTCATGATACGTGGATGGTTCGTCGGTAATGGATCGTCGGCGATGAGCAGCTCTTCATATAACTTCTCACCTGGCCTTAAGCCAGTATATTGAATTTCGATATCCCCATCTGGATTAGCTTCCGTTTTTTGCTCCAAGCCCATCAAATGGATCAGCTTGACTGCCAAGTCAGCAATTTTGACCTGCTCTCCCATATCCAAAAGAAATACATCACCACCCTTACCCATTGAGCCTGCCTGAAGAACCAGCAAAGCCGCCTCAGGTATCGTCATAAAGAATCGGGTAATATCCGGGTGTGTCACCGTAATAGGCCCTCCTTCTTGAATTTGCTTTCTAAAGAGTGGCACCACTGAACCCGAGGAGCCCAATACATTACCAAAGCGAACCATACAAAAACGCGTTGCATTTTGCCTTTGCGCCAAACCTTGAAGAACAAGTTCGGATAAGCGCTTGGTTGCACCCATCACATTTGTCGGACGCACAGCTTTGTCAGTCGACACCAACACAAAAGTATTCACACCGGCCTTAATGGCGGCTTCAGCACAATACCAGGTACCAAAGACATTATTGCGCACACCTTCGATTACATTCTGTTCAACAAGCGGTACATGCTTATAAGCAGCAGCATGATAAACAGTTTCGACCGCATAGCTTTTCATAATCACTTCCATGCGGTGCTGTTTCTGAACAGACCCCATAATGGCATGCACTTCAGTTTTGAGGTCTTTCTTGCGGATATAAGCCGAAATTTCCTGCTCTATTTGGTAAAGCGCATATTCAGATAGTTCAAAAAGAACTAAACGACTCGGGTTTAACTTGATGATCTGGCGACAAAGTTCAGAGCCTATCGAACCACCCGCCCCCGTCACCATGACCACTTTATTCGAAATACAATCAGATAAACCTTCTCTGTCAGCAGGCACCTCATCACGACCGAGCAAGTCTTCGATATCGACATCGCGAATTTCTTCTATTTTTGCTTTTCCACTCACCACATCGTTTATTTGAGGAATAGTTTGAACAACAACCGCATACTCTTCGAGAGACTGTATTACTTTGGCACGGACTGAACGCGGCGCATGCCCAAGCGCCAGTAAAATACGCTTGGCACCATACTTATCTATAATGTGTGCAATTTTACTTGGCCCATAAACGGACAAACCATTAAGAATACTGCCTTGTTTACTTTCATCATCATCAATAAAGGCAACAGGCTGTAAGTTTTTACCATGAAATAAAATAGAACTTAATTGAAGACCGGACTTACCCGCCCCATAAATAACGACACGTTCTTTAGGCTGCATCATCGTTCGATGCACTAAAGACCGAGCTATCATACGACTTCCACCCACGAAGATAAGAGCAAGGCAGGCATAGATTAAGGGTACAGAGCGAGGAATGGAGGCATTCAAAAGAAAGCCCAATGAAGTTAAGACCAAAGTAGAGATAGCCACACCCGAAATAATTGCCACCATGGCATGGTTACTCATGTAACGAATCACGGCTCGATAAAGACCTAACCTAACAAATGTTAGAAGACTCACCAAAACAGTGATGGCAGCAACCATGTAAATTGCGTTATCCGAGGGAAGATAGAAGGTATCAAAACGAAGGCTAAGAGCCAGCCACAAAGCAAAAGGTAAACTAATCGAATCAACAAAGACTGAAACTACTCGTTTTTGGTAACGAGGCAGGTACAACAGTTTATTTAACACCTATGACGCTTCCTTATCTTTAGTTATGCCGCTATCGTATCAAACTAATCAGATGCAAATTAATGAGGACACCCTGTTTACGCTAGCAATATCCCTTCAAAGAATATTATGGCCATGTATTTTTTTCTGAATGCATTTTAACCAAGATAATAAGAATTACCAATGGCTTTAGGAACATTTACCACACAAATTACTATTAATAATAGCTTTTATGATTAGAAACGGTAGGCCCAACTAGCGCCAAGCGTCCATTTTTTTGTCTCTTCCTGAAATAATACCGGAACTTTTGTTAGATAGGTCGTCGATAAATTAAGCTGACCATTAAATACCAAGCGCTGATAAGACAAATCCAATTGATACAAATCCAAAGCGTCCACGCTTACATTATTGCCACCTGAACTGCCATCAACATTAAGTTCAAGCTTACTGACTGAAGCAGAAATCCGCTGAGCCGCTTCAGCGATTTGAAAGGCAACACCCGCTGAGTAGGCTTTAGAGTCATTATCATACGTAGCGCCAAGGACACGCCCTCGGTAACGGTAACCCGACTGGTAGACACTATGTGAATAACCAGTATTAAATTGTTTCCCACCAATAGAACCGGCTGTTGTATTGGTATGCTCTAAAAACAAGTGTAGTTCGCCACCAGAATTTAGAGCAAAACTAGACTCCACGCCCAACTGCGCTAAGAACTTAGACGGTAAATATCCAGCTTCATCTTCCCCAATTAACTGAGCATAGAGTGCACTGCCAAACGTAGGCCTACGCAGAAAAGAATAACGTAAATCGTATCCAGCTAATTGATTGCCCGCCTGATCATCAGAGTTCTCGCCTTGAGAGGTCACAGATTTGACAAATGTAGACAGAGACTCACTCCTACCCTCGCCCCCCCATTGCATCGCACGCGACAGCCCTATTTCAAGACTATCAAAAGGTTTAAAAGTAAAGCGCATACCGGTTAGCTTTGCTTCCGGTATCACTCGATTGCTTTCAAGTTGACCAATAAATGAAACAAACTGCCATTCACCTAACCAAGAAAGCCAAGGCGTTTCAAAAGTCTGTGCCCCCTTGGTTCGAAAAAAAACAGCTGGAACAGGTCTAGCATTATTCGACAGAATAAGGCTAGACTGGTGGCCTGCGCCCCACCAACGATCTATGGCACCTGCACCGATTACCCAATTTCCCAAAACGCCTGACACATAAGAACCATATAACTGTGATTCGATAGTATCTTCACCCGGGTCTGTCGTCGCATTTGCCTGAAGCTTAAACGCAACACTTTCACCATCCCAATCAAAGATATGGCTAATGCGCCCTTTTTCGTACTCCTGAGCAGAAAAGTCCCTAAATATCGTTCGGGAAGAAGATGCAGCAAGCTCTAGCGAGCGCTTCATTTCCTTTTTGGTTTGAAAACGCATTTCAAACTTGAGCTCTTTAACAGCCATTAACTGCGCACGATTCAGCCGGGACTCATCAACTTGAGATAAAGCAGAATTAACATCTGACCACATAATTGGCCAAGTGGTGAGTGAGATAGAGATTGCACCGGTATCATTTAGCAAATGCAAATGTTGCTTTAAGCGAGTTTCACCGACTGAAATCCAAGGAGAGGCTAAAACTGAGCTGCTAATGACTAGTGCTAAAAAAGTAATACAAAAGGAAGTTGTTAAACGATTAAAACTCATAGAAAAATGCTTTATCAGGGAAAAATATAAGATGGGAAAATTAAGCCAGACATTATAGGGCGCGCTTGCGCAGCATTACAACGTTGATTTGATAAATAAGAAAGAGTCAAAGCCTTTTAGAAGGTTTGCTTGCATACACTTACAGAGCGTCATAAAAAATCATAATTAGGGACTCTTAAGTGTTGCCAGCCAAAACAAATAATAACCTTATCCTGCCGAAGATATCACAAAGGCAGATCACGACATAGGGTGAGCCACTGGCCAACCGCATGATTTATAGGCGCCTGTTTATGGCGAACAAAGTAAAAACTGCGAATGATATTGCGTTTACTTACTAGTGGCACTAAAAGACCGCGCTCGATTTCGTCAGCAACCGCGAGCTCCGAAAGACATCCGACCCCTAATCCCGCTTTAACCGCATTTTTGATGGCGTCATTGTGACCGAGCACCAGCGTGATGTTTAGCTCGGGTAGCAGTCCCTGCATCGCCCGGTCAAAGGTTTGACGATGGCCCGACTTTTCTTCACGAAGAACCCATTTGCAACTAAGCAGGTCTTTGTCTGATAGTTTCGTTTTACCAGCAAGAGGATGGTCCGGTAAACAAAACAAACACATTCGGTCTTCTTGCCATGGTTGAATATCTAAATCACTGTGGTTGACTTCGGCTTCAATGAGTCCAATATCCACTTCAAAATTAAGAACCTTACTCACTATTTGCGGCGTGTTGCCGACTGATATATCTACCTTTCTATCGGGAAAATGCTCAAGGTAAGTAGCGAGGTATTTCATCGCTAAATAGTTGCCAATAGTATAGCTGGCACCTACGTTTAATTGCTTCAATTCAGGTCTTCGCTGTAATTCTTGGTCGAAAGCCTGGGCATGAGCGAGCAAACCCTGCGCTTTCGCTCGCAGCTCTCGCCCATAACTATTGAGCTGCAGCCGCTTCGCGCTACGATCAAACAACCTCATATTGTAGCGGCTTTCGAATTCCTGCAGTGCCGCACTGGTGGCAGATGGAGACATGGATAGTGCATCTGCCGCACTGCTGATGCTTTCATCCTTGGCGACAGCAAGAAATATTTCCAAGTGACGGAGCGTGTATTTCATAAAATAATATCGATAAAGTAGGACAAGTTTATTAACTTATACTATTTTATCGAAGATGCAAGTCGACTAGCTATACGCTGCCTCTAATGCCCTGGTAAACGAATCGAGCATATCTGCCGGTAAATCGTTAATCCCAGCAGCGGCAGCACGACCACCACCGGTAGGAAACTGACGACAAAGATCTACTGCACCGGTTTTGTTGTTAATTGGGGCTCTCACACTAACAAGATAATTGCCGTTAGGTTTTTCTGTGAGTACAGCGTGGGCGCGATCAGGATGCTGGTTGGCCAGGTCATTACTGTATACACCGCTGACACGGCGCGCCCATTTCTCGTTGGGTAAGATAAAAATGGCACTGTTTTCACTTGCTACCTTCGGCTCAAGTGCTGCTGCAGCTGCCATATCGTCACGATAACCATTTTCCAATTTTTTAAAATCTTGGTTGTTGTTGCTTGTACCACCACGAATAAAATCTAAGGGGTTTTTATAAACAACCAGCTTTTGGTAAAGCGCTGAAGGTGTAAAGTGTAAATCTTCCAGACTTGCACCATAACCGTTGTAGTTAATATAAATACCCAGCTTTTCCAGCAAAAGAATTTCCTCTTCGGTAATGTCTTGCTGGGCCGCTAGCGCACGGGCGCTTTTTTTAAGGTTGTCGCCAAAAGCACCGGTAATCGCCCATAGGGCATACTCACCTTTAAGGTATTTATTCACTAAAATGCTGGTGCAGGTATCAGGCGCTTCGTTGATGATGGCTGTTAGATTCTGGGATTCGGGGATATCACCAGGAAAATGATGGTCGACATAAATAATATCACTGCCGTTTTGGAGAAGCCTATTTAGATCATCCCTGTTTTTATCCAGAGATACATCAAGTACGGTCACTTTATCGCCCGACTTGGCATCAACTTGATTTAATAATGAAATATCACGCTTTACACCTGTGATTAATCTTGCTTCACGGGGCTCTTTGTTCCGCAATTGGATCAGCGCACAAATGCCATCGGCATCACCGTTGAAGACGTCGAAGTAGCTAGGACTCTTACTCATGGTTTCCCTTCTTTCATACTTTTCAAATAATCAATAAAAAATCGCTTAAAGACAAGCTATAAGCGACTTTTATTAGGTATGCCCCGTCAAGCTTAAAGCGCGCCCTTCAATGTTTTATAGAGAGCGACCAGCTGGTTTTCGTTAGCGTCGTCGAGCTTCAAGGTAATAGCCTCTAACTGGCTACGTATCTCTTGCTTCAATCCGTCGGTGCTGACTGATGTGTCGAAACCGGCGAGATCCAAATCGTTGACAATCATACCAGCACCGACAGTACCATTGGTGAGTCGGTCAATAATAATAAACGCGCCGGTAATTCGGTTGTCCTCATATTTGTCGAAAATAACCGGCATATCGAAACTCAAATCACACAAGGCAATCTCATTTAAAGCCAAGCTCTCGGCGCCAAGGTTTTTCATGGCAGTGGTTTCCATAGTATTAACATCAATTTTATGTTCAATCGCTACGATATTGCCTTGGGCTTTTTTGCTGACAAATTTCACTGCATAGGGCTTATGCAGTTTCATTTTTTCTTCAGCCATCCAGATGATATGCGCCTTGACGCCCTGGCTGACGAGCGGAAGATCATCAGCTTTTACCAACATATCTCCTCGACTGACATCTATTTCATCTTCCAGGGTTAGGGTCACCGCTTCTGTCGCACCTGCTTCGGCCAGTTCACCATCAAAAGTAGAAATGCTTTTAACTTTACTGGTTTTTCCAGAAGGTAGGGAAACAACAGCATCGCCTAGCTTGATAATGCCCGAAGAAATGGTGCCGGCAAACCCTCGGAAGTCCAGATTCGGACGAATGACATACTGAACTGGCAAACGGAAGTTTTCTAAATTGCGATCTTGAGCTATTTCAATATTTTCGAGGGCTTCCATCAAGGTATCGCCATCATACCAAGGTGTTTTGTCAGAGCGATTGACAACATTATCACCGCGCAATGCTGATATAGGGGTAAAGTGAATGTCTGGAATGTTCATCGATTTAGCAAACTCTTTATAATCTGCAACAATCTCGTTATAACGCTCTTCGGAATAATCGACTAAATCCATTTTATTTATGGCAACGACGACATGCTTAATACCCAAAAGAGACACAATAAAACTGTGACGACGCGTTTGAGTCATCATGCCGTGGCGTGCATCAACCATAACAATTGCTAGATCACAATTGGAGGCGCCCGTTGCCATGTTGCGAGTATATTGCTCGTGCCCGGGGGTATCAGCAATGATAAATTTACGTTTATCGGTAGTGAAGTAGCGGTAGGCAACATCAATCGTAATACCCTGTTCACGCTCACTTTGTAAACCATCGACCAGCAATGCCAAATCAAATTCACCGTCAGTGGTATTAAATTTTTTTGAATCATTTTTTATAGCTGACAAATGGTCTTCAAAGATCATTTTTGAGTCATGTAATAATCTACCAATCAGAGTACTTTTGCCGTCATCAACGCTTCCACAGGTTAAAAAACGCATTAGTTCTTTATTTTCGTGCTGGTCTAAATAGCTAAGAATGTCATCTTCAAGTAGCGTTTTTGCTTCAATCATGATTGTCTCTTTCTGTTCTGTGAGCTGCCGATTCTTCAAGCAGCAAGTTTAATCTTCAATGAAATTCATCTCTTTGCCTACCAGCAAAGATAGACTCGGTCAGACTCCTAGAAATACCCTTCCATCTTTTTCTTTTCCATGGAGCCAGACGAATCGCTATCGATTACCCGACCTTGTCTTTCAGAGGTTTTAGTTAGCAGCATTTCTTGGATGATTTCTGGCAAAGACGTCGCGTCTGATTCCACAGCACCAGTTAAGGGATAACAGCCCAAGGTACGGAAGCGCACTTTTTTCATCATAGGTTTTTCGCCTTCTTCTAAAGGCATACGCTCATCATCAACCATAATCAAAGTGCCATCTCGCTCAACGACCGGGCGTTCTTTCGATAAGTAAAGATCAGGTATTTCAATGCCCTCTTTGTATATATATTGCCAGATATCAAGTTCTGTCCAGTTGGACAGAGGGAATACCCGAATGCTTTCACCTGGGTCAACCTGACTGTTGTAGATGCTCCATAGTTCTGGTCGCTGGTTTTTTGGATCCCAACGGTGGTTCTTGTCACGGAAGGAATACACTCGCTCTTTGGCCCGAGACTTTTCTTCATCACGTCGAGCACCGCCAAATGCAGCATCAAATTTATAATGATTAAGTGCTTGCTTAAGCGCCTGAGTTTTCATTATGTCTGTGTGTTTGGCGCTGCCGTGAGTAAAAGGCCCCACCCCCATAGCGATGCCCTCAGGATTCGTGTGGGTTAGTAGGTCGAAGCCATAATCTTTGGCTATCCGATCACGGAATTCAATCATTTCGCGAAATTTCCATGTTGTATCCACATGCAATAAAGGGAATGGAATTTTTCCTGGATGGAAAGCTTTGCGGGCAAGGTGAAGTAACACAGAAGAATCTTTACCTACCGAGTATAGCATCACGGGTTTGTCAAATTCTGCGGCGACTTCTCGAAATATTTGAATACTTTCGGCTTCTAATAGCTTTAAATGCGTCAGCTTATCTTTGTTCATGATGGTTACCTGTAAATCAAAAAATTATCTTCTGAATAGCGTGCTCGAATTAATAGGCTAATGTCTGAGTGCTAGTTACTTTCTCCGAGTAGACCGGTACGTATCAATTCGTCAATCACTAAGTCAACAGCTTCGCTCATATCGTGCTGGGAGGTATCAATACGTAATTGCGGGTTTTCGGGCACTTCGTAGGGTGAATCGATACCGGTAAAGTCTTTAATCTTTCCGGCACGCGCCATGGCGTAAAATCCTTTTCGGTCGCGAGCCTCGCAAACCTCAATGGGCGTGGATACATGCACTTCTATATAAGCGCCAACACTTTCGATCATGCGGCGTACAGTTTCTCGGGTGGCAGCAAAAGGGGCGATAGGCGCACAAACGGCAACGCCGCCATTTTTGGTAATTTCGCTGGCAACATACCCTATACGCTCGATATTAAGGTTGCGGTGTTCTTTCGAGAAGGTTAGTTCGCTGGATAGGTTTTTTCTTACTATATCACCATCTAACAGTGATACTTGCCGCCCGCCCCTTTCACGTAGTTTAACCATAACCCCATTAGCGAGCGTCGATTTACCAGACCCTGACAGACCGGTGAAGAAAAGTGTAAAACCCTGCTTTGAGCGTGGCGGCAAGGTGCGATTGAGCTCTTCTATCACCTCAGGAAAGGAAAACCAGTCTGGAATTTCTGCGCCTTCACTCAATAGCTGCTTGAGTTCGCCACCTGAAATGTATAGGCCCGCCTCACCTGATAGAAGCTCGTGTTCTTCACAAAATTCGCCTCTGCCCTCAACATAGCGAAGGAATGGTGCCTTAAGTATTTTAATATCCAGCTCACTCTCCAAGGAACTGACTAATGCTTGCGCATCGGTAACACCATAGAAGAGGCCACCTCGGTTGTTGCGCCCTGGGCCCGCGTGATCGCGACCCACAATAAAGTAACTAAAACCATAGTTTTGACGAATAATAGCGTGCCAGAGTGCTTCGCGTGGACCCGCCATGCGCATAGCCAGAGGCAGGAGGCTAATTTCGGCACTTCCCGCTGGAAATTGATCGACAATTTTCTCGTAACAGCGTACCCGACAAAAATGATCAATATCGCCCGGCTTGGTCAGTCCGACTGCTGTGTGGATAACCAAGTTAGCCTGATGTTTGGCCATTAGGCGCTTCATCATAATAACGTGCGCTTTGTGAATAGGGTTGCGAGTTTGGAAGGCTATTACATTGCTTAGCCCCTGCTCTTGAAAGTGAGCGCGTAGTTGATGCGGATCGCGGCGATATTGAGCAAAGTCATAGTGCAGTGGCGGCGTAACCCCTACAAGTGTCCCACCAAGGTAAACAGGGTTTGTATCGTTTAGAAGTTTACTGACACCAGGGTGAGCTGTGTCGGTCGTGCCAAACACCTGTTCTGCTTCATGCTTCCTGTCGGGCGTCCAGATATCACTAACAGTCAGATTGGCAATCACCACACCTTCCGGATCACGGAGCGTCACTTCATCACCCTGGCTAAGCTCTGCAGCAAAGGCTACACCAACGTCAAGATTGATAGGAATTGGCCATAAAGTGCCATTTGCCAAGCGCATTGTTGAAACGACAGAGTCATAATCTGTT
This sequence comes from Oleiphilus sp., assembly GCA_048058835.1. Taxonomy (GTDB): domain Bacteria; phylum Pseudomonadota; class Gammaproteobacteria; order Pseudomonadales; family Oleiphilaceae; genus PZPK01. Next base: position 84,142 of record JBLLNS010000009.1, read on the forward strand.
TGCGACAGGTAGCCGGTCAAAGGCGAAAAAGCACCATTTAACAGGAGTTCGATATCAAACATCTGACGAGCAGTTAGATCCCAAGAGACATTAGACTGAGCTTTCTCTTTCTCAGTAAGTAGTTGGTCTCCATCCACATAGAGATTAACCAAGCTTCCGCCGTGCGCTTTAATCATATATAAATCCAGCTATTAGCTCTATTGTAATTTTAGGACTTTGCCCCAGTTATAGTCGGACCAGTATATATAATTATTTGCAACTGAAAATCAGTTTTTATAGGAGCTGAGCATCCATAAAACAGGTGCTAGAGGTTTTACTTTCGAGAATCTACAGATCAAATGACCGACTTGGCGCAGAAGAAAATTTTAAATGCTCATTGCATGCAGACTGAATGTATCAGAGTTGAACAAATAGCAGGCTATACTGACCAAGCGAGTCTGTCCCCGCTGTTTTTTTCACGATCGGAGGAATATGTACCAGTTTCATATTAAAAGCTTGTCAATGCATCTTTCTATGTTAGAAATCGAAACCCCTTCATATAAAGGCTTGTTATCTTGATTACGGCATTTAAGCTCTTTGTTAATAGCTTTTTCTAATTCTTTAGGGTCATTTATGCCAGTAGCTAAACCAAGACTAGCATATGAACCAGCTGCACGATAAATGCTGCCCTCAATAGAAACAAGGCCTTTACCTATGACTTTACCTTCTACGCCAACAGTGCTAATAGCGGTTATAACTACGTCGCTTTTGATAAGTACTTCATGAAGTGCTTCATTTTTTTGTGAAATCTTTATATTTCTGTATTGTTTATAGTCATAGTCTTGGTTGGGGTGTGGCCTGAAAATGACAGACCAATTATTCTTTCTGGCAAGGCGATCCAACTCTAACCTAACTTTCTCGCCAAGATATGGATCTGCAGTCACGCCAGGGTAAAGAGGGTTAGAGCTAGGTAGATCACAGTCAGCTAATAAAATGACGATTTTTCTATTTTTATGCAATTTCCGTGATTCAAAAGCAAATTTTAATTGATCAAACACTGGCGTACCCGTCACGACAATATTCGATGCTGGCATTTCTACTTCTGATAACAATTCATTTTTTACTTCTTGTGAAAGAACACAAAAATTATCAACACACCCTAGCTCTGCGAGTTGTTTTGCCCCACCATTAATCCAAACATTATCATTTACACAGACCGTTGGTAACCCATTAGCTTTGGCTGCTAAAAAGGCAGCCTTTTCTGCACGGGGTGAGTTAGTTGCTAAAACCAAATCAGGCTTCAAGCTTTGGATAATTTTCTCTAGCGTATTGATAGGTAAGAACGCCGATCGCCCTTTCTCAGAAAACTTTTCAGTAGCCAGATCCACTGACCCTTCGCTCAAAACGAGGTCCTTAAAAGATAAACCATGATAAGCCAGCGTCTCTTGACGAGGCACTAAAGGGTTTGGCTCCATTCCATTTATTAATTTTTCGCCAAAGTTAATAACATCCTCGGTAAGCAACTCAGAAAAATCGCTAAACCTTTCAAATGGAATGTTTAAAGACTCTAGATAGTTTCCAGCTGTTGTTAATGCCAAGATTGTTATGTCATATTTCGTATTTAGTGCTTGGTATAATGGAGCAATAATCTTCACATGCCCACCACCATAACATACCATTAAAATTGATTTCATATTAATCAAGAAACTCTCTACACCAGTATTCAAAGGCCATCAATGCTCTAATTTCTCGCGTATTGTTTTGAGTCTCATCACAATGATCGAGGAGTAACTTTCTTACTTGGTCGTAATTAAAAATTTCTCTCTTTTTAGTGCGCTCACTCAATAATAGATCCTCACAAAGAGGTTTAAGCTTGTCCTTGAACCACTCTCCCACCGGCACAGTAAACATTTGCTTTTTCCGATATGCCAAGCGCTCACCAATTAACTTTGACACAGCCTTCTTATATATGTATTTAGTTTCACCATTATTTAGCTTTAGTTTGCCAGGAATAGAAAAAGCCAATTCGATCATTCTATAGTCAAGAAATGGAGCCCTGTTTTCTATTGACACGGCCATCCCCATTCGATCTGGCTTCACTAAGTTGTTCCCTGATAATAAAAGCTGGGTATCAATATAGAGAGCTTGATTTATCCTATCCATCTGAGGGACTTCTGAAATAAGCTCCTTCACCATCTGTAGACATATATTTTCTTCAGAAACCTCATTTCGACTTTTTTCACTTAAAAGCGCCTTAATATCTTCATGAGCAAATAAAGCTATATTTTTTGAATATGCTTCACTAAATTCAATATCACTTTCCAAACAAGCTGATTGGTTCGTAAAGAAATTTTTATATTTATCGTAACCTGCAAATAATTCATCAGCCCCATCACCAGTTAGAACCATTTTTACATCTTTAGAAGCAAGCTTGGCTACACAGTATGTTGGGAGAAACGAAACATCTCCATGAGGTTGATCGGAATGATATGTGGCTAAAGGCCAATAAGAAAGTAAGTTAGGCTCAACAATCTCTTGAGTATGATCAGTATTGAAGCGCTCTGCGGCCTCTCTGGCAAAAGGAGATTCATCGTATTTTGGATCATCAAAACCTATACAGTAAGTTTTGACAGGCGTTTTCATATGTTTAGACATTAAACCTACAACTGAGCTAGAGTCTACTCCACCAGACAAAAACGCTCCAAATGGCACATCAGATCTAAGTCGAATATCAACTGCATCATCTAAAACAGAATTAAAATGCGTAATCCATTCAGTTTCACTTTTGTTCTCAACATTGGCGTTTGATAAGTTCCACCATTTATGCTCTATACATTCATTCCGGTTGATTTCTAGATAGGATCCTGGTTTTACATGTTTCACACCGTTAAACATAGTGTCAGGCATTGGCACATAATTAAATGCTAAATACTTTTGAAGCGCTTTAAAATCAAGACTTGGCTTACCAGTTAATTTAAGTATAGATTTAATTTCAGACCCGAAAATAATCCGGTCATTCAATCTACTGAAATAAAGTGGTTTTTCTCCAACACGATCTCGTATTAAATAAAGGCTATCTTTATTTTTGTCATAAATTGCGATAGCAAACATCCCATTAAGACAAGAAATACCCTGAATACCATCCCTTTCATAAAGCCTAAGAATTACTTCAGTATCACAATGTGTTTTGCAGGGAAATCCATCTAATTTAAGCTCTTGTGCTAATTCAACATGATTAAATATCTCACCATTTTGAACGACAACGATATCTTCTTTATATGAATAGAATGGTTGTTCGCCATGCTCTAAATCCAAAATAGCAAGACGTTGATTACCGAGGCCAATTGCAAGTTCGTCATCATTGTATATTCCCTGTCCATCAGGCCCCCTATGATTGATAACATCCCCCATTTCCTTTAAAACATGAGAAGCAACGCTTTTACCTTGTTGGTCAAAATAACCGAATATACCACACATAATTTAATAGCCGCCTTTTAAAAAGACTTGTTTCACAGTCATTAGGATAATTTTTAGATCAAACATAAAGGAAGCTCTTGATACGTACTCACTGTCTAGGTCAAATCTTTCCTGCCAAGTCGCTGCAGACCGATTTACCGCTTGAGCGAGCCCGGTTATACCCGGCAAAACTCTATTTCGCATGGTCCACTGTTCTTCTGAATACTCTTTCCTTTGAGCAGGAACATTAGGTCTCGGGCCCACAATACTCATATCACCAAGCACCACATTAAAGAGCTGAGGTAACTCATCAATGCTCGTTTTACGGATAACTCTACCAACAGAAGTAATTCGAGAGTCATTTTGGCTAGTAGAATATCCACCGATCTTATCGGCATTCAACACCATACTGCGAAACTTAAATATTTTGAATTCTTTTCCGTTAAGCCCAACTCTGACCTGTTTATATAATATTGGCCCACCATCTTTTTTTATGAACAATGCAACAACCAGCATAACAGGTGCAAGTATTGCAAGAGAAATAATAGAGAGCACTAGATCAAACAATCTTTTCATTTTTTCTTACCACAACTGCATTCACTGTATGAACAAACTTTTTAAACATATCATCATGTAATGAACCTGAAAGCTCTTCAAATTGCTTTCTAACTATTTCTAATTTCCGTATCTCAGCAACTAAATCAATTTTTTCCATCAGTTCTTTTAGACTGATCGACCTCAAATGAAAAGCTCTGGACAGAATAACTGCAGAAGATTTCAAACGCACATGTTGAGACATTACCATTTCACCAGGTACTTCGCCCTGTCCCACTCTAGCGATTCCGCCAACGCCAAAAGGTTTTGTACACCCCTTAACCATGTCATCTACGTACCCGTTCGCGATTAACTCAAACATGAAAGAGAGACCAAACTCTAAATGCAAATCATTGAGGCCGATATGAATTTCATCTACACAATCAAGTTCACATATCTCTTTGACAATTTTCGAAGCTGCAATCGTTTCTACTAAGGGAATAAATTTGGCACGACCACCAATTAACTCTCCATATGCCTTTATCTCATTAATAGTTCTGCACATTGGAAGCATAATTATATCGGCTCCCTTTTGGATAGCCGACTCAATTTCTTCGCGGGAAAACTCGTAGGTGGGGTTCAGCCTCACCAATAGCTCTGCACTGGCTAACACCGACTTTACTGCTTTTATATCATCAAAACAATGCTGACTAATAACAGT
>JBLLNS010000010.1:0-213532 GCA_048058835.1 Oleiphilus sp.
GAATATCCGGTCGGGTGATGGGGTGATTGTATGAATGGGCAATGATATGTGATGGGGTGGTTTATGTAGGGGCGAACCTGTGTGTTCGCCCGGTAAGAACTGGGAGCTTCCAGATATGGGATCTATCGAAAGCACCTCCTGATGCTGCGTTTTGAACAACATGGGCAGACACGTAGGTCTGCCCCTACGGGTGGTGAGTGAATTTCATGTTGGGGCGAAAGTTTGTGTGGCCGAGTAATTGTCTGTATGGGCAATAATGTATGTGACAGGATGGTTTTACGTAGGGGCGAACCTGTGTGTTCGCCCGATAAATACTGGGAGCTTCCGGATAATGGGATCTATCGAAAGAACCTCCAAATGCTGTGGTTTGAGCAACATGGGCAGACACGTAGGTCTGCCCCTACGGTGGTGGTGTAAATTTTATATCGGGGCGAAAGTTTGTGTGGCCGAGTAATTGTCTATATGGGAAATGATTTGTGACGGGGCTGTTTACGTAGGGGCGAACCTATGTGTTCGCCCGGTAAGAACTGGGAGCTTCCAGATATGGGATCTATTGAAAGCACCTCCTGATGCTGCGTTTTGAACAACATGGGCAGACACGTAGGTCTGCCCCTACGGGTGGTGAGTGAATTTCATGTTGGGGCGAAAGTTTGTGTGGCCGAGTAATTGTCTGTATAGGCAAAGATATGTGACGGGGAGGTTTATGTAGGGGCGAACCTGTGTGTTCGCCCGATAAATACTGGGGGCTTCCAGATATGGGATCTATCGAAAGAACCTCCTGATGCTGCGGTTTGAACAACATGGGCAGACACGTAGGTCGGCCCCTACGGTGGTGGGGTCATTCCATCTTGGGGCGAAAGTTTGTGTGGCCGAGTAATTGTCTGTATAGGCAAAGATATGTGACGGGGTGGTTTATGTAGGGGCGAACCTGTGTGTTCGCCCGATAAAGACTGGGAGCTTCCGGATAATGGGATCTATCGAAAGAACCTCCTGATGCTGCGGTTTGAACAACATGGGCAGACACGCAGGTCGGCCCCTACGGTGGTGGGGGAATTTCATGTTGGGGCGAAAGTTTGTGTGGCCGAGTAATTGTCTGTATGGGCAAAGATATGTGACGGGATGGTTTATGTAGGAGCGAACCTGTGTATTCGCCCGATAAATACTGGGAGCTTCCGGATAATGGGATCTATCGAAAGCACCTCCTGATGCTGCGGTTTGAACAACATGGGCAGACACGTAGGTTGGCCCCTACGGTGGTGGGGTCATTCTATCTTGGGGCGAAAGTTTGTGTGGCCGAGTAATTGTCTGTATGGGAAATGATATGTGATGGGTGACGGGATCTATTCCTAATGCTGTGGCCTTAATAAAAAAGGGCAGACGCTTAGGTCTGCCCTTTAAGGAGATGCAACCGCTATGTTTATTTCATTCTTTTACGTGTTGCGACAATACCCGCTAGGCCCAAACCTAACAAAATGATCGATGCTGGCTCAGGGACATTAGCGACGGTGATCATGTATTCTTCAGTTTCACCTTGGTAATAATAGCCAGTAGGGTTAAGGAAAGACTGATAGTTCTCTGTGTAGCTTGAATCCCATTGTGCATTCCAGCCATCGCCTTCTGCTTTCACTATTGAGTGGCTGCAGGTCACTAATGCACGTAACCATGTTTCACCAACGTGATCGGTTGTTAGGTGGAAGTCATCTGAGAAGAAGGTAATGTTTGGTGTGTCAGGTGACTTGTTGGTGCCTAAGCTGCTTTCTACGGCTGTATTGACCACGCCTTTTTGTGGTGCGATCACATGTTCGCCGTAGGCAATTTGGTCACCGCTGTCGAACGTACCATCTTGACCCCAGTCTAACCAAGCCGCTAAATGATCGGCATAGTGAGTGCCGACGTTATCTTTGTGCATGTTGAATTTAAACTGAACCGTTTGTCCAACAAATAAGGTGTCGCGACCCCAGGTTGAACCATTATCGATAGACCATGAAACGCCTAAAGAATCACCATTTGCTGTATCTTCTAGCTCTTGCCATTTTGTGGTGCTGTGCGTAGATGAGCCATAAGAAGCAGGAATGACCGTGCTATAGCTTTGGCTGGATGCGAAGATGAAAGGTAAACTTAATAATAAAATACGAGATAGTTTGTTCATTGTTAACTCTCTACAGCTTGATGAGGTTAATTTTAAGGGGTTTATGTTCTGCTTTGCTTAGAGCATTTTTTATGCCATCGCGCTTATCTAGTTGAATTCTAATGTTTTTATAAGGGTTTTGGTGAAAGGTAAGTGATTAACTTAACTTTTTGTTAATGCAGGGTGTAAAAAACACTGACGCCGGTAATGGGTTTTGAGAGTTTTGTCACATTAGCCACTTAGAAGCTGAAGCGAGCATTCTGATTTCATTCTCTTGATAAGCTTTGAATATGTCTTAGGCTTTGATCTAATAGCAAACTCTTATCGATCATTTCAAAAAAGGTTTCTCTATTGTCTGTTCGTCTTATTAGCTCTTTATTTGCTCTTTTTTTGAGTGTGGCACTGTTGATCGTCGGTAATGGTTTTTTGATGACCTTGCTGGGAGTGCGCTTAAGTCTGGATGCGGTCGATCCCAAATTAATTGGCGGCTTGATGGTAGGGTATTCGGTAGGCTTTGTCTTGGGCACGCTTAATGCCACTCGAATTGTTCAGCGGGTGGGGCATATTCGGGCGTTTGCGGTCTTTTGTGTGTTTCTGGCGATGGCTGCCTTGTGTTACCCAATGAATAGTGACTATATCGTATGGCTGTCATTGAGATTGGTCGGTGGCTTTGCTATGGCTGGGCTGTTATTGGTGATTGAAAGTTGGTTCAGTGCTATTGCCACGAACGATAACCGTTCTACTATATTCAGTTTGTATCAAATCTGTTTTTATCTCGCGACTGCGATTGCTCAGTTGTTGATGATGTTAGGTAACCCTGAAAACTACTTTTTATTTAGTTTGGCGACGATGATATTAATTGCTGCCATTGTGCCTTTAGGTCTTACCCTTATGCAGGCACCGGTGCTTGCACAAGTCGAAAGAATGTCTGTTCGAAGCGTGTTTGCGGCGTCTCCATTAGGCGTGATCGCGGCGTTAACGTCGGGCGTTTTAATCAGTGCTTTTTATGGGGTCGGGCCATTATTCGCTAATCTTGTTGGCTTTTCGATCCAACAAATCTCTTTGTTTATGGCCTTGGCGGTGTTTTCAGCGATGTTGCTGGCTTGGCCGATAGGTTGGCTGTGTGATCGGGTCGATCGAGTTAAAGTCTTGTTTTACCTTGTCTTGATAGCAGCAAGTTGTAGTTTAGTGCTTAGCTTAAGTGTGTCTGCCATGCCTATTTATCTGGTGATGCTGATCAACGCGATATTTATGTCGATGGTGGCTGCGATTTACCCCGTGGGTGTGGCCTTGATGAATGATCGCGTAGAGCACAGCCATATGATTTCAGCCTCGGCTACTTTGTTACTGAGCTTTGGTGTCGGAAGTTGTTTTGGGCCTATCATTAGTGCGACATTAATTGATCTATTGGGTGCTCCAGGTATCTATGTCGGTAATACCGCTTTGCTGGCTGTGATGGGCATTTATGTGCAATATCGTTTAGGAAAAGGTGTCGTGGTCGATGTGGAACATCAGGAACCTTTCGTGCAGCAAGTTCCAGATATGTCGCCTGTTATTAATGAGTTAAACCCAATGAATGATCATTTTGAAGAGGTGCCCTTGGAAGATATTCAGGCTCCGCCAAAGTCGCCTTAGTTAGGTAATAACCTTGTCTCGATAGAATAGTATGCGCCTATCCTAAGTGGTAGGCGATTTTCAGGTTTCCCTTCGATTAACCAGTGGCATTTACTGACATGCAATCACCCATTGATACCTTTATCGCGCCAGTCTGTCATGAACAAATTCGTATTCTGTATCAGGATGAATATTTGTTGATGATAGAGAAACCAAGCGGCTTGTTGAGCTTATCCGGCAAACATCCTTTGAATAAAGATTCTGTTCATTATAGATTAACGCAAAATTTTCCGAGCGCGACGTTAGTGCACCGTTTGGATTTTGGTACTTCAGGCATTATGTTGGTCGCCCTGAATAAACAGGTGAATGCGGAGTTAACGAAACAATTTCAGGCAAGAACCGTCGAGAAACGCTATATTGCCTTTCTCAATGGTTGGGTCGAAAAAGACATCGGCTATATCGAGGCACCCATTGCAAAAGATAAAGAAAATTTTCCACTGCAAAAAATTTGTTATCTTGAGGGAAAACCCGCGCGCAGTTTTTACCGAGTCTTAGAGCGTACATCAAACCCTGATGTCACTAAGGTGGAATTTCAACCCGAATCGGGGCGTACGCATCAGTTACGTATTCATAGCCGTGAACTGGGCCATGAAATAGTAGGCTGTGATTTGTACGCCTCTAAAAAAGTCGGTGACATGTCGCACCGGCTAATGCTTCACGCTAGTTACATTCAATTTACCCATCCTCTTAGCCAAGAACGCGTTCAGGGAGAGAGTAAACTGGCACCATTTTGTTAAGGTATGGCAGGATGCTGTAAGAGAGTTATGCGATGTTTATCAATTCTGTCATTACTTTAAGAGAGCGGGAACAAAAGAATGTTCGTAAACCGTTTGTGGCGCGGGGCAGTAGCTTAAAGCGTTGCTCTGCCTGCATGTTGAGTGAATATCACTGCATGTGTAAGTCACGTCCGAGCGTGCAAACAAATTGTGCGGTGTGCCTGATGTACTATCAGGGGGAAGTGTTTAAGCCCAGTAACACGGGCCGACTGATTGCTGATGTGGTGGCAGACAATTATGCCTTTCAATGGCAGCGTACCGAAGTAGACCCAGCTTTTCTTTCGCTATTGAACGACCCGGCTTATCGCCCGATCCTAGTCTTTCCGCATGAATATGCTCAGACTAATCCATGTATTCAGCATGTCGACGATTTGCCTGATTTTAGCCAGAAAAAGCCCTTGTATATCCTGCTAGATGGCACGTGGCGAGAAGCGAAGAAAATGTTCCGCAGTGCTTATTTTAAGGATTTACCTGTTTTAGGTTTGCAGCCGACTGAAGCGTCGCAGTACCAATTACGAGAGGCAGCGCATTCTCACCAGTTATGCACTGCTGAAGTTGGGGTGGAAGTTTTACGGGCTCAAGGGGATAGTCAGGCAGCAGAGGCTATGCAGAGGTACTTTCAGTTGTTTCGAGAGCGCTATTTAGCCGATAGGGCCAATGTGAAATTAAAAAATATCGGTATCCCTTCGTTGTCACCCTAAGTTTATTGACTCGCTGTGCCTCAAATTCACTGTCAGTTTATCTTACAGTTTGTTTAAGGTTGTGCACTATTTACTAAGAGTAACGAGTTGAAAAAAAGAAAACTTGCGACTTCTGGTATAAATATTTCATGGTATTCCGGTAATTTTTGTTACGTTAAGTTGTAGGAAGCAGGAATTAATAAAATTTGACTCAACATGTCTTAATATGGAGATAAGAAGATGATACTAAAAAAAATAAAGCATGGCGCAATGGTTGCGGCAATTGGGGTAGCAGGTTTGTTGTCTGCTCAGACGGCTTCTGCAGGTTGGATCGATTGGACCTCAACGTCCGCAGGCACGCTTGATATTGGTGGTACGATAGTCGGCGTAAGCTTGAGTGGCACAGCGCATTCTTTTGAAAATGGTGATTTCTACTACAATAATGCGTCAACAGGTGGCACGACAGCAGGCGGCACTTACGGTGGACTTGCACCTAGTGACCTGATCCGTGTTGATCTGCCTAGTACGTTTACCTTAAGTTTTGATCAAACCGTGAATAACTTGAACATGGCTCTAGTAAGTGTGGGTCAGCCAAGTTTAGGTGTAACTTATGACTTCAACGACGCTTTTACAGTTGTTTCTTCAGGTGCGAACTATTGGGGTTACAATGGCTACACAGTCTCTGGTGACGATTTCACCGGCACTGAGTTCAACGGTGTACTAAACTTTGCAGGTGCTTTTGATTCGATTACGTTTTCAACTGACCCAAGAGAGTTTTGGCATGCCTTCAACTTCGGTAGTGATGAGCTAGCAAATTCTGCTTCTGTATCCGAGCCGTCTTTGTTTGCTTTACTTGGCCTCGGTTTGGCAGGTATTGCTGCTACGCGTAGACGTCGTTCTTAATAGATCTACGTTGGCTTAATCCAAAAAGGTAGGTTGTTTTTACGGCCTACCTTTTTTTATGCGTTTATGGTTTGTTTCCCATTAGCCGATTCGGCTTTTTTTCTGTCTCAATGATTTGCCATCATTCAAGCATGTATATATATTCATGCATAGCATTCTAACTAAAAAGAAGATGATGGATTACAAATTAGAAGTTAAAAATCTCTATAAAGTCTTTGGAAAAAAGCCTCAAAAAGCCATTCAAATGTTGGAAGGCGGAGCGTCGAAAGATGCTATTTTCAGTCAAACCGGCATGACGGTGGGCGTTCAAAATGCCTCTCTACAGATAAAAGAAGGCGAGATCTTCGTTATTATGGGCTTATCCGGGTCGGGTAAATCGACCTTGGTGCGCTTATTAAATCGCCTCATTGAGCCTACCTTGGGTAAAGTACTGATTGATGGTGAAGATATTACCGCTCTGGATACTCGTAGCCTTAGAGAGGTCCGACGTCATAAGTTAAGCATGGTGTTTCAGTCATTTGCTTTAATGCCACATCTGACCGTACTGGATAATGCCGCCTTTGGTCTTGAGTTAAGCGGTGAAGACAAAACGGTGCGTCATGAAAAAGCCCTAAAAGCGCTTAAACAAGTTGGCTTGGAAGCGCATGCGCAGAGTTACCCTGATCAATTATCAGGGGGTATGCAGCAACGAGTTGGTTTAGCCAGGGCCTTGGCGAATGATCCAGACATCCTCTTGATGGATGAGGCATTCTCAGCGCTCGACCCTCTAATCCGTACCGAAATGCAAGATCAACTTCTTCACCTTCAAGCTGCACATCAACGCACGATTATTTTTATCTCCCACGATTTAGACGAGGCTATGCGCATCGGCGACCGCATCGCCATTATGCAGGGTGGCGAAGTAATCCAGGTCGGTAAACCGGATGAAATATTACATAATCCGGCAAATGAATACGTGAAATCCTTCTTTAAAGGGGTCGATGTTAGTCATGTTTTCAGTGCCGGTGATATTGCTGTTCAGGATAAAGTCACTGTTCTGAAAAAAAGTCAGCTGTCTGAACCGCTTGAAGATTTATCAATTCAATCCAAATACGCCTATGTGACTGACGAGGCCCAGCACCTTCAAGGAATATTATTAACGGAAGACTTGCCTGAAGCGCTCTCAGCATCAGGACAGCTTGAAGAAGCTTATCTCGATGTTGACGCTATTTCGGACACCACGCAGGTAAACGAGGTGATCGGACAGGTTGCTGCGTCTCCTTGTCCTGTACCGGTGGTGGATGCTGATAACAAATACCAAGGGGTCATTACTCAGAAGTCTTTGTTAGAAACTCTCGATCGTGAGGAGAAAAAATGACACAAGCGAACGCTGATCCGTGGGCGGCTACTGAGCCGGAAACTGCGACTAGCGATAATCCCTGGGGAAATATGGAATCGACTGATTCTTCGCTCAGTTCGAGTCTCTCTGCAGGAGCTGAAAAAGACATCCCGTTCACACTAAGTGACCCGTTTGCACAGGAACTAATCCCTCTTCAGGATTGGGTAGAAACATTTGTCTCTTGGCTGGTGCTCCACTTCAGGCCGGTATTCTCAGCCATCAAAACGCCAATTGATTCAACTTTGCAGGCTATCGAAGCGCTTTTACAGGGTGTATCGCCCTTAGTCATGGTATTAATTTTTGGCTTAATCGCTTGGCAGCTGGTAGGGAAGCGCTTGGGTGTCATGACGATAATCAGTTTACTTTTTGTCGGTGCCATTGGTGCTTGGCAAGAAGCGATGACCACACTGTCTTTAGTGTTGACGTCAGTCTTGTTCTGTATGTTGATTGGTATTCCGACAGGTATTTGGATGGCGGGCAGTGATCGAAGTCAGCAAGTTATCAGGCCTCTGCTGGATGCCATGCAAACCACTCCCGCCTTTGTTTATCTTGTGCCCATTGTTATGTTGTTTGGTATTGGTAATGTTCCTGGCGTCATTGTGACCATTATTTTTGCTGTGGCACCGGTCATACGTTTAACTAACTTGGGTATCCGTCAGGTGCCGAGTGACTTAATTGAAGCGGCTCAGTCTTTTGGTGCAAGTAGCCGACAGATGCTATTTAAAGTACAGTTGCCACTGGCTATGCCGACCATTATGGCAGGGGTGAATCAAACACTGATGCTAAGCTTGTCCATGGTGGTTATTGCATCGATGATATCGGTTGGCGGCTTGGGTTTGATGGTGTTAAGAGGTATTGGTCGATTGGATATTGGTCTGGCCACGGTTGGTGGAGTTGGTATTGTGATTCTGGCAATTATATTAGACCGTATGACGCAATCCTTAGGGCAGTCGAATCGTGAGCGCGGTGTTGCCGCTTGGTATATGAAAGGCCCGATTGGTTTACTTATGCAACTAAAATCAAAAATAAAAAACTAGCACATTTTTTTCATCCACTAAAACAAAAACCACAAACGAGGACGCTATGCAAAAACTACTCAGACTATTCACAGCCCTATCTCTTTTTATGGCAGCCACTCTCAGCTTTGCAGATGAACTGCCAGGTAAAGGAGTCTCGGTTCAAGCGCTTCATAGCCCGATATCCGAAGAAGCGTTTCAGACCATTGTGTTAAACGAGGCTCTAAAACAGCTAGGCTACGATGTTCAGGATATTAAAGAAGTCGACTACAGTGCTGCGTATACATCAATTGCAAACGGCGATGCGACTTTTATGCCGGTTAATTGGTTTCCTTTGCACAACACCATGTACAAAAATGCAGGTGGCGACATTGTATTTTATCGTGAAGGTTTTTATATCGAAGGTGCCGTTCAAGGTTATTTGATCGATAAAAAGACTGCGGATAAATATAACATTTCAAATATTGCTCAATTTAAAGAACCAAAAATTGCGACGTTATTTGATACGGATAATGATGGGAAGGCCGATCTTACAGGTTGTCAGGCCGGCTGGGGTTGTGAAGGTGTGATTGAGCATCAGTTAGATGCCTTTGAGCTGCGTGATACCGTGACGCATAAGCAGGGTCAATACGCGGCTATTATCGCCGATACCATCGCGCGTTATAAAGAAGATAAGCCTGTGTTTTATTACACGTGGACGCCATATTGGGTGTCTGGCAAACTAGTACCAGGTCAGGATGTTGTTTGGTTGGAAGTGCCTTTTTCATCTAACCCGAATGACACAGATACCGCGTTACCGAACGGCAAGAATTATGGCTTTGACATAAATAGTCAGCGTATTGTGGCGAATAAGAGCTTTGCCCAGAAAAACCCTGCCGCGGCAAAATTGTTTGAAGTTGCCAAACTTCCCATTAACGATGTGAGTGCCCAGAACATGTTGATTTCGAATGGTGAAGATTCGCAGAAGCAAATTCACCAGCATGCTAAAAACTGGATAAAAGCCAATCAAGATACCTTTGACTCTTGGCTTGCAGAAGCGCGTAAAGCGGCTAAGTAACATAATGAGAGAATACAACTATGCCGGTTGGCATAGTTGTTATAGGGTGTACTTACGCATTAAGGCATTTTCGAATCGGTGCGCAGGGCACACCCTGTATACAATGACTAGACTAAACGAGCTTCATTAACGAGGCTTTGGAGAAGTCTTGAAGTTCATCCAAACGGTTATCTTTCACTTTGATGACCCATTCTGGGTCTTGTAACAACGCACGACCAACAGCAACCAGCTCAAATTCCCCTTTGCCGACACGATCTGATAACTGTTCAATCGAGCCCGATGCCACGCCGGCTTTGTCAGACATACCTAAGCTTGAGCCTGCTTCATCAATAAAACTGCTATCGAGACCCACGCTACCCACAGTAATAACGGGTTTGCCTGTGAGTTTTTTGGTCCAACCGGCTAGATTCAACTCCGAACCCTCAAACTCGGTTTCCCAGAATCGACGGGTGCTGCAATGAAAAATGTCGACACCAGCTTCGACTAAGGGCGTTAAGAATGCTTTTAGTTCATCGGGCGTCTGGGCTAAGCGGGCACTGTAGTCTTGCTGCTTCCATTGCGAAAACCGGAAGATGATTGGGAAGTTAGCGCCGACACGGGCACGAATAGCTTTGACGATTTCCGCACCGAAACGTGTTCGTTTCACTAAGTCACCGCCATACTCATCATCGCGTTGGTTTGAGCCTTCCCAAAAAAACTGATCCACCAAATAGCCATGAGCACCATGTACTTCGATCGCATCAAAGCCTATTTTCTGTGCATCTGCAGCTGCTTGGGCAAAGGCTTCAATTACCTCGTCGATGTCTTGTTTGCTCATCGCGATGCCATTTTCTTTGCCGGGTTTGAATAAGCCGGAAGGGCTGTAGCCTGGCACCGACTTATCCGGCTCGGTGCCTTCTTTTCTGACTGCACCGACATGCCATAACTGCGGGGCAATTTTGCCTCCTTTGGCGTGTACCGCTTCGACGACTTTCTTCCAGCCAGCTAATGCTATGTCACCATGTATAAAGGGCACATTAGGGTATCCGTTAGCGGCTTTGTGGCCGACGCAGGTGCCTTCAGTGATGATCAGACCGACTTCATTTTCAGCCCGTCGCGCATAGTATTCGGCCACTTTTTTATTAGGCACATTACCGGGTGAAAATGTGCGTGTCATGGGGGCCATGACAATACGGTTTTTGAGGCTTAAGGGCCCAATCTGGATAGGGTCGAATAAAGGGTTTTGCATACTTCTCTCCGCGTTGTCTTTGGTTTGCTAGGTTATGTATATTGGCTAGCGTTGTTTTTAACCGTCGTAAATTAAAGCGCCTGAATGTTAACCGGTACGCCGTTTAAAACGGCGTTACCGCTTAGCTCGTCGATTTGCTTGTCATCGGTTAAGTCATTGACGCTGACACCCGCATGAGCTTGTGCGATCTGCCAGTTTGTTCCAGTTCGTTGATGGCCAAAACCATGTGGGATGCTTACCACGCCCTGCATAATGTGGTCACTTATTTCTGCTGGAATATCGATGTGCCCCACGCGAGAACTGACTCTAACGGTTTGGGCGTTTTCTATATTCAAAGCGGCCGCATCGAAAGGGTGGATCATTACGGTGCAGCGCGACTTTCCTTTGACGAGTCGGTGGCTGTTGTGAAGCCAGGAATTGTTACTGCGCACATGTCGGCGGCCAATCAGGCTGAATTGATTCGGGTTCGGCTCAGTAGATTCTTCTTCGGCAAAGAAGTGTTGGTTCACTCTGGGTAAATCGGCCATAAAAAAGTCACGACAGAGATGAATTTGTTTGTCTGGCGTTTTCAAAGAATAAGGTAACGAAGGTTTTAACGCGCCTAAATCAATGCCATGCGGGGTTGCTTTCAGTTTTTTCAAACTTAGGCCTTTAGTGAAATTGAAACCGCCTCCATAAGGGCCGGTTCTTAGCATGAAATCCACCTGCGCTTCGGGACCTAATAACAGCTTAGCTTTGTGAGTTATTTTACTTTTCAGGTCCGTTTTTCCGCGTAAACGATAGCCGAGTTCTAATAATATCTCCCAGTCTTGTTTAGTGTTCTGGGCCGCTTTGAAAAGAGGGGGATGGTATTTTGCGGTATTGCGTACCGCGAGAAGGTGGAAGATAAGGTCGTAATGACTGCGTTCGAGAATGCTGACAGGCGGCAGGATAATATCTGCATGGCGATTACTTTCATTGCGATAGAAATCGATCGCCACCATGAAGTCTAGGCTCTCAAACGCTTTGTCGAGTTGTTGGCCGTTAGGCGTGGATAAAACCGGGTTGCCTGCCATCATGACCATGCCTTTTATCTGGCCTTCACCTTCTGTGAGAATGTCTTCTGCTAAAGCTGAAACCGGTAGCTCGCCGGAAAATCCAGGCAATTGACGCACTCGCGATTGGGTTTTGCCGAAATGACCTTTGCCGGTGTGTTTCAAAAGATCCGCCGCCGCTTGGGTGAACATCAAACCACCACGCGCATCCAAGCGCCCATTCAGCAGATTGAACATCATAATCAGGTATTGGGTAAGCGTGCCAAAGGCTTGTACCGATGTGCCCATGCGCCCATAACAAACGGCATGTTTGGCTTGGGCAAAGCGTCTTACCAAGGCGCGAATTTCAGAGGCTTCGAAACCAATATGTTTCGCGATGCGTTCTGGCGTATAAGGTGCGACATCAATCGCAAGCAAATTCCAGTCGGGAGTTATTTCTTTTAGACGGCCCGGTTTTGCTAACTTTTCATCAAATAGACTGTTCAGCATGCTAAGCAGCAATAACACATCGCTGCCAGGCTTGATGAAGTGATGCTGGCTTGCAATCTCAGCGGTTTCAGTGAAACGCGGGTCGACGACAATGACCTCGCCCCCTTTTTTGCGTATCGATTTTAGGCGAGCTTTCACATCCGGCACACTCATAATACTGCCATTCGACGCAACAGGGTTGGCACCGATAATTAAAAAATGATCACAGCGGTCAATATCCGGTACGGGTACTTTCAGTTGGTGACCAAATAACTTATGAGCAATGATGTGGTGAGGCAGTTGATCCACAGAGGTGGCGGAAAACTTGTTTTTAGTTCTCAGGGTATGAAGCAATTCGCGCCCATACAGCATGGAACCTAGATTATGAACATTAGGATTGCCTAAGTAGGTTCCTATTGCATCTCGTCCGTATTTTTTTTGTATGGCTTTTATATAAGCGACAGTTTTATCGAAGGCGTCTTCCCACGAAATTTCACGCCACTCGCCGTTCACTTTTTCGATGGGGTGACGTAAGCGGTCAGGATCTTCATGCAAATCTTTTAAGGCCGTCGCTTTAGGGCAAATGTGGCCACGGCTAAAGGTGTCTTGTTTATCACCTTTGATGCTGATAATGCGGTCTTCCTCAGTCACAATTTCTATACCGCACATCGCTTCGCAGAGGTTACAGGTCTGGTAGTGTGTTTGTTGATTGTCGGCGTGGCTGGTTTCTTTTGTTATCGTCATTTGCCAGGGTCTCTAGGAGGTTGCGAATTGTTCGGTAATGAGGGCTTCAGATAGTCTGGTTAGTACCTGCACGGCTTGGCTTTTATTGTAACGCCCTTGGTCACAGCCAATGACTAGCTGATGCGATAAGGCGCTTAAGCTGTCGACGTAGAGTTGAATGTGGCTTAGCGGCACAATAATGTGATTCTTGGTGGCCATATCAGATAAAAAATGGCACCAAGCAACATTGATGTCGTCAATTAATTTGCCGAGCTCACCATTTAGCGGGCCACCTTGATTATGGTAGTCAGCGAGCACAACTTTGAATATGTTGATGTCTCGAATCAGAATGTCGAAATTGTAGTTTAAATAGTCTTGATTCAATGCCCGAAGCGCAGGTCGGTTAATTGTGTTGTTGGGGCCCTTTTGTGTCTGCCAGTGCTCAAGCGCATCCATGAAATAGTTTTGCAGGGGCCTCAGGTAGCGCTCAGCCATTAGCTTTCGTACATCGATAATCAATTCAGGCAAGTTTTGGTAATGATTATAAAAGCTGGGTTGCGCAATACCTGCTTTACGACTGATCTGGTTCATGCTTAAACCGCTCAAGCCTTTTTCCAGTATTAGCTTATGGGCTGACTGGATCAGGCGTTGCCGAGTCTGTTCTTTATTTATTTGCCGGGTACTCGCAGACATAGGTGCCTTGAATGTGGATGAATAGATGGAAAATAGTTTCACCTATTAGGTTATAGTTAATTCAACTATAACCTAATAGTTTTTCAGTCGGCAAGATTTTTTTAACTCAACTCTATGGGGTTAAAACCACTTAGCGTTGATAAGTTGCTGCGATAAGGTCTGAAGTGCTTTTCCTTTATGGCTGATTTTCCAGGCAATAAAATTATCGTGTTTTTTTTGTGTGAAGGGGATGGGTAGGAGTTTTCCCTGATCTAAATACGTTTGAATACGGTGTCTTGGTAAATGACCTATGCCTAGTCCGGAAAGTTGGGCATGAACTTTCTGGTCCATGGTCTGTACATACAGGGTTTGCTTACCGACACTCAAACCTACATTTCTTGCGACGTTCACGGTCGAGGTGTCGTGTGATACTACGCGGCGCAATGACGGCAGGAGTTCCTCCAGCTTTGTGCCTTGCTTGATGTAACTAGCTTTTGGGTGATGGCTCGCGATCACAGGGATCATATCATCCGTTTGAATCCCGACTGCGCGAAAGCCTTTCTGCTGAGGTACTGGGCCAGGCGCGCCTACCAGCAAGTCGATCCGATCATGTTCTAAGGCTTCCCAGCCACCATTCAAAATGGATTCTGAAATATCAATTTCCATCGACTCGTGCTGGTTCAAAAACTCATGCAAAACCGCAAAGAATACTTGGTGGTTCAAGGTGGACTCTAAGGCAATGCGCAAAGACGGTTCCCAACCATTCGCAACCTCTTTGGCTTTTGCGGCGAGGAGTTTGGTGGCGTTTAAAATAGTTCTGCCCTCTGCCAGAATAATTTGCCCGGCTGGGGTAAGTACCGAACGTCTGCCTTCGCGCTGAAACACAGTGATGTTTAGCTGGTCTTCGAGCTTTTGGATGGCATAAGACAGGGCAGATGTTGCTTTGTTCAATTCTTCTGCTGCTTTTGCAAAGCTACCTTGTCGGTCAATGGCGTCGATGACTTAAAGTATCTCTATATTGATTGGATTAGCTGGCATAGTGGCGCTTCCTAACTGTTCTAAATTTTAGAACATTCTAGTCAGATAATGCCGCTTATACAATTTTCAGTGATCGATATACTGTCTCCATCAACTCAAAACAAACACACTAAATTTGGAGGCAAGACATGAACACATTGATCAAAAATATCACGCAAACAGCTACAGGTATTGACACGCTGGCGCTTAGAGTTGCAGCCGGGGTTATTTTTACCGCACACGGTGCGCAAAAACTATTTGGCTGGTTTGGTGGTTATGGCTTAGAAGGTACAGCAGGTTGGATGGCTTCAATTGGTTTGGAGCCCGGTTACTTGTTAGCGCTGATGGCTGGCAGTGCAGAGTTCTTTGGCGGACTATTTTTGATTCTTGGTTTGTTAATTCGCCCAACAGGAATTGTATTAGCCTTGACCATGCTAGTTGCTATTTTTAGCGTCCACTTCGAACACGGTTTATTCATGAGTAACAACGGTTATGAGTTTGCTTTAGCGCTTTTTGCGATCAGTGTGGCTTTAGTATTTCGTGGTGCTGGCAGCCTTAGTCTTGATCAGTTGTTACATAAAAAACTGAGCTAAACCGGCTTTTTCACCGTGGATGATTTTTATTACCTGAATCAGCAAAGCCTTGAAAAGGCTTTGCCCCAAAACTCAATATGAAAAGGATAGACAGCATGAGCATATTACACATCGATACCAGTGCGAAGTTAAGTACATCTAATTCGCGACACCTTTCTGCTTACTTGGTGGATAAAATAGGCGAGTCGGGATTGAGTTCTGATACGGTCATCAGACGCGACCTGGCCGCTGAACATTTACCTGACATTAGCTCAGAAGATTTGATTGCTTTGCATTCCTCCTCTGACGAAGACCGTGCTTCGCTGAAGAAGCATTTTGAATTATCCGACACCTTGATTACGGAACTTACTTCATCCGACACCCTCGTGATTGGTGTCGCCATGTATAACTTCGGTATTCCGGCGGTATTAAAGCAATGGATCGACTACATTGCGCGAGCAGGTAGAACTTTCAAATACACGGAGAAAGGACCGATTGGCTTATCGGGCGTAAAGCACGCTTATATCGTGATTGCCTCTGGTGGTACGCAGATCGGTAGTCCAATGGATCATGTTTCGCCCTACCTCAAGACAGTCATGGGTTTTATCGGCGTTGAAACCGTACACATCATTGACGCTTCTGGTTCAAAAGGATCGACAGAGAAAGTGATTGGTGAAGCAAAAACACAAATTGATGCGTTGTTTTCGGAATAAGGCAATTAAGTGAATTGATTGAACATCCTTAGATAAGACTCACGCAGGTATAAGGAGAATAGTCACATGGGTTTATTACAAAATGGTCAATGGGTCGATCAGTGGTATGACACCAAAGCAACTGATGGGAAATTTACGCGACAAGCGAGCCGATTCCGAGATTGGGTGAGCACAGAAGAGGGCGCGCGTTTTCCGCCAGAGTCTGGCCGATATCATTTATATGTGTCGCTGGCTTGTCCTTGGGCGCATCGAACGCTGATCTTCAGGGCATTGAAGGATTTGGAACAACATATTGATGTCACGGTGGTCGAGCCATTAATGCTGGAAAATGGCTGGGAGCTGAAAGATGACCCGTATGATTTAGATTTTTTGTACCAACTTTATTTAAAAGCAGATGCCGATTACGAAGGCAGAGTGACGGTGCCTGTTCTATGGGATAAGAAAACTGAAACGATCGTGAGCAATGAGTCGGCCGATATTATTCGTATGTTGAATAGCGCGTTCAACGAACTGACGGGGAATCATGATGACTATTACCCGGAAACCAAGCGAAAAGAGATCGAGGCGCTGAATGATCGTATTTATCATACGGTCAACAATGGTGTTTATCGTGCTGGCTTTGCGACCAAGCAAGCGGCTTATGAACAGGCGTTTCTAGAGCTATTTGATTCGCTGAATTGGTTAGAGGGTATTTTAACTAAACAGACGTATTTATGTGGTGACAGGCTCACGGAAGCCGACTGGCGTTTGTTTACCACCTTGATTCGTTTTGATGCTGTCTATGTGGGCCACTTCAAATGCAACCATAAACGCATAGCAGATTACCCTGCATTAAGCGCGTATTTGAAGCGCTTATATCAAGTAAACGGGGTCGCGGATACGGTTAATTTCGAACACATCAAACAACATTATTACGGCAGTCACAAAACCATCAATCCGACTGGCATTATTCCCACTGGGCCGGAACTGGATTTTAACTAATCTACTATGCTTGAGATAGCGATGTCTCAAGCGAGGTCATCGAGGAGAATCGTATGAGAACCTTGCAACAGATTATCAAAGCGCGAGAAACCAGCGACGGCGATGGTGTCAATATCCGGCGCATAGCCGGCTCACACTATAATGCTGTGCTGGATCCTTTTCTGATGCTTGATGAAATAAATTCAGATGCGTCAGCTGACTACATCGGAGGCTTTCCGGAGCATCCTCACCGAGGCATGGAAACCATTACCTTTATGAAAGCAGGCCGAATGCGTCATCGAGATCATATGGGTAATGAAGGGGTGATTGGTCCTGGAGATGTGCAATGGATGACAGCCGGAAAAGGCGTGCTTCACTCTGAAATGCCGGAACAAGAAAGTGGTTTGCTGCATGGTTTTCAAATTTGGTTAAATTTACCGGCGGATGAAAAAATGAAACCGGCGGCCTATCGGGAAATTAATGTTGAGAGCATTCCTAGGCAGACGCTAGAGGAAGGTGGAGTCGTTTCAGTGGTCGCAGGTGATGTGACGGTCAATAGAAAACAAACATTGAAAGGCCTGTTGCCAGCACTTGCAACGAAACCGGTGATGATGGATCTCAGCTTGGCTGCCTGCGAAAGCGTCAGTCTTGGTTTTAACTCGGATTTTCCGGCACTGGTCTATGTGTCTGGTGGTGAGTTAGTTAACCAAGGCGGCTTAACGCAAGGCCATATGGGGGTTTATTCTGAAGGCGATGAACTGATGCTTGAAGCGGGTAAAGAGGGGGCGGTGGTGCTGATCTTAAGTGGTAAACCGATTAAAGAACCTATTGTTCAGTATGGCCCTTTTGTGATGAACACTCGTGCACAAATTGATCAGGCGATAAATGACTTTCGTCTGGGGCGTTTGGTTTAGATCAATCACCCCAAACAGCTAGCCATTAAAACTGATAACGGATAATGCCCGCCAGGCTATGGCTTTCTGAATCGGATCTCAGACCCGTCACGGTGCTTCGTTGTCGCTTAGTATTGAGATACATGGCTTCTATGCCCAATTGAATGGGGCCTTCTTCGGGCTGCCAAAAGAGGGCCATGGTCAGTGCTCGTCCTAAATCATTATTTTCATTATCGACAGTATCAAGGTCGTCGCTACCGAATTGTTCTAGCCGAAGGCTGACTCGGTAGTGATGGATCAAATAAGAGCTCATTATATACGTGGAATAAAAACGGATATCGACACCGGGCCCAGCACCCATGGTTGACTTTCCTTGGCTGTATTCCATTAACAGTTCCCATTGATCATTTACCAGCCATGCGGCACCGATAATGCCAAAGCGCGTATCCCAGGCATATTCGCCACGATGTAGTTCGCGGTCGCCACGATTATCAATCCAGCTTGCCGATAAGAGAAGTTGGTCATTTAAGTACTGTGTTCTGATGGCATAGCCCGGGCGTTGATCTAAATCATGGCCAAAAGGGCGAGTGCCATCATGACGCTGCGCGGCAAACGCACCGCTGTTATTAATGCTTTCAAGTTCTGGCAGGCTCAGCAAATCGCCTAATGCTGTGCGCTGCCGACCAAGGCTCCAGCCTCGATAGGCGAGCAGGGCGCCCATAGAATCATTACCGCCGAAAACCGTTGCCGCAGCGCTCAGTGTTGCTTGCTTATCGGTGAAAAAGCTGTACTGGAAATCCAAGCCAATAGGGCGAAATTCTTCACCAATCCAGCTATTGAGCGACGAAAAATGGATTGTGTAAGGACTGTCCCAAAACGAATTGCTATTTTCCATTGAGATAGGCAAGAAAAATTGCCCTAGTGTCAGCGTCATTCGTTGATTCCAGTCAATATCCTTAGAGGCTTGAAACTTAAATTCAACCAGGCCTAAGTTATCAGCGGAATCTGCTTCACTATTTAGCTGTGATTGAATGTGAGTAAAAAACATAACGTTTGCGGAAGGCTTATATCGATAGCCAAGTTGAATTTCGTTTAAGGCCGCCTCTTTGTTTAAGTCATAACGACCAAGGCCGCCGTTTAACCATGAGTCTGTATCGGTGTGATGCTGTAAGACTAAATTGGATTGTATATTGATTTCATGTTTGCTATTCATCGACCAGGCAAATTGAGGCAAGCAGCAAAAGAAACATAGAATAAGAAAATACACTGTTTGTGGTGACGCTAAGTAAGAAGAGTTCCGTGAAAGGTGCATGGATTCGCCTAGGCTGACTTAAAAAAACCTTCCTGCTTTAAGTTATATTCAAGCAAGAAAGACAATGTTTACTTAACAAGATAGCAGTCTGCTTGAAATTCAGCACCTATACGGTCCTTGCTTGTATCAAAACTTGGACATCTATTGTCTCGTAATTGATGGACTGTTTTCTGCTTTTCTCAATATTGTTCCATGTGTGAAAAAGTAAGTGTGCATATTATTGCTCGAAATACAGCACGAATGTGTGCACACTAAGGCCTCCATCGTGTCTGCTTGGCTTGAGTTTTTCATATATCAAAGGAACCGTGATGATTGTTAGAAATAATATAATACATTCCCCTGTTTTCGTTGTGCTTTGTTTTATTGCTGTGTTGATTTGTGCGCTTGGATTTAGTCGTTTTAGCCAATCAGATGAACCTGCCTATTCAACTCAGATTTTACCCTTGTTGGTTGAAACAATCGGTCATGAGCCTATTGTGGGTCTAACCAAAGGGGAGCGATATATCGGGCGTATTGAAGCAGGGCAGCGGGCAGAGGTTGGCTTTGATATTTCGGGTGTGGTGACCTCTGTTTTGAAAAGCGAAGGCGATATATTTAGCAAAGGCGAAACCTTAGCCACTTTGGATACCGAGAGGTTGAAGGCGAAAAAACGTGAACTCGAAGCGGGTGTGACGCGCGCTCAAGCAGCGCAGAAGTTAGCACGTTCTTCTTTAAAAAGAGCTCAAAGCTTAAAAGCATCGCGAAATATTTCTGATCAGGCACTTGATGAGGCACTGCAACGAAAAGACTCGGCCGATGCTGAATATGAATTGGTCATTGCTCAGCAGGATAGTGTCGATGTTGAGTTAAAGAAAGCGAGGTTAATTGCTCCCTTTGATGGTGTTGTAATAGACCGTATGACGGATGAAGGTCGTGCCACCAACCCAGGCGCTGCGGTTTTGTTGCTTGAAGAAATTGGTAAAACAGAAATTCGGGTTGGTTTCCCCTTGAAAGAAGCCCGACAAATGTCTGTTGGCGATGTATTAAAGGTAGAGCGTGCCGGTTACGGTACCAAAGATACGGTGTTCGAAGCGACGGTTGATAGGATCAACCTCGCTTTGTCTGCTTCTCGTGTTTCGGAAGTCTATCTTAAACCCAAAAACTATGAGGCCGAACCACTGATATCAGGTGAGTTGGTGCATGTGGTCTTGGAAAAAGAGTTAGGTCTTGAGAAAGGCGTTTGGTTGCCACTTAGCGCACTCAATGAATATGGACGAGGTCTATGGTCTGTCTATCTGGCGCAACCTAAGGAAGGCCAAGCTTCTCTTGCTACGATTGAAAGAAGCATTGTTGAAGTGATTCAAATACAAGGGGAGTTTGCGCAAGTGAAGGGCGGGGTTTCTGCAGAAACGTTGCCACGTGTAGTGAGTTCATCTACCCACCGAGTTGTCGCAGGACAAACGGTTCGCTTGCAAGCAAAGGCAGATAATCTGTCCCAGCCGCTTAGTGCGATTACCGAGGGGCAATAATCATGACGGACTCTTCAAATAAATCTGATCAGTCAGACAAGCTAACGCCTACACAGAACAAAGCATTTCATTGGTCGTCGGCTTATTACCGTAATTTGCACCTGTTAATGATGACCTTGATTGTGATAGTGGCGGCTGGTGCTTCGTCTTGGAACTCCCTACCCAAAATAGAAGATCCGCGCATTACGCAGCGTAATATTTCTGTTATTACTGAATTCCCAGGTGCATCAGCTAGATTGGTCGAGTCATCTGTAACGGAGTTGGTTGAATCAAGTATTGCCAGTATTTCTGAAATTAAAACCGTTGATTCCACGTCCAGAGCAAACGTGTCGATAGTGGCCATTGAGCTACAAGACAATGTCACTCGCCAGAATAATCGACAGATTATTGCCCGTATTCGTGACCGGGTAAAAGAAGTCACACCTAAATTACCCGAAGGCGCTAAAGCTCCGTCGATTAACGAAGAAGAGAGCATCGCATCCGCCTATACCTTGATCACGGCACTCAGCTGGAATGGTGACGGTGAGCCACAACTCAGTTTGATGAACCGCATAGCTGAAACGTTGAAAGACCGTCTGGAAGCGGTATCAGGAACTGAATATGTCAGCATTCATGGTGAGCCCGATGAAGAAATTCTGGTGCAGGTTTCACCCTCGGAATTGGCTGATATGGGGATGACAATTGGACAGTTAGCCAAACTGGTCGACGCTTCAGATAGTAAGCAAGTGGCGGGTCGATTACTCAGACCAGAAGCCTCGTCGCCGATCGAAGTCCGGGGTGAATTTAATTCACTGGAACGTATTCGTAGTTTACCGGTTCGCAGTGAACGTGCTGAAACACGTTTAAGCGATATTGCTAGTGTCTCCAAATCGCATGTTGAACCGGAAACGGTGATGACCTATTTCAATGGTGAACAAGTGATATTAGTCGCCGCGCGTATACAGGTGAAAAGTCAGATTCGCCCTTGGACGGAACTGATCAAAACCGAGTTGGCGGAAATTGAGCAAGAAACCGGCCATTTAGTGAAGTTTAATATCGCTTTCGAACAAGCCAATTATACCGAAGGCCGGTTAGCAACCTTAGGGCAAAACCTCTTAGCGGGTGTGATTGCGGTGTTGTTGGTGGTGTTATTTTTTATGGGCTGGCGCTCTGGCATTATTGTCGCCACATCGTTACCGCTTTCGGCTGCCTGTGTCTTGTTTGCTTTACAAGTATTGGATATGCAGATTCAGCAAATGTCGATTTTTGGCATGATCATCGCCATTGGTTTATTAATTGATAACGCGATAGTGATGACCGATGAAGTTCGAACACGCATCGAGTCTGGCGTGCGGCCAGTTAGAGCGATTGAAGGGGCCGTTAAACATTTATTTTCACCTTTGTTGGCGTCCACACTCACGACCATTCTGGCATTCATGCCGATCTTGTTGTTGCAAGGGGGGGCGGGTGATTTTATTGGGTCTATTTCCGTCAGTGTGATACTGGCGCTTATTTTTTCGTTTGCCATTTCAATGACGATTATTCCGGCGCTCAGTGCGTGGTTAGAATCGAAACGTTTGTCGGGTCAGGCTGGTCAGCAATGGTGGAAGGTCGGTATTCAAGGGCCGGCGTTTTCCACGCGCTTCAGTCAGTTTTTGCTGAAAAGTTTAAAGCGCCCCTTTCTTGCAATTACGACGGCAGCCATCTTGAGCGTGGTGGGGGTTGTGCTCGTGGGCTCACTACCGAAGGTGTTTTTTCCAGCAGCAGATCGGGATATGTTCGAGCTTCGGGTATGGTTTCCGAACAATACGACGGTGCCAGCTGCTTCGGAATGGGTGCAGAAAATTGATCAGCATATCTTGGCGAAACAACAGGTGACGCAAACGGTCTGGTCAATAGGCGACAGCATTCCTTCTTTTTATTACAACCAGATAATGAACAACAGCAATTCGCCATTTTATGCTGAAGTGGTTGTTTCGGTGGAGGGTTCGGAACAATCTGGGCCGATGATCGATCTTCTTCAGGATGAGCTTGATAAAGCCTACCCCAATCTACAAATCGTCGCTAAGGCATTTGCGCAAGGCCCACCTGTTGAGTCGCCCATAGAGTTCAGATTATTTGGCCCGGAAACGAATACTTTGCGTCAACTGGGTGAAGAACTGCGTGAAATTATTGCCCGTCAGCCAGGGACTTTGCATACCCGCGCGAGCGTTTCTCCGGGCTTGGCAAAGGTCTGGTTTGATGCTGATGAAAGTGCACTAAATCAAGTTGGTTTGCGTTTAAGTGATGTTGCGGGTCAGTTTAGTAGTGCTTATGAAGGGCTTGAAGCAGGAAGCATTCTTGAAGACATCGTAGAGCTTCCGGTGCGAATTAAATATGCAAACTCGGAACGCGATGCGCTTGAAGACCTGCGTACCTTTCCGATCGTTTTGCCCTCGGGCGAGTGGGCACCGGCTTCGGCTTTCGGTGAGTTTATTATTGAGCCCGATAGTACCTCGATTACGCGTCAGAATGGCGAACGAGTCAACATCGTTCAGGCTTATATTGCATCGGATATCACACCCTTGGATTTAACCAATAAAGTTATTCAGGTGCTGGACGCTGAAAATTGGCACTTACCCGAAGGCTATCGTTGGGAAGTGGGTGGCGATGCCGAAGAAAGTGGTAATGCTAATGCCTCGTTGGCGGCCCATTTACCGGTATTGATATTGCTCATGGTGACCTCGCTGGTCTTGGCATTTAAAAGCGGAAAGTTGGCGGGCATTATTGGTATGGTTGCTATATTGTCGGCGGGCTTTGGTTTATTGTCGTTGTGGATCAGTGGTTATGCTTTGGGTTTCAATCCCTTATTAGGTGTCACGGGCTTAATCGGGGTTGCTATTAATGGCTCTATCGTCATTCTCGCGGGCATTCAAGCAAATGAAAAAGCTAAAGCTGGCGATCATGCTGCCATCGTGGAAGTGACGCTTTCAAGTACGCGTCATATTATGAGTACCACGTTGACAACGATTGCCGGTTTCATTCCGCTGATATTATTTGTTGGCGGGCAGTTCTGGCCACCTTTAGCCGTGGTAATTGCCGGCGGAGTCGGGTTCTCGATCATCCTTTCGCTTTGGTTTACGCCGAGTATTTATGTGCTGATACAAAAGCGTAAACTGAAAAACCCTGTGGCTAAGCCTGCAACGGTTTAATACAAGTTAAGTTCCACCGGCTAAGTGAGTGTTTTGCTCATAGCCGGTGATTGGCTTAAGTGGTTCAACTTGCATATTGTCAGTTGAATTCACTTGGCTTCTTGGTTGGATGCTTTTATGTATTAAACCTTTTCGGGCCCACTTTTGCCATTCCAGGTTCTGGCGTTTCGCAAGGCGTTTTAAACTTCGATATAAAGCTTGAAGTTCTACTACGTCGATAAGGTAAAAAACGACCCAAGCAATAGGTGCTAAGCATAAAATATTACGATGAAAACGCGCTTTACTATCAATTAGAATCTGTAAACTGATGATGGCTGTCATAAATAAAATGATACAGACTAAAGGGAGGAAGTCCTGAGTATAAATTGTGTAGCCATAAAATACGGCTAACAGCAGCGCCTCAAATAATAGTGATAATTCTGCATAGAGTGCAACGGGAAGTAGTAAAAAGCAAAGATAAGGGTTGCCTCGTTTCACATTAAAAAATAGCTGCTTATGCTTGATAAAGGTGAGTAAACGACCAAACTTCCAGCGAAGTCGTTGTTGGCATAAGCCCTTCCAATCACATGGGCCCTCTGTATAAATGACGGCGTCAGAAGCATAACGGGTTTTATAACCTTGGGCTAAAATTCGGGTCGACATTTCAATATCTTCAGTAATAATAGCGTGGTCGAATCCACCCACTTTATCTAATACAGATTTGCGATACGCTGCGGCTGCACCACCAATAATATAAACCGCATTAAAGATCGAGTCGGCCCGTTTGAAGAAAAAACCGTATAAGTATTCAAGTTGTTGTAGCAAGGCAAGCGTATGTTTACGATTACCGACAATCACATTACCCGCGACCGCGCCCACTTTCTCATGACTAAAGCTGCTGATGAGTTCATGAATTGCGTTTTTATCCATCACGCTATCTGCGTCAATAGTGATAATAAACTCACCGCTTGCGTGCTTTAAACCTTCGTTTAACGCTTTCGCTTTTCCGCCATTTTCCAAGTGTAAGTATTTAATTGAACACGCATCGTCTTCAGCGGCATAATTGGTTATGAACTCATCGATCAACTGATGAGTTTGATCTGTTGACCCATCGTTAATAATGACAATTTCTAGGTTTTTGTACTGAGTATGAAGAACTGATTGGATGGTTTTAATAATACCGACTTGTTCATTCCAGGCTGGCACCATCACGCTGACTTTTGCTGGTGTTTCGGATAATGAGGTGCGTCTAAACTTGGCATCTATTATTTTATAAAACGGGGCGACCAGCAGTTGAATCGCATATTTAAGAAAAATCGGTAACATAAATAAAAAGATGATTAGCCGTAGCGTTGTTATATCGTCCGCTGGCGTCTTGATTTCTGTTGTGAAAAATAGGTAAAGAACACAGCCTGTTAGTGCGTATAAGAAGAATAGGGGAGCCAATTTCATGTTCGTGTTGATCTCAATCATTTTACTTATGAAGGCAAGCTTTAAGATAGTTGGCTGCCTTGATTATTTTTTGCGCGATTGTGACAAGAATATGACATTGTGCAACTAAATAATTATTAAGTTGTGAGTAAGTGAGTATTTTTGTTTTTGGCTAGGCCGGGTAAATAAATATAACGCCATAACTAACAGGCTAGGCTTGTTCTTTCTAACAGATATTTTTTTAGCTATCCGGCATGGTCGTAACTTATCGGATTATGGGCTACAGTCTGTAAACGGTTGTTGAATCAGAGCGCTAATGTTTATCTGATTTTGCATTCCAACGAAAAAATATATTTTCAGTATTGTTAAAACAATAAAGGAGCGTCACATGGCAACAATTACATTAAAGGGAAACCAGATTGAAACGATTGGTGAACTTCCTGAAAAAGGCACGCAAGCACCTGATTTTTCTTTAGTCACGCCAGACTTAAGTGAAGTGTCTTTGGCGAGTTTTTCAGGGAAGCGCATTGTATTGAATATCTTTCCCAGCATTGATACTGGGACCTGCGCCATGTCGGTTAGAAAATTTAACACGGAAGCGAGTAAGCTAAGCAATACGATTGTGCTATGTGTATCCGCTGATTTACCGTTTGCAGCAGCCAGATTTTGTGGCGCGGAAGGGATTGAAAACGTGAAGACAGGATCTGTTTTTCGCAACGCTGACTTTGGAAAAGATTACGGTGTGACTATTACCTCAGGGCCACTGGCGGGTTTACTTTCCCGAAGTGTTGTTGTGATCGATAGCGCTGGCAAGGTTATTTATACCGAGCAAGTGCAGGAAACCACCGAAGAACCAGATTATGATTCAGCGATGGCTGCTCTTGCATAAGTGGTTTGAAGCCTAGTCAGTATCTGTGCGTTTAAACACGCCGATACTTAGTCAGAAAAAGGGTTCGTGAATCACGGGCCCTTCTTTGTTTAAAACACTTGGTTTGCATCGCATGCTGATGTCTTGTTCAGGCTTGTTTGATCGCTAGCAATATTTGCCTGCGTGCCGGGCTCAAGGTTTCCTCGGCAGGGAAGGCGCTTGCTGCGTATGATTTCATTAACTTTAATAGGCTGTTATCAAGCTGTTCGCTAATGTCGAGGGCTTTAAGTGGGTGATTGGCTACGATATAGCTTAGAACTGCCTCGACTTTATTTTTCTTAATGCCCGATAAAATCTCTGCAGCAATATGTTTCTCCATATACGCTGCGGTTTCTCCAATATAGTCTGCAGGTAGTCCTGAGGTTACGCCGAGCGCTTGTTTGGTGCTAAGTTTTTGGGCAATTCGGGCAGCGATCGAAGGCGCGATGTATTTAGGGGTGATGCTATGAAGAATAAAATTAGGCACAAATTTCATCATCATCGACATGGATTCAAATAACTTGTCTAAACCAGCTTCGCGTCTGTCTATCACATCATCAATGAATGCCGCTAGTTCAGCTTGATTCTCTTCAGGCAGCGTTTGCATAAATAAGGGAAGGGGCGCTTCTGTTAATTCTGCAAGGTGATTTAAGCTATCTTCTTTATTTGTCATATTTTTTATCGTTATTGTTATCGCCATTTCAAGTATTAAGGCAGAGCCTGATGAGGCATTGAGCTAGCATCAGGCACTTTCAGTCAGGTGCGATGTGACGGTTTGCTTGGTTTGGGTTTGAGGCTTCAGAATTAAGTCAGCAGCTTTTTCTGCCATGGCAATAATCGGCGCATTGGTGTTTCCACTGGTGACTGTTGGCATCACTGAACAGTCGACAACTCTTAGACTTTTGACTCCATGTACTTTTAATTCATGATCGACCACGGCCATTGCATCTTTGCCCATTTTACAGGTACCGCTCGGGTGGTAGACCAAACCTAATCGATCCTTACATTTTTGCAGTATCTCTTCATCCGACTCGGCGTCTAACCCGGGGTGAATTTCGTTGCCTCGGTGCTGATCAAAGGCGGGGCTAGCGAGTATCTTTCTGGCGACACGCATGCCATTGACCAAAACCTTTGCATCTTCAGGGTCGGAAAAGAAGTTGAAATCAATTTTTACTGGCTCGCGTGGATCGTTTGATTTTAACGACACTTTGCCGCGGCTTTTGGGTCGCAATACACAAACATGCAGCGAGTAGCCATGCTTCGAGAGCAAGCCTAAGTCTCGTCCGCAATCATCAAATAATAGCGGCACAAAATGCATCTGGATATCCGGTACGTTGACGTCAGGGCTGGACTTTAAAAATGCGCCTGCTTGGGTAATTGAATTGGCCAGGTTACCTTTTTTTGATCTGAAATAGTGATACAGATCGGGCAGCGTTTTTAGTAAACCTGAAGGGCTGGTAGAAAAGCCATCTCTCTGTTTGCTCTCGACGAGCACACAGGCATCGACATGTTCTTGTAGGTTTTTCCCCACGCCGGGTAAATGATGAAGGACATCAATACCGTGCTCTTCCAACTCTTCTTTTTGGCCAATCCCGGAAAGCATTAGGGTTTGCGGTGAATTAAAGGAGCCGCCGCATAAAATAATCTCTTTGTCCGCTTTAACAATATGGGTTTCATTATGTTGGCTAAACTCAACGGCACAAGCGGTCTTACCTTCAAACAGGATTCGATTGACGAAAGCATTGCACTCGATAAACAGATTTTCGCGCACCTCAGCTGGTTTCAGATAAGCGCTGGCGACACCACAACGCTCACCTTTTTTTATCGTAAATTGATAGTAGCCGGCGCCTTCAAACTGAGCTCCATTAAAGTCGTCTGTGAGGGGAAAGCCTGCTTGCTTTGCCGCGCCTAAAAAGCATTCGTTTAAGGGATAGGTGTTCTGTGTGTTGGATACATACAGTGGCCCATTGGCGCCATGAAACTCATCTGCACCGCGTTCATTCGTTTCAGATTTTTTGAAATAGGGCAGCATTTGATGGTAACCCCATCCCGGGTTTCCCAATGACTCCCAATGGTCGTAATCCGACTGATGACCCCGAATATAGACCATCGCATTAATCGCGCTGCTGCCACCCAAGGTTTTACCGCGTGGGCAAAATAAGGGCTGGCCATGTCGGATATCGGCAATTGACTCGGTTTCATATCGCCAATTATATTTTTTGCTATACATGAAGTAGGCAAACGCACCGGGAATTTTGATGAGTGGGCTGGAATCTTTTGGGCCTGCTTCCAGTACCAACACGCGGTGTTCACGATTTTCAGATAAACGGTTCGCTAGTACACTGCCTGCGGATCCCGCACCGATGATGATGTAGTCAAAATGTAATGTGCTCATCTTGTTTGCCCTTGTTTTATTTTTCTAAGCTTTATGAGAGTGTCTGGTTAGGTGGCATCCATAAAGTGATTTTGATATTGCTTTCGCAAATTCACTTTTAGTAGCTTACCTGTTGCCGTGTGCGGTAATTCATCGACAAAAATCACATCATCAGGCATCCACCATTTGGCAATCTTGTCGCTTAGAAATTGCTTTACTGAGTCGGCATCGGTATTTGAGCCTTGCTGTTTGATGGCCAATAAAATAGGGCGTTCATCCCATTTAGGATGCGGCGCACCAATGACACAGCATTCGACTAATTCGGGGTGGCCAATGGCAGCATTCTCGAGATCGATAGAGGATATCCATTCGCCACCGGATTTGATCACATCTTTGGCTCGATCGACCAAGCTTAAATAATTATTCTCATCGATCGTCGCGACATCACCGGTATCAAACCAGCCATCAATAAAGTTGCTAGTATCATCATTCAGGTAATAACCACCGGTAATCCAAGGTCCACGAACCAGTAAGTTGCCGAATGCAACGCCGTCGTGGGGTAACAGTCCACCTTCATCGTTGACTATTTTCATTTCAACGCCGTAAACCGGTCGGCCCTGTTTGAGTTGCAGTTGGTAACGTTGTTCCAATGGCATCTCGGCCATTTCTTTGGTCAATGAATTAACGGTACCAATGGGTGACATTTCTGTCATTCCCCAAGCGTGTATCAAGAATGCATCATGCTCTTCCTGAAAGCGTTTTATCATCGATAGCGGTGCTGCTGAACCACCGACCACGACATTTTTGACCGAGTCTAATGTTTTGCCAATGGAACTCATGTGATTTAACAGCATCAGCCATACTGTTGGCACGCCAAGTAACAAGTCGGGTTGTTCTGACTCGATCAGTTCCCATAGTGATGCACCGTCCATTCCTGGTCCGGGAAATACCATCTTTGCGCCCACCATGGCACAGGAAAAAGGTGTGCCCCAAGCATTGACATGGAACATTGGGACGACCGGTAATATGCAGGAACGGCCATCAATGCCTAAGGCATCTGCAGATATGCTGGCCATGGAATGTAGGACGGTTGAACGATGGCTATACGAAACCCCTTTAGGGTTGCCAGTTGTTCCTGAGGTGTAGCACAGGTAGGCGCTTTGGTTTTCGTCAAAAACTGGCCAGTCATACACCTCGGATTCATGTTTAATCAGTTCTTCATAGCAAACTACGTTGGGTAAAGAGGTCTCGGGCATATTGGCTTCGTCGGCCAAAATAATAAACTTTTCGATGCCGCTTATCTGATCCTGAATGGCTTCAAGCAGGGGGATAAATGTTAAGTCGACGAACAGCCATTTATCTTTTGCATGATTGATGATGTAAACAAGCTGTTCAGGGAATAAGCGCGGGTTGATGGTATGCAAGACGGCTCCCATACCTGCCACCCCAAAGTACAGTTCATAATGGCGATAATTATTCCAGGCGAGGGTGGCAATTCTGTCGGATTTGAGTACACCGTTCTGGCTTAAGGCATTTGCTAGTTTTTTGGCTCGTGCTGCGGATTCCGCCAAGGTGTAGCGATGTATGTCACCTTCACATCGTCGGGATACAATTTCGGTGTTGGGGTGTGTGGTTCGAGCATGTTCAATAATGCTTGAGACGAGTAAAGGGCGATCCATCATATTGCTGCGCATGGTGTTGTTATCCTCTTTTGTTATAGTTGTTCGACCCTTGGGATTTTGCACGGCTTTTACGGGTATGTCATGTATTTACTAAGGGTAAATCTTCCCATTTTGTCGTGTAGCGTGGTGACATAAAGTTTCGGGTCATTTTCCAGTGTTGGTCTATTCCTTGGCTGGCAAAGAAAATAGGACACTGTGTACGGTTAATTTGATCCACAATATGCATTAATTGTTTGGATTTCAATGATTGGCTTTCGGTAAAGGCATCAAGCTGTTCGGGGGATTCCGGTTTGAGTTCAATGAGCCCAACGCCGGCTCTTGCAAAGCTGACGCCTGGTTTATATATCACTTTTCGGATACCTGCCCGAGCCGCTTCAATGACGAGACGAGTATCGTTGGTCGGCATGGGTAAGGCAATCGCGACTGAGCGGCTATAACTGTGCTCGATAAAATGTGCACTTGAAGCGAAAACAAGCATGGTTTTGACTAAATGATGTTGTTGCCTTAACTTTTGGCAGGCGCGGCTGGCATATTGGGCAACAGACTGCTCTAGCTCATAGCAGTCGCGAATTTTTCGGCCAAAAGAGCGAGTCGAATAAATCTGCTTTTTTGGCTCGGGTGCCTGCTCTAGTTGATAGCATTCAATACCATTGAGTTCATCTATCGTTCTGGCGACATTTACACTGAACTGTTTACGCATATGCTTGGCATCTTGTTGCATTAGTTGGTAAACAGAGAAAACCTGAAGTAGAGCAAGTCGCTTGGCTAGCTTGCTGCCAATCCCCCAGACTTTATTGACCGGTATTTTTTTGAAGACTTGGTGCCACTGGCGAGGGTCTTCTATGGCGCAGACGTAATTACATTTTGCCGATTTTTTTGCTATGTGGCTGGCCAGCTTAGCCAGTGTTTTTGTTGGGCCAATGCCAACACCGACAGGCATGCCTGTATTTTTCAGCACACTGTCTCTTATTTTTCGGCCATAAGACGCGTAGTTAAGCGGTAAACCTTTTAATGATAAAAAGGCCTCATCGATGCTGTATATCTCCATTTCTGGGGCAAAGCGCTCTAAGGTTGTCATGATGCGTCTGGAGATATCACCATACAGTTCATAGTTACTGCTAAAGACATGTACATGATGCTTTTTCAGAAACTCTTTTTGCTGAAAGTACGGCACAAGATCGGGTATGCCTAAGCACTTTGCTTCCTTGGAACGAGCGACAATGCAGCCATCATTATTGCTTAATACCACAATAGGCTTATTGCGTAAGTCTGGCCTGAACAGCTGTTCGCAGCTAGCAAAGAAGGAGTTTACATCGACTAAGGCGTACATTATCGATGCATTCGAATGGAGGAAATTACGACACCTTCAATAAGCAACTCAATATCGTCATGCAACTTAATAACAGGGTAGCGTGGATTGGCGGGGCGTAATTCCTGCGCTTCTATATTTAAAAACTTACAGGTAAATTCACCGTCTATCGATGCGATGACGATATCACCTGTTATTGCGGTGACTGAACGATCAATAATCAGGACGTCGCCATCATAGATGCCTGCGCCAATCATCGAGTGGCCGCTTGCTCTGACTAAATAAGTAGCAGATGGGTGTTTAACCAATAACTCATCCAGACTAAGGCCTTTCTCTATATAATCATCCGCAGGTGAAGGAAAGCCTGCCGAAACCTTTGAGTTGAATAGTTTTATTTCGCTATATGACGGTGCAATTTTAACTAACATACAACCTCTTATACTGTATATATAGACAGTATATTATGGCAATTGTTTTTGGTGATGCAAGTTTTTTAGTGCGCTAAATGCATCCACAAAAACAGGTGTGTTTCTAAAGCATCGGTTTAGCGAAGTTTTTTTACAGAATAACGATGAAGGGCTAACAGTGAGTCGGTGTTTGAGATACAATGACGCAAGTTAGCTAAGACGTTATTTTTATTACAAAATGTTAAGAGCTAATGTCTGTTTTATTAATTACACTGATTACATTCTGTTTGATACGTGAAGGTATCTCAGGATAAGTTCTACACGGAAGTGGTTAACAATAATAATTTATAACTTTTCTTATGTGGGCTGAACTATTTTGAATATTGCCTTTATCCATATCGTTGAAATCATCGTCCTATTATTGGTCATAGGGAAAGTATGGCAAATTAGCCGGCTTTATAAAAAGTCTGCTGCGCACAGTGCTGCAAAAGCAAAAGCGCGAACACAGGCCAGGCAGCAAGCCAGAGATAAATTATTTGCACAAGAAAAAGCTAAGTCACGCCAGCAACATCAGAAACTGCCCAAAAATGAAATTCCCACTAGTCAGCTTCTTCGGTTCAAACAAAATAGCTCGAATTTTTCATTTAATGACTTACCGCTGCCGGAGGTGACTTTTTCAGGCAACCGTGCTGAGAAAGTGACTAAACTTAATGAGACGCGTACTAAGAAAGTTGTACCTGTGACGGTGGCGGAAAAATCAAAAGATTCTGTCAATAAAACGATTTTAAATAATTATATTGATGATTTCTTTTTTGAAGAAAGTCCTAATCAAATATTTCAAGATATGCTGAGTACGGAAGTCGTTGAAGAGCGTTCGGTTTCAGTTCAAGAAGATGACTTCATTACAGTGGCAGAAGATGCGGCTGAAATGGTACGAGCATTTCAAAGCTCAAACCAAAAGTTGATGCTCGTCAGGTAAATTCAGTACTTAATCAGCGGGTGTAGTGTTCTCAGTTCAGTCTGATTTCCTCTTGTGTTAGTGTTCTCAGGTCCCCTGGCTTCAAGCTTGTATCAAGCTCTATATGGCCAATTTTCCATCGGTGTAAACTCAAAACTTGATTTCTGAATCGCCCGAACATGCGCTTTATTTGGTGATACTTTCCTTCTGTTAGAGTGATACGTGCGCTTGTTTGGTCGTATTTTTCCAAGAGGGCGGGTTGAGTGCTTACGTCTTCAAACGCAAAATACATCCCTTCTTCGAAGGCTTTGATACAGCCATCTGAAATCGTATCTTTTACCCTAACGTCATACACTTTGGCGACTTTTTTGTCGGGTGACATTAAAGCGGATGACCATTGGCTGTCGTTGGTTAATAGCAATAAACCTGATGTGTTGAGGTCAAGTCGGCCGACAATGTGAAGTGACGCTATCGTTGCTTGGTTTAGAAAATCTTGGCGATCATTCAGGGTATCGATGACGGTTCGATGTCGGGCGTCTTTGGTGGCGCTCACTATACCAACGGGTTTGTGCATCATCAGGTAAATACGCTGCTGGTTTTGGATGACCTTGCCATCTAGTGCTATATGAGAAAATTGATCGACGATATCATGGATCGAATCGGGGTGTTGTCCGTCAACTTCAATGCGTTTCTGAGAGAGAAGGTATCTCACGTCACGTTTCGGTATACCGGTTTTGATTGAAATAAATCGGTCAAGACGATGTTTCAGTGCCATGGAGATAAAAAACCGAATCGTGCAACAAATGCATGGATAAAAAATACTAGTTTACAGGATCATCCTTTCTAGAAGAAAACGTTTCCAAAGGAAGGGCATTGAGATTGTTTGAAATGCTGGCGAGCAAGTCGGTAAAGGTTTGAAAGTTTTTATCTCGTTCACTTAGCTCTAGCTCGATAAACTGCGGTGCACATTGCTGAATCCGTTTAATAACCCAGAGAAATTCGACTTGGGTTCGGTCAGCATCTTCTAGCTCTTCATGTGAAAATGTTTCTAATTTTTTGAAAAACTCATCGTGAAAAAAACCAGCGGCTTTGTAAACGTATTCTGCTTTCTGAGCCAAAATATGAATGGCATGACCTTGTTTGTCTAGTTTCCTCTCTTCTAATAAGGTAATGATCTGGTGAGTGTTCTCAAAAATGGTTTTAATTTTCTGGCTGCGATTTAGGAGCAGCTTGGACATTAGTGCATAGTCTTGGTCAGTAAATTGCTGTAGGGAGCTCAGCTTGGAACGTTTGAGTACTGAAATCGCCGCTTCGTGGGAGGCTTTTCGAAATGATTTGCTATTCACTTTTAGATAAGCCAAAACAGAAGATAGCGATAAATCCTGACCAAGGGCGGCGGATCGAGCACGAATTCTGAATAATAGGTCACTCATACCGATAAGCTGGCCCCAGTCGCCCAAGCTATTTGCATTCTTCGTGGCAGGGTAGCCCGCACCATCAAAGCGTTCATGATGTTCTTGAATCGCGGTAATGATTTCTTCTGGGTAGCACTCTAGGTTGTCGACAATAATGGATGAAATCACCACATGGCTTTGTATTGAACGCCATTGTTCCGGAGTATAGCCGCCTTCCATACGTACGACCTCCTCCGGGATGTGTAATAAGCCTAAATCCTGAAACAGCGCAGCAACAAATAAGCTATGTGTGTCATCCTTTGACCAATTAAGTTCTTTGGCGACAATGCTGCTGAACCAAGCGCCAAATAAGCAGCGTTCATAGGCTTTTGGGAAACGGTCTTTTAATACTGTGAGTTTTTGCAGCAAAGTATGGTGGAACGATTTTACGACGCATAAATGTCTTAATAGGGCTTC
This sequence comes from Oleiphilus sp., assembly GCA_048058835.1. Lineage (GTDB taxonomy): Bacteria > Pseudomonadota > Gammaproteobacteria > Pseudomonadales > Oleiphilaceae > PZPK01. The sequence continues at coordinate 34,801 of JBLLNS010000010.1, forward strand.
GCTATCATTGAATTTATGGATTTGCTGGAAATCGTTATTGTTCTTGAAGAGTTGATGAAACTCGCCTTGCAGGTCTTGGTTCTTGAGGGGTCGAGATAAATGTACAACCTCATCAACCGGTTTGGCTAGCTTATGATTGGACAGAAGGCTCGCTGTTTTTTTGCTTATCGCCATGCCTTTTGCGAGTAAAAGAATACCAAATTCATTATAGATATCTTCTTGAGCAACGGCTTCATTGTGCTGACTCACGGCAGCTAAATGGTCGACGTAAACATCGGCAACATGTGGATCAAACCTATGTTCTTTATTGATAAATTTACTCCTCTAGAATTGTGTGAGTACGAGCTGTGATGGTCGAATTAGATAGACAAGAGATGGGAGTGAAGTAATGACCCATGTGCTTTACATTAAGTGTAGAAGAAATTTGTATTTTATCTATATAAATCAATTATGTGACGTGATCGACGTTAGTAAAGCAAGGTAGAGTTAGCTATGTGTCAGGGTATTTTACATGTTACTGCGGTGTATTTTTTCAATGGTTTTTAAAGTTGTTGATTTTACATATATTTTTTATTTTTGGCTGAGTAATTGCTTTAGTACATGAGCTATATACTTACAACTCATGGAGAGAAAAATGAAAAAATTTATTGGCTTGTGTGCATTGATGTTGGCTGGTTCACTAAATGCAGCAGTAGTCGTTGACCAAATTGGTGACGCAGATGGTTTCGGAATTGGCGCTGTAGATGGTGCAACGTTTAATTTTTCAAGTATTGGCGCGGGTGATGGTGACGGTACAGATGTTTGGATGTACAACGATCAGTCATTCACACATACTTATGACCTATCAGGTCTAGGCTTGATTACCTCAGCAACCTTAGAAATTTTTACAGGTGGTCAAGGTTGGAACGGTCTATCTACTATCTATATCGATGGTGCGCTAGTTGGTACATTAACTGATGGTGACCAAAACAATAACTACGCTAGATTAGATACGTTTGACCTAACAAGCTTTTTATTAGATGGTTCAAGCACACTTCTTATCGATACAGTTGGATCGGGTGACGGTTGGGTATTAGATTACTCAAGACTAACCATTTCTGATGATAGCGTATCTGCTTCTGTTTCAGAGCCAGCATCGCTTTCATTGTTGGGCCTAGGTCTTATCGGTCTTGGTTTTGCACGAAGAAGAAACGCTGCTTAATATTATTAAGTAAGTGTTAAAGAAAGCCTCGACTTAGTCGGGGCTTTTTTGTGGGCAAAACCTAAACATAGCCCTGTTTTTTCGCTTCCAGTAATGCCTGGGTTCTGTTTTTAACCAGTAATTTGCTGTAAATATTATGCAAATGCCATTTCAAGGTGCCGATTGATACGAGCAATGTTTCGGCAATGGTTTTATTCGGTAGTCCTTCTGCCAGTAACTGAATAATTTCAACTTCTTTGGCCGTTAATGCTTCAATATAAGGCTGGCCATCAACTGTCTGGGTCGGGTGTATTTTCTGCAATAGCGTTGTAAAAAAACGGTCAGATTCTTTGTCTAGTTTTTTTCTAGCATGTGCGGTGTTCTCTAGTTGCAGTAGCGCAGGAACAAGTGCGGGTTCATCCAAGATTAATCTGATGTAGTTTTGGGGCTGGGCTAATGTTAGTAGTTCAAGTAAATAGGCTTGTGAAGTTTCCGTTTGTTTATCTAAAGCAAAATCGATAACCAGCAGCTTCACCCACTCTGCTTGGCGACGAAGCTGGCCTTTTGATTTCGCTCGAGCAAGCAAACGAGCTAAAATTTTCTGCGATTCAGGCATGGCTTTACGTTGCCATAAAGAAAAAATAATCGCGCGGGCTGTAATGTTGTGTTTGCTGGTATCAATTGCAAAGTCATCGGCCGAGCGCAATATCAAGTCATATTCACTGGCATAGCGTTCAGCTTCCGGGAAACGTTGTTGGCGAATCAGGTTGACAATTAGTTCATCTAAAAGCTTGAACTTTAATCGAGGTAGCGCTTGGGTTTCTGCCCATTTGATACCATCTTTCAACAAACCAAAGGCTTCTTCAAAAGCTTGTTCATTGATGAGTAATCTGGCTTGGGTTTCGAATGCAGCGATTAACAGGTCGCTGGGGCTTTGTTCTTTCAGGAACGGCAATATTCCTTTTAGATAAGGGCGTGCGGCCTCCAGCTCATCATGTTCATAATGAATGGCGGCAAGTAGTGCTGCTAAACCGTAACCGTTATGCGACTTTTCACCCAGATTTTGTTTAGCAAGTTGATAGCCCTCAATGGCTTCACGCTGCGCTTCATGATGAAAGCCTTGTTTTGCATAAGTGACGGCGAGAAGTGCCTTGGCAATGGTAATACCATAGAATGAACCAAAAGCGTGTAAATGTTGCGCCGCTAGATTGAGCGCCTCGCGAGCGGCTTGATGCTGGGATAAACATTTTGCACAGAACCCTTTAATCAGCAAGGCTAAGCCGGTTTCATAATGATGATCATCAGCTTGTTTAAAAAGGGCTGGGTCAGACCACTTGCTGAGCCACGAATCGGCTAGGGGAGCTGCTTTTATTGGGTTATCTTTTAAGCCTTCCATGCAGCACATGGCTAGTTCGGAGATACGCATAATTTCCTGCTGAATGTGCTCAGCGTATTCCGTCTTGTGTTGGATTAACCATTGCACCTGTTCTGCCACATTTAAAAAATGGCGGTTTGCGAGTCGGGCCCAGATAGAACCGATTCGCACCCGTGGATGCTGCTGATGAATGCTGTCTGGCAGGGCGTCATACCAATGATGATAGGTAAGGTGTTTTCCCATTCTGACAACAATTGTAGGGAAAGCATTTTCCATCCATTCGGCAGCGCGTTCGAAGTTTTTAGCTTGGATGGCAAGCGGAATGGCTTCCTCAATTTCGCCATCATCAAAAAAACATTGCGCAGCATCCGTTTGCCAACTGTTTCGTTCTGCCTCGTTGAACTCCAGCTGGCAGCGATGTCGAAGAAACAGCGCAAATAACTGGTGGAAACGATACCATTTGCCGCTCGACTCAATAGGCGTGATAAAGGTGTGTTGTTCGACATAAGGCCAAAACGCTTGGTATTGCGCTTGCGATTGGCTAAGTGACTTGCAGATAGAAAGATCAAAGCGATCCAATAAACTCAGCTTTAGTAAGAGTTGTTGGACGTCTTTTCCTTGCTGCTCAAAAACGCGTTCAACAAAGTAACGATCAAACGCTTGCTGTTTTAAATGAGAGTCCTCAATAAAGCGTTGTAAGTCCGATTCGTCTTGTAAACTGCTGGCCATATAAAATGCAGCCGCTGGCCAACCCTCGGTTAATTCAGCAAGCTGATGAGATAAGTTTTCTTCGGGCACTTTTTTATGATGCAGTTTAAAAATGGCTTGCATGTCTTCATGCGAAAAACGCAAGGCATCCTGAGTAACGGTACACACCTGATTTTCCACCAGTAACTGGCTATACGAAAAACGCAGGTTTGAACTGGCGGTCATAAAGATTTGAATGCCGTTATGGCTCATCTGTAGTAATAGATTAATAATGCTAATCGCGCCTTCCGATTGAATGAAGTCAACATCATTCAAAAAGATAGCGAAGCCCGAGTGTTTGTTGATCTCATCGATCAACGAACGTGTCCATAGCTCGATGGAAGGGGCTGTGAATCCGCTGGTATAGGTCAAACTAGACGAAGGCTTGCCGGATGTATCGAGGTGAGATAAGGCGTGATGCCATTTATGCAGAAAGTTAATCGGGTCGTTATCTGTTTGTCTAATGTTCATCCAAACATGCGGTGTTGAAAGGTGATCATAAACTTGTTTTAAAAAGCTGGTTTTGCCATAGCCCGCGGGTGCCTGAATTAAGTTGAGTTTACGCGCATCTGCAGATATTTTTCGCAAAAGCGTTTTGCGTATCAGATGATTTTTGAACGATGGCGGAGAGGTATCAGGATTGAACGAAACGGGCATAGTCAGACCGAGTTAGTATTATGTGAGCCAGGCAGCAAATGCTTACCCCTTCAAACTTGACTATTAGCTTAGCTGATCTCACCGTGTTCGTCAGGGAAAACCGATAAAAGCAAAAGACAAACTCAGACATTTCAGTTTTACCATGCCTTAATCGGGCTATTCCTCCAGAAGATAGAAGTCAGACTTTGACGCAGAGCACTCAGGGCAAGTCCAGTCTTCCGGTACATCTTCCCATAAAGTACCCGCCGGTATGCCATCGTCGGGCATACCGAGTGCTTCGTCATAAATAGTGTCGCAGGTGATACAGGTGTATTTTTTATAGCGTGTCGTCATAAAGTCACTTTACTGTTTTATGTGCTTGCAGGGGGGCAATGCAAGGGTTTTAGTCATTTGTTGTTATTGCTTCAAAATCGGGCTTTTCTCGGACAAAACAGTCTGGGCAGGGAAAGTCTTCGGGGATTTCCTGCCAAGTGGTTCCAGCGCGATAGCCTTCACGCTCACAGCCTGTTTGTTCATCATAAATGTAGCCGCAATCAGGACATTGATACTGCGCCATAGTGAGAGTCCTTCACTGTTATAGGGTTTAAGGTGTTGTTTAAGGCAAACCAAATGTTTGATTTGCCTGTTAGATGAAACGTTATTTATGCGGCCTGAGCGGTATGGGGCTCCGAAGGGCGATGAAATTTTTGAAATAACTCATCACGCTTACTCGGGTCAAGATTCACTTTGGTCATATCGCCATCGGCCCAATCAACCACTCGCGAATCCATTACATAGCGCCATGCCGGTGGGACTAAAGCCAAGCCCATCATGGCGGGATAGCCTTGAGGCAATTGTGGCGCATCGGCATAGTCTCTGAGCAACTGATAAGAGCGAGTTGGGTGCGCATGGTGGTCAGAATGACGCTGCAGGTGCAAGGTCAGTAAGTTGGAGGCTTTAAAATTATTATTCCAGCTGTGATGAGGTTGGCAGCGTTCATAACGACCATTCTCAAGCGTCTGTCGAAGTAAGCCGTAGTGCTCAATGTAATTTGCCATGGTGAGCTGGAACCACCCGTACGCCGCGCAGACCAATAAGAAAGGGAGAGCGGCCAAGCCAAACAAGTACGTCATGCTGGCATAGCCGACAAGGGTGATCAGAGACGTTTGCATGAGCTCGTTATGAATTGATAGTACTGGTTTGTTAAGGCGCTTAAGTCTTTCGGCTTCTAGTGTCCAGCCTCTAATGGCTGCGCCTGGTAATTCCCGTAGTGCAAATTTGTAGATACTTTCACCCATTTTAGATGAGGCAGGATCTTCAGGGGTCGCTACATCCTTATGATGACCTTTATTATGCTCAATATTAAAATGCGCATAGCCAGAACAGGCCGTACCCAGCTTGGCAAAAAACACCTGTGTTTTATCGTTCATCTTATGGCCGAGCTCATGACTCATAGTTAAGCCAATTGCATGCAAAGCGCCGACACTTAAAAACGCCCCCAAGATATGAAACCAAGACCAGCTGCCTGAGACCACGACATAGGTCATGGCAAATAAGCCCAACCAATTGAGTAGCGTGGCGGCATATAATACGTTTTTATAATAACTCGCTTCTGATTGAAGGGTAGCTTCCTGCTCGGCTGTTGGATTAAAGGAGTCTTCTCTCACAAAGGCATCCACGACAGGAATTGCTAACCAAAATACGGCGGCTAGTAACCAGAGCCAGGCTCCTTGGCCAGTTGCATAAGCTAAACCAGCAGATACCTGAATAGAAACAGGTACGACTAAGGTGATTAAATACCAGTATTTTTTGACACGGGCCCATTTGGTTTCTTTTGAATTTAAAGGCCGGTTCTCGGTCACGGGTTGTCCAGATATATTCACGCTGTGGGAATGGTGGCTCATGTATGACTCCTAAAATAAACATTATTTTGTTTTGTTGTCGTTATGCCAAACAGTATGACAAAGATAAAAACGCAGCGAACCTAACCAAAGTTAGGGGTGGTTGATTTTTATGTTTGCTACTGTGATCCACAGATAATTTATGCGACAGTGAGCCAAGCATAAAAATAATAATGAGGTTATATATGACAGGCTCTGAAACACCTTCTGCGCCATTAACGGAATCACTCCCTAAAGGGACGGCCGGGCAGACGCCTTCTATTCCAAACACGGTTTTTATTACCGGTGCCAGTGGCTTTATTGGTCAAGCATTGATGCAGCGCTACTTGGCGCTAGGGTGCGAGGTTCGTGGAATGGACATTCAGGCGGATGCCTCCAGAAATGTGGTGGCAGGAAATCTGACACAGCCCGCTGCTTGGGCGAAGCATGCAAAAGGCTGTGAGCTATTTATTCATACAGCCGCGGTGGTTTCACTGGCTGCCAGCTGGGAAGCCTATCGAGACGTCACCATTAACGGAACCCGAAAAGCGCTGGATGTCGCGATTGAGGTGGGCGCGAAGCGTTTTGTGCACTTTTCTTCAATTGCCGCAATGGGATTCGATTATGCGCAAGGCGAAGATGAAACCGCAGCGGTTGTCGTCGGTGAGGCATATCGTTATGGCGTCACCAAGGGTGCAAGTGAGCATCTTGTGCTGGCGGCGCATGCTGCAGGCGAGTTGCCTTGTACCATTATCCGGCCAGCCGATGTCTATGGCCCGGGTTCCAGAGCTTGGCTACTTGAACCCCTGAAAATGGCGCGAGCCGGACAATTTATTTTGCCAGACAAAGGAAAAGGTCGCTTTACCCCGGTTTATATTGATGACTTACTTGATGGCGTTATACTCGCCGCTGGCTTGTCAGAAGGGGAAGGGCAAATTTTTATTTTGGCAGGTGACCGCTCTGTCAGTTGTCGACAATTTTTTAGTTATCATTGGCGCTGGGCAGGGAAAAACAAAAACATACCCACCATGCCGCTTCGGATTACACTGGCAATGACGCAAGCGTTGGCAAAGCTTAACCGTCTGCTCAATAAACCTACTGAAGTGACACCCGACGCGATGAGAATGTTTTCTAGGCAAGGTGGCTTTTCCATCGAAAAAGCAAAGCGCTTGTTAGGTTATCAGCCGAAAGTGGGGCTTGAAGAAGGGATGGCACATTCTGAAGCATGGCTGAAAAAAATCGGTCAGCTTTGAGCTTATCGAGATAATTACAAAGGTATTACACATGAAAAAAACAATAAAGCATGTCCTGATCAGTGGCGCGGGAAGTGGTTTGGGGCTTGGCCTGGCGAGCCGTTATTTAAAACAGGGCTTGGCGGTCAGCGTCTTCGATTTGGCCTTAAAAGAAAATGCTAAACACAGTTTGGATGAGCTCGCCTTAGCGCATCAAACGAAATGGCAGTTTTATAAAACAGATATTAGCGCCGCCAAGCAGGTAGAACAAAATGTCGCGCAGGCGATTGATAATTTTGGCCCGATTCATTTAGCCATCAATTCGGCCGGGGTGTTGATCAACAAACGAATGGAAGATACCAGCCCGGAAGAATTTAAATGGGTGATCGATGTTAATTTGAATGGCAGTTTTAATTTTGCCTCTGCCGTGTTGCCTCATTTACAAAAGGGCGCGCAATTTGCCTTAATTTCATCAATGGCAGGCCTGTTCAGTAATTATGCGTATAGCGCTTATGGCGCATCAAAATTTGGTGTGGTGGGCTTAGCGACGACACTACGTTATGAATATGAGCATAGAGGTATTCATATTTCATGTGTTTGTCCACCGGAAGTGAAAACACCGATGGTCGCGGCGGAGTTGAAAAGTGGCAATCCAGTCTCGATCGCGATGAAAAAATTTGGTGGTTCAATGGATGCGGATGACGCTTGTGATCAAATTGTGGCAGGTTTACACACGCAAAAGTGGATGATCATACCGAGCTTAAACGGAAAGCTCTTAGCCAGTTTTGCAAGAGTCTTTCCCACGCCATTTTTTGCCTTAACCCAGCAGGTTATCAAATATACCGAAAAGAAATTAAGTAAAGCGTAAGCAGCCTAGAAACTAGTCGATGAAGAGACACACGTGATTAAAAAAGCGCAAATAGAAAATTCTGAGGAGCCTGTCTTTGATACGCAAGCTCAGTTCATTAAGGTCAATGGACTTCGTTTGAGATATCTTGATCAAGGTGAAGGTCCGACGATTTTGCTATTGCATGGTTTTCCGGATGATTTGTCTGTCTGGGACAAGCTGACCCCTTTGTTGTTACGAGCGGGTTATCGGGTGCTTGCTTTTGATCAGCGTGGCTTTGGTGAGTCCGAGATGGCCGCAACATGCGGCGACTATCATATCGATAAGATTGTTTCTGATATCCCCATGCTGCTGGACCAATTAGCGCTCACGGAACCGGTTTATCTAGTGGGGCACGATTGGGGCGCCGTCATCGCATGGGCATTTTGTCTCGCGCACACAGAACGGGTTCGGGCTTCTGTCAATATTTCTGTCGGCCATCCTGAGAGTTACCGGCGTGCTGGATTGTTTCAAAAGTTAATTAAGGGGTTTTACACCCTTTGGTTTCAGTGTCGCGGTTTAGCAGAATGGTATTTGAGACGGGGCGGTCTTAAACGTTGGCTTAGTTCTCACCCTGAGCCAAACCCTTCAATCAACAGTATGAGCAGACCCGAGCGGCTGACTGCGGGCTTATCTTGGTATCGTGCAAATTTCGCCTCTATTTTGTTTCAGCCTTGGCCAGACTGCTATGTACCGACTTTATCAATTTGGAGTGCACAGGATCGATTTTTAAGTGAGGCGCAAGTCATCAATTCCAGAAAATATATGCAAGCAGAGTGGCAATATAAACGCATCGAAAACACAGGGCATTGGGTTCCCTTAGAGCAAGCAGAACAGTTAGCTGATTTATTGCTTGATTGGTTTGCTGATAAATAGCCATAAAGAAGCGGCTATGTTTGCCTAGAAAAGGCACGCATAGCCGCAGATGCAAGGCTTAACTTAGCTTAGATCGAACCGATCTGCATCCATGACTTTGCTCCAAGCGGCGACAAAGTCGTGAACAAATGCGTCTTGAGAATCACTGCAAGCATACTCTTCGGCATTGGCCCGTAACTGAGAGTTTGAGCCAAAAATCAGATCAACCCGCGTGCCTGTCCACTTCAAATCGCCTGTTTTTCGGTCGCGGCCTTCAAAAATATCCGCATCCTCGTTACTCGGTTTCCATTGCGTATTGATATCTAATAGATTGACAAAAAAGTCATTGCTTAGTTGCTCAGGTTTATCGGTAAAGACGCCATGTTGTGAGCCTTCAAAGTTTGCATTCAATACCCGCATGCCGCCAATTAATACCGTCATTTCGGGTGCCGTTAGGGTCAGTAATTGCGCTCTATCGAGTAACAGTTCCTCGGCTGAAACCGTATATTTGGCTTTCTGATAGTTTCTAAAACCATCAGCTGAAGGTTCAAGTACGGAAAAGCTTTCGATATCAGTTTGCGCTTGCGTGGCATCGCTGCGACCTGCACTAAAAGGAACCTCAACGTTAACACCGGCTTTTTTGGCTGCCTGTTCGACTGCGACGTTGCCGCCAAGCACAATCAAATCAGCCAGTGATACCGCTTTATTGGATGATTGCTTGTCATTGAATTTCGCCTGAATTTTTTCTAAAACAGCCAGAACGCCTGCCAACTTTTGTGGTTCACTTATTTGCCAATCTTTTTGTGGTTCTAAGCGAATACGCGCGCCATTTGCACCACCACGCTTATCCGATCCACGGAAGGTGGAGGCGGAATTCCAAGCTGTACCGACGAGATCAGGAATACTAAGACCTGATTCGGCAATCTTGCTCTTTAACAAGTTGATATCGTCGGCATTGATCAAGTCATGAGTCACTTCAGGTAAGGGGTCTTGCCATAATAGCTCTTCGGCAGGGACGTCTTTACCTAAGTAGCGAGAACGTGGGCCCATATCACGGTGAGTCAGTTTGTACCAAGCGCGCGCAAAGGCATCGGCGAACTCTTCAGGATGTTTATGAAAGTGTTCTGATATTTTTCGATAGCTAGGATCTTCTTTCATCGCCATATCTGCTGTCGACATCATAATGCCAACCTTGATTGAGCTGTCTTCGGCATCGGGTGCATGATCTTTTTCTGCTAAGCCTTTCGGTACCCACTGGTGTGCCCCAGCGGGACTTTTATCCAATGTCCATTCGTAACCAAATAACACATCAAAATAGCTCATGTCCCATTGTGTAGGCGTTGGGGTCCAGGCACCTTCGAGGCCACTGGTAATGGTGTCTCGACCTTTGCCGCTGGCAAAACTGCTCAACCAGCCAAAGCCTTGTGCTTCAATCGCTTCTGCTTCGGGTTCTGGGCCAACATGCTTAGCATCGCCAGCACCATGTGTTTTACCAAAGGTATGACCACCGGCGACTAGCGCAACAGTCTCATAATCATTCATTGCCATACGGGCAAAGGTTTCACGAATATCAACTGCGGATGCAAGAGGGTCAGGATTACCGTTAGGGCCTTCCGGGTTGACATAAATAAGCCCCATTTGAACAGCCGCTAGTGGGTTTTCAAGTTCACGATCACCGCTATAGCGTTTGTCATCGAGCCACTCTTTTTCAGCACCCCAGTAAATATCTTCTTCTGGTTCGAAAATGTCTGCACGGCCACCGGCGAAACCGAAGGTTTTCAGTCCCATAGAATCCAGTGCGACATTGCCGGCTAATATCATCAAATCTGCCCAAGAAATCTTCTTGCCATATTTCTGTTTGATCGGCCAAAGTAAGCGACGCGCTTTGTCGAGATTGCCGTTATCTGGCCAGCTGTTGAGCGGCGCAAAGCGTTGGGAGCCAGAACCCGCACCTCCGCGGCCATCGGCAGTACGATAGGTGCCGGCACTGTGCCATGCCATACGGATGAAGAAGGGGCCGTAATGACCGTAATCGGCTGGCCACCAGTCTTGTGAGTCCGTCATTAAATCGCTTAAGTCTTGTTTAATGGCATCCAAGTCGAGTTGTTTGAATTGCTCAGCGTAGCTGAAATCTGCCTTCATTGGGCTAGATTGGCCGGACTGCTGATGAAGAATTTTCAGGTTAAGCTGGTTAGGCCACCATGTCTTATTCGATGTACCTTTTTCAGAATTTGTAGTCAGTGAGCCATGCATGAAAGGGCATTTTCCGCCAGCGGGTTTTTGTTGTTCAGTCATAGTGATCTCCATTTTGTTATGTGACGCCATTCATAGGCATTAGCAGAAAGTGGCTGTTTAGCTACCGTGCTAAGTTGACGAGTTGCTTAATAGTTTTCTACGGCCAGAATGCTTAACTGGATTGCTAAAGCATAGACCTGCATGGCCTAGAATTAAAATGTGAATAATAGATGGTGATGATCAGTTTTTTAGATGGCAAGTAATGAAATACGCCTTTATTTAAGACGACGCTTCAAGTGAAACGGCGAAAAAATCACAAAGCATCGTCTGACGTCTTCCGTTATACTTTGCGACAATATTTGAAAGCACGTTTTTATACACTAAATGGCAATTAAAGAGGCTTTGTTTTGACCCATTTTCGACCCTGTATCGATCTTCATGAAGGTAAAGTAAAACAAATTGTCGGTGGCAGTTTGAATGATCAAGGTGCTAAGACGAATTTTGTCAGCCACTATGATGCAGGGCATTATGCAGCCTTGTATCGTCAGCACGACCTTCAAGGCGGGCATGTAATTGCACTTGGGCCAGGAAATAAAGAGGCCGCTTTGCAAGCACTTGCTGCATGGCCACAAGGTTTGCAGTTTGGCGGTGGCGTGAATGACAAAAATGCGGAACAATTCCTCGAAGCGGGTGCTTCGCATTTGATTTTAACGTCCTATCTTTTTGAAAATGGTGAGCTATCCTCGGATCGTATTGAGCGCATGAAAGGTATTGCTGGGAAAGATCGCTTGGTGTTCGATTTAAGCTGTCGGCGAACAGCATCAGGTTGGAACATTGCCACGGATCGTTGGCAGACCGTGACACAAACTCAAATTACTCAGGCGACCTTAATCGAACTGGCAAACCATTGTGATGAGTTTCTCATTCATGCGGCGGATGTAGAAGGTTTGCAAGCCGGTATCGATAAGGATTTGGTCCTACTCTTAGGAGAAACTTCGCCGATTCCGATGACCTATGCCGGAGGTGCGCGCTCGCTTGAGGATTTGAAACAGGTGCAGTCATTATCCAAAGGCAGCGTCGATCTGACGATTGGCAGTGCCTTGGATATTTTTGGTGGGCAGGGCGTCACCCTTGAACAATGCATTGCTTGGAATCAAGGTCAGACATCTTAGAGAGTCATGGCCATGAGCAAGCCTTTTTCTACCCACATCTTTACACCGACACCACTCGCGTAAGACACAAGAGGGGACTGACCTTGCTCTATTGCCGGGAAGTGGCTGTAGCGTTTTTCATCGTAACTCACTTCGTAAAATGTCACGACCTTTCCGTCTTCCGTTTGATAACGTATTTGTGCCGCCGTGATGCCTTGAAGCGAGCAATAACGCGCGCCGAGTAGGCGATAATTTTTGTCATTCAGTAAACTGGATGAAATCGGTTTAAAGTCCAGTTTGGTAAAATATTGGTTGACTTGCGTCAGGTCTGAACTTTTTACTTCCAGTGGTTTTAATTTGAAATGATTGTGCGCCACTTCGGCCGCAATCGCTAAAGGCATATCCTTTTTTAATTCAAGTGGGTTAAAGATGAGCCCAAGGGTGAGGCAAACAGCGGCAGCCAGACTCAAAATAGATGGCCATCGAAGTCGGTGGAACCGAGTCTTTTTGTTTGATGGCAGCCTTTTAGGTGGCTGTGTTTGTTGTTGAAAATCCATCAAGGCATTGAGTTCTTCTTCAGAAAGGCGTTCATCGTAGAATTTTTTTTGAATAGTGGTTTTTAAAGAATCTTTCATGCGACACCTCCTTCTTGTGGGAGCCGGCGTTGTGTTTTGAGCTTGGTTCTCAATCTGTGTATTCGAGCTAATACCGTGCCTTTCGGTATATCAAGCTGCTTGGCGACATCTTCTACGGTGAAGCCTTCGACTGCCCATAAGTACAATACTTCGGTCTCAAAAGGTTTTAGGCTGGCCCAGATTTTATCTAATTCATCTCGATTGATCATCAACTGTTCTAATGGCTGCATGCCCATATGCAGGGAGACAACCTCATCGTCATAGACTTCTTCAATGGTTTTATTTTTGTGTCGGTGATGGTCGATGAACAGGTTACGCAAGATCGTTCTGGCATATGCCATTGGGCTGGTGGCTTCGGTGTTGTTTCGTAAATACCGTTCTAGTGTGGACTGAACCAGATCAAGTGCCAGGTCCTTATCTGAGCATAAAGACATGGCATAGTGATACAGCTTTTGTAATTGCGCTTTACTGAACGGCGTCATGATGCTCTTCCATTAGGCCAACGATCAGGCCTTTTTGTTTAAATATGCTGAGTCGGCTGGAGATTAGTTCATCTGACAAGCCGCTTTGCGGTAATTTAAAAATGGGCGTCCTTTCCCTAATCAACTCTAGTAAACAATAGTCCTCTTGGTTGAGGAAATAAATCGTGATCATCAAATCTTGCCGAACCAGGGCGTAATTCAGCCAGCTTGAGTTTGAAGCGGAGGCAAGGTCTTCGCCGCTTTCAATAGGCTGACTGTTTAAATCTTCTCGCAGTGTGTTGCTAAAGGTTGTGCTGTCCATTTGGCCAGCCACTTGAAGTTGCTGGCTAGCAGTGCATCTCGATAAGGTCGGATGTTTGAATTGGCCAATGCTTAAACTAAAGCTTGGCATGATGCGTGTTTGTTCGGTGATGGTATCTATCGCATGATGGCGTAAGTCGATGTCGTCATCTTTGGCAAAATAGGCGAGTACTAGGTGCCAATCGAGAGAGGCTAAATCTGAAACAAAGGCACGCTGTTTGAGCCTTGGGTTATGCGGCACAATTGCTTCAAGAAAGTCTGGAAAGTGTTCGCCATACTGATTAAGCGAATCCGTTTGTGATGGAACGGAACGCGCATAGTGTGTGGCTATTGCATTGAATGTGGACTCACCGAGGACTGATCGCGTCAGGGGGAAATTACCTGCTAAAGCCTTAATTCGAGCGCCCAGTATATTGCCTTGATACACCCGTATTGCGGGAGCCGCGTCGAGTTTCTCGGCTGTGATTGTGTGCCAGAAACTATCCATGGACATGCTGTAAGCCTGTAGATGCGTCAGCTTTGTTCGCTGAATGAAGAACGTTTTGCATGATCTGCTCAGCTTTTTGCCGTTCAGAAAGTAAAACCGCCAATTCGGGGAGATTATTGTCCCATTCAATCAAGGTCGGTAGCGGGCCGAAGCGTGCTATTACTTCTTTATACAAGGTCCAGACCGGTTCACAGATCGCCGAACCATGGGTGTCGACCAAAAGCTCACCACGTTGTTCGTGGCCACCTAAATGTACTTGTTTGATATGGCTGGCAGGCAGTTTATTGAGGTAGCTAGCCATGTTGTAATCTAGGTTTTTATGATTCACGAAGAGGTTGTTGAGATCCAGCAATACGCTGCAACCGCTTGCCTGACAAAGGTCACGAATGAAGTCTGCTTCTTCTATGGCATTATTAGGGTGGGCGAAGTAGGCGGAGATATTTTCCAACATAAGTGGACGTTCCAGTATATCTTGCGCTTGTTGGATATCAGCCACCATTCTTCTGAGTGTCTGATCGGTATACTCCAGCGGTAATAAGTCATGGCTACGGGCTTGCTGAAAGTTAGACCAAGATAAATGGTCCGAAACCCATGCAACTTGATGCTTATCTGCTAAGTCTTTCAATGCTTGAAGATAGCGGATATTTAAACCGTCAGCTGAGCCAATCGACATACCTACACAATGAAAAGTTATGGGGTAATGTTCCGCCAATGCTTTTAAATGCGCTGCAAAAACACCACCGACATTAAGATAATTGTCTGCCAGAACTTCCAGCCAAGGAATGGTTTTACTTAGTCTGTTGTCGGCGTCCAGCAAGTCAGCTAAGTGAGGTGAGCGAAAACCAATACCCACACCACTTATGGCTGTCTCTTTGTGCAGAGCAGCGCTCATCAGTTACTTTGCCGGTTTAATCTTAGCGACAACACCACCGGTGATTTTTTCGCAGGTACCTTCAGGCACATAGACCCATTCAGTATCATCATTGTCTAGGGTCGCTTGACCAGCACAGCCATGCTTGCCATCTAATGCACCGCAATCATTCATACCTTTTTTAGCGATGCCGGCACACTTTTCCCAATTTTTAGGTTGATCCGGAACGGCATGCGCCTGTGCAGAAACGATACCAAGGGTTAATACGCTAGCTGCAATTAAGGATACTTGAGCTTTATCTTTCATAATGTCTCTCTTCTTTATTGTTGAGTGGAAGCTGTAAAGAATACAGTGAGTTTTTAGGACTCGATGTATAGACGAAAGTGAGCTCAGTTTGATTGCATCGATCGCGAGAAAGTTTTCAGCTGTGTTTGTTTCCCCGTTTGCTTGCTGGGTCATGGTTTTAGTGCGAGGTATCTTTTAGAATCCGCCTTCAAATTTTCGCTTTAAAAGGATTTATTATGCGCTCAACTTGTATGCCCCCTGTCTTTATTTTCTTTCTTGTCGCATTACTCTCTGCTTGCGGAGGCTCTTCTGGCTCTTCTGATTCGTTGTTCCAAGGAACGGTTTTAAGCTATCAAGGCGGTTCAGCGGTTGAAAATGCTGAGGTCGTGATTCGCTATGAGGATCAGGTGTTACGTGCAACAACAAATGAAAACGGCGCATTTCAGGTAAATAGCTTTACAACTGAGTCGCGAATTTCTTTCACTGCAGATGCTGAAGGTTATGCTGAACACACTACGATTCTAGCGCTGGGCTCATCGATAGAAGAGCAGTTGAGTATACGTTTACAAGTGGCTGATCTCGAAGCAGACTTTGACTCCACTGAGGCGCAAACGTTCACGGATGTCGTGAACAATTTAACCTTGCTTGAGTTACCAGCCAATGCGCTTGTTGACCAAAATGGCACTGCCTTTAATGGTACGGCTACTGTAGAAATTACCGTGATCGATCCGGCATTAGATGCGGCGACCATGCCGGGTGATTACCTTGTTCAGCCAGATGGTGCTTCGCCGGCGATGATCGAGTCTTTCGGTGCTTTGGCTGTTACTTTCGGCAGTGATCAAGGCGAATTGAATTTGGCTAACGGGCAAAGCGCTTCGATTCGTATTCCTGTGTCGAGTTTGTATGATGAAACCACTGCACCCTCCAGCATCCCCTTATTTTATTTTGATGAGGAAACAGGGTATTGGGTAGAAGAAGGCCAAGCTACCTTGGAGGTAGACGGGACGACTGGGTTAGCCGTTTATGTTGGCGAGGTTTCTCACTTTACGGTATGGAATGCGGATCAAATAATTAACACAGTGACCTTAACGGGTAGCGTGTTAGATGAACAAGGCGCAGCCGTTGCCAACGTGATGATTCGATCAGAAGGTCGGGATTATAATGGGCAGTCGTTCGCTTATACGGATGAAAATGGTGAATACTCAATACAAGTTAGAGTTGATTCTGACTTAATCCTTTACTTTGTCTCAGCAGGTCAATCGTTTGTGCTGGAATGGGACTCTGACGATTTGATGGTTGACGATGTCGTGCTGGCAGATTCACAATTCACCGCGAAGTTAACCTGGGGTGGTTTACCTCCCGATTTGGATGCACACTTTATCACCCCGGCGGGTGAGCTCTATTTTGCTCGTGATCAAATCATTGATGATGATTTTTTTGCTCTTTTAGATATTGACGACACCTCAGGTTTTGGCCCAGAAATTATCAGCAGTGCCGATTTCAACCTAGAAGGCTGCTATGAATACTATGTCGTTTATTATTCTGGCGAAACTCCTTGGGATCAGAGTCTTGCGAAAGTCACAGTCAATTTGCTAGGCGAGGAGCGAACCTTTAGAGTATCGCAGGCAACGGGCTTAGCCAGTGACTTTGATAACCTGACTAAAATTTGGTCCCTGTTTAAGGTTGAAGTTGATGAAAACGGCGTCCAGACGCTCACTTGGACCAATGAATTAGTCGACGAGACACATTGTGAATCTGACTACTTCGATGATGTCTTTAATGATGCGTTTTTTGATGACATCATCGTTCAGTCATCAGCGCTGAGTAGAACTGGTCTGGTCTCACCGGTTAAACACACTGTTTTCAAGAAAGCGACGAGCAAGCTTTAAAGATGGTTTGCTTGTGTTTGAAGTAAAATTTAGAGGCTGTCGCTGTTTGGTATCGTGGCAGCTTTAGTAAAACCTTATCGATGGTCTTCCTGAACTTGTCCTAGGAGCTTGATATGCCAGACATTAATTTGGACTTTAATTTAATCTTGTTTCACTTTTGTCAGCTAGGCATCGCGTTTTTATTGTCATTGCCTTTAGCCTTTAATCGTGAATTTCATCATCGTGGTGCAGGGCTCAGGACATTTCCTTTAGTGACGATCTCATCTTGTGCTTTCATGCTGGTTGGAATGAGTGTTTATCAAGGTTCGGATGCCGAGGCAAGAGTCATGTACGGCATTATTACTGGGATGGGCTTTATTGGTGGCGGTGCAATTTTCAAGAATGAGTCTGGAGTTAAAGGCACGGCAACAGCGGCTGGCTTATGGAACACAGCCGCGATTGGTATCTCAGTCGCTTATAGTCGATATGAAATAGCCGTTGTGCTTTCAGTGATTGGTTTTATTATTTTTCAGTTTTCAAATTTATTCAAACCAGGTTCTGGCTCAGACTAAGGCTTATTGAAGCGCTTGCCACTGTAACTTTAACTGCTCATCTTTATTAAATGTCTGGTCTTTAAGGGCATTCACTTGCTGTTTCTTATAGTCATCCGAGATGACAAGGCTGGCTAATATAGTGGCTTTTTCCTGGTTGAAGGTGTTAACGCGTGCTTGCCAGTCATCGGAATTATCTTCCATAAATGCCCAGGTTTGAGCGTATTTCTCTCCATAAAATGCTTCTCTTAGTGCAAAGATCTCGTCTTCTTTACCGCCTTGTTGTTGAAGCAAACTGATTTGGTGCTCAAGCTCTCTTTGTTTGCGGTCATGCCGAACTTTTTCTTTGATGTGGCTCGGTAAGTCTTCCTCATGCTTTGCATACAGTGCATTTTTTTGGTCGTTTGTTAGCCTGTCATTTTGATGGGTTTCCATCACTTTAACGGTGTAGTTCTCATATTTTTCATTGTCGCCGAACATGGTATTCGCGACCTCTTCGCCGAGTGTGGCTCTTCTCAAGAGTTGGCGTTCTAACAGGGCTTCTTTTAATGCGCTTAGTTTATTTTCCTGAGTAATAATCTCGCCACGTGAAGCAACTGCATCGAGCCGAAATCGATAATCCATGTAGTTATCGAGCAACATATTTGCCTGACTGTAGGCCGGTTCTGTCAACGCTATGTCAAAGTACTCCTTGATCCGGTCAATCGCTGTTTGGGTGCCTTCTTCTCTCGCGCCGCTGATAAAGAATTCGATGAACTCTTTTGCGCTTTTATCCTGAATTAAATTGCCTTCTTGGTCGAGATAAATACCAGGAATGGTCGCACCTTTAAAGCTTGGTGGTAGTGGGCCATACAAGGTCTGGTCGAGATAGGATTTTAAAGAAAGCGCTATTAGCTTGCGCTCTGGTCCTGTTACTTCATTCCCTTGATAGCGCTGATCGTGTTCGTTTACTGCAACGGATAAATCTTCACCATGCTGCGTTTGTGGTGTGTGCTGAACAGGGTCGATTGCTAATTTAGCGTGTTGTGACTCCTGAGCGATGCTGTCCCTCACATCCTGGTTGGATAAGTACATGACGCCGCCAAGCAAAGCTAAACCAACGGCGCCAGAAACACAGGTTTTAAGTGCATTATTTTTCATGATGTCACCTGAAATGGTTATCTAAAAGGGTCACTCCTGCACGGGGCAGGAGTGTGCGGTATGCCTATGATCTTGCACCTCGGTTACAGGCCAGCACGCTGTAATCGGTTTGCATGCGTTCTATAAATACTGGTTGGGTTGGCGACGGGCACACCTTCAGGATCAAGGCTAGGAATCATTCCGAGGAACTGGTTTTGCTCATCGACATGGTTCCAATAATGCTTACCTAAATAGACACCAAACTTCGCGCTGTCTACCGGGATAAAACCATCATGAGCAATCCACTCTGGTGAGCCAGCTGGGAAGTCTGACTCTTCCGGTACATTCATCTGATTTTCATACATCGCCCCATAGAACGAGTTGAATATGCATAGAATAGAATCCATCAGGATATCGCTAGGAATTTGATTGCCGAGACAAAGTACATTGTCGAAGACCGTATCGTCGGCAAGGGGAGCAGCATTTGGAATTGAGTTAGACGGCGCATCACCAGTGAATGAGTAATATTGAATCGCATCGGCTGCATTGATATCGGCCTCTTGGCCTAAGCCATTACCAATAATCATTTCAAGTGACTCGACAGAGCCGTCACTTTGGGTGACCTGATAAACCTTTTTAGTTCCAGCGTACCAATCGTCGTAAAGTCCACGACCGTAAGCATCGTAAAAATTATCGACTTGCTCCTCGGCTGGAATCGTATTTAAAAAGTATTTGCCGCCAGTCGGTAAACCAAAGCTTGGGTAGGTTGCGTTAAAGTCGTACATACCTTGTTGGGTGAAGTCGAGCAGCACGGACATCAGATCACCTTGACCGCAATAATGTGAATCACCCGCTAGCGTCGCCAATGTGCAACCAACAAATTCGAAAAAAGGAATTAAGGTATTTTCTAGGGTTGGGCCCCAAAAGTCCCAGTTTTCCATGCCATGTAACGCACCGTCCGCAGTGGGTGTACCAAAGTGTGGGCCCGCTACCGTCGTGAGAGATGCCACCATGTCATTGCCGCTTTCTTTTAAGGCTTTGATTGCCACCCGCGAAGTGGTTGCACCATGGCTGTGTGCCAGTAGGTTTACTTTTTCAAAGGGGACAGGGTATTTTTCGGGATTGACCTGTGACTGGATAGAGGAATTGATGACTTGTTGGAGAATTTTCGCTGCTAAGTCGTTGCCCCTTAACTCCGTTTGCTGCCAAGGATTCAGTGAAAAGGTATGAACAAGTTGGTCAGATTCTGCTTCAAGTGTATCTGCCACCTCATAAAAATAGTCTATCTGATCGATAATCACATTGATGCTGTCATAAGCAAGCACGCCTGGAACAACCATAATCGGGTATTTAGTTTGCGCATAGCTTGGTGTATCAACTTTCAACTTGATCACTTGTTCTGAATATTCGCCACCATGGAAACAAAAGGCAAACCAATTGGTATAACCGTCGACGCTAAGCTTTAGCTCATGTGTACCGGCACGGTGAATGACACGTTCTGCATATTTTGTATGGTCAAAGTTATTCCAGGTATTAGCACCTTCTAACTTAATAAACCATTCAACATCACTACATGCCTGGCCATAGCCAGTGTAACGGAGTTGTTGTTTAAGCCCGGCATCAATTTCGACTTCGCCCTTGCTGTTCATGAGCGAAGAAAGCTGGCTGCCATTGATGGTCATGTCTGAGGCATTAACCGGCGGGGCTGCGTGGGCTGTAGTCGCGCCGAATATCATCGAACTCACAAGCGCGATGGTTTTCAGTGGCCAGCTAAGGCCTCGCTTAAACGGGAGTGACCTAACGAGTGGGTTAGTATTTTCCATTTGCCTATTCCTTATCTTTATTTGTGTCTATTGAACGTGGAATAGTAAGTGAGTGTTGGTTATTTATTATCCGACAAATGGGGTATGAAAAGAGTTTTTGTGTTCTGAGTCACAGATAGGGAGTGGAAAAGATAGGGCGAGTGTCGCTAAGGCCAAACAAGCTTGCTAACTAGCGTGCTTATTTTTGGACGTTCTCGGACTCAAAACGCGCTGTCATATTTAATGATGAGCCGTACATTTTGCAGTCATTTCGGCTTATAACACGATTAGAGCTTAGAGCCTATACTCTAAAACAAAAATTAAGCGTGATCTTGGTCTCAATAAACGACAATGGGTGTCAAATAATGGCGGTACATGCCGTATCTTCTAGTACGAAGTACAATTCAGTGTTGTTGGCGCATTTGTAAAAAAGGCCAGACTTCTTCAACTTTAAATATCATTCAAACTAAGCAGGTAAGCTATGACTAACGAGTCTTCTATCGTTAAGGAAACACTTAAGGGTAAATCCATTCTTATCACCGGATGCACAGGGTTTCTCGGTAAAGTTCTTTTAGAAAAAATTATCCGATCAGGTATTGATGTGGCCAAGGTCTATATGCTGGTCCGAAGTAGTGATCGCTACGATTCTGCTGAACAAAGGCTTAATCAGGAGGTGTTAAGTTCGAGTATTTTTACTCAGATAAAGAGTTTGAAAGAAGATGTTTTCAACGGTTTCTGCCAATCGAAAATTAAGGTGATTGCGGGCGAACTGACTGAAAAGCGCTTTGGCTTAACGAGAGAAGAATTCTCGGAATTGGCCTCAAACCTTGACCTTATTATTAACTCGGCCGCAAGTGTCGATTTCCGAGAGCCGATAGACCAAGCATTGCATATCAATACCTTGAGTTTAAATAATATTGTTGAGCTGTCTAAACTTGGCGCAGACATTCCAGTTGTTCAGGTGTCTACTTGTTACGTTCATGGCATGAATAAAGGGGATATCTATGAAGAAACGCTTGCGCCATGTCATCATAAACTGCCTAGAAATACGAAAGGACAATACTTAGTTGAAGATTTGATCAATCGCTTACAAGATAAAATTACCCAGACTGTGGTGCCGACTGATAATGGCGAAGCACGTAAACAGGCATTGGTTGACTTAGGTATTGAAGAGGCAAATTACTACGGCTGGAACGATACCTACACCTTCACCAAGTGGCTAGGTGAACAGTTGCTGATTGAAAAATTGGACGGCAGCTCTCTCTCAATTGTTCGTCCTGCGATTATCGAAAGTACGCTACAAGAACCCGTTCCTGGTTGGATTGAAGGCATTAAAGTGGCCGATGCTATTGTATTTGCTTATGCACGCGGCAAAGTATCTTACTTTCCTGCAAACCCGCATGGCGTGTTAGATGTTATCCCAGCCGATCTTGTGGCCAATGCCGTGATATTATCGGCGGTGAAAGCGCTGCATTCCCCCGGGGAAACGAATATTTATCAAAGCTGTAGCAGCAGCTCGAACCCCGTCACCATTGCAGAATTAAAACGTGCTATGGTGTCTGAAGCCCAAGCTAACTATAAGGCTTACCCCAAGCTTTTCAGGTTAAAGAAGCCCGCAGAAGAGTTTACCTTCGTCTCGCGCACTGTGTTCGAAGCATCGTTGAAAGCAGCACAAGTTCCTTTGGATTTACTGCAGGAAGCAAAAGCGATTTTTGGTTTTAGAAAAAACAAAAACCAGCTGCATAAAAACATTGATACCGCGATTAACTTATCCACCACATTTTCGTTTTATTGCTTCCCTAAATATCGCTTTCATAATGGCAAGCTACTCGCTTTAGCTGATGAACTAGGCGAGACAGCACAGGGTGAATTCCCCATCGATGCCAGACTAATCAATTGGCAACAATATTTCGGAAAAACACATTTAAGTGGTCTAGAAAAATACGCAATTCATGAACAAGCGAAGAGCGCTTTAGTCAAACAAACTCACAAAATGGCACCGATAAGTGAAGAGGTTGCATTAGATTAAGAGTCTATAAAAACCTTTATTAAAGTATTGCAGATACGCCCGATAAACCGAGAGATGATGCTTGGGTAATTGGGCGTTGTTGTTTTGCTGATTCCATTCTTTGATACATGGAGTCGTGTTACACGCATATCCACCAAAACTAGTCGCGCAAAATAATGATGAAAAATGGAGAATCTAGCATCTTTGCGAGTTTAGTAAGTTCATAAAAATGTCCTCATAAAATCATTTAGTGTTTTTAAGTGATTAAAAATTAACATTTATGCCCTATAAATTGATAAATATATCACATTTAGGCGGGTGTTTGTTTCGTTATACCTCATTTGTCGGTGGTGCTTTGTCTTTTCAATCTCATAGACTCACTACTCATTCACTAAAACGTAAGCAGGTACGTCAGTGCTGAAGAAGCATTTTGTGATCTCCGTAGGTGAAGAACTGATATACCCCTTTGTAGCGGTGTCAGTTTTCAGCCTTAAGTAGTCGAACTTTACAATACTCATAGCACTCATCCACCGCTAAGTTTTTTGGACACGATAAAAACAATATCCGAGGAACAAATGATGTGTCATTTAAGCAATTTATGGCTCCCGATTGACTCTACCTTTAGCCACATCAAAGGAGAGTGCGATGACTAGAAAACTCAGCTACTTATCGTTATTGGGTGGCGTTTCCATATTATCCGCAGTTCTCTTCTTTCAGACTGATAGAGATGAAGATTCAAGCACAGTGAGTCTAGATTCAAAGGTGACGTTTACACAAAAAGAATCTTCGGAAAATATGGCTTCCCAGATCCTCGTCGAGCCAGAGAAAACAGCCCCACATCTTTCTGAGAATGCAGATGAAAACCCCTTTGAAGGGCAGGAAGTTAAGGTGCGTTTGCAGCAAGTTGCAGAACAGTTTGCTGAAGAAATTCGCTACCCCGCCTTTTCTAAACCGATTCGAAATAAGTATGAACTCATCAAGTACTTGCCCAATCGAAGCATAGAATCTAGCCGGCCTATCAACTTGGAAGATGTTGATGCTGAGGTAAATGAAGATAGCCCGCGTATCTCCTTAAAATCATCCAAATTCAGATATTACCAAGGTGAGCAGGTGCTGGCCGAAGCACAAGTGACTGGTATAGAAGAAACGAGTTCAATCAGTCTATCTGCCTACGTGATGAGCGAGCGAAAAGTCATCGCCAGTGCAGTCGATGTCAGTCGTTTATCTACTGATCATGATCAAAGTAGCAAGGGTTATTCAATCCGCTTTGCTGATTTGAGTCATCTATCGTCAGGCCACGATGGAGATATGGATGTGGTGGCTGAATTTACGATCGACGGCCAGTCTTATCCGGTCAGTACTTTGATTCGATACCCCAAGGTAGTTGCTACTTTAGAGTCTGTGGGAAGCGCAGAAGTACAAGATGAGTACCTGATGATTCCGATAAATATTAAAACCTCTTCTCCGGGACTGTTCTCCATCAGCGGTAACTTATACGACGCCGAATCGGATACCCCTTTAGTGCACCTTAATGCAATAGAAGAGTTGAGCGCCGAATCTGGCGTTATTCAACTTAAGGCACACATTGTTGCTTTGAAAAAGATGGGGCATGAAGGGCCTTATGAATTGAAAGATATCTCACTTAGTCGTGGGCCTTCTGAACCAAACTTTGTTATGGAGCAGGGCCGAGTTGATATTGAAACAGCCTCGGTTGCTGGCTTTTCTTTTAGTGATTATGAAGATGTTCCATATGTCGATGAGAGAGCGCAAGCTCGCTTGAATTTTTTAACACAACTAGGGAGAACGAATTAAGGATAAAAACAGACTCAGTTAAAAATACTCACCATAAATGCCTAAAAAATAAAGATAATTAATACAGGAAAACAATTATGAAGGTAATCAAATCAATTATTACGCTTGGCATAGCGTTAGCGGCTTCTTCAAGCTTTGCGGGCCAAATTGCGGGTAAAAATACATTTCTCATTCAAGGCTATTGGCCTACGCATATCGCTGCCGATCCAGGTGACAAAGGCAAAGCTGATGGTTATCGGTATTGGGAAACATCCAAGTTCTATAACAATGGTAACGGTATCGTTCGGCATGCTGATGGCAGCATAAACGAACGCGGTGATCCAAATACCCGAATACTTTATTACGATTCAGGGAGAACCCTGAAAGGGGCCGGAAATACCGGGCAAAATGTGGCAAATCAGCTTAAAGATATTTTCAATGCTGACCCAGGTTTCTGCAATGATGGCTGTGTTTTAGTGACGCACTCCACCGGTGAAATTGTCATGCGTTATGTCATGAACCCTATTAATGCAGGGCTGCTTGGTTCCCATGCCGATAAGTTGAAGATAGATGCCGTCATCGAAATGGCTGGAGCTGGTGGCGGAACCGATCTTGCCGATATTGGTTATGGCTTGTTTTCAGGCGTGAACTACGGCTCTGCGATTGCGAATGCCATAAGCAGTTGGATTGGTACGGATATAACGCTCCCAAGTACACGTATTGGTATGACCTACGATTTAAAACCTTCAGTTGCACGAAGTTTAGCGCAAGAAGGTTCAACGCCAGTGGTACCTCATTTAAGAGTCGCGGCAACAGGTGATGAATTGTTTGGTTTGGTGACACACCCACTGATTAAAGGCCGCGATGACAGTGTGCTTCCGCTACATAGTACTTGCGGCGCGAGCTACGAAGCGTCTTTTGACTCCTGTGTGGACGACCTAGCGATGGACGGCCGTGTGAAGTATGTCTCCAAGCACCCGAACGCTTACTATGATTATCACTATCCGCTTATCATGAGTGAAGATATGCCTCACAATGATATGCCGCAGAAAATCAACTATTGGTCTTATCAAAACCTTCTAGTGCTTCCTTGGTATGTACAAGGGCGCAATATGACATTTGCGCTGAGCGAATCAAATCGTTATGAAAATAGTGGTAACACACCGCTTGAGGTTGATGTTGAGTATCATCATAAGTGGAAGTGGTTTAAAAAGTATCGCTATATCACGAATGCATCTAACAAAAGTATGTCTGAAGTGATACTGGATTCGTTTGAATAAACTTCTGTCGCTGTAACAAGTCTATGGGTTGTCAAAACGGTTGACGGCCCATAGATTTTTTTTGTTTCTTAAATAAACGTTGAAGCTTCAATGCTACTCCATTCGCAAGAGTGAACAGACTCATTTAACAATTTCACGCAAACAGTTAAATGCCTCTATCCAATCCATTCAGATCTAAGATCTTTTTTTTACCTTATATTTTGGGGTAAGAAGTCGTGTGAAGATCGGCAATCACGCGAATTTTACCAAGACGAAAAAAAAGAGCTTAGCATATGAGGCGGCTGCCTCGCTAAACTCTTGATTTTTATTGCAATAAGTGGTGGCTACACCTAGATTTGAACTAGGGACCCCATCATTATGAGTGATGTGCTCTAACCAACTGAGCTATGTAGCCAAACAAGGCGCGTATTCTCTTTTTTTTGGGTTTTGTTGTCAACCCTAAACCTAAGAAAATACGAGAAAAATTGCCTTAAACGTTGAATCGGAAATGGATGACGTCTCCGTCTTTGACTATGTATTCTTTTCCTTCCAGGCGCCACTTACCGGCTTCTTTTGCGCCCGCTTCTCCGTTGTACTGAACAAAGTCATCATAGGCCATTACTTCGGCGCGAATAAAGCCGCGTTCGAAGTCGGTATGGATAACTGCTGCGGCTTTTGGTGCTGTGCCGCCGGCTTTCATTGTCCATGCTCGAACTTCTTTTGGTCCGGCTGTGAAGTAGGTCTGAAGGCCTAATAATTGATAGCCAGCACGAATAACTCTATCTAGCCCAGGCTCTTCCATACCTAAATCGGCAAGAAATTCATTTCTTTCTTCATCATCGAGTTCAGCAATTTCAGCTTCGAGCTTGTTACAGATTACAACCACAATGGCATTTTCAGATTCGGCAATGCTTTGTACGATATCTAGATGCGGATTATTTTCAAAGCCATCTTCATCCACGTTAGCAATGTACATAGTGGGTTTTGTGGTGAGTAAACATAACTCGCGGATCAGTGCATTTTCATCCTCATCGAGCTTTAACGCGCGTACTGGGAGTGCTTCATTGAGATGAGGAAGTAACTTGGCTTCCAGTAAATCGATTTGTGCTTTGGCTCTTTTATCGCCACCTTTTGCAACGCGGCCGAGGCGCTTGATGGCTTTTTCTACGCTATCTAGATCAGCTAAGGCTAATTCCGTATTGATGACTTCTATGTCGGCTTTGGGGTCTACTTTTGCTGATACGTGGACGACGTTCTCATCTTCGAAGCAGCGCACAACATGGGCAATAGCATCTGTTTCACGAATGTTGGCGAGGAACTTGTTGCCAAGACCTTCACCTTTTGATGCGCCTTCTACCAAACCGGCGATATCGACAAATTCCATGGTGGTTTGAATAACACGTTCAGGTTTCACAATAGCCGCTAGTTTATCTAAGCGCGGGTCTGGCATACCCACCACGCCGGCATTCGGCTCAATGGTGCAGAAAGGAAAGTTTTCTGCGCCAATACCTGCTTTTGTCAGTGCATTAAATAGTGTGGACTTACCCACGTTTGGAAGGCCAACAATGCCGCAATTAAAACCCATAATGTTATTCCCAGGAGATAGCCGTAAAAGAGAACGAATTTAAAAGGCGGCTAGTATACAGGAGGGTAGGGGATTCGTTAAGGGTAAGCGTATGTGCTAATGAAATTATCGGTATTGAGGAAAATATGTTGATGATGCGGTAAATTTCGTTTTAAGCCTTAAAGCTATGAATAATTTGCATGGCTTTTTGCCAGTCACCAAAAGCGATTTCACTTAGGTGGCGATCAGCTTCATCAATGCAGGCTGAGAGTTGCTCTTTTTCAATAGCAGAAGGTTTGCTTAGTACGTGCCCTGTTACTTTGCTGGCATGACCAGGATGGCTTATCCCAATGCGTAAACGCTTGAAGTTTTTGTTACCGCCAAATTTTTCGATGATGTCCCTTAAACCATTATTGCCGCCATGGCCACCGCCTTGTTTAAGCTTCATGGTACCGCATGGGATATCCAATTCATCATGGGCGACAAGTACTTCTTCAGGGTTGATCTTGTAAAACTGGCATATGGCAGATACGGCTTGTCCGCTTCTGTTCATAAAGGTGCTAGGGAAAAGTAAATGGATGTCCTGACCTTGAAGGGTCATTTTGCCGTGTAGGCCGAAGAACTTTTTTTCAGGTTTTAGGGTAATGTTGTGGGAATCGGCTAGTTGAGCCAAAAAAATAGCGCCAGCATTGTGGCGCGTATTTTCGTATTCAGGGCCAGGGTTACCTAGCCCAACTATCAGCTTGATTTGTGTCATAAGTTAGAAAACTTGTGTCATTCGTCTATCTGCGTGATGCAGTCTCTAGTTAGAGTTGCTGATAAATACTGTGCTTACTCTGCATCTGCTTCTGATGCATCTTCTGATTCAGCATCGTCATCACTTGCAGCAGCTTTAGGTTTGTGTACTGATACAACAGGTAGATCGTGATCTTCACCTTGTTGAAGGGCAGCAATAACAACGCCTTTTGGAAGTGTTAGATCTGTTAAGTGAACGATTGTTTCAACAGACACTTCTAGCATATCGACTTCGATGAATTCAGGTAAGTCGCCTGGTAAACAAACAACTTCAACTTCTACCATCTGGTGAGAAATCTTACCGCCTTCTAATTTAACGCCTTTACATGCTTCTTCATTAATGAAGTGAAGTGGTACGTTAACGTGGATTGGCTGATCTTTAGTGACACGTAAAAAGTCAGCGTGCATAACATCACCGCGAGCTGGGTGGCGTTGTAGATCTTTTAAGATGGCAGACTCTTTTTTACCGTCATACTGGATGGTAAGGATATGAGAATAAAAAGCTTCATTAGTTAGTGATTTCTTAAGTTCGTTGTCCTTAAGGCTCAACATAACAGGATCTTTACCATCTACGCCGTATAGGATGGCGGGTACTCTGTTTTCAAGACGACGCAGGCGGCGGCTCGCACCTTTCCCCTGATCTGCTCGAAGTTCGGCTTCTACTAAAAATGCATCAGACATGATGTTTTCCTTTCTGTATCACAGTTATCATTTCGCGACCAAATGATAGTGTGATGGTTCAAAATAAAAAAAGCACTCGTGTGCTTTTTCCTGGTTTTCCGGTTTTCGATTCCGCTGAGTTTTAATAAAGTTCTTAAAAGTCAGTGGTTTAGTCGAAAAGTGCGCTGATTGATTCTTCGTTACTGATACGTCGAATAGACTCAGCCAGCAGCCCTGAAATTGTAAGGGGGCGAATTTTACCACAATTTAGCGCTTTGTCACTAAGCGGTATCGTATCTGTGACGATTAACTCATCTAGGGTCGATTTTGCAATGTTGTCTATTGCTGGGCCCGATAGAACTGGGTGAGTAATATAGGCATAGACTTTTTGTGCGCCATGCTCTTTTAGGGCGTCTGCCGCTTTGCAAAGTGTGCCAGCGGTATCGACCATATCGTCTATGAGTAAGCAGACTTTATCCTTCACGTCACCAATGATATGCATGACCTGTGAGACGTTTGCTTGAGGACGACGTTTATCGATGATGGCGAGGTCAACGTCGCCTAGTCGTTTTGCCATTGCGCGTGCACGAACTACACCGCCAACGTCTGGGCTAACGACGATGAATTCTTCTTGGATTTTACGTTGGATGTCATCGACAAGAATGGGGGTGCCGTAAATGTTATCCACAGGAATGTCGAAAAAGCCCTGAATCTGGTCGGCGTGTAGGTCAACCGTTAAGACTCTGTCTACGCCAGCGCCGGTGATCATGTCAGCCACGACTTTTGCGGTGATTGCTACTCGGGTTGAGCGAACGCGACGGTCTTGTCTTGCGTAACCAAAATAAGGGACAACGGCTGTGATGCGTGATGCAGATGCACGACGGAGTGCGTCGGTCATCACGATAAGTTCCATCAAATTGTCGTTGGTGGGCGCGCAAGTCGGTTGGATAATAAAGACATCTTTACCGCGAACGTTCTCGTTAATTTCTACTGTGACTTCTCCATCACTGAATTTGCCAACTTTGGCATCACCCAAAGGCAAGCGAAGGTTGTCGACTACTTTTTTGGCTAGTTCAGGGTTGGCGTTACCGGTGAATACCATCATGCTAGGCATACGAGTGAAACCTCTTGATATCTAATTGCAGTGTATGGAGAAAAGAATATGGCTGGGGTAGCAGGATTCGAACCTGCGCATGACGGGATCAAAACCCGTTGCCTTACCGCTTGGCGATACCCCAATAAAGTGTTGCTAACGAAGCTGTCTCTGTGCCTGTTCATTGCGAACAATTAGCTTCATTTAGCCTTTGAATTGCAGGAGAGAGATTGACTCCCTTGGCTATAAAGCCTTTGAATTTAGTACTCGCTTCATTCAAAACCTGTTGCGCCTCTTGTTCGCTATTAAAACGTCCGAAGCAGCATGCCCCTGTTCCTGTCATTCGACTTTGCGTGAATTGGCTGAGCCAGTCGATTGCGTGTCGTATTTCAGGGTAAAGGTCACTCACAAGTGCTTCACAATCGTTGCGGTATTTCTCGCCTAAAAAATCGCTATCTGGTTGATCTTGATAAGCTATTTTATCGTTTGTGTTTTGCTTGTTGAGTTGTCCCTCAAGAGCGGGCGCTATTTTCATCTTTGGGGTGTCTCTTGTCAACCTTTGATGTGAAAAAATTTCACCGGTATTAATGTGGCAATTAGGAACCAGGATAAGATACCAATGTTCTGGTAACGCGATAGGGGTGATTTTATCTCCAATGCCTTCAGCCCAAGCACTTTGACCGCGCACAAAGATAGGCACATCTGCGCCTAGTTGGGCACCGATATCAGCCAAGTCATTTATGTCTAGATCTAACTGCCATAAGTGATTCAAGGCAAGTAAGGTGGTTGCGGCATTGGAGCTTCCTCCACCAAGCCCTCCACCCATTGGAAGATTCTTTTCGAGTTTGATTTCAATACCAGGGAAAGGGGAGTTGGATTTTTGGTGTGCGATTAGTGCGTTAGCTGCTTTGACAATAAGGTTGTCTTCATCAGGGATATCGGCCAGTTTCGGTAATATGCTGATGCCTTTATTTTTGCTTAATTTGAAATGTAGCGTGTCGCCACGATCCAGCATTTGAAATACTGTTTGCAGTTCATGGTAACCGGCAAAGGCAGTGCCTGGAGGCCTCTTTCCATTGATGTGTAAAAACAGGTTCAGTTTTGCGGGTGAAATTAAGGTTAACGTGGTGTCCATTCTTTTACGGCCAAAATGATGCGGATATCGTCTCTCTGGATTTTAATCTTCCCCGGTAAGGGTGGGGAATGCTCTGTGTGGTAATTGCTGAAACTCAGGCTCCAGTTATCTTGCTGTAAGGTTAAAGGCAGGCCTTGTTCGTTGAATTTCAGCTGATAAGGTTGTTCCGCCACAGGAAGTGCTTTAATCCAAGTGGGCAGATGAGAAATGGGCAGTGGTAGGCCGAGAACGGAAGCGACGAGCTTATCTGGTTCGAAAGAGCTAATAGGCTTTTCGCCAGATTGAATAATGCTCAGAAAGTCGGAATTGCCAAAAAGTTTGGATGAGCCTAAACCAAAGAAGGTCGATGAAATATCAATTTCAAATTGGTCATCGTCTTGATCCCAGTTATTGATTGCTGCTGTCACTGAGTCATCTGGGGTCCTTAAGCCTAATTTACCATAGAGCGACCATTCACTCAGTGCTCTTAATTGGGGTTCTACTTCATGCCACGCGTATGTTTTTGCGATGGGCGTGTCAATACTTTGAAATGTTGAGCAGCCTGCCAGAAAAAGAAATGGCCATGCCCATAGTAAGCTTAATCGCTGACTTAGTTTAATGCGTTTAAATGAGCGCGCCAGCCAGAGACAAGAGACAAAACTGCTTCGCTGTAAATATGGCTTCAAGGCGTTTCATCCAACGCTTCGGTTTCTGTGTTGTGGTTTTCCGGCGACTCAGTGTTGTCATTGTCAGTGGGTTGCGTTGCGGATGTTTCGAGTTTGTTGAGTTTATTTTGAAATTCGAGCAATGCGTCAGGAGCGATCCTGTTAATGGTTTCCAGTAGAATAGGATGTTCAGGGTCTTTAGCGAGTACGTTAAACCAGACTTCAAAAGCTTCTGTTTTTTGATTTAGTGACCATAAAACTTCACCTAAATGAGCGGCGACTTCGCCATCTTGATAACCTTGGAAGGCTTTTAATAGATAAATTAATGCATTCTCGCGCTGGCCAAGTTTGAATAAGACCCAGCCCATGCTGTCTAGAATCGCAGGGTTTTCTGGTTCAAGACTATGCGCTTTTTGAATAAGTTTGAATGCTTCTTCATGTCGGGTGGTTTTGTCAGCCAAGGTATAGCCCAATGCATTCAGGGCAATCGCATTTTCAGGTTTATGCGAGAGTATTTTGCGCAGATCCGCTTCCATCTTTTCTAGCTGCTCGTCTGCATCTAAGTTCATCGCGCGGGCATACAAAAGCTGATCATCGTCAGGAAATTCAGCCAAAGCTTTATCAAGGCTGCTTAATAATTGCTCGGTGTTGTCTGTGAGTGAAAGAAGTTTGACTTCAAGCAGCCACAGTAATTTGCTTTTCTCCGGGTTTGAGGCTCGAAGTTCGGCAAGATAAGCGATCATGTCGGCTGTTTTCTTTTGTTGCATTAGCAAAAAACTGACTCGTTCGATTGCAGATTCATAGTTAGGGCCATCTTTTATTTGGGTGTAGTGCTTGATAGCGAGATCAAAGTCTTCAGCTTGATCGGCTATTCGGCCCAGATAAAAGTTGGTCTCATTTGTGTGTATGCCTGCCTCCAATAACTCTTGGAAAATCGCTTTTGCGTCGTCTATTTTTTGGTTTTCTAATTTAACTAAGCCTAAAGATAGTTTTAAGCTGGGTGCTTGTGGGTACAAGTCTATCAAAGAGGAGAAAACGTCTTCGGCTTCATCGAGCTGTTTATTTTCAACTAACATACTGGCATAAAGACGACCTAAATTATGGTCGTTTGGGAATTGGTCAAACGCTTCCGCTGCAAAGCTGATCGCGGCTTCCAGTTTATTTTGATCATATAAAATATTCGTTTTGAGGACGCTGTTGCCAGAAAATTCGGGAGCGAGTTTAAACGCTGGCTCAAGTGCCGTTAATGCAAGCTCATATTCTTTAAGTTGCTTGTGCAAAAATGCGATGCTGTAGGGTAAAAGGTGATAAGACGGGTAGCTTTCATAGAGTGATTGAAACAGGGTAAGAATTTCTTGCTTATCTTCATCGGGTAAAGCCTGAGAGCCAATTGCTAGTGTGTCTATGCGTGGATCGCCATCTAAGGCGAGTATCTTTTCTAACTCTTCGACTGAGGCTGAATAATCCTTGCTATAGAAATACTGGAAGGCTAATAGCTGGTGAGCGGGGATATTGTCTGGTTCAACGTCTGACCAAAGCAATGCCATCTCTTTAATCGCTTCAATATCTTTCGCATATTGCGCAGCATTAATTGCCCGTTTAATTATTTCGGGGTCACGCGTCATGTGAGCTTGCTGAATATAATTTAGTAAGGTGATATTGAGTTGATTCCGTTGTGCCGCTACTTCGGCCACCATTAAGTCGAACAGGGTGTCCTTATCTAGGTCGAAATCTTTTAATTTGGGTTTGTTCGCTTTTGTCGATGTTGAAGCGCTTTGATCCTGGTTTTCGCTAGAATGGTTTTTATCTTGAAAGCCAAAACCTGTTGAGCAGGCACTAACGACGGTGAAGACAGAAATGATGGTTAGACGTGTTATAAGATTCAAACTAAGTTCTCTTTGTAATATCTAAGGTGTAAGGAATGTTGGCAGCATCGATCAGAGGCCGAAATAGGGTTTATCATGACACAAGATGATTGGGTGTCAATGCTGGCTCAGATCAATTTACATAGGCTTTCAATGAAGACGCATTGGCTTTATCAGCCTTCTATTTGTAGAATAGCGCCTTTCAATTATAAATGCTGGTAATCATGTCTTTTTTGGCGTTTGGGATCAATCATAAAACCGCTTCTGTCAACGTAAGAGAGCAGGTCGCTTTTGATCTACAGCACTTAAACGATGCATTACATTCAATTCGCACCCTTGAAGGGGTGCTTGAATCTGTGATTGTATCGACCTGCAACAGGACCGAGATATATTGTGCCTGTGACGATAGTGTTTCCCCAAACGTATTACTTCTTTGGTTAGCTTCCTACCATCAAGTTGAGGTCGAAACCCTTAAGGAATGTTGTTTTAGTTTTCAAGACGATGCAGCAATCCGACATTTAATGCGGGTGGCATCGGGTTTGGATTCGTTGGTTCTGGGGGAGCCCCAGATTCTTGGTCAACTGAAATCTGCTTATAGCAGCGCGCTAGAAGCAGGCGCGGTGAGTAACCAACTCAGCCGCTTGTTTGAACATTGTTTTTCTGTTGCTAAGCGTGTCAGAACTGAAACAGCGATTGGAGAAAATCCGGTTTCGGTAGCCGCAGCGGCAGTGAATATGGCCAGGCAGTTATTTTCAGACTTTTCCGATAATGTTGCTTTGCTGATTGGCGCGGGAAAAACCACAGAGCTGGTCGCTAAACATTTAAGACAAGGCGGCATTAAAAAAATAATCATTGCGAATCGAACCCTAGCCAGAGCACAAGACTTATCCGCCCAAGTCGAAGGCGAAGCTGCCCTGATTGGCGACATTCCTGACTTACTTGAACAAGCCGATATTGTTATTGCATCCACAGCGAGCACCTTACCAATTTTGGGCAAAGGTGCGGTAGAAAGAGCCCTTAAAATTCGTAAGCATCGACCATTTTTTATGGTCGATATCGCCGTCCCCCGAGACATTGAGCCTCAAGTTGCTGAGTTGGCTGATGTCTACTTATACACCGTGGACGATTTAAAAGGCGTTATCGACGAAAGTTTAAAGTCGCGTGAAGGGGCAGCTCAGGAAGCAGAGCAATTAATTGAGCAAGGCTGCGAGAATTTTCTGAATCATCAGCGTATTTCTGGCGTGGGAGATGCGCTTAAACGATTCCGAGCGCAGGCAGAAACCTTGCAGCAGCGTGAACTGATGAAAAGCCTTAACGCTTTAAAAAATGGAACAAGCCCCGATGTTGTGATGGCGCAACTCGCTAGAGGCTTAACCAATAAATTAATTCATGAACCTACCGTTCAAGTGCGCAAAGCAGCCGAGGAAGGAAGTAACGAAAAAGCTGAATGGTTACTAGATTTGTTTGGGATTAGTCCTTCTGAATAGCACAAAGGTAGTACATACTCTTTACAAAGGTTTGAGATTAAGGAACGTCAAGAAATAATATATCCTGAGGAAAATAACAATGACAGATATTGATATAAAGAAATTACAGACCTGGGTAGGCAAACAAGAAACGAAACAAGATGATATTGGTTTATTTCCTGCTCAAGCGCTTGCGGCAGCGCTAAACAATGACCATGTTCCTGAGAAAGGGGATGCACTTCCGCCCTTTTGGGAGTGGTTGTATTTTTTGCCAACGCCACGCGGTGATGCAACAGGCCTAGACGGACACCCAGATAAAGGTGGGTTTTTACCGCCAGTGCCGCTGCCAAGAAGAATGTGGGCGGCAGGTGAAGTAGAGTGTCACCAAGCCTTGACTATCGGTAAACCGGCTACCCGCTTATCTACGATTGAGTCAGTAGAGTTAAAAACAGGTAGCACCGGGGTCTTGGTCTTCGTTAATGTGCGACATGATATTTCCCAAGAAGATGTGCTGTGTATTTCTCAAGTTCAAAATATTGTGTATCGCGAGCAGCCAGCTGAAAAAACAGATCTGCCGCCGGGCAAGTCGGCACCCGCAGAGTTAGACTTTATGCAGCTAGTCAAGCCTGATCCCGTCTTATTATTTCGATATTCAGCGTTAACCTACAACGGCCATCGTATCCATTATGATCGTGACTACGCGATCAATGATGAACTGTATCCGGCATTAGTTGTTCATGGGCCTTTGTTAGTGACGCTTTTATTGGAGTTGAAACGTCAACACTTTGAAAAAGAAGTGTTGAAGAAATTCAAATTTAGAGCTGTCCGACCTACTTTTGATACCGCAGCCTTTAGTGTTTCGGTGAAGCGTAACGGTGAAAACCTTTCACTTTGGTCGGCAGACGAATCCGGCTCATTATGCATGTCAATTCAAGCAACACTGGCGAACTAATCAAAACAGAGAGTGGTTATGGAAAAACTAATTTATCCTGGTTGGCGTACAGCATTATTTATACCTGTTCATATCGAGAAGTTTGTTGCTAAAGCGCATACACGCGGGGCAGATGCTTATATTCTTGACCTTGAAGATAGCGTGCCTTTAGAGCAAAAAGAAGAAGCAAGAGCGTGCGTAGTGCCTGCTGCAAAAACTGTTAGCCAGAATGGCGCAGCGGCACTGGTTCGGATCAATCTCGATGAGCGTTATGCCATGGGAGACATTGAAGCGTCTGTCGATGAAAGTGTCAGTGCATTGGTGATTCCGAAAGTAGAGAGCGCTAAGCAGATCCAGAAATTTGCGGAATATATAGATGCTCTTGAACAAATGCGCGGTTTGCCGAAAGGGCATACGGCCATTATTGCGATGATTGAGTCGGTTGATGCACTTCCGGTATTGGATGAAATAGCACAGGCGCATCCGCGTCTCGTTGCGATGACTTTGGGCTCAGAAGATTTTTCTGCCACCGCTGGCATGCAGCCGCTTCCACAAACCTTACTACTGCCAAATCAAATGCTCGCATTTGCTTGCCGTCGGGCAAATATTATGCCCCTAGGCTTCCCAGGATCAATCGCTGATTATAGTGACATCGAGGCTTTCAGGGAGACGATTAAGTTTGCCAAACAGCTTGGTTTTGTCGGTGCCTTCTGCATACACCCCAAGCAGGTGGAGGTGTTGAATGACGAATTGACGCCTTCAGCCAGTGAGATAGAGCATGCACGAGGTTTGTTAGCCGCTTTTGAAAACGGTTTGGCGCAAGGCAAAGGCGCAGTTGAGTTCAAAGGTAAAATGATTGATTTGCCAGTCGTAGAACGAGCAAGAGAATTATTGCTCAAAGCAGAAACACTGAGCTCAAGTAAATAAAATGTTTAAGATTAAAACGAAAAAAGCACCTTTAATAGGTGCTTTTTTCGTAGAGTTTTGCTTATTTAGGGGCTTACTAAACAGCATCGCTTCCAGTTTCGCCCGTACGAATTCGAATGACTTGCTCTAGGTTTGAAACGAAAATTTTGCCATCACCAATTTTGCCAGAGTTAGCTGCATTCATGACAGACTCAATCACTTTGTCTAGCATGTCTTCACTGATTGCGATTTCTAGTTTAACTTTTGGAAGAAAATCGACAACATATTCAGCGCCACGGTAAAGTTCTGTGTGACCTTTTTGTCGACCAAAACCTTTTACTTCTGTGACGGTAATGCCTTGCACACCAATTTCGGAAAGTGCTTCTCGGACATCGTCTAATTTAAAAGGTTTGATTACGGCGGTAACAAGTTTCATTTTTTTCTCCAAAAGTGGGTTGGTTAATAAACCCGTGTAAAATTATTTTAGTTAGACAAGTTAAAATGATTTGCTTTTGGTTTGGAGCAAAAGCCATTTAACACTACAATTTTTTGTGAATCATAACATTATAGTTCAAGTTTCATAAAGATCAGGGCGATGTATTTGTCATTCTGACTTTATGGATTAATTTTGATCAGCTCGACGTCAAATATTAAGGTTGATCCAGCAGGAATAGCGCCAGCAGGTCTGTTGCCGTAGGCCAATTCACTGGGGATGAAGAGTCGTGTTTTTTCACCTTCTACCATAAGTTGTAAACCTTCAGTCCAACCTTTGATGACTTGATTTAAGCCGAACTCGATTGCTTGGCCTCTGGCCACTGAACTGTCGAAAACCGTGCCGTCGATTAAGGTGCCATGGTAGTGTACTTTCACTCGATCATTTGCTGTCGGATTTTCTTCACCCGTGCCTTTGGTAAGCACTTTATATTGGAGCCCGGATTCTGTGGTTACAACACCTTCTTGGGTCATGTTCTTAGATAGGAACTCAAGGCCTTTTTGATGATTTTCAGAAGCATTTTTTTTGCCTGCTTGCATTCGCTGAACAATAAAAACAGCCAAAACGATGATGATAATGGTGACGATTATTTTTAACACAGAAACCTCTTTTGAAGTAGGGCGGATGCGGGTGAGCAAGTGGGCACCTTAAATGATGCCTTGATCCAGTGCTGATGCCATAGCAGCACCAAGTTCGTTGCATTGATCCACGAAGCTTGTCTGAAAATCGCCTCTGAGAATTAATGGTTCTTGAACCCAGCGCCATTTTAGCCCTGTCGTGATGGTTTTTAAAGCGTTCATCGTGCCGGTGCCATCATGACCCGCACGGATAAATGCTGCGCAAGGTAAACCTTGCTTTTCTTCCAAACAGGGATAGTAGCAGCGGTCGAAAAAATCCTTCAATGCGCCACTCATGTAAGCTAAATTTTCTGTGGTACCCAAAATGATCGCGTCAGCATGGAGAACGTCTTCTGGCTCCGTGTCAAAAGGCGAGAGTGCTTTAAATTTGGTGTTCTCTAAAGCGCTCGCTGAGACACCTTGACTGACAGCATCCCAAAGTTTTCGGGTATTTTCTGATGGGCAGTGTGCCACCATCAACAAGGTCTTATTCATGCGGCCTGCAAGGTGACGTAAAATTCATCAACACTTTCTAAAGCTACATCGGTGTCGCAATCAAACCCTTGATCTTTTAATGCTGAGCCGAGTGATGCGATACAGTAACGTACATTTTTCTGGCTGCAACCGTTGCCCATTAAGCCAATACGCCAAGCATTGCCAGCAAATTTGCCAAGGCCTGCACCCAGCTCTAGATCGAACTCTTCGAGTAAGTGGGTTCGAACGGCAGCATCATCGACACCATCAGGTATTTTTACCGCATTCAATTGGGGCAAACGCATTGATGAGTCGACGAGCATTTCCAGCCCTAAAGCTTCAAGACCAAGCACTAAAGCTTGGTGGTTCGTTTGGTGTCGCGCCCACGCGTTTTCGATACCTTCTTCTTTTAATATCAGTAAGGACTCATGAAGTGCATATAAACTATTGACTGGTGCCGTGTGATGGTAAGTTCGTTTAACATTAGCGCCCCAGTAATCCATCACCAAGTTTAGATCTAAAAACCAGCTGAAATTCTTTTGACTACGTTGCTTAATTTTCTCGACGGCCAAGGAACTGAAACTGACAGGGGATAAGCCTGGTATACAGGACAGGCACTTCTGTGTGCCCGAATAAATTGCATCGATTTCCCAATCGTCTACCTTAAGCTCACTGCCACCAAGCGAGGTGACTGCGTCAACAATGACAAGACAATCGTGCTTATGCGCTATTTGGCTTAAGGCCTGGGCATCTGAAAGAGCGCCGGTTGAGGTTTCAGCGTGAACGAAGGCGAGCATTGAAATATCAGGATGAGCGGATAGATAGTCATCTACTTGTTGTGGGTCAACGGCCGTTCCCCAATCAAACTCAATGCTGTGAGCATTTGCACCGGCGCGGGTGGCGACTTCTTTCATACGCATGCCAAAAACGCCGTTGATACAGACCAAAACC
This sequence comes from Oleiphilus sp., assembly GCA_048058835.1. GTDB lineage: Bacteria > Pseudomonadota > Gammaproteobacteria > Pseudomonadales > Oleiphilaceae > PZPK01. The sequence continues at coordinate 74,030 of JBLLNS010000010.1, forward strand.
TGATCACCTTGTTCAACAAGATTCATAAAGCAGGTTTCCATACCAGAAGAGCCCGGAGCAGAAACCGGAATAGTCAACTCATTCTGAGTTTGGAAAGCATATTGCAGAAGCGTTTTTATCTCATCCATCAACGTGACAAATTGCGGGTCAAGATGACCAATCGTTTGTTGGGATAATGCTTTAAGGACGCGTTCAGAGACGTCAGAAGGGCCGGGGCCCATTAAAATACGATTAGGAGCTTGGAAAGATTGCATGTTAACACGACCTATTAATTATTTTTACTGGGTTCAGGTGTAAGTTGCTACCAGTATAGCCACTGCTTGATGACAGTTCGATATTTCTAAAGTCGGAAACAAAAAAAAAGCACACTTATCTCATAAAATGTGAGTAAGTGTGCATTTGGAGAAAACCGATAAAAGAGCTGGGCTAATTTCAATAAGCGATGGCTCGCTTTATCGCGCTCGTTTTAAGCTGTTTTTACTGAAATCACCCTCATCTAGACCGGTTTTAAACTGAAAGTTTTGCCAGATCAAATCCGTACTTTTTCCGGTTTGATGGTTTTGCATCGCCATTTTATCAGGCCGCCAGAACTGATCAAGATATTGCTGGTAGCCATCCGAGACTAAGGTTTTTAATAAGGCTTCTTTTCGGTCATAAAAATCCACTTTCATGACCCGATACTCCGTTTGATCAATCCAGGCTACTTGGCTTGTATAGCCGGAGTTTTCATCGGTCGGAAACCGTTTCACAACAAAGCAGGTTAGTGCGCCGCAAGGTTCATCTCTTAAGTATTCATAGGTGTATTTTTCAACTTCTTGAGAGCTAAGGTCTTCAAAGGCAAATTCACTCCCCATAAAAGGGCCGGATTTATTTTTTGAGGCAATTCGCTTAACGCGCTTCAAGGCAGGAAGAAACAACCATTGATCATCAGCTTCGGTTTTGTGAGAAAAGGTTAGTAAAGCAGTGCCACTCACATCCTTGGGTTCGTCGAAAATAGTCATGCTTTTATCGCCATCACCTTCAACTTCCAATGTCTTGACGCGAAGCTTACGAATGCTTTCTTCACCTTGGCTGTTTCGCAGAATCATGGTCATTTCGGCGATGTTATCTTGCCAACCTGTATTTCGCTTGTCAGCTTCAATTGCAATTTCTAGGCCTTTTTCAGCGGGCGTTTGGCTTAAAGCCGGTAATGAAATAGTGGAAAGCCCCAAGGCCAATACAAGGCATTTCTGAAGGCTAGAGATGTTTGCTTTTAGCATAATTACGCTCCGGTTTGAGTAGTGTTTTATTGTATCTTCTTTGTTTGTGATTGCCGACCAAAAACAGTAGCAAAGGGGGAAGAAAAAAGAAATCGACTAACAAGGCGACCACAATGGTGACAGCCGTCATTAAACCCATATCTGCATTCATTGAGAAGTCTGAAATCGCGAGCACTGAAAAATTGGCGAAAAGTATAAATGTCGTGACCAGAAGGGCGACGCCTACCGTGCTAAATGCATATCGGATCGCATCTTCTGTGGATAGGTGATTCTCATGTTTGGCTCTTAAAAATTTACTTAAAAAATGCACGGTGTAATCGACCACAATGCCCAGTGTCATACCAAATACGACGGATAAACCAAGCCCGATTTGTGCCACTGACATTCCCCATATCCCAAAGGCGACCAGCGCCGGCAAAATATTAGGCAATAAACTCAAGGCACCATAATAGGCAGACTTTAAACTAAAACCGAGCACAATAGAAATAAGCACCAAGGCGATGAGTGTGCCCTGTAGCATTGATTTAATATTACTCTGGCCAATATGTGCGAACATCACATCACTGCTCGCGCCGTGCGAAAATGACAGGTTTGGGACATTTGCGGCAAACCAGTCAGACGCTCTGTGTTGAAGCTCTAAAAGTTCGGCTGTAGATGTTTTGGCAAGCGAGCCCAAGAGGCGTGTTTTGGTTTTAGTAATATCTACTTGGTTGTTTAAATCTAGGCCAAAAGGCAATGACATTTCATACAGTAATAAATACTGAGCGGCTAATTCTGCATTGTCAGGCAGTTTGTATTGCTCAGGCGCGTCGCCATATAAATTTTTATTCAGGCGTTTCATGACGTCAGAAAATGTTAAGACATGCTGGATTTCAGGTTGTTCTCTTAACCAGTTAGCCGCTTTTTCTAAGCCTTCCAGATAAGCCGGATCAGTAATTTTTGAGCCTGGTTTTGCGCTGACAATGAAAGAAATATTGCCTAAACCAGTCAGCCTCTCACGGGTAAAATCGGCTGACTGGCGCTGTCTCATCGATGTGTCGAAGTACTCCACCCAAACATCATTTAATTCATTTTGAGGCAAGAATAAAATACATGAGGTCATCAATAGCATGCTGGTTACCAGTATTTTTCTTGAGTAACGCACCACAAAGTTTGCCAAACTGCTTGTCCAGCTGTTTTCTTGTTGCTGCAAATTTTTTACCTTGAAAGGCAAAGTCATGATGAGTGCGGGAAGTAATACTATTGAAAAAAACCATGCACCCAAGACGCCAACCGCAACAATATTGCCTAGGTCTCTGAAGGGTGGAGAATCGCTGAAATTGAGCGAGAGAAAGCCAATGACAGTGGTAATACTGGTTAAAAAGACGGGCTGCTGATTAATGCGAAGGCTTTCAGAAATGGCTTGGTATTTGGTCTTTCCAGTCTGCATTTGTTGAAAAAATGAAGCCAGTATATGAATGGAGTCTGCAATAGCCAAGGTTAGAATCATTGTTGGGGCGTTTGCTGAGGCAGCGGTTACATCAATATGAAACCAAGCAGCGATGCCTTGGGCGAATAATATTGAGCATACAATGACTAATATGATGGATACGGTGCCTGAAAAGACCGATACCAAGCTGCCACTGGCTATCAGTATGTAAAGCGTAATAGCGAGTACAGCAAATAAAAATGCAAGGGGAACGATGTGGGTCAGGTCGAAGATGGCAGCATCTTTAAATGCGTTATCTGTAATAATCTGGCCGGTGACATATAGGTCAATATCTTTATATTGTTCTTTTAAAAGTGCCTGAATTTCATAAGCGGCATTAGCCACCTCGGGCGTTTCGGCGCTTGGATCGGTGCCTGGCAGCTCTAAAGATACGTTGACTGCGGTGACATCGGCATTTGGGTAAGCGATAAGCCTGCCAGCTAAAGAGGGTTCATTCAATGCAATATCACGTGCAGTCTGAAGCTCGGGAAGTGTCCGTTTCATCGCATTTGCAACCAAGTCGTCGACTAATAGATCGTCATCCTCAGCAATAGTGTGTTGATAGTTTGTAATTGAGTCAACGCGAATAGAGTAAGGGAGCTGCCAAGCCATTTCTGTTAATTGTTCAACAATAGATAAGGTCTTGGCTGAAAACACCTGGCCATCCTTTGGTGCAAGAACAAACATGACGTTATCACTTTTAGTAAAGGTCGCTTGTAGGTCTTCATAGGCTTTAAGGTGGGGATTATCGTCACTAAAGTATATGCGGTAATCTGAGCTGAACTTAGTCTGATCCAAGTTCGCAGCAGCGCAAATAACAATGAACAGAGAAGCAAGAATGACAAACAATCGTTGCTTAAGAATCAACTGACTAATGCGTTCAATCATAAAAATGGGCCTTAAATTAATGTTTGTGACTGCTGGTCACGCGCTGCGAAGGATACGTCGTTCTTTTTGTTTTAGCAATAGAGTGCTCGAATCTGTTTTCAGAAAAGCCGCTTATCGCTGGTTATAGAAGGTAGAAAAAGATGAGGGTTTTGACTATTTGAGTCACTTGCTTTTTCAGCGCAGGATGCTTGTCTAAACCTCTACCGGATTATCCAGTACTGTGCTAAAGGCGCGACAAAAATTTAGGATTTCAAGTCGCTTAATATACTGAGGATTGTCGTGGCATAGTTAAACTGCCAATAAACTGATAGTGACTTGCCGTTTTTAAGAAGGTTTGTTGATGCGATGAATGACGGCTTTTGTTCTCGCAACAAGATAAGCGCAGCTAGATGAAGCTTTGTCGGGACGCTTGGTCGAACGAGTTGGCTGCTAGTTCAGCCAAGCATCTTATGCTCTCGATAAAGGGGGGGGAGGTGGTGCCTCGTCGCGTTAAGGCTGTTGACGAGACTTTAAAATAATTCCATGACTATTACCCGTCGATGATGCGGCTTCAAGCTTAGCAAATTGCTCCTGATTCAAGGAGTTTGTCCAAGCAATTACAGCGTGACAGGTGCCTGCTTCAAGTGCGCGTTTACTTAACTCATAAACACTTAAGTTGTCATTCGAACGTAAAATCATAACGTCATTCAAGGTGTCATCTTGATGCGTTTTTTGCCACTCTTTTAAAAGTTGAATTGGCGGGTCGATCCAAGCTAACCAGCGTCTTTCTTGATGCAAGTTAATAAGCATGGGTAACACCAGCTGTATGCTATCCACCTTATCCCCAGCCAATACTATTTCCGTGACATTCGCAGGGTAGTGCGTTTCAGTACTGGGTTCCGACTTCTCATTTATGTGTGAGGTACGCTGGACTGGTAAGGTGTGGCAGTTATCTACTTCAGGTGCCACTTGGCTAAGCATTGTTGATGGTTTTGCTTGCCTGAAATTTGCGTTCATAGAATCGAGATAATCGTTTTCATAGATTGAGAGCTGTTTCATTGCAATTTCTCCTTACGAATGACACCTACACCTAAGCCTTCAATAACAACATCTTGTTCTTTTAGGTCGATGATAATGGGCTCAAATTCAGTATTCTCTGCTTGAAGCTCGATGATGTTCTTGTTTTTAAATAAACGTTTCACGGTGACTTCTTCACCTATTCTAGCCACAACTATCTGGCCGTTTCTGGCGGTCTCGGTTTTGTGTACGGCAAGTAAATCGCCATCAAGAATACCGATATCCTTCATACTTTCGCCTTTAACCCTTAATAAGTAATCAGCAGATGGATTAAAAAAATCGGGTGTGAGAGAGCAGTAATCTTCTATATTTTCTTCGCCCAGAATAGGGTTGCCCGCTGCGACTTGGCCAATAATCGGTAGTCCTTCTGGAATATCACTTTGTGGAAGCCGAATCCCTCTGCTTGCGCCAGGTACAATTTCGATAGCACCTTTTTTTGCTAGTGCTTTTATATGGTCTTCGGCTGCATTCGCTGACTTAAACCCTAGGTGTTGAGCTATTTCTGCCCGGGTGGGTGGATAACCGGTTTCCTCAATATTGCTGCGGATAAGCTCAAGTACTTCAAGTTGGCGCTTGGTTAGTTTTAGCATCTGTTGTGTCCTTAAAGAAACGAAATCAGCCGTATTGGTTTATTGTTCGGTATATAGTCGTTTTTGCTTATTCAACGAATACGTCTGTTTAAATAACCAGTAGCTGTAAATATATACAGTGTTTATGGCTTTGTAAATGTTTTAGAAATAAACTTTTCCATTTTTTGGCTTGTAAGCTCACTTCTAGGCATTCATCATCTGAGAAATTTTATTCGCCCGTTCGCTTTGTTGGAGTTCACTGTGTCTTTCCTTTATGTGTTGCGTCATTTCATTCTATGTTTAACGATATTTGCTATCAGTGTTGATCTTAGCGCAAGTAGCTTTAACAGTGAGCTGGGCCTTGAATCCAGGTTTTTTATTGAAGATGGCCGAAATGATCAAGAACGTTTCCAGCCTTCTGTGCGTGCTAATCTTGAATATCAATACCAACAGGATGCTAATAGTTTTGAGCTAGAGCTGTTCGGCCGCGCAGACCTAGAAGATGCAGAACGTTCACATGCAGATGTGCGTGAAGCTTACTGGACCCATGTGGCGGATAACTGGGAAATGAAAGCGGGTGTGTCGAAAGTGTTTTGGGGGGTGACTGAATCTAGACACTTAGTGGATGTGATTAACCAAACAGACTTAGTGGAAAACCCTGATGCCGAAGACAAGTTAGGTCAGCCAATGCTTAAATTCTCAGTTGAGCGAGACTGGGGCTTGTTGGATATATTCTTGTTGCCATACTTTCGTGAACGGACTTTTCCTGGCGCATCGGGGCGTTTGAATGCTTTGCCATACCATATCGACACGAATAACGCAGAGTATGAATCTTCCGCTGAGCAATGGCGAAGTGATTTTTCTTTTCGTTATGCCACTTGGTTAGATGATCTCGAAATTGCTATTTCTCATTTTTCTGGGACGAGTCGTCAGCCCTTGTTAAGGTTTAATAACAACCAAGCAAACCCCGCCTTCATTCCTGTTTATAAACAAATTGACCAAACCGGTCTGGAGTTACAATACCTTTACGAGGCGTGGTTTTGGAAGCTAGAAGCAATATCTAGCTCGGGAGAGAATCAACGCTATACAGCTGCAGTATTTGGTTTTGAATATACTCAGGTAGGTGTTTTTGACACTGCCGCGGATTTGGGTTGGCTAGCAGAATATTTATTTGATGATCGTCGCAATCAATCAAGCTTTGAGAAAGCTGCGCCACATAGTTTTGAACGAGATGTATTTTTCGGGATAAGGCTTGCATTGAACGATATAGATTCGACGGAAGTCTTAACCGGCGTTATTTATGACCCCAAAACAGAAGAGGCATTTTATTCCTTAGAGTTTAGTCAGCGGGTTGCGAATGATGTGAAACTTAATCTAGAAATTCGGGCCTTTCAGGGTGCTGAAGGCGATGCTTCCTCTCCTGAAAGCCAGTTTAAAACTTATCAATTGCAAGATGAGGATTACTTGCAATTAGAACTCGTGAAATTTTTCTGAAACAAGTGCATTTTTTTGTTAATTCATCTCGCAAAATCTGCAACATAGAGTAAACTTTTTATAAGGAGCTGCCTATTTATATGATTTTTGTTGTTATTGCTGTGTAGGGCGTCATTAGCAACTATTTATAAATTAAGTAGACCTATTTTATACAAGCTCGTCAAACCACTGAAGATTAGTATTTTTGGCAGTTAGAATAATAAAAGGTACTCGAAATGTTAGAAACAGTTGCTAATCAAAAGTCAAAACATGTGAAAACCGAATTTTTCGCAATCATGCCTGAGCATAATATTGTGACCGTCGATTTATTTGGCACTTGGAACGAACAGCAAACCCTAGATTTTGTTGCAGAGTTCAAGCGTTTAGTTCACCGTTATTTTACTCAAGAATGGGCATGTGTGATCAATCTACAGCACTTAGATATGCTGTTATCTGAATCTTTTCAAATACAAACGTTTAAAGCCTTGAATGCATGGTCTTATATCAAAGGAATGAAAGCGATTTCTGTGGTTGTCAGCCATAAAAACAGAAGTCATTTGCTGTATCAGTTTGAAGAGATATTCAAAGTCAATCATCCTTATGCCACGGCAGTTTGTTATAGTGAATTGGAATCTGCAAACTGGATGGCTGATCATGGTTTTAAACCAAGACAAAAGAAAACAGCCAGTGCTTTCAGTCACGTTATTAGTGCTTAAATGATGTTCTAATTTTTTACTATTGGCGACGGCGTAACTTAATTTTACTGGATGACTAAGTTATTTCGAGTTATGCCGATTAAGCATTAAATACCGTCGGACACTGTGTTAAAGTCAGCCTTTCTTTGTTAAGAGCATTCGTTCTAAACGCAAAGTTTTCTGTGTAATTCAGCTAAATAAGACGCTTGTTTGCTTGTGTATCAATCGATTAGCCAAAAATATGTTTAAAGGCAAAACACGTTTGAAGCATATAATTAGCCTAGTATGAGCGTCTTGAGGGTTTTTCGTTGATAAAAGTACTGGTAGTTGATGATCATGAATTAATTCGTGCTGGTATCGCTCGAATGTTGCTTGATGATGGACAAATAGATATCGTTGGTGAAGCCTCATCTGGTGAAGAAGCCCTCGACTTAGTGCGCTCTACAAACCCTGATGTTGTCTTGATGGATTTAAGGATGCCAGGTATTGGCGGTTTGGAGGCAACAAGAAGGATCAAACGCCAGCGCGAGTTAGTTCAGATAGTGGTAGTTACGGCGTGTATCGATGATCCTTATCCAACACATGTGATGGACTCAGGCGCTTCGGCCTATATCTCTAAAAATAGTCATATCTCAGAAATTATTCGCGCCATCAAAGCGGTTTATCGAGGTGAACGTTATATCAGCTCCGATATTGCACAAATGATGGCCTTGAATAAATCTCAAGACAACTTATTTGAATCTCTGTCTGAACGTGAACTCCAAATAGCGACGATGATCATAGACTGCCAGAAAGTTCAAAATATTTCAGATAAGTTGTGCCTAAGCCCTAAAACGGTTAATAGTTATCGTTACAGAATCTTCGAAAAACTGAATGTGAATAGCGATGTCGAGTTAACCTTACTTGCTGTTCGTAATGGTCTGCTTGATGTCGACAAACCTATCTGAATCATCGAAGCAATCCTTGCTAATACCGCTTCATGCGGTTGATGAATTTGACCCGAAAAGCTTCCTTTCAAAGGTCACCAAAGCGCCCGGTGTTTACCGGATGTATGACATTCATTCGGCAATTTTATATGTCGGAAAAGCAAAAAACCTCAAGTCTCGCTTATCCAGCTATTTTCTTAAATCCGGCCAAGCAATTAAAACCCAAGCCTTAGTAAAAAAAATCGCCAATATAGAAATTACTATCACGGGTAGCGAAACTGAAGCATTAATCCTAGAGCAGAACCTAATCAAGGATTTAAAGCCGCCTTATAATATTCTACTCAGAGATGATAAGTCTTACCCTTATATCTACCTTGCCTCAGATAAACCGTTTCCTTCTCTTTCCATGAAACGTGCAAAGACCTTGGGCAAAGTCGGTCGTTACTTTGGTCCATTTCCAAGCTCAGGCTCGGTCCGGGAAAGTCTGACGCTTTTAGAAAAGCTGTTCAAAGTCAGGCAGTGCCAAGAAAGCTTTTATAAGAACCGTTCTAGGCCGTGCCTTCAATACCAGATAAAACGTTGCAAAGCACCGTGTGTTGGTGAAGTCAGCCAAGAAGAATATGCACGAGATGTGCATTATGTTGAGATGTTTTTACAAGGTAAAAGCCCAGAAATTCTTCAAAATATGATCCAGCAAATGGAACTCGAATCTCAAGCCTTAAACTTTGAAAAAGCAGCGGAGTTGCGTGACCAGATTGAGCATTTGCGCCATGTTCAAGAGAACCAATCTGCTGAATCCGGTCGTTCTGACTTAGATGTCGTGTCCTTAGTCATCGAGTCAGGGCTCGTTGTTATTTCAATGTTGTTGGTCAGAAAAGGCCGCATTCTTGGCCATAAAAACTACTTTCCGAAAATGTCACTGGAGCTATCCCGACAAGAAATGCTGGCATCTTTTATTGAGCAGTATTATGTCGGACAAGCCTACATTAGAGACTTACCTAAAGAGGTTGTCTTAAGTGATGAACTTGAAGATAAACTCTTAGTCGAGAATGCAATATACGAAACCTTGGAAAAGAAGGTTAAGTTTTCTCACAAGGTAAAACAGGCGAAAGCGCAGTGGTTAAAAATGGCCACAGCAAATGCTGAGAATGCGCTGAAAACGCATTTATTAGATAAGCAGCAAATGTTTCAGCGTTTTGATGCCTTAAGGGAATTGTTGGGCTTTGATGAAAGACCCAAGAGGATGGAATGTTTCGATATTAGCCATAGCTCTGGCGAAAAGACGGTGGGGTCGTGTGTGGTATTTAATGAAAACGGCCCGCTGAAAGCCGATTATCGCTATTTCAATATCGACGGTATTGAGGCAGGCGATGACTATGCCGCGATGCGTCAAACCTTGGAGCGGCGCTATCGTAGCCTGAAGCCCGGTGATGAAAAATGGCCGGATCTTGTCATTATAGATGGAGGCAAGGGGCAACTTAACCTGGCATTAGATGTCTTCAGCGGGTTAAACTTGCCGCAATTAAAAACGCTGGGCGTTGCTAAAGGCGCGACGCGGAAACCGGGTTTTGAAACCTTGCTTCTACCGCAAGCTGATAATAGTTTAAAAGCCATCGATTGTGATTCGGATAACCCCGGGTTGCATTTAATTCAGCAAATTCGTGATGAAGCCCACCGTTTTGCGATTACAGGTCATCGAGCTAGAAGAGATAAAGCAAGAAGGCAGTCACAATTAGAAAACATTGAAGGTGTTGGTGCGAAACGCCGCAAGGCACTGCTTCAATTTTTTGGTAGTGTGGCAAATATCAAAACAGCATCGGTACTCGAAATTTCTAAAGTACCCGGTGTTAGTGAGAAATTAGCCGAACATATTTATCTCAGTTTGCATAGTGCATAATAGGCGGCCAGAATTCACATCACTTATCAAAAAGGCAAAAGTAGACCACTCCGATGAATTTACCAAATATCCTCACGGTGTCGAGAATCATCTTAATCCCTGTTTTCGTCATTGCCTATTATTTACCCTTCTCATGGAATTACGAGGCCTGTGCGATTGTGTTTACAGTGGCGGCCGCAACAGATTGGTTCGATGGCTACCTCGCGAGGAAATGGAATCAGACCACACCCTTTGGGGCCTTTTTGGACCCAGTGGCTGATAAGTTAATGGTCGCTATAGCGCTAGCGGTCGTGATTGAAAATTACCAAAGCGTCTGGGTTACCGTGCCATCAATGGTGGTGATAGGGCGTGAGATTGTCGTTTCAGCGCTTCGAGAGTGGATGGCAGAACGGGGTAAAAGAGATAATATTGCCGTTTCATTTCTAGGAAAGCTGAAAACAGCTTGCCAGATGTGGGCTATCTTACTCATGTTGTTAGGCAGTCTTGAAGCGTGGGTGTTCTGGTTGGGTATAGTGCTGATGTATGTCGCCGCAGGTTTAACGCTTTGGTCTATGTATCAATATCTAACAGCTTCTTGGGTTTACCTATTTGCGGATGAAAAATGAACGACATGTTTAAAAAATAAACGTTATCAAGTTGTTATCAAAAAAAATACGGTAAACTTTAATTTCACCTATTGACTCTCAAACCGATTCCGTTAATATATGCGCCAATTCAGCGACACGGCAAATTAGTTCGCTAAAAAAGCATTAAAACATACACGCAACAATGCGTTTATGTACCAGTTAAAATGCGGGAATAGCTCAGCTGGTAGAGCACAACCTTGCCAAGGTTGGGGTCGCGAGTTCGAATCTCGTTTCCCGCTCCAAATCAAAAAACCTCGGATTAACCCGAGGTTTTTTGTTAAAAAGCTAGAAACATATCTAGTGAAAGGCGCGATAGCAAAGCGGTTATGCACTGGATTGCAAATCCACGTAGGCCGGTTCGACTCCGGCTCGCGCCTCCATTTTTAGTGAAGGCAAGCTGGCGCTAAAGTGGAAGCCTCCCATGCCCGGGTGGCGAAATTGGTAGACGCAAGGGACTTAAAATCCCTCGGTGGCAACACCGTGCCGGTTCGATTCCGGCCCCGGGCACCATTTTATAAAATCAAGACACCTCATAAGACCACAAATAAGCCTCTAAAGCCTTATAAATCGTTATTCTTCCCCTCCATAAACACCCATAAGACACCAAGCGAATTCAAATATTTTGTTGGTATTTTTGTTGGTATGCGCTAAATTGTTGGAAAATGTACCAACAAGCAGACACCAGCATGAGCAGAAACACCGACAAACTTTCAGCAGTTGAAGTCAAAAATGCAGCCTGTAAAGATAAGCCTTATAAGTTATCTGATGGTGGCGGTCTATACCTTTTAATAAATCCAAATGAAACTAAATATTGGCGCTTAGCTTATCGTTTTGCAGGAAAGCAAAAGTTATTAGCTATTGGTGTTTATCCTGATGTTTCCCTAAAAGATGCTCGCATCAAAAGAGAAGATGCTAAGAAAAGTATCCGAGAAGGGAATGACCCCGGCTTTCACAGAAAGAAAGAAAAGCGAGAGAAAATACTTTCTGCTGATAATAGTTTTAAGTCTATTGCTTTGGAGTGGTGGGATCTTCAGCAAAAAGGTCGCTGGATAAAAGATCATGCAACAAAAATCCTCAATCAGTTAGAAAAAGACATCTTTCCCGATCTTGGGTCCAGGCCCATTAAAGAAATTGAGCCAGCTGAGATTCTTGAAGTTATCAGGCGTGTTGAGAGGCGTGGTGCTTTAGATGTCGCCAGAAGAGAGTTGCAGCACTGTAATAAAGTCTTTGCATATGCTATCCAAACATCAAGAGCGACTGTCAATCCTGCAAGGGATCTTGGCGGAGCATTAGAAATAAGAAAGACCCAGCATCAAAAATCATTATCAAGAGCAGAACTACCAAGTTTTTTTAAAGAGCTGGCAATCTATGAAGGTAATAAAATAACGACCTTAGCATTACGCTTACTTGTGAATACTTTTTGTCGACCAGGTGAAATCCGTTTTGCTGTTTGGTCTGAATTTGATTTCAAGGCTAAAGAGTGGCGTATACCTGCAGAAAGAATGAAGATGAAAACGGAGCATATAGTACCTTTATCAAAACAGGCTCTTGATGTCCTAGAAGAACTAAAGCCAATTACAGGCCACTATGATTTATTGTTTCCAGGTGAGCGGTCTATTAAAAAGCCTATCTCAGAAAATACAATGAATTATGCTTTGTATCGTATGGGCTATAAGGACAGAGCTACAGCGCATGGATTTAGAGCAACGGCCTCATCTATTCTTAATGAAGAAGGCTTCAATAGAGATGCAATAGAAAGGCAATTAGCGCACATGGAAAGAAATAAAGTAAGAGGGGCTTACACTCATCACGCTCAATATTTAAAAGAACGGAAAGAAATGATGCAGTGGTGGTCTAACTACCTAGAAAGAATAGAAACAGAAAATAATGTAGTAGTGGCCAATTTCGGCTGATAAGTAAGCGGCAAATAAGGTGCGCCAACACCCTATCTGCCTAACCAAAAAATCATCTATATAGGAGATGAAATCATGGCTAATTTTAATAATACCAGTACAGCTCAAGAATTGTCTGAGAAAAAACAAGCTTATCAAGAAGCGCTAGACTTGTGTGATTTTCACAGAGCTATTAGGAGGCTTGGTGAGCTCCTTTGTGAGGCTAATGAAAATGGAGGTTTTGAAGGAATCAAAAGACATAATTATGATTATGATATTGCAATCGCTATTCGACTATTAGGTAAGCATGTTGGCAGAGAGTTTGAGGATAAAGTTTTACTCAAAGCTGAAAAGGAGTTAAGCGAAATACAGGATCGCATAGAGCATGATAAAAAGCTTGTAGGCCTTTCCTAAGTAAGGTTAATGGAAGTGCACCTAGGGTAGCTCCCGAACGACCGTCTCCCTTGGCGGTTGGTGCACACTTTCACAAGGGGCACTTTAAGGGGGTGCTATGTCTTACTTTGATGGTCTCTACAACATGGTAGGGCCTGGCAAATACCGAAAAGAAATTTCTGAAGAGATTGATCTATTCCTTCGCTCTTATCTGGATGTAAATCCACTTTATGGACCTATCAAGCAAGCAGCCAGCGATGCGAGCGTTATTGTTGAGCTAATTGATATAAAGTCCAAACTAATACAAAAATTGAATACCTTGAAATTGTCCCATAGTGAACTTTATGACTCATTGAATACTGCTTTGCATTATGAGAAGGGGACAGAAACAGAGGAGCAGAATGATTTTTTAATGAAGTTCATTTGTGGGGATTTACGTTTATTAGGTTTGGCTCTCAGTTCACAAAAATCTGAACTTGAAAAGATGATGCAGGGTCGACAAAGGATTGGAGAGAAGGATGATATTAAGGCCTTTGTGGCAGAGCGTTTTGTATGGATTTGGCAAAGTTATCGAGGTTGGCCTAGAAAAACAACAAATACTCCCGAATTAGAAACGTTAGAATATGTTTATGAAGTATTGGAGCTTCCTTTATCTGGTGTTCAGGGAAGATTAAGAGAAGCTATTGAACTTGTAAAAAAACACCAAAAAATAAACCTCGTGCAAATAGCACAGGTTTTACCTTTCTTATCCGCACAGATAGCTAAAACAAAAGCCATAAGATTCCAATAGACAGCAAGAAACAACGCAACTATTGGAGTTAATTATGAGTACATTTCAGCTATGGCGTAAAGCGCGCATCATCGAAGAAACCGGTCTTAGTATTACTGAGATTGAGCGCCGAATGAAATCTGGAACTTTCCCCAATTCTATAAAAATAGGCCCTCGGTCGATTGCTTGGCGCTCAGATGAAATTGAATCTTGGAAGATAGCTATAGTAAATGGTCAAGTTTGGCAGTCTCAGCGCGAACAAAACGCAGCATAGGAGACTCCAATGAATACAGTCTCTCCATTAATTCAGCCACCTCAAAGCATTCAAGAAAAGAGAGTTCTTGAAGATGAGAGAACTGTGCTTGGCAATATTCTCTATAACCAAGAGCTTCTAAAGCAATGTTCTCTTGAATCATTGCACTTCACTGGCCCAGAGCATAAAGACATCTATTCAGCCATTAAAAAACTTAAGGCTGCTGATGCTGATATTAATCCGCTCAGCGCTTGTGAGCTATTGGAACAGGCAAACAGGCTTAGAGAGGATGGTGTTGAATATGTTGCTAAATTAGCTATTACATATCAGTCAGGCGGGAAACTTTTTGAGTCAGCATGTAAAAGTGTATTTGACTATGGATTGCTGCAGGCAGCTAACAAAGTAATTAGTGAGTCTAAAAGCTTTGAAGAGTTTGATCAGCGCTATGAAAAGCTAAAAAGTTTTAAGTCGAATTTGGATTCTAGAAACTTCAATTTCCAGAGCTATGGTCATAACTTTTTAGATCAAATTAATTCTATTCCTCAAAGGCTATATTCCATAGAGGGAATTTTGCTTGATGGATATGTGAATGCCATTTTCTCTCCTGGCGGTGTAGGTAAATCAACCTTTCAGCTACTTCTCGCTATTTCTGTTGCTGCCGGTAAGGATTTGCTTGGGCTTGGCCGTGTCAGACAGGGGAAAGTCCTGTTAATAAATAATGAAGATGATCAATACGAAATATTGAGGAGAATAGGTGGGATCTGTATTCAATACGGTATTAAGTCAGTTGATAACCTTGAAACAATTAGCGGATATGGAAATCCTGTTTTATTCGCTCGTGAGTCTAGTGGTGGTGAAATAATACTTTGTCCTCAAATGGAGGCGCTATCCGAGCATATAAAGAAAGAAAATATTAAGGCGTTGATGATAGATCCGTTCATCTCGACACATGATAGCGATGAAAATGCTAACGATAAAATCGATAAAGTTATCTCTAAGTATAAGCAGGTGGCACAACAAACAGGCTGTGCTATCCATATTTGTCACCACACTAAAAAGCTAGGTGGTGACAGTGAAACTCATGCAGGTGACGCGGAGGCAGGGAGAGGAGCATCTTCCTTAAAAGATGCGGCTCGGTGCTGTCATACGCTAGCTAGGATGAACTCAAAGACAGCTCAAAAGGCGGGTATAGATTCGTCAGAACGAGTTAGATATATCCGTTTGGATTCTGCAAAGTGTAATTTTAGCCTTCCTGATGCGGATGCCAGATGGTTCAAAATAAATAGCGTTCAGCTTCCTAATGGTGACTTTGTTGGCGTGCCTGTTCCAGTCAACTTACAGCCTCTCTTTGGTAAATCTTCAAATGATGATGCCAGAGTTAAATGGACACCTTCTTCAGTTGCTGAGTCTTTGCATAAGGTCTTTCCTTATGGCCGAAACTCAGTTCCTTTTAATGAAATGATTATTCAGTTTCAAGATCAAAATGAAATAGCTGAGCGCATGGCTAAGAAACTAGCTACCACTATTCCAGGTGATAAAAACCACGCCATAAAGATACTTGTTGCTGGGAAATATTGGTCTTACTGGCATAGCAAAGAGAACAAAACAGCGCCTGTAATCATCAATCGAGTTGAGCACTAAATGAATGCTATGCACTTTGCACGCATTAACAAAATTGATTGCACAGTCGCGTGTTTAAAGGGTTTTGCCTTCACTATGCAATCATTCTTGAAAAACGATTACATAGCGCGTGGAACATGCCGTGGAACTACTGAAAACGCTGGGCTATGCACTTTGCACACTATGAACTCCCTTTAGGGAGAGAAACGGCTACAAAGCCGACTCTCCTCTAAGGAAAGGTAGTGGCGCTAAATGCGCCAAGTGCCAATTTAGATGAGAAACAAACTTGTATTAATAAGTAAATTGTGAACTAAAACAACAGGAGCATTCACATGAAAAGAAGTTATATCGAGAAGATCTTAAAAGACAGAGACTCTTCAATAAATATGTTGAGAGACATTGAAAATCATTTCATTACTTTAAAAAACAAAGTGTTTTCAGATATCGAAAATGCAAAGAAAGAAAGAAGTGAAACAGCTTTGTCTGAGGCAGCAAGTGAAGCGCATAAAATAATCAGTTCTGATATTGCTGGTTTAACTGAGCTTGTATCTACTTACGATGAATATCTGGTAAAGGTCAGAGCAAAAATAGAAGCACGTAAGGTCATTATTAACGGCGAATCATACAAAGAGTCTTGGTCAAAATCAGAAGCTCTTTTGGATGATCGTATGAAGCACCTAGAAGAAGCTGAAGCCTCTTTTGAAAAAGGTGTGGCGTCATTAGTTCAGGCTGTTAAGTGTGGTACAGATGCGGTTAATTTGGCTCCTTCAAACATTCGCTCGCTTGAGTCTCCCGAACTGCATAGAGGTAAAGAATTGCTTGATGCTTATATTCAATTTATTGCTTGTAGAACAGGGGCAATTGAACACACGCCAGAATTAAGAAATATTTGGCCGAGTATACATTATTTAGGTGGTTCCAAGTTGTTTGAGATCTTTGCAAAGGATGCTCAGATTTTATTGAACCACAAAGAAGTAGATGAAGGTGAATCATAATGAATATTGAGCTCATCAAAAATATAAATGCCATGATAAAGAAAATTATTGCAGTAGCTGAAGAGGAGGGGGATCTATTGCTAGATGCTCTTGGTACTCCTCAAGAGGCTGAGCTGGTCAAGCAGTTAAATGCAACGCTCGATTTAATGGATCAGTACTTAGAGTTTTCAGTTCAGGCTGATAGGTTTTGGATTGCGAATGGTATTGATCTAAGTGAGTCAGGTGTTAATAACAGGCTTCTCCATTAAAAAAATGGGAGTTTATTGGTATGGCAAAGTTTAAGCCAGGCGACATTCCGAACCCTAACGGGCGTGGAAAAGGGTCTAAAAATTGGAATACTCTTTTACGTGATGAGTTGCGTAAGGATGCCAAACCTTTAATTAAGAAAATGAAAGAAAAAGCCCTTGATGGAGATGTCGGGGCTTTGCAGTTCCTAATCGGTTCAATCCTTCCAAAAACAAAGCCTTCCTCTGAGTGTGTTGATCTTCCGCTACTGTCAGAAGCAGAAACGTTAACTGATAAAGCAAACGCTATTTTGAACGCTGTAGCAGCGGGTGAGCTTCCGCCAGATATCGGTAGTCAGCTGATTTCTAATATTTCAAACGTTGCACGTGTCATTGAGATTGAAGACTTAGCGAAGAGATTGGATGAACTGGAAAAGGCGCTTAAGTCATGAGTCAGAAACCCTTTGTTAGCAGATTAAAGTCATTAGCTAGTCGAGTTGAAGACTTAGAGAAAAGAGTCGCGAATCCAGAGAAGCAAGATGATGAACTTATAAAAATGATTGCTGAAGCAGAAGCTAAAGGAAAGATTCAATTGGCTAGATTTAATGAAAGATTTGGACACCATTTAAATAACAATAGTGAGGGTAAATCCAGTGGCAAAGATACCATTAGCTCCTGAATTAGGTCAGGCAACAAGAACGCTTAGACAGGGTGTCTCAATGGCGCCAGGTCAAACACAAGGCTTTGATGCAATTGGAAGGCTTGCTAATTTAGGTGCAGATTTCTTAGTTGATATTGGCAAGAATGAGCGAAAGGTTGAGCAACAGTCTGCATTTGTGGATTCAACAAAAGAGCTGCAAGAATTCCTATTCGAGCAAAAACACGGAAACACAGACTTTGAAACTCATTTTGATAGTTATTCTGAGCGGGTCAAAAGTATTGAGGACGGGGTAAAAGCTAGGTTTAAGAATAACCCTGATATGTTCGATGCTTGGAAGCGTGACTTTAGTCAGGTGGTTTTTGATAAGGGAATTGATGTTAGAGAGCGAACTGAGCAGGGGCGGCTTGCAAAGAGTATATTAGCCTCGGATAACAATCTTTATAAGCTTATTAATTCAGCTGCCCTTGGTGATGATGAGGATTTCATTAAAACGGCTGAGGAAGTAAACAATACGATTGAAAGCAACTTTGAAAGCGGTATTTACACTCAAAAAGAAAGAGCTCAAAGGTTGAGAGAATCTAGTGAGCAATTGTCAGAAATGGCTGCAAGGAAAAGCATGATGGATGATCCTGTTAATACTTTAAAGCGCCTCGAAAAAGGCGATTTTGAAGGGTTAACCGGAGATCAAAGAATTCTATTGATGGAGCGAGCTCAAAGGGAAATTATTCAGAATGAAAACCGTGTAGCTATTCAAGAGAAAAAGCGCTCAGCAGCAGCTGAAAAAGCACTGGATGAGATGCAAAAACAGAATGCCACCGGTGTTCCACCTTCTGAAGAAACCTTGGATAAATGGTTTGTTGCCGTAGAGGATACGCCATTTGAGCAAGAGTATGTCGGACTGCTAGCGAATCAAAGAATTATTCAAAATGTTCTTAGAATGCCAATCTCGGAGCAAATGCAATTTGTTGATGAAAGGGAGGCAATGCTTAATACGCAAGGCGGTGATGCAAAAGAAATAGCAAACTTCAATACTCTCAAAAATGCCGTAGATCGAAATGTTAAGCAGATGCAGAACGAGCCATTAACATTCTATCAAGCTCGCTCGGGTTTATCTGTTCCGCCTATTGAGATTGAAATGCTTTTAGATCCTGCAGGACAAGTGCAGCTCAAAGATCAATTAGATGATCGTTTGATAATCCTTAATGCAATGCAAAAAGAGTTCGGTCCAGAGGTGTTATATAAGCCTCTTCTGCCACAAGAAAGCCAAGCATTTGCAGCGCTTCTAAAAGACGCTACTCCAAAGATGCAGGCTCAAGCATTCACTGCTGTAAGAGAAGTATTTAATGATGATCGGGCATATATGGCAGCTATGCAGCAAATAGCACCTGATGCACCTGTTAAGGCTATGGCGGGAATCTTAATGGCCAAACAGAAGTCTTTGAAGATCGAAGACAACTGGATTATGGATGATGTTATGGTTTCCTCGGGTGATGTAGCAGAGACGCTTTTATTAGGTGAATCTATGCTTAATAAAACGCCTGACCAAAAATCAAAAGATGGCTCTCCTTCCAATTATCCTATCCCTGATGTCAGTAAGTTCAAATTGAAATTCCAAAGTCTAGTAGGTAAAGCCTTTGCAGGTCGACCAGATGCTTATCAGTTGGCAATGCAGGCAGTTAGAGCTTATTACGTGGGTGTCTCAGCTAAAGAGGGAGATCTTTCTGATGTAATCAATAATGATCGTGCTGAGCATTCTGTAAAAGCGGTGCTCGGTCAGATTGTTGATGTGAATGGAGAAAATGTTTTTGCTCCTTGGGGCATGGATGCCTCTTCTTTTCAGGATGAAGCCTTAAAAGCGTTTGAGAATGAGATGACTGTTTTAGGTATGGATAACTTTAAAGACAAGTTTCACAGGGTGTTATTAAAGAACCGAAGCGAGACAAGTTATTACGTGATGAATGGTAAAAACTATCTTCTCGATAATAGTGGAAACCCAGTAGTTATAAAAATTCAAGGGGGCAATGATGTCGGTCTTTGATATTGATACTAGAGGGCAAAGAAGTATTGATTCAACCATTGCAGGGAGTTCCCTGGATGAAGTTAAACCTGAAACCTTTGAAGGTTTTGGTGAGGGTGTTGGATCTGGACTCATGAGAGGTGGTGCCAAAGCAGCGCAATTTATTGGTATGGCTGGTTCTACCGTTCCTATTGCAATCGATGCCTTTTCAGGTGGTACAGATGCACAAGACTGGTATTTTGAAAACGTAATTGATGAAGTTTCGGTTGATGCTGTTGACTACTGGACGCCTCAAGCGGGTGAAGTAGGCAAGGCCGGCGAAATAGTAGGCGGTCTTTCAGAAATTGCTTTGCCTTTAATGGTTTCAGCGGGTAACCCTAGTTTAATGATGGGGGCTCAAGGCATTGGTACCGGCTTAGATTTGAATCGTCAGGGAGTGGATGCCAACACAGCGGCCACTGTAGGCACGATTGAGGCTTTATCCTTGGGTATTGGTTTTAAAATTCCTTTCTTTGGAAAGACATTAACTCAGCGAGTTGGTTATGGTGTCGGGGGTAACCTGGCTTTAGATGTACCAACAAGAGCTGTTCAATCTCAAATATTAGAATCAAATGAGTATGCAGAGCAGGCGGAGTTATTCGACCCATTAGATAAAGAAGCATTGGCTATTTCAGCTTTAACGGGTGCTGTATTTGGTGGAATTTCGCATATAGGAAACCACAAAGTAAAGACTGATGATGTTGCAGCTATTGCGACTGCAAATAATGCAAGGCACTTCCAGGATGAGACCGCCATAGGTAGGCCGCTTGATATAGATTCTTCTAAAGCTCATCAAGACTCTCTTGATACAGCTATTCGCCAATTAACTGAGGGTGAGCCCGTTTCAATTCCTGAAGGTATCTTTGATGTTGATTTTGTTAGGCGAAGAAACAAGGATTCAGAAGGGATAGAGAAAACGCTAATGGATGAGTATGGAGACGTTATTTCTCAGCTATCTGGTGAAAAGTCTAATTTTGTTGAGCAACCTAGGCGCTTTACCTTAGATGATGTGGAGCCAATAAAAGCGAAAGTTAATGATTTGGATAGTCTAGATATTTTAGCCGCTAGAGAGGCTTTAGGTTTAAAGCCAGAGCTTTCGATACTGGATGATGATGGTCAGTTGGTTTCAGCTAGAGAGGCTTTAGATAAGGCTGACTTAGAGCTAAAGAATGCTGAAGTTGAATCAAAGGGTTATAGAGCTGCTGTGGCTTGTTTTATGAGGGTGAGTGAATGAGAACTGAATGTATTGAAGCGGTATCGAGAGCAATAGGACGGACGCTAACACAAAATGAAATTTCAAATATTGAAGCCCGATTAACTGAAAGTATGAGGCGTTTAGCAACTCAAGACCGTGAAACTTGGTCAAGGTTGAGTAGGTCTGAAAGGTTTGATGCTGCAGCGGCTGAAGCTGGAAGGGTGCTCATAAAGGAAGCTCAAAAAAAGCGTCAACGCCTGGCACTTAAGATAGCGGCTCATGATCGAATTGAGGGTTTCTTATCAGAGCGTCAGGCGAACGATGTGGATGCATTCGACAGCCTTGCTCGGTTGGTTGCGTTTCATGCTGACTCAAAGGGAAATACTCTTTCAATTGAATCAACAGCGAAAGCGATCGAGAGAGATGCCCTAAGGCAGATGCTCGATGCTTTAGAGCAAGGTGCTTCAAAATTTAAAGATGATCCTAAGAAATGGGCAACTCACTTTTTTGGCCTTCTCGAAAACAAGGAAGGAACTAGGGCATTAGTAAAAGAGTTGTTTGGTGAAGACTCAGGTATTCCAGGTGCTAAAGATGGTGCTAAGCAATTTCAGGCAGTAGCTCAAAAGTTAAAAGAGCGCTTCAATCGTTCCGGTGGTGATATTGGTCACTTAGAAGATTGGGGTATGCCGCATCATCATAGCCAGATGAAGGTAGCTAAAGCAGGTCGTAAGCAATGGATATCAGATATTAAGCCATTCTTAAATCTTAAGAGATATGTGAATCTCGATGGCTCTTTGATGAATGAGGTGCAGATAAACGGGTTTCTATCAGAAGCCTGGGCGAGCATTGCGACCAATGGAACGAATAAGCTTGAACCAGGACAATATAAAGGTTCTGGTATGCGTGCTAATAGAGGCCACGAGGGGCGCAAGCTTCATTTCAACGGCGCAGATGGATACCTTGACTATCAAGCTAAATATGGTGAAAGGTCGCTCTATGAGGTTATGACGGGGCATATCTCGGGAGTATCAAAAGATATTGCAATGGTTGAAACGTTTGGGCCTAATCCAGATTTCGCTTTTAATTATTGGAAAGAGAAAGCATTCAAGGAAATGACGCTTAAAGAGCCCAATAAGTCAGGGGATTTACAAAAGCGAATCGTTAAACTAGAAAACCTTTATAACTTAGCTGCGGGTCACTTTTTGCCTAGTGCTAACGATGGTCTTGCTCGCGTGTTCGATACTATGCGGAGTTGGATGGTTGCATCAAAACTAGGATCTGCTGTCATAACGTCTATAGGTGATGAGGGGACGCTTTATGTTTCCTCAAAGGCTAATAACCTGCCAGCGATGAAAGTATTTCTTAATGAGATTAAAGCGCTTAACCCGGCTAATCCAATGGAAAAGCGGCTTGCATTGCGAGCAGGTCTTTCGATGAATACGATGATTAACTCTTTAAACCGTTTTGGTCAGGAAGGTTTAGGAAATACATTTTCCACCAAAATGGCTACCAATGTTTTAAGGGCTTCCGGTTTAAATGCTTTGACTGAAGCAAGGCGTCGAGCATTTGGTGTAACAATGATGTCCTCAATCGGTCAGATATCAAAAGACTTTGATTCTTTATCAAGTCTTGATCCGCATGATTTTAAAATACTTCGATCTAAAGGAATAACAGATACTGAATGGAATGTATGGCGCAAAGCTAGCCATGAAGATTGGGGTGATGGGAATAATACAATGCTCACGCCAGAGTCAATTTATAGAATTCCTGATAAAGCATTAGAGGGAATGGGAGATCCTATAAAATTGAGAGAGCAGGCAGCCACAAAGCTGCTTGGTGTTGTGCTTGAGGAATCAGACGTTGCTGTTGTGGAGCCAGGTGTGAGGGAGCGCGCCATAATGCTTTCTAATCTTCAGCGAGGTACTTGGAAAGGGGAGTTGACTAGATCATTCTTTCTTTTTAAGTCGTTCCCTATATCGATGCTTACGCGTCATTGGATGCGAGGTATGGATCAAACAACTGCAGGCGGGAAGGCTGCATATATTGCCTCATTGGTAGCAGCAACAACAGTACTAGGAGCGGCCGCATTAGAAATTAATGAGATTGTTAGCGGTCGAGATCCTGTCAGCCTAAACCCTAGTGCTGAAGGTGGTACAAGAAACTGGATAAAGGCAATGATGAAAGGAGGATCTTTGGGGATATATGGTGATTTCTTATTCTCTGAGGCTTCTCAGTATGGCCAAAGCCCTGTAGCTTCTTTTATGGGTCCTATGATTGGAACGGGTGAGCAGGTATTCAATCTCACTCAAGGGAATATTGTCCAGTCTCTTCAAGGTAAAGAAACTCATGCCGGTGCGGAGTTTGTGCGCTTTGCAAAGTCTAATATTCCTGGGGCAAATCTTTGGTATGCGAAAGCGGCTCTTGATCATATGATATTTCATCAACTCCAAGAGTATTTTTCACCAGGCTATTTGTCAAAAATGCAAAATAGAAAGCTAAGAGAGTTTGGTCAGCAGTATTGGTGGGAGCCTGAAAATGCTCTACCAAAGAGAGCGCCTGACTTAACTAGGGTTGTTGCTGATTAGTTTTGTTTCAGTTTGGCAGCAGACAATTCTAAATGTTTAAGGGGTAGCAGTTTATTTGGTGCTACCTTATTCCAATAGAATAAAATAACAATATTGCCATCAATGAATCTTGGTTCATATCCGTGCAAAAACCAGCCTTTAAGCCTGCATTGAGGTAATCCTGTATATTCAGAAATTGCGCTGAATGTAATGCCAGAACGCCTAAACTCCATTAACATTTTTTGCCAATCGATACTCATTCCATGAGGTATAGTAGGCAACTTACTTTGTTCACAATTCAGCAGCATAATGAGCCCTCATAGGTACATTAACAAAGTTTAATGTTCTCGTTTTGGGAATTGAACCGAGCATCTGGTAAAAATAATAACAGCAAAGAAAGTTTGTTGGTATAAATGTTGGTACATTTTTAAATCAAATAATAAATATATTTATATATCAATTGCTTAGTTTGATTAATCGATTCCGGCCCCGGCACCATTATTTTTCAATGACTTACGTCACTTCATGAATATTTCAAAATCTGTCTATTTTTCATAGTAGACGTATAGTAGACAAAAATTTTAAGCTTTTCGATTGAATATGGACTTAACTATATTTATTCATTTGCTTTATTATTTTTTTACAGGCTATTTACTCATCTCACTTTGGTAAACCATGATTAATTTTTTGCGACTTCTCAGTTAGGTTGTTGTGCTTTTCCCAAGAATTTGCAGATTAACTCAATTTCTTTAGGTGCGAGTCGAACACAACTGGATATTTTAAGTTTTAACCCCGCCTATAGTAAAATAGAGGGGCTTAAGTAATATTTCAGTACATGTAAGGTTATTCTGACCAGAGCTTGTTTAAATCAACGTCATCACTATCTGGCTGGTCTTCCTTTGCCAGCTCATCAAACTGAACAACCATGGGTAAATCAAATGATGTTCCGGTTATTACTGCACATCCTTTGGCTAGGTTAGGGATCATTGATCGAGATAAGTAATCTAAAGTACTAATAGAGTTTTCTAGTAAGAGTAAATCACGATCATTGACTAGCCTGTGTATGAAAAAATTGTGTATTTGAGACATTATTGTTGCTGATATATCTGCAGGTCTTTGACTAGAGAGTGTCAGAAAGAAACCAAATTTTCTTCCCTCTTTAATTATCTCTTCAAATAATTCGAGTCGGTAGTCTTTCCAGCTTTCACTTTCTCGATTTGATTGTGTAGACAGAATATTGTGAGCCTCATCGACAATCAAATGGAAGGTCTTGTTTGGAGGGCTATTATCCATCACTGTTTCCTTGTGAGCGCTGTAATAATATTTAGCTAACAGTAAAGGAATGACTTTTTTAATTTCCTGATTGGATTTTCTTAAAGAAACAACAGTAAGTAGAGTATCAGCGGGTTTTTCTCCTACGTTGAAGACTCTATCTAAAGATTTGAGCGATGCTTCAACTCGCTTTAATAGCGGCTGGATATGCTCAAATTGAACATAACCACTAATTAAATCTGATAATAGCTGTACATTAATTCTTAGCTCAAGCTCCTCAAATTGACTTAAATTTTCAACACGAATGCTTTCTACATGCTGTTTAAAGTGATTTGCATACCCTGCATCGTCTTCACCGCCATTTAAGTAAGATCCACCATTAACATAGAATTTTCCATCCTTTCCATACCAGCCCAGTTGATCTGTTAAATCACTTAACTCATCAGAACCAACAAGAATTGAAATTGTTTTAATTAGATCGGCAAATTCCTTTTTTGGTGATGTGCTTATTAATGCTTTTTCTATATTTTTTTTGACATATGATTCAATACTATTCTGGTCTTTGTTAAATCTTTCTCTACCAGAAACTATTCGTTTCAAAAATGGTTTTTGGGTGTTTTCAGTTGCTTTAAATAAGATTCCAAAGACCTCTGCATCCCAGAAGGCCGCTTCGCTCAAAGGAAACTTAACCCCTTCATCGGTTCTTGTATCTAGGTCATATATTGTTTTGTATTCTTTGTTAGATACAAGCTGATTGCCTGTATACTCACCATTAAAATCGATCACGACAAAATGGCTCTTCCCATTGATTTGATGAAGCTTGTTGTTGAGAAGGGTTGTATACAGTTTTGTTAGAGTGTTTGATTTTCCGCTTCCTGTATTGCCAAACACTCCTATATGTGAGTTGAAAAGTTTAGTCCACGGTAATGAAATAGGGAGATCTTCCTTTAATATATTGCCAATCACAAACTTATTGTCGGGCTCACCATAAATCAGTCGTACCTGTTCATCACTCATTAAGTAAGCGATATCTCGAATCATTGGTAGATGCTTTATACCCTCTTGAAATTTTTCTTGACGATAAAATCCAATAGGTTTTAGTTCGACTTTTCGTATGTGTTTATTACCGTCATCAGAAGTTAGCCGTTCGTCTAAGTATTCTCCCTGTACAGATGTAACAATGTCTTTAAAACCGCGTTTTATCAGGATATGTTCTTGTATAGAAACACCATTAAACTTCTCTCCTTCATAAAAAAGAGTCTCTTTATTAGACTCCTCATATAGCTCAATAACGATGTTTACGCCCTTAACAGAAACCACCTCTCCAATGGCAATACTCATTACATATTATCCTTTTTAAGCGTAAAAACTCTGTTATTAAATCGCTTAAAGTTTAGGTCTTCGTCTATACAAACAAACTTAACGTTTTTATTTTTTATAAATTTCTTTTTCAGCACTTGCTTTTCAATTTCATTAAAGCAGGAGATGTATACTGTTAAAGTTGGATTTGAAAGTGATCTTTGTACTAAATGGAGTATGTGCTCATCAGCAAATGAGAAGCCAAAAGTGATTAATACAGTATTTGGTCTTTCAAGCTCAAAGCTAAGGTGTCTAAGTATTTGATAGTAAGCTTCTTCGAAAACCGTCTCATGAAACTTCCATTTAGTAGGATTAACGATAGGGATACGATTATATTTGTCCCAAAAATCGCCAGCTGAGAAATCATCCCAATTTTGGAAGGATTCAAAATTCACTAGGTCAACTAATGATTTATCTTCATTATTTACAATTTCGCTAAATCTAGAAAGTAATTCATTTTGGCATTCATCAAATGTAATGTCGTAATTAGTTTGACTATAATTAACCTCAATTCCCTGCTCACACTTCCCCCAATAAACAGAACCATGGGCATGCAAGATATTTATTTGAGGTAAGTACTCATCGTGGTTGTCAAAAATTCCTCTTTGTACAATACGATTATTGAAGTTTTTAGTATGGAACTTTCGACTCTGGAATCCCTCGCTACCATCATTTATAGTGCAATTAATTGACTGATCTGAGATTAATTCATCTGAAGATACCTCAAGACAGTTATCATAATTAGTTGTGTAAATATTGGCTTTCTTGCTATTTCGGTTTTGCTTTTCCAGTGCCGTTAATAGAGTTTTCAGAAACCTCTTGTATTCATCCAACACAGCAATTCTGTTAGGTGGTAAAGGCGCAGATAATGTTCTTGGAAGTCCAGTATGAATGCACGTCTTGTAATAATGCATGAACAATAAGTTATATAAATTAACTTTGTTGCTGTCATCAAGTTCTTTAGCCAATGTTTCAAACGTATAAGAGAGGCCTTTGGTATCTTTTATCTTTAATGCCAGTGTAGGAAGAAAGCCAAATGAAGCACCTGCACCAAATAAGAAATTCAGATTTTGTTCATAAATATCATAAAGATCGAAATTGTCATTCATTAAAATGTGGCTCCAGTTAAGGCTTTTTTGTTTTCTCCAGAAAAAGCTTTTTTTAATAATCTTCTTGAGGAAAAGGTCAAAGTGGTCACTCTATTTTTCTTATTTGTACAAGTTTTGTAAGATCTATTTTCAAGGCTTTAAGGCTGATGGCTAATAAAGGGTTTAGATGTGTTGTTATAAAGATCAACATAAGCAATTCTGGTGCAGCCGTTTGTTAGCTTTTCATAGCCATAAATTGCAATACGAAGCTTAGAAATAACAATAAAAGCCCTAATACTCTAGGTGCTTGATTTTCACCAATCCACTTTTCTTCTTGCTGTACAACAAACTTTATGGGCAGTTGAAAAAGCCAGCTGATTAGAGAAAAAACAAACATAAAAACCCAAATCGTTGGCAGTGCCAAATATGTTCCGGCTGAAATAAGCCAACCACCAAGTTTATGACTAATACTCATAACAAAGTAACCGATAAGCATCATTACCACTATGCTTAATGGGTAATACATTATTTTTTGTATGAAATCGTCACTGGGTTGATAGATAAGATATAAGCATAGAGCCGTGATGCTGGACGTATAAAAACCAACAGTTTTTATTACTGATATAGCATAATGATCTTTCTCATCATAATCTTCTTTAAATATGATTGAGGGGCTTAGTCGGTGAGATGCTAGTTCTGCAAATATATTCCTTAGGCTCTTTAAAATCTCAGCCTTGACAACATCTAGAGCTAGTAAACCTGTTCCTATTGCACCAAGTAGAAGTGCGATTTCGTTTAACATTATTTCAATTCCATTTTGAAGCTAACTCCCGGCTAACCGCGCAAATATTTGTCCGTTTGAGTCTTTTTTTTAGGCTTAGTTTAGCCATATATATATTTCTGGTGCTAACGTACTCAGAGTGATACCAATAGTTAACCAAGTCAGACCGACAAGCGATGTTAATAAATCATTTGTATGCAGTGACTCTAGGTCAGTACGTAGCTTATTTTCAATTTCTGTTGTGCTTTTAACGACCTCTTTTTTATGCTCATCATGACTTCTTTTTAGCTTATCAATAGAATTGAAGTGGTCGCGCTGCTCCGTCCTAATTGTCTCTATGTTTTTTACGAGTCGGCTTATTCTTTCTTTGACGGGTAATTTGACGTCATCTGGACTCCATAATTCTGCTCGTGCAGACATTACATCACATGTTGCGTTTACTGTGCCCAAGCCTATAACTATATTGCGGTTCCATTTAGGAAATCGTTTTAACCACTCAAAAGTTTTTTCTCTAAGTAAAGGCTGCCCAAAATACTTCCTTACACTTAACAACCCTCTAATTGCGAAGATCATTCCTATCAATTGTAGTGCGTACCCAGAGCTACGTATTGAAAATTCAGTATTCCAAGTGACGCACCCCAAAACTAAAGCGGCAGCGATAACAAGAAAACACATGATTACTGCTTTAGCTTCAGATAACCATTTTATAAACTCTTTTAACCATCGTAGTAATCGTTTCATAGCTATCCTTTTCTATTGAGACTAGAAAATAAAAGGGTCGGTGACAAATGATAGTGTTAATGATTCTCAGTTGTCACCGACCCCTTTATTTGCTTTATTTTCTGCCTTTATTTTTTATTTACTTTATTTAATACAAAAATGCGCGACGGAAAAAATGTCTGCTGGTGCAACTTGTTAGATAGTATCTAGTTTAAGCGAAAAGCTCGTTTTTTAACTTTCTCTGATACTGGTTCAATAAATAGCATTAATCGTATACACATTAAGTATCGAGGATCTGTGAATACGTAAAAATTGGAGTTAGATAATTTTTTTAAGATTGGTTTTTCACCTTTACACAGGTGTGATAGAACTTGGCCAATTCCAGAGTTACTATCTGGCTTGCTATTAGGGAAATCCTGAGAGATGACAACACCTATTTTCTGAGTGTCTATTTGGTGTGTAGAAATCCTACTAAGTGCGAATATAACCTGGTTACGCCTGCCATCAGTTGTCTCGTCAGAATTTAAGTGGCTTTCAACAATGTTGTAGCACTCTCGCAAACCCTTTTGGAGCCAATTAAGATCAGCGCTCTCGAGGAGGTCAGGATTATAATTCCAGCCATTATCTTCAATGCAGTAAGCTAGACATTCGCAGTATTCATGAACCCTTTGAGGTATACCCAGAGTAACCGTGTATATATGTCGCGATATTCTTTTTAAGAAATTTTCAGGAATGTTGACCTGAAGTGCTTTTAAAAAACCGCGAGAAACGAAGTCAAATACTTGACGTTGGCTAAGGCCTGTAATTCGTGGTAATTCATCTATTCGATTACCTACCGAAGTTGGGTTCTTTGCATGTGAGAAATATTGTAATACATTATTGGGAACAGCTATTAAAAGAAACTTGACTTGAAAGCCAGCAAAATCATCGTCATCTAAAAGAATAAGAATATCTGATAGCTCTCCCATCAAGGTCTCGTTGTCGAACAAAGTCTCAATATTGTCTAAAACTATAGTAGTAGTTTTTTTTCCTGATTGCTTATACAGTTTTTCGTAACATAATTTTAGTTTGTCACTAACTGGTACTTTATATTCTGCCTCATGTGAAAGTTCGGCAGTGCCTACCACAGATATTCCTGCTTTCTTTGTCTCTTTATATCCCGTTTTCTCTGCATCCCCACCCTCAAAACATTTCTCGTAAAGCTCTTGTGTTATAGAGCCTTTTCGAGAAGCGTTCGCGGCATTGATAGCTAAATAGTTGATGTTTTCTTCTTCGAAGACTTTTTTATAAAGCCATGATTTGCCGCTTCCACTTTCTCCGGAAAGAAAGCTATGCATAGAGCCAATTACTGAACGATATAAATGTTTCTCAGACTGTGCTCTGTCAATGTACATTAAATGGTTGACATTTTGACGACGAGGGGTGAAGACCTCATTTATTTTTTTTCTTTTCATAGCTACTTACATTTAACAGTTTATTAATGGATTCAGTATTTTAATGTGTTATGCATAATACTTATAACACTATATTAGAATAATTAATGATTCTATATCTTATAAGATAATCACATATTAATGACTTAAGTTTATATTCGAATCACAACTTGTATGCTCTTGATGTTGCGAGTCGTGTTAAACAGCGAATGAGCGCGGTTTTCCATAATAATGTGTAAGTTGTCTTTTATTGCAACTTGAAGTCAACTCAAAATCATGGATTTAAAGATATTTGCTCTTCCTTATTCTTATGGAAAAATGACTTTATAAATATCGTCAAAAACGCGTGAAAACTTCTATCATGCAGGCAATACATTTTTCTTTTCTTATGGAAAAAACAAAAGAATTGGCAAGTTTAATCATTCTTCTAAAAATTCAAGTTCAACTGAAATATTTTCCCTCAATCTTGAAAAGTGTTAATTTACGAATGGCCAATCCAAGGCATAAATTTGGGTGGAGAATGAATATCCTTAAACCTCAGTTGAATCTCGAAAGTTCAGGCAAGCTCTTGGCGCGCCTAGCAAACTTATAAATCGACTCATCACCAATAAGGTGACCACGCGATTTCTAAAATTACTAGGCACACCAATTTCTTACTTTCCTTTTTCGCAGTTCAACTGCGGTTTAAGGATAATGATTCGTTGTCATCTAGCTCGAATGATGGGTGAGCATAAAATGCGTATTGCCGATGTTGTTCGTGAGACTGGTTTGAGCAGAATTACCATTACCTTGCTCTATAAAGAAACGGCACAAAAGGTAGACCTAATTGCATTAGATAAACTTTGTGTTCTGTTTAACTGTAAGACGGGTGACTTACTCGAACAGGTTAATTAGATAATACAACTAATAAGAAGAGCAGGGTTCTGCTGAAATGGAGTAGCGGCATTGACTGATATAAACAATCAACCGAGCAATTTTGCATTCCTCAAAGAGCATGATGAGCTTTTTGTCGAGATTGCTGTGGCTGCTGAACGCGCCTTTTCGAGCGACCCGAATACCACTTTAATCAAACTCCGGCAACTTGGTGAAGCGCTGGCACAACATATTGCCGCGCATGTTGGCGTTGAATTCGACGATCAAACCAGCCAGGCTGATTTACTCTATCGCCTCAACCGAGAGCTCAAATTTGAGCCGGTTATACGCGAGTTATTTCACACCCTAAGAATTGAAGGTAACAAGGCAACGCATCAATTTAGAACCAAGCATAAAGAAGCGATGGATGGTCTAAAGATCGCCCGAGCGATCGCGGTTTGGTTCCATCAATCATTTGGTAAGCAAGGCACCCAATTTAAACCTGGTGCATTTATCTCCCCGACTGACCCAAGTAACCAACTGCGTGGTCTGCAGATTGAAATTGAAAAGCTAAAAGGTGAGCTGACACAGGCGAATATTGAAGCGGACTCTCATCAACGGCTTAACGAGCTGATAGCCAAAGAAAAAGACGAATATGAATCACTCGCGAATGCCATGGATGAAGAGTCCAGAGCATTAGCAGATAAGGCAAAAGAGCACGAAGCGGCACTTCTAAAACAGCAACAAGAGTATGAAGCCAAACTCATCGCTTTGCAGGAACAGTTGCAAGCACAAGGTGATAAAGCAGCAAGCAAGGAACGCCAGAAAGTAGCCCAAAATACGCAAAAGGCGAGTAAACATATTGTCTTGAGCGAAGAGCTAACACGTATTCTGATAGACCAGCAGTTGATCGAAGCAGGCTGGGAAGCAGACACAGAAGAGCTGACATATCAAAAGGGCGCCCGCCCAGAAAAGCTTACCAACAAAGCCATTGCAGAATGGCCGACCCTTGCGCCAACGAATGATGGTCAGGGTAAGCGTGGCCGAGCAGATTATGTATTGTTTGCAGGTCTAAGCCCCGTTGCCGTAGTGGAAGCCAAGAAAGAAAACACCAATGTTGCCGGGAAAATCCCGCAGGCAGAACGTTACAGCAAAGGCTTTAAGCTTACTGACCCTTTAATCGGTGCTTGGGAAATATCAGGTCGAACCATCGCTTGGGCCGATGAACATGAAGGCCATTACATGGTGCCTTTTGTTTATTCCTGCAATGGTCGACCTTATGTCCCTCAAATCGCGGAACAGTCTGGTACCTGGTTTCGTGACGTGCGAGAGCCAAGCAACACCAAACGTGCGCTGCAACAATTTCATACGCCCACAGGTTTGCTCGACCTGCTTAAGCGAAGCAAGGAAGATGCTGAACAAAAGCTAAAGAATGAGGGCTTTGCTTATCTGAAGTTGAGGCCTTATCAGGAAAAAGCGATTACCGCCGTTGAAGAGGCCCTAGAACAACAAAAACGAACGGCACTGTTGGCCATGGCAACGGGCACAGGTAAAACCCGAACGATTATCGGCTTAATGTATCGCTTCCTAAAAGCAGAGCGCTTCAAGCGCATTTTGTTTTTGGTGGATAGAACAGCACTAGGCCAACAGGCCATCGATGCATTTAACGAAGCCCCATTAGAGCAGAACCAAACCCTGTCCAAGATTTACAACTTAGCAGAGTTAGGGGATATGGCCGCAGAGGCAGAAACGCGCATACAAGTCGCCACGGTTCAGGCGATGGTGAAGCGAGTGTTCATGTCAGACAAGGTACCGCCGGTCGATCAATTTGATTGCATCATTGTGGATGAGGCGCACCGAGGCTACACGCTCGATCAGGAAATGACTGAAGGGGAGATGGCCACCAGAGACCTCGGCCAATACTTGTCTAGCTATCGGCGCGTGCTCGATTATTTCGATGCCGTCAAAGTGGGTTTGACCGCCACGCCTGCGAAACATACCAGTGAGATATTCGGCAAGCCCGTATATACCTATTCCTATCGCGAAGCCGTTGCAGATGATTGGTTAATCGACCATGAGCCGCCCATTCGTTACGAAACCCTACTGACTCAAAATGGCATTAAGTTTGATAAGGGGTGCCAAGTCAGTGCGATTAACACCCAAACCGGTGAGGTGGAAACGGCAGAGTTAGATGACGAGTTGAGCTTTGAAGTTGAATCCTTTAATCGACGGGTGATCAGTGAAAACTTCAACAAGGTTATTTGCCAACAGTTGGCGATGGAGTTAGACCCTTTCAGCGACGAAAAGACCATGATTTTCTGCGCCACCGATTTACATGCGGATATGGTCAAGCGCTTACTCGATGAAGCCTTCAAAGATCTTTATAACGGAGAATATAATCAAGCCGCTGTGCGCAAGATAACTGGCCAAAGTGACAAGGTCAGCCAGTTAATTCGAGAATATAAGAATGAACGTTACCCCAATATCGCGGTGACGGTCGATCTACTCACCACCGGTATCGATGTCCCGAAAATCTGTAATCTCGTGTTCATGCGTCGGGTGAAATCCCGAATTTTGTATGAGCAAATGATCGGGCGAGCGACGCGCCGTTGTGATGAGATTGGTAAAACAGTCTTCCGTATTTACGACCCGGTTGATATTTACGCTTCACTGCAAGCAGTCAACACCATGAAGCCTCTAGTGAAAGACCCGAATATTACCCTTGAACAGTTGGTGGGTGAGTTAACCGATCCCGAGGTATTGGAAAAAGCACAGAACACGCCGGGTGAACAAGCAGGGGAAAGCCATGCCGATGTGGTCTTAAGTCAGCTTAGCCAAAAGCTTATGCGAGTCTTGCGCAAAGCACAGAAAAAATCTGAATCGAAACCAGCACTAAAACAAAAGCTCGATGAATTGCAGGGTTTATGGGGCGTAGAACCAAAATCACTGCATAAACATTTGCGTGACATTGGCCCAACACAAGCCGCTCACTTTATTCAACAGCATACCGGTTTGCTTAATCAGTTAGCCGAAGTCTCGGAATTACTCGGAAGTGATAGAAAACCTATTATTTCAGACCACGCAGATGAGATTCGCGAACGCACCCAAAGTTATGGTGAACACCAAAAGCCCGAAGATTATCTCGATAGCTTCAATCACTTTATTAAAGAGCAGTTGAATCAATCCGTCGCCTTGTCTGTGGTGGTCAATAAACCACGAGATTTAACACGGGAACAACTCAAAGAAGTCAAACTCCTCTTAGACGGGCAGGGTTTCTCAGAAGCCAAGCTTCAAAGTGCCGTGCGTAACCAAACCAATCAGGATATCGCCGCTAGCATTCTTGGCCATATTCGTCGAGCCGCCTTGGGCGAAGCCTTAGTGCCATTCGAGCAGCGCGTTGGCCGAGCCATGGATAAAATCTACGCCAGTCATAGTTGGTTACCGGCGCAACGTAAATGGCTTGAGCGCTTAGCGAAACAACTTGTGCATGAAGTCATTATTGATCGTGAGTTTGTGAACAGCCGCTTTGCAGATCACGGTGGAGCAAAGCAACTCGATAAAGTTCTCACTAATCAGTTAGATAGTGTATTGGAAGAACTGAGCGAAGCCATTTGGCCTTCTGCAGTCAGTTAGTTATCTATAGTTTGTGTGGATACTGTATACATGAGAATAAATACGTGTATAGGAAATCGGAATATCTATACATGACATATTTTATGTGTCGAAAATAATGATAAAAATCGACATATTCTGTTTACGTGTCGATGCAATCGACATATACTCGCTTTATGTCGAAATAAATGGAAATAATAAACATGACATGGCAGCCAAACCAGCCTTTCAATGATATCCCCTTGCTTCCCCCACCCAAGGAAGCCACAGAGTCTATAGTCGTTTTAAAAGCCTGTATCTCAGCACGTGCAGCCTTGGCTGAACTAAAGCAGGCGGGTGAATTACTGCCCAATCAGGCTTTGTTGATCAACTTACTGCCCTTGCTGGAAGCGAAAGACAGTACCGAAATTGAAAATATTGTCACTACTTCAGACAAGTTGTTTCAATATGCGCAAGAAGAAAGTGCTGCAGACCCGGCCACCAAAGAAGCACTTCAGTATAGAAGGGCTTTATATGAGGGCTTCGTTCACTTAGCGGAAAGACCCTTATGCACCAATACGGCGGTACAAGTGTGTAGCACCATTAAAGCCACGAATATGGATATCCGAAGAGTGCCCGGTACCACCTTAGCGAATCAAAGCACGGGTAAAATTATTTACACCCCGCCAGAGGGTGAGTCACGTTTGCGCGACCTGCTAACAAACTGGGAGCGGTTCATCCATGCAGAAGAAAATGATCCCTTAACAAAAACGGACCCGCTTATAAAAATGGCCGTTAGCCACTATCAGTTTGAAGCCATACACCCCTTTACCGACGGTAATGGTCGAACAGGGCGTATTCTCAATATGCTCTATTTGATAGAGCAGAAATTGTTAACTCTACCGATTCTGTATCTAAGCCGCTATATCCTGCAAAACAGGGCAGATTACTATCGTTTGCTAACCCAAGTGACCAGTGATGGCGCGTGGGAAGACTGGATTTTATACATGCTCAAAGGTGTGGAGCAAACAGCGAATTGGACCACACAAAAAATTGCGGCTGTTCGCCAATTAATGGAACACAGCGGTGACTATATTAGACAGGCATTACCTAAAATTTACAGCCACGAGTTGGTACAAGTAATTTTTGAACAGCCGTATTGCCGAATCGCAAACTTGGTAGAGAGAGATATCGCCAAACGCCAAACCGCATCGGTTTATCTCAAACAATTAGCAGAGATTGGGGTATTAAACGAAATATCAGTCGGCAAAGAAAAGCTCTTTGTGCACCCCAAACTTATTCAATTAATGACACACGATAACAACGAAATTACCCACTATGAACCATAACGACATCGTACAAAAACTCTGGAACCTCTGCGACGTACTCCGCGACGACGGTATCAATTACAGCGACTATGTCACCGAGTTGGTGTTATTGCTGTTTATTAAAATGGTACATGAAAATACCGAAGCCGAAACGCTCGACAAGCACACCTTACCGGAAGGCTGCCGTTGGGTTGATCTGCATGAAAAGTCTGGCATTAATTTACTGGATGATTACAAACGTATTTTATTGGCACTCTCAACGGGTAAAGATGCTGCAGGCAATAGCATTCATGAAGACCCTCTCATAAGCGCGATTTACGCTGATGCGCAAACTCGTCTGCGTGAACCTCGACACCTGGAACAGATGATTAAAACCCTCGACCAGATCGATTGGTTTAGCGTGCAGAAAGATGGTTTGGGTGATCTATATGAAGGTCTGTTAGAGAAGAACGCCACCGAAACAAAATCGGGCGCGGGTCAATATTTCACACCGAGAGATTTAATAGATTCCATGGTGCGCTGCATCAAACCGCAACCAGGCGAAACCGTTCAAGATCCGGCAGCGGGCACGGCAGGATTTTTAGTCGCCGCCGACCAGTATATGCGCAAACAGACCGACGATTACATCGACCTGAATGCCAAAGATGCCGCCTTTCAAAAGAACAAAGCGTTTATCGGTATTGAGTTAGTACCTTCCACACGACGTTTAGCATTAATGAACTGCTTACTACATGGCATGGAAGGTGACGACGAAGGTGTGGTGCACCTTGGTAATGCACTCGGTGAGCAAGGTGCGGCATTAGCCCGTGCCGATATTATTCTCGCCAATCCGCCATTTGGCACCAGTAAAGGAGGCAATGCCGGTATTACCCGTGAATTCACCTATCAAACCAGTAATAAACAATTAGCTTTCTTGCAGCATATTTACCGCAACTTAAAACCCGGTGGCCGTGCTGCGGTAGTCCTGCCAGATAATGTACTGTTTGAATCGGGCGTCGGTACAGACGTGCGTCGCGACCTGATGAACAAATGTAATCTGCATACCATCCTTCGTTTGCCAACAGGAATCTTCTATGCGGCGGGCGTAAAAACCAATGTGTTGTTCTTCACCAAAGGTTCAGTCAAAGACAAACTGCAGGATGAAAACTGTACCGAGAATGTCTGGGTCTACGACCTGCGAACCAACATGCCTAGCTTTGGTAAACGTACTCCCTTTGGTGAGCAGCACCTAAGACCATTTGAAGCCGTTTATGGTGATAAGCCGGACGGCACCAGTGAGCGACAAGAAGGCGAATACAGTTTTAACGCTGAAGAAATCGAGCCACCCCAAGTAGAAGAAAACCAAGGTGTCGACCCGCGTTTAGTACATAGCCGCTGGCGCAAATTTAGTCGTGACTGGATACGTGAGCATAAAGGCGACTCGCTAGATATTTCATGGCTGAAGGATGCAGATAGTGTTGATGCGGCAGACTTGCCAGAGCCTAGAGTATTGGCGAGTGAAGCGAAGGAAGAATTGAGCACTGCCTTGGCTGAAATTGATGAGCTCTTGGAAGCGCTTGGGGAGTCTATTTGATGTCAGCTCCTAGTCATTCCCGCGTAGGCGGGAATCCATTGCCTAAAGGTTGGACACAGACAACTCTTCAATTTATTGCCGACTGGGGTTCGGGTGGAACGCCTTCTAGAAAGAATAGTACTTACTATAGTGGAGAAGTTCCTTGGATAAAAACTGGTGATTTGGGGCCTAGAGTACTAACTAGCTCAAGTGAATTCATTAGTGAAGCTGGGGTGCAAAATTCAAGTGCTAAATACTTTCCCAAAGGTTCAGTTGCTATAGCAATGTATGGTGCAACGATTGGTAAGACTTCGATATTAGGTATAGATGCAACTACAAATCAAGCTTGTGGTGTCGGAAAACCTATCGATGGGGTTACGACTACCGATTTTCTTTATTATTTTCTTCTAAATGAGAAAGATAATTTTATTGCTAAGGGTAAAGGTGGAGCACAACCAAATATATCCCAGGCTTTAATAAAAGATCATGACGTTTTGCTTCCCCCCCTAGCCGAACAAAAAGTCATCGCCGACAAACTAGACCATCTACTCGCACAAGTCGAAAGCACCAAAGCCCGCCTTGATCGAATTCCCAATATCCTCAAACGTTTCCGCCAATCCGTCCTCGCTGCTGCTGTGAGTGGGAAGTTGACGGAAGAGTGGAGGGGAAAGAATAAGTGTTCAGATATAGAAATAACCATTCAAGAAATATTAGAAAGTAGAAGCCGATTGGTGTCAAAAAGAACTCAGGTACCTGAAAGTCATTTGGTAAGTGATGAGTATAAAATACCGTTAAGTTGGAAATGGGTTTCTTTAGATTATCTATCGTCAAAAATTGTGGATGGTGTTCACCATAAGCCTGAATATGTTGAAAGTGGAATACCATTTATGTCAGTAAAAGATATAAATGGCGGTAAAATTTCTTTTGATTATTGTAAATATATTAGCCAGGCAACGCATGAAGAAATTCACCCGCGTTGTAATCCTGAAAACGGAGATTTACTTATAACAAAAAGTGGAACAATTGGTAGAACAGCAATCGTTGATGTTGATGTTGTTTTTGATTTATTTGTAAGCGTTGCATTGATAAAGCCAGCTTCAAATAAAACAAATATGAAATTTATTGATATTGCGTTACGCCAATGGGTCAATAGTATTGATGTGTCAAGTCGTATAGTAGGAACCGCAATTAAAAATCTTCATTTAAGAGATATGCGTGTACTTGCCATTCCGTTTGCACCCATCGAAGAGCAAACCGAAATAGTCCGCCGAGTAGAACAACTATTCGTCCACGCAGACAAAATAGAACAACAAGTCCAACAAGCCCAAGAACGCGTAAATAAGCTCACCCAATCCATCCTCGCCAAAGCCTTCCGCGGTGAACTCACCGAACAATGGCGCAAAGACAACCCTGATTTAATTAGTGGCGAAAATTCGGCTGAGGCTTTGTTGGCGAAGATCAAGGTTGAGCGAGATGCGGTGAAGCCGAAGAAAAAATTGAAAAGAAAGTGAGTGAATGATGGAGCAAAAAGATGGCCAACAATTACCGCTGTTTGAGCTAGATGTTAAAGAATTTGAGCAGCAAGGCAGACGAAAAAGTTTGAAACCTGATCTGGAATCACCTTTCAGCAAATACATTGTGTATGTTGATGAAAGTGGTGACCATAGTTTACAAAGCATTGATGAGAACTATCCAATTTTTGTTTTGGCTTTTTGTGTCTTTAACAAACGACATTACAGCGAAGCCATCGTTCCCGCTTTAGAAAAGCTGAAGTTTAACTATTTTGGGCATGATCAAGTTATTTTGCATGAGCATGAGATCCGCAAAGAAAAAGGTATGTTTAATATTTTCAAAAGTAAGGTGGAAAAACATCAGTTTTTAGATGAACTCACCAGTATTATTGAGTACAGCAACTTTATTCTGATTAGTTGCACAATTGATAAGCGAGCCCTTAAAAAACAAAGCGACATCGAATCAAACCCTTATCACACAGCACTGGGTCTATGCTTGGAAACGTTACACGAGTTTTTAGCTGAAAAACAAATGCATGAAAAGAAAACTCACATTGTTGTTGAGTGTAGGGGAAATAAAGAGGACAAAGAGCTCGAATTGGAGTTTCGCAGAGTGTGTGATGGTAATAATCGCCTTGGTATTCAATTACCTTATGAAATGCTCTTTTCTGATAAAAAGGCCATGTCTTCAGGTTTGCAGTTGGCTGATTTGGTGGCAAGACCGATAGGGGTAAATTCACTGAGACCAGAACAAGCTAATCGGGCGTTTGATGTGTTAAAGGAGAAGTTTTACTGTGATGGCGGTCGAAATGGTGTTGGAAAAGGTTATGAAGGTGTTGGAATGAAAATTTACCCTTTCTTAAAAAGCGAAAAACCCCGATGAACCCACCGAGGTTTAGACGCCGACCGGGCACCCCCAATCCATTTATCTGAAGTATAGGTTTCGTGGCGCTTGTTTTCAAGTCCAGTATGGACATAAAAAGGTTTTGAAAAGGTTCAAGATCTATTCGATAAATTAAATAACTGCCATTTTGTGACATATTCTTCCAGAAATAAGTAGATAAATTGTTCTGTATTTCATTTGTATGTTATTTTTGACGTATTCAGTCAAAAATAGTGTTTATGGGTGGTTTTATGTTGGTTGAGATGAGTGTGGCGAACTTTCGCTCCTTACGTGGTGCGCAAGTTTTCAGTCTGGTAAAAGGTAAAGGCGAAGAACTGTTAGAAACAAACACCTTTAACGTTTCGGCCGCGAATGATTTTCAATTGCTCCGTTCTGCTGCCATCTATGGCCCGAATGCCAGCGGGAAATCAAATTACTTGAAGGCATTGCAGATCATGAAGCATATAGTGCTTGAATCGGCTGCCAGCCAGCAACGTGGTGATCTCTTGCCAGTTACACCTTTTCGACTCTCCCCTGAGACACGTAATGCGCCTAGTGAGTTTGAGGTAACATTTATCGTAGAGGGTGTGCGCTATCAATATGGATTCTCTGTCACGGCAGAGCAGGTGTTCGAAGAATGGCTCTTAGCTTATCCGAAAGGACGCGCACAAAGATGGTTTACACGTCAGTGGGTAGCCGAAAAAAAGCAGTATAAATGGGAGCTAGGTAGTAGTTTGACAGGGGAAAAACAGCTCTGGCAGAAGTCTACACGCGATAATGCTCTGTTTCTCTCGACAGCCGTGCAGTTAAATAGTGCGCAGCTACAGCCCGTATTTGACTGGTTCAAAAGTACCCTGCGCCTGGCGAACGTGGGAGGCTGGGGGCCGACATTTAGTGCTTCTTTGTGTGAGAATGATGAAAAGGCAAAAGTTCTGGAGTTTCTTCATGCAGCGGATATTCACATTGATGACATCTTAGTCGAAACCAAAGCCTTCACACCAACAGACTTGCCTGATGATATGCCGGAAGCATTGAGGGATGTGATTATCGGGGAAATGAAAGGGCAAAAGACTCGTGAGATCAAGACGGTTCACAACGACAGTGATGGAAAGCCTGTATTATTTGATTTTAAAGATGAGTCAGATGGTACACAGAAATTATTTTCATTTGCCGGCCCATGGATTGATGCACTAAAAAATGGTTATGTATTATTCATCGACGAGCTGCATGATAACTTACATCCAAGGCTTGTTCGTTTTTTAGTGGAGCTGTTCCATAGCCCGGATACAAACCCTAAGAATGCGCAACTTGTTTTTACGACACATGAAACGTCAATTTTAAATCAAGAAGTCTTTCGCAGGGATCAGGTTTGGTTCTGTGAGAAAAATAAAGCGCAAGCGACTGATATTTACCCATTAACCGATTTCAGCCCTCGAAAAGGCCGTGAAAACCTTGAACTTGCCTACTTATCTGGGCGTTATGGTGCTCTGCCTTTTGTGAAAAAGATGCGTTCAAGGCTTTAGGGAGAAGAAGCATGGGAACGGATAATTTGTTTCACAAACGCAAAGCAAAGACGGCTAAGAGTCTACAAAGAAAAAGTGCACGACGAGAGGCCTATGAAAAAATATTGATAGTATGTGAAGGTGAGAAAACTGAGCCAAATTATTTTGAAGAGGCCAGGGAATATTTCTGCCTTGAAACGGTTAATGTAGAAGTGCGGGGTGAGTGTGGCTCCGATCCTGTGAGTGTCGTTAAATTTGCTAAACAACGCTACAGAGAAGAGAAAGATGCCGGTGATGCATTTGATAAAGTATTCTGTGTCTTTGATAAGGATGGACATAGTAACTACTTTCCGGCTTTGGATGTCCTTGCCTCTGCTCATCCAGTGAATACTTTTTTCGCCATAAACTCAGTGCCTTGCTTTGAATACTGGCTTTTATTGCACTTCGTTTATTCAACTCGCCCCTATGTCGCTTTGCCTGGTAACAGCTCAGGAAGACAGGTTTTAACAGAACTTAAGGGTTATATACCTGATTATGAAAAAGGTAGGCGTGGGATGTTTACCGAGTTAGTCGATCACTTGGAGCAAGCCAAACATTATGCAGAGCTTGCTCTGCAAGAATGTGAGCGTAATGGTTCAGATAATCCATCTACCCATGTTCATGAATTGATAAGTATTCTACAGAGCCTGAAGAAATAAAAGTCAGAAGTGCTTTAATTCCTTTTAAAGCGTGTTTGGACAGTGGCGAATGTTGAGTAATTGAATCTAGATGACTTCTTACAAAATCAACGGAGATAGCTGAGATAGCGAGGGCTTTTTTGAGACCTTGAGACCTGTTATGGGTAAAAACTAAAAACTAAAAACTAAAAACTAAAAACTAAAAACTAAAAACTAAAAACAGAAATATTTAATTCGAATTATTGGGTAAATGGAAGCTGACTATGCAGGGATTGGCACACACTAAAAATTGGCTTCGTTACTGGCGAAATTCACTGGCTGATGCTGAAAGTGACAAAGGTGCGTTAAAGAAAAAAGACCTTAAGTCATTTTTCATTACGGAAGTAACTACCTTTCAAGTAGGCTGTTTTTCACGTGATGATGAGCGTGATAGTCAGGCACTAAAAAGCTTGTTCGAAGGCGAGTCTGATAAAACTCATCTTGTTAAGGTGCTTATTCGGCCTCGAACACGATAAGTAAAGCTTCTCAAACTTTGCCACAAAATAATATGTGATTGGTAAAAGCGAAAAAGGCCTTACCCATATATTTTGGGTAAGACCTTAACTGTAGCTTAAGAATCGAGCCTGTTACAGTCTCTCAGACTCTTAATAATTAGTCGTCATCAGACTCCACACTAATCTCTTCAATAACTAAACTTCCTTGTACGAGCATACCTTCAACACTTATTTGTGTGCCTAATGGCACATCTGTGAGTTCACTGGTATCAATATTTGAGGTATCTATCATCTTACCTAATAGAGTAATGCTTTCAGGCAAGTTCTTTGCGCCAAGC
Organism: Oleiphilus sp.; assembly: GCA_048058835.1. Lineage (GTDB taxonomy): Bacteria > Pseudomonadota > Gammaproteobacteria > Pseudomonadales > Oleiphilaceae > PZPK01. The sequence continues at coordinate 116,890 of JBLLNS010000010.1, forward strand.
GGTCCCTCTATTTCCACTTCGTCGGATACTTCCTCACGCTCTAACTCGGTTACAATAAACTGATTTGAATCATTGAAGTATCCCTCAATCTCAACATAGTTACCTAAGCTTAAGTCATCGAAGCCAAAATCAAATACCTCTACCTCACTTTCATCCTCATAAGAAGTTAGGGAGTTTGAAGTTAGCACCACCCCTAACACAGTGATACTTCCTTCATTTAGCGAAGCATTCGTGGCAGCTAGCCCCTCAATCACACCGCTAATGGCGGCATTCTCTTCTTGTTCGAAAGATAGCTCTTCGGCCACAAGGACGCCATTTTCCCAATACCCCTCAACTTCCATTTGGGCATCTAGTTGTATGTCGTCAACAGTTCCATCATCGTATTCAGTCTCAGAATTAACACGCACTCGAATGCCATTCACATCAAAGTCATCTGTAGACACGAAACGCGTCACCGGGCCTTTAATTTCGATTTCGTCGTCATCGTCAACGCCTTCAAAAACATCATCAAAGCCTTCTACTTCTGTGGCTTCTAGAATGTCTCCATTTATCGTGCCTTTCACTTTAACGACATCACCATCGGATAAGGTATTATTAGGAATGTCATCTAACTCCGCACCAAAATAACTGACCGTAAATCCATTTAATGTAAACTGCTGAGCATCTTGATCTAAGCCAGAAATCGCCCCCACTAATTTAGATTCGTCATTTTCATCATCAAGCTCGATGCGAGTCGCAAGAACAGTACCTGAATTATTTTGAGCGCCGGTAACTTCTATCACATCACCCAGCGCCAAGCCGCTAAGCGACTGGTCAACCATATCGTCGTCAAAAATAGTATTATCATTAATCCGAATTTGTTGATTGAGTACAGTTACGGTCTTGGTAGTCAGATTAATGTTTGTGATAGGCCCTTCTATTAAGGTATCACTTCTAACAATATCAGCAATTGGGTTACCATCTTCGTCTACTGTGGAAGAGGAAATCGTGACATATTGGCCTACTTTAAGTTGGGTCTGCAATCCACTCGCCCCATCTAGCGTCACGGTAGTATCATTTCCAACAATGAACCTATGGCCATTGACTAAAACACTTCCAAATCCGGTTATTGGACCAGAGGCATATGCGGGGCTTCCACTACCATCTATACCCGCTATATCTTTACCACCAGAACTTCCACCACCACAGGCAGACAAGGATAAAGCAATTACAATGGGAGAAAGTTTGAGATGTGTGTGTGTCAGTTTCATAGTTAATTCCTAGGTCATACGACCGCTGATTCAAATGAATAAAGGCCAACACCTAAACGTATTGCCTCGTGTCTATCTGTTTCTGCGAGTTCATTGTTACTTAACCACGCATCAACATCTTCCAAAAATGCTTGCCCTTTTTGATCAATAAATCGCTTAAAGTCCGCGACGCGATCCCACGCAATATTGATGTTCATTGTTCTTCTTTCAAACCGCCTTGTTTCCTCTTCTTTGCTATCAAAAATGTTGTGACACAAGGTCTCACAGAGGTCTTTTATCACAGAAGCACCACGCTCCAAGGATGCATTTTTATCACCTGCTGGGTTGTATACTCTAGAGACAGCTACCAGCTCTCCAGTATCCAAGCGTTTAACACTGTTCGTCCTCATTAGCTCTTTAAGGATTGCGCCAGCTGGAATATCCCCACCATATTTCTTTGCTAATAGAGTAAAGCCTGAATCATCTTTTTCTGATAAAGGGAGCGGTGTGTTGTTGGCGTCGCTGAAGTCAGGGTCTTGATACCAAGCAGATAACACTCTACTCATTTGGCCCACCGAGCTAACTTCAAGAGGTTCCAAGTCGGCTAGCTGATCCTTGACTGCTTTCACTTGCTTGCGGTCTAAGCCAGTTAAAAGCGCAACTCTTGAGTTGTTTGTTGGTCGGCCCCGAATACCATAATCTTCAGACGCTACTTCTACGAACAGAACTTTAGCGATGTCACAAAAGTCTTTGTAATTGACCCCTAAGCTCAATATCAACCTGATTAACGGCTTCATCACACCTTTCACTATTTGCTTTGATAAGTTAGACATAATACACCTCAACCCATATGTGGTTTTAAAATACCCATATATGGATTTAATGTCAAGTGTTTATTATTTGGGCTAACTTATTCTCCAAGAGCGTCTCAAACCTAATGGGGAATTGAATTATGCAAAACGCGTTTGGATTCAATTAGTTTAAAGAGGCAGATAGTGTTCGACGCGATGCTTACCATGCTGCTTATCTTTTTTAGTGTACTTTTTTCAAAGGAGTTAAAGAGGGTGGAGGAATCAGACAGTTGAGGGGGGCGGAGGCATTATATTTTACCCAGTCTCCAGCGTTTATTTGGCTTTTTCGTAACGTTATTAATAATAGCTACGGTTCATGCGACTCTTGTCAGCAAAAAAGATTTTGTGATGCCAAGACGAAAAAGGATGTCTCTTCCTTGAATACCATTTCTTATAGTTCAAAAAAGGAACAATTATCACTCAATGTCTGATGTTCAAGGAAGGTAAAGCGAATGGAGTTAAAGGCACTCCTTGCTTATGGTTAGTGGCGATTAAAACGGATTTATTTCAGTGGTCAAAAGGTGAAAATGAATTCCAAAGAGGTGGCTGTTTATCCCCAATGAATACGCTTTTTTTCCGATCGTGTGAGCAGCAGCCATTGAGCGCTTTCTTCATCCTCATCTTCTGACCAGCCCGAAGCAGAGCAACGTACTTCAACGTCTGTATGCGCCAACAGGCTCATTGCGCAGGCTTCGTCATCATTCCAAGGCGTAATATTTTGTTTAAACCAGATACTGCAAAACGCCTTGCCTGCTGCTTGGGGAGTGATGACGAGTTCTGTGTGTTTGCTTTCAGCCTTCGCTGTGGCGCGGATGGCTTTGCCTTTTTCAAAAAGCTGTAGTGCATGGCTTGGTAAGACAATGTCAGAAAAGTTGGCTTTGAGCCAGTCTTCCAAAATCTTCATGTTAGCTTGTTTGACATAGATTTCGATATCGGGTGTTTTCATTTTACTTATCCATGAAGTTTTGAAGGCGTGTTAATAATAAACGGATGTAGCAATAAAGGGCTAATAAGCCAGACGGGACGCTTATTACTAGCCCAATAAGCGCAAATAATTCTTGTTGCTCAGAAGGTGGCAAAAGTAGGTTAACATAAAGGACTGAGCCTAAGCCGACAAGGAATAATATTGCACTCAAGGTGAAATATTTAAAGTAATAAACTTGGTGTTTTTGGGGAATTTTCTTCTTTGCCGACATTGTTGTTTCCGCTTTGCTTCTGTCTATTTTTTTAAGCTTTGATTGATGCTAAGTAATATGGGCTGGCTTGGAGAAAATATCAAATTGAATATCTAAGGTCACTTCAAGTTCGTTGAGCAAGGCTAGTTGTTGTTTTTTGTCTTGTGTGCAGCGCCAATAATGTGGCGTCATTGCCAGTAGTGATTGAATGTCAGCAGGGGAGTTTAGGTGTTTGCTTTCTTGCCATGTGATTGTTTTGATATAGGAAAGCTGATGGGTTGATGCGCTGAAATCTTTTATTTTTTCTTCTTTTACCACATCGTAAATGTGCTGTCGTAGTTCGATGAGATGGTTCGGCCCTGTGGTGACCATAATAAAGTGGCCATTTGGTTTGAGGATTCTGGCAACTTCATTCAGGTCAAAGTGGAAAAAAAGACCGGTCGCCAAATCTTGTGATTGATCCTGTAACGGTATTCTGGATAGGCTGGCAATAAGCCATTGAATTGAATTGCTTCGCTGGCAAGCAGCTTTGATGGCAGGCGTTGATATGTCCAAACCTGTGCTGATTACTTTTCCACTGCTTCGTTTATCTTCTGGCTGGTCATCTGCTTCTGCTGGTTTTGTTTGCTCTAATGCTTTGTGGATCTTTTCGGTATAGAAGCCTTCTCCGCAGGCAAGGTCGCAATAACTGAATATGCTGTTATTTGCCATGCTTTCTGAATCGAAACGTGACGCGATTGATGGCAGGCATTGAGTGATTAAAAAGGTCGCAATGCCATTGTAGAAGCCTTTATTTAGAAACTGCGTTCTGGCTTGCACCATTTCTTGGGTATCGCCAGGGTGTTTACTTTTTTTGTGTTGACTAAGTAAAAGGTTTAAATAGCCTTGCTTGGCAAAGTCGAACAAATGATGGTTTACACAGCTGACGCTTTTATACTTTGCGAGTGAATTCGCGTCTATGTCGAGCGTTTCTGAACAGACTGGGCAGCTGAGTGCATGTCGCAACATAGCAGTCTTCAAGCAAGTAATTCGATTAATATGGCTTCATATATTTTGGATAAATCATCTAGATCCTGAATACTGACGTGTTCATCAATTTGATGGATGGTGGCATTTAGTGGCCCAAGCTCTAATACTTGTGCGCCTGTTGGTGCGATAAAGCGGCCATCAGAGGTGCCTCCTGAGGTCGAAAGCTCAGTATCGATACCCTTAATTTCCTTAATGGATTTAACTGCTGCGTCAACCAATGGGCCTGCAGGTGTTAGGAAGGGTTCACCGCTTAAATTCCACTCTAAGTCATAGTCTAGTTCATGCCGATCTAATAGCTGGTGTACGCTTTCTTTTAATTGATCGGCGCTTAGCTCAGTTGAAAAACGAAAGTTGAACAGTAACTCTAACGTGCCGGGAATAACATTGGTCGCACCGGTTCCCGATTGCATATTGGTGATCTGGAACGACGTGGCTGGGAAAAAATCGTTACCTTGATCCCATGTGATGCTGCATAACTCGTTCAAGGCTGGTGTCGCCAGATGGATAGGGTTGCTTGCCAAATGAGGATACGCAACATGGCCTTGTTTTCCTTTAATAATCAGGCTGCCGTTAAGAGAGCCGCGTCGGCCATTTTTAATGACATCGCCGAGAACCTTTGTGCTTGAAGGTTCACCGACTAAGCACCAATCCATCTTCTCGTTTCGCGCTTCAAGTGTTTCGATGACTTTTACGGTGCCATTTTTGGCGGGGCCTTCTTCATCGCTGGTAATTAAATAAGCTATCGAGCCTTTGTGGTCCGGGTAAGCTTTGATGAACCGTTCGCAAGCAGTAATAAAAGCAGCCAGACTACCTTTCATATCAGCTGCGCCGCGGCCATGTAACATGCCATCTTTAGTGACCGCTTCAAAAGGAGGGAATGTCCATTGGTCTAGTGGCCCGGTTGGGACAACATCAGTATGACCCGCGAACGCTAAAACAGGGCCTGCATCGCCTTTTCTGGCCCATAAGTTTGTGACCTCTTCAAACTGCATGGTTTCGCTTGAAAACCCGAGTGGCGATAAATGCGCCATGATGATTTCCTGGCAAGCAGCATCTTCAGGAGTGACTGATTTTTGCTGGATCAGTTTTTGTGCCAAAAGAAGGGTGTTGCTTGAGTGCTCTGCCATGCTTAGTTCTCTTTGAGTTGCAGGTTAAAGGGGCTTACAAGTGTGATTTATTCGTCTATAGGGCGCGCAAGCGCACCCTATAAATTTACTCGTGTGATTTAGTTATTTGCGTGCAGCGCTTCGTTCAGTTCGATAGCTGTTTTATTGGTTAGGCATTCTACCTGACCATTGCTTGAGTTCCGTCTGAACAACAAATCGGGTGTGCTGGCTAATTCGCGTGCTTTAACCGATTTCACCACTTTGTTTTGGCTATCAAGCATAACCACCTTGGTGCCAGCGGTAATATATAAGCCTGACTCAACTGTGCAGCGATCGCCCAGAGGAATACCAATACCCGCATTCGCACCGATCAGGCTATTTTCGCCAACAGAAATGATGATGTTGCCGCCACCAGACAGTGTGCCCATGGTGGAGCAGCCGCCGCCCAAGTCAGATCCTTTACCAACCATAACCCCAGCAGATATTCGGCCTTCAATCATCGAAGTGCCCTCGGTGCCTGCGTTAAAGTTCACGAAACCTTCATGCATGATCGTGGTGCCTTCACCGATATATGCGCCTAAACGAACTCGCGCTGCATCAGCAATTCTGACGCCAGTTGGAACCACATAGTCGGTCATTTGTGGGAATTTATCGACTGATTTTACCTCAAGGAAGTCACCATTTATGCGTGCTGCCAATTGTTTATCTGCCAATTCATTTAAGTCGATTGGGCCTTTATTGGTCCAAGCCACATTTGGTAATAAGGCAAAGATACCGTTTAAGTTAATGCCGTGTGGTTTCACCAAACGGTGGGATAGAAGGTGCAGTTTTAGATAGACTTCTGGGGTGCTGCTGGCAGTGTCATCCGTTTCGATAATGACTAATACGCTAGCTTGCTGGCTATTCTTCAAGCTGGGGGCAATGCTGGCGATGTCGCTATTGGACGATTTTGTGAGTGCATCAATTTGTTCTGCTGTCAGTTCGACAGTCTGGTTGCCTGAGTCGATATTTAATTGTGAACGAAGTTCTGTGACCAAGTCGTTTGCCGGTTGAAAAATGGGGGCGGGGAAAAAACTGTCTAGCCAGTCACCCTTAGCGTTCTTTGTGCCGATACCTAAACCAATTGCGATGGTCATATTTGACTCCTTAATTCTGTGTTTTATCAGTGAATTCGTAAAATTTATGAGCGGCCATTATTCGAAAATAGCGTGATAAGCTGTCTCATCGAAGCCTAAGTAAAGCGTGTTATTTACCATCAGTGCAGGGCGTTTTATTAATGACGGGTTGGCGATCATTAACTGAGTGGCTTTGTCGTTGTCGATATCGGTTTTATCGTCTTCGCTCAATTTTCGCCACGTTGTGCCTCGTTTATTGATGAGTTCATCCCAAGGTTTTTGTGCTAACCACTTGCTGATGGTATCGGCGTCAATGCCTTGTTTCTTATAGTCATGAAAGCTGTAGTCTTGGCCTTTCGATTCTAGCCATGTCATGGCTTTTTTCATTGTTTGGCAATTTTTTATGCCATACATTTTGACTGAACTCATGCTTCTTCCATTCGTGTTTTGGGTTTATGTTGTAATGATATTATTTGAGTGACAGAACATAGCGTTTGATGCGCTGTGCAGCTTCAATGCAATCGGCTTCTGGCGCAACCAGTGCCATGCGAATTCTATTCTGACCCGGATTGATGCCGTCAATGGTGCGCGATAAATAGCTCCCGGGTAACACGGTCACATGTTCTTGCTGATAAAGTCCCTGAGCAAAAGTTTCATCAGAGACAGGCGTTTTTGGCCATAAATAGAAGCTGGCGTCAGTCTGCTGGATATCCATGACGGGAGACAGAATGTCTAATAGAGCTTTAAATTTGTTGCGGTAGGCTTGCCTGTTTTCGATGACATGTGTTTCATCATTCCAAGCAACAATACTGGCTAGTTGATTTTGCACCGACATTGCACAGCCATGATATGTTCGGTATTTCAAGAAAGCGCGCATGATGTCCGCATCGCCGGCGACAAAACCGGATCGTAAGCCAGGTAAGTTTGAGCGTTTTGATAAACTGTGAAAGACGGCGCAACGTCGATAGTCATGTCTGTTCAACTCTGCACAAGCTTGTAAAAGGCCAACAGGTGCTTTTGCTTCATCACAATAGATTTCTGAGTAACACTCATCGGAGGCAATGATAAAGTCGTATTTGTCGGCCAGTGCGATCAGCTTTTTTAATGTTTCAATAGGTGTGACGGCCCCAGTCGGATTTCCAGGCGAGCACATAAATAAAATTTGGCACTGTTGCCAGACGTGTTCAGGGACATGGTCATAATCTGGAATAAAATTGGTTTCTTCGCAGGTAGGGAGCAGGTGCAAGTTAGCGCCGGCCAAATAGGTGGCACCTTCGTAGATTTGATAAAACGGATTTGGGCTCACCACTAAAGGTGACTGCTGGCGGTCAATCACAGCTTGAGTAAAAGAAAAAAGCGCTTCCCGAGTACCATTTACCGGTAACACTTGTGTCTCGCTACACAGAGTATCTAGACCGAAGCGTTGCTGTGCCCAAGTTGCTATTGATTGACGAAGCTCAGGCAAGCCTTTGGTGCTTGGGTAAATAGACACCTTTTGCATTTTATCGCTTAGCTCGTCCAATACTATTTTGGGTGTAGGATGTTTAGGTTCGCCAATGGAAAGCGGGATGGCTGTTAAGTCTGGGTTTGGTGTGACTTGGCCAAGTAAGGCATTCAATTTTTCAAAAGGGTAGGGTTGTAGCTTATCTAAATCTGGGTTCATGACTCTGTTTCTACTTGCTCATCGAGTTGGGTGCAAATTTCATGTTGAAGGCTTTCACATAATTCGGCTTCGCTGATAGGTTCGCCATCAGCATCAGAAATAAAGAAAACATCTTCAACTCGCTCGCCCAAAGTGGCAATGCGCGCATTGATGAGGGTGAGTTTGTGGGATAGTAATATTTGCCCTATGCGTGCTAAAAGGCCAGGTCGGTCCGGCGTGACCACTTCCATCACGGTACGTTGATTAATCATGTCGTTACTGAAGGTGACTTCTGTCGGAAAAGAGAAGTGCTTTAGTTGTCTCGGCGTACGACGCTGAATAATTTCTGGGTAATCTTCTGGATCATCCAGCTCTTCAAATAATTTTTGTCGAACTTCTTCTCTGCGATCTTCATCTCTAGACAGTGATTGGTGGTGAGCATCGGTCACGATGAAGTTGCTTAGGTTAAAGTCGCCTCTCGACGCACTGATACGGGCATTGAGTACGTTAAGGTTGAGTTGTTCCAAGACGGCGGTCGTGGCAGCAAACAAATTATTTTTGGATGGAATATACACCATGATTTGACTGAAGCCATCACCAAACTGGGTTTTGGTATCGCGAATAATAATTAAAGGGTCTTCCGAGTCACCATGAGTCAGCACTTCCGAAATTTGCCAGACAATATCGGCTGTGGAGTCTTGTAGGAAGTAATCATCTTCAAACGAATCTAATAAGTTATCGACGTCTGTTGCACTAAAGCCTTGATCAAATAATAGGGTGCGAACTTCTTGCTTGGTCGCCCATATCCAATCGTTTCGATCTACGGGGCGTTCCAGTCCTCGTCGAATCGCTCGGCGCGTTTCGATATAGAGTTGCTGTAATAGGGTGGCGCGCCAGCTGCTCCAGAGATTTGGGTTGGTTGCCGCAATATCACAGACGGTGAGTACGTATAAATACTCAAGGTGCGTCAAGCTAGGGATGCGCTTGGCAAATTCATGAATGACTTCTGGGTCGTCGATGTCACGCTTCTGAGCGGTCATAGAGAGTAATAAGTGCTTTTCTACTAACCATGACACTAGCTTGGTGTCACGATCACTGAAGTGATGGTGCTCACAAAACTCAATTGCATCAATGGCGCCCAGTTCGGAGTGGTCGCCGCCTCTTCCTTTTGCTATATCGTGAAATAGGCCGGCGACATAGAGAAGTTCGCGCTTCGGAATATTTTTAAGCAGCCGAGAAGCGAGAGGGAAGGTTTTTTGCGCAGCAGGTTGCTCAAGTTGAATTAGGTTGCGAATAAGGCGAATGGTGTGTGCGTCCACCGTGTAGCTGTGAAATAAGTCGTGCTGCATCTGGCCGATGATTTGACCAAATGGCGGTAAGTACCGACCTAGCACATTGTATTTCAGCATGGCATTCAGGGTTTCGTGAAGGTGATGCGGCGTTCTTAAGATTTCCAAAAAGAGGGAGGTGTTAGCCAGATCATTGCGGAAGCTATCGTCGATCAAATATTTATGTTCACGAATTTGTCGAATCGTGGTGGTTTTTATCCCGAGTGATTGTGGGTTTTGAGCGAAGAGTAAAAATATTTCGATGAGAGCATACGGGGATTTTTCAAATACACCGTCATTAACGGCTTCGATGTAGCCATGATTGAGTTGGAAGCGTTTATTAAGCTTTTGGATTTCATGGCTGCGCTCAGGGTTGAGATAAAACTCATCAAAATATTGCAAGATAACGTCTGTCAGCTCGGCTAGGCCCAAAACAACACGGAAATAGCGTTGCATCATTTGTTCAACGCCTAGTTTTTTATCGTTGTCGCTAAACCCAAGAATCTTGGCCAGTTTCCGCTGATGTTCAAATAATAACCTGTTTTCGTTTCGATTCGCGATCATTTGCAAGCCATAGCGCAGCCGGCATAGAAATGCCTCACCTTTAACCAGCATGGTGAATTCGTCGTCAGTCAAAAAGTGATAACGGGAGCGAATAGAAGGCGCGTCAGGGCCAAAGTGGCGCTTGGTAATCCAAGCTAGTGTTTGGATGTCTCTAAGTGTGCCTGGAGAAGATTTAAGGTTCGGCTCGAGGTTGTATTCGGTGCCGCTGTACTTATCGTGACGTTCCCTTTGTTCTTCGCGCTTCGCCAGAAAATAGGCTTTAGAGGTGTTGACCTCATCAGAATAGACACGTCTTGAAAGCGTCTGCAGTAACTCGTCGTCGCCCGAAATAGTTCGCGTTTCCAAAACGTTTGTGGCGATGGTGACATCGTCTTGAGCAGCGCTCACACACTCTTCAATCGTTCTAACGCTATGGCCGATATCCAGTTTTAAATCCCACAGAAGCGTGATGAAAGCGGAAATATCTTCACCTAATTGATCATTTAGCTGATCTTTAATCAGAATGAGTAGATCAATATCTGAATGTGGTTGCAGCTCACCACGGCCATAGCCACCAACCGCAATCAGGCTAAGCTCTTGAGGAAAATTGAAACGTTGCCAAAGGGCGGCCAAGGTTTGGTCCATTAGCCATGCTTTGAGGGCAAGTAAAGACTGGATGTCTTCTCCCTGAAGGTACATTTCATCGAGCACGGTTTGCGCTTTTGCTAATAAGGCTTTGACTTCTTTGGCTGGAAATTTGGTGTCGCTGAGATAGTTAAAGCCGCCTTGGCTGTCTAGTTCGGAAGCGGATAGAAATTGCGGTAATAAAGGGTTTTTTGAAAGACCGATGTGAATAATACCTTTGTGCAACAGCTCCAGATCAACGAGATCGGTAAGAGGGCGAGATTCACGCTGACGGTTAGGAACGGGTGTGCTTATGGTGGTATTTGGCATAGCTAAAATACGTGTATCGCCTCTGGGAATTTACTGGAAAAATTCTTTTTCTTCTTCACGCAAAGTGAGGATTTCTACGCCATCTGCAGTGACCAGAAGGGTATGTTCCCATTGTGCTGAAAGCTTATGGTCTTTGGTCACGACCGTCCATTCATCGGGTAATAATTTACTGTGGCGCTTGCCCTGATTAATCATGGGTTCGATAGTAAAGGTCATGCCTTCTTTAAGTGTCAGTCCGGTGCCAGCTTTTCCGTAATGCATGACTTGTGGCTCTTCATGAAAAACGGCGCCAATACCGTGGCCACAATATTCTCGTACAACCGAATAGTAATTACTTTCGGCATGTTTTTGGATGACTGCGCCAATATCGCCAAGTTGAGCCCCTGGTTTCACTAGGTTAATGCCTTTATAAAGACACTCTTGAGTAATTTTAGTGAGTCGTTCAGCGGCGATGCTGGGTTTGCCCACAAAAAACATCTTGCTGGTATCTCCATGGTAGCCATCTTTAATGACGGTGATGTCGATGTTAATAATGTCACCGTTTTTGAGCACTTTCTTTTCAGTAGGAATGCCATGACAAATAACATGGTTGACTGAGGTGCAAATAGATTTGGGAAAGCCCTTATAATTGAGTGGAGCAGGAATCGCCTTCTGCACGTTGACGATATAATCGTGACAAATTTTATTTAAGTGCTCTGTGCTGACACCAGCAACCACATGCTCTCCAATCATCTCGAGTACTTCAGCAGCAAGACGACCTGCTACGCGCATTTTCTCTATTTCATCTGGAGTCTTGATTGATACTTGCATATTCATATGTGAAACAGTGCCTTAATAGGGTTGGTGTGCGTGTTGTCGAATAGCCAACGAATAATCTGATCGCGAGTTAATGGCGTGCTTTCGTTACCAAACTGGCGATGCCTGATTTTCTCAAAGCCGCTTATTCTACCTTGATCTTTAATTGAATTAAATTCTTTCTGTCTTTTAGTGATTTTTAGAAAGAATTGCGCGTTTTCGTCGACAATGTTATCTAATAGTTTTAATTGTTTGTCTTCTATGGTATAAAGCGCACGCTAAATTTCGAGCAGGTAATAGTTGTAATTCATGGTTGTCGCAAATTTGCGTCGCCGCTGAATTTATTATTTAGCTCGGTTAACTAAATCCGCACACGTTTCGTCACATTAGTCTGGGTGCCGGTATATTGTTCTAAATATATTGGTTGATTAATGGGAAGCGTGGAGGTTTAACCCGATACTTTTAAGGAATATTAAAATGGCATCAGTTTCTATGCGTGACCTGCTTAAAGCAGGTGTTCACTTTGGTCACCAAACTCGTTACTGGAACCCTAAAATGGGTAAGTACATCTTTGGTGCTCGCAACAAAATTCATATCATCAACCTGGAGCAAACCGTTCCGGCTTTCAATGAGTCTCTAGCACTCGTTAAGCGTTTGGCTGAAGGTAAAAATAAGGTTTTATTCGTCGGTACAAAACGTGCGGCGAACAAAATAATTAAAGAAGAGGCGACTCGTTCAGGTATGCCTTATGTGAATCACAGATGGTTAGGCGGTATGTTGACTAACTATAAAACGATTCGCCAAAGCATTCGTCGCTATCGTGATCTAGAAGCGCAAAGCAAAGACGGTACCTTTGAGAAAATCACCAAGAAAGAAGCGCTAATGCTGACACGCGAGATGGAAAAGCTTGAGCGTAGTATTGGCGGTATTAAAGATATGGGTGGTCTTCCTGATGCATTGGTTGTGATCGATGTTGATCACGAGCGAATTGCTATTAAAGAAGCCAACAAGTTAGGTATTCCAGTTATCGGTATTGTAGATACAAACAGTGACCCAGATGGCGTTGATTACGTTATTCCTGGTAATGATGATGCGATTAGAGCGATCCAGATCTATGCAAAAGCGTTTGCTGATGCGGTTCTTGAAGGTTCTTCTAAAGGCGGTAGTGAATACGTAGAGGTTGCTGAAGCAGCAGCTGCTCCAGCAAGTGAAGATCAACCTGCTGCAGAGTAATGTTAAGCGCTTCGGCGCTTGCTAATCATTGTGTTGCTTCAGACTGTTCAGTTGTCTGAAGCAATGAAAAGAGGTTCGCCTCTTTTTTTTGAAAATTTATAGAGGATTTATCATGGCTGCTATTAGTGCTTCTTTAGTAAAAGAGTTACGTGACCGAACCGGTCTTGGGATGTTGGAATGCAAAAAGGCGTTGGCTGAATCAGATGGCGACGTGGAAAAAGCGATTGAAGAAATGCGCAAAAATAGCGGTATGAAAGCTGCTAAAAAAGCGGGTAGAACGGCAGCTGACGGTGTTGTTGCTGCGACTATTTCTGACGATGGTAAAACAGGTGTGTTGGTTGAAGTAAACTCTGAAACTGACTTCGTTGCACGTGATGCTGGTTTCTTGGCTTTTGTTGATCAGGTGCTTGCTAAAGCGGCTGCGAATAACGAAACCGACGTTGCTAAGCTAATGGAAGGTGAGTTGGAAAACGCACGTGAAGCATTGGTTCAGAAAATTGGTGAGAACATTTCTGTTCGTCGTGTTGTGATCTTAAGTGAAGCTGTTGTGGGTCAGTATGTCCATGGTAATAGCCGAATTGGTGTTTTGGTTGCATTAAGTGGTGGCGATGCTGAGCTAGCTAAAGATATCGCGATGCATGTTGCAGCGGTGAATCCACAGTTTGTGAAGCAGTCAGATGTGCCAGAAGAAGTGATCCAGAAAGAGAAAGAAATCTTCACTGCGCAAGCAGAGCAGAGTGGTAAGCCAGCTGAAATCATTGAAAAAATGATTGGCGGTCGTATTAGTAAGTTCTTGGCTGAAATCAGCTTGTTAGATCAACCTTTCGTTAAGAACCCAGAAATCAAAGTGGGTGCGCTTGCTAAGCAAGCTGGTGCTGAAGTATTGGCAATGGTTCGTTTCGAAGTGGGTGAAGGTATCGAAAAAGAAGTTGTTAACTTTGCAGATGAAGTAGCAGCACAGTTAAAAGGCTAATTTAGATTTTAATTGCCTGTTCGAATGAAAAACAGGAAATACTTTTTATTGCGAAAACGTTTCCTGTTACAATTTGACGCCGATGTGCCGCATAGCAAATCCATTTAATCCGGTTTGTATGCGGCATTATTGTATCTAATGCCGTCTATTTAAAAGGCTGGTTCGACTAGCTTAGTCCCAAATTAGATAATGCTGCCGTTTGGAATATTGTTAGACCAAAAAATATTTTTTATTCACGTGTTGAACAGTTAAGAGATAAAAATATGCCTATAAATCCCCAGCCTAAATACAAAAGAATACTCCTAAAATTGAGCGGCGAAGCCTTAATGGGCGATGAGAATTTTGGGATTGACCCTAAAGTGTTAAATCGAATGGCCCTGGAAATAGGCCAGCTTATTGGTGTTGGTGTTCAAGTAGGCTTGGTGATTGGAGGCGGTAATTTATTTAGAGGTGCTGCTTTAAACGAAGCGGGCATGGATCGCGTCACGGGTGATCACATGGGCATGCTAGCCACAGTCATGAATGCTTTGGCAATGCGTGATGCGCTGGAGCGGTCAAATATTTCAACACGTGTCATGTCAGCCATTCCAATGAGTGGAGTGGTTGAGCATTACGATCGCCGCCGAGCGATTCGAAACTTAAAAGATGGTGAAGTTGTGATTTTCAGTGCAGGCACTGGAAACCCTTTCTTTACCACCGATTCAGCTGCTTGTTTGCGTGGCATTGAAATAGATGCCGATTTAGTGCTTAAGGCAACCAAAGTTGACGGCGTTTATAATGCGGATCCAATGAAAGACTCGTCGGCAGTGAAGTATGAAAGTCTGAGTTACGATGAAGTGCTGGATAAAAAGTTAGGTGTGATGGATTTGACGGCCATTTGCTTATGCCGAGATCATAATATGCCGGTACGCGTATTTGATATGAATAAGCCGGGTGTGCTTATCAGTATTATGGTGGGTGAGCAGGAGGGAACGCTTATCGCTCCGATGTAGTCAGTCAGTGCGCTTACCTACATAAAGTTCTAAGTTCCTAATTCCGTTTTAAAGACGGTAAGAGGTTATAAATAAAGGGTATTTATACTGTTTAGCGCTAGAAAATGTGCTATTCAGTGAACGTGATTTGAAGAGGAAGAAACACATGTTAGACGAAATAAATAAAGAATCTGAACAGCGAATGAAAAAAAGCATCGAGGCCTTGGCTGTGGCGTTCACTAAAATTCGAACGGGCCGTGCTCACCCTAGCATTCTTGACGGTGTGATGGTGCCATATTATGGCACGCCTACTCCGTTAAAGCAGATCGCAAATATTAACGTCGAAGATGGCCGTACATTAGCTATTTCCGTATGGGAAAAGCCTTTAGTTCCAGTTGTTGAAAAGGCAATTATGGCTGCAAATCTCGGACTAAATCCTTCAAGCACCGGTGACTTGATTCGTATCCCGATGCCCGCGTTAACAGAAGAAACGCGAAAGGATATGGTTAAGCTTGCTAAAGCGGATGCTGAATCTGCGAGAGTATCCATTCGAAATATTCGTCGTGATGCTAATTCTGATATCAAAGAGTTGCTTAAAGAAAAAGAAATTTCTGAGGATGATGAGAAGCGGGCAGCAGACGGCATCCAAAAGTTGACTGACCGATACGTCGCAGAAGTTGAAGCTTTGCTTCAGGATAAAGAAAAAGATTTAATGGCCGTTTAAGCGCCCTTTAGTTTTTTAATAAGACTGCTTGATCATGTTTAAGTGTGTTTTTCAGAAAATACGCTTATTGGTCAAGAGAATAAAATGGATATTAATGTGAGTGCAGACATCCCACTAAGTGCAGGTCATCTTCCTCGTCATGTGGCGATTATCATGGATGGGAATAATCGTTGGGCGAAACGAAAGAAGCTGTTAGGGGTTTCGGGCCACAAAGCAGGTGTTGAAGCGGTTAGGGAAGTCGTGAAAACCTGTGCAGAGTCTGGCATCGAAGTGTTGACCTTATTTGCTTTTAGTAGTGAAAACTGGCGTCGCCCAAAGGATGAAGTGTCTGCCTTAATGCGCTTGTTTCTTTTTGCTTTGGAGCGTGAGGTCAAAAAGATACATCGAAATAATATCCGCCTGAAGGTGATTGGGGATCGTTCACAGTTTAGCGATCTTCTTCAAAAGCACATGGCGGAAGCGGAAGCGTTAACGGCGGACAATACCGGCATGACCTTGGTCATCGCAGCAAATTACGGTGGCCAGTGGGATATTGTCCAAGCCAGCCAAAAAATTGCTCAACTGGCTGAGCAGGGACAGCTAAAGGCTGATGAGGTGAACGCTGAAATGTTTCAGGGTTTTCTTTCACTCGGCGACTTGCCCATGCCAGATCTCATGATAAGAACCGCGGGTGAGCTTCGGATTAGTAATTTTATGTTGTGGCAGCTAGCCTATGCGGAATTTTACTTCTCAGATCTTTACTGGCCTGACTTTGATTCAGAACAAATGCAGCTAGCCCTTCAAGCCTATCAAAAAAGAAAGCGTCGCTTTGGTCAGACGGATGATCAGATCGAACAGCAAACTTCATCAACTCAAGCTGATTAAAGGTGTATACGTGCTTAAGCAGCGAATAATTACCGGACTGATTCTTGCGCCACTCGTGTTATGTGGCGTTTTTTTATTGGAGCCCACGCATTTTTCTTGGTTCTTTGCTTTTATTCTCGCGCTGGCTGGTTGGGAGTGGGCAAACCTGTCTTCTCTGACTACGCAAGTGTTTAGAGTGACTTACGCGCTATTAGTTGCTGTCTTGCTATTTACTGTTATGCCATATATATCGGTTATCTGGGTCTTGACTGTGTCGGTGATGTGGTGGCTGATTGCCACACTACTTGTATTGACCTATCCAGACTCTTCACGGTATTGGCGCTCGCCTGGGGTGAGCATCGTGCTGGGCTTAGTGATTATTCTCCCGATGTGGAAAGCATTGGTGTTTATTCGTGAAGCTAGCTTTACGCCAGTCGACGCATTTGATCCATTATTGTTGATTCTGTACGTGCTGTTACTGGTGTGGGCGGCAGATGTGGGGGCGTATTTTTCAGGCAAAGCCTGGGGGAAAAGCAAGCTTGCTCCAAATGTTTCGCCAGGAAAGTCTTGGGCGGGCGCCTGGGGTGGGGTGACGGCGACGCTGCTGTTGGGCGTTGTGGCTAGTTATTTAATGGGCTTAACGTTCCAAATGAGTTTGGTTTTTATGCTTATTACGGCCGTTACTGCGATGGTTTCAATTATTGGTGATTTGACCGAAAGCATGTTCAAGCGTGTTAGGGGTATTAAAGATAGTAGTGCTTTGTTGCCGGGTCATGGTGGAGTGTTAGACCGCATTGATAGTTTGTTAGCGGCGATTCCGGTTTTTGTATTTTTATTATTGATCGTTGGCTGGGTGAAATAGAGCGTGTCGCGAATGAATGATAATGGCCTTCAAAAAGTATGTTTGTTGGGTGCAACGGGTTCGATAGGACTGAGTACGCTGGATGTGATTCAGCGGCATCCAGGGCGTTATGCCTTGCATTCAGTCACGGCGTACAGTCAATGGCAAGCGCTTTTTGAAATATGTCAGAAATTCAGCCCTCAGTATGCTGTTTTGGTGGATGAAGATGCTGCTGCTCAGCTAGAGGCGAGTTGTCAGGCTGATCACTTAGAAGTCACTGTTTTGTCTGGAAAAGAAGCGCTTGAATTTCTTGCTGCACATGATGATGTTGATATTGTGATGGCGGCTATTGTTGGAGCGGCAGGCCTTCAAGCGAACTTGGCAGCTGCACGTAAAGGTAAAAAAATACTTTTGGCGAATAAAGAGTCACTGGTTATGTCGGGTGAGCTTTTTATGAAGGAGGTAGAGCAGTCCTCTTCGGTACTTTTACCCATTGATAGTGAGCACAACGCGATATTTCAGTGTTTGCCGAGCGGGTATCGATGTGGTCAGCGTCTTTCTGGTGATATTCGGCGGGTCATGTTAACCGCATCGGGCGGTCCATTTAGAGGTTACAGTGCTGAACAGATTCAAAAAGTCAGCGTCACTGAGGCTTGTAATCATCCAAATTGGAGTATGGGTCAAAAGATTTCTGTCGATTCTGCGTCGTTAATGAATAAAGGCCTGGAGTTGATCGAAGCGTGTTGGTTGTTTGATATTATGCCCGAGATGATTGATGTCCATGTGCATCCCGAAAGTATTATTCATTCCATGGTGGAATATCAGGATGGGTCCGTCATCGCACAATTGGGTAATCCGGATATGCGAACGCCCATAGCCTATGGTTTGGCTTGGCCGGAGCGCATAGAGTCAGGAGTGAGTTCACTGGATTTATTTTCCGTTGCTAATTTGCGATTTGAAAAGCCCGATAATCGAGTTTTTCCTTGTCTTGATCTTGCTAAACAAGCATTCAAATCTGGCGGAACCTCTTGCGCTATTCTTAATGCCGCAAACGAGACCGCTGTAGACGCCTTTCTAAAAGGTAATATCCCATTCCATAAAATCCCTGATATTATAGATCGCGTTTTGTCTTCCGTTAGCAAAGAAGATGTTTCATCTATCGATGATGTTATTGATGCAGATCAATTAGCTCGGGCTGTGGCTGCTGAACAAATCATTAAAGTCAGTGAAATGAAGACGACTCTTTCCTTATGAATTATATGAGTTCAAATTAGTAATGGATGTCATTCAACCAATTTTATCGTTGATTCTAACATTGGGGATTCTGGTCACCATCCATGAGTATGGTCATTATTGGGTGGCTAAAAAATGTGGCGTTAAGGTGCTTCGTTTTTCCGTTGGTTTCGGAAAACCTATATATAGTTGGTTCAATAAAGCGGGAACCGAGTTTGCCATTGCCAGTATCCCCTTAGGTGGCTACGTTAAAATGCTCGATGAGCGAGAAGCGCCGGTAGCACCTGAAGAATTGTCGCAAGCATTCAGTCAGAAATCCGTTTCACAGAGAATTGCCATTGCTTCTGCAGGTCCTATCGCTAACTTCTTGTTTGCCATAGTCGCTTACTGGTTGATGTTTTTGTCAGGTTTTAACGTCTTGATTCCGACGATTGGTGATGTTTCGGAAGGGTCAATCGCCGATCAAGCTGGGTTGAAGGCGGGCTATGAAATTGTTGAGATCGATCGAACTGAAACGCTCGGCTGGCATTCAGTGAGTATGAATTTGATCAACCGGATTGGTGATACCGGTAAAATTGAAGTCATGGCGACGCCGGCACCTGGAATCAATAAAGAAGTTTTTTTATTGGATGTTGAAAGCTGGATGGTGGGTAAAGAGCCCAGTCAGCTTATAACTGATTTAGGGATTACGCCTTACCGCCCATCGATTCCAGCCGTTCTCGGACAGGTGCTGCCAGATCGGCCGGCATTTATCGGTGGCCTTTTAAAGGGCGATAAAATAATTCGTGCCGAAGGGCTGCGTATTGATAGCTGGTTTGATCTAGTCGATATTATCAAGTCTTCACCTGAAAAAAGTATTCGCTTAGATGTGTTGCGAGAAACCAGTCAAGGCGAAACAGTTCTAAGCTTTGACTTAGTACCAGAGCTTCACCATGACAAAGAAGGTAATCCAGTTGGTAAACTAGGGATTGGTGTCGCGCCATTTAGCTACCCTGACGACATGATTCGTAATGTATCCTATGGGCCTATCGCATCCTTCTCAGAAGCATGTGCCAAAGTTTGGGCCGATACCAAAATGACCTTGATTGCGATCAAAAAAATGATTATGGGGCTTATTTCACTCGATAATTTAAGTGGCCCAATTACTATCGCGCAAGTAGCGAGTGAGTCGATTAGTTCAGGTTCGGAGGCTTTTTTAAGCTTTTTGGGTTTGTTAAGTGTTAGTTTAGGTATTTTGAATTTACTGCCTATTCCTGTGTTGGATGGCGGTCATATTTTGTTTTATGCACTTGAGGGGCTTCGCGGAAAACCCCTTGCGGAGAAATGGCAATTACTCGGTATTAAAATCGGCGTTTCTTTCGTTCTAGTGCTGATGACACTGGCTTTTTATAATGATGTGATGCGGCTTCAATAAAGTCGCTTTTGGAGTTTTTTTTGTTTTTTAGATTTCATGAATGCCTGCTTTCTAAATGGTGTCGTTATCGGGCGGTTTTAAGCTTGCTTGTGTCGTCATTGGTGTTGCTCTTGTCAATGAGTACGCAAGTATTAGCTATTGATGCATCAGAGGAATTCACCATTACCGATATACGCGTGGATGGTTTACAGCGGGTTTCTGCTGGAACGGTATTTAGCGATTTCCCAATTAGTGCCGGCGAGACATTGACTAACGATCGTTTAGTGTCGGCGACAAAGTCTTTGTTTCGCACAGGTCTTTTTACCGATATTCAACTTTACCGTGAAGCTCAAGATTTGGTGATTCATGTTGTCGAAAGACCGTCTATTACAAAAATAGAGATATCTGGCAATAAAGATATTTCCGAAGACGACCTCCGTGATGGTTTGAAACAAGCCGGTCTGTCAGAGGGTAATGTGTTTAAACGTGTCACCCTCGAAAGGTTGGAGCTTGAAATACTTAGATCTTATGTTGCTCAAGGTCGTTACTCAGCATCAGTAGATGCAGAGGTGATTGAGTTACCAAGAAATAGAGTTGGCATTAAGTTGACTATTGATGAAGGCGAAGTTGCTTCAATTTTACATATTAATATTGTCGGGAATCATGATTATTCAGACGAAACGCTGATCAATCTTATGGAACTCAAAATGCCGGGTATATGGTCAACCTTTACCAGCGACGATAAATACTCAAAAGAAAAGTTAAGTGGCGATTTGGAAAGGATACGTTCATTTTACTTAGATAGCGGCTATATCAAATTTGCGATCGAGTCGACCCAAGTGTCCATATCGCCCTACAAAGAAGATGTGTTTATCACGATTAATCTGTCTGAAGGTCCGCAGTTTACAGTGCGTGATTTCAACCTGAAAGGTGAGTTAATTCTTGAAGAAGATGTTCTAGAAAAGCTCGTCATGTTGAAACAAGGCGACGTTTTTTCTCGTAATAAAATAACCTTAACCTCTGACCTTATCTCGCGAGCGCTCGGTTCAGAGGGTTATACCTATGCAAACGTCAATGCGATTCCTGAAACGCATGAAGATAATACTGCTTCGGTGACTTTTTTTATTGATCCGGGTAAACGGAATTATGTTCGGCGTATCAACTTTAGAGGCAACACCAATACCCGCGATGAAGTGCTAAGGCAAGAGATGCTGCAAATGGAAGGTGCGTCTGCATCGACAGACCTCATTGAAGCTTCTAAGTCTAAGCTCGAGCGACTCGGCTTCTTTGGTAATGTCACCGTTGACACCCCATCGGTTCCAGGTAGTTCTGATCAGATTGATGTGAATTACAGTGTTGAAGAGCAGTCATCAGGCAATCTTTCTGCAAGCCTCGGCTTTTCTCAGGGAAGCGGTTTCTCATTGGGTTTGAGTGTTTCCGAAAATAACTTTTTCGGTTCTGGAAAGCGGGTATCCTTTGGTGTGAACACCACCAGCTCTGTTAAATCAGCCAATTTTTCATATTTAGATCCTTATTTCACGGTAGATGGTGTGAGTCGTGGTTTTAGTGTGTTTGCCCGTAAAACCGACTTTGATGATGCGGATCTGTCTGACTATATTATTGATGAAAGTGGCGCGTCGGTGACCTTCGGTTATCCCATTAATCAAATATCACGTTTGCAGTTTACCTTTGGTTATACCAATACCAGCATTACGGCCGGCAGCGATGTTGCTCTTGAGGTGAAACGCTTTGTAGAACGTTATGGCGATGATTTCCATACCTACTTTGTGTCACCTTCTTGGAATCGTTCAACTCTCAATAGGGGGCAGTTCCCCACTAAGGGTTGGGGTCAGAATTTGTCCTTGGAGGTGTCTACGCCTCTAAGCGATCTCTCTTTTTATAAGCTAAGTTACCGTTCAAATAGTTATTTCCCACTAGATAACAAGCATCAATATGTGCTGCGTTTCCGAAACGAATGGAGTTGGGGTGACGGTTATGGGGATACCGATGAATTACCGTTTTATGAGCATTATTACGCAGGCGGTATCGGCTCAATCCGTGGATTTGAGCGAAATAGTTTAGGTATCCAGACTGAAGTGCCTTTAGGCAAACTATCTGACCCTTCAGGCGGTAACTTTTTGTTTGAGAACAGTGCGGAGTTGATTTTCCCTGTGCCTTTTGTTGAAGATCAGCGCTCTTTGAGGTTGTCGTACTTTGTTGATAGCGGGAATGTCTTTAATAAGGCAAGAGGGTTTGAGTTTGATCCGCGCGAAATTAGATTTTCAACTGGGGTGAGTTTGCAGTGGATTACCTTTATTGGCCCGCTGGGCTTCAGTTTTGGTAAAGCAATTAATGATATACCTGAAGATGACACACAATTTTTCCAGTTTTCACTGGGTCAACCGTTCTAGATACAGGGTGAGTTTTTTTGAGTAAGTTATGCACATTGTTGTGTTGAAATTTGCCCACGTTTAGTTAAGACAACAAATGAAAAAAGATCGTAGGAGGTCTCATGATGAATAAGTTTTTATTGGTAATCAGTATCTTGGTGTTATCGTTTAGCCAGCTAGCACAAGCGGAGTTAAGTGTTGGCTTGGTTGATATGCGTGCAGCTTTATTCTCTTCCGATGCAGCAAAAACATTCACCGAGAATATGGTCAGCAAATACAAGCAGCAAGATATGGAAGTTAGAGCGGTTGGTGAAGAAGGTCAAAAGCTCGAAATGCGTTTAAAAAATGATGCGGCAATCATGAGCGATAACGAGCGCAGTAAATTAGCGTCTGAGCTTGAAGCTAAAATACAGGAATACAAATACTTAAAAAGTAAACTTGATAATGCCTTAGCTGAGAAAAGACAGGAATTCTTGAGTGACTCTAAACCAAAAGTCGATCAGGCGATTAAAGAGCTGGTAAAAGAAGAAAAATTGGATCTTTTGATGCCTAGAGAGGCTGCTTTGTATGCTAATGAGAGTATGGACTTAACTGAAAAGTTCATTGAGAAATTAAATAAGTTGAATAAATAGCGCTTCGTTAGATTAAAAAACCGGATATATGACAATGTCTTCTAATCAATATACCTTGGCCGAGCTGGCAAAAATGATCGATGCTACTGTTCAGGGTGACGGTTCGGTAGTGGTCTCCGGTATCGCAACCTTACAGTCTGCGACAGCGAATGAGTTATCATTCTTGGCCAACCCTGCATACGAGAAGTACCTGGAGGGCACCAAAGCCGGTGCTGTCATCGTGAATGCCAAAATGCTTGATAAGTGTTCCGAGCAGATGCATGCACTGGTTCATGCCAACCCGTATTTAGCTTATGCCCAGCTTAGTCATTTATGGGACAAACAAGTCCAAAGCAATTCAGCTGAGTTTAGCGTTCACCCAAAAGCAGTGGTGGCTGAGTCTGCGAATATAAAGTCTCAAGTGAATGTTGCAGCAGGCGCAGTTATTGGTGAACGTGTATCAATTGCGTCGGGTGTTTCAATTGGGGCGAATACGGTTATTGGGGATGACTGTGTCATAGGCGCAGATACTCGAATTTCTTCTAATGTTGCCATTTATCATGGCGTATCTATTGGCAAAGCGTGTGTTATTCATGCAGGCGTAGTGATTGGATCAGACGGTTTTGGTTTTGCTCCTGTAAATGGAGGCTGGTTGAAAATATCTCAGCTTGGGGGCGTGGTTATCGGTGATGAGGTCGAGATTGGTGCGAATACGACCATTGATCGAGGCGCGCTTGATGACACTGTGATAGAAAAGGGTGTCATTCTGGATAATCAGATTCAGGTCGCTCATAACGTGCGTATTGGCCAGAATACCGCTATTGCAGCCTGTTCGGCAATTGCAGGTAGCACAGTGATTGGAAAGAACTGTATTATTGGCGGCGCAAGCGGTATCGCGGGCCATTTAACTATTACGGATGGTGTACATATCACAGCCATGACGATGGTTATTAAAAGCTTGAATGAACCAGGTGTGTATTCATCTGGTACCGGCGTTCAACCAAACGCTAAGTGGCGTAAGAGCATTGCACGGCTTCGCCAGTTGGACAAAATGGCGGATCGGATCAAGCGGCTTGAGTTAGCCTTGAAATCAAAAGAGGCTGAATAAGCTTATTTTTGTCAAAATGATTAATCGAATGATTCAGGTTTCAAATTATGAAAATGGATATTGCTGAAATCCAAACGTACCTTCCTCATCGCTACCCATTTTTGCTTGTGGATCGGGTCACTGACGTTAAGTCAGGCGAGCTGATTCAGGGATATAAAAATGTCACTTTTAATGAACATTATTTTCAAGGACATTTTCCGGACGCAGCCATTATGCCTGGAGTTTTGGTGTTGGAAGCGCTAGCACAAATTTCGGGTATATTAGGTTTTGTCACCACAAACAAAAAACCGAGTGAAAATCTTATACATTATTTTGCTGGTTCAAATAAGGTTAGATTCAAGCGTCCTATTGTTCCAGGAGATCAACTGGTCTTGGAGTCGAAACTGGTCACAGCAAAACACAACATTTGGAAGTTTGATTGCACTGCTTATGTTGATGGTGAAGTGGCATGTACGGCCGAAATCATGACGGCTGAGCGTGAACGCTAGTTAAAATCGGATTGCCATCACACCATTTCTTGATAGATTAAAATTGGGTATTCAGATATGACAGAGACAAGTGTCACAATTCATCCTAGTGCGAACATTGACCCATCCGCGAAGATACATCCATCTGCAATTATCGGCGAAAATGTCAGTATCTCTGCGGGCGTAGAAATAGGGCCATGGTGCCTAATTGGTGACGACGTTGAAATAGGGGAGGAGACACAAGTACTCTCTCATGTTGTGATAAAAGGCCCTTGTAAAATTGGCAAAGAAAATAAAATTTTCCAATTCTCCAGTGTGGGTGAAGAATGTCAGGATAAAAAATATGCCGGTGAGCCTACTCGTTTAGAAATAGGTGATCGAAATATTATTCGGGAAAGCTGCACTATCCATCGCGGAACCACTCAAGACCAAGGGCTAACCAAAATTGGCAATGATAACCTGCTAATGGCTTATGTGCATGTGGCGCATGACTGCATGGTGGGTGATCACTGTATTTTGGCGAATACTACAACCTTAGCGGGCCATGTCCATGTTGCTGACCACGTTATTCTTGGTGGTGGTACGATGGTTCATCAGTTTTGTCAGATTGGCGCGCACAGCATGAGTGCTGGCGGCAGTATTGTGCTGCGAGATGTGCCGGCTTACGTTATGGCAAGTGGGCAGTCAGCTTCTGCGCATGGCTTAAATAGCGAGGGCTTGAAAAGAAGAGGTTTTTCCTCAGAAGATATTCTGACACTTAAGCGGGCTTATAAAGTTATTTTTCGTCAAGGTCTTAAGCTCAAAGATGCTTTGGCTGAACTCGAACCGGTTGCGGAGACTGTTCCCGTTGTTAAAACCTTTGTCGACAGTATTGCTCGATCAAATCGAGGCATTATCCGTTAATACTTATGACAAGCCCCATTAGCTCGACCCACTCTGACCATACAGCGCACTCTCTAGAAGAGAAGAGTGCTGTGGTTTCCTCCCGTGAGGTTTTAATCGCCATGGTCGCCGGTGAAATGTCGGGGGATATTCTTGGCTCGGGCCTCATTCAATCGATTCGAAAGCGCTATCCGAATGCCAGATTTGAAGGGATCGGTGGGCCTTTAATGATTGAGCAAGGTTTCCATTCGCATGTCCCGATGGAACGTTTATCAGTGATGGGCTTAGTCGAAGTCTTAGGGCGTATTTTCGAGCTAATCGGTATACGCCGAAAACTTAAAAAGTATTTTCTGAAAACTCGTCCGGATGTTTTTATTGGGATCGATGCGCCAGATTTTAACTTAGGCCTTGAGTTAGCTCTTCGAAAAAACGGTATTAAAACCGGTCATTATGTGAGCCCCTCTGTTTGGGCATGGCGACAAAAGCGAGTATTTAAAATAGCCCGTGCTGTCGATTTAATGCTCACCCTGTTTCCTTTCGAAGCAAAGTTTTACAAAACACACCAAATCGCGGTGAAGTTTGTAGGTCACCCTTTAGCAGACTTGATTCCCATCAAAATAGATAAAATGGCTGCCCGTAAAAAATTACAGCAAGCTGAAAATGCCAAGTTGGTCGCCTTGCTTCCGGGGAGTCGAGGTGGCGAAATATCTTACATTGGACAAAGTTTTCTGGAAGCAGCTCGCTGGGTTTATCAGCACGATCCTGAAATCAAATTTCTTTTGCCTTATGTGAATGAAGATCGTAAACACCAGCTTGAAGGGCTTATTGAAGAGCATGCCAGTGATTTACCTATTCGCCTCGTTGCAGGTCAGTCACGCGACGTGATGGCGGCCAGTGATGTTGTTGTACTGGCGTCGGGAACGGCAACGCTTGAGGCAATGCTGCTGAAGCGTCCCATGGTTGTTGCCTATCGAGTATCAAAAATTACACATTACATCATGAAACGCTTGCTTAAAGCGCCATTTATCGCCTTGCCTAATCTATTGGCCAATAAAGAATTGGTACCGGAATTGATTCAGGATAATGCTAAAGCTGATTTGATTGGCGCACGTGTTTTAGAGCGACTCGATGAAGAAAAGTCGAAACAAATGCAATCTGAATTCGAGGGCTTGCATAAATCGCTGAAAAAAAATGCCAGTGAAGAAGCTGCCGATGCAATAGCGGCATTGTTGGAGTCGTCCTCAGTGACGAAATGAATATGACAATGAAGCCGGATGCCACAAACAATCAGCATGATGAATTTGACTACTCTGCATTTCGTTTGCGCTATGCCGGTAATCTGTTTGCAGGTGTTGATGAAGTAGGGCGTGGGCCAATAGCAGGTCCTGTTGTTGCGGCCGCTGTCATACTGGACCCCAATAAACCGATTGAGGGTTTAGCTGACTCTAAAAAATTATCTGAAAAGAAGCGAGAAAAGCTGTTTGACCAGATTGTAGCGTCTGCGCTTAGTTTTTCTATCGCTAGGGCAAGCGTCGAGGAAATTGATGATATCAATATCCTGCATGCCTCCATGTTAGCGATGAAACGAGCAGTTGATGCGCTTGATCCAGCGGCTGAATATGCGCTGATAGATGGTAACCGTTGCCCTGCTTTAACAATTCCGAGTGAGTTTGTTATCAAGGGCGATAATAAAGTTTCCTGTATTAGTGCAGCATCCATTTTAGCGAAAGTAAGTAGGGATAGAGAAATGGTGGAGCTGGATAAGCTTTATCCAGGCTATGGATTAGCCAAACATAAGGGATACCCCACTAAAGCGCACATAGATGCGCTGTCAAAAAATGGTTTGAATGTGCTTTATAGACGCTCATTTAAACCAGTAAGTAATTTACTTAAGTAAATACCAAGCCGAAAAGTGAAATGTAAAACAACGTAAAACGGGCAAAGTGTTAACGCTTTCACTCAAATGTTGCAGTTGATTTCACAAAATTTCACTGTCGTCAATTTTATGGCGCAAAAACACATAAAAATACAAACTGTATCCGTCATTTTATGGGTTGATCGGTTAATATTTATTCAATGTCACTACATAAGTAAAACGCAAGTTGGGGTAAAGATATGTCTTCAGTTAAATTTTCAGATTCAGTTTTCGCAAAATCAAACACACAGTTGATTACTGCTTTGTTAATGAGTCTTTTGCTTTCAGCCTGTGGCGCAGGCGGTGGTGAAGGTAATGAATCTGCAGCAGATGCTAATGTTTCAAATGAAACACCGATTGAGAACGAAGTAGAAGAGCCAACTCCAGTTGAGGTTGCGCCCGTTCAAATTTCGACTCACCCTCAAAGTGTTACGGAAGACAGTGGCGAAACAGTTAGCTTTACCGTCTCAGCTTCAGGTGGCGGTACACTAGACTTCCAGTGGAGAAAGAATGAACAAACAATTGCGGGTGCAACATCAAACACCTTAACAATAGCAAACATCTCTGAAGCAGATGCCGCTTTATACGATGTTGTGATTACTAACAGTGCTGGTAGTCAGTATTCTCTTGCGGCTCTTTTAACAGTGAACACACCGGTTGTTGTCATTGAAGAGCCTGTAGTCAACCCAGTTGTTATTGTTTCACAGCCACAAGCGGTGTCTGTAGATGAGTCTGAGACGGCTAGTTTCAGTGTTGAAGTGACAGGTGATGGTTCAATTTCTTACCAGTGGTTAAAGGATGGTGAAGTGTTGAATGGTGCGAATAGCTCAAGCTTAACCCTAGCGTCTGTCGCTTTAGCTGATGCTGCAAACTACAGTGTGATAGTAACGAATTCCGAAGGTCCAGTGATCTCGAGTGCTGCAAGCTTAACAGTGAACGAAGTGCAAGTCGTTGCAAGTTCAATTGAGTTAACCTGGGATGTACCACAAGCGCGTGAAGATGGCTCAGAGTTACCTTTATATGAAATTAACGGTTATGTGATTGCTTACGGTACGAGTCAAAATGACCTTACCAGCCAAGTGGCTATCGATGGTGCAAGCTCTACGAGTACAACACTTGAGAACTTAAGTTCAGGTACATACTTCTTCTCAATCGCGACAATTGATAGCGATGGTGTTCAGGGTGCATACTCAAGCGTGATCCAACAGTCAATCTAAGTCAATCAGTCAAGCTCTACCAAAAACACATCAAGTTTCTTGATGTGTTTTTTTTGCATGCAAATATTTCCTACTCTTGGGCAATTCTTTTCTCTACACTTCAGCTTTATCTAAACTATCTGTTTGTTTTGAAAGTCATGGGAGTTCAGGATGTCCAGCAGCGATAAGTCGTTAGTACAGGTTTTGCACTTATTAAAAGAAGCGGTTGAAAAAGAAGACTGGCAAGAAGCTGAAGTGCTTGATAAGAAAATTAAGTCAGGCCTTCAGCAAGCAGTCACTGAAGCGGGTGATGAGCACGAAAAGAAAGCGTTAATTGCGCTTTTGCACAATGTACAGTCCCTATACCAATTACTCATAACAAGCACGGAGGCGTCTAGAAGTAAAGTTTCGAGCGAGCTCAAGAAAATTTCGAATGATAAAAAAGCGGTAAATTTTTATTTAAAGTCCTCACAGTATCGTTAAAACTCACCTGCGCAAACGACAAAAAATTGAACATTTTTTAATGTGACGCCAATGTTTACTTTTTTGCGTCACTTAATTGACTAAAGTGTGTTTAGCGACTTTAATTGCTCTATTAAATAATAAGTTTTTTTAGACTCGAATCAGGCCTTATGTTGTTCATGAAAATTTAGGTCTGAAGAACGCGGTCCATAATAATAAATAAGGTTTTCTTATGGCACAGGATATGAAAGTTTTGGTTATGCATGATAACCAAGAAGTACTTCGAGATATCGCTGTAATACTGGGTTTTCTAGGTGAAAATGTAATCAGTGCATCCTTGTCTGAATGGACAGATTCTCTTAAGGAATCCATTGATGATCCTTCCCAGTTTAATGTTGTGTTTCTGGGCTCCGATGATGGGCAAGTTGCGCCTTTAATCGAAGAGCTTCATGACTGGGATGAAGGCGTGCCATGTTTGGCGTTAGGTGATGTCGAGCTTGATGGGCTTGATGACATCCTTCGTAGAAAGGTCATCTCTCAATTAGAATTACCGCTTAACTATAATAAAACCTTAGATAGTCTTTACCGTGCCCAGGTTTTCCGAGAACAATATTCTTCTCAGCTTGGCAGAGGAAAGCGACGCGAGGTAGAGCTTTTCCGCAGCTTAGTCGGAACTAGCCGAGGTGTTCAGGTGGTTCGCGAGCTCATGGCGCAAGTAGCGGATAAAGATGTCAGCGTATTAATTACCGGTCAGTCCGGAACCGGTAAAGAGGTCGTCGCTCGAAACCTTCACTACAACTCTCATAGACGTAACAAGCCTTTTGTTCCGGTTAACTGTGGAGCCATTCCTGCGGAATTATTAGAAAGCGAATTATTTGGCCATGAAAAAGGGGCTTTCACTGGGGCAATTACAGCCAGAGCTGGGCGCTTTGAGTTAGCTGAAGGTGGCACCTTATTCCTCGATGAAATTGGGGATATGCCGTTAAATATGCAGGTTAAAATATTACGCGTCCTGCAAGAGAAAAACTTTGAGCGGGTCGGCGGCAATAAAACGATCGATACCGATGTTCGTATCATTGCAGCGACACATAAAAATCTTGAGGATATGATCGACAGTGGTGAATTCCGTGAGGATCTTTATTATCGACTCAACGTGTTCCCAATAGAAATGCCTGCACTCAAAGATAGGGTTGAAGATATTCCTCTATTAATGAATGAACTGATTTCCAGAATGGAGACCGAAAAACGCGGCTCCATACGCTTTAATTCTGCGGCTATATTAAGTTTGTGTCGCCATGAGTGGCCGGGCAATATTCGCGAACTGGCGAACCTGGTTGAACGCTTGGGCATCATGCACCCCTATGATGTGATTGGCGTAAAAGAGCTGCCACAGAAATATCGTCATGTGGAAGAATCTGAAGATTTGATACAAGCAGATGATATGAGCATGCAAAATGCGCCAGGGCTTTCTTCGCTGGATTCTCCAGCCTTATTACCGGTAAACGGTATAGATCTAAAGGATTATTTGTCTAACCTTGAGCGATCACTGATTCAACAAGCTTTGGATGAAGCGTCTGGCGTCGTCGCGAGAGCGGCTGAAAAGCTTCGTATCCGCAGAACCACCTTGGTTGAAAAAGTTAGAAAATATGGTTTGAACGAGTAACAAACACTACTTTTATAATCTTGAAAAAAGCGCATGTCAATAAACTGTCTTATGGTTTTATTGGTCTGCGCTTTTTTGTTTTAGGGTGTCATTATTTTGTCTTCATTGAGTCTTAACTGTCTTAGTTTTGTGTGTAAGGTGTTGTAATTAAATAATAAATATTTGTTGGTCTGAAACCTGCTTGTCAAGTTCAAACGTAGGAAAAACGCGTCTCAAACTTGTACGCGAACTCTCTGTAAGTAGGTGATTCCGATGGCACAACAAAAAATAACATCTTGGATTGATGAACCGGCTGTGATTTCAACAGAATCATTGGGGGCATCGGTTGTTCGTTCCCGCTATAGGAAAAAGCCATCGCATTCGCAAGCCGAAGAAGACTTTGAGCAAGGCCAACCAGTTGAGAATGCACTTTCCCTTTTCGATAAGTTGTCCTCTCAGTTAACACACTCCTACAGGAATCTTGAGAATAAAGTTAGCCAGTTAAAAACCGACTTATCTGAAGAAGAATCACAGCGTCGAAAGCAACTCAAAGAAAAAGAAAAAATCGCTAATCGGCTTTCGACTTTACTCGATATTCTTCCTGCCGGCGTCGTGCTTCTCGATGAAAATGGAACTGTAACGGAATGCAATCCAGCCGCGAAAGATTTATTAGGTGAACCTTTGGAAGGTTTGGCATGGTTAGATGTCATCAAGCGTTGCTTTGCGCCAAAGCATGATGATGGCCATGAAGTCTCTCTAAAAGATGGCCGACGCGTCAGGATAGAAACACGCTCTATGCAGTCTGGACAAGGGCAATTGATTTTACTGAGTGATTTAACTGAAACTCGTTTACTACAAGAAAAAGTCAGCCGGGCAGAGCGTTTAACGTCGCTTGGCCGTATGATGGCGAGCCTAGCACATCAAATACGCACACCGCTTTCGACGGCCATGCTCTATGCGGGCCACCTCGCTCAAGAACAGTTTGATAGCAAAATGCGCATTCCCCTCGCAGAAAAAATGCTGTCACGACTCACCCATTTGGAACACCAAATTCGCGATATGCTGGTCTTTGCTAAAGGCGACTCCCGTTTGGCGGAAAAACTGGATGTGAGTCAATTTATCGACTCTCTCAAACAGGCCGCGGACCCGGTTTGTCAGAAGGCAGGTATAAAGGCGAACTGGCACATAGTCGACTCGGATAGCGTGATTATGTGTAACAAAGAAACCTTGGTGGGGGCTTGTCTTAATCTGATCAACAATAGTATTGAGGCAGGGGCACAAGCAAAACGCAGCGATTTGCAGTTAGATATTTCGACCTTATTTGAAGATGAAAGCAGTATGACACTTATCGTAAAAGATAACGGGCCAGGCTTGCCTGCCGGTAGCAAGAATAAAGTCTTCGAACCTTTCTATACCACAAAACCGCAGGGCACTGGTCTTGGTCTGGCAGTTGTTCAGGCAGTGGTGAAAGCGCATAAGGGTGAGTTTAAGGTGAGCTCAAGCAAGCAGGGTGTGGCGGCCAGTGTTCGTTTACCCGTTTACGCCAACGGATCTCAAAAAAAGGCAGGCTCAGCAGATGCGTCAACTCTCAGTACTAATCCAGCTGTTGACGCTAATCAATCAGATTTAAAGAGGTAGTCAGTATGTCAGTATCTAATCACGTGACTAAAGTACTCATTGTCGAAGATGACCGCGAATTGAGGGAGGCTTTGTGTACCACTCTTCAATTGGCTGGCATGGCATTTATCGAAGCGGATTGTGCTGAAGCTGCACTCATACAATTAGAAAAAAACAAGGTTGATATTGTCGTGAGTGACGTCAATATGCCGGGTATGGATGGCCATGCTTTACTTGGGCACATTAAATTAAAATACCCCGATCTGCCGATGATGCTAATTACGGCTTTTGGTCAAGTGAAGTTAGCGGTAGATGCGATGCAGAGTGGCGCATCCGATTATTTAGTTAAGCCTTTCGAACCTAAAGTTCTGATTCAATCTATCATCAAAATCTTAGGTATGTCGGAGGAAGGTGTCAGTGTGACGCGTTCCGGGCAGTCACAAGCACCTGTCGCTGAGGATCCCTTTACCAAACAGTTCTTTCAAATAGCAGAACGTGTTGCAGAATCTGAATCCACCGTGATGATTTCTGGTGAAAGCGGAACAGGTAAAGAGGTGTTAGCGCGGTATATTCATGATAAGTCACCGCGTTGCAAGAAACCTTTTGTCGCTTTAAATTGTGCAGCTATTCCAGAAAATATGTTAGAGGCAACCTTGTTTGGTCATGAAAAAGGCGCTTTTACTGGCGCCTATAACAGCTCGCCTGGCAAGTTTGAGCAAGCCAATGGCGGCACTTTGTTGTTAGATGAAATATCAGAAATGGATTTAGGCTTACAAGCTAAATTATTGCGCGTACTTCAAGAGCGTGAAGTGGAACGAGTAGGGGGAAGAAAAACGATTCCTTTGGATGTCAGAGTATTGGCGACCACCAACCGTGACTTAAAAGAGTATGTTAAAGAGGGTAAGTTCAGAGAAGATTTATACTATCGACTCAGCGTTTTTCCGATGATGTGGAAACCCTTACGAGAGCGCCCACTGGACATTTGGCCCTTGGCGCAACGATTATTAGACGAGCATGCTCAAAAAATGAAACGTTCACCAATGCAGTTTGCTGAAGACGTGAAGGCTTATCTGACGAGTTATGCATGGCCAGGGAATGTGAGAGAGCTTGATAATGCGATCCAGCGTTCGCTGATTTTAGCGGCAAACGGCATCGTGACGATCGCAGATTTCTGTTTGGATAATGCCAATACCTCAAACTGGATATTAGATCAGGTTCAGTCTGAACCGAACGATTCGCCTGATGAGGTGATTGAGGTAGAGCTCGAATCCGACTCCATGTCCGGCTTAGGCAAAGACTTAAAACTTAGAGAGTATCAAATCATTATTGATACCTTGAAGCAGGAAAATGGTAAGAAGAAAAATGCTGCTGAAAAACTCGGCATCAGTCCGCGAACGCTTCGCTATAAGCTTGCACAAATGCGTGATAATGGTATTGATGTTAGGGCTAAATTGTCAGCTTAGATTCAGCTTTTTTGGTAAAGCAAGTTATGCAAGGCAAGTCGTTCGGCTTGCCTTGTTTTTTCAGTTACTTGGAAAAATATTAACGACTTCTTGGCGCTGCTAAAATTTGCTACCTCCCCATCAAGGTTAAATTGACATGTTTAATTGGTTCTTTTTGTTCAGTACATTCAATGCTCATCCTTTAGTCTCTCTTCAGTAAGTTCACCAGCACTAAAGTGCTTATTCGTTCAGCTTAGATAATCAAGTCTTAAGCAATGTTGGCCCGCTTTGTGCTTTATTAGTGTAATGGGAATAATTAATAACATTTTTTTGACGAGGTGATATATGTCTGGAATTAGCTCTGTAACGGGGAGGGCAGATATTAATCAAGTTTTGGCTGAAATGCGGAATTTGCGGGCGCAGGTACAAAAGCCCCAAGAGCTAAAGCCGGAAATTTCACCAAACCAAATCCAGGGCACTCAGGCCTCTCAGCCGACCCAAGCCACACCTAAATTTAGTGATCTGCTGTCTACGGCAGTCAATAAGGTGAGCGAAACACAGCAAAGGTCGAGCGCAATGACCACGGCTTACGTGCAGGGTGACCCTTCCGTATCGTTATCCCAAGTGATGATTCAATCACAAAAATCATCCGTGTCTTTTCAAGCATTGACACAGGTCAGAAATAAAGTTGTTCAGGCCTATGAAGATATTATGAAAATGCCTGTCTGATTAAATGTGTTAGCCAATGCTAGCGAATTGAAAAAATACGAAATGGGTTCACAGTTATGCCGACACACACTAAACACCAATGTATCAACAGCGCGTCTGCCAATATTAAGGCAGGGTGCTTGTTTGGTAGCGCACTTGCTAAGAGAGGTGGCTAATGGCTCTCGCACCTGCTGAAACGGGAAATAACCTGCCTGCAAAAATGTCATCCGGTTCAGACATGGACTCTATCGGTTCTGAAAGTGATTTGATGACGGGAATAAACCGTTTAGGGATGTTTCGACAAATTGGTTTGATGATTGGTCTTGCAGCCAGTGTCGCATTGGGTTTAGCTCTCGTTTTGTGGCTTCAGGAACCAAATTATCAGCCCTTGATGAACAACATCAAAGCACAAGATCTCGAAGAAGCCACGCGCGTGTTGAACTTGAACGGCGTCGAATTCAAAATTGATCATCGAACCGGTATGTTGCTGGTTGAGTCCAGTAAGCTGTATGAATCGAGAATGAAGCTTGCGGCGAATGGCATCACCAGTGAGCAATCCATCGGGTATGAAATTTTAGATAAAGAGCAGGCTCTGGGCACGAGTCAGTTTATGGAATCGACACGTTTTAAACGTGGTCTAGAAGGTGAGTTATCCCGCTCTATTGCCAGTTTTAATAATATACGACATGCCCGCGTTCATTTAGCGATTCCAAAGCGTTCTGTTTTTGTTCGAGATACCCGTCAACCAACTGCCTCAGTACTAGTCGACAGCTCATCCTCAAGACCCATTACACGTGAACAAGTCGATGCGATTGTCAATTTAGTGGCGGGTAGTGTAGCAGAGATGAATAAGTCTCAGGTGACCGTTGTAGATCAGAATGGCAACTTGCTCTCTAAAAATGATGAAACTGAACTTGATAAAATGGTTTCCAAGGAGTTTGAATACTCTCGTAA
Source organism: Oleiphilus sp. (assembly GCA_048058835.1). Taxonomy (GTDB): domain Bacteria; phylum Pseudomonadota; class Gammaproteobacteria; order Pseudomonadales; family Oleiphilaceae; genus PZPK01. The sequence continues at coordinate 152,262 of JBLLNS010000010.1, forward strand.
ACTTGAAGAAGTGTTGAACAACCGCATCACCAGTTTGCTGACGCCAATTATGGGAGCAGAACGCTTTCGTTCAGAAGTGTCTGCCGATATCGACTTTACTAAAACGGAGTCGACTGAAGAGTCTTTTAATCCTGATGCGCAAATTATTCGCAGTGAGCAAACGCTCGAAGAACAAAGACAAACTTTAGCGGATGGCGGTATTCCTGGAGCCTTGGCTAATCAGCCGCCAGCAAATGCCCAGGTGCCTGAGGAGGGTGGAGCGGCAGCTGGCCAAGACGGTGGCGTGCCAACAAATATTCGTTCTCAAAAGACGCGAAATTATGAAGTCGACAGAACTATTAGCTATACTCGTCATCAACAAGGAAACTTAAAACGCCTAACGGTTGCCGTCGCGATTGACGATATTCGTTCTATCAATCCGGAATCCGGGGAGGTCACTTTTACGCCTTGGACGGAAGCTGAGTTGGAAAGGCTTACCTTACTGGTCAGAAATGCAGTGGGTTACTCAGCCGCCAGAGGCGACAGTGTTAACGTGATTAATACGCCTTTTGCGCCAGTGGTTGTCGAGCCTTTTGTTGAGCCGCCTATATGGGAGCAAAACTGGTTTTGGGACATTATCTGGAAAGTTCTCGCCTTGTTGATGGCGGTGATTGTGATCTTTACAGTCATCAGACCGATATTCAAAAACTTGGCGACCAGTGGGGCTCAGGCTAAAGAGTTTGCATTAGCCGGTGACGATGATGGTTTGGCACAAATGGCGTCGATGGAAGATGGTGAAGCGGGTGGTCGAGTCAGTTTAAGTGCATCGGATGAATTTTTGTTACCCGGCGCATCAGAAGGCTTTGACCGTCAAATTAATGCCTTGAAAGGGCTAATCGCTGAAGATCCTGCTCGGGTTGCTCAAGTAATACGTCAATGGGTAAATGTTGATGAGTGATAATGCTCCAGATAAAAAACTGCCGAAGATTACCCGTGTGGATGCTGCCGCCATTCTTTTAATGAGTTTGGGCGAAGCTGAGGCTGCTCAGATATTAAAACATATGGGGCCAAAAGAAGTGCAGCGTGTCGGTACTGCGATGGCGACCCTAAAAGATATTACTCAAGATCAAGTTGAAGCAGTGATGATTGACTTTCTCGAGTCAGTCGGTAAGCAAACCGGAATGGGGATCGGCTCAGATCAATTTATCAAGAACATGCTGACCGAAGCTCTGGGCCAAGATAAAGCAGATAGTTTGATCGACCGCATTTTGGTGGGCGGGAATACCACCGGTCTGGATACCCTAAAGTGGATGGATGGCCGAGCCGTCGCGGAGCTGATACGTTATGAGCATCCGCAGATTCAAGCTATCGTGCTATCCTATCTGGAATCAGATCAAGCTGCGGAAGTGTTGGGCGTGTTGGATGAAAAAGTGCGCTTGGATGTCATTATGCGGGTCGCTTCTCTCGAAAGTATTCAACCTCAAGCACTGCAAGAACTGAACGATATTCTAGAAAAACAGTTTTCCGGTAACGCTTCAACAAAAACCAGCAAAATTGGAGGTATCAAATGTGCTGCAGATATCATGAACTTTATCGATACTTCAATCGAAGCAGATTTGATGGATAGCATCAAAGAAGTCGATGCCGACTTAGGTGGCGAAATTGAAGACTTGATGTTCGTCTTCGACAACCTTAAAGATGTTGACGACAAAGGTATCCAGACATTACTCCGTGAAGTGTCTTCCGATATATTGATCATTGCATTAAAAGGTGCCGATCCAGAGCTACAAGAAAAAATATTCAAGAACATGTCGAAACGCGCCGCAGAATTGTTGCGTGATGATTTAGAGGCGAAAGGGCCTGTCAAAGTCAGTGAAGTCGAAGCGTCCCAAAAAGAAATTCTCACCATTGCAAGACGCTTGTCTGAATCTGGCGAAATTGCCTTGGGTGGTTCCGGCGAAGCGATGATTTAATATGGTGGATAAATCCAAACCTACAGACCCAGGAAAGCTAACCGCCTACGAACGTTGGGAATTACCTAATATCGGGTCAGATAAGCCAGGGTCTAGAGGCCTTAGCAGCGCGCAAAGAGATAGACTCAAGTTACCTACAGCGACTGAGATAGAAAAAATACGACAGCAAGCCTACGAATCTGGTTTGGAAGAAGGCCGAAAAACAGGTCAGAAACAAGGTTTGGAAGAAGGTAGGGCGGAAGGGAAAGAGCAGGGGTATCAAGAAGGCTTTTCCAAGGGCATGGAGGAAGGTTTGGCAGCAGGCCAAAAGCAGGTTGATGACGCCATAGCCAACTTGGAGACCATGTTGTCTGAACTGGTTGCCCCCTTAAACAAGCAGCAAAGTCTCCTAGAAGAAGCCATGCTGAATGTCTCTATGGCGGTGTCTAGGGCAGTAATCTATCGTGAGCTGAGTATAGATTCATCTTCTATAAAGCAAGCGCTTCATCATATTCTTAATGAGCTGCCGAAAGTAGACAAGGGTTTCTCTGTCCGAGTGAACCCTCAGGATGAAGCTTTTATACAGCCGATATTCGAACGACTTTCCGCTAATATTATCATCAAAACGGATGACTCTATTTTGCCTGGAGGTTTTCAGTTAAGTTCTTCCTCACAGTTAATTGATCACACCATTGAAAAACGTTTCCAGAAGACCGTGCAAGCGATGTTATCCGCCACGATTCAAGGGACTGAGGATGCGACAGAAATTGAAGTACCTTCGACCATAGCAGCATTAAGCGATTACTCATCGGACACTCTGACGCAGCAAGACCAGCAAGAAAAACTGCCAGAGCAGGTCACCACAGAAAAAACGAGTGGCAAAGCTGATAGTGCAGACCCAGAATTGCATACCGAAACCGAAACCGAAACCGAAACCGAAACCGAAACCGAAACCGAAACCGAAACCGAAACCGAAACCGAGATTGAAACTGAAGCCAACTCAGAAGTGGACTCAGAGTTAGAAAATATAAAGCCTGATAGTCCGCCAAAAAAACACGGTATCGACGAGATTGAAGGTGAACCCTCTGATGATGACTAATCACATCACTTCTCGCATTAGTGCAAAACTAAACCACTTTGCTGAGGCTGTGCCGAGAAAAGCGAATGCAGAGTTTAATGGGCGTCTGACGCGAATGGTGGGTTTAACGCTCGAAGCGGTGGGTTGTCATTGCATTGTTGGTGATCGTTGCCATATTCATTCAGCAAACGGTGCCTTGATTGAGGCTGAAGTAGTGGGGTTTGATGATGAGAAAACATTTCTCATGCCCTTGACTGCCGCTGATGGTCTGAAACCTGGCGCGCTGGTGACGCCCGCCGATAGCATCAGTGAAGTTGCCGTCGGCTGGGGCTTGCTTGGCCGGGTTTTGGACGGCGCAGGAAACGTCCTTGACGGCAAAGGCCCGCTGGAGATCGACTCCTATATTCCTTTCAACGGCCAAGTGATTAACCCTTTGGCGAGAGCACCTATTCGAAACTCGCTTGATGTTGGCATCAAGGCTATTAATTCATTGTTAACCGTCGGTATTGGTCAGCGTATTGGTTTGTTTGCAGGCAGTGGTGTGGGCAAGAGTATGCTCTTGGGAATGATGACGCGCTTTACCACGGCCGATATTGTGGTCGTTGGGCTGATCGGTGAAAGGGGAAGGGAGGTCAAAGAGTTTATTGAGGATATTCTGGCGGAGGAAGGTCTCAAGCGTGCGGTCGTTGTCGCCTCGCCAGCGGATGACTCACCGTTGATGCGACTCAGGGCATCTATGTTAACGACGCGTATTGCTGAATACTTTCGAGATCAAGGAAAAAATGTCCTCTTGCTCATGGATTCATTAACCCGTTACGCTCAAGCACAAAGAGAGATAGCGCTTTCGGTCGGTGAGCCTCCCGCGACAAAAGGCTACCCGCCCTCTGTTTTTGCTAAACTGCCTCAATTGGTAGAACGTGCCGGTAATGGCCAAAAAGGTGGAGGCTCGATCACCGCTTTCTATACCGTCTTGACAGAAGGTGATGACCAACAAGACCCCATCGCTGATGCCGCAAGAGCAATTTTGGATGGGCATATCGTACTGTCTCGAAGTTTAGCTGAAGAAGGCCATTATCCTGCAATTGATATCGAAGGTTCGATCAGTCGTGTGATGCCTCATATCACCACGAATGAACACCTTCAGGATGCGATGCGATTTAAACAGATTTTTGCACGCTATCAGCAAGCTCGTGATCTGATCAGTGTGGGGGCTTATGTGCCAGGTTCAGATCCACAGACAGACTTTGCTATTGAGCGCATCGACAAAATGAAAAGCTTCCTCACGCAAGGATTAAATGAATCAGCTGCATTGCCTATGTCGGTTTCCCAGATGAGTAGTACAATTGCTGCACCGAGTAAATAGCGGTTTAAATAAGCCAAATACTGATTAAAAAGGGCGAACATAGCTTGAAAAAAAAATCAGAAAGATTAAGTGTTGTGCTGGAACTCGCCTTGCGCAATGAAAATAAAGCCCTGGATGAGCTGAATAAAAAAAGGCGCTATCGGGATCAACAGCTAGAGCAAGTTGAAAGTTTAAAACACTATCAAGGGCAGTATCTCTCAGATATGAAGCAAGGTGTATCTCAGGTGAATAATGCTCAGAGCTTACAGGCAAACCTGCAATTTCTTAGTCAAATAGATGCGGCAATTAACCAACAGAGTGGTGTTTTAGATATTGCCGAAAATGAATTCCAACAAGCACTAAAAGTGTGGACTGAGCTTCACCAGAAACGTAAAGGTATGGCAGACTTAATTGAAAAATATCAAAAACAAGAAGTCAGTGCAGCCGACAAAAAAGAACAACAACAAATAGAGTCAGACTTTCTGGCGCGTAAATACCGTTCTTAAGCTGTAAAAGTTAGCTCTCAATTTGATGCATTGAAAATCACATACAAATATCAAACTAAAACGTAGTCTGCACTCTGTGCCTGGTGATACTTTTTGTAGGGGCGAACCTGTGTGTTCGCCCTAGGTGATGCACTGACCAATTGAACTCACAGCTCAAACTCTTTATTGACGCGCAAGCGTCAATCCATAGTCTTGGTCGCTAGTTCAATAGCTAGTGTTTTACCTCCAAGCTTCGAATAGCTTAAACAATAGATTCCGTAACGAGTACGGAATGACGCTTGATTTGAGTTGCGTTTTAGCGGGAACACTTAGGGCTTGATCTGGCACAAACGAGCCTTTGCATACCCTAGGGCGAACACACAGGTTCGCTCCTGCAAGCAATGGGTCATACATACCTGTAGGGGCAGACCTAGGTGTCTGCCCTGACCCCATATGGGATCATCACGACTAAGTTTTGCTCGGCATTTGTCCTCTCAAGCCTATTCCATCTTTCTCAGACAACAACGTCAATTCACTGAATTTAGTATCAGAAATCACGTTATTTCGCTTACCGATGCGATGGCATTCTGCTGAATAACGACTAAAGTTAACTTACTATTTCCCTTTTTTCGATTGAAGAGTCACCTATGAGAGCAGACTTTACTTTAGAGGGCGTGCTGACGATTGCTCGCGCAGAATCTCTCTATTCTGAATTAGGTGAAGTCGCGGTTTCGACGTCATCCTTTAGTATTGATGCACATAAAGTAACCAGGATCGATACTGCAATTTTGCAATTGCTTGCTGGCTTTTTTACGTTTTGGGTGAATAAGGGAGTCAATATCGAATGGCTAGGGGTTTCTGAAGAGTTCAAAGCAGCAGTCTTGTTGTTGGGTTTAGAGCAAGTTCTAAACATATCGTCGGCAAATTAGTTTATTGTGCTGATGTGGAATAGTCTTGTGAAAGACTTGTATGGCAAAAATATAAAGGAAAGATAAGAGGAATATGTGTGGCAACAATCCTAGCAGTAGATGACTCAACCTCCATACGCCAAATGGTTTCATTTACCTTAAAAACGGCTGGCCATGACGTGATTGAAGCAGCCGATGGTGTAGAAGCATTGGACAAAGCGAAACAGTCGCAAATCGACTTGGTGATATCTGATGTTAACATGCCTAAGATGGATGGGATTGAATTAGTGAAGCAGCTGCGTGCGCTCCCTAGTTACAAGTTTACCCCGATATTAATGCTCACCACTGAAAGCGGTAGCGATAAGAAGAAAGAAGGTAGAAGTGCTGGTGCGACAGGTTGGCTGGTGAAACCCTTTAATCCAGATCAATTACTTGCCACCATTTACAAGGTGATTGATTAGTTGAGAAAACTGTATTCGTGCAACCTCACTCAATTCTAAAACGTAGTTATTGCAGGGCCATAAATGGGCGTAGATCTTAGTCAGTTTCATCAAGTTTTTTTTGAAGAAAGCTACGAAGGCCTAGATGTGATGGAGTCTTCGCTTTTAAAGCTGGACCCAAAAGCGCCAGATGATGAAAGCATTAATGAGATTTTCAGGGCTGCTCACTCCATTAAAGGTGGCAGCGCGACCTTTGGGTTTGCTGATATTGCTGACTTTACCCATGTGGTAGAAACCTTACTTGATCTGATACGTTCAGGTGAGTTTCGGATTCAAACTGAGCATGTTGAACTATTTCTTAGCGCTGTTGATTGTATTCGCACCATGGTCAATGAGCTAGAGTCGACGAAACAATGCAGCACAACGCAAGCCACTCAACTTAAAGCCTCCTTCAATGCAATTTTAGAAAACCTAGATGGAAGCGCTGAGGTTTCAGCGGACGCCGGGACAACTTCGTCTGAGGTCGTTGAGTTGCAAGAGCAAACCGGCGAACTCCATGAAGCAAATGGTTGGAAAATATTTTTCAATCCCGATCAAGATATGCTCAAAACAGGCAACGACCCTATCAGAATGTTTCGAGAGCTTGAGGAATTAGGGCATCTTGATATCAAAGTCGTTTTGGACAATATGCCATCCTTGCCTGAACTTGACCCTGAAGCCTGCTATTTGGCATGGGATCTAGAACTTTATGCCGAAGTAGAAAAATCTAAGATTGAAGAAGTCTTTGAATGGGTGATCGATGATGCAGATATCCGTATCGAGCCCTTAGCCCAAAGCACAGAAGGCCGTTCTGAAAAGAAAGAGAGTAACAAGGCTAGTGAAATTTCTGAAGCAACAACAAGTATCAAAGCAGCAACGAGCGTCAAAGTAACAGAGAAAACAAAAAACGCAGAAACTACCGCATCCGATACGAATCAAATTGTTGCAGATGGCAATAAAGCAGCTGTCGAAGCCAAAGCAGTGATGGTCGGAAAAGAAAGCAAACAAGAAACGTCTTCCATCCGAGTGGGCACAGACAAGCTGGATAGCCTCATAAACTTGGTTGGCGAGTTAGTGATCACGCAGTCCATGCTCAATGAAATCGGTAAAGATTTCGACCAAAGCAAACTTGATTATTTACTAGAGGGGCTTGATCAACTTACCCAGCACACGCGAGATCTACAAGAAAGTGTCATGCGGATCAGAATGCTGCCTATCAGTTTTGCTTTCGCACGTTTTCCACGCTTAGTTCATGACATGAGTAAATCGTTAAACAAAAAAGTGGAATTGGAATTGTTGGGTGAGCAGACGGAATTGGATAAAACCGTCATGGAAAAAATTGGTGACCCCTTAGTGCATCTCGTCAGAAATTCTCTAGATCATGGCATCGAACTTCCTGAAACTCGCCTAGCTCAAAATAAAGATGATATGGGTAAAATTACCCTGAATGCGTTTCATCAAGGTGGCAATATAATGATACAAATCATCGATGACGGGGCGGGTTTAGATGAAGAGCGCATACTAGCAAAAGCGATAGAAAATGGCTTGGTTGCGGAGTCAGATAAACTAACAACTGAGCAGATCCATAACCTTATTTTTGAACCCGGTTTTTCAACCTCACAAACGGTCACGGATATATCCGGCCGAGGCGTGGGTATGGATGTGGTAAGGCGAAATATTCAGGAGTTGAATGGTACGGTAGAGCTAGAGTCTACTAAAGGTTCTGGAAGCACCTTTACCATTCGTTTGCCACTGACATTGGCCATTTTAGATGGTCAGCTCATTCGAGTGGGTCAACAGGTTTTTATTGTACCCTTGATCGCCATTGTGGAATCAATTGAAGCAGATAAGCAAACCATTCATCGCGTTTCTGGAGGTAGCGATGTATTACTCATTCGAGAAGAATACGTCCCGATTATCCGGCTGAGTGATACCTTCAACATCAAAGAAGCACAGCAACCGACGACCCACCGTATATTAGTCATCGTAGAAAGTGAGAATATGAAAGTTGCAGTGCAAGTTGATGAGCTTTTGGCACAACAGCAAGTTGTCATTAAGAGTTTGCAGGAAAACTATCGATCAGTTGTTGGCATTTCAGGGGCCACTATTTTAGGAAATGGCTCGGTTTCCTTAATACTGGATATCAATGGTTTGATTAAAATAGCGGATGTAGGGCAGACGGCTTACCGCAAAATAAACAAACCTGATGACAGTGTTGCGCAACTTGAACAAACGTGAAGAAAATTAGATGAGTACACAAACGCCAGTAAATCAGCCAGAGCTTGATGAGCGAGATGACGAAATTCGGGATGAGCCTACGGAGCAATACCTATCTTTTTTGATGGGCGATGAAGAGTTTGCGATTAATATATTGTCTGTTCAGGAAATTAGAGGTTGGCAAGCAACTACGGATGTGCCCAATTCGCCACCACATGTATTGGGTGTGATGAATTTACGAGGCACGATATCGCCGATTATAGATTTACGTTCTTGCTTTGGCATTAGAGATTTACGTTATACCGATGAAACGGTCGTCATCATTATTTCAGTTCCGTCTGAACTGGATAGTCATCCATCCAAAGTAGTGGGTATTGTTGTGGATGCTGTTTCAGATGTACATGATTTAGCTGAAAACGATATTCAACCTTCACCGGAGCTAGCCAGAACCTTTGAGTCACAATATATAAAAGGTTTGGCAAATATTGAACAAAAGATGGTCATTATTTTGGACCTGAATGCTGGCCTTCTCCTAGACAATCAAGCGGCTATTGAATAAGGGATTCACAGCGATGGTGACGATGACAGAACGTGAGTTTAAAATGACGGACAAGGATTTTAACACTCTCAGTGAACTTGCCTATCTGTACACCGGCATTGTGCTCGGACCGCATAAAAAAGACATGTTATACGGCCGTCTCGCAAGAAGGCTTAGAGAGTTAGAGCTGACTTGTGCTTCAGGCTATATCCCGCTCATCGAAAATGAAAGCAGCCCCGAGGTGAGTCATTTCATCAATGCCATCAGTACCAACTTGACGTCATTTTTTCGAGAAGCGCATCATTTTGAATTTCTGGAGCAGGTTGCTAGCAATGACTGGGTTGCTCAAAAATCAACGAATAAGAAAGTTCGAATTTGGTCTGCTGGTTGCTCCACCGGAGAAGAACCCTACAGTATTGCGATGACCTTGTTTGAATTAAAACAGCAATATAACTGGGACTGTAAAATACTGGCTACTGATTTGGACTCCAGTGTGGTTGAAGCAGGTAAGTTAGGGATATATAGCGCAGCTAGAATAGAAAATTTGAGTATTGAACAAAAAAGAAAATGGTTTTTGTACGACAGGAATCATCCAGAGGTCGTCAAAGTGAAGCCTTCTCTTCAGGAAATAGTTCGCTTTAAACGTTTAAACTTGCTAGAAAAATGGCCTATGAAAAGTAAGTTTGATGTCATATTTTGTCGCAACGTGGTGATTTATTTTAATGAAGCTACTCAAGCGCAATTATTTAACCGTTTTGCAGATATGCTAAATGATGGCGGGTATTTAGTGATTGGACACTCGGAAAGTGTGAGTCGGGTTTGTCAGCGATATCAAGGCATCGGTAAAACCGTTTTTCAGAAAAAGTAGTGTTACTGACACATAGCAAATTCTTACATTCATGTCATTCCATTTGGGCAAGTTAAATGAGTGAGACAACAAATTTACCGCCGGCGTTAATGGGCTTTGAGCACATAAACCGATATTGGGATAAGCAGCGAGCTTGTATCGCAGCTAAAATTCTGCCGGGTGAACTGTACGTTACTCGAATGGATGAAATGATCGTCACTGTTCTTGGCTCTTGCGTTTCTGCCTGTATTCGGGACGTCAAAATGGAAATTGGTGGTATGAATCACTTTATGTTGCCATCTAAAGCCGAATATACAAATGAGCAATGGGGAGACTCGGTAAGCTCGGCAGCACGTTACGGTAACTGGGCTATGGAGTTTTTAATTAATGAGATTCTTAAGCTAGGCGGTAAAAAAGAAAACTTGGAAATAAAAGTTTTTGGTGGTGCCAATGTGATGGCGCATTTGAATTATATTGGTGAACGTAACATAACCTTTGTGAAGCATTACATCGAAGAAGAGGGTTTTGATTTAGCCGCCTCAGATGTTGGCGGGCTATACCCAAGAAAAATACTATACTTTCCAAAAACCGGTGCTGTCAAAATGCGTAAAATTCGTGATGTTCAGAATGAAACGATACTCGAACGCGAACTAAATTATAGTCGAAAACTTAATGATAAACCTCGTTCAAGTGGTGGAGTGGAATTGTTTGATTAGCCTTGCAACCGAAGAGTTTGTTGATCAGTCCTTAGAAAAGTGAGTATCAAGCACCTGCATGAGGTCTAAGAATTGAGTAAAATAAAAGTGTTGATCGTTGACGACTCTGAGTTGATGAGGCAGTTGCTAAGTGCAATCATTGGCTCGACAAATGATATGGAAGTCGTGGCGACAGCTGAAGATCCTTTGGATGCACGAGAAAAAATAAAGCAATTTAATCCTGATGTGTTAACTCTGGATATAGAGATGCCAAGAATGGATGGCATTACTTTTCTCCGTAACCTCATGCGTCTTCGGCCGATGCCGGTGGTGATGATCTCTACTTTAACGGAAAAAGGGGCGCCAGCAACACTTGAAGCTCTGGAAATTGGTGCAGTAGATTTTCTAGTCAAACCAAATGGCGATGACTGGGCGAGTGTCAGCCAATATGCTCGCGTGATACAAGAAAAGGTTCGGCAAGCAGCAGCGGCCAATGTATCTCATTTTAATAAATTAGTTCAAAGTAAAACCAAAAAGATTGCCAAAGCCAGCTATGATTATCGTAAGGTTATCGTGATAGGAAGTTCCACAGGAGGCGTAGAAGCGATCCGACAAATACTGCAAGCGATGCCTGAAAATTCACCGGCAATATTATTAGCTCAGCATATTCCGGCTTCATTTAGCGCCTCTCTGGCACATCGACTCGATGCTAAATCGACAATAAAGGTACAGGAAGCGGCTGAAGGAATGAAGATCGAGCCAGGACATGCTTATCTTGCTAATGGCGACTTTCACTTGGAAGTTGCGCAAAAAGGTGACGCTTATTTCACGCGTTTGAACAGTGCAGAGAAAGTTAACCGGCATAGGCCTTCAGTCGATGTTTTGTTCGATTCAGCAGTTCGACATGTTGGTAAGCATACCGTCGGGGTCATTTTAACCGGCATGGGTAGTGATGGCGCTAATGGCCTTAAAAGCATCTTTGATGTTGGTGGAAGCACCTTCGCTCAAGATGAGGAAACAAGTGTCGTATGGGGGATGCCAAGTGCGGCTATCCGTCTAAATGCAGTACAACAAGTATTACCAATAGAGAAAATACCTAAAGCGATATTGAAAGCCTGTGAAATTCACAGCTAGACAATGAAAAAGGAATATCTAAATGTCAGTGCAGCAAAGTTATGACGAAGCAAATAAAACTCTAAACCTTAAGTTCACGGGGCGTTTGGATTTTGCATCTCACCAAGTTTTTAGTGATGCCTATCAAAGCCAGGCTACTAAGTCTGTTGATCATTATGTTCTGAATATGGAAGAATTAACCTACCTTGACAGCTCGGCATTGGGCATGCTTCTGTTACTGAAAGATTATGCGGCAAATGATGCGAAAATTTCCATCGTGAACTGTATTCCTGATGTTTATAAAATTTTTGAAATTGCTAACTTTGATCAACTGTTTACGATTCAACGAATAGCCGAATGAGTTACTGATCCATCTTCCTCTTGTCAATCCGATTAACTTTGGTCTAAGCCTGTGATTAGACCGATAGGATATATTCTAAAAAATACACGTCTATTCTCCTGACCATTATTTGATGAAATGCAATCGCTGAATATGATTGGCGCGATTTTCGCATTAAACAAATCAAACGCTGTTGTGAAAGTAAGCTGAATGAACATGTTTAGGTGCCTTTCATGATTACTGTTATCCGTCATTTAGTGTGTTTTATTGGGGATAGGATCTTATGCCTGAATTATTGCTTTCATCACTGCCTGCAAAAGAAATTTCATCACAATCTATGAAAGGTGTTTCCATGTCTTCTCAAATAGAAAATGGCAAGGCAGACACCAGCGCAAGCATTGACGGGCTTGAGCAGCGAGGCTTTACCAAGGTGCTTTCTTCATTAGTAGAAGATGGTGCCAAGCAGGAGACTTCTCAGCTCGATACCGAGAGTAAAAAAAGCCTTGAAGACTTAAGTCAGTTGCTTAAAGATTTGAAGCGCCAATTCTCCGGTTTGCAGGAAAATGATAGCTCATTGGCAGCAATGGGGGACTGGTTGAATAGGCAGGATTTGTCCTTAGATGGATTGACTTCGCTTGATATGGGCGGAAAATTGCCGGATCTGATAGCGAGTTTAGATACCTTACTTCAACAAGAGCTAGGTCTTGAACTCGATGGTTTGCAGCTGGAAGATCTTAAACAACTAAATATCGATCTGGATAACTTGACGCTAGAAGACGCAGAGTCACTAGAAAATATTCAAGTCTTACTGGCTCAACTGTTTCAGGCTATGCAGTCATTTTCTAAGCAAATGAAGAGTGCCAGTGAGATGCAGGAGGCTAAACCGGCCTTACTCGGCTTTGCCTTTAACGCTCAGCACGGACCCGCAAAAGAGAATAAATGGCAACACTATGACCCTCAGCAACTCTCGCAAAGTGTCAATCGGCAGACAGGCACTGAAGGCTTGAGTCTTGATGGTCAAATGCTAAAACCGCAAACAGAACAACTTTTATCTAAGTCTGATCAATCGTTTCAGTTACAAATGGAACAATTATCATTGGGTGGAGGGCGAGATAGTGCTTCCCTAGCAGAGACTACCTTAGAAACCTTAGTGGATATCAAAGAGAAACCGGCGAGTAAGTTTTCCGATATACAACTCCGTGCCACACCAGAAAGCCTTAAACAATATTCAACAACTCTAAGTACGCCAGTCAGCGCCCAAGAGTGGGGAGAGGAAGTGAGCCAGAAAATTGTCTGGTTTACAGGGCGTAATATTCAAGCTGCTGAAATGCACTTAAATCCGGCAGAGCTTGGACCTATTGATGTTAAAATTAATGTCCAAAATGATGTCGCGTCAGTCACCTTTAATGTCAATAATGCCTCTGTGAGAGATCTTCTGGAATCGAATGTTGTCAGGCTGCGAGAAATGATGGAAGCAAATGGTGTCAATGTGGGCGATGTCAATGTGGATGCAGGCTCGCAAGAAGAGCCACATGGTTTTGCCCAGCAATCATCCGAAGCTGGTTTTGGCCGAAACGGAGCAGATGGGGATGAAGACTTGAGTGAGGAGCAACAATCCGAGCAAGTCGTTAATATCAAAGAAACAAACCTTGTCGACTACTTTGTTTAATTAACTTTCAGTCTGTGAATTCCTCTACAATCGGCTAAACTAGTAAGATAGCTTTACTAGCTTGGATAAGTTTGTATTTTAGTTAACTAAGATATGAATGTGGTATGTAACTTGCTGTATATCTTAAGAAATACAGCTCAGATTGATTTTGACGGGAATTTGGCGTGGCAGACGATAATAATACGGAAGAGAAACAAGAAGAAGGTAAAAAGTCGAACAAAAAAACGATCATCATCGTCGCGTTAGTGGCAGTATTGGCGGTGGGGCTTTCTGTTGGGGTGACCTTGTTCTTGTTGACGAGTGATGATAGCCCAGCCGAGGAGGAAGCCGCACCTGAAGAACCTGTAAAACTGCCCGCGAGCTACTTTGATATCAAACCACCTTTTTTAGTAACGTTTAATGTGGATGGTCGACAACGGTACATGCAGATTTCACTCTCCGTAGCGAGTCGAGATGCCAATGTTTTCAATAGTATGGAGCATCACATGCCGTTAATTCGATCACGCTTGATCAGTACTTACGGTGGTCAGGATTTCAATGAAATTAAAACAGAAGCGGGTAAGGTTGCGCTTCAACAAAAGACTGTTGAGCTCATCAATTCGATACTGTCCAATGAAGGAGAGGAGAGCCAGATCGAAAATGTGTACTTCACCAACTTTGTATTGCAGTAGCTTTAATGGCTAAGGTCGGATGAGCCTTGTGGATAGGTAAACATCTTTAGACCAACAAGGTTCAATTTTTTTAACTAATCGGATGCAACTGTGCAAGATTTATTATCACAAGATGAAATAGATGCGTTATTGCACGGTGTCGATGATGGAGATATCGATACCGAAGACGATATTGATGATGAAGGCATACGAAATTATGACCTAGCGAGTCAAGATCGTATCGTTCGTGGCCGAATGCCGACATTGGAAATGATCAATGAACGCTTCGCTCGGTATACCCGAATAAGTCTATTCAACCTTTTGCGCCGAAATGCCGATGTCTCGACGGGCGGTGTCCAAATCATGAAGTTTGGGGAATATATTCATACTTTATATGTTCCTACAAGCCTTAATATCGTTAAACTCAGGCCCCTTCGCGGCGCAGGCTTATTTATTTTTGATGCCAAACTCGTTTTCAAACTGGTTGATAACTTTTTTGGTGGTGATGGTCGACATGCAAAAATTGAGGGCCGAGAATTTACCCCGACCGAAATTCGGGTTGTTCACATGGTCTTGGAGCAAGTTTTTGTCGACATGAAGGAAGCATGGAACGCGGTTTTTAAAATCGATTTTGAGTATGTGAACTCTGAAGTGAACCCCTCTATGGCAAATATTGTCAGCCCTAGCGAAGTGGTGGTTGTCAGTACATTTCATATTGAACTGGATGGTGGTGGGGGGGATTTGCATCTAGCGATTCCTTATTCGACCATAGAGCCAATTAGGGAAATATTAGATGCTGGGGTTCAAAGTGATGTCGATGATGTTGACGAAAGATGGATGACGACGATTCGAAAAGACTTGTTAGAAGCAAGAGTACCAGTCAATGTAACAGTCTTAGAGGATAGAATTTCGTTGCGAGATGTTGCGAAAATGAAAAAAGGTGACATTATTCCTATCGATTTTCCTGAATTGGTGACCTTAACAGCGAATAAGGTTCCAATGTTTAAGGCAAGGTTGGGTCAAAGTAATGGCCTTTTGGCTGCTAAAATCGAAGAGAAAATCGAACGCCCTAAAAATACGACGGCAATGGTAGATGACGATGAGTGATGATGATAAGCCACAAGATGGCATGAGCGAAGATGAACGTCTGGCAGCGGAATGGGAATCTGCCATGGAAGAGTCAGGTGATACCGAAGATAACACTGAAGATGAGTGGGCGGCGGCCATGGCAGAAGCCGAAGCGGCTGAAGCAAGCACGGCTGATGATGATATAAAGGCAGCACCGCTTGAATCGTTCAAACCAACGGCAGATAAGCCGGGTAGTATGGCGCCGGACCTGGATGTTATTCTCGATATTCCCGTGACCATTTCTATGGAAGTAGGTAACACATCTATTCCAATTCGCAACTTGTTACAGTTGAATCAAGGTTCTGTGATTGAGCTCGATAGACTAGCAGGTGAGCCTCTGGATGTCTTGATTAACGGCACCTTGATAGCCCATGGTGAAGTTGTGATGGTAAACGAGAAGTTCGGCATTCGCTTGACCGATGTCGTCAGCCCAACCGAACGAATTAGACGCCTAGGGTAATGTCTTGAAGTCTTCAAAAGTCTATTGCTTAAAACAAATCATTACCTGGATAATGATTTGTTTTCCTACGTCTGTCTTGGCTGAAACTGCTACTCCTGATCACCCCGATAAGAACTTATCCGCTTTCACTAACTGGCCCGTTGTACTGATGGTGCTTGTTGGGATGATCGTGTTTATTTATGCCTTGGCATGGTTCGTCAAACGTTTTGGTGGTATGAATTTTACGGGTAGTCGTGATATGAAAGTCGTCACCTCGATTGCCTTAGGGTCGCGTGAACGAATTGCCTTAATTGATGTACGCGGGCAGCAGTTTCTTATCGGCGTGACAACGCAACAAGTTAGTCATCTGCATTCTTTTGATGAGGCTATTATTCCGATGGCGGGTGAAGAAAAACTTAAACAGTCAGACTTTATGAGTAAGCTGCAATCCG
The DNA here is from genome assembly GCA_048058835.1 of Oleiphilus sp. Taxonomy (GTDB): domain Bacteria; phylum Pseudomonadota; class Gammaproteobacteria; order Pseudomonadales; family Oleiphilaceae; genus PZPK01. Next base: position 168,573 of record JBLLNS010000010.1, read on the forward strand.
TGTTAAACCCACAAATGCTGAATGGGCAGAACCAGACGGATACACAAAAAAGGGACGCTGATGCTTCTTAAATATGTTCTGATCATCTCTCTCTATTTATTGTCAACACTGACAGCCTCCGCGGCAGATATGGGGATCGAAGCGGTTAAGCTAGTGACAAATGAAGATGGTTCTCAGACTTATTCGGTAACGCTTCAGATTCTAGCGTTAATGACATCGCTGACCTTTTTGCCAGCAGTGTTGATGATGATGACTTCGTTTACCCGAACCATTATTGTTTTCTCCATTCTCAGGCAGGCTTTAGGGCTTCAATCTACGCCATCAAATCAGATCGTCGTTGGGCTAGCGCTGTTTCTAACGTTTTTCATCATGTCGCCGGTTTTAGAAAAAGTAAATCAAAGTGCGATTCAGCCTTATATCAATGAAGAGTTGGCACCTTTGGATGCGGTTAAAAAAGCAAGTGAGCCCTTTCGTGAATTTATGCTAGCCCAAACACGAGAAGATGATATCGCGCTGTTTGTGAGAATTTCTGGCGAAGAATATGGAAGTTTAGAAGATTTGCCCTTTACCATATTGATGCCTGCATTTGTCACCAGTGAATTAAAGACAGCGTTTCAGATTGGATTCTTGTTGTTCTTACCTTTTTTAATTATTGATATGGTTGTAGCCAGTGTCTTAATGGCAATGGGTATGATGATGTTATCACCGATGATCATTTCCTTGCCGTTCAAGATTATGTTTTTCGTATTAATTGATGGCTGGGCTTTAATTATGGGAAGTCTGGCTGCGAGTTTCGGTATTTAATCGATTCACTTTTTACTATCACGAATCAAATTGAGGATTAGAAGATGACGCCAGAAGTTGCTGTTGATGTCGTCAGTGAGGCGATTTATCTCATTTTGTTATTAGTGAGTCTCATTCTCGTGCCGGGCCTGATCGTTGGTTTAATCGTTAGTGTATTTCAGGCTGCGACGCAAATTAACGAGCAGACCTTAAGTTTTTTGCCTCGTCTTGTCGTGACCCTATTTGTCGTGATTGCCGCAGGGCCTTTCATGATGCAAAAGATTCTGGATTATTCGGAAAACCTGATTCGAAATATTCCAGTGTTTATAGGTTAAGCCTATGGAATTTACCGATGCACAAATTGGCGCATGGGTAGGTTCATTCCTATGGCCACTGTTTCGTATCGCTAGCTTTATCATGATTATACCGGTATTCGGTACCCAGCTTGTTTCGATGCGAGTCAGAACAAGTTTAGCGTTTTTATTGGCCATTATGGTTGCGCCCATCATACCGGAAGTTCCATTAGTTGAAGCTTTGTCATTAAATGCCTTATTGATCACTTTACAGCAAGTATTGATTGGCTCGTTGATGGGCTTTATGTTCGTAATGTTATTGCAAATTTTTGTCGTTGCGGGGCAAATTATTGCGATGCAAATGGGCTTGGGTTTCGCATCGATGGTTGACCCGATAAATGGTGTAAACGTGCCTATTCTGTCGCAAATTTATTTGATAGCGGTCACCTTGATATTTTTGGCAATGAACGGCCATCATGTGATGTTAGAGACCATTGTCGAAAGCTTCTATGTGTGGCCTATTTCTGAAGATATTATAGGAGGCGTTAGTATTCAGCCAGAACAGTTTTGGCAGTTTCTGATGCGTATAAACTGGTTATTTGCCTCCGCACTCTTGGTCGCGTTACCTGTTATTACCGCGGTTTTAGTGGTCAATCTTTCGTTTGGTATTGTGACCCGTGCTGCGCCACAAATGAACGTATTTTCTTTAGGCTTTCCCATCGGTATGATCTTTGGCTTATTTCTTATTTGGGCGACATTTTCTCAGGTGGCGCCTATGTTTAACCGGTTTAGCGTTGAGCTATTCGAGTTCTTTCGTGAAATTAAAGGGCGTTAACGATGGCTGGAGATAATGACAGCAGTCAGGAGAAAACCGAAGAACCCACCGGCAGGCGAATTCAAAAGGCTCGTGAAGATGGTCAGGTTCCCCGATCTAAAGAGTTAAATACCGCCTTTCTGTTGATCACCGGAGCCGCCGGCTTATTGATGTTTGGCTCTCAGCTTGCCCAAAGTTTCTCCAATATTATGATTGCCAGCTTCTCTTTTACCCGCGAAAACGTGTTAGATCAGAAGCAAATGGGGCTGTACCTCGTTAATGCTGCTATTGAAATCACTCAAATTGTCATTCCTTTTTTGTTTATGTTGTTTATCGCCTCCATTGTGGGTTCTGTAGCCTTGGGTGGTTGGCTGTTTTCGCCAAAATCATTAGTACCTAAACTCAGCAAGCTGAATCCAATAAAAGGTATAGGCAGAATGTTTGCGCTAAAATCTTTAGTCGAACTGCTTAAAGCCTTCGCCAAAATCGGAATCGTGATGACCCTGGCTATTCTATTGATCCGTTCTCTTATGCCAGAGTTTCTTGGTTTAGGGCATGAAAGCGTTATTCCAGCAATGGCTCATGCTACTCAGATTTTAGGTTGGAGTTTTTTTTACTTGTGCTGCACGATGATTCTTATTGCGGCGGTAGATGTGCCGTTTCAAATTTATGATCATACTAAAAACTTAAAAATGACCAAGCAGGAAGTCAAAGATGAATTCAAAGACACGGAAGGTAAGCCAGAGGTTAAGCAAAAGATTCGTCAGTTACAGATGGAGATGGCACAACGCAGAATGATGCAGGATGTGCCGGACGCTGATGTGGTCATCACGAACCCGACCCACTTTTCTGTTGCGCTTAGGTATAACCCAGAAAAAGATGCTGCGCCGATTCTATTGGCAAAAGGGCATGATCATATCGCGCTGAAAATACGAGAAATTGCAAAAGCGCATGGTATTGAACAAGTCGCGGCGCCACCTTTGGCGCGTTCTGTTTATCATCATGCAGAGATAGGCCAGGAAATCCCTAGTGGGCTTTATTTGGCTGTGGCTCAAGTGCTTGCTTACGTATTTCAGCTTAAGCAGTTTCGACGCCGTGTTTCTCCTCGGCCAAAAATGCCGGACTTTCCCATCCCAGATGATTTGAAATCGGATATTTAATTGATCTCGACTAGCTTCAGCTGGTGTTACTCCTTTCTAACGCGTTACTTTTTTGGCGCATCGTCTAAGTGACTTAACTTAAGTTATTGTTATTGTTATTAAAATCCTGTCAGGCTTAATTCTTGCAGATAGAGGTTTCAGGCTGGAAATGTCTCCGGATCAGCCATGAAAATGACACAGTCAGCACGCTATAACCAAATGAAGTAGGTGTATGCAAGAATCCTCGATGTTACAACAAATGAAGTTTTTAGCGAATGGCAATATCGCCATTCCGCTCATACTCATTGCTATCTTGGGCATGATGACCTTGCCCGTTCCGCCGTTTTTACTGGATTTACTTTTCACCTTCAATATTGCCTTAGCCTTAGTCGTCTTGCTGGTCTGCGTCTATTCACTCAGGCCTGTCGAGTTTGCGATTTTTCCTACCATCTTGCTTGTGGCGACGCTGCTCCGTTTAGCCCTGAATGTTGCGTCAACACGTGTCGTCTTACTGGAAGGTCACGAAGGTGGTGATGCTGCGGGTAAAGTAATTGAAGCCTTTGGCGAAGTAGTCATTGGTGGTAACTATGCCGTGGGTCTAGTGGTCTTTGCTATTCTGATGATCATTAACTTCGTTGTTGTGACCAAGGGTGCAGGCCGTGTGTCGGAGGTTAGTGCACGTTTTACCTTGGACGCCATGCCGGGTAAGCAAATGGCTATTGATGCGGATTTGAATGCTGGCATTATTGATCAAAATGAAGCGAAAGAGCGCCGTGAAGAAATTGCGACGGAAGCCGACTTTTATGGTTCGATGGATGGTGCCAGTAAGTTTGTGCGAGGCGATGCTGTTGCAGGCTTATTAATCTTGGCTATCAATATGATTGGTGGTTTATCTATCGGGATGATGCAGCATGATCTTGAGTTTGCTGACGCGATTGAAAAGTATTCGCTACTAACCATTGGTGATGGCTTGGTCGCTCAAATTCCTTCGCTACTCTTGTCTACCGCTGCCGCAATTATGGTGACTCGTGTTAATTCACCGCAAGGGATGTCTGATCAGGTTTCGAGTCAGATGTTCCTGTCACCTAAAGCGCTTTATATTGCCGCAGGTATTATGATCGTCATGGGTATTGTACCAGGTATGCCACACTTTGCTTTTTTAGGGCTTGGTCTGGGGATGCTGGCCATTGCCTGGTTTGGTGAGAAAAAACGTAAAGAGGCTGAAGGACTTGATGCCAGTATGCCATTTTTCGGCAAAAAAACTGCGCAGGCTGGCGAAGCTAAGACGGCGCAGGCTTTACCTCAATCTGATGCGAATAAAATAGAAAATCAGGCAGGTGCGCCTGCAGAGCAACAACACAAAGAGTTAGGTTGGGACGATGTACTCACGGTTGATATTATTGGTTTGGAAGTGGGATATCGTTTGATTCCTTTGGTAGATAAAGCGCAGGGCGGGGCATTATTGGGTCGAATTAAAGGCGTGCGTAAAAAACTTTCTCAGGAATTAGGTTTTTTGATGCCGTCCGTGCATATCAGAGATAATCTGGACTTAATGCCGAATATCTATCGCATTACCTTAATGGGGGTGACCATTGCCGAAGCCGAAATCCATCCTGACAGAGAGTTAGCAATTAACCCGGGCCAAGTTTTTGGTAGTATCGATGGTATTGCAGGAAAAGATCCAGCTTTTGGTTTGGATGCCATTTGGATAGAAGCGTCGCAGAAAGATTATGCGCAAACTTTAGGCTATACCGTGGTGGATGCCAGTACCGTTGTGGCAACGCATTTAAATCAGGTTTTACAGAAGCACGCTAATGAGCTCCTGGGGCATGAAGAAGTTCAGCAGTGGTTGGATCAGCTGGCAAAAGTGTCTCCTAAGCTTTCGGAAGAGTTGGTGCCAAATACTGTCTCAGTCAGTTTATTGCTTAAGGTGCTGCAAAACCTCTTGCTTGAAGATGTACCTATTCGGGATATGCGTTCTATTGCTGAGGCCTTAGTCAATGTTACGACTAAGAGTACAGATACGACATTATTAACCGAGTTGTGTCGGCAGGGTATGCGTCGAATGATTATTCAAAACATTTGTGGCAATGAACCTGAAATACCGGTGATTACCTTAGAGCCAGACTTGGAACAGTTATTGCTAAAATCAGTTCAACAGTCACAAAAAAATGGCGGAATGGATGATATGGGTATGATTTTGGAGCCGCGTATAGTAGAAACCTTACAGCGCTCATTAAATGAATCTGCCCAGCGTCAAGAGATGCTTGGAAAGCCGGCAATTCTTTTGGTTTCGGGGCCTCTGCGTCCAGTTCTAGCGAAGTTTGTCAGGTTCGGAATCGAGCAGCTTAAGGTACTTTCTTATCAGGAAATACCAAACAATAAACAAATTACAATTGTGGCAACGGTTGGGCAGTGAGTGTTATCGTCAAGAAACTGACAACGGTAACGGCTGTATTCTACTCAATGATTATTAATGGTTTAGGTGAGTATTATGGAAGTTAAACGCTTTTTTTCAACCACCATGCAAGATGCCCTAAGGCTGGTTCGTGAAGAATTTGGCTCAGACGCAGTTATTTTGTCAAATGCAAAAGTTGAAGGCGGGGTTGAAATTGTTGCGGCCCTTGATTACGAAGAGGAGTGGGAGCAAGAGCCTGTTAAGGATGAAATTGCTTCTCGGGGTGAACCAAGCCCCTCCCAGTTAGCTAGAATGCATGCCGAAAAGCACTTGCAGCTTCAGCGTGAAATGGAGCAGGCAAAGCGAAAAATCGAAGCGGTTCGCGCTAAGAAGTATCAGGAGCCTTCGGTATCACAATTAAATGGCGCAAAATCGACTACTTCAGCGCCTTCTTCACCTGAGCAGCATGCCAGTAAACAACAAAATAGTGTCCAAGAAAGCGATGCGCTATCGGCGATGCGAGCTGAAATTCTAGAAATAAAAGATCTGTTGGCCAAGCAACCAACAAGTGCCGCTCGTGAAAAAGCGCTTCCTCAAAAGAGTGCTCTGGAGCAACAAATAGATAAGATGACCGAGTCTCTGTGTTTATCTAAATCTCTTAAATATCAGTTGAATCAGGAATTTCAACATTGGTTGAAGCGTTCTGCTGCGCTTGGAAATTCGACTGAACCGCAATTCGATGATGCCTGGAAGCACTTAAGCCATTTTATAGAGAAGTCGCTGCGTGTTGAACATACCGAGATAATAGATCGGCAAGGTGTCTTTGCGCTAGTTGGCCCAACTGGCAGTGGCAAAACCATGACCATAGGAAAGATGGCGGCCCGTTATGTGATGGAATACGGCGCTGACAATATTGCCCTGGTGACGACAGACCGCTATCGAATAGCCGCGCATGAGCAGTTGAAAGTTTTTGGTCGAATTTTGAATGTACCCGTTCATAGCGTGGATGAAAGTCATTCTCTTGACATAATTCTTGATAAGTTAAGTCAAAAGAAGGTTGTCTTGGTCGATACGGCTGGCCTGATGCACTCAGATACCTGTTGGACTGAGCAGTTGCAGGAAATAAAACTGTCACGTCACAATATTGAATGTTATTTAACGGTCTCTGCTGTGGGGCAGTACCAAGTCATGTCTTCCATTTATCATCATTATAAAATGTTGAAGCTTGCTGGTGTTATGGTAACGAAAGTAGATGAGGCTGTCAGTTTGGGTGAGGTGATTAGCTTTCTAGTCGATACCGGCTTGAATGCCAGTTACTTTACCGATGGACAGCGAGTACCGGAAGATATTCACCTTTTTGACTCCCATTCCATGTTTCAGCGCGCCCAAACGCTCTTGAATAGCTCAGAGCGATGGGTAACAATCCGGGCCGATGAGAAACAGGGGGCTGATTTTAAAACGAAAATGAGTCAGGGAATAAAAGAAAGTATCTTGTTTCATTCTGCGTAAATTGAAATAGTTCTGCTAGACTGTTTTTTAGGTTTGCCATTTAACGAGTTGCTTAGGCATACACCATTTACGTATTAACTATTTTATTTAGAAGTATATAGAGGAAAGTAGCCTGTATGGCGAATTCGGGTCCAGTACAAGTCATTGCCGTAACAGGTGGAAAAGGTGGCGTTGGGAAAAGTAATGTTTCCATCAATCTGTCTATTAACTTAGCGGAAATGGGGCGGCGCGTCATGCTATTGGATGCTGACTTAGGCTTAGCGAATATTGATGTGTTGTTAGGCATTACGTCGAAACGGAATATCGCTGATGTGATCAGTGGTGAATGCACCTTAAGAGATATTCTTGTGGATGGGCCCAAAGGTGTAAAAGTTGTTCCGGCTTCGTCTGGAACCCAGAAAATGGTTTCATTGAACCAAATGGAACATGCAGGGATGATTAATGCGTTTAGTGAATTAGCGCATGATTTAGATGTGCTGATCATCGATACCGCAGCCGGCATTTCTGAAGGGGTCGTGTCTTTTCTTCGGGCTTCTCAAGAAATTATCGTGGTGGTCTGTGATGAGCCAACGTCGATCACAGATTCTTATGCCTTAATCAAATTACTGAATCGCGATTACGGTATGTACCGTTTTAGGGTCTTGGCTAACATGGTTAAAACCCAAGAAGAAGGTCGTCATTTGTATTCCAAACTTGCTCATGTGACGGAACGATTTTTGGATGTAGCATTGCAGTATGTAGGCTGTATTCCATTTGATGAAGCGGTAAAAAAAGCCGTTCAAAGACAAAGAGCTGTTTCAGATGTTTATCCACGCTCTAAAGCCTCAATGGCTTATAGAGCTTTGGCACAAAAAGCCGACAGTTGGCCGCTACCATCCTCACCAAAAGGCCATCTTGAGTTTTTTGTTGAGCGCTTGGTTCAGTCCACATCAAGCTAACGTTAATATAAAAATGAACAGTCAACTAGATGTATAACGATGTTCAACTTCAACGCTCAGATGAATTAGTCCGAGATCATGCGCCCTTGGTTAAGCGGATTGCGCACCATTTGTTAGCGCGTCTCCCAGCCAGTGTGCAGGTTGATGATTTAATTCAGGCTGGCATGATCGGCTTGCTGGAAGCATCTAGGAAATACGAAGCCAGCAAGGGCGCATCTTTTGAAACGTATGCCGGCATCCGGATTCGTGGCTCGATGATGGACGAAATCCGCAAAGGTGATTGGGTGCCTCGATCCGTGCACCGAAATGCAAGACGCATCGCAGAAGCTATCAAAACGATTGAAGATAGAATGGGGCGAGATGCCCAGGATGAAGAAATTGCCTACGAACTGGATATGACGCTGGATGAATATTTTTCCTGCCTAAAAGACAGTAACGGCGGTAAGTTGTTTAGTTTTGAAGAGCTGAATGAACAAGGTGAATTGAACTTGGACGAATACAGTTCTGATTCCCAATCGCCAGTCCAGACTGCCGTTAACGACGCATTTAAAGCACAGTTGATAAAAGAAATTGATAACTTGCCAGAGCGAGAAAAAATGGTGCTTTCCTTGTATTACGAAGAAGAACTAAACCTGAAAGAAATCGGTTTGGTTTTATCGGTCAGTGAATCCAGAATAAGCCAAATTCATGCACAGGCAGCCATGCGCTTACGTTCTCGATTGACGCAGTGGTCATAGTGCAAAATAAGAAGTGAAAAACAGTGTTCTGATTAAGAATTGAGCATTTAGAACAGATGAATAGGAAGGTAAGCAAATAATGTCTATCTTCGTGAAACAAATGTTAAAAAAAACTGGCTACCCCAAGAACAACGACTAGACTTGTTTTTAGGTATTAAATTGTAATTTCGGGTATCGACGTAAGTGGAGGTCGACTTGAATAAAGATATGAAAATTCTTGTTGTAGATGATTTTTCTACCATGAGACGCATTATAAAAAACCTGCTTAGAGATTTGGGCTTTTCCAATACAGATGAAGCGGATGATGGCAATTCTGCTTTACCGATGCTTCAAAGTGGAAAATACGATTTCTTAGTTACCGACTGGAATATGCCCGGCATGACAGGTATCGAGTTATTGCAGCATGTTCGTGCTGATGAAAACTTGAAGACATTACCTGTCTTAATGGTGACTGCTGAGGCAAAACGAGATCAGATCGTTGCCGCAGCTCAAGCTGGTGTCAATGGCTATGTCGTTAAACCATTTACAGCAGCGGTTCTGAAAGAAAAAATTGAAAAAATCTTCGAACGTATAGATTCATAAGGCTAACCCTTACATGACCGATGTTAAGCAGACAAAAAAAGCGTCCATGGGGTTTGAAGACACACTAAAATCACAGGCTAATCAATTAAAAGAAATGATTGATGGAGGCGATTTTAAGGGTGCGCTTTCAATAATTTCTGATTTGAACAAAACTCGCGAACTAACGCTTTACCAAGAAATTGGGCATCTGACGCGTTCACTTCATGAATCTATCCGTAACTTTAATATTGATACAGCATCGACTTCTAACAAAGAGCTATCTTCTATAGAAGATGCCTCTGATCGCTTAGCTTATGTTGTCGATATGACGAATAAAGCAGCGAATAAGACCTTAGATCTTGTCGAAGCCACAATGCCTTTTGCATCTGGCATTCGCCATGAAGCTCAACAGTTAAAAGAAGATTGGGGTCGCTTACAACGCAAAGAAATGAAGCCGGAAGAGTTCAGAGTATTGACGGCCACTATGGGCGTTTTCTTAACAAAACTCTGTGATGATTCAGATAAAGTTTACGCTAATTTATCAGAAATATTACTGGCACAAGATTTCCAAGATCTAACCGGTCAGGTGATCAATCGGGTCATGGGCTTAGTTAAAGACGTCGAACACAGCTTGGTTGATCTAGTTAGAATGGCGGGTAAAGTCGATGAGCTAACGGGTACCGTACATAAAATAGAACAAAAAGAATCGGGTATTGAAGGTGAAGGTCCACAATTAAATGCTGATAAGCGTGAAGATGTTGTCGCAGGACAAGATGATGTGGATGACTTACTTTCCAGTTTAGGATTTTAAAGGGGCATAAACGATGGGGTTTGAAGCAGATGATGAGATACTTCAAGACTTTCTTGTTGAGTCAGGTGAGATTCTCGAGCTTCTTTCTGAGCAATTAGTTGAACTTGAGAACAACCCTGAAGATAAAGACCTGCTTAATGCCATTTTTCGCGGCTTTCATACAGTAAAAGGTGGCGCTGGCTTTCTTCAGCTAGATGCCCTGGTTGGCTGTTGCCACATTGCGGAAAACGTTTTTGATATTTTAAGGAACGGCAAACGAAGTGTTGACGCAGATTTAATGGATGTGGTTTTGCGTTCTTTGGATGCTGTGAACGAAATGTTTGATGAGGTACGTGACGGCAAAGATCCTACGCCAGCCGACCCAGAACTTCTAAGTGATCTGCAACGTTTTGCTAAGCCTGCAGAAGCTGCTGAACCGGCGCCAGCAGAACCTGTTCCAGAAACCCCTTCATCCGTTGAAGCGTCTTCAGAGGGTGAGGGCGATATTACAGATGATGAATTTGAACAATTACTCGATGCCTTAGATGGTGATTCACCAGCAGCTTCTAGTGACAACACAAGCGATTCTGATGAAATTACCGATGATGAATTCGAAAACCTTCTTGATGAACTTCATGGAAGCAGCAAACCGGGATCATCCAGTGCACCAGCAGAACCCGCATCAACAGTTGATAGCTCTGCTGATGCAGGCGATATCAGCGAAGAAGAGTTTGAAAAACTACTCGACGAGCTGCATGGCGAAGGTAAGTTTAACTCAGATGGCGTAAAAAACGCTGACGCCAAACCAGAAACGAAAGCACCGAGTGCCACTCCAGCCAGTTCTGGCGGAGACGAAGATCTGATCACTGATGATGAGTTTGAGAACCTATTAGATGAACTCCACGGGTCTGGTGGTTCGCCAACTGCAGCCTCGGCTAAAGTTGAAAAGAGTGCGCCAGCTCCCAAACCGGTTCCTGAAAAAGCACCACAGCCCAAACCAGAACCCAAGCCAACTCCTGCTCCAGAGCCTAAGCCAGCGCCCAAGCCAGCAGCTAAAGCCGCGCCTGCTAAGAAGAATGAAGCCATTGCTACGGAAACAACGGTTCGAGTAGATACCAAGCGATTAGATGACATCATGAATATGGTGGGAGAATTAGTGCTGGTACGAAATCGCTTGAAACGCCTAGGTGATGCTAGTGCTGATGAATCTATGCAAAAAGCTGTTTCAAACTTGGATGTGGTAACCGGTGATTTACAATCTGCGGTTATGCAGACGCGTATGCAGCCAATTAAAAAGGTCTTTGGTCGATTCCCTCGTGTTGTAAGGGATTTGGCAAGAAACCTGAAAAAAGAAGTTAACTTGGTGTTAGTGGGTGAAGAAACTGACCTTGATAAAAATCTAGTAGAAGCATTATCCGATCCGCTTGTTCACTTGGTGAGAAACGCAGTTGATCATGGCATTGAAATGCCGGATGTGCGTGTTCAGAAAGGCAAAGAACGCATCGGCCAAGTCGTTTTATCTGCTCAACAAGAAGGTGATCATATCATGCTGGCTATCGAAGATGATGGCGCTGGTATGGATGCGAATGTGTTGCGACAGAAAGCCGTTGAAAAGGGCATTTATGACCAAGATGCAGCTGATCGCTTAAGTGATACAGAATGCTTTAATTTAATATTTGCCCCTGGTTTTTCAACAAAAACTGAAATATCTGATGTCTCTGGCCGTGGTGTCGGTATGGACGTCGTGAAAACAAAAATTACGCAATTAAATGGTACTGTAAGTATTGATTCCGAACCTGGTAAAGGCTCTCGCTTATCAATAAAAGTACCACTTACTTTAGCGATCATGCCAACGCTGATGGTCAAGCTTGGAAACCAATCCTTTGCCTTCCCGCTTGTCAGTGTGGTTGAAATTTTCCATTTGGATCTGACTCGAACGAATATTGTTGATGGTCAGGAATGCGTTGTCGTAAGAGATAATGTATACCCGCTATTTTACATTAAGCGTTGGCTTGTAAGAGGTTATACGGAAGAAGCCGATTCAGCGCACGTAGTTATTGTGGCAGTTGGCAATAAGCGCGTTGGTTTTATCGTAGACCAACTCGTCGGGCAAGAGGAAGTCGTCATCAAACCACTGGGAGATATGCTTCATGGTACTGCCGGTATGGCGGGTGCAACGATTACCGGTGACGGTCGGATTGCATTAATTTTAGATATACCCAGCTTACTTGATCGTTATGCATAATTACTAATGTTGGTCTCAGTCATCATGGTTTTCGGAGATCAGCCTTCACCCTTTAGATCACTCAGTTTCAATGGAGGCTGTGTTTTAAGTGACCGTCTCTGTTTTAATTGTCGATGATTCTGGTTTTTTCAGAAAGCGCCTGCATGAAATTCTGAACCGGGTTTCAGAGATCAAAGTCATTGGCGCAGCTTCCAATGGTAAGGAAGCCATAGAACTTGTCAAAAAACTTCATCCAGATGTCATCACTATGGATTACGAAATGCCTGTTATGGACGGCGTCACTGCCGTTCGGCATATCATGTCTGAATGTCCCACGCCCATTTTAATGTTTTCTTCGCTCACTTACGAAGGTGCACGCGTAACCCTAGATGCGCTCGAAGCCGGCGCTGTAGACTTTTTACCTAAAAACTTTGAAGACATCGCCCGTGATCATGGCAGAATGCAAGAAGTCTTGAAAGACCGCATAATTGCCGTTTCGAAGAAAGGTAATAATAAGCAAGCACCCGCGTCAGAAATACAAAAGAAAGTTGAAACGACACAGGCTAAAATTGCACAGAGTACGATTAACCGAAACGTTTCGCAAAGTAGCAAACCTGTTGCTACAACAAGAGTTGAAACTCCAAAAAATAGACCTAATTTGTCTGGCCACAGCGCCAATAGAGCGACAAATTCCTCAGTTCGTCCAACGCAGGCTAAAAAAATTAAGCATCCAGTCGATATACTTCTCATAGGTGCATCGACAGGAGGGCCTGTAGCCATTCAAAACGTACTCAGTAAATTACCCGCTAACTTTCCGATTCCTATTCTGGTTGTTCAGCATATGCCTGCAACCTTCACGCCTGCCTTTTCAGAACGTTTAAACTCCTTATGTTCAATAAAGGTTAAACACGCTGAAGATGGTGAGTTGCTGCAACCCGGCGTCGCACTGATTGCGCAAGGCGCGAAACAATTATTAGTGATGGGGTCTCGACCGCACATAAAAATTGTCGAGGGAGACGAACGTTTATCTTATAAGCCCTCTGTTGACGTGACCTTTGGTTCAGCATCTAAAACGTTTCCAGGTAGAGCATTAGGCATTGTTCTGACAGGTATGGGGGCTGATGGCAGAGAAGGTTGTAGAATGCTTAAGCAAACCGGTTCCACCGTTTATACCCAGAGCCAACAAACATGTGTGATTTATGGGATGCCAATGACCGTAGATAAAGCAGGCTATTCAGATGCCTCAATCGATCTTGATCAGATAGGCGACTACATTATGAGCGGGGTTATGTGATGGATATCTTGAGCATACTTGGCGTCATTGTCGCTTTTGCCGCTATTCTGGGCGGTAACTATTTAGAAGGTGGACACATACAATCTTTGTTTAATGGTCCTGCCGCTTTAATTGTCATCGGGGGCACCATTGCGGCTATTTTTCTACAAACGCCTTTTGCGATGTTGAAGCGTGGCTTAGCTATGCTTCGGTGGGTATTTCTTCCGCCTTATGTGTCATTAGATGATGGCATAGAAAAAGTCGTTGCTTGGAGTATGCGTGCGAGAAAAGAAGGATTGCTGGGTTTGGAAGCGGCTGTCGAAAAAGAAGATGAGGCCTTCGCTGAAAAAGGCTTACAGTTGCTTGTTGATGGCGCAGAAGCAGAAGTGATAAGAAATGTACTGGAACTGGATTTGATTTCAAAAGAGCGCTTCGACTTAGGCTCCGCCAAAATTTATGATGGGATGGGCGGCTACTCTCCTACGATAGGTATCATTGGTGCTGTTATGGGCCTGATTCATGTCATGAGTAACCTAGCTGACCCGTCTTCCTTGGGCTCTGGTATTGCCACTGCGTTCGTGGCAACTATCTATGGTGTCGCCTTTGCAAATTTATTTTTGTTCCCCATTGGGGCGAAGCTGAAAACACTCATTCAGCAGCAATCACAATATAAAGAAATGTTGATAGAAGGTTTGGTTGCGATAGCTGAGGGCGAAAATCCCCGCTCAATTGAAATGAAGCTACGTGGTTTTATCACCAATGCGTAAACATCTAGAAGAAGAGGTTGATAATAAAGAGCGTTGGTTAGTTTCCTATGCTGACTTCATTACCTTGTTGTTTGCGTTTTTTGTTGTTATGTATTCAATTTCATCGGTAAACGAAGGTAAATATAAAGTTCTTTCAGACAGTTTAGAAGGGGTCTTCAATGCACCTCAAAAAGCGATATTGCCAATTCAAGTGGGAGATGTTCCTGTAAGAGCAGAATCTAATAGCGCACCCGCAATCAATATCATGCCTGTGATAAAAACGCCTGATCCTCTTGATCAAGAAAAAAAACTGCGAGAGATGCAGGAGCAAGAAGAGTTGAATCAGATAGCTGGTGAGTTTGAAGATAGCTTTGAAGATTTAATTTTCGAACAAAAAGTCAGCGTTCAGAAAAAAGATGATTGGATTGAAATTTCATTGGATGACACAGTGGTTTTCAGCAGTGGCGGTGTAGAGCCTATCGATGAAGCCTTGCCCATCATTGAAAAAATAGCACGTATTATGGAAGGTCATGACAATGCCATGTTAGTCGAAGGGCATACCGATAACATTCCCATACGAAGTGCGACTTTCCCCTCTAATTGGGAGCTATCAGCTGCAAGAGCTGCTTCTGTTGTCCGTTATTTAGCTATCGAAGGCGTTTCGCCAAGTCGAATGGGCGCAATGGGTTATGGTGAATTTCAGCCTGTTGTTAGAAACGATACACCTACTGGGCGCAGAAAGAATCGTCGAGTGGTTCTGCTAATCTCCAAAAGCTCAGATATCCGTTATAGTTTAATGAATTAAGCAATACTTCTATTATCGAAACTTTTTAACACCAATCACTCTTCCCCTCTCAATTTTTTTCTATGCCTATCGTGGCATAGCATGTGCTAATAAAAAGTATTGTTAGAAATTTTGTCAGATATTCGGCAAACTTCTGCCTTTATAACGCAATTATTACCGGTTCAATTATTAAAATAATCAATCATTTCCAGTATTTTCCGAATGTAGAGTTTGAAGAATACGTTAAGTCCAACCAGTCAAGTTAATCGGCAATTAGCCAAACAGGGGTAACAAAGTGAGAATTTGGGGTGTAGCTAATCAAAAAGGTGGTGTTGGAAAAACGACTAGTGTTGTCACGCTGGGCGGCTTGTTAGCTCAAGAAGGGAATAGGGTTTTAGTGATGGATTTGGATCCTCATGGCTCTCTGACCAGCTACTTTAAGTACGACCCTGACACGATCGAGCAAAGTGCTTTTGATCTTTTTATGCATCAAGGCAAAGTCCCCGATGGCTTGCC
Organism: Oleiphilus sp.; assembly: GCA_048058835.1. Classification (GTDB taxonomy): domain Bacteria; phylum Pseudomonadota; class Gammaproteobacteria; order Pseudomonadales; family Oleiphilaceae; genus PZPK01. Next base: position 184,078 of record JBLLNS010000010.1, read on the forward strand.
TGAACAGTTGATCACGGGAACGTCATGTGAAGGCTTGGATCTTATGCCGGCCTCAACTGCCTTAGCTACTCTTGAACGTCGTATGGTAGGGGTTGAAGGTATGGGGCTGATTATTTCGAAAACACTTGCCATGTTATGGGATCAATATGATTACGTTTTAATTGATAACTCGCCATCACTGGGTGTTTTAATGATTAACTCGCTTGCAGCTAGCCAACAGCTTATTGTGCCAGTTCAGACTGAGTTCCTTGCGATAAAAGGCTTGGAAAGAATGATGCATACATTAGGTATGGTGATCCGATCTCAAAAAAGCAATTTAAAACACTTAATTTTACCCACGATGTTTGACCGTCGTACTCAAGCTTCGATGCAAAGCTTGCGAACAATTAAAGGAACATGGGGCGATGAAGTATGGAAGTATGCGATTCCGATTGATACCAAGTTTAGAGACGCGAGTATGAAAGGCCTCGTACCATCTGCACACGATAATGATACGCATGGAGTGAGGGCTTATAAAAAGCTCTTGGAAAACTTAAAAGAAATGACCGGTGCTAACGTTTAAGTTCACCTATGACTAAAGCCTTGAATGCGCCAAGCAGGAAGCAGTACGTTGAACAGGAATCATGCACATCTGTTACTGCAAATGATGCAAATAGACAGATGTTAGCTCTGCTATGGCTGTCTCTTTCTGCACTAGCGCGTAGCTATTCGATATCTGATACCTCATCAGGAGGTGTTCATGTCTGATGAAAACCCAGCCAGTGAGAGCTCTAAGAAATCGAAGCTTATTCAAAGCGTTTCCCCTCAGTCCGCTATGGATGCTTATTTTGAAGATATGTTTGCTGCTTCAGCGGAGGACCCATTAAAAAGACTGTCTGAAGAGCAGGCCGGCGTTGTTCCGCAATCATCCGAATTAGACCCTGAACACGGCACTCGTAAAATTTCACTTCCCCTGAATCAAGTTAAGCAGGCGCTAACCTCTGTTAACGAAAGGGCATTAATACCGAAGCCAAAGCTAAAACCTAAAAAACAAGCTCATGAAGATGTGCTGGCAAGGTTTGCAGAGCCGGCCAGTCATTTGGGTGAAATTTCTCCTTTAATTATTCCGGCGGCGTTTCCTAAATTAGCGCCCGTTTCAGTGCAGGCTACTCCCAAAGAAGACACCCAATCCGTTCAGCAAGTTGTGGCCGAAGAAAAACTGACAGTGAAGAAAGCAAGTCAAAAGGTCGCCGCAGCACCCAAGACAGCAAGCTCGCTGGATGCCGCAACGGCATTAGCATTACTTGAAAAAAAGAAGTCTAAATTAACCCAAGCACAACGATTAAAACTCGAATCCAAGCTTGCTCAACTCGAAAAAACCAAACAAGTACAGCGCGAAACAACAGCGCTTGATGTCTCGCCCACCGTCAAAACCGCTCAACAGCCTAAGCCTATTGCAAAAACGAAAGAGCTTGTTCAGCAAGACCTTGCGCCAGCCCCCTCTGTCGTAAGCGACATGCAACCACAACGGATTAAAAAAGACAGCTTACCAGATTGGGCTAATCGGCGTTTCGAGTGTTTGTTGTTTTCTGTCGCTGGGCTGAAATTGGCTGTTCCGTTAATTTCTCTAGGGGCCATTTATAAGATAGAAAAAGAATTTATTCCATTGGTTGGTCGGGCTGACTGGTTTATTGGTTTATATCATCACCTTGAACGAAATGTGCGGGTGATTGATACAGCGAAATGTGTTATGCCTGAACGCTGTTCCGGGGATGTTAGGTCCGGCTATAAATTTGTTATTCGCTTAGGGGGAAACGACTGGGGAATTGCTTGCGATGCGGTGCATGAATCAATTCAACTCAACCCTGACCAGGTTAAATGGCGAACCGAGCGAACCAAAAGGGCTTGGCTTTTTGGAACCGTCATAGAACATATGTGTGCATTAATCGATGCAGACTCTTTGAGTATGATGCTCGAACAACAAGCCTCTCACAATCCCAGCATATTTTCCTAATTAAGCCTTAATTTTCTGGCATAGATACAGTGATGCTCTATATTTAAAGAATGCTGTGCTATGTTGTTGAGATAATACGTCTAAGCACGTGAGATTATTTGAAAAAAAGAGTGTAAGGGGCAAATAGATGTCATCTAGTACTGGCCATAGTAGCCAAGCAACTGAAGATCCAGTTCTGCAGAATGTGACGTTTCGTCTAGCCGACGAAACTTACGGTATTAACGTGATGCAAATTCAGGAAGTCTTAAGATATACCGAGATTGCGCCAGTACCGGGTGCGCCTGATTATGTGTTAGGGATTATTAACTTAAGAGGTAACGTGGTTACCGTTATTGATACGCGTGCGCGTTTTGGTTTGCCGAGCGCAGAAGTTACTGATCATTCAAGAATTGTAGTGCTTGAAATCGAAGGACAGGTGATCGGTATTCTTGTCGATTCCGTTGCCGAGGTGGTTTATATCAAAAACTCAGAAATGGAAAGTGCGCCGAATGTGGGTAATGATGAAAGTGCGCGCTTTATTCAAGGCGTATGTAATAAAAACGGTGAACTGATCATCTTGGTAGAATTTGAAAAGATGCTTTCTGAAGAAGAATGGTCAGACATGGCATCATTTTAGCTTGTCTTTAAGGTAAATTAGGAAAAGCCAGATAATTGACATGATCAGGCTTTTTAGACCTTAGTAGAAGCATCTTGGAGTTTCGCATGTCAATCGACTTAATTTCTTTAATTTCTGCTTGCCTTGTCAGTTTACTGGCAATCTATGCTTTAGTGATCAAACGATCGTTTACCCTCTCTGAACGGGCAACGAATGACTTAGTCGACAATTTAGCGGAAGAAGTTCAGGGCATGTCTAAAAGTGCGATTGGGGTAGGCCGTAAGGTTCTAGAGCTAGAAAAACATATCGCTGTTTTAGAAGCAAAAATAGAAGAAATGCAAAAAAACGACCCTGCTAAAGTATCTTATTCTGAAGCCGCCAGGCTAGTTGAATTAGGTGCAGGTGTTGAAGATCTCATGAATACCTGCGGAATATCCCGCCCCGAAGCTGAACTAGTCAGAGCATTAACGGAAAATAAACACATCGATATTCCTGTTCTTACGCAAAATGGATAATGCGCTCAGTGTCGCGCATTAAGCCACTTTGGAGAAGTTCATCGTTATTTCATTTTTACTTTCGTTCGCTCCTTGTCCTATGATCGAACGCTGATCCAATTGATTTTGTTCTACTGAAGCTGGTCTGTCTTTGTTAAGAGAGGCGTCTATAAAATTATCCAGATAGGCGCTCGATGACTCTGATATTTCAGTAAATTTAATCTCTATCAAAAAGTCATTTTTGGATAAGCGTCTGGCATAAATAACCCGACCGGTTACTTCGATTTTTTGAGGGACCTTAAAAGAAAGATTTAAGTTTATTGGGTCTTTTGGCGAGCTACAGGTTTTGTTTGGCATCAACTCGCTAAGCGTAGAGCCATTGCACTTCAAAGTTGCGCTATCTCTCGACACTCTGTCCAGTGAACATTCAGTATTGCCGTTATTCCCGGTCACATGCACATGAATGTGATTGCGGTGACTCGTGTCTACGTGAGTGTGGTAAATTAGTTGTCTTTTCATGCTCAGTTCCTGATCTAAATGAGTCTTGGAGCCTGTCTTTTCCTGCCTAATTCGTCAGTCAATAGTATGACTAAGGCAAAAGTGAAAAGAATCGTAAATTCTCCTATATCTTAAATGTATCTAGATTGGCTTCTTAAACAAGGCGATCTGTGTATCGCTTTGCAAGCTTATGCAACCTTGAGACTTGCTTATCAAAAAAACAGTGAAGTAGGGCACATTTATAGGAGGAAAAAGGCAGAGAAAAATTGTAGGTTGGTTCAGGAGGGGGAGCTAGATGCACAAAAAAAGGTAGCCATGTACATAGGCAGACTACCTTTTTAAGCGTTCACTTACTTAATATTCAGCATTGTGGTAAACATTCTGAACATCATCTAAATCATTCAGCATGGCTAAGAAGGTCTCAAAAGTCTCAATATCTTCACCGCTAATAGGGTTATTTGTCTGAGGGATGAACTGGATTTCATCAACGTCATAATCCACTTCTTTTTCTGAGCGACCAGCGACTTCGGTACCAAAGGCTTCATTGAGTGCCTGCTTAGCTTTGTTGTAGTCTGTGTGAGGCGCGAAAACCGTTATTTTACCGTCCTCGTTTTCAATATCTGCCACATCTACATCTGCTTCCATCAATACGTCTAACACAGCCTCTTCATCGTCATGCTTGAAAACAAGAATAGTACTGTGATCAAACATGTGGCTAACGCTACCTTGTGTACCAATCTTTGATTTTGTCTTGGTAAAGCATTGACGTACATCGCCAAAGGTTCGGTTCGGGTTATCAGTCAAACAATCGACAATCACCATACAGTTTCCTGGACCAAAACCTTCATAACGCGCAGTCGAGAAATCTTCACCGGCGCCGCCTTTTGCTTTTTCAATGGCTTTTTCAATGACATGGCTGGGAACCTGATCTTTTTTAGCTCTATCTATCATGCTTCGTAGCGATAAGTTGCCATCAGGGTCGACGCCGCCTGCTTTAGCGCACACATAAATCTCTCGACCATATTTACTATAGACTTTTGCTTTGGCGTCTGACGTTTTTGCCATAGACTCTTTACGGTTTTGGTAGGCTCTACCCATTGTTCAATCTTCCACGCTATAAAAAAGTAAATATTACCGTCATCTAAGAAACGAATAAAGCAGAAGGTCTCTGAAACCGTGACGCCTTCAAATTAAATGACAAACCCTGTAATTATTTAAAGACAAAAAAAAACCGCAAGTGCGGTTTTTTTTGATGCATACTGGTTGCTAATTAACCAATATTAAATAGCTCACCTAATTTGGTCGCTAACATCATGTCGCCTTCTGCGCGAAGCTGGCCAGCCATAAATGCTTGCATGCCGTCTGTTTCGCCGCTCACAATACCGTTAAGTGTTTCAGTATTCATGATTAGTGTCACTGAAGGGTCATCGTGATCCCCAGCAGTAAGTTCACATGTGCCATCGCTGATGGTAAGGCTGTAGTTTGCATCGTCTTCAATATTGAATTGGAAGACCAAGTCGATGCCGCTAGCAGCGTCAGCGTTGAAGTTTGCTTTTAATGTCTCGAAAGTAGAAGCTACAGACATGAGATTACCCTTTCTTATGTATCAGTTATCGCCAAGTTACAAATACAAACTATAACCGGCATGAATGTGAACGAGTATTTTTTTCACGCATGAAGATTAGAGACAAAAAAAATACTTGTCAACCACAAAGCGAACGCTTGTTTGAAATATTCTGGGCGCTTTTTCTTGTAATACCTTAAAATGGCCGCACAATAGATGTTTAAATTTTCAACTTGCGCTTAATGGCGCATCTACAGAGGTAATAAGGTGGAATTTCTGACTGAATATGGCGTGTTTCTAGCGGAGACTGTCACAATTGTGATCGCGTTTTTGATTGTCATAGCGGCCGTTGGCAGTGCAGCTATGAAAAACAAAAAACCAGAACAAAAAGAAATGTTTGTTGAGAAAGTGAATGACAAACTCAAGGATGTAAAAGATGCCCTTGAGTCGACATTGCTCTCAAAAGATCAGCAGAAAGCGCAAAAAAAGCAGCAGAAAGAAGCAGAGAAACAAGCCAAAAAGTCTGGGGCTACTTCCTCAGCTGAAAAAAGCAGAGTGTTCGTCTTGAGTTTTGATGGCGATATCAAAGCAAGTGATGTTGATTGCTTTCGGGAATCGGTGACGGCTGTTTTGCAAATTGCCAATCCTGAAAAAGATGAAATTGTGGTGAAATTAGAAAGCCCTGGTGGCATGGTTCATTCCTACGGTCTTGCAGCTGCGCAATTGGATAGAATCAAGAAGACTGGTATTAAATTAACGGCCTGTGTTGATAAGGTGGCGGCGAGTGGCGGGTATATGATGGCATGTGTTGCAGACAAGATTGTGGCTTCGCCCTTTGCGATCATGGGCTCCATTGGTGTTGTTGCTCAGCTACCTAATTTCAGTAAAGTCTTAAAGAAAAACGATATTGATTTCGAAATTCTGACTGCTGGTAAGTACAAACGAACCTTGACTATGTTTGGGGAAAATACAGATGAAGCGCGAGAAAAGTTTAAGGCCGACCTAGAAGATACCCATGAGCTATTCAAATCCTATGTGTCTGAACGCAGACCTTCAGTGGATATAGAAAAAGTCGCCAATGGTGATATATGGTTTGGTACGCGGGCACTGGATGTTGCTTTAGTGGATGAACTTAAAACATCCGATGAGTATGTGACAGAGGCTTGTCAGAACAGTGATGTATTTACTATCCAGTTTAAAAAGAAAAAGCAGTTGATGGACAAGTTAGGCATTGCTGTTTCAAGTGGTATCGAGAAGTCTGTTAACAAAGTCTTAGCCGAGCTAAATATCACTCGTGGAATGCAATAATTCTTTCTATTTCATCTAATGTATGGGCTTAATGCTTGGCCCATACACTCTCATAAAAAGCCGCAAATAAAATTAAGCCCCCTCCAATAATAGTACTTAGTGCTAAAGCCTCATTGAGTAGCAAGAATGCAAAAATAGAGGCATAAACAACTTGTAGGCTGACAATCATCGAGACCGTCTTCGCTGAAGCAAACTTCAATGCAAAGGTTTTTTGAGTGTGCGGGATGGCGGTAAATATGCTGGCTAGCAAAATAATTAAAAACCAATGGTAGCCACTTATTTCTGAGACGTCGACGCTTATAAACGGAAATAAAACCATCGCGCTGATAAATGAATGATAGGTCATAATGGTGAAGGCTGAGATGTGTTGAGACAGGTACTTCGACACTAAAATATTTCGTATCGAAACGGCTAGCGCAGATAACAGACCGAATGCCACACCAGCGGTCACATTATTACTTAGCGAAAAGCTGGGTACGATAAAAATAACGCCAGTCACGACTAAAGCAGCCATTAACAAATCAATAGCATGTAGTTTGGTGTTTTTGATTAATGGTTCCAAGAACACCGTCATTACCGGAAAGGTAAACATCGCCACGATACCAATCGCCACACTGGATAGCTGCATCGCCTGAAAATAGGCGGTCCAATGAACCGTAAACAACAAGCTGCAAATGATAAGCAGACTTAACTGGGCTAGGTTTCTAATCAACATGGCGTGTTTGAAAAACAAACAAATGCTCGCGAGAATCAAACCACACACTAAGGTTCTGAAGGCAATGATATCGATAGCCGAAAAGGGAATGAGCTTGGAAAAAAGAGCCGTGCCTCCAAAGAGAAGCGCAGCAATATGTAAATGGAGAATATATTTACTTTCAGAAGCCTGACTCAAGCTAGTTCATCCCAAACTCTGTTTTCTGCACAAGCGTACAGCCACTTTCCATCCTGCTTGATGAAGTAGCTAAGTTCTTCGATGCGCTCTGCTTTCCCGGCTATTTTGAACCGGGCAACAAATTCAACCCAGCCGATTTGATCTGATGCTTGACCTGCTTTGCAGCGCTTGACTTTAAGGCCCAGCCATTTGCATTGTGGATCAAATTGCACAGCTGTAGGTCTGTTATCAGGATGCCAGGTGGACAATAAATACGGTTCGTTTTCTGTCACAAAAGCACTGTATCGGGAACGCATTAACTGCTCGGACGTTTCAGGTAGGGCGTCCAAGTTTAGGAAAGGGGAGCAGCAGCGGCTAAAATTTTTGCCACTTTGACAGAAGCATGCAGAGTCGTGGGACATTTAATCTCTTCTTAATTTATCACTGATGGCGATCGGGCTTGGGTAACGGAATATCACAATATAAGAGTTAAAAATAAAGGTTAAAATCGCTGTTGCCTGAATCAAGTGAGAAGCTTCATTACCTATTAAAGAAGCTGTCGCGGCCAGATAGGCAATCAATAACGAAAACTCACTAATCTGACCTAAGCGAAAGCCAACTTCCCACGACATGTCATTTGGTTCTTTGTTTAGACTGAGAAGGCCTTTGAAGATCACCGGCTTGATTGAGATCATGACAAGTGCCAGAACGAGAGCAGGTACAATAACTTCTGAGAGTAGGCCCAGATTAAATGAAGCACCTAAGCTAAAGAAGAATAATACGAGAAAAAAGTCTCTCAAAGGTTTTAATTGGATCGCAATGTATTGTGAAATGGGGCTAGTGGCAATACTGATGCCAGCGACAAACGCGCCGATCTCGCCGGATAAACCAATAGCATGTGCTAATTCAGATACCCCTAAGCACCAACCTATTGTGAGCAAAAAGATATATTCACTAAAGCGGTCAAATTTTTGAATTAAACGAAATATCAGGTGTTTAACAACGAAAAATACACCGAAAACAAAGACGGGTAAGATCAGTAAGGTTTTAATAAACGCTAAAACACTACTATCTTCAGAGGCTTGCGCTGGGTCATTGCCGCCAAGTATCAGTAGCACAATAATGGCGATTAAATCTTGTAATAGAAGTAAGCCAACAACGAGTTCACCTGTATGCCGATGATGTAACACGGTGGTGGGTAAAAGTTTAATACCAATGATTGTGCTGGAAAACATCATGGCACAACCAATGATGGAAGACTCGATCAGACTATAGCCAAAAAAATGGGCAATAATGAAGCCTATTAACGCAAACAATATGGAGCTGATGATCGCGACGACGGTCGCCTTTTTTAGCATGTGAATAAGACTGCTGGGCTGCATATCTAGGCCCAACAAAAATAGCAGGAAAATAATCCCTATTTCGGCAATCTCAGATAGTAAACGGGCATCTGAAACATAATTTAAGCCGAAAGGGCCGATTAATGCCCCGAGTACAATATAAGCCAGAATGATCGGTTGACGGGTGAACAGCACCAAAGATGCCAAAACGGCTGCACCGGAAAAAATTAAAAAGAATGAGTTGACTATTGATATGCTGTCCATAATTCACTATTTGCAATAATATCGAGTCGGAAAAGTAAGATTTTATTCTGATTTTAAGCCTGCTATTATGCCGCCCACTTTAGCACTGAACCCCTAGTCTTGACCAACGAAAGCGAAATGTTTACTTGATGACGTTTTCTACTACCCTTAGTAGGGTCTTACCATTTTTCTTTTGCATATGAGTCTTGCATGAATAAAAACATAGTTCTTATCGTGTTTCTGCTGAGTATATTTTTACTCATTAGCCGACATGGAGCTGCATATGAAAAAGAAAACTTCGAGCGCGCGAGTCAAATAGATAGCAAGGTCTTGTTGATTGAATCAACAAGACAGGTTTTAGGTCAATATGCTCACTACGTGGTAGATAAATCTAACCGTCTGACCTTAAATCAAATTACCGCATTACCTGAAAGCCGCTGGACTCGAAGTCGGGTTGCGACACCTAATTTCGGTTATACCGATTCAGCATATTGGTTTCGATTAAAGCTTAAGTCTCTAAAATCTGAATCAGACAAAATTTTGGCCATTCAATATGCACTTCTTGATCATATTGAAGTGTTTCTTCTAGAAGCTGGTAGCCTGACAAAAGTTTACCGGACAGGTGATGTGTTGCCCTTTTCTGAGCGACCGGTTCGGCATCGAGATTTTTTATTCCCACTAAATTTAGAAACAAATAAAACATTGGATGTTTATCTGAAGATAAAAACCGAAGGTTCTCTCCAGGTACCGATAGAACTTTGGGATCGTGATAAATTCATTTGGCAGGATCAGGATGAACAGTTAATAAAAGCCATTTATTACGGCATGCTCATTGTTCTGGTGATTTATAATTTATTTTTGTTTTTCTCAATCAGGGATTTGTCATACCTTTATTACGGCGGTTTGGTGGTCTCTGTCTTGCTTTTGATGTCTGGCGCATACGGTTATTTATACCAGTATGTGTATCCCGACTCTCCCTACATTCATAAGCTAAGCATGCTATTTGCCGTGCCAAGTGTCATGCTATTTGCTGGCTTGTTTTCGCGAAGCTTTTTAAGTTTGCCATCTGTCGCGCCTCGTTTAAATATTGCGGTGCAAGCCTTTAATGCGATCTTTTTTGCTTCCATTATTGGGGCATTTATCCTGCCTTACGACATATCTACTCGTATATCCGTGTTTCTCGCGATACCTAGTAGTTTGATTATTATGTTTGCCGGCCCTTATACCTGGTATAAAGGGCAGGCTTCAGCGCGTTACTTTACCTACGCATGGGCCTTTCTGATAACCGGTATTGTCGTTTCGGCATCAAGCAAGTTTGGTTTCTTTCCAAGAAATATGTTTACCGAGCACGCGCTTAGCCTGGGTTCGGCGATAGAAGCTTTATTGTTGAGTTTTGCGCTGGCAGACCGTTTCAACCGTGAAAGGCAAGAAAAAATACAAGCCCAGCAGGCTCAGCTAGAAGCTCAAAAACAGAGAGAAACCGCTGAGGATAAACTATATCGCCAAGCGACTCACCAAAGCCTTGATGGCTTTCCGAATACCGTCTTGTTCCAACAAATTCTTTTCCGTCTACTTTATGATAATGAAACCCCAAAAACGCAGCAATTTTCCTTATTGTTCTTGCATTTGAATGGTATCCCGGACATAAGTAAAACGCTGGGACACGCCAATGCAGATATCGTTTTGGGCTTATTTTCGAAACGCCTTCTTAGACTCGATGGCTGTAAAAACAAAGCTGTCCTTATTGACCATAGCGATCAACAGGACTTTTATTTCTCGCATGTCGAAAAAGGCTTATTTGCGCATGTAGTGTCAGATATCGAGTTAAACGCGGCCGTTGAGTATGCCCGAGAATTGATGATGGCTTTATCTGAGCCTATTGAATACAAAAGCATGAAACTGGACTTAGGCTTATCTATTGGTTTGGTAAGTTACCCTGTTCACGGTAATGATATAGACACTCTGATGCGGCATGCACGTATTGCTATCGATAGTGCAGACAACTCAAATGGTCATGTGGGAGTCTATGCTTCCGACATAAACCCATATAGTCAGCGCCGATTAATGTTGATGGGTGAACTCAAAAAAGCCATCGACAGTGATGCGCTATCGTTACATTACCAGCCGGTTATTTCTTGCCAGGATGGTTCAATAGTAGGGGTTGAAGCTCTTTTGCGTTGGCATCATGATACGCTCGGTTTCATTCCGCCTGACGAATTTATAATGAGTGCTGAACAAACCGGTATTATGCGTTATTTGACCCGCTGGGTGTTGAAAAGAGCGCTGAAAGATCATGCTGTTCGTCGCGAACGCTTTGGCGCTTCGACCATTTCCGTCAATATTTCAGCAGTAAACCTGCATGAACCCGACTTCGAGGAGGCTGTTCTTGAACTCTTGGATATTTATGCCGTTCCCCCTGAAGAGCTAATTCTGGAAATTACAGAAACCTCGGTAATGAAGGATCCGGAGTATGCGATATCCGCGTTAAAAAGGTTGTCTAATCGCTCAATTAAGCTTGCTATAGATGACTTTGGGACGGGCTATTCATCGCTGACTTATATTCAACGTTTGCCTATCTATGAGCTTAAGATAGATCGATCCTTTATTCTTAATATGGACACTGAAAAAGGCAATCAGGTCATTGTCAGAACGACTTTGAATATGGCTAAGGATTTATCTTATAAAGTGGTCGCAGAGGGTATTGAGAATCAGGCGGTTCTAGCCGAGTTGAAAGGCATGGCTTGCGACTTTGCTCAAGGTTTTCATATTGCTAAACCTATGTCGCTGGATGATGTGAATGAATGGCAGTCTAAATTCGATAATGATGCGTTCTTCACAGATTTAACATCCACCTAGAAAAACGATTACATTTCTTTAAAAACAATACTGACGGAAAAGCATTTGTGTTAACCTGCGGGATCTTCACAAACGTTGTTTGTCATATTTGCATGTCTAAAGAAAAGAAACCTCTAGTCGATATCGAGTCGATCAAAAAAAATACACTGTCCGTTTTTAAGGGTGCTGGCGAATTTGCGAGCAGCAGTGTTGCTTTACCCAAAGCTTTCTTGCCGGTGATGCGCTTGTTGATGTCTGAAGGCCTCATCGAACGTGAAGAGCTTGCTTGCGAGTTAGATCAATTATTCGAACAATTATATCTGCATCCTGTTTCATCTCATTCGCGTGCGTTGACAGACTATTTACGCAAATATCGAATCATTCCCAATGAAGAGTCTACCGAAAACCTGATTGGCTATTTAGTTAAACAGGCAGTATTGCGAAGCCCGGTAGATATTCCTGAAGTGGTAGTGGATGAGTTTTGGGGCTTCTTTCAAGAGCTTATCGAATCACCTGAGTTAAAAGGTGTGGTCGAGCTGAACTTGGATATGGTTCGATCTATTCTGAGAACTTACGAGCCTCTGTTAGTTGAAATTATCAACAGCATCAAACATATACGTAAAATTAACCAGAAAACCTTGTCAGATATTATGCTGAAATTGCAGGTTTTACGTGGTGATATTCTAATACTTAAACGCCAAATAAAAGCAATTCGTTATATTAAGCCGTTCCTGCAAACTGACCCGAAAGACTTTAAACAGCAAGCTGAAATCGTCGCTAAAATGGTCAGAGAGTTTGGCCCATTATTTATTAAAATGGCTCAAGTTGCGGCGGCCAATTCCGACTTCTTACCAGATGAAATATCTAAAGAGTTAAAAGTATTTCAGGAAGATGTCGACCCAATGTCGGCGAATGAAGTCTACCAAGCCTTTATTGAAGATTACGGACAAAAACCCGAAACCCGTTATTTTGGTTTTGATGTCAACAAACCTATTAAATCGGGTTCTATTGGTTCTGTGTTTGTGGCAAAGAAACCGATTAAACATGGTAGCGAAGAAATTCTAGTCCCCATTGTCGTCAAAGTTGCTCGTCATAACCTTGAAAGAGAGTTTGCCATGGGGTCTCTGGCTATCGAGTTAATGCTTATTAGCAGCCAGTACTGGGCGCCACATTCCAAGCTACGACCTTTCTTGGCGGCGATGTCAGAACAAATAAAAGAGTTCACCAAAGGCTTTGAGCAAGAGTTAGATTTCAAACATGAAGCGGAAATTCAATCGCGTTTTTTTCATCGTGCGCTATCATCGCCTGTCTGGTTCGTTCCGGGTTTGTACGGCGGGACTGGCCGTATTCTTGAAATGGAATACTTGCAAGACGCGATGGCGATTAATCAGGCGATAGACCGCTATAAGGGAAGCAAAAAGAAACGTTTTCAACGCAAGCTGGCCGAAAACTTCCTCTATACCATGCTTGAGCATATGTTGATTTATCAGGAATTTCACGGTGATCTTCATCCCGGAAACGTAATGGTCGATCTCGATGCCCGCTTATTCCTGATCGACTGGGGCAATGCGGTTGATATGAGAGGAAAGTGGTCTCTCTTGGGGCGTTATATTATTTCTGTGGTGAGTGGTGATATCGATGCGCTGACCTTAACGCTGATCCAAATGAGTACCGATCAGAAACAGAATTTGGCGCGATACGATGAGATTCGAGCCGCTTTAGAAGAAACCTTGGACAAGAAAGCGGTGACGACTTTGGGCAAAGATTTCGCTGTTCGACTTTACAAAGAAGGGCAGAGTGGCCTTCGTCAGCGGCTTCAAACTGCGATTCATTTAATGTCTAATACTTATCAACTCGATATGACGATTAAAAGTGATTATCTGCACCTTTCACGCTCTTTATTTGCCATGGTGGGAACCTACAACAATCTCTATAAAAATATTTCAGGCTGGACAATGGCCCGGGATTTGGTCAGTGATTTGGCGTTTTTCCCGTTTCGCTACACCTATAATAAAATAATGAGCCCTAATCCTGAGTACAATACGCCCAACTTAGATCAGGAATCAAACCTGCCGCTCAACGCATTTGAGCCCATCAAAAATTTGCCAAGGTAGGCTTTTAGTTGAGGGCATCGCGATGCTACAAAACCCACAAAATCAATGCGCAAACCCGAGTTGCGAGTCGGATGCTTCAGATACCGCGCTGCGATGCTTAGTTGAGAATCAGCATTTTTATGCGCTACATAAGCCCCCCAAAGTTCCTTTTCATTCGCTTGATGAGCTTGACTCTCTCTCTGACCAGAATCTGCATGTAAGTGGTATCGTTAACCAAGCCAAAACTTTTTTAAATGACGAGGCCATTTATCCTGTCCATCGCTTGGATAGAATGACGTCCGGCTTAATGCTGTTTGCCAGATCGAAACAGGTGAACCGTTATTTGAGTCAATCTTTCGCAGATAAAAAAATCGAAAAGTACTACCTGGCCCTATCTAGCGCAAAGCCTAAAAAAAAGCAGGGTGCCATTATTGGTGATATGGCTAAGAGTCGTTCTGGAAGCTATATCCTGAAACGCACAACCGATATGCCAGCGATCACACGATTCTTCGCCAAAAGAATTCTGTTTGAAGCAGAGCCATATTGGCTGTCTATTTTAAAACCGGAAACCGGTAAGACACATCAGTTACGCGTTGCACTTAAGTCCTTAGGTGCGCCGATTCTTGGAGACCGTCGATACTCAGGTCAGCAAGCAGCACGAGGTTACTTGCATGCCTATAAAGTGCGTTTCAACTTATTTGATACTTTCTATGAAATAGAGGATCCATATTTTTATGGTCCGGAATTTAACCTCAAAACATATATAGCCAGCCTAGATGAGACCAATAACGATCAAATAGGCGTATCCGATTTTTTTTCCCCTGAGTGCCTTTCTTGGCCATCATCCAGCTTTAAAGCAAAGTCCGGCGAATAAAAACAAGTAGTTATTTTATTTTGTTATATGCATATAATTCATAATTCTTTTGAGGAATATATTGAAGTCTGTAGACTGCAGCATCGGTTTTTTTTCGTCTAAGGATTTTTATGGATTGGCAGGGTTGGTTTTCTTTATTTTTGACTGCTGGTGCACTCATATTTCTAGTGATTTCAAAAGTAGGGCCACACATCGTCATGATGGGTGTACTGACCATTTTGAGTCTATTTGGGATTCTCACCGCGAACGAGGCTTTAGTGGGGTTTAGTAATTCCGGTTTAATCACGGTCGCCGCTATGTTTGTTGTCGCCGCGGGTATACATGCCTCTGGTGGCATTGATCTATTGGTCAACAAAGTTTTGGGCATGCCTACCAATGCACGTTCGGCGATTAGCCGCTTGTTTCCACCGGTTGTTCTGCTGAGTGGTTTTCTTAACAATACACCGGTTGTCGCGACTATGATTCCTGCTATTCATGCGTGGTCTCGGAAAATCAATATTGCGCCTTCTAAATTAATGATCCCGTTAAGTTATACGGCAATTTTAGGCGGAACTCTAACCATGATAGGTACCAGTACCAACCTCGTTGTGAATGGTCAATATCAGGAATTAACTGGTGAAGAAGGTTTTTCCCTGTTTTCGATTACGGCGGTTGGTTTGCCAGTTACCTTGGCTGGTCTCGCATTTATTTGGTTCTTCTTACCTAGATGGTTGCCAGACCGAAGTGAAAAAAAAGCCTTTGCCAATTTGCGGGAATTTACCCTTGAAGTAGCTGTCGCCGAAAATGGTCCGCTAGTGGGCAAAACGGTGGCAGAAGCGGGATTACGAAATCTTGACCGGGTTTATCTTGTCGAGATTGAGCGAAAGGGCACCATCATTACTGCTGCGCCTTCAGAAGAAAAATTGTTTGGCGGAGATCGTCTGGTATTTGCGGGTGACACCGAAGCCATTTCCGACCTCTTGCGCATTCACGGTATTGTACCGTCAGCTGAAAACGAGCAAGGCGAAGCATTGACGATTGATAGAGCAGAGCGTCGCTTGGTTGAAGCGGTGGTTTCGCCGCATTGTGATGCGGTTGGACAGGCGATTCGTGATGCCCGTTTTCGTGATCGCTATGGTGCCGTGGTGTTAGCGGTGGCACGTGGTGGTGATCGGGTTCAAGGTAACTTAGGCAGTATTAAGCTAGAAGCAGGGGATACTTTATTGCTCGAAGCTAGGCCAGCATTTGTCTCTCGTCAGCGCTATAACAAAGACTTTCTTCTGGTTAATGACCTTGAAGCAGAAACGCCGCGTCATGAACGTGCTTATCTATCGTGGGCTATTTTGGTCACGGTGGTAGCAGCGGCAGGTTTAGGTTTAACCTCTATGTTGAATGCGTCTTTGCTGGGGGCGGGGTTGATGATATTGACTCGTTGTTGCTCCGTCAGTCAGGCGGAAAAGAGCTTAGATCTGACGGTGATTATTACCATTGCGGCGTCGTTTGCGCTTGGCATGGCTTTACAAAAAACGGGCGCTGCCAGTTTTCTTGCTGAAAATATCATCGATCTAAGTGGCGGCACGCCATGGTTAATGCTAGTGCTGAGTTACTTAGCGGTATCGATGATGACAGAAACCATTACCAATAACGGTGCGGCGGTTTTGATGCTTCCGATCGTGTTGGAAATGACCGAAAAAGCAGACTTAAATAATGAACCTTTTGTGTTTGCAGTGATGATGGCGGCCTCTGCAAGCTTTGCTACGCCCTTGGGCTACCAGACAAACTTGATGGTCTTTGGCCCTGGCGGGTATCGTTTTTCGGACTTTATCAAAGTAGGTATCCCGATGAATCTATTTATTGCCTTTTCAACATTAACGGTATTGTTAATCGGCTGGCCATTAGTGAAATAAGTTGTAAAAGTCAGCACGCAACCAGACCTGTTGCAGAACAGGTTGCGACCATAGCATACAAATGCCTAGCAAGACTTAGTCGTGAAGGTGCCATGGAGTTAGGGCAGACACATAGGTCCGCACGAGGGGAAATGGATCGTACATCGTAGGGGCGAACCTGTGTGTTCGCCCGAGGTAATGTATAGACTCGTTTGTGCCAATTAAGCCGCCTCTACATTTATAGGGTATGTCTGCGCACCGGCGGACTAAGGCGTTATGATGAGGCTAAGGTGCTGCGCATAGCGCACCTTTTTGAACTAGGTAAGAACGGGTTTGAGTCGATACAAATAAGTTTTGTCTGAAGCGCGTATTCTGTATACCATTCGGCTTAGTATTTCACTCTTATGTTCTGAATAAAATCAAAGGATTATTAATGGATGCCACGGCATTTTCTGGAACTCAGGCTATGTTGGTCGCAGTTTCTGTCATCAGCTTATTAATCATGGCTGCTTCTCTTCTATTCACGTTTCGAACTACTGCGTCATCAAAACAAAAACAGCTAGACGATAGCGAAAAGTTGAATGCGCTTTCGGTGCAACTCAATCAAGCTACAATGGAATCGCGTTATCACACAGCGCAGGCAGAGACTCTACAGCAAAAACTCTCAGAACAGCTCAGTCATTCAGAAAATTTAAGCGCTGAATTGCATAAAGTTCAGCGGGCAAATGATGTCGCTTTGAATGAACTTGAACAAAAAACAACGAGTTTAAGTGAATGGCGAGAACGTTTTGAGCAACTCAATGAGGAGTTAAAGCAGGCCCGTGAGCAACTCAGTATTGAGCAACACAAGTATGCTGATCTTGATAAGCGTGCAAAAGCGTTTGAGGTCAGAGTTGAGGAAAGTGAGCGCCAGAATCAAATTTGTCAGCAACAGCTTAGGCTCATTCAAGATAAATTTGATGAGAAACTAGAGCAGTATAATCAGTTAAACACCCAGTACACACGCTTGAAAACAGAGCTTGATGAGCGGCACACCAGTCACCAAAAACAAGTGGAACAGTTTGAACAACAAAAAAGCGCACTCAGTGAACAATTTAAGCTATTGGCTAACGACATACTGGACACTAAAACCAAAGCGCTGCAAGAAACCAATCATCTCAGCCTAAGTTCAGTCATGAACCCATTCAAAGAATCTATAGAAAGCTTTAAAAAAGAAGTTCAGGAAATTCATCATCGAGAAACTAGTCAGCAAGGAGAACTTCGTAAGGAGTTATCGTCTTTAAAAGAGTTGAATCAGCAAATTACTGCGGAAGCACATGAATTATCAACGGCGTTGAAAGGCCAGAAGAAGCTTCAGGGAAACTGGGGCGAGTTAGTGCTAGAAAATGTCCTCGATCGTTCGGGGCTTCAGCTCGGCAAAGATTATAAAAGAGAAGTGTCGATTACCACAGAAGACGGTCGTCAACGGCCAGATGCGATTGTGTATCTTCCTCAGGATAAACATTTGATTATTGATGCAAAAGTTTCATTAAATGCCTACACACGTTACATCAACAGTGAAGATGAACTAGAGAGAAAGCAGGCGTTGGCTGAACACGTCTTGGTGATGGGGCAGCGCATCAACGAGCTGGCAAAGCGTGACTACTATAAATTGCCCGGTTTGAACTCACCTGAAATTGTTTTTATGTTTGTGCCGATCGAATCTGCCTTCGTTGAAGCATTGAAAGCGGATGAAACGCTTTTCCAGAAAGCCATCGAAAACAATGTACTCGTCGCAACCCCGACCACTTTGCTGACTAGTTTGAATATTGTTAGGCAGCTTTGGCGTTATGAAGATCAAAACAAACATACTGTGGCTTTGGCGACTAAAGCTGAAACGGTGTTCAAAAAATTAAATAGCTTTTTGTCCAGCTTTGAAGGTATTAAGAAGGGCTTAGATAAAGCCAATGAAGCTTATGTAAAAGCTGAAGGTCAGTTGATTAGTGGCAAGGGTAATTTAGTCAAACAAGTTGGAGAGTTCAAAAATCTAGCGCCCGCAATAAAAGCTGAGTTACCAAGCTACTTTACTGATAAAGCTGAACTAGAAATCGATTATTTTTCTTCAGACAGTGAAAACGCAGAAGGTGAGGAAACCTAAGGTAGCGGGTATATTTGGCGCTATAGCGACAGATTCGATGCTGATGTTTTCGTTCAATAAAGAAAGTCATGGTTCGCTGTGCTAATCCATATTTTACGGTGTGTTCAGCGCTTGTATTAAGGTAAACTTGTTTTCAACTTCATTATAAAGAGTAACGTTAATGCTCAAACATCTTGTCATGGTTGCGCTAGCAGGTGCTTTAGGGGCGGTCTGCCGATATAGCGTCGTGAATTATATTGGTGGTCGCTATTTTCCCTGGGGAACCTTGACCGTTAATGTTGTTGGTTCTGCATTAATGGGCCTTGCTTACGTGTTTATCGTCGAAAAAGGCGTGGTTTCTCCAGACATGAAACCACTTGTGATGACCGGTTTCTTAGGTGCGTTTACCACGTATTCGGCTTTTTCACTTGAAGCTTGGCAACTTCTTGACAGAGGGGAGCTATTTAGCGCTTTGGCTTATGTTCTTGGCACCACTCTATTATGTATATTCGCTTTATTCATCGGCGTGTTGATGGCACGCTCAACCTTATAAATCCAACTTTTAAGAACTTGAATTATGTTAGATCCAAAATTAGTACGTGCACAAACCGAAGATATAGCAAAAAAACTCGCCATCAAGAAATATGAGTTTGATTTATCACTTTTTTCGTCTTTAGAAGAAAAAAGGAAGGCACTTCAAGCATTGACTGAAGAGTTGCAGAACGAGCGAAATACACGTTCCAAATCCATTGGTAAAGCGAAAGCAGCAGGTGAAGATATCGCACCTTTGATTGCTGAAATGGATGAGATTGGCGCAAAACTTGAAACAGCCAAAATAGAGTTTAAAGATGTTCAGGAGTCGCTCAATGACTTTTTGGCTGGTATGCCAAATATTCCTGATGAAGCTGTTCCTGAAGGTTTAAGCGAGGATGATAACGAAGAAGTTCTAAAGTGGGGCGAACCTGCGTCCTTTGACTTTGAAGTCAAAGATCATGTCGCTTTAGGTGAACAAGCTAAACTAATGGACTTCGAAACCGCCAGTAAATTAACCGGTTCACGTTTTGTAGTTATGCGAGGTCATTTAGCAAAACTGCATCGTGCTTTAGCACAATTCATGCTGAATACTCACGTAGATGAAAATGGCTACGAAGAAACTTATTTACCTTATGTGGTGAATAGTGACTCTTTATTTGGCACAGGTCAGCTACCCAAATTTGAAGAAGACTTGTTTAAGCTTTACGCCGACAGAGAGTTTTATTTAATTCCAACTGCGGAAGTACCTGCCACTAATATTGTTCGCGATGAAATTATTGATGCTAAAGACCTGCCCATAAAATTCGTTTGTCATACGCCCTGTTTCCGAAGTGAAGCGGGTTCCTATGGTAGGGATGTTCGAGGCATGATTCGTCAGCATCAATTTGATAAAGTTGAAATGGTGCAAATTGTTCGCCCCGAAGATTCTGATGCGGCTCTAGAAGAAATAACCGGGCATGCAGAAGGTATTCTTCAAAAGCTGGGTTTACCCTATAGAAAAGTTTTACTGTGTGGTGGTGACTTAGGCTTTTCAGCAGCCAAAACCTATGACTTGGAGGTTTGGCTTCCTGGCCAAAATGCCTATCGCGAGATTTCTTCTTGCAGCAATACCCGAGATTTTCAAGCGCGTCGGATGCAAGCCCGCTGGCGTGCGCCAGATGAGAAAAAACCACAACTTGTGCATACGTTGAATGGTTCTGGTTTGGCGGTTGGCCGAACCATGATCGCTGTCATGGAGAATTACCAGCAGGCTGATGGCTCTATTAAGGTGCCCGATGTATTGGTTCCCTATATGGGCGGTCTTACCTTGATAAAAAATCAGGCTTAATATGGATTTCCTGCCGTTATTTTTTGATCTGAAAAAAAGCACCGCTTTAGTGTTTGGCGATACGCCCGCAGCTGCCCGAAAGGTTGAGGTGCTAAGCAAGGCGGGCTGTCATACTCGCTTGGTGGCTGGCGAACTCACCCAAGCAAGCTTGATTGACTTATGTCAGGGTCAGCAGGTGACGCATATCGCTTCTCTTCAGCCAGAAACATGGTCTGGAGTGCAGCTGGTGGTGGCAGCGACTGCTGACCCATCCGAAGATAAGCGAATCTCAGAGCAAGCCAAACAACGAAATTTACCGGTTAATGTGGTGAATCGAGCTGATCTAAGTAGCTTTATTTTTCCTTCTATCATAGACCGTTCTCCTTTAATCGCTGCCGTCTCCAGTAGTGGCGAATTACCCATTTTGACGCGCTTGATGCGCAGTCGTTTGGAATCAAGTATTCCTCATGCTTTTGGCCGTCTTGCGACGGTTGCTTCGTCCTATCGTAATGAAGTGAAAAGCTTACTAGCAGGGATTAATGCGCGACGACGTTTTTGGGAGCGTCACCTTGAAGGGCGATTTGCTGACCTGATCTATTCAGGGCGAGAACAAGAAGCCGAATCTCTGTTGAAAACAGCGATAAGTGAGTTAAATGCCAATAATTCAGATAATGATGGCGAAGTATATTTAGTCGGGGCTGGACCGGGAGATCCGGACTTGCTCACCTTCAAGGCACTGCGCTTGATTCGTCAAGCGGATGTTGTTTTATATGATCGTCTAGTGTCGGAGCCTATACTTAACTTGGCGAGACAGGATGCTGAGTTGATCAATGTCGGTAAAGAAAGGTCGAAACACTTGGTACCTCAAGAATCGATCAATGAACTGTTGGTCAGACATGCTAAGGCTGGCAAACGGGTATTGCGCCTTAAAGGCGGGGACCCATTTATTTTTGGCCGAGGCGGTGAAGAGATTGAAACCTTGGCAGAGCAGGGCGTTAGTTTTCAAGTTGTGCCAGGAATTACGGCGGCGTCGGGATGCGCTGCATATTCGGGTATTCCGCTGACACACCGAGATTATTCACAGTCTGTTCGGTTCGTCACAGGTCACTTAAAAAACGATACTTGTGACTTGCCTTGGTCTGAGTTTGTTCACGCGAATCAAACTTTGGTGTTTTATATGGGCTTGACGGGTCTACCCATTATCAGCAAATCCCTCATTGAGCATGGTATGTCTGCATCGACGCCCATTGCGCTAGTCTCCAAGGGAACAACGAGAGATCAGCAAGTAGTTGTCGGCACATTAGAGACTATCGTGTCGCAAGTTGAAGCGGCGAAGTTACCGGCCCCTACGCTTATCATTATTGGCGATGTGGTTAATTTGCGAGAAAAATTGAACTGGAAGCAAGACTGAGATAGCCGACGTGATTGAAATGCCGAAGCTTGAATAAAGAGTGTTTTCCGAGTTGTCTACACACATAAAAAAAGAGGCCAGTTGGCCTCTTTTTTATGGACTAGCAAAACTAGCGTTTAGGTAGCACATCTTTTAACTTGCTGTGCATATCACGGATAGCATTTTCGGTTGTTTCCCAATCAATGCAAGCATCGGTCACTGATACGCCATATTTGAGTTCAGATAAGTCTGCCGGGATTGACTGATTACCAAAGTTCAAATTACTTTCAACCATTAAGCCTACAATAGATTTATTGCCTTCAAGTATTTGATTACACACATCCTGCATAACAAGTGGTTGAAGATTCGCATCTTTATTTGAGTTTGCGTGGCTGCAATCGATCATAATGTTCTGTTTCAAACCTGACTTTTCCAGCTCTTTTTCGCAAATGGCTACATTCACCGAGTCATAGTTGGGTTTGCCACCACCGCCACGAAGTACGACGTGTGAGTACGGATTGCCCTTGGTTCGAATAATTGACACCTGGCCTTCTCGGTTAATACCTAAAAAGCTGTGTGGGTGAGCAACGGAATTCAAGGCATTCATGGCAACACCTAAACCACCATCTGTGCCATTTTTGAAACCAATAGCGACTGATAAACCGCTACTCATTTCTCTATGGGTTTGTGATTCTGTTGTACGCGCACCAATGGCCGACCATGAAATCGTGTCTTGCAAATATTGGGGTGAAATCGGGTCAAGTGCCTCAGTTGCGGTAGGTAGGCCAATTTCAGAAATATCAATCAATAGTTCACGACCAATGTGTAGGCCTTTCTGTATATCGAAAGAGTCATCCAAATGTGGATCGTTGATAAGGCCTTTCCAGCCTACAGTGGTTCTTGGCTTTTCGAAATATACGCGCATCACCAGATAAAGCGTATCGCTTACTTCGTCTGCAAGTGCCTTTAATTTAAGGGCATATTCTTTGGCTGCTTTTATATCATGGATAGAGCAGGGGCCGACTACGATAAATAAACGATGGTCTTTGCGATCCAAAATGTTGTTGACGGTTTGTCTGCCTTCGGTAACGGTTTTAATGGCAGCGTCGGTCAGTGGGATTTCGGATTTTAGCTGTTCAGGCGTAATCAGAAGCTCTTGTGAAGCGATATTCACGTTATCTAATTTTTGCGTCATTTTATTCTCTACTTATTACTGATTAAAGCATTTATGTTTGATCATCAATTTGGCAATATAAACTTGAATTATCAGGTATGTTGCTGTATTCGTTGCCGTATTGCAATGACTCAGCGCAAGATACAAAGAATTTTTATCCAGATTTTAATTTACCGAACTATACTGATATGCAGTTTGCATAAAACGTTCAAAGAGGCCAGTAAAGCGGTGCGCTAAAATGCCGACTGTTTAGGTCTTTCGTCAACTTTATTCCAATGTCTAAGGAAGTCAGCCGTTACCATGAGTACACAAAAATGGGATACTTCCTCGCTGCGTTTCGTGATTCAGCATCTTAGGGTTCCCGAGCTTTTTTATCCATACGAACTCGGTAATTCTGATGGTTTACTGGAGCGAGAAAAACAAACGCGCCAACTACTTGAAGCCTGTCAATTAACCAACCCCACTCAAGAAGAGAGCTTAATTAAAGAGGTCAGCAAGCAGTTCGCTGAAAAAGGCACATATGCGCAGGCCAATAATCTCGCTTTTTTGATAGATAGAACCTTTGATGTCTGGCTACGAAAAAACGCTTTTCATTCAGACTTGTCGGATCGTTTGTCTAAGTGGCGATTCTTATTGTTCAAGCTGACTTTGTTTGCTCAACGGGGACAAGTTGAAAAGGACGCGTTAGCTGAGATGGAGGGATCGGTTTCAACCTTCATTACATTGCTGGAATCTATATCAACCTACGCTCGCCATTGGGAGCCTTTACCTAAACGATCGCAATCCATTTTACTTGATCAGCTCACCGCTGTTGAACAAGTCTTTGATCAGCATGCTCAATTTAGCGAAGGTTTTGTGGATGCCTGCCTGCAGAACTGGCAGTCTTTTTTAGACAAACAAGATGCCAAGGTAAAGAAAGTCAGCGAACGTTTTGCCATCTCCGAGAGCAAAAAAAATACCTCTGATTATTCCTTATGGTTAGCCGCCCACTACTTGAATGTACTGTTTAACAAACGGCAACTGCCAAATGTGTTGCAGCGTTTTCTGCAGGAATATTGGGTCATGGTGGTCGCAAAAGAAATTGAAAAAACGCTGCCTGCCAACCTAAGCACCAAGGAAACCATTGTTGTCAGCGCTTATCACGAAACCTTAGATATACTGTGTAAAAATATTGTCAGAGTGTTTTGCCATCGTGGTGAAAGTGGTTTTCAGTTGGCTGATCAAATTATCGATGATTTGCAAAATATGACTAAACAGTCTGGCTTCTCTGAGCAAAATCAATTTTCTGAAATTACCCAACAACAGCCTTCCTTCTTCTCCATAAATGAAGCGTGGGAAGAGTTATCGGACTGTTTATTAGCTTTGCTGCAAGGCAATGGCGAGGGTGATTTTAAACGTTTCACAGCACTCATTATTCCTGAGCAACTAGTCCAAGCTTATGGTACTACTGAGCAATTTAAGTCAAACGTCACTCAATTCGAAGACTTAAATATTAAGCTAAACGATTGGTTTATTTTAGATGATCGTGAGAATACAAAGTTACTCAAACTAGTGGCAAACTTCGAACAATCACATCAACTTTTATTTAGTAATTATTTGGGTATGAAATCTGCTCAGTTTAGTTACTCTGAATTCAAGAACCACATGGAAAACGCCGCGATAAAGCGTTTTTCCAAGCCTGTGCCTATGTCATCGGTGTTTGAACAAGCGATCAATGGCTTGTCTAAAATTGCGGAAAATCAGAAGCGTACGCGTTTAGTTGCAGCAGAAAAAGCGAAAGCGGAAGCAGAGCGTTTGCTAGAAGATCGACGCAAAGCTGATGAATTGGCAACCAGCAGAGCGGAAGAAATCGCATTAAGAACCAGACAGCTCAAAGCGAAGCGAGAAGATAAGTTACGCTTGGAGAAAGAAGCGGTGGTGCTTAATATCATTCGAGCTTTTAACTTAGGTGCTTGGATAGCGATACAAGAAGCCGGTGAATCGCAACGATTTAAGTTGGTTGTTAAGCTTGCGGCAACCGGAAAGTATGTTTTCGTCGATCGCTTAGGTGTAAAAAAGCGAGAATTTAAGGAAGCTGAATTAATGCAAAGGATTTTATCAAAAGAGATAGAAGTGCTGACGGATGGTGCAGAATTTGAAGATAGTTTGCAGCGGGTAGTAAGCCGTCTAAGAATGTCAAAATAACCTGGATGTTAGCTGTATCAAAAGCGAAGAGAGAACTGTATGAGCGATAAATTTTATAAACAATATTTTAATGTTGATGAAAAAAGAGAAGAAGCTCGACTGAATGTGGCGGCAAACATTTTTATTGAAACGGTTTCAAAAGAGCCTGGTTCAAGTCAGGAAGCGCAAGTCGCAGAATGTGAGTGTGTTGATTTATCAGCGAATGGCTTACAGGTTTTGGTGCCAGAGGCTTTACAGCAGGGTGCGATTCATACCCTGGTGATCGAAATAAATCATGACGAAAAAGTTTATCGACTCACGGCAGAGGTGAAATGGGTTAAGCCTTATAAATCAGATTTTCTGACAGGCTTAATGCTGTATGATTCGGAAGGAACAGAAATCGTCGATTGGAAATTCTTGATGTCTAAATACTTAATTAGTGGTTGTCAGCATCGCCAAACAACCACTCAGTAATAACAACTATTTATTCGGCATCCATCATTTCGACTTCTTCAGACGTCGATGGGGCGCCAAATAGCGCGTCTTTATCAAACTCATTTTCAGCATCTTGTATAGAGAAACTGCCGCCTGTTCCTAAGCCTTCTAGGGTAGGGATTGGTTCGTCATTGATGAAGGCAATGACATCGTTGGCCGTCAGTTCGCCACCTTCTTCCATTAAAGCATGGCCATAGAGCGGGTAGGTAACTAAGGTCGCGTTGCCAAGTTCATTTTCCCATCGTTCAGCATGTGAGAAGTCACCCCATTTATCTGATTCACCCCACATCACAAGGGTTGGGATGCTTATATCACCGAGATCAAGCAGCATACCTTGCTCCATTAACACTCTGACCATACTGAGTTGTATGGTATTACTGTGATGTGCGCCTTGGCTTTGTGCTAGATGCATAAAACGCTGACGATTAGCTGGGGTGATTTTTTTAGGGTCACCGTAAAGCTTATCTAAAACAGCTGTTGCCACTGATGAAGGTTGGACATAGCGGTTAAAAATATCCATGCCGGGTACAGTGACATAGTTGACAATCCAAGGAACATCTTGCTGGAAGCCCAATGGCGTCATTAATACGACTTTGTTGAGTTTTTCAGGGTGCTGATGCGCTGCATATTGAGCAGCAAGATAGCCAGAATAGGAATTACCGATAAGGGTAAACTTTTGAATGCCTAAATCTTCAATGAAGTATTCAAGGGTATGGGATAAGTAATTGCCGCTTAAGTTTTCCGGGCACGTTTCTTCAGGGTCCGATATGCAGTGCGGTGCACTGGTTAAGCCTGAGCCGGGGAGATCCAGCGCAATCACGCGAAAGTTTTGGCTCATCAAATCTATCCAGGTATCCCAGACATGCATAGAGCTCATTTCGCCATGCACGAGAACCACGACAGGGCCTTCACCAACATCCCGATAATGAATCATGGTATCGAAGTCATTCTTGATCCATTTAGAATCAGGATAGCTGTATTTACTTCGAATATACCAGTCAGGGAGTTCTGAAAAACCTAGAAAACTAAAAAGTGAGGTCGAGGTCTTGGAGGCATTTTTGAGGTTGGCACAACCGCTTATCGTTAGCGTGAACAGCACAATAAACAGCGGCAATGTTGAATTAAAAACAGCGTGTAGACGTTTCACTTTATGTATCCATCATATTAATTTAACGCCGATTGGGCTCGCTAAACGACGCCACAGAAACGGGTAGACAAGGGTAACAGTTTGTTAGTGATTGTTTCAGTGACGCAGTACTTAAAATAGCTTATAAACGGCGGATACCGCTGAGATCAAGGCTTGCGTTTTTAAGTTGTTCAAAATTTATTCAGTATCAAGTTGTCCCATGCCTGTGGTATTGAAACCGCCATCGACAAAAAGGATCTCGCCACTGATACCACTGGCTAAATCAGAGCATAAAAATGCAGCGGCATTGCCGACTTCATCAATAGTGACATTCCGTCTTAGTGGTGTTTGTTTTTCGTTTTCAGACAGCATTTTTCGGAAACTTTTGATGCCGGAAGCAGCCAGCGTACGAATTGGGCCGGCTGAAATGGCATTGACGCGTGTCCCCTCAGGGCCAAGGCTGGCAGCCATATACTTCACATTTGCTTCAAGGCTGGCCTTAGCTAAGCCCATTACATTGTAATTTGGCAGAGTCCGCTCGGCACCCAGATAAGTTAGTGTCAGTAGCGAGCCGTTGCGGCCCTGCATTAGCTGTCTGGAAGCTTTTGCCAAGGCTACGAAGCTATAAGAGCTAATATCGTGCGCCGTATGAAAGCCTTCACGAGTGGTGACATCGACATAATCACCATTCAGTTCATGCGCGGGCGCATAGCCAACAGAATGAACAATAATATCAATGCCATCCCAGACCTTGGCTATTTCAGTAAACACTTGCTCAATTTCATCATCATTGGCGACATCACAGGGCAGGATGATTTGGCTATTCCATTGTTCCCCGAAGGTTTCTACACGTTTTTTTAATTTTTCGTTCTGGTAAGTCAGGGCGATTTCAGCACCTTCACGATGCATGGCATTTGCTATTCCGGTGGCGATAGACAGTTTACTCGCAATGCCAACAATCAATACCTTTTTACCTGATAGGAATCCCATAATTTACTCTCGAATTTTTCAGTCAATGTTGATAGGAAAGGGTATAACTAAACCAAATAGCTAAGACAGCACCATAGCATGACAGTGACAGGCTTTATGAGTAAAAATAAGCCGATTCTAATAAGTTTTTGGTATAGCTCTCTTGTGGTGATTGAAATAGGGCTTCACACGAATTTTGTTCAACGATTTGCCCTTGTTTCATGACCATCACCTGATGGCTCAATGCTTTTACAACTGCCAAGTCATGACTAATAAAGATGTAGGCAATGCCGTATTTTTCTTGGATATGTCGAAGTAAATCAATCACCTGAGATTGCACCGTTCGGTCTAGTGCGGATGTCGGTTCATCCAGAATAATAAGTTTAGGCTTTAATACCAAGGCGCGGGCGATGGCGATACGCTGACGTTGCCCGCCGGAAAACTCATGCGGAAAACGATGTCGTGTATCGGCATCTAAACCGACTTCTTCCAATGCATCGATAATAATCTTCTCTCGGCCGGCTTTGTCGGAAATATGATGAATGAGCAGGCCTTCTTCGATAATCTGAAAAATAGACATTCTCGGGCTCAAACTACCATACGGGTCTTGAAAAACAATTTGCATATCCCGACGAAAGGGTCGAAATTCAGACTGATTCAAATCCTGAATAGCTTTGCCTTCAAACATAATACCGCCGGTGGAGGGAAGCAGCTTTAATAGGGCTAAGCCAAATGTTGTTTTGCCACTGCCGCTTTCGCCCACAATGCCTAAGGTTTCACCCGCTTTGAGTTGTATTGAAATATCATTTGCCGCTTTTAAATAGTCCGTTGCTTTGCCCCATAAGTTTGTTTTCTTTGGAAACCAAACATTCACCTTATCACTACTTAAAATGACCGGGCTATCTTTTGGAATAGGCAGCGCTATGCCTTTAGGGTCGGAGTGAATTAGCTTCTCTGTGTATTCTTTTTTGGGATCATCAAAGATAGCTTTTGTGATGCCTTGTTCGATGACTTCACCTTGGTGCATCACCGCGACAGAATCTGCATAGTGCCTGACGATATTGAGATCGTGGGAGATCAGAATGACCGACATCCCTAATTTTTGTTGAAGCGATTTGATCAGTTCCAAGACTTGTTTTTGGACAGTCACATCAAGCGCTGTAGTCGGCTCATCGGCAATTAATACATCGGGTTCATTTGCTAATGCCATAGCAATCATCACGCGTTGTTTTTGTCCGCCAGATAACTGATGTGGATAGGCGCCTAAACGCTCTTCAGGGTTGGGAATTCCCACTAAATTTAACAATTCGATGACTTTTTGCTGGATGACAGCAGGCGTTTTCTTGCTTGATTTTGGCGCTGAGATGGAAGCGGCAAGTTGCTTATTGTGCAGAAGAATCGATTCGCCAATCTGTTTCTCGATAGTGTGCAAGGGGTTCAGCGACGTCATGGGTTCTTGAAAAATCATGCCGATTTTTGCACCCCGGATGGCACGCATTTGAGCATCTGTAATGCGCAGTAAATCCAGCCCGTTAAATAAAATTTCGCCACTCGGGTAAGACACTTTTTCTTTAGGATGTAGCCCAAGAATAGCTTGTGCGGTCACTGA
>JBLLNS010000011.1:0-40181 GCA_048058835.1 Oleiphilus sp.
ATAACCTATGGAATAGATTTAGCTAAGAATGTTTTTCAGGTACATGCTGTTGATACGAATGGCGAAGTCGTTGTAAAGAGAAAGTTAAAAAGAAAAGAGGTGCTCCCTTTTTTTGCAAGACAAGAGCTTGGCCTGATTGGAATAGAGGCGTGTGGTGGTGCGCATTACTGGGCTAGAGAGCTTAGTAAGCTTGGATTTACAGTTCGCATGATGAGTCCTCAATTTGTAAAGCCTTACATTAAAGGTAACAAAAATGATGCGAATGACGCAGAAGGCATTTGTGAAGCGGTGACACGACCCAATATGAAATTTGTCACCGTAAAAACGACGGATCAGCAAGATATATTGATGTTACACAGAATACGAGCTCAGCGGATCAAACAGCGTACAGCATTATCCAACCAAGCGCGTGGTTTGTTAAGTGAATACGGTATCGTCCTGCCGGTTGGTATAAGGAACGTTCGTAAGAATCTAATAGATATATTGACAGATACAGAAGAGAAACGATTAAGTGAGTTTGTAAAACCTCACTTCAATAATTTATATGAAGAACTGCTGTATATTGATAGTTTAATTGAATCTGTAGATAAAGCTTTGAAAGCTTTTTTTAACCAGAATGAAGCTTGCCAGCGTCTAGCCAGTTTGCCAGGGGTTAGCGTTATCACAGCGACAGCATTAGTAGGTTATTTAGGGGATATTAGTAATTTTAAAGGTGGAAGAGAGTTATCTGCTTACTTGGGCCTGGTACCTAGGCAATACTCCAGTGGTGGTCGCGAGCTGTTACTTGGAATAAGTAAGCGAGGAGATAGTTATCTTCGAACATTGCTAATACATGGCTCAAGATCGGTTTTAAAGGTAGCGGCGACCAAAAAAGATAAAGATAGTCTTTGGTTAATGGACTTGCAAAAACGACGAGGCTTTAACAAAGCAGCTGTTGCGCAAGCAAACAAAACAGCACGACGAGTGTGGGCAGTTTTAACAAATGAAACATACTATGAAGTACAGCAAGCGGCTTAGGAATAATGTTGGAAAATAATTACTATTAGAAAACAGTATAGATAGATATTAATGGTGAGCTAGCTCACCAAGAGTTTGCAAAAAAGATTCATCGAATGGTATACAGGTAAGACCGTCTTCTGTGTCACCTGCAAGGCGCACGGGCTCTTAGAAGCCGATAGGGTGATGAGTACACTGGAAGAGCGGAATTCCATTGCGGCCGAAGGAAATTGCTTTCCTTCAACAGTAGGCCGGATATATGCGAGCAGTTAATACCTCGAATATTATTCAACGAATCCTTTGCAACCGAAAGCGGGTCCATATATGTGCCATGCGCACCCATCAGATAGAACACCTCTGAACATTTTTTATATTTAAATAAAAAACCAATATTGTTTTTCATTTTAAATTAGCTTAACGGTACCGCATGACTTTAAACTGAGCTAGAATATTCGCCCTAAAAAATCCAGTTATATCCACTTAAAATACATTCGGTAACCATTGAAGATTCTTATGCAAGCAGATACCTCGACAGCAGCGCACACACTTTCTGAAGACTATCAACCCGCCGCTATTGAAGCCTTGGCACGTGAATACTGGCAGTCAAATAACAGCTTTGCGGTCACAGAAGATCCTTCTAAAGAGAAGTATTACTGCCTATCTATGTTCCCCTACCCCAGCGGCAAGTTACACATGGGCCATGTAAGAAATTACACCATTGGTGATGTAGTCTCCCGCTACCATCGAATGCAAGGCAAAAATGTCATGCAGCCCATGGGTTGGGATGCTTTTGGTTTGCCGGCTGAAAACGCTGCGATTCAAAACAAAGTCGCGCCAGCAAAGTGGACTTACGAAAACATCGAATATATGAAGCACCAGTTAAACCAACTAGGTTTTGGCTATGACTGGAGCCGTGAAATTGCTACCTGTAAGCCAGACTATTACAAATGGGAACAATGGTTCTTCACCAAGCTTTACGAGAAGGGTTTGGTTTACAAGAAAAATTCCACCGTTAATTGGGATCCGGTCGATCAAACTGTGTTGGCTAACGAACAAGTTGTCGATGGCCGAGGCTGGCGTTCTGGCGCACTCGTTGAACGCAAAGAAATTCCACAATGGTTTATCAAGATCACCGACTATGCCGAAGAACTGCTTGGCGATTTAGACCAGTTAGACGAATGGCCTGAACAAGTCAAAACCATGCAGCGAAACTGGATTGGCCGCTCAGAAGGGCTAGAGTTTTCATTTGAGTTAAAAGGTCGTGAAGATAAGCTAAGTGTCTATACAACACGTCCTGATACCATTATGGGCGTGACTTATGTCGCTGTCGCCGCACAACATCCATTGGCTTTGGAAGCAGCAGCGCATAATTCAGAAGTTAAGGCGTTTATTGCTGAATGCAAAAACAACAAAGTCGCCGAAGCGGATATGGCGACCATGGAAAAGAAAGGTGTGGCCACAGGCTTTACCGCCATTCATCCCTTAAGTGGTGAAGAAGTTCCCGTCTGGACAGCGAATTTTGTGTTGATGGATTACGGTTCTGGTGCGGTCATGTCTGTGCCGGCACATGATGAGCGAGACCACGATTTCGCCAAGTCATACAAACTTCCTATCAAACAAGTTATTGCGCCTACCGACGGTCATGATATCGACATTCATGAAACAGCCTTCACTGAAAAGGGGGTGCTGATTACCTCGGGTGAATTTACTGGCCTTAGCTCAGAAGAAGCATTTAACGCCATCGTCAATAAATTTGAGAAACTGGGTACCGGCCAAAAACGCGTCAATTTCCGCTTACGCGACTGGGGCGTATCCAGACAACGCTACTGGGGCACGCCGATCCCAATGAAAACCTTGGAAGACGGTACAGAAGCACCGGTTCCTCTGGAAGAGCTTCCCGTCGAATTACCTGAAGATGTTACTCTCAACGGCGTCACCTCGCCTATTAAGAGTGATCCAGAGTGGGCAAAAACCACACATAATGGTCAGCCAGCCCTACGAGAGACAGACACCTTTGATACCTTCATGGAATCCTCTTGGTACTATGCACGTTATTGTTCGCCTCAGTCGGATGATCAAATGCTAGACCCAGCAGCAGCCAACTATTGGCTACCTGTCGACCAGTACATTGGTGGTATTGAACATGCGATCCTACATCTTTTATATGCGCGCTTTTTTCATAAACTATTAAGAGATGTCGGACTGGTTGAAAGTGATGAGCCATTCAAACGCTTGTTATGTCAGGGAATGGTCTTAGCTGAAAGCTTCTATCAGGAAGATGACAATGGCGGAAAAGTTTGGATAGCGCCAGCAAATGTCGCCATTGAGTCAGACGATAAAGGCAAAGTCACCCGCCTTGTCTCGAAGCTAAACGGGGAAGAAGTCTTTAGTTCCGGCATGAGCAAAATGTCGAAATCGAAAAATAATGGCGTTGATCCTCAAACAACCATAGATCAATACGGTGCCGATACTGTCAGACTTTTTATTATGTTTGCAGCACCGCCAGAACAATCTCTCGAATGGTCAGACAGCGCGGTAGAAGGTGCACATCGTTTCTTGAAGCGCGTTTGGAAAGCCGTTCATGGCCATGTGTCTAACGGTAAATCACCTTCGCTAGATATCGCATCGTTGAATGAAGAACAAAAAACTTTGCGTCGAAAAACCCATGAAACCATCAGTAAAGTCAGCGATGATGTCAGCCGGCGTTTAACTTTCAATACAGCGATTGCGGCTGTGATGGAGCTGATGAACTCGGTTTCTAAATACAGCAAAACAAGCCCGCAAGACCTTGCAGTGATGCAGGAAGCGCTTGAAACAGCCGTGTTGTTATTGTCCCCGATCACTCCACATATTTGCCATACATTATGGCAAGCGCTTGGTCATGACGGTGCCGTCATTCACGCACAATGGCCCTCTCTTGATGAGGCGGCGCTAACCAAAAGCTCACAACAAATTGTGCTTCAAGTGAATGGCAAAGTTCGTGCAAAAGTCGAATTACCGGCGGATGTCGATAAAGCAACCATGGAGTCAGTGGCACTGGAAGATGAAAATGTGAAGCGGTTCATCGAAGGCAACACCGTGCGTAAAGTCATTGTGGTGCCAGGAAAGTTGGTGAATATCGTTGCTAATTAAGCGCAATCTTTTACCCGCTAGTATGATATTAATTGGGCTAATTCGCGCCAAGAAACCTGTAATAACCGGCCTCATCACCTTCATGGTGTTAAGCTTGTCCGCTTGCGGGTTTCACTTACGCTCTTATGGTGAGAGTACCGGCACTTTAAAAGCGGTTGCCCTAACCTGCCCCAGCACCTCGAATTGGGAACTTTGCCACCATTTAAAACAAACGCTGCTACTGAATCACATTATCATTCAAGATGAAGCTAGTTTTGAACTTAGCATCAGCCCAATGATTCAAAAATCCCGCGTATTATCTCTACAGGCGAATGCCTCGGCAGCTGAACAAGGCTTGAGCTCTGAGGTTTCTTATAGCCTAGTCTCTCAAGAAGATGGTGAGATTAAACATAAGCAAACCGTCACCATTAACAATAGCTATCGTCATGAATCAAGCGCTTTACTAGCAAAGGACCGCGAACGTGACGAGCTACAAATGCAACTTAGCCAGCAGATTGCAGAAGAAATTGTTCGTCAGATCAGCGTATTAAATACCGACAACTGGCTAAGTTCCTCCGTGAATGGCGCGTCAAATAATGACGCTTCACCAGAGTAGACACTATGCGCCTTCGCCCGAATCAAATTGAAGCCGAGTTAAAAAAACCACTCCTTCCCATCTATTTTGTGACGGGTGATGAACCATTGATCGTCCAAGAGACCTTGGACAGTATTCGTCACGCAACCAAACAACAAGGCTTTGGTGAGCGCAATATCCTAGAGGTCGACAGAAAATTTGATTGGCCATCCTTGCTCGAAGAATCTAATAGCCTGTCTTTGTTCTCAGAAAAAATCCTGACCGAATTACGCATGTCAGGGGCAAAACCAGGAGCACCAGGCGGTAAGGTCATTCAAGCTTACTGTAAGAATTTGCCGGAAGATCGCATACTACTGATCAGTGCGAATAAGGTCGATGCCGGCACTCTAAAAACTAAATGGTGTTCAGAAATTGACCGAGTCGGTGCAATCATTCAGGTATGGCCAATTTCTCTCAATGAGATGCCTAGTTGGTTAGCCCAACGTGCTCGACGAATGCAACTCAATATTGAAAACGACGCGATTCAACTTTTAGCGGACAGACTAGAAGGTAACCTGCTAGCCGCGCAACAGGAACTAGAAAAGCTGAAATTACTCTATCCGAGCGAAGACGAAAACATTGATGCCGACAAAGTACTTCAAAGCGTTTCTGATGCGTCAAAATATGACATTTTTAATCTGACAGATGCCTGCCTGAATGCCGACACCAAACTGGCGGTGAAAATAATCAACAGCCTTAAACTTGAAGGCCTTGAGATTTCAATTGCGCTTTGGGCGCTTAGCAAAGAAGTCCGGCTATTAGCTTCACTCATCCGCGCTAATTTAAAAGCGACCCCACTTAGCACTATTTTTAAAGAACAGCGGGTTATCCAAAAACGCCAACCTCAGCTTAGCCAAGCAGCCAAACGCTTAAGTTTAACGCAAATTCAAACCATGTTAGATCAATGCAAACTCATTGATGACCTCATCAAAGGTGCTCAAAAAGGCCTTGATCCATGGGATATCCTGACCGACCTCGCCCTAGAATTATCTGGCGTAACGCTACCAATACGAGAAGCGTTGTAAGCGAACACAAAGTGGTTTTCAAACAGAAACCAAATGTAATGTAAATAACTGTTTTGTTGTGTTTGTGTGAGATGAGCCCTTTCTCAATTGAACTAATTTATTAATCTGCTAGTGTCAAAAGACAGCGTTTAACAAAATTATCTATGTGCCGCTGACACTTATGACAGAGGTAACTGCATGCGAACGATCAAAACCCTCCTTTTTTATGACACCTATAAAGCTGTTTTTAGGCCGCTATTAAACCTAGTGGTAATTATTTCTACCTTGTTGGCTTCAGGCATTAGTGCGGCTGACTACAAAAAAGTTATCGAAAATGACTTTTGGGGAAAATTATATGCCAAGGGTGGCAAAACATTTTATTGTCAAACCGCTTTCGAGAAAGAAAGCCCAATTCTAACGGTAAGCCATATTTATCCAACTTCGATGATCACCAAAGCTTTAGACTGTCGCAGCGAACGATCTTGCATGCGCACTAACAAGCAATACCAAGACATCCTGTCTGACTTACACAATATGGTGCCTGTTAATTCGTTCTACCACTTTAAGCTGAAAGACTCTATTTTTGGTAACCTGGATGAGTCCAACGACACCAATGAATGCGGCTTAAAAAAACGCTATCACCTTATTGAACCAGCGGATCAAATAAAGGGCGATGTCGCTCGCATCCATTTTTATATGCACAAACAGTATGCCCTCCCCTTAAGCGGTAACTTTACTTTCTTGAAAGCATGGCACGAAAAAGACCCCGTCAGTAACGAAGAGAGAGCAAAGAATAAATTAATTTTTGAGATTCAGGGAACAGATAACCCTTTCGTGACGGATCCAAAACTGGCGGATAGCCTTGAATTTTAGTCTTCAGCAGCAGCTAAGGTACGACTGAATGAGAGAAAACGGCCTTAGGAAAGAAAAAACAGAGCGAGATCGTCGCTCTGTTTTGATTGATATGAACACGTTTATTTGATTTTAAAACTCAAGCCAGCATGACTGGTCAAACGTTCCAGTAAGGCATCGCCCATCGCCACAGAAGGCGTTAAGACACCTGTTACTTTAGGCGAAATTGCTTTATCCAAGGCCAAACAAGCGGCACTTTCACCCAGCATTTTAGAGGTTGACCCGTAACCTGGATCTCTATCGCCAGTGACTTCTGCCGTTATAATCTCGCCATCACGAAATACACCGACCACCGCAAATTTATAAAACCCTGCTTCGCGTTCTTCTTTGCTAGGGCCTTCGCCGGGCTTAGGGAAGAAACGGTTTAGGACTTTTTTATACAAAGAGTCCGGCTTACCCGCCATGATTGCACCTAAAGCCGCCAAGCCAACATAGCCTTTTAAGCGACCCAAAAAGCCTTTACCACTGACCATCGCCTCTTCGTACTGAAAGTCTTTGCCATAAGGATAGCCTGATAGAGCATGGGAACGACGTACCACTCGGGTATTAATGGCAGCCATGACAAAAGGCATAATCCAAGAACCGATATCTGCTTCAAATTTAACGGTTTTCAAGTCACCCTTATCAGCGCCAGAACATTCCCCTTCCGGATTAAGTCCGTATGGATTAAACAGCATTTTAGCCACTAAAGGATCACGACCGGCTTCAACCATTACATTTTGCATACTCGCGTAAGTGCCGCCACTGAACCCACCACTAGCCGATTTCAATAACATTTTTACTTTCACACAATATTCATCAAACTGTTTTTTAGCTTCTTTCTGAAGAAAGTATGTTCCTAGATCAGAAGGGATTGAGTCAAAACCACAGCAGTGCACGATGCGACTTCCCGTCTTTTGTGCTTCATCATGATGCTTGTCGATCATTCGTCTAATCCACTGCGTTTCACCCGCTAGATCACAATAATCCACCCCATGCTTAACACATGCAGCTACCAATTCATTTCCATATTTAGCATAGGGCCCAACGGTAGTACAAATGACCTTTGCTTGCTCAACCATCGCTTCTAGACTTTTTGGGTCATGACTATCAGCCACGATTAGCGGTATATTTTCATTCCCCAAGCTTTTTCGAATTGATTCAAGCTTACTTTTGCTGCGTCCCGCCATCGCCCATTTAAAATCATGCGTTAAACCATAATGGCGCAGATAATATTCCGCCACTAATCGACCGGTAAAGCCTGTGGCACCCCAAATCACCACATCAAATTGTTTTGCTGTGCTCATACCCTTCCTCTGTGAATCACTTTTTTTGTATTTGAATTAGACTGCTACAGCTGAGCATATCACCATGCCGAACAGACAGATAGCGCTTAAAACTCATCAGTTTTAAATTAGAGCCTGATGGGTTTGAATAGTGTTACATAGCAGACATACCACCATCAACCGGCACAGCGATGCCATTCATGTACGAGTTTGCTGGCGATAACATCATCACCATTACGCTAACCACCTCTTCAACCTTGGCGATTCGCTTCATCGGGCAACCACGAGCCAAGTTTTTATTCACCTCTTCGATATCACCGTTTGGATTCATGATTGGGTTATCCACCATCGGGGTAGAGGTGAAAAAAGGACAAATCGCATTGACACGCACATTCATTCCGCCACACTCCACAGCAGCTGTTTTAGTTAAACCAATGACCGCATGCTTTGCCGCGCCATAACTGCTGCCCATAGGTGTACCGCCTATACCCGCCATAGAACTAACGTTTAATATGGCGCCATCCTTTTGCGCTGACATTGCGCGTAATTGATGTTTTAAACCAAATGCCACACCTTTCGTATTCACATCTAACTGACGACTTAAAGTCGAACCATCAAGTTGTGTGAGTGGTGCTAATTTTGGTGCCAAACCTGCATTATTCACCGCGATATCCAGTTTGCCAAAGGTCTTTATCGCTAAAGCAACTAATTCTTCGGAATGTGATTCTTCGGCAATATCACCGACTAGAGACGCGACCTTTGCCCCGCTTCCTTCTAGCTCAGACACTGTCTCGGCGAGCCCCTTTTCATTAAAGTCTGCCAACACCAAGTTCGCACCTCGAGCAGCCAATTCAGCTGCTAAACTTTTACCAAAACCACTTGCTGCGCCTGTTATTAGTGCAGTTTTCCCCGAAAAATCTAATAAGCTATCCAAAGGATTGCCTCCATATTCGTTTATATGGGTGCGTTTGCGCACCGATACTTAGATACTGAAACAAATGGTGCGCAAGCGCACCCTATAATATTGAGTACAAACTCAGTTATTTAGCTAGCCTCAATGACTTGAAAAACTAAATCGTCAAGCCACCATCAACAACAATACATTCGCCTGTCGTGTAGCTGCTGGCTTTAGAGACCAAATAAAGCACCGTGCCCGCCATTTCATCAGGCTCAGCATGACGGTGCATTGGAATCATCTGCATAGCTGCTTTGTGCATTTGCTCATTACTGAATAAAGCACCGGCGAATTTGGTTTTAGTCAAACCGGGCAACAGTGCATTACATCGAATACCTAAAGGAGCGCACTCTTTCGCGAATGCTTTGGTCATGTTTATAACGGCTGCTTTGGTGATCGAATAAATACCTTGCATCATGCCCGGCTGCAGCCCATTTACTGAGGCTGTATTGACGATTCGACCACCGCCATTTTTCTTCATCAGCTTTCCAGCCTCGACTGACATAAAGAAGTAACCACGGATATTCACATCCACCGTTTTATCATAGGCCGCCAAATCGGTATCCAGAATATGACCGAAGTACGGGTTAGCGGCCGCATTGTTGACTAAAATATCCAAACGGCCATGTTTTGCTTCGATGCTTTCGAAAGCGTGTTTGATCTGCTCCATATCTCCCACATGACACGCCAGCGCTTCGGCTGACCCACCGTCTGCGATAATGGCATCGGCAACTATTTGGCAATCTTCTACTTTACGGCTTGAGACAATGACATGAGCTCCCTGCTCGGCTAATAGCTTCGCGATTGATTCCCCAATACCACGGCTCGCTCCGGTCACCAAAGCCACATCACCGCTTAGATCAAATAAGTTTGTAGACATAAAAACCTCTTCTCTTTCTGACATTTTATATGGGCATGACGCGCCCAATGAATCACTAAATCAAGCTATCAGGCACGACTACAACCTTGCCTTTCACTTTACGGTTTAATACTTTTTCCAAGGCATCTTGGGTTCTGGAAAGCGGGAAGACTTCGTCAATCACTAAGCTGACTTGTTTGTCTTTGTACCACGCGAATAATTCCTGCATATTTTGCAAAAACACCATAGGTTCATGCATCACAAAACTGCCCCAGAACACACCGATAACACTGTATTCTTTAACCAAAGTCAGGTTAACCGGCACGCTCGGAATTCGCCCGGACGCAAAGCCAACGACCAAGAGCCTGCCATTGCGAGCCATTGCTCTGGTACAGGCATCAAAGGCATCGCCTCCTACGGGGTCATAAACAACATTGGCACCTTTATCATTCGTTGCTGCTTTTATGGCATCTTTCAAATCGGTTTGACTGTAGTTAATTAATTCATCAGCACCGTTTTCTTTGGCTATCGCTAATTTTTCATCTGAAGAACATACCGCGATGACCTTGGCACCCAAGGCTTTACCAATTTGTACTGCCGCCAAACCTGTTCCACCGGCTGCCCCCAATACCACCAGCGTTTCACCTTTCTTTAATTGCGCCCGCTGCTTGAGCGCATGGTGCGCCGTGCCATGCGCGCACATCAAATTAGCGGCATCGACATCACTCATAATGTCTCCGACGCTGTCTGGAATCGGCATCACCATTCTTGCATTCACTATTGCCTGCTCGGCAAAACCACCGTAACTTTGACTGGTACAAATGAGCCGTTGACCAAGCTTGAGGTGTTTTACGCCTTCGCCCAACGCGTCGACTTCACCACAAAATTCCATGCCTGGAATAAAAGGTCTGTCTGGTTTGACTTGATACAAACCCTGAACCAATAAGCCATCTGGAAAATTCACACCAGTCGCTTTCACGTTGACTCTTACTTCACCCTTGCCTGGTTCCGGGAGATCGAGATCTTTATAGGACAAGGACTCAATCGGACCAAATTCTTCACATACAATCGCTTTCATAGTCTTTCCTGTTTGTTAGATTCATCGCTTTTGTTACACCGCCTTATCGTCGATGAACTCAAGCTTCTGTTTTAATCACGCCTAAGGCAGCCATGGCTAATGGCGCGACATAGGCGCCAACTTTCATGGCTTCTTTATTTGACGCATTGCCATCATGTGCACGTTTGGCAACACCTTGAGCTATCGCGGCTAACCTGAAAAAACTAAACGCTAGATAGAATGCCCAGTGTTCTATTTTTTCGATCCCCATCCGCTCGCAATATTGTGCGACATAGGCTTTTTCAGTTGGAATCCCCAAGTCTTCGCGTTTCAATCCAGCCAAGCCGCTCATGGTACCCGACTTACGTTTTGCGCCAGCGGGGCTGCCCGGCATTCTTAGTTGCATGCACTGGTAGGCTAAATCGGCATAAGGATGGCCTAAGGTGGACAACTCCCAATCCAGTACCGCAATAATTTTTGCTTCAGTGGGTGAGAAAATCATGTTATCCAAGCGGAAATCACCGTGAACTAATGAGACACGGCCGTCATCTTCAGGCATGTTCTTTTCGAGCCAATCGATCAACTGATCCATCGCGGGAATCACCTCTATTTCAGACGCTTTATACTGGCTGGTCCAACGTGAAAGCTGACGCTCAAAGTAATTTCCGGGTTTGCCATAATCAGATAAACCCACTTCCTCTAAGTTCACGGAATGTATCGCGGCTAAAACGTTTCCCATCTGCTCATAGGCTTGAGTGCGTTCATCATTTGAGGCTAATTCTGGTAACGCGGCATCCCAGAATATTCGCCCCTCGCAAAGCTCCATCACATAAAACATGGACCCTATGACCTCGCGGTCTTCGCACAAATGATACACCTTAGGAACAGGCACATCGGTATTGGCTAGGGCTTGATAGACTTTGAATTCTCGGTCAACCGCATGTGCCGACTTTAATAATTTTCCTGGTGGCTGTCGGCGCAATACATACTGCTGAGTAGTCGTTTCCAGTTTAAATGTCGGGTTAGACTGGCCGCCTTCAAACTTGCTTGCTTTTAAGGCTTGGCTTGAATCAAAACCTTCGACATGCTCTGCTAAATAACTTGCCAATTTGACAAGATCTAGTTCTTCAACAGTTTGAGTCATCTGTGTATCCTTTCTATCGCTGATCTTAAGTGTCTTTATCGACGAATATGCATCATGGCTTTTGCAGAATAACCTGCAGCCACGCCACGACCTAGCTGCATCATATGCACTTGATCTGGGCCATCGGCTAAACGAATGGAACGCGCCATCTGGTAAGCTTGTGCCATAAAGTAATCCTGACTCAAACCGGCTGCGCCATGTATTTGCATTGCTCGATCAATAACTGTGCAAGCCATTTGCGGCGCCACAATTTTGATCATTGCAATTAAGTCTTTCGCGCCCTTATTGCCAACTCGGTCCATGCTGTCTGCCGCTTTTAACGTCAGCAAACGAGCTTGTTCGATCTCGCAATACGATTTAGCAATGTCTTCACGGACAGAACCCTGTTTACTAAGCGGTTTACCAAAGGCGATCCGTTGTTCGGCACGAATACACATCATTTCAAGCGCGCGCTGAGCAGCGCCAATCAAACGCATACAGTGATGAATTCGGCCCGGCCCAAGGCGACCTTGTGCGATTTCAAAGCCTCTACCTTCACCTAATAAAATATTGCTTGCCGGCACCCGTACATTCTCAAAAACAATTTCGGCATGCCCTTCGGGTGCATCATCATTCCCGAAAACTTTCATTGGTCGAACAATCTCAACACCCGCCGTATCGATAGGCACCAGAATCATCGACTGCTGCTTATGTCGGTTTTCATTGTCCGGGTCAGTTTTGCCCATGACGATCAAAATTTTACAACGCGGGTCACACGCCCCGGAGATATACCACTTGCGACCATTAATGACGTAATCATCACCGTCACGCTTGATAACCGTTTGAATGTTTGTCGCATCTGAAGAAGCGACATCCGGCTCAGTCATCGCAAAGGCTGAACGTATCTCGCCTGCCAGCAAAGGCTTTAACCACTTTTCTTTATGCTCTTCAGTACCATAGCGAACCAACACTTCCATATTGCCGGTGTCGGGCGCACTGCAATTAAATATTTCGGATGCAAAACGGCTTTTGCCCATCAATTCGGCCAACGGCGCATATTCAAGATTCGTCAGGCCAAAGCCGGCTTCACTATCGGGTAGAAACAAGTTCCATAAGCCTTCAGACTTCGCCCGTTTTTTTAATGTTTCTATTTGCGGTGGAATGGCCCAGCGATCTGCACTATTTTCTATTTCTTCATTGATTTCGTTCTCGATTGGAAACAAGTGGGTCTCTAAAAATGCCTCTACCCTTGCAATAAGATCTTGAACTTTTTCAGAATATTCGAAATTCATTCTATTTCTCCAATAAAATAAAGAAGGCCTTCATTGCGATGTCACGACAAGCCGACCGATGAACGCATTATAGGCACGGCCAAAATCATCATTGAAGTTTATTTTACTTATTGATAATCATAACTACTGGTGATAGCTTAAGACCACTTTGGATCAGCGGAAAACGGCAAAGCCCATGAATCTTCAGAAAATTGATCTCAATTTATTTATTGTTTTTGACGTTATATACCGAGAACGTAATCTAACTAAAGCTGCTGAATCATTACACATCACACAGCCCGCTGTCAGCAACTCTCTGAACCGTTTACGACAAGCCTTTAACGATAAGCTTTTCATCCGGCAATCTGGAAATATGGTGCCGACACCGCTGGCTGAAAATATCGTCGACAGAGTGCGCGCCGCACTCAGCCAATTAGAAAGTAGCGTCACCGAACATGATAACTTCGACCCATTAAGCTCAGTGAAGAAGTTCTCTTTCGCGATGAACGACACCTCGGAATCTTATTTGCTGCCTCTTTTAATGGCGCATTTGGAGACATACGCCCCTCACATTTCAATTGAAAGTTTTGCAATACCTAGGCATGAGATTGCGAGAGAGTTTGCCGCTGGCGAATTAGATTTTGCTCTGGATGTGCCCCTTATTAATGAACCTCACTTAAAGAATGTTCCCCTATTGGCGGATCGCTTTGTCTGTGTCGCGCGACATCAGCATCCAGCTCTTCAAGGAAACACCTTAAGCATGGACGCGTATTTATCGCTGCCGCATATCCACATTTCCAGTAGACGAAAAGGCCAAGGCCCAATTGACATACAACTCAACAAGTTAGGCTTGCAACGAAATATTCAGCTCAGAGTCCAGCATTCACGGGCTGCACCGCCTATCGCTGCGAGAACCAACCTACTCTTAA
Organism: Oleiphilus sp.; assembly: GCA_048058835.1. Classification (GTDB taxonomy): domain Bacteria; phylum Pseudomonadota; class Gammaproteobacteria; order Pseudomonadales; family Oleiphilaceae; genus PZPK01. The sequence goes on from JBLLNS010000011.1 coordinate 14,117, forward strand.
CCATTCCTGAAACCCTAGCCAAAGAACATGACCTGCAGATTTTTGATCTGCCCTTTGAGCTACCCAATATTGATTGGCACTTATATTGGCCAGCAAGTCGCAGCTCAGATAAAGCGCATACCTGGATGCGTGAGCGAATTTTATCTTTACTTGAATAAACTCACCTTTGGCTCAATAAATCTTGAGCCCAACCACAGTTGTCGCTCGCCTCTCGGCTTTTACATTTCTTTAATGAATGTTGAAAATAATCACCATAATTCTCAATGATCATTAACTTTTCCACTGTAATCACGTAAAATACCGGCGCGTAAAACGAGCGTTGTCTATACTTGTTGCTTTATATCCGCCGGCGATTCTGCCGCGCTTATAACAGTGAACATCTGAATTGAATACCAACAGCTGATGATTGATTTCAAATCAAGTTGTTGGACAACCACGCACTTAAACCAATACGGCATTAGGTGCAGATGAAGCTGCTTTTGTTAAAGCTGTTTTCTTCATAATCATTACTAAACTTTGAGTGAGAGAGTCGAATGAGCTTGTATTCAGAATACCTAGAAGAGATTGAGATCCGTAAAAAGGACCTTGGGTTAAACCCAAAACCAATTGATAATGCCGAACTATTATCAGAGATCATCGCTCAGATTAAAGATACTGGCAATGAACACCGTGAGGACTCTTTAAACTTCTTTATCTACAACACCCTACCTGGCACCACTAGCGCGGCTGGCGTAAAAGCTCAATTCCTAAAAGATATCGTTCTGGGCAAAGAGACGGTTGCAGAAATCTCACCTGAATTTGCACTTGAGCAACTTTCTCACATGAAAGGTGGTCCATCAGTCGCCGTATTGTTAGATATCGCTCTTTCAGATAACGCACACGCTAAAGCGGCGGGCGAAGTCCTTAAAACTCAGGTATTCCTTTACGAAGCCGACACTGACCGCTTAGCAGCTGGCCTTAAAGAAGGCAATGCGATCGCCAAAGACATTCTCGAAAGCTACGCTAAAGCAGAATTTTTCACCAAGCTTCCAGATATTCCAGCAAAAATCGACGTGGTGACTTACATCGCGGCTGAAGGTGACATTTCTACCGATCTTCTATCTCCTGGTAATCAAGCGCACTCTCGTTCTGACCGTGAACTACACGGCCAGTGCATGATCACCCCTGAAGCACAGCAAGAAATTGTTGCGCTTGGCAAAAAGCACCCTGACGCCAAAGTCATGCTGATTGCAGAAAAAGGCACCATGGGTGTCGGCTCTTCTCGTATGTCTGGTGTCAACAACGTTGCACTTTGGGCTGGCGAAAAGACATCTCCCTATATCCCATTCGTAAACAAAGCACCTGTTGTTGCAGGTACCAACGGTATCGCGCCTATCTTTTTAACAACAGTAGGTGTAACCGGTGGTATCGGTCTTGACCTTAAAAACTGGGTGAAGAAAACTGACGAAAATGGAAAAGTTGTCACCGACGCTAACGGCGACGCTGTTTTAGAACAAGCCTACTCTGTCGCAACAGGCACGGTTCTAACGATCGACACAAAAGCGAAGAAGCTTTACAACGGCGACAAAGAACTTGCGGACGTCTCTGATGCGTTCACACCTCAAAAAGTTGAATTCATGAAAGCGGGCGGTTCATACGCTGTCACATTCGGCAAAAAGCTACAAACATTTGCTGCAGAAACACTGGGTATTGAAGCGCCTGATGTGTATGCCGCGTCAAAAGAAATCTCAATTAAGGGCCAAGGCTTAACCGCCGTTGAGAAAATCTTCAACCGTAATGCTGTCGGTGTTGCATCGCCGACTCCGCTACATACCGGTTCTGATGTTCGCGTTAAGGTAAACATCGTCGGCTCTCAGGACACCACTGGCTTAATGACCTCACAAGAGCTTGAGTCTATGGCGGCGACGGTTATTTCGCCTAGCGTTGACGGTGCTTACCAGTCTGGTTGTCACACCGCCTCTGTTTGGGACAAAAAAGCGCAGGTTAACATCCCACGTTTAATGAAATTCATGAACGACTTCGGCGTGATCACAGCGCGTGACCCTAAAGGTGTTTACCACGCTATGACTGACGTCATCCACAAGGTGTTGAATGACATCACTGTGGACGATCGCGCAATCATCATCGGTGGTGACTCTCACACCCGTATGTCTAAGGGTGTCGCATTTGGTGCTGACTCAGGTACAGTTGCCATTGCTCTTGCAACGGGCGAGTGCGCTATGCCGATCCCTGAATCAGTGAAAGTTACCTTTAAAGGTGTCATGAAAGATCACATGGACTTCCGTGATATCGTCCACGCCACTCAAGCTCAAATGCTTAAGCAATTCGGTGGTGAAAACGTATTCCAGGGTCGCGTTATCGAAGTACAAATCGGTACACTTCTAGCGGACCAAGCGTTCACTTTCACAGACTGGACCGCAGAAATGAAAGCCAAGGCATCTATCTGTATTTCTACAGACGACACCTTAATCCAGTCTCTTGAGCTCGCTAAGTCACGTATCCAAATCATGATCAACAAAGGCATGGATAACGAAGCTGGCATGCTTCAGGGGCTAATCGACCTTGCTGACAAGCGTATAGCAGAAGTGAAGTCTGGCGAAGCACCTGCTCTAGCACCGGATAACAACGCGAAGTATTACGCTGAAGTCGTGGTTGATCTAGATGCGATTGACGAGCCAATGATCGCCGATCCAGATGTAAACAACGAAGATGTTTCTAAGCGTTACACTCACGACGTGATCCGTCCAACCTCTTACTATAACGGCCGTAAAGTCGATTTAGGTTTTGTGGGTTCTTGTATGGTTCACAAAGGCGATATGAAGATCATCGCTCAGATGCTTCGTAACCTTGAGAAAAAAGGCGAAATCAAATTTAACGCACCACTAGTCATTGCACCACCAACTTACAACATCGTTGACGAGTTGAAAGCCGAAGGTGATTGGGAGCTTCTTCAGAAATATGCGGGTTTCGAATTTGACGATTCCAACCCGAAAGAAGCGGCGCGTACCAAGTACGAAAACCAAATGTACCTAGAGCGCCCTGGGTGTAACCTATGTATGGGTAACCAAGAAAAAGCTGAACCTGGTGACACAGTAATCGCCACGTCGACTCGTCTATTCCAGGGTCGTGTCGTGGAAGACAGCGCCGAGAAGAAAGGTGAATCTTTACTAGGCTCAACGCCGATGGTTGTTCTATCAACGATCCTAGGTCGTTTCCCAAGCATCGATGAGTACAAGGAAGCGGTTGCGGGTATTAACCTTACCTCTTTTGCACCCCCTTCTGCAGACTTAAGCGTGCCTGCTGAAGCGATTAAAATGGTTTAATTCTAAGTTTTACATCAAGCCTAAATATTAAGCTTGAAGCTAAAACCTGAAAGCCTGTAAAGATTACTCTTTACAGGCTTTTTTCATTGCTTTGCCTCTTAAGTTTTTGCCTGCTCTATTGTCAGCTTTGCCAGGCTATGCCACCATGGTCATTCTTATTCTGTCTTGGGCTTTTCTATGTCTGATACACCTCACTCCTGTTGTACAAAAAACGAAGCTGAAAAGCCCCCTGAGCAACCCAGCTGTTGCGACAGCGATAAAGCCTCCATTGATTGGCTTTTATGGATCTGTTTTAGCTTAAGCACAATTTTTTATATCAGCTCTTTTTTTATCACAGCTCATCAGGGCAGTTACAGCATCATTAGCCACAGCGTCACTGAACTGATCAATACGATGTGGTGGAGTGTATTGCTCGCTATTTTTTTTGTTGGCATTCTGAGCAAGACCCCACAACATTTCATTCTTAGTATCCTAGGGCAAGGCGGCACATTTAAAGGTTTATGGCGAGCAACCTTTGCTGGAGTGCTATTAGATTTATGCAGCCATGGTATATTAATGGTCGGCATGGAGCTTCGAAAAAAAGGCGCAAGCCTTGGACAAGTTATGGCCTTTCTTATCGCCAGCCCTTGGAATTCGATATCACTCACCATCATCATGTTTTCCCTCATCGGCCTAGAATGGACCTTGGCTTTTATCGTGTTATCAATGCTGCTGGCGATCACGACAGGCTGGCTATTTGACTACTTTGAGCAAAACGGTACTTTACCTAAAAGCCATGTAGACATATCACTACCGGAAAATTTTCAATTTTTTCGCGCTCTTAAAGAAGAATTAAGGCAAGTAGACTGGAATAAAAAGCTGGCAGGAAGCATTCTGAAAGATGGATTAAGTGGCTCGAAAATGGTGATCCGCTGGCTTTTATTCGGCGTATTACTGGCCTCTGCCATTCGTGCGTTTGTTCCCCTAGACGATTTCCAGACTTATTTCGGACCCACCCTGCTTGGCTTGGGTGCCACCTTAATTGCGGCGACTATCATTGAAGTGTGCTCTGAAGGGTCAACCCCGATAGCTGCAGACCTACTGACTAGAGCCGAAGCACCAGGTAACAGCTTTGCCTTCTTAATGACTGGGGTCGCAACAGATTATACGGAAGTCATGGTCATCAAGGACACCATGAAGTCTTGGAAGGTTGCCTTATTTCTCCCACTTCTCACCGTACCGCAAGTTATTCTTGTCGCACTAATTTTAAACAACCTGTATTAACTCGGAGAGTAATGCTTACAGCTTTTCCAGCAGTTTGTTTTTCAGGTCAACTTGCACAGATTCAAGATCCTGACTCGCATCAATAATAGTGAAGCGTTTAGCATCTTCCGCAGCACGTTGTAGGTAGTTATCTCGCACCCTGTTAAAGAAATCCATCTTTTCTTCTTCGAAGCGATCCAACGCGCCCCGCGTCAGCGCACGGCTCATCCCGACTTCGATCGGTGCATCAAATAAAAATGTCATATCAGGCCTAAATTCAGCTTGAACAAAGTTTTCAAGCAACGCGACTTTCTCGGCGGGAACGCCCCGGCCGCCGGACTGATAGGCATAAGTCGCATCGGTAAATCGATCGGAAATCACCCAGCAACCGCTCTCTAAAGCAGGCAAAATTTTCTGGTGTAAATGTTGCGCTCTTGCAGCAAACATCAGCAATAATTCTGTTTCTGATACAACCTTTTCATCTCGATTTTTTATCAACACTTCTCTAATTTCTTCAGCCAAGGGCGTACCACCCGGCTCACGAGTAACCAAAACGTCAAGACCTCTTTCTTCTAACACTTGCTTCATAAAAGCAATGTTGGTTGATTTACCAACCCCTTCACCACCTTCAACTGTAATAAATAAACCGCGTGTCACTGCCATTTTAACTCTCTGTTTTAAACGCTATTTTGCCGAAGAACGATAATCACTTCGTCGTTTTAACTGATACTGTCTAACCGCGCTATTATGCTCTTCAATTGTCGTTGAAAAATAGTGCGAGCCATCGCCTTTTGCTACGAAATACAGGCTATCACCTGGTTTTGGGTGCAATGCTGCATGGATCGCTTCTCGCCCAACCAGTGCGATGGGGCTCGGTGGCAAACCAGAAATTCGATAGGTGTTATAAGGCGTAAATTCTCTGAGATGTTTGCGGGTGATATTGCCTCGATAACGCTCACCTAAACCATAGATCACGGTCGGATCGGTTTGTAGACGCATTTTCTTTTCCAACCGACGAATAAACACGCCTGCAATTTCTGCCCGTTCTTCTGGTACACCGGTCTCTTTCTCAATAATCGAGGCCAAAATAAGTGCGTCGTACGATGAGGCCAAAGGCAACTTTTTTTGTCTGGCCTGCCACTCTTCCTCCAAAATCGTTTTCAGCCTTTCATGCGACCGTTTTAAAATATCGAGGTCGCTATCACCTTTATGGAACAGATAGGTATCTGGGTAAAACTGGCCTTCAAGGTGAGTTTCTTTATCAATACCCAGCTTTTCAGCAATCTCTTGCAAACTCGCATCCTTCAGGCTTTGTTTGAGTTTGCTTTCAGCCTTTAATACCGCCAAAGCATCCCGGAAAGATGAACCTTCGATAAACTGTATAGGGTACGCAAGCTGATTATTGCTGGATAAAAAAGCCAGCAACTTGGGCACATTCATCGGCGGATGCAGCTTAAACTCGCCAGCTTGAATACCGCTCCCAAGCTTATTGAGCTTTGCGAACACCTTCACATGCCATACCGAGTCAAACAGCCCTTTTGCTTGCAAACGATGGATAACCGAATTGAGTGTTTCACCTTTTTTTATCTCGACGACTAAGCCCGTGTTTGGAATGGATAGCGCTTGATTCAATAATTTTTGATAATGATAAAAGCTCGCTGCGCCTGCTAAAACGGCAACGAGAACACTAAAAATAAAGACTCTTAATACCACGGGAAATAACTACCAAGTTAATTATATGAACGACTAATAAGCATAGGTTTGCGACAACCAGTCCTGAATATACTGACAACGCTTGGTTTTTTTGTAGTGTATTTTTTTTCCATCCTGACAAAGAAGCGTGTGAACGGGCCAACTGCCGAAGACACTATTTATCATCATCACACCATCACTTTCCAAGAGCTCAGAAAAAGCCACATCACGCTCCGTTATAGTGAGCTTTAAAGTGGGATCAGCTTCGATAAGTGCTTGCCGGAGAACACCTTGCACACCAGTAAGATCTAACTTAGGCGTGACTATTTCATCCTTAAAAAACACCAGTATATTGCTTTTCGTGCCCTCTATGACATTCATTTCATAATCTAAGAGCAAGCCTTCTGGCTCGCTAATCAGTTCATGAGAAGCTAAAACCTGATCGAGTCGATTAAGATGCTTGATGCCTGCCAATTGGGGCTGATAGCCAAGGCGGTATTGGCATTCTCTAAGCACAATCCCTTCTTGACTGAAAGAAAGCGGATACACCGGCATATCAAACACTTGAACAATAAAGTGACATAAACTGTTTTCGGGCGGAAGATAGCCTCTCCCTCCATTACCGCGAGTAATAATGATTTTTATAAGAGAGGCTTCAAAACAGGCATTATGCTTAACTTCATCGAGCACTGTATTCAGATAATAGAGAAAATTCTGCTTCATGATGGTTTGGTCACCCAAACCCAAGACATCCACACCTTTCAGGAAACGCGCCAAGTGTAACGAGAGCAAAGGAACGTCACCTTTCACGACACGCATGGTTTCAAAGAGACCATCACCATAAGCTAAGCCTCGATCTGCAATATCAATCGCCGAGGTTTCGACACCATTCACATGTGTAATATGAGCAGGTCTTTTCACGTTTTATCAGCCTTAAATTATTTATTATTTTGGGTAGACAAAGTTACCATGATTGCATACTAAAAAGCAGCCTTACAGACTGCTTAAATACATAGAAAATGCTTAGTCTGTATAGGCTTTAAAGATTAGCGTGCCATTGGTTCCACCGAAGCCGAATGAGTTTGATAGCACTGTATCGATTTTCGCTGGACGGGCCTTGTGGGCAACAAAATCCAGATCACAGCCGTCTTCAGGGTTATCTAGATTGATTGTCGGTGGTGCAATTTGATCCGTAATGGACTTGACCGAAAAAATAGCTTCAACAGCACCTGCGGCACCTAACAAATGACCTGTCATAGACTTAGTTGAGCTAACAAGAAGCTTATCCACATTATGGCCAAATAAGTCTTTAATGGCTTTGCATTCAGCCACATCCCCTAAGGGTGTGGAAGTGCCATGTGCATTAATATAATCAACATCATCAGGCGTGATGCCGGCATCAGCCAGCGCTTTTTCCATCGATGTTCTGGCGCCGGAACCATCCTCAATTGGAGACGTAATATGATGCGCATCATCACTCATACCAAAACCGCTTAACTCTGCATAAATAGTCGCGCCCCGCTTTTTAGCGTGTTCCAATTCTTCAAGTACGAGTGCACCAGCACCATCGGATAAGACAAAACCATCACGCGCTTTATCCCACGGCCGACTTGCCTTTTCTGGCGTTTCATTTGACGTCGACAAGGCTTTGGCATTCATAAAACCAGCAATGGCGACCGGTGTCGTCGCCATCTCTGCACCACCGGCAATCATCACATCAGCATCACCGTAAGCGATTGTTCGTGCCGCATAACCGATATTGTGGGTTCCTGTGGTACACGCCGTCACAAGCGCTATATTTGGCCCTTTGAACCCAAACTTGATCGCAACATTGCCTGCGATCATATTAATAATTGAGCTAGGAACAAAAAATGGTGAAACTCGGCGTGTACCCGATTTCACGAAGGTATCGCGAACATTTTCAATAGTTTCAATACCCCCGATGCCCGAGCCAAAGGCTACCCCAATATTCTGTTTCTTTTCAGCAGGTAATTGATCAAGCCCAGCATCCTTCACAGCCTGCATGGAGGCAACCATGCCGTATTGCATAAAGGCATCCATACGGCGTGCTTCTTTAGGGTCAATGTAGTCATCCAACTGTAGCCCTGAAATCTGGCCACCAATCTTAACCGCGAAATTTTCGGTATCGAAACGGGTGATCGTACTGATTCCGCTTTTGGCTGCCAACACCCCCTTCCATGAGCCTTCAACATTATTCCCTAACGGGGAGAGCATCCCTAAACCTGTTACTACGACGCGCCTTTTGGACATAACCTGCCTCTAGATTACCTGAATAGTGTTTCAAGAAAGCACTGTATACGCACTTTCTTTTGTCATACTTAGCTTAACTCGTATTTTATTCATTTTGATGAATCAGCTAATAACATTTGATAACTCAGCTGACAATACCGCTCATTTCAAAAAAAAACCGTCCTGAGTTATGACCAAGGACGGTTTTTATAAAAATTCAAATCGCTTATTGATTCGCAATAATAAAATCAATTGCTTCTTGAACTGTAGAAAGCTTTTCAGCCTCTTCATCAGGAATTTCAGTTTCAAATTCCTCTTCAAGCGCCATGACTAACTCGACTGTATCAAGAGAGTCTGCACCCAAATCCTCAACAAAGGACGAAGTGTTTTGAACTTCTGATTCTTTAACACCTAATTGTTCACAGACGATTTTCTTAACACGTTCTTCTACAGTACTCATAATTTCCTCTCAATTTAATAGAACAAGCTAGCTTGTATTCTACACTGAAAATATTTCAACAAAAAAACATCTAGGCAAGCATCGCTCGCTTATGGCGGAGTAGTCTAGTGCAATCCCTTTCGTTAGACAAGCTAGAATACCCCGCAATTACGGCCAGAGCAAAACTGCAGATGGGCCATACATTTTGCGAACAATTTAGCCCATGAACATGCCACCATTAACATGAATGGTTTCACCCGTAATATAACTTGCCAGATCAGAAGCAAGAAACCCGACAACGGATGCGACTTCTTCCGGCTGACCTAAACGCTGCATCGGAATATGAGATAACATGGTTGCTTTTACGGAGTCCGCCAAGTCATCTGTCATACTGGTTTCAATAAAGCCTGGCGCCACACAATTGACGGTAATACCGCGGCCACTTATTTCTTTTGCCAGCGAACGACTAAAGCCTTCGATACCTGCTTTTGATGCACAGTAATTAGCCTGCCCTGCATTGCCCATTTGCGCCACAACTGAACTGACATTAATAATTCGCCCCCAACGGGCTTTGGTCATTCCTCTTAGTGCCGCTTTGGAGACTCGGTAAATCGAACTTAAATTGGTATTGATGACATCATTCCAATCATCTTCTTTCATTCTTAATAAAAGACCATCTTGAGTAATGCCAGCATTATTCACCACGATCAGGGGCGCACCATAGGCTTGCGTGACTTGCTTCAAGCCCTCTTCTACGGATTCAGGATCCGACACATCCATTTTGATGCCATCACCATCAAGCCCCCATTTGGAAAAATAATGAGAGATTGAGGAAGCGCCATCTTCCGTGGTTGCCGTACCAATAACCGTTAAGGATTCATTCTGCGCTAGCTCTTTGGCTATTGCTTGGCCTATTCCTCTTGACGCCCCAGTGACTAACGCTACCTTTTTTTCTTGCTTCATACCGACTCTTCTTTTCCGGTTAATAGAACGTAAACTTTGCTTTCCTTGCGAAATTTCCACGCATCGCCTGTTTGCAGTAAAGCAGAGCTATTTCCGCAACTCTGCCATAATTGCGTTCATTGATTCAAGATCACTCATTGCGTATGACTTCACGGTTTTATCAATCCTCTTATTTAAGCCTGACAACACTTTACCAGGACCACACTCGATAAAGGTACCGGCTCCCTGCTGCACGAGCTCAGAAATAGATTGCGACCACAAAACAGGACTATACAAATGCGATAATAGATTTGCCTTCAGCGTCGGAAGATCAGCAGCAAGCTTCGCATTTACGTTTTGAAGAACGGGGATAGTAGGCGCTTGAAAGTTGATTTTATTCATTTCTTCAGCCAACGCATCACCCGCAGGTTTGAGAAGATCACAATGACAAGGCACACTAACCGGTAATTTAGCCGCTCGCTTAGCCCCCTTTTCTTTTGCTACTGCAATGGCTCTTTCTAATGCATCCGTGGCACCGGAAATCACCACCTGACCCGGTGAATTGTAGTTAGCCGGTGACACCACTTCGCCTTGCGCCGCCTCATTACATGCTTCGAGAACCAGGTTATCATCAAGCCCCAGCAATGCAGCCATACCACCCTGCCCTTCAGGAACCGCATCTTGCATTAGTTTGCCTCGTACATGAACCAAGCGAACAGCATCTTGCAGCGACATTACACCACTTGCAACCAAAGCCGTATATTCCCCTAAGCTATGACCACAAACGTAATCTGGTAACATGTCCGTATTCGCCGTCCATTCTCCCCACATGGCAAGACTGGCGGTGAGTACAATGGGCTGAGTAATGGCTGTTTGATTGATGAGCAATTCTGGCCCTTCGAGTGCAATTTTTGTAAGGTCTTGCCCCATAGCGTCCGAAGCATCTCGAAAGACCTGTCGAGCCACCTCCGACTCAGATAAAAGAGAAGCCATCATGCCAACTGATTGCGAGCCTTGACCGGGAAACATAAAAACGGTTTTCACTTTTTACTCCTTCCTTATCTTAGTTAGGATAAATATCGAATTTCAGTTTGAGGTGAATGCTTTGAATAACGACTCGCAAGCATTTAAAAAAGCAACGTTTCTAGCTGTGCATTAATCATTTCAGGCAAATTAACTTCTGCTTCTTTTACCGCTAAATCAATCGCATGTTCAAACGACTGCGGGCTTGCATGACCATGACTTTTAACCAAGACACCTTGCAGACCAAGAAAAATCGCACCGTTATGCGTATCCGGGTCAAGCTGCTTTAAATGCTTTTTTAATAAGGGCAGCAGCATCACACCGAGGAGTTTCCGGTACCAAGAAGCCTTAAAAAAATCTTTGATCTCTTTCAGTAAAATTTTCGCCGCACCTTCAGCACTTTTCAGCGCAACATTTCCAACAAAGCCATCACAAACAATCACGTCTGCTTTGCTTCTGAAAATATCACCGCCCTCTGCAAAACCAACATAATTAATGAGTTCGCTATCCTCTATCAAGGTTGCTGCCAACCTTACCTGCTCATTACCCTTGATGCTTTCACCACCGACATTTAACAGCGCAACAGATGGGCTTTCAATCCCTTTGATTATTTTTGCCAGAAGTTGGCCCATTATTGCAAATTGCTGTAAATGCTCAGCAGAACTGTCGACATTCGCGCCCAGATCCAAGACAAATGTCCCGCCACCCTGCGAAGGAAACATTTTGGTAATCGCTGGTCTATCGATACCTGGATAGGTACCCAAAATCGCTCGCCCAAGAATCATCAATGCGCCCGTATTGCCAGCACTGACACAAGCATCAGCTTTGCCGTCTTTTACCAACTGCAGCGCTAACGCCATCGATGAGTCTCGTTTTTGCCTTAGCACAAGAGAAGGACGATCTGACATATCGACAACACTGCTAGCGTGAACGATAGATAAATTCTGTGGAAGTGGTGACTCGGGGGAGAACGTTTGCTCTAAGCTCTGATCTTTAACATTAGGCTTTGTAGAGCCTTGTTCTTTTGAGCTTGCACTTGAAGACGCCTCAAACAACAAAGCCTCCAATCTATCTTGATCTCCGACCAAAATAATATTGAAGGCTTGCTGAGCGAGAGGCTTATTACCAGACAGCAATAAATCATCTTGCGATTTTTTTTGAAGATAGGCCAACGCTGCCGGAACGACAACCTCAGGACCATCGTCGCCACTCATTGCATCAATCGCAATGGTGATTCCCGCTGACATTTTTAGTCTTCAGCTGTCTCGATGACTTTTTTACCACGGTAAAAACCGTCAGGAGAAACATGGTGACGCAAGTGCTTTTCACCTGTTGTTGAATCAACAGACAAGGTTGCCGCTGTCAAAGCGTCATGTGAACGACGCATGCCACGTCTTGAACGAGTTTTCTTACTTTTTTGAACAGCCATCTTTGTTCTCCCAAAGGTATTTCAATTCAGTCAATTAACCTTAACGATTAATTTGTCACTTATTTAATTTCAATCCGGATAACACTTCAAAAGGATTAGGTTTTTTCTCTTCTAATTCTTCTGCTGCAACATCCGATTCTTGGTCTTGCTGATGCCCTTCCATTTCACAGTTGTCATGATAGGCAAACATCGGCAAGCTGAGGATTAATTCTTCTTCAACCACATCCAGCACTACGAGCTTTTCATCTTCAACCAATAATGGTTCGTATGATCGTGGTAAGTTTTGAGCTTGTTCATCATTAAAAACGATGCCTAGCGTAAACTCAGATTCAATCACTTTCGCAACGGGTTGCAAACATCGTTGACACACTAAATTAACCGTTGCGTTTAATGCGCCTTTAAGAATGCGTAATCGTTGCGGATCTCTGTCAAACTCTAGCGCCACTTTGACTCGGCCTTCTGTATCAACCAGCATTTCTGCGAGTCTAGGCATCAAGTGCAAAGCAATTTCCCCTTCAAGAATCTTGTTCTGATCCGCGTATTTAAAGGGGTCCAGCGTTTTTGGTAGTGTATGGTCAGACATAAGCGCGCAATTCTAGTGTTCTAGCCCCATGTTGTCAAAGAAAATCCTTGTGTTTTTAGTGATCAATGATAGCTTTTGTGGCAATTATTCACATCACTGAAGGCCTACATATTTAAATGTAGTGTATTTTTACAAAACTCATGCATAAAACTGACAAAAACACCCTAATTTTGGCGTCATCCAGCCCCTACCGAAAAGCGCTGTTATCTAAGATAGTCGGTGATTTTACCTGCGCGTCACCGCATATAGACGAGAGTCGACACAAAGATGAAGCACTTCAAACCCTTGCCTCTCGATTAGCGACAGAAAAAGCCTTTGCCCTCAGCCACAAGTTCTCAAACCATTTGATTATCGGCTCTGACCAAGTCGCTTGCGTGTTTCAGGACGGAGAGGAGGTTCAGTTAACCAAACCGCTATCTCGGGATAACTGCCTATCACAGCTCAAATTTTGCCGAAACAAAACCGTTCAGTTTTATACAGGCCTATGCCTTTTAAATACAGCGAGTATGCAATTTCAAGTGTCTGTCGAACGCTACGAGACCAAGTTTCGTAATTTAACAGAACAACAGCTAAACAATTACATCGACAAGGAACCTGCCTTGGATTGCGCTGGCGGATTTAAAATGGAAGGCTTGGGAATTAGTTTGTTCGAGCATATACGCGGCGACGACCCAAATTCCTTAATCGGGCTGCCGCTCATCAAACTGATCGACATGTTGGAAAACGAAGGCGTGAGCATATTAGGTGAGTAATACTCACGCCATCTTTTAGTGGTATTTGTTAAACTTTACCGATCATACCTTTTATTGCGTTAGGCAGATCTGCTGGCAAGATGACTGACTTCGTGTTGTCTGAACTAGATAGCTCGGCCAGTGTCGCAATATATTTCTCACCCAACAAATAAACCACCGCCATACTTTTATCTCCCAAAGGCTCAGCGACCATTTGGATGGCTTTTTGTCGTGCCTCTGCCAACATAATTTCTGCCATAGCATCTTGCTCTGCCGCTTCTTTTCTACCTTGCGCTTCGAGTATTTGTGCTTGCTTCAAACCTGTCGCTTCAAGGATTTGCGCCTCCCTTGTGCCTTCTGCTTTTGTCACTGTTGCGCGACGCGCTCGTTCTGCTGAGGCCTGCTCTTCCATCGCACGCTGCATGGTATCTGATGGATTGATATCTTGTATCTCTACCGAACGAAGACTGATACCCCACTCTTCAATTTCCGTCGCAATGGTATCGGTTAGTTTCGTTTTGATCTGATCTCGAGAACTCAGCGCATTATCTAAGTCCATTTCGCCGATGATGGATCTCAAAGTTGTTTGGACTTTTGTCTGAATCGCTATATTGTAGTCATCAACACCGTAGACTGCTTTTTGTGGGTCCATAATCGAAATATAGGCCACGGCACTTGTAATGATAATCGCATTATCTTTGGTGATAACTTCTTGCGACGGTACATTCAGGACAATTTGCTTGGTCGTTAAACGATAAGCCACCTGATCAAAATAAGGCACAATGATATTTAAGCCCGGCTTTAAGGTTCGCTGATACTTTCCAAACCGCTGTACAACCCATTGGTAGCCTTGCGGCACAAGCCGAACACCTTGGCCGACTGTCACCAACAACAATACAAAAACCGCTATCGCGATATATAACCCTGCATTCATCTTCTTATTCCCTATAAAAAATTAAACTAAAACTTAATCGCAAACTGAAAAATCAATACACGAACATTCAGATTGAATATTAACTTCGTTTTTTAACGATCAGAATATTGTCTCTCACATCAACCACTTTGACCTGCTCCCCGCTTTCGAGCTGATCAACTGATTCCATTGGCCACTCATCTTCACCCAATAATGGTGTAGAAAATCTAACAAGGCCTGGACGAGATGATGAGGAAGCTGTCACAACCAAACCCATTTCACCTTCCACAGCACTTTTCGTGGCTAACGTTGAATGCGCCTTGGGTTTAAAAACGCGGAACCAGAAAAGCGTTAAAGCGCCAGATAATGCTGCCCAAATCAATACCTGATAACTTCCTGCGATATCGGGCTGAAAGAACAAAATAGCACCCACTATAATCGCGCCCAGACCAAACCACATCGCAGTAAAGGACGGTATAATCAACTCAAACAACACCAATAGCACACCTAAAATAATCCAGTGCCAGTAAAGTAGCTCCATCTTCATTCCTTTTTATAGTACAAACTTAAATATCGTATAAACGACCTAGCTTAAATCGACCAATTCGACCAATTCGACCAATTCGACCAATTCGACCAAACAGGCTCCACACTTTCTGGCAATTTCGGCACCCTGCCTAATTCTGCCCAAGCGTAATTGGGTGAATGAAAATCACTACCAACCGAACCTTTCAGCGACATCCTCTGACAGACATCACTCAGCAAACCAATCTCACCTTGTTTCTGGCCGGAGGTCACTACTTCCAAACCTTCACCGCCCGCTTCTTTAAAGTCAGCAAGCATATTGCGTAATTTGGTGAGTGTCATGTCATATTTGCGCGGGTGGGCAATAACGGCCGTGCCTCCGGAATTTTTTATCCATTCGGTCACTGTCGCCAAGTCTGGCCAAAACCCTTTAACATCACCCACCTTGCCGGACCCTAGGTATTTCTTGAATGCCTCTCCCATCGATGAGACCAAGCCCAACTCAAGCATGACGCTAGCAAAATGCGGTCTACCGGGGATACCTGTATCACTTTTATCGCAAGCCAGCTGAAATAAGTCGGGGAAGCCTTTTTTCTGCAGTTTTTCGGCAATTATTCGAGCGCGTTCTATTCGAGACTCAGTTTGCTGTTTTTCAGCCTCACGCATGACGGGGCTTTTCCAAGAGAAGTTCAACCCCAACACATGAATAGTATAGTTTGACCAGACACAGGAAAGCTCAATCCCCGTGACCATCTTAATATTTTGGGTTTCTGCAGCCTGAAAAGCCTCACTTAAACCGCCTATAGTGTCATGATCAGTCAAGGCTAAAAGCTCGACACCTTTATCCGCTGCGCGGACGACTAGATCGGTTGGAGATAGACTGCCATCTGAACATTGGCTATGGCAGTGGAGATCAATTTTTGAGTGGATCATCAATTTTTTCTTATATAAATAAATTTTAAGGCCTAGTAATTTTGCACCTAAGACATTTAACCATATAATCGCCCCCTCAGTTAAATATCTTATAGTGACTTATTATGCCTGAAACACCCGAGCTTCCTTTAGAGAGCAAACCTAGATCGCAGAAACCCCAGACGAGCCACTTACTTTTGGAGCTGGTCATTTGCGTCATCTTGCCAACTCTTGTATTGAAATATCTAAGCGGAGACGATCGTCTGGGCCCCGTTTACGGGCTCATTCTAGGTTTATCTTTCCCCTTGCTTTTCGGCATATATCAATTTATTAAGGCAAAAAAGTTTGGTTTTATTCCGGCATTGGGGTTTATCAGCATTTTACTCACCAGCGGCATTGGTTTATTGGAACTGGACGCTAAGTACATTGCAATCAAAGAAGCCAGCATACCCTTAGTGATTGCAATAGGCACTATCTTGTCGTTGAAAACACCTTACCCGCTAGTGAAGACTTTCATTTATAACGATAAAATTTTACAAATAGACAAAGTAAACGAGGCCTTGGAAAAGTCCAACAATAAAGAAGCCTTTGACAAAACCCTGACCACGGCTACCTATATTCTCTCTTGTTCATTCTTTCTATCCGCCATTTTAAATTATGCGCTAGCGAAATACATTGTTGTCAGCCCAACTGGCACGCCTGAATTCAATGACCAACTGGGCACAATGAACCTACTAAGCTACCCCGTAATCACGATACCTTGCGTGATCGTGATGGTGTACGCCATGATTTATTTGTTTAAGCATATCAAACGTTTAACTGGCTTGGATTTTGAAGAGTTAATTCACCAATAATAGATTCACCAGTAGACTATACGATAAAACCAAATTTAAAAGATGATTCAACAGGACGAGCACATGCTTTACGCCATTATTTCAGAAGATGTCACAGACAGCTTACCTAAACGAAAGTCTGCCAGACCTGCTCACTTAGAAAGATTGTCTCAGCTTAAAAATCAGGGGCGGTTAATTTTAGCAGGACCTCATCCAGCGATAGACTCTGAAGATCCAGGAGAAGCAGGCTTTAGTGGAAGCCTTGTGGTCGCTGAATTTAATTCTTTAGCAGAAGCGCAACAATGGGCAGATGAAGACCCTTATATGGCTGCGGGTGTTTACGACAATGTGATCGTTAAACCCTTCAAAAAAGTTCTTCCTTAATATAAAAAACCGTATACCCTAACCGATATACGCTTAACAGGAACTCGATTCCGAATGCTCATTCAACAGATAGGTAATACAAATTGAACACTTTCAAACGCACTGTTTTTTCTTACTTATGCTTACTGCTGCCTCTATTTTCGGTATCAGCACTTGCAGAAACCATGTACATCGACGACACACTTTTAGTGCCTATTCGAAGTGGTGAAAGTACCAGCTACCGGATTGTGCATAAAGGTATTCCTAGTGGCACTAAGCTTGAAATAATCGAGCACAACAAAGAGTCTGGTTATTCAAAAGTCGTCACTCCTGGGGGCATCGAAGGTTACTTACCGACTCGCTACTTAACCAGCGAACCGATTGCAAAGGTAAAACTTTCTCAAACCAATCAAACCCTGAACAAACTAAAACAAGAACACGAGCAACTTGAAGCAAGCTATAACAAACTAAAATCTGAACACCAGAGCCTAAGCCAATTGTATAAAGAAACAGAACAGTCACTCGATAAAAATGTCCAAGAGCTGAGTCATATTCGATCAGTTTCCGGCAACGCCCTGAATCTTGATAAAAGAAATCAAGAACTTCGTGAAAATAATGAGCAACTCAGAAACGAGCTTGAATTAGTGCAGGCAGACAATACCCGCTTAAAAGATAAAGCAGAGTCCAACATGATGCTGGTAGGCGGTGGACTGGTGCTGTTTGGCGTCATTCTCGCCTTACTTATTCCAATGCTTAAGCCTTCGAAAAAGAACGATAGCTGGGCTTAAAACGGCCTCGTGATAACTGTGTCATTTTATCCTGGCGACTTTAGTCATGATAAAATGACATTTTAATTTTATTAATAAAAACAAACACCTAATCAATCAACGCAAATTCTCTGCCTGTAACACGCCTTACTTTACTCTTCAGTGCTCAAAAAATGCGCACCTTTTCACCCTAATTACATTTGTTTCATGCTACGCTACGTTTTAAATAAAAATGGGAATCTGGTTGTCAGCCTACTTTTTAACCATTCTCAATTTTTATTACCGAATTCTTAACATTTGCCCATAGTCCTAAAAGTTTCGCTCAGTCGCTTTGACACGATCACTTTTTAGACATATATATTAGGTGTAACATTTATCCATAAGAGGTGTTGAATAGATGAATAACGTATATAACCGAGACTGGGATGAGAAGCGCGACTTTATTCGAATGAAAGTCGATACTCAAATCACCTTATCGCTAGACGATAGCCAAATTAATGTGGATGGTTATTGCCGAGATCTTAGTGGCACCGGAATGCTCATCGAAGTAGACCAAGAAGTCGGTCAAGGCACAACATGCCGAACAACCTTACCTTCGAACAATGAAGCCTTCCCTTCCTTGGATGCGAAAGTGAAAGTTTTAAGATGCATTCAGTTAAGTGACAACAAATACCAGCTGGGTGCAGAAATACTTGAAATAGCTAGCTAATAAAAAAACCGCTCTTCGGAGCGGTTTTTTTATACCATTAGATTAGCTTGGTGGGAGCAACAATCACCCCATTGTTGTCTGCGTAGACAAACTGCCCAGGCATAAAGGTAATGCCACCAAAGGTGACAGGGATATTTAAATCGCCAATACCACGCTTTTCAGTTTTCCTAGGGTTCGTCGTAATGGCTTGAACGCCCAAATTAGTTTGGCGAATGACATCAACATCTCGGATACATCCATAAATAATCAAACCTTCCCAACCATTTTCTGCCGCTTTTTCTGCCAACATATCACCAAGCAACGCATTCCTTAATGAACCACCGCCGTCAACAACCATGACTTTGCCCTGACCTGGTTGAGCAACCTGCTCTTTCACGACGGAGTTATCTTCAAAGCACTTGACCGTGACAATTTCACCACCAAATGAATCCACGCCGCCAAAGTTTTGCAACATCGGTGTTAACACCTGAACCAAATCTGGATACTCATCGCATAAGTCCGGGGTTATTATTTTCGAGTTTGTCACTGTGTTCTCCTTAATGTTTGTAAATTCTTTGTTTCATTAATACTTTCAATGGTTTGCGAATAAGCTTTCAGCGCTGATTAACCAGAGGCGAATTCGAAAGCACATCTTCTATTTGACGTTTAGTCAGGGCGCAAAGCTGCTTCCTATTATTTTTTTTTGCATCCAATGGCTCACAGAAATGATAGTGAGCATAGACTTTTTTCACCCGCAGAATCCTTTCAAGCGTATCGAGGAAACTATCATCATTAATAAACGCAGGCTCTTTGATTCGTTGACCATGCTCGTCGCAGTATTGAATAGCGACAGCCTGCACCTTTTTACCCGTTCTTACCGCCGCTTCATAAAACATGGGATAAAACGTTAGCACATGCGAACCTTCGGAAGTAGTCGCCTCGGGAAAAACATGAACAGAGCGACCTTCATTTAACCGCGCCTCCAATGCTGGTATAGAACGGTAAGCCTGGAACTTGTTAGTACGATCAATGTAAACAGATTGCATTCGCTTGGTAAAGGTGCCGAGGAGCGGCCAATGCTCCAAATCGTGTCGAGCAATGAAACTGATGGGCTGAATGTGGGATAAGATGATCGTATCCAACCATGAAATATGATTTGAGACGAAAAAACCCGATTCAGACATCACTTTTCCAGTAACCAAAAGCTCGGTATTCATGGAATAGGTAAGGTCTTTGACCCACGCGGCAAATAAACGATAGTCACCCAGATGATACTGATCAATCTTGGAAATACTAGGAAAACGGTAGCATGACGAAATAAAAGCGCTTCCTGCCAGCAAATTTGCGCCTAAGCGCCCAAAACGAAAGGCTTGCTTTGAGCGAACGCCAAAACCTTCAATGATAGCTTTCATGATCACTCTACCATTAACGCGCTTTAAGAAGCTTGTTCTGCACGTTTAAACACCCAAGTAGCATCGGAAGACTCTTCCTCGTTATAGGCATAACCACCATAATCAAAACCTTTCAAATCTTGCACATCCTTCACTTGTTTATCGGCCGCAAAACGCACCATCAAGCCCCTCGCCTTTTTGGCGTAAAAGCTGATTATTTTGTACTTGCCATTCTTTTCATCTTTAAAAACAGGCGTAATAAGGGGCTTTGATAATTGCTTTTCGTTTACTGCTTTAAAATATTCGTTTGATGCCAAGTTGATTACAAAGTCATGCGCTTGCAACTGTTCGTTCAGTGTATCGGTAATTTTAGCGCCCCAGAATTGATATAAATCCGCACACTTGGCGTGTTGAAGTTTTGTCCCCATTTCCAAACGATACGCTTGCATTAAATCCAAAGGTCTTAGCAAACCATATAAGCCTGACAGGATGCGTAAATTATCTTGTAAGTAGCTTAAGCCCGGTTCATCCATCGTCTCTACAGAAAGACCCGTATAAACATCCCCTTTAAACGCAAATATAGCTTGTTTAGCGTTTTGTAGATCAAAGGGACGCTGCCAATCTTGATAACGACTAACATTTAACTTGGCAATTTTTTCGCTGACCTTCATAAGCTTGGCCAAATCTTCCCAAGAGTAGGTTTTCATGATTTCGATCAATTCACTTGAGTCAGACAAGTACTGCGGCTGAGTTGCACTTTCTGTAAAACTGGCAGAGTCAAAATCAAGCGTTTTCGCGGGCGAAATTAAAAAAAGCATTTAGCATCCTAATGAGTGAATGGGTGAATTATCCTAAACAGTCATTCCGTTCTATGGACGGCATGACTTGCAGCAATATAGGGATAAATAAATTCATATGCCTGCTGAATATCAAAAGGCCAGTTTAATTCTACTTTCTTATCGGGCGATATTAGAACAGGTATTCGTTGCCCATACTGCTCTATCATCCCCGAATCCTCAGCGACATCGACCTCTTCTATAAAAAACAGAGCGTTGTTGTCTATCGAAAAACCACTTTCCGAAGCGAGAGAGATAAGTTGAGCATGTAAATCTTGAAGCAGAGAAAGCGCCTCTTCACACAAATGACAAGCTGGCGTAGATAACAGCAAAAATTGGCAAGTGCTCACGGCTTCAGCAATATTCTCTTTATTATCAGTCATTTAATTTTTTATCTTCAAGTAATTTATATTTGGTCTTGGCATTAAAGTAACAGCATCGCATAATGCGCTACTGAATTTTTTATATAAGGCAAAAAAATAATTATGTGGTTTAAAAATATCTTATTTTACCGTTTCACCAAACCATTTGAAGTATCAAGCGAAACCCTTGAAACCCAACTGGCCGCTTCCCCCTTCAAACCTTGTGAAGCCAATGATATCTACCAGTTAGGCTGGACCAGCCCGCTCCAGAAACATTCAGACCAACTGGTTCATGTTTGCCAAGAATACTGGATGATTTGCCTGCAAAAACAAGAACGTATTTTACCTAGCTCTGTCGTCAATGAACAAGTCCAAGAGAAGGTAAATGAAATTGAAGAGCAACAGCATCGTAAAGTTACCCGAAAAGAGAAAACTGAACTTAAAGAAGAAATAACCCTGCAACTACTTCCTAAGTCCTTTACGAAAACCTCTCGCTATTATGCCTACCTATGCCCTAGCAAAGGCTATATGGTCATCAATACTGCATCTGCAAAGTTAGCTGATGAATTTACGAGCTACCTAAGAAAAACAATAGGTTCATTACCCATACGTTTTCCTGCGGTCAACCAGGCTCCAAGCTCTGTCATGACCCATTGGGTGACAAAAGACGAAAGCCTACCCGCCGACTTTAGCATAGGCTACGAGTGCGAACTCACCTCGAACGGTGAAGAGAAAGGCAGTATAAAATATAAAGGTCTAGAGCTAGACCAAAATCAGATTGAACAACAAATCCAATCCGGAATGGAAGTCACTAAGCTGGCTGTAGATTGGCGAGAATCTATTTCTTTCCTACTCGGCTCAGATCTAAGCATTAAACGAATCAAATTTGGCGATCTTCTTCAAGAACAGCTGGATGATAGCAACGCAGAAGATGCTGCTAGTAAATTTGATGCAGGCTTCAGTATTATGAGCATGGAATTTGACCGATTAATTCCAGACATTTTGAACGCATTCGGCGGAGAAGATACCAGTGCGCTTATCGATGCTTAGCCAAAGCTAAACATAGGATTGAAGCACACTCCGACGTTTTCAGACCTCTGTTTTCAGAGGTCTTTTGGTTTTAGATTAAACCTTTTTCAACCACTTCTTGGCGAATACCCGACCAACCTTCCTGAATTTTTTTCAAGTGAAGCAACACTTCATCAAGCATCTCTATATCATTTCTGACATTCGCCTGAAAAAGTTTGTGTTCGCAATAAACATAAAGATCGAACAAGTTCTGTGCAAGCTCCGAGCCTTTTTCAAGATCCAAAAAACTACGTAAGCCAGAGACAATCTCAATAGACTTATTGATAAGGCGATTCTTGCCTTCAAAGTCTTTGGCATTAACACGCGCTTTCGCCATATTGATACGCTCAATCGCACCATCAAACAATAACTGAATAAGCTGATGACGATCAACATCGACTACGCTTGTTTGCGTATTCACAGCTTGGTATTGATGCAAAGCATTCATAAAACTCTCCTATCGGAAAATGAAAGCCAGTTATTTCACCAGCCCTTATTTATCATTATTAGTTCCCGCTAAAGCGGCTAGTTGTTGTGAAACAAAATCTTGCGTGCTGTTCAGCTGGGAAATAATAATATCTGCCGCCGTGAACTGCCTTGCTAATCTTGATGTCAGTGTTTCAATTCTTTCATTCAGCTTAGCTCGATCTTCATCAATCAAGGCCAGCTCTTTAGTGAGTCGATCATTCTTAACACTGATCGAACCATCAACAGAAATAAACTGGGTGATCAGGTCGACCATCTGCTCAGCCACACCTTCAATATAAGTGACGGTGCCTCGACTACCCGTTGCAGTCCCAGCCACCGTTAGCCTAATTCCTTCAGAGTCGTCATCGCTTGCTGCGCTGAGGGTCTGCCCACTACCGACAGCATCAACACCGTTGATTTTACCGACAATATCGACACCATCTGTGCCAACGCCCACATCTAAACCAAGCTGCGTTAATGTATTTGTATCGACAGCCGTCAATTCAACTTTAGAGGAAGCACCATAAATATTGGAATTAATCACTAATTGATTCGAACCATCCAAGGTGACCGTGACCGTTTTACCGGCCGCTATCAAATTCGCGTCATCATTTATTTTTGACTGTATCTCAGCAGCCAGTTGCGCTTGAGTATAGCTTCCAGCTGTTAAGATAATTTCAGCGCTGGTGGTGTCATCAACCTTAATGGTAAACGCATCATTATTAGCATCAATGGTTGTACTTGCGCCTAAGCTGACGTTACCTGAAAGCTCACCACGCGTTGCCGCCGTGGTCACTTCAATATCGTAAGTACCTGGCTTGGTATTCAGCGATGCCGTTTCGAAGGTAATCTGGCCATCGGTCACCCGACCCTGATCACTAAACAAAGCAGATACATCGGAAGGCGAGGCGTCCAACTTGGTTTTAAGAATATTTTCATCGAGGGTCATTAAGCCAGTTTGGAAATTAGTTGAAATTCCCACCTCAGCCAAACTCTGAACACTGGCACCCGTCAAACCTTCAACCGATGTACCTAGGACACGACGCACCTGATTCATAATCGTTCGTGTGGTCGAGTCGCCTAACAACAGGCCATTCTCTGATGCACCTGTCGGATCAAACTTACTGTTATCATTGATAAGCGTTTGTAGCGCATTAAATTTTTCGACGAATTCAGACACCTTTTCGACGACTGAAGTAGTATCATCTGTAATCGATAAGCTTGCCGGTGCCCCAGAATTAGTGCCACTCAAAGTGAGCGTGACGCCTGCTATCAAATCGCTCACCGTATTTGACGAACGTGTAATATCCACACCGTTAAATTTAAAGGCCGCATCTGTTGCTGCCTGACTTTGAGTCAAATTCAAACTGCCTGAGGCATATGAAAGCTGCGATAAGCCATTAATATCCTCATTATCACCATCACCTGTATCTGTAACAGCCACCTCGATGACGTTCTCAAGACCAGTTTCATTTGAATTTAAAACTAATTTATAGCCAGAGCCTGTATCCAGAACTGAAGCCGTTACCAGAGAACTAGCATCCTCATTGATCGCAGCGGCAATTCCTTCCAACGTATTGTTGGTGTTATCAATCGTAACATTAGCCGTCACACCATCCACTGAAATGGCCAAAGAGCCGGTCCCAAGCGTTGTGGTATCTTTATCAGCGAAAACGCCCGATGTTAAAGTTTGGGACTTAGCCAAGTTCGACACTTCTAAGGTATAGTTGCCGGCAGTCGCTGTTCCGGAGATCACACCGGAAAAAGCCGAGTTTCCAGAAGAAATAGACTTTGACTCAAATAAACTTGGGTTTGCGAGTGTTCTGGAGGGTAAACGAAGATCAGTCACAGCGGATTGGATTTGACCAAATAGCGATAGCTGCGCAGTAATGCCTTCTTCTTGATTATCTAATCTTGCTTCTACAGGGGCTCTTTCAGCATTAGCTATGTTTTCGATCACTTCACTGGTCAAAACACCGGAGCCTATACCTACTGATGAAATATTTGCCATACAACCACCCTAAGAAACCTGATTGAAAAACTAAGCAATCTAATAAATAATAACCTTAAACAGATCGATCAGTTTTATACACTTATTTAGTTTATCGGCAAAAAAACCGCAAGGTTTAGTCATAAAATTGTAAAACTATGTTAAACCTTGCCGCTTCTTATACTTTTGCATTAAATAAACTAAGTGGTTCAGATTGCTGCAAATCTTGAGCCAATTTTATTGCCACATCATCAGGAATTTGACGCACCACTTCAGAGGTTTGTTTATCAACGACTGTTATGATTGTCTTTCCGGAAGCATCATCCAGATTGAACTGTAAATTCCGCTGTACCGTTTGAACAAAATCATTCAATTTAGTCACAGCACTTTCCACTTCTTCTTTAGATACCTTCTGACTCTTGTCTAGCTCTTGTTGAGTCTTTAATTGAGGATCCAATTTATCCACTTCAGCAGGAGCTGTCGATGTCGACGTGGTCTGTGTTTTTTGAGCTGATGAAATCACGGAAAGCCTTGGCGCTCCCCCGATTTCACTTGATTTAATATCGCTCATAACGCACCTCGATTAACGATGAAAGCTAAGAAACTGGCTTTAATATTATTAAAGCCAGTCGTATATTTCTCAATCATTCATTACTGAAGAAGAGAAAGAACCTGCTGTGGTCTCGCATTTGCCTGAGCTAACACAGAGATACCTGCCTGCTGAAGAACCTGAGCTCTTGACAATGCAGCGGTTTGCCGCGAAGTCCGCATCACGAATTCGTGAGTTTGCAGCCGATAGACTCTCACTGTTTACAGAGTTGTTAGCAATAGTTGATTCAAAACGGTTCTGAATCGCACCTAGCTTCGCCTGTTCTCTTGCTACCTGGTTAATTGCATTATCGATGCCTGATATTGCTGCCTCAGCACCCGCTTTGGTTGATACGTCAATATCTTTAACCAAAGTGCCCGTTTCACCACCACCGTAAGAACCAACTTTGAAGCCCGCCCTTAAAGTAACCTGGGTTGCCGCACCTGCGTTTGCAGAACCAATTTCAATTGCACCTGCTGACTCAAGCGTAATAGAACCACGAGTTGTTTCAGCCGTTAAACCTGAGTTAGTGACGGTACCGCCAACAACAACATTACGACCATCCGCAGCCACCAACTCAAACTGATCTCCATCTACAATTTGTGCAACTACGCCGGTCTGTGCAGATTTTTGGTTAATATTACTAACCAAGTTTTCCATTTTTTCACCAGCAGTACCAGCAGCTGCCGTATCCGCTATGGAAACA
>JBLLNS010000012.1:0-219608 GCA_048058835.1 Oleiphilus sp.
AATATACTGTTGTAAGAAGGCCACTGCGGTGATTAAGCCTGCGATAAATCCTCCGCCTGGCATGTTATGTCCTCGAATAAAAATAAACGCAGACACCAATAGAGCCAGAGGCAATAAACTTTGCGAAACTAAGGCGAGTAAAACAGGGTGTTTGTCAGTCGCCCAAACACGACCTTTGCTATCGGCATGAGGTAAAAATAGCGGTATTTTTGCCAGTAGTTTGAATATGCCTAAGGCGGCAATCCCGAGCACGGTAATTTCACCCAAGGTATCGAAACCCCGGAAGTCGACCAAAATAACATTCACCACATTTGTGCCGCCGCCACCGCTCAGGCTATTTTCTAAGAAGAAATCAGAAATACTGTCGAGAGGACGAGTTAGCAGGGCATAACATATTGTGCCAATGACGCTGCCAAACAATAACGCAATGAACAGGTCTCTGACAATCGTGCTCAAAGGACTGTCTATTTCAGGGCTGCTTTGGGGAAGAAAAAATAAAGCTAACAGGAATAAAATAATGGTGGCGACCTCAACAGACAGTTGGGTGAGGGCTAAATCTGGAGCGGAAAAGTAGGCAAAGGTAATTGAAACAATTAAGCCCACCACAGATAAGGCAAGCAAGGATTTTAGTCGATGGTGGCTCCATATAACCGTAAGGATAGTGGAGACGATGAGTATGGCGGCACAAAACCCAGCTAGCCAGCTTAAGGGTAAACGAGGCTGTGAACCGCCGGCATGAATCAGTTCAAGCAAGGGTGTCGCGGCGAGAATTAAGGCAAAACACACTAAGCAAAGTAAGTAGCGCTGCAACGAGCCGTTATCAAAGAAGTCATTTAGTTTTGAAGCATAGGCGACGAGGCCCTGCACCCTTTCTTCAAACACATATTTGGTATCTTTGACATGAAACTGTTCTTTAAAATCAAACAAGGCCTCGCGCTTAAAATACAGAATAGCACCACCAATAATGGCGATAGAACTCATCAGTAACGGGAAGTTTAAGCCATGCCAGATGGCTAAGTTAAATGCTGGTAAAGGGCTTTGCAGCACAGCTTCAGATGCAGCGCCAAGTAGCTGACCTATGCTGAATTGCGGGAATAGGCCAATCATAATACAAATTACCACCAGTATCTCAACCGGTACACGCATGTAGCGAGGCGGTTCGTGAGGCGTTCTGGGTAAATCTATCGGTTCACCATTGAAGAATACATCGTGAATAAAGCGCAGTGAGTAAGCCACGGCCAGCATGCCTGCCAGTGTCGACAGCAAGGGTATAAACCAGGACAGCGCGCCAAGCGTGTCTTGATTGAGGGTTTCCGCAAACAGCATCTCTTTAGAAAGAAAGCCGTTCAACAAGGGGACACCCGCCATCGATAAGGCTGCCACCATGGCCAAGGTTGCCGTAAATGGCATGTATTTCCAAAGGCCGTTTAGTTTACGCATGTCGCGTGTGCCAGACTCATGATCAATGATGCCAGCGGCCATAAACAGCGATGCTTTAAAAACCGCATGGTTAATAATATGAAAAACACCGGCGATTGCTGCAAGCTGTGTATCAAGCCCAAACAGTAAGGTGATTAACCCTAAATGACTGATGGTTGAATACGCCAGTAAGCCTTTTAAATCATGTTTGAATAAGGCGATGTAGGCCCCAACCAGCATGGTTAAAATACCGGTAAGCGAGACAATAATAAACCATTGTTCGGTGCCTGCCATCACAGGATAAAACCTAGCCATTAGAAATACACCGGCTTTGACCATGGTCGCGCTGTGTAAATATGCGCTGACAGGGGTGGGGGCAGACATGGCGTGGGGTAGCCAGAAATGAAACGGAAATTGTGCTGATTTAGTGAATGCGCCTAATAAAAATAGTATGAGAGTGGGCGTATAAAGGTCACTTGATTGGATTAGCTCGGTTTGTTGCAGCACGTCTTGAAGTTCGAAGCTGCCTGTAATATGGCCAATAAGCAGTAACGCTGCCAATAACGCCAAGCCGCCGGCTCCTGTCACCGCCAAGGCCATTCTAGCGCCTTTCCTTGCTTCGGTTTTATGTGACCAAAAACTGATTAATAAGAAGGAGCTGATACTGGTTAATTCCCAGAAAAGCCAAAGCTGAATAAGGTTACTAGAAAGCACCACGCCAAGCATTGCGACCATGAACAGCATTAAGAAGCAGTAAAACTTCCCCATATTGTCTTTTTCGGATAAGTAATAACGGGCATACAAAATGACCAGTAAACCAATCCCCAGAATCAAGATAGAGAACAGATAGGCCAAACCGTCTAGATGGAAGGACAGTGATAAACCTAGAATGGGTATCCATGGGAGCTGAAAATGGATGTCTGTGCCATTAAAGACATCGCCGGTAAAAGTGAACAGCAATGCAAATGCCGCTGCCGGAAAAATAGCAGTTAGACTTGCACACAGATTTCTATTCAGAGATTGGCACAAAAGAGGAATAAAAATACCCAAGATGGGTAAAATCATCATCCAAATGATCGACATAATGGTCTGCTTCCCGAAAAATAATGCATTGTACTTAGCAAATTTTTGATCGTATACAACAACTTAGAACATAAGGCTAAATGAATTATAGCTTTATTGTCATAACATGCACCGAATGATGTCAATCAAACTCAAGTGCCTCTGCTCTATTTACCGCTTTGGCAGCTAGTTTTCAACGTTAGAAAACGCAAAAAAACTAATGGGCGTCTTTTACCAAAGCTTTTTCGAGGCAGGTTATCATAAGCCTTTTTATTCTAGGTTAGTTACTCAGTCTTTCTTTCTGGCATAAGGCTATCCAGTTTTGGATGCCGGCGCTTCTATATTTATTTTTGTGTAAAATTAAATAAAACTGACGATGAAAGTCACGGTGCGGAATATCAAGTGGTATTAAACTGCCGCGTTTAAATGCATCTTCCAAGGTGATGCGCGATAAACAACCTATGCCCATACCGGACTCAACCGCTCGCTTAATAGCTTCAGTGTGTTGAAGCTCTAAGTTTACATCCAGCTGGCTAAGAATCCCATGCATGGCAAAATCAAAAGCTTGCCGAGTGCCAGAGCCGGGTTCCCGAAGAATCCATTGGGAGCGAATCAAATCCTGATCATGAATATCGGCCTTATTAGCCAAGGGGTGCTCGGGCGCACAAAACACCACTAACTCATCTTCGCGCCAAGGAATAACATCTAACTCTGAATGCGCGATCTCACCTTCAATCAAACCAATGTCCAATTCGAAATTCGCGACTTTCTCGCTTATTTTTGTGGTGTTGGCGACTTCAAGTATGGCATTTGCTTGAGGATAGCGCTGCTTGAATTCAGAGAGGATGTGAATCGCCAAATAATTACCAATAGAGAGTGTTGCGCCGACTTTTAGCTCGCCCACTTGAGCGTGTTGTGACAAAGCCTGTTCCAGGGCATAGGCTTGATCTAAAAATGACTCAGCCTGCTTTCGAATTATTTTTCCGAAATCGTTAAGTTGGAGTCGTTTTCCGACTCTATCAAACAGCTGAATATCAAATTGGCTTTCAAGCGATTTTAGTGACTCACTTGCAGCAGATTGCGACATAGCCAACTTATTAGCCGCTTGCGTAATATTCAGCGTATGTGCTGTTTCTAAAAATACTTCAACCTGCTTGAGTGAAAATTTCATATCGATAAAACCGATTAACTAAATTAATTTTATTTGTTTTACAGATATAATAGGGCCCATTAAGCTATTCCTCAAGTTATTTGATAGCAGCAATTCACCTAGGCACGAGGAGTGATTTATGGCCGGTTTTATGAAAGAGACAGTGACAAGCGTAACGCACTGGAACGACACTTTATTCAGCTTTACCACGAGTCGTGATCCTGGCTTTCGGTTTAAAAATGGTCATTTCATCATGATGGGCTTGGAGCATGAAGGAAAGCCCTTAATGCGCGCTTACAGTATTGCCAGTGCGAATTATGAAGAAGAGTTAGAGTTCTTCAGTATTAAAGTGCAAGACGGCCCGCTGACGTCTAAGCTGCAAAAAATTCAAATTGGTGATCAGATATTGTTGAGCAAGAAACCAACGGGAACCTTGGTGTTAGATAATTTGCTGCCGGGGAAAAATCTGTACTTGATTTCAACCGGCACTGGCTTAGCGCCGTTTATGAGCATCATCAAAGACCCAGAAACCTATGAGCAGTATGACAAAGTTATTTTGACTCATGGCACGCGTTACACTTCTGAGCTGGCGTACAAAGACATTATTAAAAATGATCTGCCTCAGAATGAATACTTTGGTGAACTCATCCGAGATAAGTTGGTGTATTACCCAACGGTCACCCGTGATGAGTTCGAGACACAAGGGCGAATTACAGATGCCTTGGAAACTGGAAAACTGACCCAGAGCATTGGTCTACCAGAGTTAAGTTTGGAACATGACCGATTCATGATTTGTGGTAGCCCAAGTATGTTAAAAGACACCTGTAAGATCCTTGATGAGAAAGGCTTTAAAGAAGCGCGTCATGGCAATGCAGGGCATTATGTCATCGAAAGAGCATTTGTTGAGAGTTAAATCAAATCAATATGAATTGAGGAGTAATTGACCTTGCCACTCGTGGCGTCTGGGAAAGTGTTGTTTGATAGCGCGCTGCGATGAGTCTGAAGGCGAATAGTTACCCTAAGAAAAGGTTAAATTTGGAGATGAAATGTAAAAGTTAGTCCTCAATCTGACTCGTTGAAAAACAGATTGCGACCATTGCATACAAATGCGTAGCAAGACTTAGTCGTGTTTGTTGGTGCCAAGGGAGTTAGGGCAGACACATAGGTCTGCCTTTGCAGGGAGGTATGGCACATTGCCCGTAGGGGCGAACCTGTGTGTTCGCCCGAGGTTGTGCAAAGGCTGGTTTGTGCCATTTTTTACCATAGAGTTATTTGTCATGAAGGACAACAATACCGACAAAGACGCCTTTGCCTTTATAGGGTAATGGTATGGACCCGCTTACCAATCGGCTTCTAATGAGCCATGATGTAGTTTCAACACAAACATCAAACAGTAAGGGGTCCACACATGCATACTATAACCTATGGAATAGATTTAGCTAAGAATGTTTTTCAGGTACATGCTGTTGATACGAATGGCGAAGTCGTTGTAAAGAGAAAGTTAAAAAGAAAAGAGGTGCTCCCTTTTTTTGCAAGACAAGAGCTTGGCCTGATTGGAATAGAGGCGTGTGGTGGTGCGCATTACTGGGCTAGAGAGCTTAGTAAGCTTGGATTTACAGTTCGCATGATGAGTCCTCAATTTGTAAAGCCTTACATTAAAGGTAACAAAAATGATGCGAATGACGCAGAAGGCATTTGTGAAGCGGTGACACGACCCAATATGAAATTTGTCACCGTAAAAACGACGGATCAGCAAGATATATTGATGTTACACAGAATACGAGCTCAGCGGATCAAACAGCGTACAGCATTATCCAACCAAGCGCGTGGTTTGTTAAGTGAATACGGTATCGTCCTGCCGGTTGGTATAAGGAACGTTCGTAAGAATCTAATAGATATATTGACAGATACAGAAGAGAAACGATTAAGTGAGTTTGTAAAACCTCACTTCAATAATTTATATGAAGAACTGCTGTATATTGATAGTTTAATTGAATCTGTAGATAAAGCTTTGAAAGCTTTTTTTAACCAGAATGAAGCTTGCCAGCGTCTAGCCAGTTTGCCAGGGGTTAGCGTTATCACAGCGACAGCATTAGTAGGTTATTTAGGGGATATTAGTAATTTTAAAGGTGGAAGAGAGTTATCTGCTTACTTGGGCCTGGTACCTAGGCAATACTCCAGTGGTGGTCGCGAGCTGTTACTTGGAATAAGTAAGCGAGGAGATAGTTATCTTCGAACATTGCTAATACATGGCTCAAGATCGGTTTTAAAGGTAGCGGCGACCAAAAAAGATAAAGATAGTCTTTGGTTAATGGACTTGCAAAAACGACGAGGCTTTAACAAAGCAGCTGTTGCGCAAGCAAACAAAACAGCACGACGAGTGTGGGCAGTTTTAACAAATGAAACATACTATGAAGTACAGCAAGCGGCTTAGGAATAATGTTGGAAAATAATTACTATTAGAAAACAGTATAGATAGATATTAATGGTGAGCTAGCTCACCAAAAGTTTGCAAAAAAGATTCATCGAATGGTATACAGGTAAGACCGTCTTCTGTGTCACCTGCAAGGCGCACGGGCTCTTAGAAGCCGATAGGGTGATGAGTACACTGGAAGAGCGGAATTCCATTGCGGCCGAAGGAAATTGCTTTCCTTAAACAGTAGGCCGGATATATGCGAGCAGTTAATACCTCGAATATTATTCAACGAATCCTTTGCAACCGAAAGCGGGTCCATATATGCGCCATGCGCACCACCCTAGTCTCTTCATAACACCATCGTCCGCCGGTGCGCATGGCACACCCTATAAAGGTTTTCAAAACGCTCGGTGAACCTACAAACAGACAGCTTTGCGAACTTTTACGCGTTGGTGTTTTATTTGGTAATATCGCGCTCTGCTTTACAAACTGTAAGACCGGATAAACATGAAGATACTGATAAAAAAAGGCCCATACTTGATTAAGTGTGGGCCTTTTTGGCTTTTTTCGTCCTAAGGTTTATTTCTTTTTCTTGCTACCTTTCGAGTCTTTTTCTTTAGAGCCTTTGCCCTTAGAACCCTTACCAGATCCGCCCGCTTCTGGTGTGAAAGATGAAATGATGATGCCGCCATGTTGATCGCCCACTTCTAAAGCCACCGAGCAAGAGGTGTGGAAGTTGATGGACTGAATGAGTTTACCGTCATGGTAAATTTCAGCATTGGTTTCTGAGTCGAATTTAGAGCCATTATTATCAATGGTGAAACTCTCGCCTGAACCGAGCAGAGCGCTTGCGAGTTCGTCACCATCTTTATCGGTGATAAGCACTGTCACCGGTGCTTTCCCTGTTGAGTCGCCTGAACAGCTAGACTTGCTTGAGCCTTGGTCGTGATTCGAATCTGAGCATGAGCCACCCACATATGTGATGCCTAATTCAACAGGCTTGCCATCCGCACAGCTATAGTCAGGGGCGTCAGCGGCATGTACGCTCACCGCGTCCATAGCAGAACACAAGCTAGCGTTATAAGGATCCACTTCCGCGATAGCGGTAACTTTGTTCGATATAGATGTTTCGACGAATATCGGGTCGCTGCTTAGCGTCAGCATTTCACCTATTGCTAAGCTAGTTGGAGAGGCTGTCAGCATTTCGCCAAGCTGGTCGTCTAGAACGCTGGTGACATTAATAGCAGTACTGCCAGAGTTCGTCACCTTGTAGTGATAACTTACCTTGGCACCACCGAATGGAATATCACATGAATCCATGCCTTGGCTGCTAGCAACAGACTCGGTAATGACAACGTCATCTTTTTGTCTAAAGTTGACGACATCCCAGTTTGGTGAAGGGTCACCTTTTTCTGAACCGCTTGGGTTTGGTGTATTTCCATCAAGGGGCGCTGCGGCGCCTGCGACATAAATAGCAGAACAGCTAGTATGGATAATTTCTTCTTTTCCATTGATGCTGATCGTCGTTTTAGAGCCTAGCTTTTCGCCCAAACCTGCATCAATGGTGTAACCATTTTCATTTGCAGACGTCAGAACCGTTAAGTTAGAGACTAAATCAACATTGGTGTAGCTGGCTGACCCTGAATCTTTGCCAGAAAATACAACAGTCGCATTGTCGAGATCGGGGCCCGTGTAGCGAAGTGTGGTCGCCGAAATGGATTCAGTACACAGCTTGTTATCGCTTGACGGAATTTGCACAGAGCAAGTCTGATCAACGCTTAAGTCACAGGATACCGGTGCCTCACAATTAATATAGGCAGGGTTTTCATCATTGACATTGATACCCGATAGATAGCCGTTTGCAGTGACGTTCGCAATATTCAGCTTGCTGCCGACCGCATCACAATGTCCTATCGCATATAGCTTTTCAAAGCCAGTCGTATTTGCCGTTAAAATTACTTCCTCAGCCGCATTCAACTGATTGATTTGCACGTTGGAAATACCCAATACGACGTCATTGATGACGATATTGCTTAATCGTTCATCACCGATGTTGCGAACGATGAGTCGGTATTCAGCGTCATCGCCTTGAAGACCTGAAGGCGCCGTGTTCGTTGTGTCTGCCTCGACAAAGTCGCCTTGGCCATTTAAACGAACCTGTTTCAGTAATTCGATTTGAGGGCCTGAAATACATTTTACATTGGCTGGGTTAGCGTCGCTTACCACGACATTCGTGCTCAGGCCAATCGCATCTACTTGAGCTACATTGGGTTTGTTGCCGGGTGTGCCTTCACATACGTCCTGTTTATACAAGTTTGAAAAGTTAAGCTCTGCTGAATCGATGACGCGGGTTTCACCAATATCGAGACCAGCGATGACGGTGTCAATATTTAGTGTAGGGTCAACAACCAAGACATTGCTTAATACTTCTGAACCAATGTTCGACACGATAAAACGATAGTGCGCATTGGCTTGGCCAACAACGCCTACCGGTACATCTGTATCTGCTGGGAGATCCGCATCGAAGAAGTTAACGCCATCTAAGCTTACTTGCTTAAGCAGCTTAATTTGCGGGTCAGCACAGCTTACGTAAGCTGGGTCTTGGCTGCTAACCACGGTTTGGCTATATAAACCAGTTGCTTCAACCGATGCAGTGTTCAAAATTGGCCCAACGCTATCGCATCGGCTTGTCACGAATAATGCTTCAAAGCCGTTATTCGCCTGTGTCAGTACGATGCTTTCGCCTGGCGCTAAGGACGTAATGCCTGCACTGGCTTGGTTAATATTCAAGCTAGGGTCGTTGATAACAATATTGTTTAAGGTTTCAGTGCCATCATTCAGTAATGTAATGCGATATTCTGCATCTGAACCGAGTGGTCCAAAAGGTGAAGTGTCAACAGTGTTTGCGTCCATATAGACACCATCATTGAGTTTCACTTCTTTTATCAAGGTAATATGAGGCTCTGTCGTGCAAGTGATAGAAGCAGGGTCGTCATCGCTCACATTAATACCGCTGGTTTCACCGACAGCGGTTACACTGGCGTGTTTAGTGACGGTCATAGGCGTTGGGCAAATACCCTGAATTTTCAAAGCTTGGTAAGCTGTATTTGAGTCGCTCACTTCGATACGGCAGCTCTCACCGACTTCAAGATCACCACAGCTAGTAGGAACGGGTTCGTTCAATAAGCCAAAATCTGGCGCAGTAATGCGGGCATTAATAAGTGTTTCGGTGCCGGTGTTGGTTACCGTCAGTTTGTAAGTGCCATCCACTGTGCCGGCAACGCCAACTGGAATACCTTGGCTTAAGCTATCGCAGCTATCACCTGTGATCGTATCGGCATCATAAAATCCTGATGTCATATCTGGGTTTAGTGTCACTTCAGTACATATTTCAATAGAAGGTGTTGCTGTGCTCTCATGGCAAGAGGCGCTGTCGATCAACCATTCACGATAGGGGTAAGGGTTATCGCTCTCTAGCTTTAGCTGCATGTTATTTGAGGATGGTGAAATAAATACAGAGTCTGGAGGTATGGTGGACTCGTCAATAAATAAAGTAAATTCTTGGGTATATTCAACCGGCAGACTCATTCTATAGCGACCGCCTGACCAAGGATGAGAGCCATAGCCGGTTTCGCCGCTGAAAGTACCTTCTGTTGGGTGT
Organism: Oleiphilus sp.; assembly: GCA_048058835.1. Lineage (GTDB taxonomy): Bacteria > Pseudomonadota > Gammaproteobacteria > Pseudomonadales > Oleiphilaceae > PZPK01. The sequence continues at coordinate 9,709 of JBLLNS010000012.1, forward strand.
GTTGCGACAATCAACGCGCCGCCGATGGGTTCATCTCCTGTGTCGATGGTGCCGCTGCGGTTGGTATCACAGAACAGCTTGCCTTCAACATAATGGGCGTGCGCCATGTTGGAGGCAAGGAGCACTGAAATCAGTGCCAAAAGCTTTGAAAAATGGTTCATAGTGTAAAGTTTCCTATGGTCAGTAAAGCAAGAACTGCAAGCAAGTCATGAGCTAGGGTCATGATGAGCGGCAGTAAGGTTAAATTTTGTTCATATTAGAGCAGAGCTTTACAAATTGTTACATGAATGAACTGATGAAGGTTCACCAAAAGAGACCTGTTTAACTTATTTCTTCAGACAGGTTTGGGGCCACTAGGAGTGACTGCGAACGTTTCTTTCTAGCGTGATATGCTTGCTTGCCTGATAGATCAATAAGCTATGCGCAAATAAAGCAATTGCCACCATTTCGAACAGCTCTTCTAAGGTATAAAGAGTGCTATACCAAATGGTCAGGGTGCCATTTACGTCAGCCTCTTGCGCGCTTAACGTTTCGATGCCGACGGCGCCGGCGATGAATAGGCTACCTGTCATAAGAAAGCTTTGTCGGGTGTTTTTCGGGAGGTGGAGCAAAAACTTAAGGTAACTCAGCAAGAAAACGATAAGAAGAAGCCCGTAAGGTACGACCCAAGCAAAATACAAAAAGCCCTCTGCATCGAATAAGGCCAGAGACTCGACCAGATCACCTACCTCTTCGTGTAAGGCGCTGGCTTCATCCACCGCTAAAAAAGCAAAAATTCCAGATAAACCATACCAATGAACTATGAAAGCATCTCGTTCTCTGGAGTGAAATTTAGCGATCCAGAAAAGTTGTTGCGCACAATATAAGAGTGCCAGCGCAGAATAAAATGATGGCAAGTTGCCTTCATAATCAAAGTCGAGCAGCTGAATAAAATCAAAGGTATCAGGGTCGTCGATATAAAAGTAAATACACAGCTGCGCAATGTGCATAACGGCAAGCACGCTTATTGTTGTTAATAAGAAACGGCGAACTTGATAGGGTCGAACAGTAATCTCGAGAGCTTTCATAGGGTCTGCTTAGGCGTCTGTGTTAATCATCTGGCGTTATTTTATGTTGTCTTGAGGCATAAGCGACAAGTATTCCGTTCGCAGAGCTGTTTTATTGGGCGTTTTGTTAAGTCTGTTACAAATAAATAACCTGATTAGGTTAGTGAACCAATTATCACTACTTTACCCAACTAGTGATCAAAAACGGCATCGATTTCATAGAGAGTTAAAATTTACTTTATCGTAAGGTTAACGTGCAGTAATATTATGTTACATAAACTTACACTAAGTTCTTAGCATGAAGCTAATTTAAAACTATCGAAAAAGGAATTTCGTTTTGTCGAAGCAGTCTCCTTCAAATAGTGATTCACCCAACACTTCAAATCAAGAAAACAATGCCTCTAAAATTGATACAGGCTTAGCCTGTTTGGTTATGGCAGCGCGCTTTCATCAAGTCGCGGCTGATCCTTCGCAAATCAAGCATCAATATGGTTCCGATGATTCGCCTCTCGATGAAACGTCACTGGTTAGAGCCGCACGTCATTTAAAGCTAAAAGCGAAAGCCATTTCAGCGAAAGCTAAACACTTAGAAGAGGTTGCGCTGCCTGCAATTGCGCAAGACATAGAGGGTCATTATTTTATTCTAGCGCGTGCAGGTGAGGGCAAAGTACTCATTCAAGACCCACGAGAAGGCAAGCCAGTCTTGCTAAGCGACGCAGAGTTTGCGGATAAGTGGAGCGGTCGTTTATTGCTCATTACTAAGCGTTCAGTTTTACCCGGTATGTCTGGTAAGTTTGATATTTCGTGGTTTATACCAGCCATTATTAAATATAAAAAAATTCTGTATCAGGTGCTGATCGCGTCCTTTTTTATTCAATTATTTGCCTTAGTGACGCCACTGTTCTTTCAAGTGATTATCGATAAAGTCTTGGTTCACCAAGGCCTCACCACGCTCGATGTTCTATGTTTTGGTTTAATTGTAGTGTCGTTGTTTGATGTGATTTTGAACGGCCTACGTACCTATGTCTTTTCGCACACCACAAATAGAGTTGATGTCACCTTAGGCTCGCAACTGTTTAATCACTTACTGCGCTTGCCGATTTCATTCTTTAATAGTCGCCAAGTGGGTAATACCGTGTCGCGGGTGCGCGAACTCGATACGATTCGCGAATTTATTACGGGCTCGGCGCTGACACTCATTATCGATTTGTTATTTACGGTTATCTTCTTCGCCGTGATGTATTACTACAGCCCGACACTGACTTGGATAGTATTAGGGTCTATTCCTTTATACGTTATTCTCTCGGCAACCATTACCCCAGTACTTCGAAATCGCTTGAATGAAAAGTTCAAGCGCGGGGCTGAAAACCAAGCCTTTTTAGTCGAATCTATTTCGGGTGTGGAAACCCTCAAATCCATGGCAGTGGAACCTCAAATGCAGCGCCGCTGGGAAGAGCAATTAGCGGCCTATGTATCCTCTTCATTCAAAGCGATGAATCTGGGTAATATTGCCAGCCAAACCGCAGGCTTTATTAACAAAACCGTGACGGTGCTCATTTTATGGGTCGGTGCAACACTGGTCATTGGCGGCGCACTCAGTGTTGGCCAGCTCATCGCCTTTAATATGTTAGCAGGCAGAGTCAGTGCGCCCATATTACGCTTAGTACAACTTTGGCAAGACTTTCAGCAAGCGGGTATCTCGCTTGAGCGCTTGGGCGATATTCTCAATTCGCCTACTGAACCGGGGCATAACCCAAACCGAACCTCTTTACCAAATTTAGAAGGTAAAGTGACTTTAGAGCACATTACCTTCCGTTATCAGCCAGACCGCCCGGAAATTCTCAAAGACTTATCCTTGGAAGTGAAACCTGGCGAAGTGATCGGGATTGTCGGCCGCTCGGGTTCAGGTAAAAGTACCTTAACCAAATTGGTTCAACGCTTATATGTACCCGAATCAGGCCGAGTCTTAGTCGATGGCGTTGATGTCGCGCAAGTCGACCCAGCGTGGCTTCGTCGCCAGATAGGGGTGGTTCTCCAAGAAAACGTTTTGTTTAACCGATCAGTCAAAGACAACATTGCCTTAGCCGATCCAAGTCTTTCTATAGAACGTGTGATTCAAGCAGCTAAATTGGCCGGCGCACATGACTTTATTCTCGAACTCGCCGATGGTTACGACACCCTTGTAGGAGAGCATGGTTCAAACTTATCCGGCGGGCAAAAACAACGAATCGCCATTGCACGAGCACTCATTACCAATCCACGTATACTGATATTTGATGAAGCCACCAGTGCCCTAGATTACGAATCCGAGCGTATTATTCAAGACAATATGCGCGCCATCTGCCACAACCGTACCGTGTTTATTATTGCGCATCGTTTATCCACTGTGCGAATGGCCGACCGAATTATCGTGGTTGAACATGGGCGAATCGTTGAAAGTGGGAATCACGACCAGTTGCTCGAACAAAATGGTTACTATGCAAAACTACATAGCCATCAAAGCCATATCCCCGCGATACGCGAAGTAAAGAAAACAAATACGCAGACGCCAAATAAACAAAATGGAACCTCAAGTACCCAAGGCCGAACAGACGGAACTTCTGCTCAGCAGCGTGTTGTAGTGAGTCCACCCAAACCACAGATTATAAAACCTAATGCGCGACCGAGCGTAGAGCAACAACAAGCAAAAATACAAGGTACAAAGTCTAGCGAAGAGGATGCCTCATGAATGATGCAGCCTTAATTTCAGACTCAGAGACAAATGAAACTAATCAACATCATGTTGATGGCAAACAGTCAGAGAAAGGTAAAGTATTAGCCTTTTTACATAAAGACCAAAGTGTCACTGCAAAAGAGTTATACGAGTTTTTACCTGCAGCCATTGAAGTAGAGCAAACCCCCTCATCAAAAGCAGGCCGAGCAATTATTTGGGCGATTGTTATATTATTTACCTTAGCCGCCATTTGGGCGTACTTTGGCAAGGTCGATATCGTCGCTGTCGCCCAAGGTAAGGTGATTCCCAGTGAACACATTAAACATATACAGCCTTTAGAAGCGGCCAAGATTAAAGCCATTCATATAAAAGAAGGCCAGTATGTCAAAAAGGGAGATGCGCTAATTACACTGGATGGCACCCAAACCCAAGCTGATGTCGAACGATTCAGTCATGAAATACAAGAACGGGAAGCCAATATAAAACGTTTCCAATTATTTGAACAATGGCTAGAAAGTCTGGTTGTTGTTGATTTAAAGGGGTCAGAGTCACAGACTCTGACCCCTTTAAATCAACAACACCTACTCAACCAACAACAAGCTGAACTCAAATCCCGCCTTAGCGCCTTTAAAAACGAAAAGCGAAAACAACTCGCCGAAAAGGCCATGACCCAAGGCGAAGTCACCAAAAAACAACGCATCCTGCCAGTGCTAACAGAACGCGTCGATGCCCTCGAAACCCTGCTGAAAAAAGACTACGGCTCGAAACTGCAATTTCTTGAATTGAAGCAAGAACTCATCGAAGAAGAGCAAGACTTACTCATCCAACAATCCCGCACCGAACAGTTAGATGCTTCCATCCAATCCATACAAGACCAAGTCGATACCCTTATTTCAGAAACCCGCTTAAACAACTTAAACCAATTGCAAGAAAGCCAACTGCAACTCGCTGGTCTAAAACAAGAACTGATCAAAGCCAGTGAGCGCAACCAGCAACAGTTACTCACAGCGCCAATAAGCGGCCAAGTACAAGAACTCGCCGTGCATACCGTCGGTGGTGTCGTGACACCGGCACAAGCACTCATGGTGATTGTGCCGCAAGAAAGCCAAATGGAAGTCGAGGCAATGATCCTCAATAAAGACATCGGCTTTGTGCATGAAGGCCAGAAAGCCGAAGTGAAAATCGACACCTTTAACTTTACCAAATATGGCCTAATCGATGCCGAAATTAGCAGTATTTCAGACGATGCGATTCAGGATGAAAATTTGGGCTTAGTCTACACCGCGCGTTTCAAATTAAGCAAAGAAGAGCTGCAAGTGGATGAACGCATGGTCAGGCTCTCGCCGGGCATGTCGGTAACGGCAGAGGTTAAGACGGGTAAACGGCGCTTGATCGAATACTTCTTATCGCCTTTATTGCGGTATAAGCAAGAGAGTTTGGGGGAGAGGTGATCATTTTCTGTAACTAAATACAGTTGCTCTTGACAATATCAATAACTAGAATGTTCATAGATTCATGGAGGAATGATGAGCAAAAAGGAAAAGCTTATTAACAAGCTAAAGAACGCTCACGCTTCGTTTACGTGGGATGAGCTAGTTAAACTGCTTAATGCTCTAGGTTACCAGAAACTTGAAGGATCAGGTTCTCGGGTAAAGTTTATGAAAGGTCATCTGAGTATCGACTTGCATAGGCCGCACCCCGGAAATGAATTAAAAAGATACGTCAAGAAACTGGTGTTGGCACACCTGAGGCAACAAGGTGATATCTAATGAAATTATTAAAATATAAAGGCTATTTTGGGTCTTTTGAGGCAAGTGTTGAAGACAACTGTTTATTTGGGAAATTAGAGTTTATTCGTTCACTAGTTACTTTTGAAGGTAAAACAGTATTAGAGCTTGAGAGCGCATTTAAAGCTGCCGTCGATAGCTATCTGGTAACATGCAAACAACAAAAGATTGAACCAGAAAAACCCTTAAAAGGTAATTTTAACGTTCGTATCGGCCAAGAAAAACATATAGCGGCAGCGGTGACTGCAAAACAAATAGGCAAAAATTTGAATCAGTTTGTATCGATCGCAATTGATGAAGCTTTGCAGAAATATGGTTGAAGAAGTATGAATAATTGAAATCGATAGGTTTGGCCAAGGCAAAGGGAATAGGGTGGGAAATAGATCTGACACCTTTTCGATTTGGCCTTGTCGAATTCTGAGATAGGTCGTCAAACAAACTATCGCCAGTTTGTCGAAGGGCAAGTTAGTGAAAAGAAAAACCAACAAATATACGATGCTTTGGAGCGTTGTCAGTTAACAGGAACAGGGAAATTTACCGATGAGATTGAAAAACGGATGGGAAGACGAATTGAAAGCCGAGGGCCGGGTAGACCGAGGAAAGGGGGTGAGGGATGAAAAATAGATCTGACACCTTTTTTCCGTCGTTTAAATGCACCAAGGGTCGAATAAGATAAAAAATTAACTAAAGGAATCAACCCATGCCTTTCATAAATGAATACGTTAGTGAACAAGATGTAGAACAAAACAAATTAGATCAACTCTTAAATAAATATGTAGAGACTGAATTTGATAAGTTTCCAAAAGATAATTATGCACATAAGTGGACTAAAGATATTGATAAAAACATCTTTTTAGTAGAAGTAAAACTAATTCAAGAAGTAGGACCAAGTGGACGTTTAGAACCGACAAACCGACAGATATTTGTTTTAAGTATCGAGGGTGAGCAAGTAGAGTTTGAAGTTGAAGAGTGTTCGGACAGCTCAAAAAAATTATATGAAAACCCATTCATAATAAATTGGCGCATATTAAAACAACAGCCTCATTGTTTACCAACTCATTCGCATACTCAAATAATTGCTCTTTTCAAAGAAGCTTTAACTTGTTTTGGTTATGCGGGCGCAAGAAAGCAAATTCCAAACACTATCGTCAATATTAAAATGTAAGGGAGTACATGAAATGGCACTGAATTTTGCTGAAGCCAATGAGTTGTTATCGAATATAGTTGTTGAAAATACTCCAGAGTCGAGATCTGCAGCTAAAACGGCCCTTAACGACATTATCAGCCAGTTAGATGTATCTACTCCAGGTAAATCGGTTACAGTTCTTTATAGTGGGGGGTCTCCAGATGGCACACCTGCGGGACAATTAGCTAAAAATTTAGCGGTGAGTGATCCAAATGTTGGAATTATAGATCAAACTCCAGCTGGGAAATTTCTAGATTTATTTGACAATCCAAACCTAGTGTTACAAAACAAACTAGAAGAAATATTTGGAGATAAACCAAAAGATAGAGGAAGCGAAGCAAATATATTTTTATTCGGTAAGAGGGATAGTAGTGGGGTTAGAATATTAAAGGGCGCTTGGGATATTGCTTCTGAAAGATTGGTACAATCAGCTTCTGGAGATGTAAGAACGATAACATCACATGCTGCGGTTGATGCTGTATTCTCTCAAACTGAGCTGCCCGCATTGATAGCCAACTCGAATGTTACAAGTATTGACGGGGTGCCAAAAAGTGAATTGATTGCTTGGCAAAATAAACATGGCGGAGATATCAATGCTGTTTTTAACTATATTAGACACCACTCTTTATTTCAAATATCACTAAGCGGTTTATCTGCGGATACTGTTGGTAACTACCTTGAGATATCTCCCGAAAGTTATATGGATGACTTTAAGAGAGATCCTACTGGTTTTGTTAATTCGCTATCTGGAATTGATGGGCTTCGAAAAGATGAGCTTAACGCATGGTCTAAGTCTGTATGGGAATTTGGGGATGAGCTTGCAAATGGTTCAGGAGGAAAAGTTCTTAATAGATTAGGTCCTATTGGTAGCATCATATTTTTTGGGTTAACGGCGAGTGACGCCATGGCCGCTGAAGAGGCTGGCAATCATGCTGAAGCAGTTAGAATCATGGAGGAGTATGCGGTTGACACAGCAGGCTCTTTAGTAGGTGAGTTTACAGCGGGGGGCATTGCGGGGGGGGCGTTAGCAGGAGTTGCTGCCTTGGGTGTAACTGTATCTGCACCTCTAGCAACTGTGCTTGTATTAGGTGCAGCCTTTGCCGGCGGTTTATTCGGCGCAGGTACAGCAGTTGAGTACTACAACGATTTCGCAGGAAAAAATGACGACGAAAAACGCAGCTTAATACAAAGCGTATCAGATTGGATTTTTGGCGACTCAACAGCACCCGCTGACATTATCTCAAAAGTACCCACTGAAACAGAACCACAGCTTCAATATATTTCCCTTTCTCCAACCTACACAAGTAGTGAATTAGATCCAACACCACATCTAATTTCCGAAAGCTTCCAGTTTGATGTAAACGGTTTAATATCAGCCGCTCAAACAGACCTCGCAGCTCGCTATGCCTTGTTAGAATTGTCGCCATTTGCCATCCAAAATGCAGACATGCAACAGCATAATCAAAATGGTGAATTAGAGCTGTATGACCCAGAGACAGGCACTGGGTCGATGTCACAAGAGTGGATCAAAGCCCGCTCACTTGCACTACTGTTTAGAAATGCCCAGAACGATGGCGCTAACATCAACGGTTTGACCGATGACTCCTACAGCATTGTTATCCATCATGAAGACGGTACACTAGAAACTATTTCAGTTACTGGCATCTTAGGTGGCGATCCTATCGGCATTTATTTTGGTAATGATGATACCGTGACGTTTAGCGGAAGTGCTGTGGGTGATTTCTTCTTTGGGGGGGGAGGTAAAGATGACTTCCACGCAGGAGATGGTGATGATTATATAGAGGGCGGGGAAAACAACGATACTTTATATGGTGGCCAAGGTAATGATTATATAGAAGGCAACGCCGACAACGACACACTCTATGGCGGTGCAGGTGATGATGACATCCGTGGAGGCGCCGGGAATGATACGCTTTATTCAGAGTCTGCTACTTCAACAACAAGTAAAGGGTATGACCGTCTCGTTGGTGGAGAAGGGGAAGACATTCTTTATGGTGATGATGGTATAGACTACCTTATAGGCGGCACAATATTTGACAATCTATTATCACTTCAAGATCAGGCCCCTGATACAGAAAAGGATATTTTAAATGGTGGTAAAGGCTTTGATTATTACGTTGTTGCTGATGGTGATGTCGTTATTGATGAGTATCAAGATTATGTCGATGCGGGGGCTATATTTTTACGGGATCATGACCTTAAACCTTTATCTGGTGGTCGTCTTAGAGAAGGTTCATCTACCGTTTGGAATGGCTCATTTGGAGAAACTTACAATAAAGATGGAGATGATTTACAAGTAGTTTTTGGTCAAGGTAAAAGCATTACTATTTCTGATTTCTTCACAGAAGCGTATTACTCTGACAAGTCAAGCCATTATTCATATTTGAACATCAAACTAAAGAGCCGGAACTCTCCAGACCCCTTACCCCCTCCACCTCCACCGGTAAGACCGGTGGTATATATTGACCCGCTATCTTTTGATATGGATGGAAGCGGAGCTATTGAAACTTTACCTCTTTCAGTGGGTGTCCATTTTGATTTGGATGCAACAGGTTTTGCTGAGCAAACTAGTTGGATTGGCCAAGGCGATGGCTTATTAGCATTAGATCTTAATGAAAATGGTTTTATTGATGGAGGGGAGGAGCTCTTCGGCAACGCAACTACTTTGATGGCCACCGGTGAACTGGCTGAAAATGGATATGAAGCTCTTAAACAGTACGATAGTAATAGTGACGGCCTACTTACTGAAGAAGATAGTATTTTCGGAGATTTAAAAATCTGGATAGATTCGGATAGTTCTGGAACGAGTTCATCTCTTGAGTTACTTGGGTTGTCTGAGCTCGCTATTAACTCAATTGATTTAAATTATTCAGATCTCGAGTTTACGGATATAAATAATGTTCAGCACCAACAAGAGAGTGTATTTACTTACTTGAATGGTCAAGAAGGTTTGACTAATACCCTATGGTTTGAAAGTGATACAACTAACACAATACCTATAGATGTTCATAATGGAGAAGGGGTAAGTATTCCTGAGTATATGGAGAGCCTTCCTGATATGTCAGGCTCTGGGAATGTATTCTCTCTTCATGAAGCTATGGTCAATGATTCCTCAGGAGAATTGAGAAACTTGGTCTTGGAGTTTGTTCAGGAAGAAGATCATCAGACAAGGCGAGACCTTATATTGCCGTTGATTCTGGAATGGACTGGGCAAGCTGATGTAGAGCCAGGTATACGAGGACAGTTTATTGATTCTCGAAAGTTAGCTGCACTGGAAGCTTTTTGGGGGCAACCTTCAGGTTTTGAAATACCAAATTCATTTGAATCCAGGCTATTCAACAGCGCTTTCTCGGCAATAGAAATGCAAGTTTATAGCTATTTAATGGCAGATAGCCATTTTTATGATCTGCTGACTAAAGTCGAATTTATAGAAGATTCTGGAACTTGGGAAGCTGACTTTTCTGCATTATCAATATTTATCGCTGAGAAGTTTGAAGCAAATGGCGCTGCATTTGGTGCTGATTATGAGGAGTTAGTAACCGTTGTCCAAGGCATAGACCCTACTAATCTTTCATATAGTGAATCTTTTACAACGGCAATAAGTGACATTGCTCTAGATTATTATAATGATGGAAAAAATGAGCTGATAGGGTTTCTTTATCGTGAGGATAATAACCTAAGGGGAGATAATGACTCAAATACCTTAAGAGGGTTTGGCGGCGTTGATACTTTAAATGGACTAGGTGGTGATGATTTTCTAGATGGTGGTCGAGGAAACGATGTAAATATTGGTTACTCAGGGAATGATACCTATTTGTTTGGGTTCGGCGATGGTGAAGATATTATTGATAATAAGGATGTCGACGATAACAGTGTTGATACCTTAAAGTTGAAAGAAGGGGTATCTTCCGAAGATGTGTCTTTCAATTTGATTGAAAGAGTTGTTGATGGTCGTCCGTCTTATGAATTGAAAATCTCGCTAACCCACCCTGTTGATACTGCTTTAAATAGTAGTATTGTAGTTTTAAATTTTGTGGAAACAAATGGCAACCACATTGATAGAGTTGAGTTATTTGATGGAACACTTCTGTGGGATAAGTCCTTATTTATCGAAGAAATAAGGGGCGTTATCGATGATTCAGATAACGTGCTAATTGGTCATGGCGGTGTAGATAATATAGATGGCCGTGCTGGTAATGATAAAATTTACGGTTGGGATGCCGATGATGAATTAACTGGAGGGGCTGGAGAGGATGACCTTTTTGGCGGATATGGAGAAGATATTCTCGATGGCGGTGCAGATAAAGACAACCTATATGGTGACCAAGGTGACGATACTCTAATTGGTGGCCAAGGCAATGATAACCTTTACGGCGGTTTTGGCGAAGATACCTTGATTGGTGGGGCCGGAAATGACTTGCTTTTTGGTGGCGAAGGTTCTGATACCTATTATTTTGAAGTTGGTGACGGTGTTGACACAATTCGAGACATTGACTCAGTGCGAAGCCCTACCAATATTATTCGCTTTGGCCCCGGTATTGATCAATTAAATACGACCTTCTCTATTTCTGACTCTGATTTGCTTATAGATTATGGGCCAAATCAAGATCGTGTTGTCATTCAGGGCTGGTTTAATTTGGCTGATTACCAAATTGAAAAAGTTGAGTTTGCTGATCAGACATTTTTAACTTTCGAGCAGGTGAATCAATTAGTTTCTACCACAATTATTGATGAGGAGGGCGTCGATGTAATCAATGGCACAAACACCCTTAATGATATTATTTATGGTTTGGACGGTGATGATCAAATTGATGGGAAAGGTGCTCATGACTACTTATATGGTGGTGAAGGTGAAGATACCTTGTATGGCGGACAAGGGAATGATCATTTATTTGGTGGAGCTGGCCGTGATAAGTTGTATTCTGGGGTTGAAAATGATGTTCTTGTGGGTGGTGCAGAAGACGATCAAATCTACCTACAAGGCGGTGATAATACGATTGTATTTGGAAGGAATGATGGTACGGATACGATCTATAATCATCAAGGGTATGCTGAAAAAGATAAGGTAAGCTTTTCTCCAGACATTGCCCCTGAAGATATAACTCTTCAACAGTCTGGCCAAGATTTACTCATAAGCATTCAAGATACGAATAGCCAGTTGATTGTGAAGAATTCATTTAACAATAGTGGATTTATCCCGATTATTAATGAGTTTGAGTTCGCAGTCTCTGGTGAGACAGTAGTCTTTAGCCTCTCTGAATTTACAAACAACTTTACAGAGTTTGATGACTTAGTTTTAGCCGGTGATTTACCGAGTATTATAGACACCCTTGGTGGTGAAGATACTGTTTATGCTTCTGGTGGTGAAGATGATATAGATTTAGGGGCGGGCAATGATTTTGTAAGTGATGGGGCTGGTAATGATTCAATCAGAGGTGGGGAAGGAGATGATTATTTCCTAAATGGTTCTGGAACGGATACCTATTTCTTTGAACAGGGGGATGGTAAAGATACTATCGCTCAAGGCTCTGAGGTAGTTGGTTCAGATACATTAACGATATCAGGAGACTTTTCTGGTGCTGAGTTAGACTTTTCACGACAAGAAAATGACTTAATTATTAAATATGGCATCGATGATGAAATCCGGTGGAATGGTTATTTCGAATCCGGCGAAATACGCTTTGAAAGTAACTTGTTAGCTGAAATAAATTACGATAATACCGTTTTTAACCATTCAGATATTGTCGCTAAATTAACCTTACTGAGTGATGATGATAACTATTATGTGGCAGATAGTGATGATAATACTGTAAGTGGTTTAGGGGGAAATGACACACTATTTGGCTTGTCAGGAAATGATACTTTATACGGAAATGCTGGAGAGGATTGGTTAATAGGTGGAGGGGATGATGATCAGCTCTATGGTGGAGCAGGAAATGATACGATCGATCCGGGTGAAGGTGACAATACAATTTACTTAAATCTAGGTGACGGCATAGACACCATAATTGGCACTACGCAGTCAAACAATACTGTGGAGTTTGGAGAAGGTATTAGCTTTGCTGATTTAAGAATTGAAAAACATTACTCCCATTCGGGTTCTAAGATATATATCTATTTCAATGACCAAGAGGCCATTTCTTTGGCTGATATTGGTTATGGTTATGTTGATTCCTACTTTTTTAATGATACTGGTGAAACGGTTGATGAGTCAGATCTAAAAGAAAAAGTAACCACCATTTTTGGTGTTGATGTTGATCCACAAGACCCCGATAGAATTGTTGAGATTAATGGAAATGGCGGCTCTGGATATTATTCTGAGTTCGAAAATAGAGATATTATTTACGGTGGTACTGCTAACGAAGAAATTTTTGGTGTTACAGGTAATGATGTGATTTATGGCGGCGGCGGCCATGATGAAATATGGGGTGGTATTGGTGATGCTTTTATCTATGGTGGTGATGGTAATGACATAATTCATGCCGGTTTTGACCCTGTTTATTATAGTTCTACAATAACAAGCGAAAACTACGTAGAAGGTGGGAGAGGTGATGATAGGATAATCGCTAGCGATAGTTTCGACCGATTTTTCTTTGAGGCAGGAGATGGCACAGATACGATAAGGGATATAGGTGGTTATTCGGCTAGTACTAATGAGTACGACGAGATAGAGTTCGGTAGCTCTGTTTCTATTGATACGGTTTCCTTTTCTACGATAGAAGACGATTTGACAATTCATTATGGAGAGAATGATCAAATCACTATAGAACGCTATTTTTCTGATGAGTCGGGTAGTTGGTCTTATGGGGTTGGCACGATCGAACGAATTACTTTTCATAATGGCGAGTACCTTTCAAGAGAAGATTTTCTTGATTTTAAAAATTCAAATAATTTCAGACCTTTACTAATTGAACCTATTGAAAATGTAGTACTGACTCAGATCAATCAAGAGTGGAGTATGACTTTTGATGAATCCCTTTTTTATGACCTGAATAGTGATTCTTTAACAATAAGTTTAAATCAAGGGCCATCATGGCTTGACTACCAAAATGGTGTTTTATTCGGCACGCCAACCAATTTAGACATCGCTTCAACTGTGGTTGAATTAATGATTTCTGATGGGACCTCAACAACCTCGGTCGAATTATCTATAGATGTTTCTAATTTAAGTAACTCACTTCCTACTGTTTTAAACCAGATTGAAGGTCAGGAGGCAGAGGAAGGCAGTTTATTTGAGTTTGAGCTGCCTGAAAGTACCTTTGATGACCAAGATGGCGATACGCTTATCTATACTGCGAGATTAGAGAGTGGACAAGACCTACCAGCGTGGCTTCAGTTTGATGGTAGTAAATTTTATGGCACGCCTGGGGCATTGGATGCAGATATTTATCATATAGCTGTTGTTGCTTCAGACATGACTGGCGAAGTAGAGACAACCTTTGCATTGACCGTTGAGGATGCGGGTGATGATCCAATATATGAGGTAGGTACAATAGATCGCGATTTTCTCCATGGTGGCTCTAATGACGATACCTTAATTGGAGTAGATGGCAATGACTTTCTATATGGCTATGCAGGTATAGATAGATTATGGGGCGGTAAAGGTCATGACACTTTCTATGGTGGATTAGGCAATGATATTTTAAAAGGCGGTGAGGGTAACGATGTATATTATTATGATACAGGCGACGGCTCAGACTCTATCCATGACACACAAGGATTTAATCACTTAGTTATTGACTCCATTTCGCCAATTCAGATAGCTAGGTTTAATTCAGACCCCAGCTTATTTCAAGACTCTCAAGGCAATCGGTATCATTTAACCGCCGAGGGAGTGATGGAAGTCACTGTTGGAAGTGGTGACACTGAAGGGATTATTTCTATCCATGATTGGCATGAGGAAACCAATAATTTCAATATATCGATAGTAACTTCAAATATAGCACCTTCACTCCAAGCAGATGTAGCAAGTGTACTTGAGAATACGTCAGTGAACATTAACGTTTTAGAAAATGATAGCGATGCAAATGGCGATGATTTAAGTGTGACGAATGCTTCAGCATTGAATGGTGTTGCGATTATTAACACTGATGGTTCGTTAACTTATACGCCCGATCAAAACTTTTCTGGCGAAGACACAATTAACTATGAAGTGAGTGACGGCCAAGGCGGAATTGCAACAACGACAGTTTCAGTGACAGTGTTGCCAGGCAATGATGACCCTATTGCTGTTGCAGATACTGCAACCTTACTTGAAGATACGTCACGGGTTATTAGCGTCTTAAATAATGACTCTGATACAGATGGTGATAGCTTAACCATTGATAACGCCTCCGCTGTTAATGGCGCAGTCACGATCAATGGTGATGGCACAATCACCTATACGCCAGATGCCAATTTTAATGGTTCAGACACGATTAGCTATTCCATTATTGATGGTCAAGGTGGTACGGCTTCTGCTACTGTCGCCGTCTCGGTGAATCCAGAAAACGATGAACCTATTGCCGTGGCGGATACTGCTTCAACACAGGAAGGCAGTTCAGTGGTGATTGATGTATTGGATAATGACTCGGACATTGATGGTGATAGCTTAACGGTTGATAGTGCATCGGCTTTGAATGGTTCAGTCACTGTCAATGCAGATGGCACAATCACCTACACGCCAGATGTAGATTTCTCCGGCTCAGACACAATTAGCTATTCAATAATTGACGGAAACGGCGATTCAGCATCATCGACAGTGGCTGTCATGGTCAATGAATATAACGAAGAGCCTATAGCGCTTGTAGATAGCGCATCGACACTTGAAGATACCATGGCGGTTATTGACGTTTTGGATAATGATTCTGATCTCGATGGCGATAGCCTAACGGTTGATAGTGCGTCTGCTATCAATGGTTCGGTCACAATCAATGGGGATGGCACAATTTCTTATACACCCAATGTCGACTTCAATGGCTCAGACACGATCAGCTATTCCATTATTGATGGCCAGGGCGGTACGGCGTCTTCAACTGTTGCAGTCACTGTCAATCCAGAAAATGATGAACCTGTTGCCGTGGCGGATACAGCCTCAACACAGGAAGGCTCTTCAGTGGTGATTGATGTATTGGATAATGACTCGGACATTGATGGTGATAGCTTAACGGTTGATAGTGCATCGGCTTTGAATGGTTCAGTCACCGTCAATGCCGATGGCACAATCACCTATACGCCAGATGTAGACTACTCCGGCACTGATACGCTTAGTTATGAAATAAGTGATGGTCAGGGTGGGACAGCGTCATCTACTGCCAGCATAGAGGTTAGCCCAGCAAGCGGAAGTCTGGATGATTCAGTGAATTTAGTTGGTACAACGCTTAATGATGTTTTACATGGTGGTAATAACGACGATAACTTAGATGGCAGAAATAGAAGCGATACCCTATATGGCTACGAAGGCAATGACACCTTAATTGGTGGCTATGGTAACGACACGCTTTTTGGTGGTTCAGGAGATGATCATCTAAACGGTGGTGGAGAAGACGACACTATCTATGGTGGTGAGGGTAACGACACGATAATAGGTGATTATGGTCATGACATCATCTTTGGCGGGGCTGGAGATGATGTGATCAACGGTGGTAAAGGTGTCAATGTCATTGATGGAGGAGATGGCAATGATTCGATTATCAACTCATTTTGGTCACAAGATATCTGTACAGTTACAGGGGGTAAAGGCAACGATACGATAACGGGTGGTGTCTATACTGATATTTACGTATTTAATACGGGGGATGGTCAAGACACTATTTTTGACGATGGTTATTATGGCGGCTCATCAGAAGACAGGATTTTACTGTCGACTGATATGGAGAAAGAAGATATCTGGTTTAGCCAAGAGGGTGACGACCTATTGATCGAGCAGCTAGGCACGGAGGACCGGATTAGAGTGAGTGACTGGTTCTCATCTTCTCGTTATGAGATAGAGCGCGTTGAAATTGGTAGCACTTTTATTGAAAGCGACCAAATTAATCAGCTTGTTTCAGTGATGGCAAACTTTGGGGCTCCGTCAGGCGGGGTAATAAACCTAAGTAATGCCGAACAACAACAAGTGAATGTCGCAATATCCTCCGCTTGGGTGAGTGAAGACAATACGGATCCTTTAGCTGCTGAAGATACAGCCTCAACACAGGAAGGCAGTTCAGTGGTGATTAATGTATTGGATAATGACTCGGACATTGATGGCGATAGCCTAACGGTTGATAGTGCGTCTGCTATCAATGGTTCAGTCACGATCAATGGTGACGGCACAATCACCTACACGCCAGATGCAGATTACTCAGGCTCAGACACGATTAGCTATTCTATTGTTGATGGTCAGGGCGGTACGGCGTCTTCAACTGTTGCAGTCACAGTGAATCCAGAAAATGATGAACCTGTTGCCGTGGCGGATACAGCCTCAACACAGGAAGGCAGTTCAGTGGTGATTGATGTATTGGATAATGACTCGGACATTGATGGCGATAGCCTAACGGTTGATAGTGCGTCTGCTATCAATGGTTCAGTCACGATCAATGGTGACGGCACAATCACCTACACGCCAGATGCAGATTACTCAGGCTCAGACACGATTAGCTATTCCATTATTGATGGTCAAGGTGGTACGGCGTCTTCAACTGTTGCAGTCACTGTCAACCCAGAAAATGATGAACCTGTTGCCGTGGCGGATACAGCCTCAACACAGGAAGACACTTCAGTGGTGATTGATGTATTGGATAATGACTCGGACGTTGATGGCGATAGCCTAACGGTTGATAGTGCGTCTGCTATCAATGGTTCAGTCACTATCAATGGTGACGGCACAATCACCTACACGCCAGATGCAGATTACTCAGGCTCAGACACGATTAGTTATTCCATTATTGATGGCCAGGGCGGTACGGCTTCTGCCACTGTCGCTGTCACTGTAAACCCCGAAAATGATGAACCCGTCGCGGTGGTGGATACCGCTTCAACACTGGAAGGCACTTCAGTGGTGATCGATGTATTGGCTAACGACTCGGACATTGATGGTGATAGCTTAACGGTTGATAGTGCGTCTGCTTTAAATGGTTCAGTCACGATCAATGCGGATGGCACAATCACCTACACACCAAATATAGATTACTCAGGTTCAGACACAATTAGCTATTCCATTATTGATGGTCAAGGTGGTACGGCTTCTGCCACTGTCGCTGTCTCGGTGAATCCAGAAAACGATGAACCTGTTGCCGTGGCGGATACAGCCTCAACACAGGAAGGCAGTTCAGTGGTTATCGATGTATTGGCTAACGACTCGGACATTGATGGTGATAGCTTAACGGTTGATAGTGCGTCTGCTATCAACGGTTCGGTCACGATCAATGGTGACGGCACAATCACCTACACGCCAGATGCAGGTTACTCAGGCTCAGACACGATTAGCTATTCCATTATTGATGGTCAGGGCGGTACGGCATCTTCAGCTGTTGCAGTCACAGTGAATCCAGAAAATGATGAACCTGTTGCCGTGGCAGATACAGCCTCAACACAGGAAGGCAGTTCAGTGGTGATTGATGTATTGGCTAACGACTCAGACATCGATGGCGATAGCCTAACGGTTGATAGTGCGTCTGCTTTGAATGGTTCAGTCACGATCAATGGTGACGGCACAATCACCTACACGCCAGATGCAGATTACTCAGGCTCAGACACGATTAGTTATTCCATTATTGATGGCCAGGGCGGTACGGCGTCTTCAACTGTTGCAGTCACAGTGAATCCAGAAAATGATGAACCTGTTGCCGTGGCGGATACAGCTTCAACACAGGAAGGCAGTTCAGTGGTGATTGATGTATTGGATAATGACTTGGACATTGATGGCGATAGCCTAACGGTTGATAGTGCGTCTGCTATCAATGGTTCAGTCACGATCAATGGTGACGGCACGATTACCTATACGCCAGATGTAGACTACTCAGGCACTGATACGCTTAGTTATGAAATAAGTGATGGTCAGGGTGGGACAGCGTCATCTACTGCCAGTATAGAGGTTAGCCCAGCAAGCGGAAGTCTGGATGATTCAGTGAATTTAGTTGGTACAACGCTTAATGATGTTTTACATGGTGGTAATAACGACGATAACTTAGATGGCAGAAATAGAAGCGATACCCTATATGGCTACGAAGGTAATGACACCTTAATTGGTGGCTATGGTAACGACACGCTTTTCGGTGGTTCAGGTGATGACCATCTAAACGGTGGTGGAGAAGACGACACTATCTATGGTGGTGAGGGTAACGACACGATAATAGGTGATTATGGTCATGACATCATCTTTGGCGGGGCTGGAGATGACGTGATCAACGGTGGTAAAGGTGTCAATGTCATTGATGGAGGAGATGGCAATGATTCGATTATCAACTCATTTTGGTCACAAGATATCTGTACAGTTACAGGGGGTAAAGGCAACGATACGATAACGGGTGGTGTCTATACTGATATTTACGTATTTAATACGGGGGATGGTCAAGACACTATTTTTGACGATGGTTATTATGGCGGCTCATCAGAAGACAGAATTTTACTGTCGACTGATATGGAGAAAGAAGATATCTGGTTCAGCCAAGAGGGTGACGACCTATTGATCGAGCAGTTAGGCACGGAGGATCAGATCAGAGTGAGTGACTGGTTCTCATCTTCTCGATATGAGATAGAGCGCGTTGAAATTGGTAGTGAATTTATCGATAACAGTGAAATTAACCAACTTGTTTCTGCTATGGCGAGTTTTGGAGCACCTTCTGGTGGCGCAATTACTCTGACCTCTGAAGAGCAAGAGCAAGTTAATGCTTCTATTACAGCTGCTTGGCAATAGTGCTTTAAGTGTTAGCATTAAACCTATAGCAGCAAGTGCTGCATAGGTTTAACTATTGCGATTTCGTATGCTCAGCGGAAAAAGTGCCAGACCTGAATGGCACTTACTTAGGTAGTAAGGGGTTTTATTGGACGTTTTGTTAAGTCTGTTACAGATTGAAACAAATCATCAGTTCGTTCATGCTTGTCTGGTAGAGAAAGGCGCATAGTGTTTATTAATCAGAAGTCGGAGCTCAACTAACTAAGAGGGACCTAAAATTTAAGTAGAAAAATGAGTGGTAATTTTTATGTTGTATTTATCAAAACCCTTTCTTCTACGACAATCGCTAAGTATCAGATGCTTGCAGGGACTCTTTATCTTTTCTTCGTTTGTTGTCATGACGGGATGCGAAAGCATTCATTTGAATAACGATTTTGCCGATGGTGCCAAAACCTTATTCTATTTTTCAGAAAAGCCTAATGTTTCTGAAAATACGCTAGCCGAATTTCCCGAAGAACGTCCGCCTTTAAAAAAGCAAACCCTGAACTCCCAAAATCAGTCTGTTCCTCGTTCAGATGAGTCTGATGGCCAGGTATTGATGATCGCTAACAAGCGATTGGATCAAGAAGCTAAGTTTAATGAGAGCCTCCCAGAGGGTTATGTCGAAAGTGGTTTTGAAGAGAGCGATGGGGTGGATAGCAGTTTGCTAGAGAACGAAGCACTGGTTGCCGAAATCAATGCCCTGACGGTTTCGCAACCCAGCAGCGCAGGTTTTACATCGCCGATGAAAACGCTTACCGCTGATACGTCCTTAGATTTGACCCTTCAGCAAAACGTGCCTCGAACGACGCCACAGGAAACCGTGTTTGAAGATCATTCGGTTTTGCATGCGAGGATCAAACAGGCAATGAAACATGTTGAAGTCGAAATGCTTAACTGGCACTTAGATCGCCAACGTGTTGCGAATAATCATGAGACTTGTCGATTAAGTTCTCCCACCATCCAGTTAGACAGCAATCAATACACAACCCAGGTTTGGTTTAATATTGAACGCGGCCAGTTTATTTTGAATGCCACCACACATATTGACCCCACTCTCCCTGAAGTGGGCATCTACCTCGATAATGGCAAGGTAGAAAAGTTTTTGCCGACACAGCACCCATCCTACGTATCTTGGGCGGGTAATTTAAATGACTTATTGGCAAAAAATACTAAATTACAGCTGGTGATTAGCGGAAGTGATTTAAAGACTGAGGTACAATTCGCGTCGATTGATTTGGACAATCTCAAACAAATGTACCCGAAATATATTGCCTGCAACCAAGCGTCTTAAGTTTTTAATGCGCAGTTAAACAGGCTTGCAAGGATGTAATTGTGTATCGCCTCATCACGTTTTTTCTAATCTTTTCTTCAGCCAGTATGGCTGATCAAGGTAGAGCAGAGGAATGTTATCAGCGAGCAGATTATCACTGTGCCTTACCAGCCCTGACTAAACTTGCAGATCAGCAAGATGCCAGATCTCAATACCTTCTATCCCAGATGTATCGTTTAGGTCTGGGGGTCGACATTGATACCGCCTATGCCATCGAATTGCTCAAAAAGTCTGCTGCTCAGCACGAACCTCAGGCTATTTTTGAGCTGGCCCTCTGTTATGAAAATGGTTTTGGTGTGGTGCAAAATGCTTCGCAAGCGCTTTCCTATTATCAGCAAGCCGCCAAGCTTGGCTTTATCGATGCACAACTTCATTTAGCTTCCCATTATGCGGATGGCGGCTTGGTCAAACCCCAGCCCGAACAAGCCTATTATTGGTACAAACAATCTGCTCAGCAGGGTAATCAGGAAGCACAGATAAGTCTTGCGGAAGCCTACCGCTATGGCAAAGGGACAGAGAAAAATCTAGCCACGGCACAAGCTTGGTACCAAAAAGCGGCAGCACAAGGAGATGAGTTTGCCGAACTGGCTTTAGGGCAATTATATGAAAATGGTGAGGGCGTTCAGCAAAGTTGGGCTGAGGCGCTTAAATGGTATCGGCGCGCGGCGGAGAAACATAATTCAGATGCCCAACATGCTTTGGGTATTATTTATGAGAGAGGCAATGGCGTTCAACGCGATTTAAAGCAGGCTATTCATTGGTTCCAGCTTTCAGCGAACCAAGAAAACCCGCATGCTCAACATTTTATCGGTTTGATGTATAAGGTTGGTTTGGGTGTCGCACAAAATTATGAATCGGCGCTGCGCTGGTTTTCGTTGGCTGCCGAACAGGAAGATCCGGATGCCTTATATGATTTGGCCTTAATGTACTTGGAAGGCAAAGGTGTACCAAAAAACTTCATACAGGCTCGGCAGCATTTTCAAGAGGCCGCTAAAGCCGGGCATGTGGTCGCGCATTATCAGATGGGACAAATTTATGAGTTTGGCCTGGGGGTCAAACCGGATAGACCGACATCGGCAAAATGGTATCAGGCTGCTGCCTCAAAAGGTCATGTCGTGTCGCAAAGTTTACTGGGCTTGATGTACGCTGAGGGCGATGGTGTCCCGAAAAGTTTAACGTCAGCGGCTCGCTGGTTGAAAGCCGCCGCGATGCAAAACTATATGTTTGCTCAAAATACTCTTGGGCTGATGTATGAGCTGGGCAGCGGGGTCGAAAAAAATCCACGTGAGGCTTTTTATTGGTACGAAACGGCGGCTAAGTTGGGTGATAGAGATGCCCAATACGCTCTTTCTAGACTGTATAAAACAGGCTTCGGTGTGGCGCAAAACGCGGAGTTGGCGATCGCCAATTTGTCCAAGTCTGCTTATCAAGGAAACGTTCAAGCACAGTATGAGTTGGCGCAGGCTTATGAAACGGGCAATGATGTTACCCGCAATTTTGAACAAGCGGTCAAATGGTATCGCCTGGCAGCCAGGAATGGCCATGCCCACTCCCAGTATTTTCTCGGGCTGCTTTACAAAGTGGGCGAATATTATGAACAGAATGATGGTTTAGCCAAAGAGTGGTTTGAGAAAGCCGCGACTCAAGGCGATGTCGAAGCACAAAAACACCTCGCAGACCTGTTAATGAAAAAAACGATCAATCAGGCCGATTACCAACACGGCTTGAAATGGTTACGCCAAGCGGCCGAATACCATGATGCGGATGCTGAATACTTATTGGGTCTGGCTTTGTTACAACCGACTCAGCACAAGCAACAAAAAAAAGAAGCCCTTCAATGGCTAGAAAAAGCCGCTAAGCAAGGTAAGTCTGCAGCGCAATATAAGTTAGCTTTACTGCTTCAAGCGGAGACATCAAACAAGCAGGACCCGGTTATCGAAAAATGGTTAAGTGCAGCGGCTGACCAAGGCCATCGTCTGGCTCAACTTAAGTTGGTTGAAATTTATCAACTCAGAGAGCAGCAGAGCAGACAGAATGCACGAGAATGGCAGCAGAAAATCTGTCAGCAGAACCCCCTCAAAGAATGTCCTGCGCTTGTTAATTAGTATGCCCTTAGCGTCTTGCTAAGCTTTCCGTAAAGGTTGACAAGCATCCTTATTGGCAGCGCCCACTCTTTTATCCCTTCCTGATAATATGACTAGCGAAGCGCCAGATTCACAAAATTGTCATAGTAAAAGCATAGCATTTCCCGACGATTCGAAGTCGTATTCAAGCTTCGAGTACGTTTTTCTTTTTGATTGGAAGGCATGCTGAATGATGAGTAGAACAGGTATTTTAGGTGCAGTAGTACTGTTTGTTGTGGTGATTTTTTTGGCTAACTGCGGTGATGATTCGATGGCGGGTAATGCCACATCCGTGCTGCCAAGTGTTGAACCAGAACAACGCGTTCAGGCTGAACACTTCAGTTTGTTTAATGAAGAAGCACCGGTTCCTCCCCAGTGTTACACCAAAACAGAAGGGCAGCATAATCCCTGCTACACCTGTCACCAACGCTATATGGATCGTGATACGGTTTATCGTTCAAACAAACTGGATGATGGCGGGATTCAAGGCGGTTATATTTTTTCAGATATTGGCGTGACCAATCATTGGCATAACCTATTTATCGATAAGACTGAATGGATTGATCGTATCGATGACGATCTTATCCTTCAATATATAAATCAGGATAACTACAGTGCACTTCAAACCCGTTTAAGCACTGATTCATGGTCTGGTTTTATTCCCGATTTAAAGAATTTCCAAAATGCGGCGGCCGCCTTTGATGAAAATGGCATGGCCCTAGATGGCAGTGCTTGGGTGGCATTTAATTATAAACCTCTACCCAGTACCTTTTGGCCGACTAACGGATCCACTGATGATGTTGTTATTCGCTTACCGGAAAAATTTAGAACGATTAACGGTGAATATAATCAGATGGTGTACATGGCAAACCTCAGCCTCGTCGAGCTTAACCTGAAACAATTATCGGAGATTCGGCTCAAACAATTTGATGAAAATCTATTACAGCTTGATATCAATGGCGATCAGATTTATTCGACTGAACTAACACGCCTGACGCCGATGTCTCATTATTTTGGCGATGCCAGTGATGTGGCGGTGGTACAACAGCAGTTCCCAAAAGGCACAGAATTTATGCATTCGGTTCGTTATGTTGGTCTAGATGAGCAGCAGCAAGTGATTGTCCCGAAACGTATGAAAGAATTGCGCTATATGAAAAAGATTAAAGAATTGACGGAATCAGAATTACATTCACGCTACGCCCGAGAAAGAAAAGAAAAACGCATGGAAGAATTGCCAGCTTATGTTAATCGGGGAGATGACGGTTTATCGAATGGATTAGGTTGGTTGGTTCAAGGCTTTATTGAAGATTACGAAGGTCAGCTCAGGCCGCAAAAGTTTGAAGAACAAATGTTTTGTATGGGTTGCCATTCAGCAATGGGAACAACGGTTGATAGTACGTTTTCGTTTGTTCGAAAGGTAACTGGCCCTGAGGGCTGGCGTTATATCAACTTAAAAGGAATGCAGGATGCGCCTTCGATGACGCAAGACAAAGGTGAAATTCTACAGTATTTACAACGAGCGGGCGGCGGAAATGAATTTCGTGAAAACCCGGAAATGCTCAGCAAGTGGTACCACCCTGATGGCACTGTCAATGAAGACGCAGTCAAAGCCGCTGATGTTTATACCTTGATCACGCCTTCTCCCGAGCGTGCGCTTGCTCTCAATAAAGCCTATAGCTATATCGTTCGTCATCAAAGTTACATTCATGGTCGAGATTCGAATGTGCTTCCTGCCGAAAATGTATACCGAAAAATTGATGAGTCGATTGTACCCCTTGAGCCAGAAAGCCGACTGTTTGGGTGGGATATGCGCTTGAATTGGAAAGAGGGCGCTCAGTAGTTTTACTTCACATCTTGTCTTTTAACTGACAAGTAAATGTCATCTGATTGTCAGCAAAGAGTCATGTAAAACTGTCTTAATAATGGGCGATATATTCGAGAGAGATATCAGAAAAAAACTGAATTATGCGGGTCATAATTCACGTTATAAATCTGGGCGCATCATGGTTATGGCTCACTATAATTAAGACAGGAAAATTTCATGATATTTAAAAAGAAGCTTTTAGTGTTGGCGATCGCCACAGCGACGGGTCTCATTGCGTGTTCTTCCGATGATGGACAAGACGGAATAAATGGCACCAATGGAACGAATGGAACCAACGGAACCAATGGAGCTGATGGTGCTAACGGTACAGACGGGCAGGACCTTACGGCAGTTCCGAAACTGACACGTATTGCAACAGTGCCTCTTGGGGCTGAAATTACTGGTATTTTCAAAACGGACGATGGTGACCTATTTTTCAATGTTCAGCATCCAGATGACTCTCTTCCATCACCTGAAAATAACGCAGCAGTAGGTGCTTGGTTAGGACTCGATTTTGATAACTTAGACCCTCGTTTGGAATCGATTTCTGTTCCAGCGTCAAGTTCTAGTGAAGCGCAGACAGTGCAGGTTGCTCAAGGTAGTTATCAGGTGCTAGGTCGCGCCGGAGATACTTTTAGTGGTCAGCTTCCTTTCGGCTTGGCAAATATTGTCACGGCTGATGGCTTGGCTGAAATCAAACAATCGCAAGATCCAGATTTTAATGCGTTTGTGCCGACCAACGCAGATAGTAGCGAAGGCTATTTATTTACCGCATTTGAAGATCGTCCAGGGGCCATGAGCCGATTAGCTTTATCCAAAGAAGATGATGGTACTTGGACAGTCGGCGAGGCAATGAATGTGGACTTCACAGCGGTTAAAGGTACGATGATTAACTGCTTTGGAACTATGTCGCCTTGGGGAACACCGCTGACATCGGAAGAAAATTACGAATCTGAAAATGCCCAGAATTGGAACAACTCAGCTTATGCGAGCGGTTACCCAAGCTATGCAGATGTACAGAACATCCAAACCTATCTTGGTGGCACATTTCCAAACCCTTATGACTATGGCTACATTGTTGAGATTACCGATCCTTCTGGCACGCCGACACCCGTGAAGCACTTTACCTTGGGCCGTGTAGCGCATGAAAACGTCGTGATCATGCCTGATCAGAAGACGGTTTATATTACGGATGATGGGACAAACAAAGGCTTTTATAAATTTGTCGCGGATACAGCTGGTGACTTGAGCGCAGGCACTATTTACGCAGCAAAACTGACGCAGGATGGCACCAAGGATGTTGCTAAGGCCGGTTTTGATATTTCTTGGATCGCACTCGGATCATCTAACAATACCGATATAGAAAGCTGGGTCGATGAATACGATGACATTGATGAAACAGATTATGTTGAGGGTGAAACCAACTACATATCTGATGCAGAAGTCGCGACCTGGGCTGCTGGTGGTGCGGCGGATGATCGTGTTGCTTTTCTTGAAACCTTACGTGCTGCAGAGGCGAAAGGCGCGACTGTAGAGTTTCGTAAAATGGAAGGTATCAACATCAATTATGACGCTGTGGCAAACGGCACCTCACCTTATATGTATGTCGCGATGTCACAAGTGGCTAGCGGTATGTCAGACACTGAAGGTGATATTCAGCTAGATGAAAACCGTTGTGGTGCTATCTACCGTTTCGGTATTCAGGCTGATTATGACGTCATCCGTATGGACCCAGTGCTGGTGGGTGGGGAATACGATGGCAGTGCTGAAAACCGTTGCCCTGTTGACCAGATCGCTAGCCCAGATAACCTGATCGTGCTTAACGATGGACGTGTTTTGATTGGTGAAGACACCAGTTATCACGTTAACAATGCGATGTGGGTTTACAATCCAGAGGGTGAATAATCCGCATTTTTCGTGGGAAACGCTTTGCCCGCGAAACTGAGATCAACGGCTATGTGTTTTGAAGCACATTGTCGCTAAACCGGTCTTGCCTCGAATTACCTTCTTAGGTAGTTCGAGGTTTTCTTGAAATAATCCTACTTGAATAGAGCGTAAACCCTGACGGGCAAAAAATGCCTGGCGGCGCTAAAGTTTCCTTCTACTACATTCGTTTTGCCGTCTCATATCAAGGTATTTCACGAAGTTGTCATATTAAAAGTGAATAATTCTAGTTTTTTAACGGATGATTTACTTTGTTTTCTGATCGTCGTATTCGAACCTCTTTGGTCGCTATTGCCGCTGATATCTTACTGACCTTAATCAAGTTGATCACTTCATGGGTGACGGGTAGCGCTGCTTTATTAGCGGATGCATATCATTCTCTGTCAGACATTTTAGTGTCGGTAACCCTGTTAACGGGGCTGGCGATTCGGGTCGGCGTAGAGCGTGGAAACCTCCCACTAACTGACGAAAAAGCACATAAGCTTGAGGCCGTGTTAGCCATTCTAATGGCCTGTTTAATCCTCTATGTGCCGGTCGAAATTATCCAGGAAGTAAGCAGTCAAGAACCGGAAGAATTACAACATCTTTGGGTCGGCATCCTTGGTATCTTATTATGCATAGCCATTGCATGGTTGATGTCTCGTTTAAAAACCTGGGTGGGGCGGGAAACAGACTCGCTTGCATTAGTGGCCGATGGCTATCATAGCCAATTAGACGTGTTCTCATCGATTGCTGTTTTAGTGTCTTTAATTGGCACCATGATCGGTATTTATTTAGATGAGATCGTGGCTGTTATTATCGCCGTGATGGTCACCATTGCCGGCCTTGAATTATTCGTCTCAGGTTGCAGAAGCCTCATCACCGGTAGCGAATTTACCCAAATATCGGTGTTGGAAAAACTAAATTCTGAAGCCAGAGTTCAAGGCCTGAAACACAGCCTGATACGTTTGCGACAACCCAAGATTATCAGTTTGTTTTGCACGGTGCTGCTTTCCGTTTATCTATTGAGTGGCTTCCGGCTTGTTCCCTATGGGCATGTTGGTTATAGCCACTGGTTCCACCATTACGATTCGGGCTCTCTTAGTAATGGCATTCATTATGTCGCACCATGGCCTTTAGGTGGCTTGATACTGATTCCCACGCAAGCCATTTCAAGCATAAATACCGATGCTGAACTATTGAATGCGGATGACACTGTACAGGCCATGTCTGGGCTATGGCAAAAGCGCCCTTTGGGACAGTCCCGTCAGGTCACAGGAATGCCGGAATACTTTCTCACCCGTGATGAAAATCTGGTCGATATCCGCATCTCATTGCACTACCGCGTTAGCCCGAAGGCGCAACGCCTTTCGGAAACGCAAGTTCAGCAAGAATTAGTCCGGTCTTATGCCGACGCTGCCTTGGTCATGTTGGCAGCAAAACACGACTATGCGAGTTTGCTTTATGGCGCTAAGCAGCCGTTGGAGAACGAGCTGAGTCTCAAGCTAAAGGAAGATCTGGCTAAAGCCGGTTTTCCACTGACTTATATCAAAGTCTATATCCAGACAATTAAAGCCCCGCCGCTGGTGGTTGAATCTCATCATGAGACATTTAATGCTGACCAAAAAATGCGCAAAGCAAAGCTCAATGCAGATTCCGAACGACAAGAAGAACTCGCGAATGCAAGTGCTCAAGCGATGGCGGACATCAGTCAGGCTCAGGCAGAAAAAATAGAGCAGGTTGAACGTGCGCAAGGCGATTTGAACCGGTATTTGCCAATGCAGTCATTGTTCCAGAAAGCACCTGAGGCATTAATTTATCAACAGGAATTTAACCAAACGAGCCGCCAGTTCCGCGGGAAATCATTGACGATTATTGACCCATTGTTAAGGGATGAACAGATTCGCTTGTGGCGGCGTGAGAGTCCAGCGGCTCAGTAAAGAACAGTCGAATCTAACGTTTAATGTGATAGACAAACATGAATTACCTAAAGAGGTTGTAGCGTGAAAAAAGTACCTTGGATGATTGGCGCAGTGGTCATTATTTGTTATCTACTGACTACCTGTTTAGTCGTGGTGAAGGAAAACCAGTCTGTGGTTATCATGCAATTCGGTAAACCGGTTCAAACCATTAAAGAGGCAGGGCTAACGTTCAAATTACCTGCGCCGATTCAGACCAAGTTGTATATGGATAAACGTATTCGGCATCTCAAATTAGAGGCTGCTGAATATGTCACCAGTGACCGGCGAAATTTGGTGATTCAGAGTTTCGCATTATGGCGAATTGCCGACCCTGAAAGATTCTTAGGGAGTGTGCGGACACGTGATATTGCGCAGGCACGCCTCACGGATCTACTTACATCGAGTACGGGTGCCGCGATAGGCCATGCCACTCTAGCAGGTATTTTTTCTACCTCGGAAGCGCCCATCAGTGAAAACCATACAGGAAGCTTGCAGCAGTTGTTCGAAGAGATTACCCAAAAAAGTGCAGCCTTGGCGCGACAGGATTATGGCATAGAACTACTTGCAGTGCGTCCTTCGCGTTTTGGTTTTCCTCGGCAGAATGTATTGGCTATTTATGATCGTATGATTGCCGAACAGGAGCGAATTGCCGCTCGCTATCGTGCTGAAGGCACCGAAGAAGCCGAAAAGATTAAAGCTAAAACTGAACGAGAGGTAAGAGAGCTGCTCGCTAAAGCGCAACGAGAATCTCAAACCATGTTGGGGGAAGGCGAAGCCAATGCCGCCAATATATTTACCGAAGCCTATGCGAAAGATCCCACCTATTATCAGTTCAGACGGAGTATGGATTTATACAAAGATATGCTTGGTCAAGACACGACGTTTATTTTGTCTACTGAATCACCACTGATTCGACAACTACTTACATTACCGGGAGGGCTGGATGGCCTTACTGACTGATCTCGGCAAAATACTGAATGATAACAAACGCGCTTTGTGTTTGATTTGGCTGGTGGTTTTACCTGCTATTTATCTGCTTAGTGGTTTTTATTCTATCGGCCCAGAGCAACGGGGGATTCTGTCTCGTTTTGGCAAAATTATCGACGATAAAGTGCTCCCGGGTATGCATTATCATTTACCTTGGCCTATTGAAACGGTTGAAAAAATTCAAGCGACTTCAGTTCGTTCAATGGCATTAGATATGGTTTCATCGTCTGAGATTTTTATCCAGCAGGAACTCACCACGGGGGATCAGAACTTGTTGGAGCTAAAGTTGGTCTTGCAATATACCGTTGAAGAGCCGGGGATATTTCGTAATCAATCGCATGATCCAGAACAGCTTTTGAAAGAAATCGCTTCGGCTGAGGTCATTCATTATATCGCCAGTAAACCGATTAACGACTTGCTCACGACTGGGCGAATTCAGTTTCAGAACCAACTCAAAAAATCGATACAGCAACAGGCCAGAATGCTGCATTTGGGTATGCGTTTAACCGCAATACAAATTAAAAAACTCAAGCCGCCCAGCTCCATCGAGAAAACCTTCGATCAGGCCAGTATTGCGCGCAGTGAAAAAAACAAAATGATTCAGACCCAGAAATTACTCAGAAATTCCCGCTTAGCGAAAGCCCGAGGTGAGGCGACGGCACTGCGCCAGTCTGCTCAGGCATCTGTTGCCGAGATGACAGAGAAAGCGGAAGGTCATCGCGCGAACTTCCTTAGTAACCTGGCAGAATACCAAGCAAATCCCCAGCAGGTTATTCAGCAGTCTCAATTAACGACCCTTAAAAACGTGTTAAACCGGGCGACCTTAATCGTGGTGCCGGCTCAAGTAACACACTAAGCGCTTCTGAAGCTAAGGGCATTTTTCGCTTTAACCTTTTTTCTGAGCTTCTCGATAGCTGCCCACTTAAGAACTGCTTCACAAATACTTACAAAACATAGGGCTTTTCTTACAAAATCATCATTTCGTTCATGCTGTCCTAGGTACAGACGCGATTTAATTAACTAATGTTAATAAAGTTGAGTTGTTTCTAATTAAAATAATAAGGTGAGCTTATGAAGTATCAGTTATTTGGCAGTAAAAATGTCAGAACGTCTGAGGAGCTAAGATCCATTGGAAGGAGAAATAAACGCGTTACTAAAATTGAAGATTGGGCATTGGATGCAGAAGCTTCGTCTGCGCTTCGGGTGTCTACATTGTCTTCTCCTGGAGAGAATGTTCTTCCTTTTGGCCAACTGAAAAAAATCACCAAGAAAAAGGTCGGTATTTATTCTTGTTCTCAGGACTTCAGTCGTCAAGTGATGAATAAGTTGATCTTGCCGGGCTTCGAACTTTACAATTTCAGCAATCGTGATCACCAGTCAGGCTTCAGTATTGAGCAAGCTGGCTTGATGGAACTTTGGTTAATTCACATGCAGGATGATGATGAAAATCCCTTGTTGGACGTGCTGCTTGATCTCGGTTCGAATACTGAAAGCTTGTTCCTTTGTGAGCAAAGCTTATCAACCCAATGCTATAAAAAGATTGAAAATTTTATGCAGCAAACTAAACAAGCTTGCTAGCGTTTCGGTGCTGCATCAGTTTGAACTTAGTAAGATTTAGCTAGGCAAATATAAAGGCCGTATCTCGTCAAAGCTTATTTTAGGTTGTGGCATTTTACTGTTTGAGCATTGGCAAGGACTTAAGCATAATGGCTTGCTTTACTGTGCTGACTCCAAGGACGGTTTCTATGTTTACGCTAATTTATTTATGTTTTATTTAAAGTCTGCCGCAATACTGGTCATGTTATGTTCCGTGATGGCCTGTTCTGGCCGTTTTTCCTCAGAGACCATAAAACCAACACCACCCCATGAAGATAATCTGGCTGTATCAACAACGGATTATCAAGCGCAGCCAGAATATCAATTGGTCAAAGCGGTCTTACTCGAATCAATTTTGCCCAAGCATCAAGACTTAGAAGAAAAATTAAATCTGTTGCAACAAGAAATGCAGCGTTTTTGCATCGACCCGACGGCGCATGGTTTGACTTCACTGCAACAGGTTTGGCTGACGGCGATGCAAAGCTGGTCAGCTCTGAGCGTGTACAACTTTGGTCCAATTGATGATACCAATGCCGCTTGGCGTTTTCAGTTTTGGCCCGACCCGCTAAATTATGTGCATCGAAAATTTAAGTCGCGCTTAAATGGTTACAATACGGCGATTAGTCAACAGGAATTAGCACAAGCCAGCGTTGCCATTCAGGGATTGTCCGGCTTGGAATACTTGTTGTTTGATCCGGCGACACAAGCGCCGGGTTTTTATTCTCCCTTTTCGGCCTCCTGCCAAATTCTACAAGCTACGGCGGCTAACCTTGTCAAAGAAGGTGAGCAGTTAAACTTGGCGTGGCAAACGCGCTATCGCCATGCTTGGTTATCGCCTCCCTCTGAGGCCGGCCCAGCGGAAAAGCATAAGCGATATTTGGAAGATATAATCAACGGCATGCTCAGCAGTTTAATCTTACTGAAAGATAAAAAGCTGGCTGCACCGTTAGGGATCAAACAAATGTCTGATCTGAAAAAGTCTGAAAGGAGAATTAAGCCACGGTATTTGGAAAGCTGGCGAAGTCGCTCCTCGTTAGATCAACTGAAGGCAAATGTAGATACCATGAAAACGCTTTATTTGATGCCGAAGGGCTTTAGTTGGTATCTTAACGAAGCTGGGGTTCAGTTAGATTTAGACGCTAAGATTAAGCAACATTTTGCAGCACTTGATCAGCAGCTTAATGTTATTGAACGCAGTGCCTATGACTTGCTCGAAGCCAATCAATTGGTTCAGCTGGAAGCCTTATATCAAGCCTTTTCTGGGCTATATCAAGTGTTGCGCATTGAGTATATGCAAGCCTTAGATCTGCACTTCAGGTTTAATGCACACGATGGCGATTAGTGAGTGGGCCAACACGTAAGAAAATAATTCAGGGGAAGCTTATGACACTTAATCGTTTAGCGGCCAATAAATCCTTTGGTGGATGGCAACAACAGTTTAGCCACGCATCACAGGTGTTGAAATGTACCATGCGCTTTTCTATCTATTTACCTGATCCTACGTTGTTTCCCGCGCCACCGGTTTTGTACTGGTTGTCCGGCTTAACCTGCACCGATGAAAACTTCAGCCAAAAAGCCGGTGCGCAAGGTATCGCTGCTAAGCTGGGTTTAGCGATTGTGATCCCGGATACGAGTCCGCGTGGTGAGTCGATTCCAGATGACGAGGCTTATGACTTGGGTTGTGGCGCCGGTTTCTATGTAAATGCCACCGAGCAACCTTGGGCTAGCCATTACCAAATGTACGATTATATCGTGCAGGAACTACCCGAGCTGATCGAAGCCAATTTTGCTGTTTCATCCAAGAAGGCAATTTCAGGGCATTCAATGGGCGGGCATGGCGCGTTAGTGATTGGTCTTCGAAACCCTGAAAACTATCAGTCTATTTCAGCATTTAGCCCAATTTGCCATCCTTCAGATTGCCCTTGGGGCAAAAAGGCTTTCTCAGCTTATTTAGGCGATAATAGAGAAGCATGGCATGACTATGACGCTAGCAAGTTATTGGAAAAGGTCGCCTTACCTCAGCCTATTTTGATAGATCAGGGTTTGGATGATCAGTTTTTGGCGACGCAACTGCAGCCCGAGAACTTGGCGCGTATCGCGAAAAATAACACGGGCTTTTTTCAGCTTAGTTATCATGAAGGCTATGATCATAGCTATTTCTTTATTGCCAGCTTTATCGAGAAGCATCTGCGCTTTCATGCCTCCCATCTTGCTTAATGCGCATCGAGTGATGCTCTCTGTGATTGCATCCAAGCGATGTTTAGAAAAGCAATCAAACAATATAGGTCACGCTTTGACAAAAAACACTGCAAAAGAGTGTGACCTGGTCATCAGCTCATTTTAAATCATCATTTAGTTCATGCTTCTCCCTCGCCCAAATAGTCTAATCCGCTCAGGATCGCTATGCGTTTGAAACCGATCGCCGTGCTCAGTTTTTTCTACGTTTAGCAAACAACAATAAATTATTAGGGTGCTTTATCATGAACTTCAATGCCTGGAAGTTATTAACCTTTTGTGTGCTCATCAGTAGTCAGCTTGCCTTGGCAGCCGGCGAACCTGAAGTCCGGTTCCTGCAACCGGCTGCGGGTAACAGTGGGCCCAATTTAGGTGTTGTCATTGATGCGAGTGATGCAGATGGCAAAGTACGAGAGATTAAACTGTATATTAATAACGCTCTCGTTAGGCGTGAACGCGCGGCCCCCTATGAGTGGGGCACGGCGAATACGAATTCCGACGACCCTTTGTTGCTTAACTTAACACCAGGCACTTATCAGTTAAGAGCGGTGGCAAAAGACAATAGTAATAAAACAGCCACAGCAAGGCGGACGATTACGGTTCTTGGTTCAGAACCCACAATAGCGGCCTCTTCAGTTTCGAATGGCGTCGATCGATTAAGCACGAATGACAGCCTTTCGCCAAACCAGTATCTAGCTTCAAGCAATGGTGCGTATCGTTTATATTTGCAAGATGATGGCAATATTGTTCTGCGTGACCAAGCGACGGGCAGTTCACTTTGGTCTTCAAGCACACAGGGGCAAAATGGCACGCGCTTGGTGCTCCAAGGTGATGGTAATTTAGTACTTTATACTGACGCAGGTTCAGCCGTCTGGTCGAGCCAGACAAATGGCCAAGGTGCCACAAGAGCCGTGTTACAGAATGATGGCAATTTTGTGCTTTATACGTCATCAAATTCTCCGGTTTGGGCAACGGGAACCGCACAAGCAGATGATGGCGATTCAACAGGTGATGATGGCTCCGCTGGAGATGATGGTTCGGATAATGGCGGAAGCGGTGCGAATGATGGGGGAAGCGCTGACGATAATGATGGCACGGCAACTAGCACCGGCGAATTTTCGGCACCTAGCGCAGCCTTATATTCTTTGAACAGCAATAAACAGCTTGGCTTCCCTAAACATATTGATACGGGTTTTGGTGGCAACGGTCACGCTGAAACCTGGGATGGCCGTATTTTTGTTAGAACCCGCACGGATGGTTGGTTTGCGAGCGCATTTCGACCAGAGCGCATTGTCCGAAATAATGACGGCTCTGTGGCGTTTAATCAGGGGGCATTTGGTAACAGCATTTCTCTCGAGTTAAGAAGTGAAGCCAGCGATATGCAGCATAACTGGATCGCACTGATGCCGGATCCGGCTGTTTCGGGTGAGAACCCTTATCCGTCAAACTCGGCCGGTAGTTACCAATTAAATGGGTCGCATCGCACCTACAAAGCCTTGGTTTATCATACCTCAACGCGCAATGGTGATAATGACCAAATGGGGCAACGTACAGCGACCTTTATTGTCAGCAATGCGAATACCCTAGATGCGCAATTAATCCGTGCGGAATTCACCAGTTCTTTTAGAAAACTCACCTTGCAGAATGGCGCAGATTTCAGATGTATTGAACCCACTGCGACCATTGATTCACGCTTAGTGATTTGCCAAGGTCATCCTGATAACAACGGCCGTATAGATAACTTAGTCTATAGCTGGAACCCGACGCCGGGGGCAACGAATAACTGGCGCATGCCCAAATCCCTCGCCAACATGTACTTTGATGACCGTAACTCAAATGTAGATGGCATTCCGTTTCAAGAGCGTTACCCGCTGGCACAAAAACCAATCTTAGATGCGACAGGAAATGACTATAACCGAGGTGAGCTGATTAAAGGTGCCTACCCTTGGGTGAGTCATGATGGCACAGAATTGTTCTATCAAGCGTCTCGTGAAGGCGTGAGTGCACGAAGAACCGGTACCAGTGTCGTCGGCCGCTGGACTGGCTGGACGATTCGCCATATTGATGGCCCAATCAATCGGGATCGTCACCGAACATCTAAGTTATTCTTATCTTCACCCGGTGCGTTCACAACGATGTGGACGCCTTATAAGAATATGGCAAATTTGGCGATCCCATACTCCCTTCACGGCCCCGTCTATCCGATTTTTGGCTCAAATACCTCTGATTACAGTGAAGTAGGTTTTGATGATTATCTCGACGGTAATTACGTCATGTATTTGGGGATGAACGAGCAGCTCAATCGTGCGGGTGATTATCAGCGAACACGTACTAATGACACCTCAGGTAACTTCAATAATGCCAGTTTAGTCGGTGCGGAGTTTCCAATTGAATTTAACGGCCAAGACCAATTAGTCGGCCGCTATGGTCAAGCCATCCATTTTGGTTCAGGTCACTATTTGAATGTGACTAAAAACCAGGCTTGGGACTCACTGACTGATGGCGTTTCCGTGGATATGTGGGTCAGAAAATCCTCTGGCAGAGGTCGTGTTAGATTATTCAATTTACAAAATGGCGTTGAACTGAACTTAATTAACGGTGCCACACTATCAGCGTCACTGCATGATACCAGTAGCCGGTTGGAACAAATCAATGGTGGCACCATTGCTAATAATAGTTGGACTCACGTCGCATTGACTTATAGTCCTGTCAATAAAGATATGGTGCTCTACATTAATGGCGCAGAAGTGGCAAGAAAACAAGCGGCTGCTAATTTTGGCACCATTCGAACCTCGGGTGCGGTGCGAGTCGGGCCAGAAAACTCAAGTGCTCAATTGATTTTGGATGAAGTGAAGGTCTCCAATGTGGCGCGTCGTGCTTATGAAGTTGCGCATAATGCCAATGTCAGAACTAACAAAGCGCCAAGTAACACTTTAGCAAATCAAGTGCCTGATCACCTTCGTTCCTTGCTCGATAATGCGACTGGCGTTGACCGTTTCAGTTTGGAAGCAGCCGAACTGGGTGAAGCATTATTTTCAGATACGATTTTATCTAAGCAGCGTACTACCTCATGTGCTACTTGCCATGATGCCTCGATTGCCTTTACCGACGGTCTCGATATTGCCAAAGGCGATGAGCCAACGGACGCCGGTACTCGTAATACCCCTATGTTGCAGAACCGCTTATTCTCAAGCCTTCAGGGTTGGAGCGGTATCTCGTCTACTCTCGATGTTCAAGCCTTAACGCCAGTGGCGGCAGCGCATGAGATGAACTTGCCTATTGACGAAGCGGTGCAACGTTTACGTGCTAGCAGTGTCTACGCAAGCTTGTTCCAAGAGGTGTTTGGTGAAGCACCCAATGCGGAAAACTTCCCGATTGCCTTGGCGAGTTTTGAAGCTATCCAGTTCTCGCCAAAAAATCGGGTCGATGAGTTTAAAGAAGGCAATCGTTCAGTGCTCAGTGCGTCTGAACGACGGGGCCTAGATTTATTTGAAAACAAAGCACGTTGCAGTGGTTGTCATGCCGGTGCGAACTTTACCGATGAAAGCTTCCGTAATAATGGCTTAGCGATGAATGATGATATTGGCCGAGCAGAAGTCACGGGTCGAGATCGCGATCACAAATTATTCAAGGTGCCGTCCCTACGAGAGCTTGGGCTGACTGGGCCGTATATGCATGACGGCAGTATCGCGAGTTTGACAGAGGTGGTTCAAGCTTATAACAGAGGGGCGGTGAATGTCGCTGAGCGAGACAGCGATATGCGACCACTGGAACTGAGCTCACAAGAAGTGAACGACATCGTTAACTTCCTGGGAGCCTTGTCCGAAAACGGCGCATCCGGCGGCACTGGCGGTAGCACAAATGTCAGTGAAGTAAGCCGGGTAAACGGTTTACTGGTTGGCGGCGCGGGGTCTGCCAAACCGGGTTATACCCTTTACGTATTTGATAATGATCAAGGTTCATCTTCCAGTAACTGTGTCGGTGGCTGTGTTAATGCTTGGCCTCCGGTGTTGGTGGAAGATTCCGGCGCCTCTGGTGTGTCTGGTTTATCGACGATTACTCGCGGTGATGGCACTAAGCAGGCAGCCTATCTTGGCAGGCCGCTTTACTTTTTTGCCAGCGATTCCTCTCCGAGTGATAAAAATGGTGAAGGCGTCAATGGTGTTTGGTGGATAGCCGATGATGCAAACGCAAACGGTGAAGATAATGGCGGTGACTCGGGTGGTGACTCTGGCGGCGATACAAATGTCGGTGGTGAGAACTGGACCGAATGTGCGAATGAAAATGGTACCTGCCGTTTCAGTGGAACCCGAATCGTTGCCTATGGCGCAAACGGTATCTTTGTACAGAAAACCTTCACCGGTTCGGCAAGTTGTAATAACAGCACCTTTGGCGACCCTACGCCGGGTGTAGCTAAGCAATGTTGGTATTTGAACGACTCGGCTGGCGATGATACTGGTTCTGGTGCAGGAACTATTACTCGCCAAGTTTGGACTGGCATTTCAGGTACTGGCTTGTCTGCGATGACGAGTCTAGCGACTTATCCAAACTCCCCGAACATGACGAATGAGATAACAAGCTTCGAAGCGCAATCAAATTGGGCTGATAACTATGGCACGCGTATTGTCGGTTATCTTCATGCACCGGTTTCAGGTACCTATACCTTCTGGATTGCGACCGATGACAATGGTGAACTTTGGCTCAGTACGAACGATTCTGAAGCGAACAAACAAAAGATCGCGTTTATTAATAGTTGGGCGGGTATAAGAGATTGGACGAAGTTTAGCTCGCAAAAATCAGCCAGTATTACCTTGCAAGCGGGCCAGCGTTATTTCATTGAAGCGCTTCAGAAAGAAGCCGGTGGCGGCGACAACATTGCTGTTGCTTGGCAGCGTCCGGGTGGTGCCTTGGAAGTGATTCCAGGCGACTATTTGTCTCCGTATACCAATACCACGGAGCCAGAAAGCAATGTTGCTCTAGGGAAGGTGACCAGTCAATCCTCGACCGCAGCCGGTGGTTTATCGCAACGAGCCGTTGATGGCAACACCAGTGGCGTCTGGGGGAATGCTTCCGTCACACATACTGGCGGCGAATCACAAGCGTGGTGGTCTGTCGATCTGGCGGGTGCATATGAGATCAGTAAAGTCACTTTATGGAATCGTACAGATTGTTGCAGTTCTCGTTTAGCTAACTTCCACGTTGATGCTTTAGCCGCAAACGGCAGTGTCATTGCAACACGTAATATCGCTGGTGTGGCGGGTGAGAAAACCGATATTAGCTTACCGGTGAGTGGTGTGCATGCGGTTCGCGTTCAACTCAATGGCAGCAATTATTTATCGCTAGCAGAGGTGCAAGTCTACGGTTCACCTGATTCGTCCGACTCAGGTGGTCACAACGGCGGCGACTCGGGTGGTGATAACGGCGGTGATTCTGGTGGAGATAGCGGTGGCGACTCTGGTGGTGATAACGGTGGTGACTCTGGCGGTGATAACGGCGGTGACTCTGGTGGTGACAGCGGTGGCGATAACGGCGGCGACTCTGGTGGTGACAATGGCGGCGACACGACGACGGTAAACGCGTCATTCGAGAAGCGCATTTCAAGTAGTAATGACGACGCAGAAGAACAGTCAAATGGCTCGGTCAATACCACAAGCTCTGATTTGGAATTAACCTTTGATAATAGTAATCAGACTGTTGGGATGCGTTTCACCAATGTCACAA
Source organism: Oleiphilus sp. (assembly GCA_048058835.1). Classification (GTDB taxonomy): domain Bacteria; phylum Pseudomonadota; class Gammaproteobacteria; order Pseudomonadales; family Oleiphilaceae; genus PZPK01. The sequence continues at coordinate 49,097 of JBLLNS010000012.1, forward strand.
TTCCACAAGGTGCGACGATAACAAATGCCTATATTCAATTTACGACAGATGAAACGAATAGTGGCTCGACGTCTTTAAGAGTGTTTGCGCACGATACCGATGATGCACCAGCATTCTCAACATCAAGCAATAATATCTCTGATCGATCAAAAACCAATGCCTCTTCGGCATGGAGCCCAGGGGCTTGGAATAATGTCGGTGCGGCAGGGAGTGATCAACGAACCAATGAGTTAAGGTTTGTTGTTCAAGAAGTGATCAATCGAACCGGATGGCAGTCAGGTAATGATCTGGCCTTTATCCTTACAGGCTCAGGTGAACGAACCGCAGAGTCTTATGATGGCTCTAGCAGTAGCGCACCCTTACTCCGAATTGAATACTCTTATGAAACGACGAATGGGGGAGACAATGGCGGTGATGACAATGGTGGTGACGACAACGGCGGGGACACCGGCGGTTCAGCTAATTTAAGTCACGTTGGCTCAACGTCTGACTATGATGGAAGTGGTGATGTTCGCTTGAATGTGCCGGCTGGTACCCGAGAAGGTGATTTGTTGATGGCCTTTGTTAGCCGAACAGATGATCTATTACCGATCAAATGGAATGGTTGGACGGCTGGAGCTTCATGCTATAAAACCGATAATGGTCAACCTGACTGTCATGAAATTCGACACTGTCGTCGCCCAGATGGTGATTACTGTTTAGAGTTCAATGGTGGAAATGGCCGTGACCTCGCGACTGTTGTGTTCTATAAAACAGCGACAGCGAATGAGCCTTCTAGTCATCGCTTCAACCTAAGAAACAATCATGCGGGTTGGGGGATTCTGACAACGCTTCGAGGGGCAGATAATAATAACCCCATACGAAATGTCGCGACGGAGTCGAATGATAATAACCCTGATAGCCTGTTCCCATCGGTGAATGGTAATGCGGGTGACTTATTAATGACCTCGATGGCATTTGACGACACTGCAGCGCGAAATGATTTTGGTGCTCCTCCTGGCATGACCTTGTTTAACTGGATTAATGGTGCTGATGAGGCTGGGTATGTTTTCGGTGAAATCTTAACTCGGGACGGTCAAACGGGTACCCGCAAAACGAGCGGTCCAGGTGGCCCGAATGCTAAAGATGCGCTTATCTCATTAACGGTAAGGCCTGGCGCGGCAAATAATGGCGGCGACAATGGTGGAGATAACGGCGGTGATAATGGTGGTGATTCCACTACGGTGAGCGGTTCGTTCGAGAAACGCATCGAAAGCAGTAATGATGATGCGGAAGAGCAATCCAACGGTTCCGTCAATACAACAAGTTCCGATTTGGAGTTTGTTTACGACAACTCGAACCAGCGAATCGGGATGCGTTTTACCAATGTGACATTGCCTCAAGGTGCAACCGTTACACGTGCCTACATCCAGTTCACCACGGATGAAACGAACAGTGGATCAGCCTCCTTGAGAATCTATGGACATGACACCGATGATGCGCCTGCTTTCTCAACGACGGCGAATAATATTTCTGATCGAACTACCACAACTGCATCTGCTTCATGGTCTCCAGCGGCATGGAATAGCGTGGGTGCTGCGGGCACTGATCAACGTACCAGTGAGTTGAAATCCGTGGTGCAAGAAGTGATCAGCCGAAGTGGATGGCGTTCTGGCAATGACATCGCATTTATTGTGACCGGGTCAGGTGAGCGGACGGCTGAATCGTTTGATGGTTCGAGCAGTACTTCACCACTTCTACGGATTGAATACACGTATGAAACTACGGATAACAACAACGGTGTCGGTGGTGATGCGCAAGCGAATAATAACTGGCTGCAGGTGAATGAAGACCTCAGGTCGAATCAGTATATAGCGTCTGAAAACGGTCGTTATCGTTTGTACCTGCAAGGGGACGGCAATATTGTTTTACGTGATCAGCAAACGGGTGCCGCACTTTGGTCTTCAGCTACGCATGGCCAAAATGGCACGCGCTTAGTGTTCCAGAGCGATGGTAACTTTGTTCTCTATACAGATTCAGGGTCTGCAGTCTGGGCAAGTGGCACAAATGGCACGGGTGCTTCGCGAGTTGTTTTGAATAACGACGGCTCTATTGCTATTTATTTGGGTAACTCGCCAGTTTGGGCTGAAAATGGTTCCGGCAATACTGGGCCAGATGATGGCACAGGCGGTGATAACGGTGGCGATAATGGCGGTGATACTAACGGCGTCAAGATTGCCTTTATTGGTGACACGGGTGCCGGTGGTAACTTCCAGAATGTACTGAATCTGATTAAGTCAGAAGGTGCGGAGTTGACCGTTGTAGCCGGCGATACCTCTTATAGCAGCAGTCGCGATGATGACTGGGATGCCATGGTTCGCAATACGCTAGGGGCTTCTGATCCAGCATTAGTGGTAGCGGGTAACCATGACTACGGCGATAGTAACTTTGGTGACGTGCGCTCTTACGGACAAAGCCGCCTAAACAGACAGTCAGCTGTACAGTGTTCCGGTGATTATGCTGAGAAAATGACCTGTAACTATAAAGGCATTTACTTCGTGATGTCTGCAATCGGCTCGAGTGGTAGCCGTTCAGAGCATGAGTCTTTTATTACCAACAGTTTGAATAATGCGCCTGATGGTGCGTGGCGGGTATGTGCATGGCACAAGAATCAACGTGATATGCAAGTTGGTGGCAAAAGTGATGAAACCGGTTGGACCGCTTACGAAACCTGTCGCCAAAACGGCGCCATTATTGCGACGGGGCATGAACACTCATATTCGCGTACGCATTTGTTAAGTGATATGAGTGACAAGCGTGTCGCGAGTACAGCTTCAACCATGACCTTAACCGAAGGCCGAAGCTTGGCCTTTGTCTCCGGCTTAGGGGGAATTGGAATACGTGACCAAGAACGAGGAGGTGATTGGTGGGCAAGCATTTATACCTCTTCACAAGGTGCACGATATGGTGCGATGTTCGGTACTTTTTATGAAGATAGAGCAGAATTCTATTTTAAAAATATTAATGGCCAAATAATCGATCAATTTACTGTGATGAAAGGGTACTAATAATGAGAACTATTTTGATCAGCAGACTATTCATGATTATTTTAATCTGTTTCAGCCAGCCCTTATGGGCTGGTTGTGAGTCCACAATTTTAGAGGGTAGTCATACTGCATTAACGAAGAAGGATGCAAAAGTGGGTGCATGGGAAGATGCAAGAGAAATGTGTTATCCGGGAGACGCAGCAAAGTTGACGGTCAGCTGCAAAAAAGTGCAGGGCGATAACGGCGTGCAAGGCAAAAAAGCATTTCAATGTCGTCAGGAAGTTTCCTGTAATGTTTGTGGCGCCGACTTGCAGCGCAAGTATGAAGGAATGGAGTAATCTTCGAAGCAATGTTTACTCGTCTTCAACAATGCTTCCTTGTTGTCATGATTGGCGTGGCGCAGATCGGTTTACTTGGTGCTGAGGAAACTTATCTTCAGGCTGACCCTTCTGCGCCTATTGAGCCAGCTCAAGGTGCAAGCCATTCTCCGCTGACCGACAGCTATGCTTGTGACCTGAGAGTTGTTACTAACCAGTGTCGTGAGTATGAAGTTCTTGATAATGCCAAAAATACACTCAAGGAGCTGTCTGATGGCTGTGTTTCCATGGGTGGCCGCTTTTCTCCAGAGCAATGTTCTGAACAGCTTCGGTTATTTATCTGTACGGATATTATTCGTAATTATCACCAGCCTGATGTTATCTACAGCAATAGCTATTATGACTCTGCTGAAGGGCAGTGGCATGAAGAAAACACAAAACGCGTCTGTGGTGACTTAGGTGGGGAGTTTTTTGCTTTCTGAGGGCTTAATTTGTTTTAAACAGCCACTTAGCACTATTTTTGGTTTTAGTCGAAGTATTAAGAGTTAACTAGTTCACGTTATGACGCTCTCGTGCCTTAAAAGGTGTACTAAACCCCCTTTTGACTGGATAATGCCGGCCTGCTCGATTGGTGTAATGGATGACCCAGAGAATCACCCTCGAAATAAAGGTTTAAGATCGATTAACCGTTATTTCAATCAATACAATTCTCTTTTCATGTCATTCCACACTGCTTGCAAAACGCATAATTGAATTAGGATGAAGTGGTACCTTTTGTGGTATTCAAGATGTGCTTATTTATTTCGCCAAGAACCTTAAGGGAAAAGATATGTCTAAGGGAAAAGCAGGCCTGCTCTCACGTCGAATCAGTGCTCTAAGCATACTAATTTTATTATGTTACTTCTCCTCAAGTTATGCTCATGCGCAAGAGATGCCTGCTGTTGGTACTTCTGACCCTTATACCATTTACTTATTTATCATTGGTATTTTAAGCATACTGGTATGTCGACGGCGTTTTTTCTAATTACTTTTTTCGTTCGTTATCACTTTTGCTTGAAAAATAGCCGTTCTGTATAAAAAAGAACCAAGTCTCAGATTGAATAACAAGCGATTTAACTGAGTCACAAACTCTAAAAAAGGATCAGTTTGTACATCCACTTTCAGGATAAAAACGCGTAACTTATATGTTCATCTCCAAGCTTACTTCAGCCTGTCATAACGGGTATGAAAAACTAAAAGGAACTCTTTTACGACGACAGGATGGCCGTATGTTTAATTATAAAAAAAAGACGCAAGACATTCGTTTTTTAGATGCCGAACACTTTAAGGATTCAGTGCGCAGTCGAAATGCTGGTTCAGCAGCGTATTCTTTAAAAAAACAAGCTTTAGAAAAACAAGGTTTCAAAAAACAAGCGCTTGAACAGAATAGAGTTGAGCAAGAATCACTGGGCCAAAGAGAAACAAACGATCGTTCATTTCTTCAGTTAATCCAGCAAGCGGCTTCACAATCTTATATAGAAGGTAGCGATGATGATCATATTACGGTCGGCGGGAGAGGTGATGAACTCAGCGCCACTGAATGGGTCAATGCCGATAAAACGATCGGTGTCTTTTCAGATTCAAAAATATATTCTGCATTGATCCAGTCGGTGCTCACGCCTTATCACTTGAATGTTGGTCACTTCAATCATCCTGACACGTTTTGTCCGAAAAAATACGCCTATTTTGATGAGATAGCCTGTTGGATCGTCTTTTTGTCTGATGATCATGAGAGCGATTTTATCGACCGATTTCTCGAACGTTATGTTGATAAACCCTCTCTCTTTCTGGTGCCCAAAATGAATCGTGAAACAGCCCAGGCAAGCATTAAAAAATTCCTTGTAGAAAATGCTTATATTGATCAAGGTGTCACTGATGAATTGAAATCTGAATCTGTGAAATAATAGGCGTTTACTCATAAACCCATAATTTGGCAGCGCTTAGATGTATAAACCTGTTATTCATCTTTATCGGTATCTACAGGTGCTGATTATCTTGTTCAGTTTATCAGCCTGTAGTTCTATCAATTATTTTTCCCACCTAGCAAAGGGCCAGTTTTCCTTACTATGGGCTGGTGATGAGGTGGCAGAACTAGTGTCATCTGAACAGACGCCTGCTGTTTTAAAATCTCGCCTAAAGCTGTCTCAAGAAATTCGTGCTTTTGCTTCTGAAATTCTGCACTTGCCTGTTGGCGATGCTTACTCCTCTTACAGTGATTTGAAACGACCTTATGTTGTTTGGAATGTCTACGCGGCACCGGCCTTATCTTTTGAATCCTATACTTGGTGTTATCCAGTGCTGGGTTGTATGGCCTATCGCGGGTTTTATGAGCAACAACGAGCCAGTGAAGCCGCCGCCAAATTGGAAAGAGAGGGCTACGACGTTAAAGTGGGCGGTGTTCGCGCTTATTCCACCTTAGGCTATTTCGATGACCCCTTATTAAATACCTTTATTTTTCAGAATGAAGTCGCGCTGGTGGAATTACTGATACATGAAATTGCTCATCGGCTTTTGTATATCAAAGACGATACCAAGTTTAATGAAAATTTTGCCAGTGCCGTCGGTAGTTTAGGGGCGGAAGTGTGGTATCGACGCAAAAACGATCAAGCCAGTTTCGAGCATTATCAAAAACAAAAGCGTGAACAGAAGCAGGTCATCGACTTTCTGTTAAACTTTAAAAAGTCGCTAGGCAGTATTTACACAGACCCCGCATTATCCGATACAGAAAAGAAGGAAATCAAAGACCAGAAGTTCGAAGCATTAAAAGCGACATATAGAGAATTTAAGGATGAACATCAGTTAGACGCTCGTTATGATAAGTGGGTATTAACCATGAATAATGCTGGCTTATCGACATTAGCTAATTATCAAGAACTGGAACCGGGTTTTATTGCTATGTTTCAGCAATTAGACGGCGATTGGAAAGCGTTTTATCAAGCAGTGGAACAGCTATCTTTGAAAGATAAACAACAGCGATATGATTACTTGAAACGTCTGGCGGAATCCAACTAATCCGGTTTGCCATAAAGCAACTCAGGGCAGAGCTTAGATACTCGGCGTGTGTTAGGAGGAAGTTCGATGTGTTTCCATTATTGCGAAGAGGGTTCGCCATGCGCACCGTGCTGATTTTAGATGTAAAATTTTAGATATAAAAGTCAGAGTCCGACCTGAGCTATTAAAACTCGGGTTTCGACTAGAGCGTACAAACTCCAAACAACACTTGGTCGGTAAAGTTCCAAATTAAGCCGCAGACACTATATCTGAAATTGGCTAAATATGTTCCTGATAGCTGACAAATTCACGTATAGAGGTTTACCCCCTTACACTATAATATCCCACCGTCGTCATTCCCGCGCAGGCGGGAATCCATTGTTTAAAAGTACCAATCTGCACATTATTCAAGGAAGAATATATGCAACCAACAGTTTATATCATGGCTAGTGAAAAGCGTGGCACGCTTTATGTCGGGACTTGATCCAAAGAGCTTGGCAGCACAAGCAAGACCTATCAGAAGGCTTTTCTCATAGATATGGGACTAAGCGTCTTGTTTACTTTGAACAACATGAATCTATGGAGTCGGCAATTCTAAGAGAAAAGCAAATAAAGAAATGGCGCCGCCAATGGAAATTAGATTTAATCTTCAAGACTAACCCAGACTGGCAAGACCTGTGGAAATCGATCATTGAGGCTTCGTGAAGCAAAGACAGTGGATTCCCGCCTACGCGGGAATGACGTAGTAGTACGGCTGAATTTCGGTGGCTAAAGAATTATGAGCGACCACTTTGGGACTTTCTTGTCTATGAGGTATTACACGATGAAGTCTGAAGCTAAATTTAAAGCTCTATGATCTGGTTCGAGCCCGATACACTTTACTTTGTTACACTTTAGATCTTATGTATCAGGGTAAAGATTATTTAAATGCTCGTATTTTCTGAAAATTTTATCGTAGTCGCCATCTTCTTTCAGCTTTGCTAAGCCACGGTTGAAATCATCCTTTACTTGTTCAGATTTAAACACGAATCGATAATTATTTTTATCAAACAAATAATGAAAGCGAACGGCCTGATTAAGTTTGGCTTTTGCCCTGATCAGGTTTGGGTCAGATTGAGCTTGGTTCCAGTAATAGCCGAAAATACTTTTATCCATAATAATAAAGTCGATATTACGAATCATCAGCAAGTTGATCTGCAAGCTTTGTTTCGCGACTTCTTGGTACATAGGATTTTCTTGTGCCATTTGTCGAAACTCATCACCCAGAAAGATCGAAGCTTTCTGAAAAGCAACGACGGACTTGTCTTGTAGGAAAGAGATACTAATGTTTTCGGGATAATTATTTTTCTTCAGGCTGATAGCGACATTTTGAAACGTCACAACAGGATCAGAGAGATAACCAGACTTAAAGACCGATTTTTTAGCATTGATGACGCCATCCAACTTACCCGATTCGAACAGTGAGTAAGCCAGCGCAAAAGAGAGGTAATTGGGCTTAACGTCGTAGCCTGAATGCGCTAAAGCTTGTTTGAGAATATCGAGCTCCACACCGGAGTCCGTTTCAGAAATCACCCAGGGTGGAATAGCAAAGCTGACACCAATGTTCAATAGAGGCTTTGATGCGCTTGGCTTGATGTTTTGTTCAGACACGGCCGTTAAGGGAGACAGTATCAAGAAAATTAAACCTAAAACCCTAAGGGGAAAATGCTTAAGTGTGTAGCACATATTTGATTAGCTCGATGGAAGCATTGCGTACTAAGGAGTCTAAAACCATTTGTACTCAATTTGAATAGCTCCGGTGTTTATTTTAAAAATTCGGAGTTGGGCCTGTAAACAATGATTTAGACGGCGTCAGTTTAGTGTGCATTCCAAGTTTTGGCACCTTTTATCATGTCTTCTTTTAACTCTTCTATCATCGATTGAACCTGCGGCATCAGGCTTGGCACTTTTTTAGCCTGATTATTTTTTGCATCTTGTTCAATCTCAGCAAATAATCGGGCTAATTTGATACCACTGATATTGCTAGCAATGCCTTTTAGAGTATGTGCAGTAAAGCCCATTTTTTTCTGATCGTTCTGTTCGAAAGCCCTGAAGAGTTCGTCATACAATTCATCGACATCGATACAGAAAACCTCGACCAACTGAGCAGCAAGAGCGTAATTTTGAGCGACTCTATGTAGCATCTCCTGTTCATCCCAGATCGGAATATTTTCGGCCGCTTCGATTTCTGATGTTTGCTCAGTTACGCCCTGATTTTCTGTTTGTGCCGGCTGTGTCCAAGGTTCAAAGGCTGAAGCACCCGATTCAGCTTCCGGTTGTGACAGTATCTGATTCGAAGCAGATTGATGTCGGGCTTCTGCTTGCGCCTCTGGTGCGAGCCATTTCAACATGGCAGTTTGCAGTTGCTCTATATCTATTGGCTTACTGATATGGTCGTTCATCCCAGCTTCAAGGCACTTTTCTTTATCTCCTTTTAGTGCATTTGCTGTCAGCGCTAGAATAGGCAGCGTCGCATTGATTTCGCCTGCATCACCTTGTCTGATCAATCTCGAGGCTTCGTAGCCATCCATATCCGGCATTTGGCAATCCATGATAATCAAGTGAAAATAGCCGGGTTGAATCTTTAGGGATTCCAGTGCTTCTCTGCCATCATTCGCAAGAGTGACTGCAGCGCCAAAGGACTCAAGTAAGTTTTGAGCAACGAGTTGATTTATATGGTTATCTTCCACTAATAAGACACGAACACCTAAAAACAGCTTATCAAGTTTCAGCGTTTCACTTTGATAGGTATCTTGGGCCTGTTCGTCTACTTTGGCGCAATCTAGAAGTTGTTGTGCGGTGACCGGTTTTACATAGTGGATGACATCATCATAGGAGTCGTTGCCGAATAGCTGTTTATTGATATAAGGCGTTAGCTCCCAAGTACTGACGACGATGTCTGTTGAAGACAGTTTCTCAAAAACCGACTTTAAACGTTTAAACGTTTCCTCTTCCAGCTGGTTGATTGTTTGTTCATCAGTAAATACGATGCAATCTTGATGCTTCTCCAAAGCACGTATCAGTTCAGAAGCGCTAGCGAGGCATTGGACATCTGCTGACCAAGCTCTAAGTTGCGTTTCGATGGATTGGGCATGTTCCCTGTTACTGTCGAGAATATAAACCGGTTTCCTGTGATAAAGTTCAGGCGGGCTGAAACGTTTTTCAGAAGGTTTTAGTGCTAGGTCAAAGGTGAATTCACTGCCTTTTCCAGGTTCGCTCGTCACACTAATATCACCTTGCATCATTAGGCAGAGCTGGCGAGAAATCGATAGCCCTAAACCTGTACCTCCAAATTTACGGGTTGTTGAGTTGTCTGCTTGAGTGAATGTATCGAATATCTTATTTAACTGTTCTGGCTTAACACCAATACCTTGGTCCTTAATAGAGGCTTTTAAACGAATTTCATCGCTGTTTTTATAGTCTCCCTTGACGGTGACTTGGATATTCCCTTCATCAGTGAACTTGATGGCATTGCTGATTAGGTTGGTAAATATCTGCTTAATCCTGACAGGATCGCCTATGACATAGGGTGTCGGGAATTCGGACAAATCAGTCACGATCTCAACGGCTTTAGCATGCGCACTTGCTGATAGGCTATGAACGAGGTTGCTTATTTCCTCATATAAGTTGAACTCGATCGGTTCGATATTCAGCTTGCCAGCCTCAATTTTTGAGAAGTCCAAAATATCATTAATAATAACAACCAAGGACTTAGCGCTTTGCTCAGCTAAAGATAGTTGTTGTTGCTGGGCATGATCCAAATTGGTTTCTTTGAGGATATTCAGCATTCCTAAAATGCCGTTCATGGGCGTTCTGATCTCATGGCTCATACTGGCTAAAAAGTCAGACTTTAATCGCGCAGACTCCTCGGCTTTGACTTGCGCTTCGCGAATTAACGAATTTGCCTTGACTCTTTCAGACACGTCCTCTAGCAATCCAATCACATGGGTCATATTGCCATCTTGATCTGAAATTGGGCTTAAAGTGAGTTGATTCTGAAACTCTTCACCGCATTTTCGGTAATTGGTTAGGGTTAGGCTTAATGGTTCTGCTCGATGGAGCGCCATGCTAATTAGTTGAATTTTATCTTTTTCAGAACTTGGACCTTGAAGGAAACGGCAGTTAGTGCCTAAGACCTCTTCTTTTAGATAACCACTAAGCCTTTCAAACGCATGATTGGTATAAATAATTGGAAATTGTTTATCTTTCGCTTCACAAATAATAATGGCGGTGTTTGCTTCGTCTATGGCTCTGTTTTTAATATTCAGTTCAGCCTTGGTTGCTTTGCTGATTGAAATATCGTTACCAGAATAGGTGTATCCAATATGTTCGCCATTTCCATTGACGTAACGGTTTCGTTGCCATCGGTAATAGACTATTTCTGTTAAAGCTTCAAACTCACGTGGATGATAGCTGACTTCAATCGCGCTTGAATGTGTTGTGACTTCAAAGAGCGAGCTAGGAATTAGTTGATCGTAGTCATCAGGAAGCGATAGATTCAGTTTAATGAGGAGTTGATCTAACTTGTTATTCAGAAGAATGACTTCACCGTTTAGGTCGACAACCAGTAACACTTCGTCAAGCGAATCAATGACGCCAGCTAAGGTATTTCTTGATAAGAGTGTTGAGTTTAAGTTGAAAAGCAATTTAGAAAACTGAGTTTCGATGGCTTTAAATTCTTCTATATCTTGAGCGGGGGCATCTACCGAAGCGAGCACCACGTCGTTTGCTGGGGGGTGGCGGTTGCTTTCGGTATCCAAGTGAGACGCAAACGCTGTTTTATTGAGAGATATCTGAAGGTTCATCACGGCTCTTGATGCCTGTTCTGAAGCAAGCCGAATGTTAACCGTCATCATGACAACGACAGAAATAATGCCTAAAACTAAAACTAAAAATATAAATAGCGGTAAGACGTTTTCGTAGCTTTTCCAGTAAGAGGCTAGCGAAATGATATCCCAACTCAGGAACGTTTTTTCTAAGGTGAAAAACTTAGCGTAGTCGATGGACGATTTTTGTGTTCCGAGAGGAAATTTATGTGTGTCACTACTATAAAGTAGCGTGTTCTCTTTATCGAATACGAGGTAGTCATTGATATGAGTCGGCAGTGTGCCGATTAAGCTGCTGATATTATCGACATAGGCTACTATCGCCGCTTCTGGGAGATCGCCATAAAGAATAGGTTCTGCGACTAGCAGTGCGCCCTTGTGGAATTTTAAGTAAGGCTTGCCTTGTATCAAGACGGCCTCTTTCCAATCGTTAAATACGCTTTCTTTCAAGGGAAGAGGGCGATTGTTGCTGGTGAGTAATTCGCCTTGAAAGTTGGTAAACCCAATTGAAATATCTTGAATGGACAGTTTTAGTGATTGAAAAAAAATTGGCAAAGTACGTTCTAGAAAGTCGTAATCTACTAGGCTATTGATCATTAAATCATTCTGAGCCAGATTGGAGACTTCTGTTTTTAGGTTACTTATCCGCTGTGCTAGATGATCTTCAAAGTGGATTAAGTAATCTTGGTGGCGTAAGGTGGTTTGGGTGTGTGAAAAATAGATCAATCCGCTTAATAGGATCAGACTAATTAAACTAAGTGCCAATAGGGATTTAGGCAGGGTTCTGTTGCGAATTAACGATGCTAGACTGATAGGTGCTTTCTTATCCACTCAGATACCTTCCTTGAAAAACAACATCATATTGTATCGAAACATCAATCATGGCTAAGCTCAGATTCGTCTTCAATAATTGGGACTAACCAGCCATCCTTGTTGAATCGGCTCATCATGTAATCGTTCGCCAGAAGTGCATCGTGTTGTTGTTCTGTAAATGGTGGCTGATAGTGTTTGACCAAACCATGGTAGTGCGGGATTTTTTCTAATGCATCTCTGACAGTGGATGAATCGAAGGTTTTAGCTTGTTTTATCGCCAGCGCTAAAAGATGTACTAGGTCGTATGCATGCGCAACCCCAACCGCGCCCGGGATGGTCTCGGCTGTCACGGTGTCATCAAATAGGCTTTGGTATAGTGAGATCACGTGAGTATTCAAACTTGGATGGGTGGGTGCTGCAAAGCTATAAGTTTGAAGCACCGACAGGTTTAGTTGGTTTAAGTTTTCAAGCCCGACTTCTTTAACAAACTCGCCACTGGCAATGCCCCAATGGGCAATAATAGGGATAGCTTTTAAATCATTGTCATTGATAAGTTGCTTGGTAAAAATAGCCCCTTCAGGAGCATTAGTGACCATGATGATGGCGTCGCTGCCAGCTTCTTTTAAGTTTGAAAGGGCTTTCGAGAGATCCTTTTGCCCCCAATTCACCCATTCAGTTGTCACCACATCCAAACCGGCCAAACTGGCATGTTTGTTTATCGATGCTTCATTAGAGCGGCCCCAACCGGTTTGTTCAAGTAATAAACCTAGCTTTTTAACGTTTAAAGACGTGGCATAATCAACAAAGACTTTGCCTGCTTCGGCGTCTCTGATGGAAACTCGAAATACATAGTTTGGTTGATAATTGTTATCGACGATGGGAGTGCCGGCGGCCCATGGATCTAGATAGATAAGATTATACTGATGAATCAGCGGCAACTCTTTCATCACAACCGGAGTATGCACGCCCCCCAGCACCGCTAACAAATTGTCCATCTTGGCAAAAGCTTCGATATTTGCTATGCCTCGAGCCGGGTTACCTCGATGGTCCTTTACCATTAATGCAAGCTGTTTGCCTAATAGCCCTCCAGCTTGGTTTATTTCATGAATCGCAATCTCTGCGCCTCGCTGTATGGCGATCCCGCCAGTCTTTGCCACTGCCGACATATCAGCATCCAGGCCAATGTAAACCGTGTTCTGATCTGCGTGGGATAAACTGATCATGCTCAACGAAATAATCAATATGAGGTGTTTAAACATAGCCAAAATTTTTCCGAATCGATAAGTTAATCAGTTTAGACCATATAAATAACTTTTCCGCCTAGCCTATAAAATTATTAGCTGCTTGTTGACATGTCATTGTAATGAAGTGCCCGACCTAAATTACTTGTACTTCCGTATTCGTTGCCTAAACTTTTGTTCATACCTTGAGATTATCTGGTGAATGCGTCGGCTAAATGACAACCAGTGATGCGCTTTTGGCTTAGGTAGTAAGCCAGAAAGCACTTATCCTCTCATAAAGCAGGTTAGTTTAGGAAAACTGGATAATGATTGGGCGATATATAAAATTTGTTCGAAGTAGTCTTCATGCTGTGCGAGTTGCCAGACAGCTTACGTGCTTTGCGTTCTTAATGGGCTGCCAGCTGACAGCTCATGCTGATACCTGGACGCTTGGCGGCTGGGATATCACAGGCTTTGGTACCATAGGCTATGCCGAAACCGACAAATATAATGATGTAGTGTTGAAACGAAATATCACCCAGAAAAGCCAAGATATAGAAGATAATCGCTGGTGGATTGATTCACGCTTAGGCATCCAGGCGCGCAAGGAGTTATCACCCGGTTGGGATGCTGTTGGGCAAATCGTGGCTCAGAAGAAAGTAGAGAACAGTATTGAAGATGCCATTGAAATGGCCTTTGTACGTTATCACTCCGGCGAGAATTTTAGTTTTAGATTGGGGCGTATGGCGCTCGATACCTTCCAGCTCTCGGACTACCGAAATGTTGGTTATTCTTATCACTGGGTTCGTCCGCCTACTGAGTTTTATGGTTGGATACCTTATAGCCACTATGATGGCTTCAAGGGGGTTTACGAAGTTGGTGACTTTGATAGCCTGTTGCGTTTTGAAGCATTTCTGGGTAAGTCCAAATCTACCGTCAATATTGGCTATAAAGATGACGTGACCTCGAAAAACTATGTGAAATCGGCACCGGTATTTGGTGGTGGTCTAACCTGGGAGAAAGATGATTTAACCCTGAGAGCTTACATATCACGCTACCGCTTTACAGAAAATACCAATGCCTTGAAAGCATTGTTAGCGTATACCAGTGACCCGTTGATAGCAGGATTTTGGCCGGAAGCACAAACGATTGCGAATGACTATGCGATCGAAAATGTGAAGGTCACCTATGGAGCAATCGGCTTTTCTTGGACACCGGGCAGTTGGCACACCCAAGCAGAAATTAGTTTTGTGAATCCGAAAAACTTCGGCACTTATGATGGCGAGCGAGCTTACGTCCAGCTTGGTTACCGACTAGGGCAGTTCTTACCGCATATTACCTATTCACGGTCTTGGGATAACCGAGACTTTCCCTACGACCCACCACCCCCTTCCGGCAGTGGTGATGTTGATAACGCATTGAATGCCTTATATGCCACATTAAAAGATAACTTATCCTCTGGGAAAATTAATCAATACACGGTTAGCCTAGGTTTACGCTGGGATTTCGCCACCCAAAAAGCCATGAAACTTCAGTGTGACCGCACAACCCTAAATGAAAACTCCTTAGGTGTTTTCCCCACTCAAAACACGATTGGAAACCAAGAGCGACAGTTTGCCAAAGATACTCGAACCTGGTGTTCTGCAACCTTGGATTGGGTGTTTTGATATGAGGATATTGCGAGTATGTTTACTAAGCTTCACCGCCCTCATCGCAACCCCGCTTTGCTCTGCAGATGAGGATACGATTCATGTCATTATGAATGAGGCGTCTGGTCTGTCTGATCTTGGGAAAAAACACGTGATGAGTTTGTTTCTGGGGCGGGCAAGAAACTTTCCCAACGGCATGCTTGCCAAGCCTTTTGATCATCAAACCGGATCGTCAATTCGGGCGCAGTTTTTTGAGTCGCTCACCGGCAAACAAATATCAGATATCGATGCTTATTGGGCCAGGTTAAGCTATTCGGGTCGAGCTTTTCCGCCTAAATCGCTTGCGGGGCTGGAAATTGTTTTACAAGAAGTGAGCGCCAATAAACAGGCGATATCCTATGTGAAAGGCGTCAGCAAAGAACGCCTTTCGGAGCAAGGTATTGTGGTTGTGTATACGCTAGAAGGGAATTGATGCGCTTTCGTCATATTCAAAACTATGTCGGCATGATTATGCTCAGCAGCGCCTTTTTGCTGTCGACCATTTTCAGCTTGCTGGCGTACCACCTAAACCAGAAACTTGCTTTAGAAGAAGCTGAGCGCCAGGTTCACAGCTTGATGGCAGCCGTTAAAAATACTGCCTCTGCTGCCTTATTTTCATCCAACGAAACCGTCGCTTGGGATGCGGTCAATGGCCTCTTGGGCACCGAAGTAGTTTACTCTGCGGAGCTAGAGGGCTTTCCGGATGAGTTCAGTAAAGGTTTGCATATCTCTGGTGTCCGCGAAGGCGGTGGTGAGGCTTTGTCTTTGATCACGCTGCAACTCGATTCTATCTTTGATAAGAACCAAGTTTTAGGTGTTCTTAGGGCTTCTCCGAATAAAAACTGGGTAGACCAACGTACCCGAGATACCTCCATACCGGTTATTTTAGGTGTTATCTTCGTTATTTCGATTTCTTTTTTCGTGTCAGCACATGCCCTGAAAGTGAGAATTGCCGAGCCTTTAATGGAAGTGAGGCGGCGACTAAAGCATATCCATGCAGACAGTCAAGAACGCTTGAGCCTGCCAGATCATTTAAAACCCAATGAAATAGGGGTGCTGGTCGATGGCTTTAATGAGTTGCTTGATGAAACCAACGCAGCTTTTCTGATCGAACGTCGACTGCGAAAACAAATGCAGGAAGTGCAAAACAGCCTAAAAGAAGCCAAGGCCGCAGCGGAAAACTCAGCTCAGGCTAAAAGTGATTTTTTGGCTACCATGAGCCATGAAATTCGTACCCCGCTTTCAGGTGTACTGGGCATGTTACGTTTTGCCCTGAAAGATCCCTCTGTGCATGATAAAACGCGTGTTCAGCTGGAAATCGCACATAGCAATGCGAAAGGCTTACTGACCATCATTAACGACATTTTGGACTTATCCAAAATGGAGGCCGGCAAATTGAATGTTGAAATGATCGACTTCGATTTGCCAAAGGAAATGAATACGGCAGTGGCAGTCTTCGCCGACATGGCAAGAGATAAAAGTTTGTATTTCAAACTGACCATTGCCGATGATGTACCACGTTATGTCAAAGGCGATCCGACACGGATTCGTCAGGTTCTGGTCAATTTGATCGGTAACGCCATCAAGTTCACCAGTCAGGGTGGTGTTGATGTCAATATATGCTTGGTTGAGCAGAGTGGTGGTCAGATAAAAGTCGACTTCTCGGTCATAGATACGGGAATTGGCATTAGTGAAGATAATGTTTCCAAGCTATTTCAAAAGTTTGAACAGGCCGATGTATCCACCACACGTAAATATGGCGGCACCGGTTTAGGCTTATCTATCTGCAAACAGCTGGTTGAATTAATGGGCGGAGAGATTGAAGTATTGAGCGTCTTTAATCGAGGCTCTAACTTCCATTTTACCTTACCGATGGAAGTCAGTTCGGCTGAAGCCTGTGTGGTTGAAGAGCAAGAATGCTTGCCTCACAGCCATAAACTGCATGTTTTATGCGCCGAGGATTTCGCCACTAATCAGGTGATTATCCGAACCCTTCTTGAAGAAATGGGCCATCATGTAGAGATGGCTGAAAACGGTAGGGAAGCCTTGGATAAGCTTGTTCTGAGTGATTACGATATTGTCTTGATGGATGGCCGTATGCCGGAAATGGATGGCCTTGAAGCAACGCGAGTGCTCAGAACAGGGAAATGGCAAGACAAAGATATTATCAACCCGAAGATCAAAGTCGTGGCGCTTACCGCGAATGCCAGTGAAGACGATAGACAAAACTACTTAAATGCCGGCATGGATGAATTTTTGACCAAACCCATCGATGAGTATGAGTTACACACGATTCTGGCAGATACCATTACCAGCTTACTCAACTCGGGGAAAACACTGACTCCATTGATTCGCGCCAGCCAATCTGAGCTGGATAATTTGTTTGGTATGTCAGGCGCTAGTGATGCTGAGCCTAGCCCGGCCCCGGTGTATGAAAAGAAAAAAGACTCAAAAAAAGCGCTCGCTGAAAAACTCACCAAAACCTTTATTGAGTCCTTACCGGCACGTATCGAAGAGATATATCAGTACATGCATAGCCGTAATTGCGAAGAACTGGGTCGCTTGTTTCATGGTATTAAAGGAAGTGCTGGTTACCTGAATGATAAGCCGCTTGAAAATCTAGCGGGACAGATGGAAAACTTTGCGGATGAAGGGGATTTTTCAGCAATCGTGGCGAACTTAAGTGACTTTATGTCCTTGTTGGTGTCTTACCATTAAGGCTTGGACGAAAATGGTCTAGGAGGGCATTTGCAGGTGTGCCTTTAGTGAACTATACAATACGCATATTTTTATCAGGCAGCTTTATGCTGGCAAGTAGAACGACTGGGAGATGGCCATGCAAATTATCGTAGTGGATGACGATGCAGTATCAAGACTTGCACTTGTCGACTTAATGCAAATTATGGGGTTTAAGGATATTTTACAGTTTCAGGATGGTCAGCAAGCCTGGGATTTTCTGACCCAAAACCCGATGCCTGTTCTGTGTTGTTGTGATGTGCGTATGCCTAAAATGTCTGGTATCGACTTATTGGAAAAAGTCCGTTTGGATCCTGCCTTGTCTAACCTTAATTTTGTTCTGATTACGTCTGGTAGTGACCGGGATACTGTACAGAAAGCGATTATGCTGAATGTGGGTGGCTATATCATCAAGCCATTTAATGCGGATGATGCCTCTGAGAAAGTAAAAGACATTCTTTCTAAATATTGGAAAAATATTGCCGAAGAACCCGATGCCACGGCGAAACGTCTGGCTATTACGCCAGATAAACTTACCGCTTACTTTACCGCCTTCAAAACACAATTAGCACAATTTATTTCGGATGCTGAGGCGCAAGCAGTTGAGGGAGGTTTGGATGATCGGATTGATGCCATGCAGACTGGCTGCCTTACTTTGGGTTTATGGCATAGCGCGAAAGAGTTAGAAAAGCTAAAAAGCAGGAAAGATAAGGAAGGCTGCTTACAAGCCTACCTGAAAACCATTGTTTCGACAGTCGATTACCAGCTTCGCTTATTAAACTAAGCTGGCTGGACGTTAAATCGTTCAGTTTTTTTCAAGCGCCTGAATACGCTGAGTCAGTTCGCGTTCAGAGATAGAAACCATCTCGCACACTCTGCCATACAGCATGATAGTCGGCACGAATTCACGGTTTAACTCGGTTTGCAGTTGGTGTAGACAGTACAAAATAGCGCGATCTATCTCACAGAGCCCGTCACGCGCATCAGGAAGAAGTGGCTTATTCAAGCGGTAAACCTCGTGCTATCGTTAACCTAAGGTGCTGCTCGAATCAGACACCTTTTACGGATTAGAGAAATTTGCTTGAAGCCTATCACTCTCCGCTTGTTGCTTCGAGTTGAATTGACTTAAGGCATAGTCTTGAGTGAAATATTCAGGTTGCTGCATGGGCGCCCGTTGCATGGGTAAGGTGACTTTCGCAACAGATAAGTTCTGCAATAAAAATGGCCCAGACTCACCTGAGTCTGTTATTAACCTGCCGTCAAAAACCAGTGTGACCCAATGTTTTCCTGCACTCACTTCGATTGCCTGTTGAGTTGAGCCGATCGGAATTTTATTGGCGCTGTATAAAGAGGCTTGGAAATAAAACCGATTTTTCGCAGTGACCTCGACTTCCGCTTGAATCAATAATTCTCCTTTGGCAGAGACTGAGTCTTTATAGTTACCAGTCAGCGCTATTTCCGGCTTAGACAAGATAAAGGTGACAGCGTCGCTCATTTTATTCGTCTTGTTGACGATCAACACCTTATAGACACCGGCCTTAAATACAGATTCTGAGTCGGAATTTAAGGCAATGCTGTGCTCATAGATGCCATCTTGGTTGTGATCGGAAAATTCGATCGTTTGCAGGCTGACTTCTTCGTTATAGATTAATTGGCCCATAAAGATGGTTGATAGGGGCGCGCCGCTCCGGTCCCGTAAACTGGCAAAAACGGTGGCTTGATCACCCGGTAAATAATATTTTTTATCGCTCCAAATGTTGAGCTGGGTTTGATCTTCTTTATTTTGAGTGGTGCGCTCTTCGATTTCATAGCGCTGAACAACCGGGTCATCAGCGGGCTCACTAAACGCGCGATTGTATTCTGGATAACGCAGAAATTGTTCATTGTCTGCTAACAAGGCTTGATGCAGTTCATTTTTGTTCTGAATGGCTTTTATTCGGTCAATGGGATTCAGGTAAGCATGGTCAATGTCAGAATCTTCATTGGAATAGGACGCGCTTGGTGTGCCTGCAGCGGGTGCAGGTGCTGAATTAATCGCTTGTTCAATATTGGCTGAGTCAGCGATATTTGAACTTAAAGGCTGATTCTTTAGCGCTTCGGTTTGCGAGGCTTGCATCGAGTCGGTCTGGCTTAATAAGAAGGCTGGTGCGCCCAGTATGGTAGCTAGGGCTAGAAAACTCAGGCTATATTTAGTTTTTTTCTGCATCGCAAGACTCTCTCGTTGTTATTGTTGTTGTAGCAGTTATCTGGCTAAGCACCTACCTTAAACCATGATGAGTGGGTCAAGGCAGGTGTTTAAGGGACTAAACAGCTCGTTAGTTCGTCGTACACGAATCAATACGGCCTGCCATATTTCGACCATTACCACAGCTTAAACCGTTAGGAATATTGGTATAGTCTGGTGAGTTGATGCCGCCATTTCTTTCAGCATCATGGTCTGTATACACACTGGCCATGTTATACGTTCGTGGCGTGCCTTTATTGTTGTTGTCACAGGTAAAGGTTGGGCTGCCGTAGGCAATACCAAAAAAGGTGCGGTAGCTTTTAAGGTCATCCCATAAATTCCGCTTGCCAGAACCCGCACAACTCATCTGCGAGGCTAGGTTGATATAACCGTCATCTTCACCGGTGATCATGGCAGAAGACGCACCTTCAAGGCCAGGGAAGCCTTTATAGCCGCCCATGGTGTAGAAAGGCGCCGCTAAGTTAGAACCGATGTAGTTCTTAACCGCATAGGAGTCATTGGTTTGTAACCACTGAACACTGGGGTTACAGTCTTTACCCAAAAACGCGGCGTTGATCAGCGCATCTAACCAGTTACCGTTACAGACTCTGTCAGCCCCTTCAGTACCGGTAATCGCACCGCCGAGGGTGAACACACCTAAAATACCGTTCATAGCAGACTGGTAATCAACCGTCTTGGAGCCAGACGCAGTAAATGCGGTGTTGTAGTAGGGCGAGCCAGAAATTGCATTGCCGGCAATCCAGACCATTTGTTGCGCGCCTTGGCTATGGCTGACTACCCAGAAGTTATCGTTAGCTGAACATTGCGTGCCCGCTTCAGGGTGATATTTGCCATCGCCATTCCCTTGTTTAATAGAGATCATCTGACGCGCGATTTCACCAGCTGTTTCATCACGCCAGTAAGGGTAGCCACTCTCATCGGTTGAATCATAGCCGACAAGCGCATAGTTATCGCCCGAGCTTAATAAGTCATCCATAAAGTTACTGCCGTTATAATCACTAAAATGAGATGTACGCCAGTTATCTAAAGCGTTATTGCCAACGTCGCCTTGGGTACCATGTCCATGAACCATGATATAGCAATTGTCGGCAGCTGCGGCTTGCGTGGCACCCAGTAGCAAAGCACTGGATAAAGTTAAAACCGAGGCGAGTGAAGAGGTAGAGAAAACGTTTTTCAACATAATAGAACCTTTTAAATTATTTTATTTTTATTTTGCTCCTTGCCAAGAAGTACTGCACTTATCTTCAAAGTACCCATTCCTGTAGGCACCCGTATTATTTCAATAGTCTAAGGTTGCAGCATTAACCAAAACGGTCAGTTAATATGCAAAAGCGGGCAGGCTTAGCTAAGTGTGATGCTGTGCTCGGTATGTTTGTGGTGATATGCCAAACCACGTTTTAAAGGCACGACTGAAAGACGATGCATCGCTATAGCCCAGTTCCGCAGCCACTTGTTTGATGGCAATGGGCCTGTTTAGCTGTCGGCGAACAAGGCGTTTTCGTTCTTTTTCTAATAGCGCTTTATAAGACACATTCTCAGCATTGAGGTGTCGACGTAGGGTGCGAGGTGACATACAGAGCTTCGCCGCCACACTATTTAAGGATGTATCAGAAAACTGGGTTTTGATTATATGCTGTCTGACTTGCTCGATAATGGATGTATTTTGGTGCACGAGTCGAATTTTATCCTGACACAGTTTGTCATTTTTTTGCGCGCTATCTTCATTGGCAAAAATAAACGGCATGGCTAAGATCTGCCGCGGAATAATGACTCGATTCTGGCGGCAATTAAACTGAATATCATCACCAAAAAAAGCGTGGTAACGCGCGCGCTTGTTTGTGCCATCGTGCGTGAACTCATAGCGCATCGGAAATTCTTGGCTAGCAGTGCAAAACTTGCCTAAGGCGTAGATGCTAGCAAAAGTGTATTCGATAAAATAAGGCAGGCAGGGTTCGAAATCGAAGAGTGGATTAGCGCTAAAAACAGCCAACTCGCTCTGTTCTGTAAATTCAAGGTGAAACAAGGTGGTGAGTAGTGATTGATAGTCTGACAATAAGCGCATGGCTTGGCTTGGATTTTGGCAGCTCATCACCCGGCAGGCGAGTAATCCGTCATGATTGATGTATAACTGCTCGCCCAAGCGCAATGCAAAGGCCGGATCAGGGGATAGTTTTTGGGCATTTTCGATGAGTTTGAAGTATTGCCAGTGTTGGACCCTTGCATCGTAAAGCGCCAGGTGATTTAGTTGAATACCGGTGCCCATTAATAAATCGGCCAGTTTTACACCATCGTTTGCGAGTAACTTAACGAGGGGCTTTATTTTCCCGATCCCGAGAGAGAACGCTTGATCGCTCTGTATAGACACTAATGTCATCGCGTTTAGCACCTTTGATTTTTATTATTGTTTGGCTTTTAGATTGTTTGGTTTTTAAATAGTTTTAAAGCCAGTATCACTTGCTGAGTTAATCTTGTTTTGTGCTTCTAGATTCAGGACTGTTTCGTCGGTTGATTAAGGGGTTAACGAATAATGGGTTTATTCGTTAACCCCGTTAAAGACAATTTATTTGTTCAGTTTAATCTTACCAAATAGACCGGCATGGTCAGAAGGGTAAAGACCACTTTCGTCCGTCATATCAGCATTGGATTGGCCGACACGCTTTATCTTAAGCTTTTTAACGTCGCGCTGTTTCGGGTTAAAGAAAATGTGATCGATACGCTGATATAACTGAGCATCTTCATCAGATACGCTGCCATCGAAACAACAGGTGAAGCCATCACGTACTTTGCGCTTGGATAACCAAAGGTCTAAATAACCACTGCCAACAGCTTGTAAATAGGGTGGTACTAACGGTAATCCGTCTAAACCGGGAATCCCAGAAGTTGATGTAAACGGCACATCATCCGGGCTAGAGTTAAAATCGCCTAATAAAATGACCGGGGTCGATTCGGGTGTCGTCGCGTCAATCACTTGCATTAGCTCATTCATTTGAACCGCTTGTAAGGTGATGTAGGGTTCGCTGCCACCGGTTTCCAAGTGAGTATTGACGAAGCGGTAATCTGCGCCACGGACGTTGATATCCGCAATGGTATAGCCGCGTGTGAATTCGATATCGGTGCCACCCACTGAGGTAATGCCATTAACGGTAAAGTTATTAGCGATCGTGGTGGAATAAGACACGCGGTGATTGTCTTTGACCAGAATAATGTCACGATCACTTAAGCGTAGATCACCAAAAATGGGCGTGGCGCCATCGGCTTGGAAGCCCGCGATCATGGGTAATTCCAAGTCGGCATTGTCTACGCTCACAGCGACATGATAGTAAAGATCACGCGCTTGTAGAGCTGCTTGAAGAATATCTAAAAAGTCGTAAGCCACATCGGTAGCGGGTGTTGGGTTACCAAGGAGAAAGTCACCAGGGATTTGAGTTCGCCAGGTTGATACTTCCTGCAAACCAATAACATCCGGCTTGCGTCGCTCAATTTCATCTGCCAAGGCTTCTGCACGTTCCGGAAAATTAGTTTGTTGTACGGTTTCAAATACGCCGCTAACAGCTAAAGGCACAGCGATTGGGTTTGGATCTTGCGCTGCCGCTAGTACAGGAAAAATATCCGCACCTAAATAAATATTACGCGACATGACTTTGATTTTATCTTGATGTGCACCGGCGTTTGCCATCAAGGGCAGACTGACTGCACTGCCTATTAATGCAGCACTGAGTACCACATTGGCGATTTTTTGAGAAATTATTTTCATGTGTAGAACTCCGAAAGATCATTATTATCGTTAGTGTATTGGGGCCGTTTCCGCGTCAGTTATGCGCTTGTAGGGCATATAAATTGGGGGCTTCAACGGAAACGTCGGAAATATCATGCCCGAGCAAATCAGGTAAATCTGTAGACAATCAGGTCGAAACGTGTCGAAAGAGGGCGCTTTGTAGTGAAAAAGTGAAAGCAAGTTCACACTATTGAATTTAGACCAGAATAAAACTCAGGGGGAAACCGTGTCGGGTTTTGGTTTTGATAAGCAGAAAATCATCCTGGGCTAATTCGGATTGATTTGCAGGTTGCTCAGGTCAATGTCATTTTCATCGAGTTCTTTTTCAATGGGTGGGCAATGGAATTCGCCGACTTTCCGGCCATTATCTTCACTGATCAAATGCACATCAAAGCCCCATAAACGATGAATGTGTTTAAGCACTTCATCGGTACTGTCGCCAAGGGGAATGCGTTCTCTCACCGTGTGCTTTAAGGTGAGGGAGCGGTCGCCTCGTAAGTCGACATTCCAGATTTGTATATCCGGTTCTCGCATGCTGAGGTTGTATTGCTGGGATAATTGTTCTCGCACATAGCGGTAGCCATTCTCGTCGTGAATACCGGTAATATGATAATTCGCTGCTTGATCATCATCTTTGATCGAAAAAAGTTTTAAATCGCGTATTACTTTGGGTGAGAGGTATTGCAGGATAAAGCTCTCATCCTTGAAGTTGCGCATGGCAAAGTCGAGGGTGCTTAACCAGTCAGTGCCGGCGATATCTGGAAACCATTCATAATCCTCTTCCGTCGGTTCTTCACACATTCGGCGAATATCCTGAAACATGGCAAAGCCCAAGGTGTAAGGGTTAATGCCGCTATACCAGCGGCTATCGAAGGAGGGCTGAAATACGACGGCGGTGTGCGACGCTAAGAACTCCATGATAAAGCCTTCATCGACCAAGCCCTTATCATAAAGGGTGTTCATAATGGTGTAATGCCAGAAGCTGGCCCAGCCTTCATTCATGACCTGAGTCTGACGTTGCGGATAAAAATATTGGGCAATTTTTCTGACAATGCGAATGACTTCTCGCTGCCAAGGCGCCAGAAGCGGAGCATTTTTTTCGAAGAAGTATAAGAGGTTTTCTTGTGGCTCTTCAGGAAAGCGTTTTTTGCGAGTTTCTTCCTGTTTTTCAGGGTTGACCGGAATAGTTCGCCATAATTCATTCACTTGCTGTTGCAGATGATGCTCGCGATCTTCCTGACGTTTTTGCTCTTCATCTGCCGAGATGGGGGAAGGACGTTTATAACGGTCGACGCCGTAATTCATGATGGCGTGACAAGAATCCAGAAAACTTTCGACTTCATCGATACCATAACGTTGTTCGCACTTGGCAATATAGTTTTTAGCAAATAAAAGGTAATCGATAATGGCACTGGCATCGGTCCAGGTTTTGAATAAATAGTTGCCTTTGAAGAACGAGTTGTGGCCATAAGCAGCATGTGCAATGACCAGAGCCTGCATCATCAGGGTATTTTCTTCCATCAAGTAAGCAATGCAGGGGTTAGAATTAATCACGATTTCATAGGCCAAGCCCATTTGCCCGCGTTTATAGCCTTTTTCATTTTGCAGAAATTGTTTGCCATAAGACCAATGACTGTAACCAAGCGGCATGCCGACTGATGAATAAGCATCCAGCATTTGTTCAGAGCTAATAATTTCAATCTGGTTTGGGTAGGTATCCAAATTATATCCGCGCGCGATTTCTGCGATTGCTTGGTCAAATTGTTCGATTAACTCGAATGACCATTCAGAGCCTGTCGCAATAAACTGCCGTGTGTCTGGTTTTTTTGTGTTTTTCTTAGCGCTTGTTTTGGCTTTGCTTTTTGTTTCTTTTGGGCTGGATGTCATGCTGGCCTCCGTTGAAACAATTCTCTGAAAACGGGGTAGATGTCGCCTTCACTGGTAATATGTTGCATGGCGAAGCAATCCTCAAACTGCTCTTTCACCTTGCTGTATTCGTGCCAGAGGCTTTGGTGTTGGCCCTGGGTGATTTCGATATAGGCGTAATATTGGAGTTGTGGCAATATTTTATCGATTAGAATTTTGCTGCAGAGTGGCGAGTCGTCATTCCAGTTATCGCCATCTGATGCTTGGGCGGCATAGATGTTCCATTCAGAGGCTGGGTAGCGCTTTTGAATGATTTCGTGACTTAAGTTGAGTGCACTGGACACAATGGTGCCACCGGTTTCACGAGAATAAAAAAACTCTTCTTCATCGACTTCCTTGGCGCTGGTGTGATGCCGAATAAAAACCACATCAATTTTTTGATAGTTACGCTTCAAAAATAAATACAGCAGAACATAAAATCGCTTAGCAATATCTTTATGCATCTGGGTCATGGAACCGGAAACATCCATCAAGCAAAACATGACGGCGCTCGTACTGGGCACAGACTGCTTGATATGTTGGTTATAGCGAAGGTCGAATTCATCAATCCAGGGAATGTTGTGAATCCGTTTTTTTAATCGGTTTAGCTCCAGTTCGAGCTCCGTTTTTCGTTTCAGTTGAAGATCATCCTGGGCATCGAGTAAGGCGAGTTCATCTTCTAAGGCTTGTATTTTTTCTTTGGATTTTCCCGTCAGGGCAATGCGTCGTCCATAGGCTTTGCGTAAGGAACGAACAATATTAATTTTGGATGGATTGCCTTGATTGCTGTAACCCGCTCTTAAGTACTTATAGGAAGTGGTGTCTTTGAGCTGTTTCTTGATCAGGTTAGGCAGCGCTAAATCTTCGAACATGAAGTCTAGAAATTCTTCTTGGGAAATCTGAAAGGCAAACTCATCCATACCTTCACCCGAGTCACTTGCCTTGCCATCACCACTGCCGCCGCCTTGGCCGCCGGGTGGTTTTGGTAACTGATCACCAGTGCTGAATTCCTTGTTACCGGGATTAACAACTTCTTTGATGCCGCCTTTACCGCTATGGAAGACGGGTTCGTCCAAATCTTTACTTGGAATGCTGATGTTCTCGCCACGATCCATGTCGGTAATACTGCGTTTACCGACAGCATCGGCGACGGCTTTTTTGATATGCGCTTTATAGCGCCGCAGAAACCTATCGCGATTGACTGCGCTTTTGTTTTTGCCGTTCAAGCGGCGGTCTATGATGTGGCTAATCCCCATACGTATTCCTGATGGTCTAAGCAAACTTGGTCTCTGGCTTAGAACTCAATCTAAGCAGAGTCTATTGACGTCCGAAGGCTTACTGCGACTTTCGAACCCGTAAGTACCACTCTGCCAGCAAGCGAACTTGTTTCTGGGTATAACCGCGATCCATCATTCGATCGACAAATTGCTGATGCTTTTGTTTGTCCTCGTTCGAGCTTTTTGCATTAAATGAAATAACAGGAAGTAAGTCTTCCGTATTTGAAAACATTTTCTTTTCGATGACCGTACGCAGTTTCTCGTAGCTCATCCAAGAGGGGTTCTGGCCATTATTGTTGGCGCGAGCACGAAGCATAAAGTTAACAATTTCATTTCGGAAATCTTTTGGATTACTAATACCTGCGGGTTTTTCAATTTTTTCCAGCTCTTCATTGATGGCGGCGCGGTCAAAGCTTTCACCAGTTTCTGGATCGCGGTATTCCTGATCCTGAATCCAGAAGTCGGCATAAGTGACATAGCGGTCAAAGATGTTTTGGCCATATTCCGAGTAGGATTCCAAATAAGCTGTTTGAATTTCTTTGCCGATGAATTCGACATAATGAGGCGCCAGAAATTCTTTAATAAATCGTAAGTAACGGTCTGCGGTTTCCTGTGGAAATTGTTCCTGCTCGATTTGCTTTTCAAGTACATAGAGTAAGTGCACCGGATTCGCCGCCACTTCTGTGGTGTCAAAGTTAAATACTTTGGAAAGAATCTTGAAGGCAAAGCGGGTTGATAAGCCTTCCATGCCTTCATTGACGCCGGCGTTGTCTTTGTATTCTTGAATTGATTTGGCTTTTGGGTCCGTGTCTTTAATATTTTGCCCGTCATAGACTTTCATCTTCGAGCCAATATTTGAGTTTTCCGGTTCATGTAGGCGTGACAGCACAGAAAATTGCGCCAACATGTTGAGTGTGTCAGGCGCGCATGAGGCTTCTGATAAAGAGCTGTTCTCCAACAGCTTTTTGTAGATCATGACTTCTTCTGTAACTTTCAAACAATAAGGCACTTTGACGATGGAAATACGGTCTAGAAAGGCCTCATTATTCTTATTGTTTCTGAAGGTTTGCCACTCGGATTCATTCGAGTGAGCCAGAATAATGCCTTCGAAAGGGATGGCGCTCATCCCTTCGGTCGAGTTGTAATTACCTTCTTGGGTCGCCGTTAATAAGGGATGGAGCACTTTAATAGGCGCTTTGAACATTTCCACAAACTCTAGAATGCCCTGGTTGGCTAAACACAAGCCACCACTGAAGCTATAAGCGTCAGGGTCATCTTGGGAGTAATCTTCCAGCATGCGAATATTGACCTTGCCAACCAAGGCTGAAATGTCCTGATTGTTTTCGTCGCCGGGCTCGGTTTTGGCGATGGCGGTTTGGTCCAGAATAGAAGGCCAGATTTTGACTATTTTAAACTTGCTGATGTCGCCGCCGTATTCATGTAGGCGTTTTACTGCCCAAGGCGACATAATGGTGTTTAGGTAGCGTTTATCGATGCCGTATTCCTGTTTCAAAATATCAGCATCTTCGCTTGGGTCGAACAAGCAAAGCGGGCTTTCGTTTACCGGAGAACCTTTGATCGCATAAAAAGGTGCTTTTTGCATCAGCGCTTTAAGCTTTTCGGCAAGTGAGGATTTACCACCACCGACTGGGCCAAGCAAATAGAGAATTTGTTTCTTTTCTTCTAGACCTTGAGCCGCATGTTTGAAGAAAGAAACGATTTGCTCTATGCATTCTTCCATGCCGTAGAAATCACTGAATTCAGGGTAGCGTTTGATAACTTTGTTAGAAAATATACGGCTAAGGCGGGGGTCTTTCGAAGTGTCGATTAGTTCGGGTTCACCGATTGCAATCAGCATTCTTTCTGCTGCTGTGGCGTAGGCACTGGGGTCTTTTTTACAGATGTCCAGATATTCTTCTAAGGTGAATTCTTCTTGTTGAGTGAGTTCATACCTAGATTGGTAATGACTAAAAATACTCATGCTGCCCCCTAAATTTCTGTAAAAGTAGTATCGCGTTACATCTTGTTTTTGGAACCTGTTTGAAAATGCCGTGGTGATCAAAACTAAGTGTTTTGATGATGACTTGTTCTAATCAGTCTAGCGTGTAGGTTTTCGTTTTGCCGCTGAGATTGCCAAAATAAAATTAAATTCACAAAACGTGACAATTGATATTGAAGACATAGGCGTAGCTGTTTTGTATGGAAAAGAAAGGAGAGTTAAGGCTGCAGGCGGGTTGGGGGTGGCGTTATAAATAGCCTTTCTAGGAAAGAAAGGCTATTGGTTAAGATATGATTTAGAAGCGAATTTTTTCCTCGTCGCTCAAGCCGAGGTTGTCCCAGATTTTTAGATTTGGGGCTGCTTGGTTTAGCGTATAGAAGTGTAAACCGGGTGCACCTGCAGCAAGCAAGCGCTCACACATTTCCGTGACAACTTGTTCACCGAAAGCGACTATGCTGGCCATGTCGTCACCATAGGCTTCTAGCTGCTTTTTAATCCAGCGAGGAATTTCTGCGCCACACATATCACTGAAACGGATCAAGCTGCTGTAGTTGGTGATTGGCATGATGCCGGGCACGATAGGAATATGAATGCCCATTTTTTCGACACGCTCGATAAAATAGAAATAAGCGTCGGCATTGTAGAAATATTGGGTAATGGCACTATTGGCACCGGCATCGACTTTTTTCTTGAAGTTGATCAGGTCAGCTTCAGCTGAAGGCGCTTGCGGATGAAATTCCGGATAGGCGGCGACTTCGATATTAAAGTGGTCGCCACTGTGCTTGCGGATATATTCTACTAGTTCGTTGGCATAGCGTAGCTCGCCCGCTGAGCCCATGCCGGAAGGCAAGTCACCGCGCAATGCGACAATGCGGTTCACGCCATTTTCTATATACATATCCAGTAATGACTTCATGTTGTCGAGTGTTGAACCCACACAAGACAAGTGAGGTGCCGTTGAAATGCCTTGATCCTGAAGTTTTAATACGGTGTCAATTGTACGCTCTTGGGTTGAACCTCCGGCACCATAGGTGACCGAGAAAAAGTCTGGCTTGCGTCTTGCCAGTTCGTCGCGAACTGCTTGCAGCTTTTCCATTCCCGCCTGCGTTTTGGGAGGGAAAAATTCAAAGCTATATCGTGGTTTGAATTGCGTTTGGCTATCCATTTTCTTGTCCATTCTATTCAATCTTGATGTTTTCTATTCAAGCTTATTGTTTGCTGTTGAGCGCAATATGGCAAGCAAGGATAGAAAATCACGGTGCTAAATAAGGCCGGTTTAGGTTTCGACCTTATTCAGCACTCACGCAATGCGTGCTTGTTTTAGTATTTATAGGCTTCTGGCTTATAGGGGCCGTCTACCGGTACATTAATGTATTTTGCTTGTTCTGGCGTCATCTGCGTGATTACACCGGCAAAGCCTTCAACCATGTCACGTGCAACTTCTTCATCCAGCTTTTTAGGCAAGATCTTCACGTATAGGTTGTCTGCTTTTTCTTCTGCAGGAAGGTCGGCAAACTTTTTCTCGTATAAATACATTTGGGCTAGAACCTGGTTTGCAAATGAACCATCCATAATGCGAGAAGGATGACCAGTCGCGTTGCCTAAGTTGACGAGACGACCTTCTGATAAAAGAATCAAGTGATCGTTTTTCTCTTTATCGCGATAAATTTTATGTACCTGAGGTTTAACCTCATCCCACTCCCAGTTTTTTCTCATATAGGCAGTATTGATCTCACTGTCAAAGTGGCCAATGTTACACACCACCGCACCGGATTTTAGCGTTTGCAGCATAAATTCGTCGCACACATCAATGTTGCCAGTGGTGGTGACGATTAAGTCTGTGGTCGACATTAATAGCGTGTTGATGCCTTCCAGCGTTCGGGTGTTGATACCGTCAATATAAGGCGAGACAACTTCGAAACCATCCATGCAAGCTTGCATCGCGCAGATAGGGTCCACTTCGGTGACTTTCACTATCATCCCTTCTTGTCTTAATGACGCAGCCGAACCTTTGCCCACATCACCATAGCCAATCACGAGCGCTTTTTTACCTGCTAGCAAATGATCTGTTCCACGTTTGATCGCATCATTCAAACTATGGCGACAACCGTACTTGTTATCATTTTTTGATTTGGTCACGGCGTCGTTAACATTAATCGCTGGCACTTTTAGTTCGCCTTTTTCAAGCATCTCTAACAGTCTGTGCACGCCAGTGGTTGTCTCTTCGGAAATGCCATGAATTTTGTCAAGCATCTCAGGATACTTAGTGTGAACCATTTCGGTCAGGTCGCCGCCATCATCTAAAATGATGTTGGCATCCCAGACTTTGTCGCTACCTTTTTCGGCTAGAATGGTTTGTTCGATACACCATAAAAACTCCTCTTCAGTTTCACCTTTCCAAGCAAAAACCGGGATGTTAGCTGCTGCAATCGCAGCTGCGGCATGATCCTGAGTCGAGAAGATATTACAAGAGGACCAGCGAACTTCGGCGCCTAAGTCGACTAAGGTTTCAATCAACACGGCCGTCTGTATGGTCATATGAATACAGCCCATAATTTTGGCATTCGCTAAAGGTTGGCTGTCTTTATACTTACGACGAAGTGCCATTAATGCAGGCATTTCACCTTCAGCAATATCAATTTCTTTTCGGCCCCAGTTTGCAAGGCTCATATCGGCTACTTTGTAATCTGAAAAACTCATTTATCTATTACCTCTAAGTGTGATTTAAACCAGCAAGCAGGTTTAGTCATCTGTCTATGTTGTTTTACGGTTTCATTCAGTCGATTGCGATATTAATTTGACTGAACTTGCCCAATACTAAAGGCCAGCTGCTGCTTTTAATGCCGCTGCTTTATCTGTTTTTTCCCAAGTGAAATTCGGGTTCGTTCTACCAAAGTGACCATATGCCGCAGTATCGCGATAGATGGGGCGTCGTAGATCTAACATATCGATAATACCTTGAGGACGAAGGTCGAAATGTTCTCGAACTAATGTTTCAATTTTGCTTTCTGCTACTTTGTTTGAACCGAAGGTGTTGATGGAAATTGATGTTGGTTCAGCGACCCCGATCGCATACGAAACCTGTATTTCACATCTATCGGCAAGGCCAGCCGCAACAATATTTTTCGCGACGTAACGGCCCGCATAAGCAGCAGAGCGATCGACTTTAGACGGGTCTTTACCCGAGAAAGCACCGCCGCCATGTCGAGCCATACCACCGTAAGTGTCGACAATAATCTTTCGGCCTGTTAGACCACAGTCGCCAACGGGTCCGCCAATGACGAAGTTTCCGGTTGGGTTGATATGAAACAGGGTGTCGCTGTGAAGCCATTCGGAAGGTAAAACCGGTTTGATGATTTCTTCCAGGACAGCTTCGCGCAGTTCATCTAGTTTAATTTCAGGATTATGCTGGGTTGAAAGTACTACAGCATCGACAGCAATAGGCTTGCCGTTTTCGTATCGTAGCGTAACCTGGCTTTTAGCATCTGGACGTAACCAAGGTAAGCTGCCATTTTTACGTAGTTGAGCTTGGCGCTCCACTAATCTATGAGAGTAGTAGATCGGTGCTGGCATCAATACATCGGTTTCGTTAGTGGCGTAACCGAACATTAGGCCTTGGTCGCCGGCACCCAAATCTTTATTGTTCGCTTCGTCAACACCCATGGCAATATCGGAAGATTGCTTGCCGATGGCGTTCAAGACTGCACAGGATGCACCGTCAAAGCCGACATCTGAGCTGTTGTAACCAATGTCTAGAATGACATCACGTATCAGGTCTTCTAAGTCGACATAAGTAGAGGTTCTGACTTCACCTGCGACAATCGCCATACCGGTTTTAACCATGGTTTCTACCGCGATTCGGGCATTGGGGTCGTCTTTGATAATGGCATCAACCACTGCATCTGATATTTGGTCAGCCATTTTATCCGGATGGCCTTCAGAGACCGACTCAGAAGTAAATAGAGAATATTCGCTCATAATGTATGTCCATTTTTTGTTGGTTTAAACACGGTTTACCCATTAAGGTTCATCGTTGTGTCAGGTTCTAATGAATTTACGTAATTGGATTTGGAAGCCGTTACGTAAGCCTATGAAGACGGTTTTATCGGAAGTGAATCCCGCATTGTGTGCCCATTTGCTTAGCTCTTCGGCTTCAAATCCTAGCCAGATGTCACCACAGTTTTCTTTGGTCCATTCCTGGTTGTGATGCGATAGATCGCAAACAATCAGGACGCCGTTGGGTTTGAGGAACTGTGCGATATCATTAAATACTTTTGCCGGTGCGGGGACATGATGCAGCACCATGTTCATCACCACGGCATCGACCAAATCGGCTTTTTGTGTACTCACTTTTTGCCGGTAGTACTGCGTGTCACCTAGATGGAAATCGATTTGCGTCAGATTATGCTTTAGTGCTTGTTTCTTTGCTTTTTTTAGCATGTCTTCTGAATTGTCTAGGGCAATCACAGATTTAAATGTTTGGCTAAGCTGCGGTAAAAAAAGCCCTTCACCGGGGCCAATTTCCATGACGCTTTTGTCTGCGTAATCTTTGTTTTCAAATGACTGGCAAAGCAGTTCAAAGCTGGCATTGGCATATTGGTCATGCTCAGCGATTAACTCTTGTTGCTCTTGAAAGCGGTCAGTATTTCGAGCGAAAAAAACTTGAGACTGAGCGGCGCGTTGATGTTGAATGTCGGCAATTTTTGCAAGGATGTCGGCGCTCAGCTCGAAGCGGTCAATCAGTGTTAATATGTGTTCAATGGCTTGTTTGTCGTGATACTCATTAACACTCAAGGGGCGGCGATAAAAAATAGCATTGCCTTCTCGCTGCGCTTCAACCAAACCTGACTGACTTAATACCTTGAGATGATGGCTCATTCCGGATTGTTTGGTTTCAAATATCTGGGTTAATTCCAGTACGCCAAAAGTATCGTCACTAAGCGCTTTGAGTATTTGTACACGAAGCGGGTCTGCACAGGCTTTAAGGACCTGACTGAAGCGTGTGATGTCGTGTAGCGAGTCAAGCTGCGCTGACGTATCTTCAGTTGCCCGATTGATAAGAGGTAAATTTGTCATGAGGGTGAGTATATCAATATATTTTGATATGGCAATTCTATATCAATAAATTTTGATATAGCTTTGTCGTTTTCTGTATCTCTCAGTCTGGTTTTGTGGCGCAGACCAACGTTTTCTCAGGTAAGGTTTTGGTGTTTGCAAGGCTTAGAACTTGATCATTTAGGTCTGATAATCGCTTAGCGATGTTGGTTCAAGGCCCACTGGACATGCTCTTGTACGATAGGGGAGGTGTGGTGAAGTCTGGCTTTCAGGGCAGAAATAACAGCCTCGCTGGTGTCGGCGTTACCCAGTGCAACGGCAATATTTCTAAGCCATGACTCATGACCAGCTCGACGGATAGCGGAACCTTCCGTTTTGCTTAAAAAGGTGTCTTCATCCCAGCTGAATAAATCAATCAGGCTGCTGTCGTTTAGGTGATGTCTTGGGCTGAAATCCTCTTCTTGTGTCGGTTTACTGAACTTGTTCCAAGGACAGATGAGCTGACAGTCATCACAGCCAAAAATTCGATTGCCCATTTTGCTTCTCAGCTCCACAGGAATGCTGCCTTTTAATTCAATGGTTAGATAGGATATGCAGCGACGGCTATCGAGTATGTGAGGGCCTTTGAAAGCCTGAGTTGGGCAGATATCTAAGCAGGCGGTGCAACTGCCGCAATGTTCGGAGCCATGGGGGGCGTCGATTGGCAGCGGAAGATCGGTAAATATCTCGCCCAGAAAAAACCAAGAGCCGGCTTTTTTGTTGATGATCATGGTGTTTTTGCCAAACCAGCCAAGTCCGGCTTTTTCTGCAAACGCTCGTTCGAGAACTGGCGCGCTATCCACAAAGGCGCGAAACTGGTGTTGTTGAGCGGTTTCTTGAATAAAGTGAATTAATTTTTTTAAGCGGGAACGGATCAGCTTATGGTAGTCGCGCCCGAGACTATACCTTGAAATATAAGCTTGCTTCGACTGGTTCAATAGGTCGAGTGGCGGTTCTGCTTCACTCATATAATCCATTCTGACGGAAATGACTCGCAGCGTACCTGGGGTTAATTCTTCGGCAGTCCAACGTTTGCTGCCATGCTTCGCCATGTAATCCAAATCTGCATGATAGCCATGATCCAACCAGTCCTGATAAGCCTCAACATGATCGGATAAATCGGTATCGGTGATCCCTAGTTGTTGAAAACCCAAGGATTTAGCTTTTTCTTTTATTTGTTGAGTCAGGTTACTTATTTCGGCCTGGGAAAGCTGTGTCTTGGCTTGCGTCATTTTCGTGAATCTTTAGGAATGTTTTGCTATGCTTAACAGTTAAGTAGCGTTATTTTTTCAACAAATACTTTAGGTGTTGATCTCGCTAGTCAATATAACGTCTATAGTCACTGTTCGGTATTGGCTTTGTTCGGATGAATAGCCAGAGATGATATGACCATACTCAACTTTCCTTGTAAAGCGTAGGGTTTGGCCAGACTCAAAAAAATGAAGTTGAACTGGAATGAGCACGGCATGAAGTCAAATGAAATGAACCATAACAAACAGTCTGTGCGTGTTACCTTGGCGCATGAGCAAGACACCTTGTTGTTTGGGGCGAGTGTGTTCAGCTGGGTGGCGGCCTTTCATGAAAGTCAGTGCAAGGCGGGTCAAGCGAATGAGGCGTTTGTGATTTATCTTCATGGTGATTTGGGGATGGGCAAAACCACCTTCAGTCGAGGGTTTCTCTCAGCGGCGGGTCATCAAGGGGCGGTGAAAAGTCCAAC
This sequence comes from Oleiphilus sp., assembly GCA_048058835.1. Classification (GTDB taxonomy): domain Bacteria; phylum Pseudomonadota; class Gammaproteobacteria; order Pseudomonadales; family Oleiphilaceae; genus PZPK01. The sequence goes on from JBLLNS010000012.1 coordinate 84,804, forward strand.
CTATACTTTGGTCGAGCCCTATGAGATGGGTAAAAAACGTTTATACCACTTTGATTTGTATCGACTGGGTGACCCCGAAGAGCTGGAATTTATGGGGATTCGTGACTATTTTGAAGTGAATTCTGATGACTTTGTTGTTTGCTTGCTTGAATGGCCAGAAAAAGGCTGGGGAATTTTGCCTTTGCCGAGTATCAAAATAAGCCTGTCTTCAACTGGAGAGGGCAGGGAGGCGAGTTTTGAGTTGATGGCTGGCTTGAATCAGCAGACTGAGAATTTGAATGAGCTAACTTTGCTTCTCAGAAATAATGGCCTGACACTGGTCGAACAAAGCGTAAGCTTGGAGACGCAATGAGGGCTATTTTATGTTCGCTCAAGATGATAAGGGGAGTATGCAGGTGATTTCTGTGTCTTTAAAACTACTAGCTGCGAGGTGTCGTTAGTGTTCAGAGTATTATTGAGCTTGCTTATGATGCTGAGCACCTTAGCATCTTTTTCGGTCATGGCGAAACAGTCGGAAGTACTCACGGCTCGTATTTGGGAATCGCCGGAATCGACGCGGCTAGTGTTCGAGCTATCTAAAAGTGTTGACTATCGAGTCATGACTCTCGTGAAGCCTGATCGTATTGTGATCGATATCAGTAATGCCTCAAAACGCCCAAAAATATTCAACTCTCTCGATTTGACTCAGTCCCCTTTAAAGGCGATCAGGACGGCGCGACGGAATCAAGATGATTTGCGTGTGGTGCTTGATCTAAAAGAAAAAGTTGAAGCGAAGTCATTTCTTTTAAAAGCAAACCAACAATACAACGAACGCTTGGTGTTCGATTTAGTGTCTGAAACCCAGAGAAAACAGTCCAGCATGACGCTTGAAAATAAGCTGGATGAAATCAGCCTTCACGAAGGTAAGCGTGATATTGTCGTCGTCATCGATCCTGGGCATGGTGGAGAAGATCCGGGTGCGATAGGCCCGAATGGTGTCAGAGAGAAGCAGGTAGTACTGGCTGTGGCGAAAGCCTTAAAACGAAAAATCGATAGCCAAAAAGGTTTTAAAGCCTTCTTGACGCGCGAAAGTGATTACTATGTTGGTTTAAGAGATCGCACAAATTTAGCCAGAAAGTTCAATGCTGATCTACTCGTGTCTATTCATGCTGATGCTTTTACCAAACCTCAGGCAAAAGGTGCATCTGTGTATGCCTTGTCTAACCGGGGCGCTTCTTCAGAAATGGCGCGATGGTTGGCAAAAAAAGAGAATAGTGCTGATTTGATCGGTGGAATCGATGGCCTTAGTTTAGAAGATAAAGATGATGTGTTGGCTGGCGTGTTGCTGGACCTCTCCTCTACCGCGAGCCTAACTGCCAGTTTAGGCGTGGGTAGCCAAGTGCTTAGCGCTATGAGTCATATGGCGCATCTGCATAAAAAAAATGTCCAGCAAGCAGGCTTTGTGGTATTGAAGTCGCCCGATATTCCGTCCATTTTGATTGAAACTGGTTTCATTTCTAACCCGGATGAGGCGCGCAGACTTAAGTCCACTGCTTATCAGCAGCAGCTAGCGAGCTCAATCCACAAGGGTATAGTCAGATATTTTGAGCGTACTCCGCCTCCTGGAACGTTGGTCGCATGGATGAAGAACGCGAAAAACAAACAAGCTGTCAATAGCCGTCATGGCGATTCGGAAAAGTCTGCTTCAGCATCGACCAGTTACAAGCGTTACATCGTCAGACCGGGTGACACCTTGTCGCGGATTGCTGTGAGGAATCAAGTCTCACTGAAAGAAATAAAAAGCCTCAATAAACTATCATCAGACCAGCTCAGAATAGGTCAAGGTCTTAAGCTTCCGGCTGGTTGAACGCTTGCATTCTTTTGCTGGGTCTAGCATGCTGGCCCTAATATTTATGCTCATGTAAGATGAGCATAAATATTCCATTTTTGCCTGTTTTACGGCTGTCTTATCGATCAATTCGTTAATAAAAGTATCTACTATCAATGAGTAAAATTCATAAACTTTCTGCACGTCTTGCTAACCAAATTGCGGCCGGTGAGGTGGTTGAACGCCCCGCATCGGTGGTCAAAGAATTGTTGGAAAACGCATTAGATGCGGGTGGCAAGAGAATTCAGGTGCAAGTTGAGGCGGGTGGTGTCAAACGCATTCTTGTTCGAGATGATGGTGTCGGCATGGATAAAGATGATTTGCCTTTATCTCTTAGCCGTCATGCGACCAGCAAGATTGAATCCTTGGATGATCTTGAAGCAGTCGCCACGCTGGGTTTTAGAGGTGAGGCGCTGGCGAGTATTTCTTCTGTTTCGCGTTTGGTTTTGAGTTCTAAAACGGATCTTTCCGAACAGGGCTGGCAGGTGATTACCGAAGGCAGAGATATGGAGGCGCGCTTAAGTCCGGTTGCCCATAACCGCGGTACCTCTGTTGAAGTGCGAGACCTTTTCTTTAATACCCCGGCTAGACGCAAATTTTTGAGGACTGAGAAAACTGAATTTAATCATTTGGAAGAGGTTCTTAAGCGTCAAGCGCTGAGTCGCTTCGAGGTCGCTTTCGAATTATCACATAACCAAAAAGGCATACATAACCTTAGGCCGGCACCTGATTTAGCGGCAAAAGAGCAGCGAGTTGCTTCTCTGTGCGGTAAACCATTTATGGAAAGTGCCATTCGTGTTGAGGTGGAGGCGACTGGTTTAAAATTGTGGGGTTGGGTTGCGAAACCTACTTTTTCGAGAAGCCAAGCCGACTTACAGTACTTTTTTGTCAATGGCCGAGTGATTAAAGACCGGTTGGTCACGCATGCTGTGAAACAGGCATATCGGGATGTTTTGTATCATGGTCGGCACCCAGCCTTTGTTCTTTACCTAGAACTTGATCCGGCTTTGGTCGATGTAAATGTGCATCCAACCAAGCATGAGGTGAGGTTTCGTGATGGCAGAATGGTGCACGACTTCATTTTTAGAGGTCTGCACAAGGCTTTGGCGGATATCCGCCCTGAAACCATCTCACAAGATTCAGATATGTCGCAGGTTGAACAAACAAGTTATGTTTCGCCTGAACATTCAGCCTCCGCATTCACACCCAGTTATGGTGCCCAAGATAGAATGAGTCTGGTGCAAGGCACTGAGCGTGCAGAAGGTAGTGCGGGGCAGTATATGGGCGCAACTTTCCAACAACCGTCACAGCAAGCATCCGTGGCGGAAACGATGTCTCATTACCAGTCATTACACCCTGATAATTCGCAGCTAAGTGCTGTGCAGCCTGTGTCTTATGACACGCAAGAGCTTCAGGATTATCCTCTGGGCTTTGCTATCGCGCAGTTACATGGCATTTATATTTTATCTCAAAATAAGCAAGGCTTGATTGTTGTTGATATGCATGCCGCCCATGAGCGAATTACCTATGAGCGCATGAAGACTGACTTTTATCAAAAAGGCATCGTGGCACAACCTTTATTGGTGCCGATGAATATTGCGGTTAGCCAGAAAGAAGCAGATATTGCTGAATCGTGTGCCGAAGGTTTGCTCAAGTTTGGCTTGAGGCTTGAGCGTTCCGGGCCAGAAAGTATTATTGTTCGACAAGTGCCAGTTATTCTGCAAAATGTCGATGTGGCAATGCTAGTGAAGGATTTGCTCAGTGATATGATTGAGTATGGTTACTCTGATCAGCTTGAAACAGCAGCCAACGAATTGATGAGCAGTATGGCGTGTCATGGCTCAGTTAGGGCAAACCGAGCACTTACTGTGCCCGAGATGAATGCGCTTTTAAGAGATATGGAAGCGACGGAGCGCAGTGGTCAGTGCAATCATGGGCGCCCGACTTGGGCTGCCTTATCCATGCAAGAGCTGGATAAGCTTTTTCTAAGAGGTCGATAGTTGAATGGATGAGTCAGCTATTTCGGATCTGCCTACGTTACTCAACCTTGATCAGGCTCAGTTAGATGCAATGGAAGGCCTGCCTTTAGCGATTTGTTTGATGGGGCCAACCGCTGCTGGTAAGACTGATTTGGCCGTGGCCTTAAGTGAGCGAATGCCTTGCGATATTGTGAGTGTGGATTCTGCGCTTATTTATAAAGGCATGGATATTGGCACAGCCAAGCCCGAAAAAGCGTTGTTGGCAAAAGCGCCTCACCGCTTAATCGATATTATTGAGCCAACGGAAAGTTACTCGGTTTCGCGTTTCTACCAAGATGTTTCTTCTGAAATGGCCGCTATTAGTCAAGAAGGTCGAATTCCTTTGCTGGTAGGTGGGACGATGATGTACTACCGAATTATTCAGCAAGGTATCGCTAACATGCCCTCAGCTGATCCCTTGGTGCGAGAAAAGATTAATGAGGATGCTAAAAACAAAGGTTGGGCGTTTATTCATGAAGAACTTCAGAAGGTAGACCCAGACTCTGCTAGGAGAATTAAGCCGACAGATACGCAGCGGCTTCAACGAGCACTGGAAATTTATCGAGTTTCGGGTAAAACCATGACTCAATTATGGCAGGCTCAAAAAACTCACCTTGGTAAAAGTGAAGATGCTGGTTACACTGAAGCTCATGAAAGTGTTGAGCAAGCAGGCTTGCCACCTCTGCCGTATCGGTTTTTGAATTTTTCCATTGCGCCACAGGATCGAAAGGAGCTGCATCGTCGGATTGAGCAGCGTTTTGATCAGATGCTGGAGAATGGCTTTCTTGATGAAGTAACGCTATTTCACAAGCGGAATGATATACATGCTGAGCTACCTTCCATGCGCTGTGTTGGTTATCGTCAAGCATGGGATTTTCTTGATGGGAAACAAAGTTTTGAAGAAATGCGGGAGCGCGGCATTATTGCAACTCGTCAATTGGCAAAAAGGCAACTAACATGGTTAAGAAGCTGGCCGAATTTATATCAATTAGACACGAATGATGGAAAAGTGCTGGCTAAAGCGTTGAAAATCGTTGAAAATGCCGCATATTAAGACGCAGCTCACATATTTTAAGCTTTAAATGCGTTAAATGGATACAATAATAGATAGACAGATTTAAAAAATACTAGGAGATAACAACATGTCTAAGGGCCACTCACTTCAAGATCCATATTTAAATGCTCTGCGGAAAGAGCGAATTCCTGTTTCCATTTTCTTGGTGAACGGCATTAAACTTCAAGGTCAAATAGAGTCATTTGATCAGTTCGTCATCCTATTAAAAAATACAGTTAGCCAAATGGTTTATAAGCATGCCATTTCGACTGTGGTTCCTGCTAGAAATGTCCGTGTAGCAGCACCGGAAGATCAAGACGCATAATCTAAGGTCTATGTTCCTAAAAAGTTTCTTTTCTTTTAAGGGTGTTGATTCGATCAATAAAGAACTAACACCCTTGTTCGTTGTTTCTAATCCCTCTTCTTTTTTTCTTCAACACTTGGAGACTTCTATACGTGTTTGATCGCCCCGATTCTGGTGAATTTGCAGTGCTGGTACATATCGATTTTTTTGCTGAAAAAGAGCGGGAAGATGTTCAGGAGTTCCAAGAACTGGTGTCATCGGCGGGTGTTGAGGCGCTCCGGGTAGTCACTGGGTCTAGAGATAAACCTGATCCTCGCTACTTTGTAGGAAAAGGTAAACTAGAAGAAATTCGTTTCGAGGTTGAGCATGCGGAAGCCGATGTGGTGCTGTTCAATCATGCTTTATCGCCTAGTCAGCAACGTAATCTCGAGGCAACGCTGGGGTGTCGGGTAATTGATCGAACGGGCGTTATCTTGGATATTTTTGCCCAGCGTGCCCGAACACATGAAGGTAAGCTGCAAGTTGAATTGGCTCAGTTGGAGTATATGTCAACGCGATTGATTCGAGGTTGGACACACCTTGAGCGACAGAAAGGCGGGATCGGTCTTCGAGGCCCAGGTGAAACTCAGCTTGAAACGGATAGGCGTTTACTTCGAGCCAGAATCAAAAACATCAGCGCACGTTTGGAAAAAGTCAGAAAACAAAGAGATCAAGGGCGAAAAGCAAGAGTGCGGGCAGAAATCCCAACTGTTTCTTTAGTCGGGTATACCAATGCGGGGAAATCTACCCTGTTTAATCGTTTAACAGAGTCAGATGTTTATGCGGCGGATCAGTTATTCGCAACACTAGATCCTACGTTGAGACGCCTGACACTGCCAGATATTGGACATACCATTCTTGTGGATACCGTAGGTTTTATCAGGCACCTTCCCCATAAGCTAGTTGATGCGTTTCGAGCCACCCTAGAAGAAACCTGTAATGCAACGTTGTTGTTGCATGTTATCGACTGTCATGATGAAAATCGCCTCGATAATATCCAGCAGGTTGAGCAGGTGTTAGCCGAAATTGGGGCCGATGATATACCAACATTGATGGTCTATAACAAGTTGGATTTGTTGGATGAGCGCGAGCCGAGGATAGATCGTGATGAAGATGGCGTGCCTATCCGGGTATGGGTGTCTGCTCACACTGGCGAGGGTTTGGTGTTGCTTCAACAGGTTGTTGCGGAGTTGCTGGGTGAAGAATTAGTCCAAAAGAAAATTGAAATTACGCCGCAGCTGGGTAAGTTACGGGCGCTTCTCTATAGTGCCTCGGCTGTCATTGATGAAACCACCGATGAGCAAGGCAAAACTTGGCTCGAGATCAGGATGCAACGCGCTGATTTTGAGAAAATTTTGCGTCAGGCTGACGTCACGGAGAATCAATTAAATAATGGTTCTGATACCTAGCGCATAGTAAATGTGTGAGCTACATAAAAAAACAAACTAAGTTCATAAAGCCTTCTGTTAAAAATAAAAAACTATGCTATGTTGAATAGAAGTGAATTTCTTTTTTAGGATTTCTTTGTAACATATTGATACGTTGGGCTTTGCCAGTTGAGGATTAAATAATGTTTCTTAAAAAGTCGGTGATGCTTTCACTGTTATTTACACTAGTGTTAAGCGGCTGTAGTGGTAGTGATGGCTTTGGGGTTGGAAATGGTAGCGGAGGTGATTCCGGTGACCCTGAAGACCCAGCACCTGAAGGAGAAGTGAGCCCTTCGCTTGGCTCAGGTTCAGGTTCGAGCTTCACTGCTGGTGCCTTATCAACGACAATCCCTTCTGGCACCGACCTTTCTTATGGTGGAAGTACGGTCATTACGGTCAATTTGGTCGATAGTAATGACAGTAACGCCTTAATATCTACGCCAAGTTCAGTAAGTTTTACCTCGGGTTGTGTTGCGGAAGGGCTGGCTACTATTGGTGCAACAGCGATTACCTCTGCTGGTACAGCAACCGTGACCTATACAGCGACATCCTGTAGTGGCTCAGATACTGTGGTAGCCACTCTTGGCTCAGATACCACTAAAACAGCATCGGTCACATTCGGTATTTCAAGCTTGGAGCTTGGAACAGGGTCAGACGGAACATTTGTGTCAGGTGGCTTAACAACCTCAATTGGTTCATCGGATCTTTCTTATGGTGGTGATACTGTAGTATCTGTGAATATTGTTGACTCCAGCGATAACTCTTTATTTACCACTAGCTCCGTCACCGTTAACTTTACCTCTGGTTGTGTTCAAAATGGCTTGTCTACTATTGATTCTAGTGTAAACACCACGACGGGAACGGCTGTAGCGACTTATTCTGCCAATACCTGTGAAGGGGCAGATACGATTACTGCAACATTAAGTGATGGAACCTCTGCCTCTACGGTTATTAATGTAGCAGGTCAGGTTTTGGGTGCACTTGAGTTTGTGGGGGCAGACCCTGCAACGATTGCACTTAAGGGAAGTGGTTCAAGTGCTAACCCAGAGGTGAGTACTATATCGTTCAGTCTGAAAGATAAAACTGGTGCACCTATGGCAGGTGAAACTATCACATACGAACTTTCTACTGAGGTGGGGGGAATTAGTCTTTCTAGTAATTCTTCTGTTACTGACGCAGACGGTGTTACGTCAGTTCAGTTAAATGCGGGTGGCGTTAATACCAGTGTTGTCATTACGGCAACGGTGGTGATTGATAATGGAGATGATCCGGATACAACTACATCAACCACTTCAAACCCAATAGCGGTTCTGGGGGGAATTCCTGATCAGGATAGCTTCTCGATGTCTATTGATACTTATAATCCTCGTGGTTGGAATATAGATGGAACGATATCAACAGTCACTATTCGTGCTGCTGATAGATATAACAACCCTGCTAGAAATGGGACGCAAATATCCTTTCTGACTTCAGGAGGCGCTATTGTAGGCTCATGTGCGCTACAGAATGGTTCTTGTTCTGTTAATTGGAATAGTCAGCAACCAAGGCCTGCTTCAGGATTGGTTGAAATTTTGGCGCGTACCACTGGGGAAGAGTCCTTTGTAGATACTAACTCCAATGGTGTGTTTGACGCGACTGAGTCTGTTAGTACTAATCTTTCTGAGGCTTTCTTGGATGCAAACCAAGATGATACTTATACATCTGGTGAGTTTTATTCTGACTTTAATGATAATGGTGTCTTTGATACTAAAGTTGGTACGAAGTTCCAAGGTACAAACTGCAGTGCAGCTGCGCTGGCCGATGATCACTGCGCTAACTTGGTAGAAGTTAGAGAATCACGAACGATTTGCATGTCTTCCGACTTTACACAAATGACAGATGATGTAGGCGGGTCTGTCAGTGTTGCCGGCGGCCCAGCGATAATTAATTTAAATTTCTTCGATATTAATGGGCTTACGCCAGCAAACGGAACTTCGGTTGCTATTTCTGTAGAAGATGGAGAAATAATTTCTGGTGGGACGGTCGTTATTCCTAATATTGTTTGTTCTGACAGCGGCTTTGATCATTCGATTATTGTTGGTCCTGCAGATGATGTTCCTGCTGCTCCAGGTGTGCTGAAAATTGATGTGACACAGGCTGACGGCATTGTTCGTGGCTATAGAATTGCATTAACGTATTAACTCTTCATTAAATATTCGGTAAAGCCGATGCGCTTTACCGAATATTCCCTTGCTGTCCCTCCTTAACATTAATACTATGTACCCCCTTGTAATGCGATAGAGTTACCCCATTAATAAAAGCTTGGGTTAATTGCGTTCGCATCTGTAACCTATAAATCAATTTCAAATTAACACAAACGGAGAACTCTATGGCCTGGAATGAGCCGGGTGGTAACCGCAACGATAATGACCCTTGGGGTAATAACAATGGTCGCAATGGCGGCAATCAAGGTCCCCCAGACTTGGATCAAGCTCTCAAGCAGTTACTCGATAAAATAAATGGCCTTTTTGGCAATAGTGGTAATAAAAACGGTGGCTCGGGGGCTGGCTCTAATAGTGGCTCCGGCGGTATTGTTATTCTTGCATTAATTCTGTTTAGTGCATTTTTGTTATTCAAATCGATTTATACGATTGATGAACAGCAACGTGGTGTCGTTTTACAGCTGGGTAAGTATGATAGGACACTCGATCCTGGTTTACGTTTTGTTATCCCTCTTATTGAAAAAGTAATACCGGTAAATGTCACAAATGTTCGTAATGCCGAGCTTAAAGATGAAATGCTGACTCAGGATGAGAACGTCGTAGAGATTGAATTAAACGTCCAGTTTACAGTCTCAGACCCTGTTGCTTTTGCGTTGCGAACAGAAGATCCAGAGCGTTCGCTATCTCATGCAGCGGAATCTGCGCTTAGACATGAGGTCGGGAGTACTAACCTTAACGCTATTATGACCGCAGGCCGTGCGATTCTCGCCAACAATACGCGAACTCGTTTGCAGAACTTCATGGATGCTTACCAAACCGGTATTAACGTCAGCATTGTTAACGTGAAAGAAGCAAGAGCACCTTCTGCCGTTCAGGCAGCGTTTGATGACGTGCAAAAAGCAAACTTAGACAAAGAGCGTTATGTGAACGAAGCCGAAGCGTATGCGAATACTGTTATCCCGGAAGCGCGTGGTAAAGCTCAGCGAATGATTGAGGAAGCCAGCGCATACAAGGAGCAGGTGATTGCAAAAGCGTCGGGTGAGGCTGAACGTTTCGAAAAACTATTAATTGAGTATAAAAAAGCACCTAAGGTCACGCGTGATCGTTTGTATCTCGATGCAATATCCAATGTTTACGCTAACAGTAGTAAGGTGTTAGTTGACGTAGAAGGCGGCAATAATATGATGTACTTGCCTCTAGATAAGATTATGTCATCACGATCTTCTAATGATAGCTCGTCCTCTGATCAGCCAGTATCTGACATTGCGGATCAAGTGATAGAAGAATTGCGTTCTAGAAATACCAGAACAACAAGGGAGGGCAGATAATGTCTAAAGGTTCTATAGTTGCTTTAGTCTTAATAGCGCTCGCTGTTTTATTCGTATCTTCTTCTCTATATGTGGTTGATGAGCGTGAAGTGGCGATTAAGTTACAATTTGGTGAGATCGTTGAGAGTGATATTAAGCCCGGTCTGCACTTTAAACTGCCTTTCTTTCAGAATGTCCGAAAGTTCGATGCGCGAGTTTTAACCTTAGATTCGCGTCCAGAGCGTTTCCTAACAGTAGGGAAGAAGTTTGTTATTGTGGATTCTTTCATCAAGTGGCGTATCGTTGATGTTAAATCCTACTACAAGGCAACAGCGGGTAATCGTTGGCAGGCAACTACCTTGCTATCTAACTCAACGAATAAGGGCCTACGTGATGAGTTTGGTTCGCGAAGTTTGACTGAGGTTGTTTCGGGTGAGCGTGATGAGTTGATGGCTATCATTACCAAAAAACTTAATGAGCAAACAGTGGGTGAGTTTGGTATCGAAGTGTTGGATGTTCGAGTCAAAGGTATCGATTTACCAGAAGACTTGAGCAAAAACGTTTACCGAAGAATGTCGACAGAACGTGAGCGGGAAGCCCGAGAAACAAGATCTCAAGGTAAGGAGCTTGCTGAAGGGATTAAAGCTAACGCGGATAGACAGAAAACCGTGCTAGAAGCAGAAGCATACAGAAAAGCAGAGGCCTTGCGTGGTGAAGGTGATGCGATTGCATCGGCTACTTATGCTGAAGCCTTTAAGAAAGATGCTGAGTTTTATTCATTTACGCGAAGTTTACGTGCTTATACTGACACCTTCTCAGGCAAAGACGATGTTCTTCTGCTGAAGCCGGATAGTGATTTCTTCAAATACATGAAGAGCTCAACGGCTAAGTAAGTTAATAAAACGCTTTAAAAACGCGGAATAGAGCCTCTATTCCGCGTTTTTTTATGGTTTTTTAAAACTCTGGTTTTTTTGTGCTCAATAAACCGTTAAAATCTGCGCTTTTGTGGCTGGCCTATTCGTCAAAATTATTACGAGAGATAGTTTTGAGCTGATTTTTATAGAAAACGCCCGCAAACACTGAATGAGCCAAAAGTAATTTTTGGTCTCGTACCTACATTGTTTCGTTATAGATAAATACCATGAGAGTAGAGATATGAGTGTATCTGAACGCTGGTTATTGCCCGATGGAGTGGATGAGTTGTTGCCTCCAGAAGCCTGGTCAGTAGAGTTAATGCGTCGAGAACTACTGGATTTGTACGCACGATACGGTTATCAGCTTATTTCCCCACCTCTCATCGAATTCCTTGAATCGCTTCTTACCGGTACCGGTAACGATTTAGATCTTCAAACTTTTAAAGTTACAGATCAGCTTTCCGGTAGGCTCATGGGCGTTCGGGCTGACATCACCCCGCAAGTGGCTCGAATTGATACCCATTTATTGCAAAGTACGGGTACCAGCAGGTTGTGTTATGTTGACTCTGTACTCCATACTCGTCCAGCGCATACCTTAACGAATCGAAACCCTCTGCAAGTGGGTTGTGAGTTGTTTGGCGAATCAAGTACCCAGGCAGATATCGAAGTTATTTCGCTCATGCTTGAGACGCTTTCTTTAGCGAATATCTCTAGCATACATGTTGATCTCGCGCATGTAGGTATTTACAAGGGTTTGGTTGAATCTTCCTCCCTTGACACAGAGACGGAAAACAAAATTTTTGATGCGCTGAGTCGAAAATCAATTCCTGAGTTGAATGCGTTAGCGCAAACCAGTGCTGATAATGCCGATGTTATCCTGTTGATTCGCGATGTTGCTAACTTGAGTGGCGGTGTCGATGCCCTCGAAAAAAATCAAAAGGCAGTTTCTGATTTGGCACTAAGTAGTGCTGATACAATCATTTCGGCTATCAATGAACTAAGGTTGATTGCAGAACAAATTCAGGCACGCTTCGCCGATGTTGAAATTGGCTTCGATTTTTGTGAGCTGAGAGGCTATAGCTATCATACTGGCATTTTGTTCTCTGCATTTAGTGCTGATTACGGTTATGCACTTGCTAAGGGTGGTCGTTATAACGATATCGGTAAAAGCTTTAGTCGCGCGGGTGAAATCAGTTCTCAGGGTACTCGGCCTGCCACTGGTTTTAGTGCAGATTTGAAAACCTTAGTGCGCTTAACTCAGGCTAAAGGTCAGCGTAACAGAGAAGCCATTTTTGCGCCGATTAGCAATGATGCAGAACTGCTGAAGAAAATTAGTGAGTTAAGAGCGCAGCATTGTGTTATTCAAGGATTGAGTGAAAAAGATACACCTGAATCTTTAGGCTGCAGTCAGCAGCTAGTTTTGGATAACCAAGTTTGGCAGATCAAATCTGTCAACTAGAAGGGTTCAATATTACGTACGGAATTTAAGTTGGCGGCCAAACTGATAAGTCGCCTGACAGGTACTAAAGCATTTTCGCTTTTTCAATGAGAAGATAAGTTATGGGTAAGAATGTTGTCATTTTGGGCACTCAATGGGGTGACGAAGGCAAAGGTAAAATTGTTGATTTGTTAACTGACCAGGCATCAGTTGTCGCTCGTTTTCAAGGTGGGCACAACGCAGGTCACACTTTGGTAATCGATGGCGAAAAAACTGTTTTGCATTTAATTCCCTCCGGTATTTTACGTGACAATGTTAATTGCTTGATTGGTAATGGCGTTGTGCTTGCACCTGATGCTTTACTTAAAGAAATGACGGCGCTTGAAGAAAAAGGCGTACCGGTTAAAGAAAGACTGAAATTAAGTTTGGCTTGTCCGCTAATTTTGCCTTATCACGTTGCGCTAGATCAGGCGCGTGAGATCGCTAAAGGTGACGAGAAAATTGGCACAACCGGAAGAGGTATCGGTCCAGCGTATGAAGATAAAGTATCTCGCCGCGGCTTACGATTAGGGGATTTGGTCGATCCAGCATGTTTTGCCGTTAAGCTTAAAGAAATTATGGAATATCATAACTTCGTATTGGAGCATTTTTATAAGGTAGACACAGTCGATTACCAGAAAACCTTAGATGAGGCTCTGGAGATGGCGAAGGTTCTATTGCCCATGGCGATTGATGTGACAGATGAGCTTCACCGTTGCCGTAAGGCGGGCGAAAACATCTTGTTTGAAGGTGCGCAGGGCTCGCTATTAGATATCGATCATGGTACCTACCCCTTTGTTACTTCTTCGAACACCACGGCTGGCGGAACAGCAACGGGCAGTGGTTTTGGCCCAATGTACCTTGATTATATTCTGGGCATTACCAAAGCATATACAACTCGTGTTGGTTCCGGCCCATTCCCGACGGAGCTGTTTGATGAACAAGGTAAGCACTTAGCGAAAAAAGGTCATGAGTTTGGTGCGACGACTGGGCGTGCTCGTCGTTGCGGTTGGTTTGATGCGGTTGCGCTTCGCCATGCAATTCAAATTAACTCGGTCTCAGGTATTTGTTTAACAAAACTCGATGTGCTTGATGGTCTGGAAACCATTAAAGTCTGCGTGGGTTACCAAACTAAAGCAGGCAAAGCCTTAACTAGACCACCACTAGATGGTCGTGGCTATGAAGATCTAGAGCCGATCTTTGAAACTCTGCCGGGTTGGTCTGAAAGTACCTTGGGTGCGAAAACCTTGGAAGAGTTGCCTGAAAATGCGCGCAATTATATAAAGTATATTGAAGAGAAAATCGAAGCGCCGGTTGATATTATTTCGACTGGCCCTGATAGAGTTGAAACGATCGTATTAAGGCATCCTTTCAAATAGCCATAATACATATTTAAAAATCCCGGCGATCGATGAGATGGTCGGGATTTTTTTCGTTTTATTTGGTGGCAATAAAGGTTGCTCTTAGCGGCGCAGGATAGCCTTCAATTGTTTTAGATGAATCATCTGGGTCAAGAAAGTCCTTTAATGACTGATATTGCATCCACTTGGTGACTCTCTGTTCTTCTAAAGAAGTTTGGTTTACTTCTACACACTGAATGTCTTTAAACCCCGCTCTGGCCAGCCATAGTGAGAGCGTATCAATAGTGGGAATAAACCAAACGTTACGCATCATTGCGTAGCGGTCTTCAGGCATCAGTGAATAACCTAGCTCTCCTTTACAAACCAGTGTTTCAAGTACCAGTTCACCGCCTTGTCGCAATGTTCCTTTCAGTTCCAGTAAGTGATCAATGGGAGATTTTCGGTGATACAGTACTCCCATAGAAAAGGTGGTATCAAAGGCTTCAAGTTGAGGCGGAACGTCTTCCATGCGAATAGGGAGGTAGTGTATTGGTGAATTTGGGCCGCAATATTTTTTGATGGCTTCAAATTGAATTAAGAATAAATTATTTGGATCGATACCGATAATTTGTTTTGCCCCAGCTCCTAGCATACGCCATGCGTGATAGCCCGAGCCGCAGCCAACATCCAGAATAACGCGGTTATGAAGTGGGCTGATGTGATCTTTTATGCGTTCCCATTTAAAGTCTGAGCGCCATTCGGTATCGATATATATGCCGAATAAGTCGAAAGGCCCCTTGCGCCAAGGGCTGAGTCCAAGTAAAGCGGACTGCAGCTGTTGCTGGGTTTCCAGCGCTAAGTTGTCCACCTTGGTAGCCGTGATGGCGGCCTGATTTAATTTTATCGTGTCAGCGTTTAGTTCGGGTAGCGCATGATAGGCATCTAGCCAACGGCGTAAGTCGCCATGTGGCTTTTCTTTTAGTTTAAAATTTAAAAGCGGTATAAGAGACTCAAGCCAGGGTGCTAGCTTGTTGGTCTTCATGAAATCGAATAAATCTTGATACAGGGGGTGGAAGTCCATTCGTGTACTCGTTAATTTTTGAAAGCAATTAGAGACATGAAGTTAAAGCATTGGTACCACAAGTGGGATGCGTCAAAGTTCGCTTTAGTTAAGCGTTCTTTATGGGTGTCCAGGGTGTCAGGAAGTAAAACCTGCTCCAAAGCTGATCGTTTTTGACTGACTTCTAGCTCGCTATAACCGTTTGCTCGTTTAAAATCCCAATGAAGCTGCTCGAGGCTACGCTGCTCATGAGCATCATCGAAGCAAATTTTTTCAGATAGAATTAATACACCGCCAGGTAAAAGGGCCGAATAGATTTTGCTCAAGAGCTGAAGTCTGAGTTCTGGTGCAATAAATTGTAGTGTGAAATTAAGGGTGACCACTGAGCAAGGTTTGAACGTGATGTCGTTAATATCGGCACAGATTAAATCGACGGCTGTGAGTTCGTTGTCCAGCTCTATATGATGTCGGCAACGCTCTAGCATGGCTTGGGAGTTATCAATCGCAATTAAGTCACAGGTTTTGTTTTTTAATCCGTGGCGCATGGCGAGTGTTGACGCGCCCAATGAACAGCCTAAGTCATAGCAAACACTATGATCTTGTGCGTAGTGTTCAGTGATAATGCCGATCATTGGGATGATAGTGGTATAGCCAGGAACAGATCGACGGATCATGTCTGGAAATACGCGAGCAACCGCCTCATCAAAGGCAAAGTCAGAGACTTTTTCAAGCGGGGAGGCAAATAAATTATCTGGCTGGCTGTGCTTCTTCATTGCTTACCTAGTGTGTTTGATCATGCTGGCTGGGTATACATCGAACACCTCTATTTTTGTAATCAACGAGTAAGCCTTGCATACCATCATTGACGTCAGAGGTGATGAATAAATAGCCACCATTACAAATTGCCGTTTGCTTGGAGGGTTTGTGAGATAAGCGGTACTGTTTATTTTCCTGCTTTTCTATAAAAACGGCTTTGTATTCCGCGACGGGGTAATCATCTTTTTTCTCGGTATGCTGGATTAAGCCATTTCGTTCCAAGGTAAAAAAGGTAAGGAGGATAGAAGCAAAAATAGCTAGAACCAGGGTTCGTTTGCTGACTTTATCATTCTGTTTTTGTGGATCCGCGTTTTCTGTCGTCATATGTACAAACCAAGTTGTCAGTCATCACTTTTAATAGTTCGGTTGAAGTTTCAGGGGCGACTCATCCAAAATAGCGAGCTGTTCCCTTAATTCTAGAATGTGATCTGACCAGTATCTTTCCGTATTAAACCACGGGAAATGCATGGGGAAAGCAGGGTCAGACCAACGCCTGGCGAGCCAAGCGGCATAATACATCATTCTTAAGGTGCGAAGGCTTTCAATTAAGTGTAATTGCTTCGAATCAAACTCGCAAAACTCTTCATAGCCTTCTATGATCTCCATCAGTTGCGATGTTTGTTGCTGGCGGTCCCCAGATAACAGAAGCCATATATCCTGAATGGCTGGACCATTTATGCAATCGTCAAAATCAACGAAATGGGCAACCTCATCACGCCACAAGATATTACCTAGATGACAATCCCCATGAAGTCGGATAGGTTCAAATGGATAGTTGTCCCAAGTTGTTTGAATTTTGTCGATCAAGTCATCTGTCAGGGTTTTATAAGCAGGAATCAGAGAGTCTGGAATGAAGTTCTGCTGAAGTAAAAATGCTTGGCTGTCATTGGCCCACTCTTTCACTGAAAGACTTTTTCGGTGAGAAAAACAGCGCTTTCCGCTAGTCTGATGAATGCGGCCAATATTAAGGCCTATTCTATATAGGGTATCTGGGCAATCAACTTCAGGAGCGTGACCGCCTTGTCGGGGAAACACGGTAAAAGAGAAACCCTGATAGCAATGCAAGGTTTGACCGTTAATCTCTAAGGGCGAAATAACAGAGATATCATTATCGAGTAGAGACTGGGTAAAGCGATGCTCTTCTTCAATGGCTTCTTCAGACCAGCGAAAAGGCCGGTAGAATTTTGCAATAACCGGCGTGCCATCTTCAATGCCAACTTGATACACCCGATTTTCATAACTGTTCAAGCTCAAAATGCGTGAGTCAGTTTCGAGGCCGATCGACTCAATTGCATCGAGGACAAAGTCCGGAGTCAGTTGGTCATAAGGATGATCTGAATGGATCTGTTTCAATTGACAGTGCTCATGTAGGAAATTAATGGCGGGCATAGTAGCATAAATAGTGTTTAGCTAAGAATGTCAGTCAAAGAATTATAAGCGGATCTCCAGAATAGTTGTTTGTCGTAATTTTAGCGTTATTTTGCAGAAAAAGTGTATTGGTTTTCAGTTTATTGTTGATAGGGCCGAGATGGAGCAATTTGAAGTAGAGTGTGTCGTGGTCGGCGCTGGTGTGGTGGGTTTGTCCGTTGCGCGTGCTTTGGCGCAGCTTGGAAAGGACGTGCTGCTGGTTGACCAGGCTGAGACAATAGGGACAGGAATTTCTTCCCGCAATAGCGAAGTGATCCATGCGGGTATTTATTACCCAGAAGGCAGTCTCAAAGCACGCTTGTGTTTGCAGGGGAAGCAAATGCTATATCGCTACTGCACAGAAAATCAGATTCCTCATAAGCGTCTTGGTAAATTAATTGTCGCGCAAAATGATGCTGATTTATCGAGGTTAACGGGTATACGGCAGCATGCTCAAAGAAATGGCGTTGACAACATCTGCTTTTTTGATCAAAACCAACTCAAGGCGCATGAACCGGAATTAAACGCGAAAGCAGCCCTCTATTCGCCTTCAACCGGCATCATAGACAGTCATGCTTTTATGCAGCAATTACAGGCGGACTTTGAATATGCTGGTGGCCAATGCGTGTTTAATACTCAGTTACGCATTGTGTCGAACAAAAACCAAGGAATCTGTCTTGAATCGCTTCAGGACGGCACCCGTATCTTGGCTAAACAGTGCATTAATGCGACGGGCTTGGGCGCAGTTTCTTTTTGTCAGGACGTCATGGCAAGGGCTCAGGCCTACTTGCCGAAAGCGTATTTTGCAAAAGGCTGTTATTTTTCTTATCAAGGCCGGGTTCCGTTTCAGCGTTTAATTTATCCGATTCCTGAAAACGGCGGTTTGGGGGTGCACTTAACATTGGATATGAATCGTGTCGCTAAATTTGGCCCTGATGTGGATTGGCTGCCTGAAAATAAAGAACTCAATTATGACGTGGAAATAGCGAAGCGAGATGCTTTTGCTCAGGCCATTCGGCGTTATTGGCCAGCATTAGAGGAAACAAAGCTGTGTCCCGATTATGCCGGAATTCGCCCAAAAATTTCTGGGCCTGCAGAACCAGCAGCTGATTTTTCGATTAGGGGTGAGCGAGAACATGGTGTCAAGGGTTTGATTAACTTGCTAGGTATAGAGTCTCCCGGTTTGACCTCCGCACTGGCTATCGCGGAATATGTTCTATCGATGCCTGATTTCAATGAATAGGCCTATTTTTGGGTGTGCGGGCAATGCACCAAATATCTACCCGACGAGCGCCGGCTAACAACAAGGCTTGGCTTGCCACTTCAGCAGTTGCTTTCGTCGTCATTACATCATCTATTAAGGCGATATGCTTGCCAGATATCTGCTTCAACTTCTTTGCTGGCACAGTCATTGAGCCTTTAAGGTTTTTCAATCGTGCTGATTTGTTTAATTTTGTTTGAGTGTCGGTCGGTTGAACTTTGATAAGTACATCATCAGCAAGAGGAAGTTTGGACAACTTAGCCAAGCGACATGCAATTAAATTCGCTTGATTAAAACCTCTCAGTTTGTATTTGGTTTTGTGTAAAGGTATAGGGATTAATAATTCCGGATAGATAAACGCATGATCCTGCATGGCTATGCTATTAATTTGTTTATATAACGCTTTGCTTAACGCGCTAACCCAATACCGCTCTTGGTTAAACTTGATTTTATGAATTATGTGCTGGATTGGAAATTCATAACGAAAAGCGCAGATGGTTCGGCTAAAGCTGGGGGAGTTTTGAATGCACTCGCCACAGATGAGTTGTGGCTTGACCGTCAGCGGAGCGTCTCCAAGGCCATGATTGCCGATGCTTAAAGGCAAAGAACACTGCCTGCAATGGCTTTGAATATCAGGAAGATCTGCATGGCAGGGAATACAAAAATGATCGTTTGAATTGATGCTTTCTTCACAGAGAAAGCAGGGCCGGCTAGTCGACTCATCTTTTAATAAGCACAGAGTTTGCTGAATTCTTTTAAATACTTTGTTAAAGCTGTTAACCAATAATGAAAATTTGGTTGACAAGTTTTTTGGGCTAATTATCATTGCACCTATCCTTAGGCTTGTTTTAGGCAGAGACCGTCCGTCTTTTGTTTAGCAGCTTGAATAATGATTTAATTTCCGGGAAATAGCTATGACCTTGCGCCACGATTGGACAACTGAAGAAGTACAAGCTTTATTTGATTTGCCTTTCAATGACTTACTATTCAAAGCGCAAACGGTTCATCGCGAAAATTTCGATCCGAATCAGGTACAGGTCAGCACCTTGTTATCGATAAAAACTGGGGCTTGTCCAGAAGACTGTAAGTACTGCCCTCAGTCAGGCCACTATAATACAGGCCTAGAAAAAGAGCGCTTGTTGCAGGTCGAGAAAGTACTTGAGAAAGCACGCGAAGCTAAATCAAAAGGCAGTAGCCGATTCTGCATGGGAGCTGCCTGGAAACACCCAAGCGACAAGGATCTGCCTTATGTCTTGGAAATGGTTAAAGGGGTAAGAAATCTAGGCCTAGAAACGTGTATGACCTTGGGTAAATTAACCGCTGACCAAGCTGCCCAGTTAAGTGAAGCGGGTTTAGATTATTACAACCATAATCTCGATACCTCACCAGAATATTACGACAAAATTATTACGACTCGAAGCTACCAAGATCGTTTAGATACGCTTTCTCATGTTCGTGACGCCGGCATGAAAGTGTGTAGCGGTGGTATTGTCGGTATGGGTGAAGAGGCGAAAGATCGCGTAGGGCTGATGGTTCAGTTAGCTAACCTTCCAACTCAACCTGAAAGCGTTCCGATTAATATGTTGGTGAAAGTGAAAGGGACGCCACTTGAAAATGTCGATAATCTAGATAACTTTGAATTCATCCGATGTATTGCGGTTGCACGAATATTAATGCCGAAAAGTCATGTTCGTTTATCAGCGGGTAGAGAAAGTATGTCTGATGAAATGCAGGCAATGGCATTTATGGCTGGTGCGAACTCAATCTTTTATGGTGAATGTTTATTGACTACGCCTAACCCTGAAACACATAAAGATATGCAGCTATTTAAACGCTTAGGTTTACGCCCTGAGCAGCGCATTGAGAAGTCAGATGATGAGCAGGAAGCCTTGTTAAACAAAGCGCTGGATGCACAGGCGAATGATCATTTGTTTTATGAGGCTGCGTCTTCCAAGCGTGATGACGGAATGATTCATACCCAGACCGTAAACTAATTGGCTTCTTTTCAACAGGCTTGGCAAAAAGCACTAGAGGAACGCACTCAAGCAGGGCTTATTCGCCAACATCAAATTCTTGAGTCTGCACAAGGTGTCGAGATTAATGTGGATGGCAAAGCCTACCTTGGCTTTTGTAGTAACGACTACTTGGGCTTGGCAAACCATCCTGACGTCAAGTCGGCAGCGATTGAATCTATTCAGAAAAATGGCGTAGGCAGCGGTGCCTCTCATCTGGTTATCGGTCATCATCAAGAGCATGCCTTGCTTGAAAAAGACTTAGCTGAATTCACGGGGCGCGACAAGGCCATCATCTTCTCTAGTGGGTACATGGCAAACATGGCCCTCGTTTCTTCGCTTGTTAGCCGGTCAGACCTTGTTTTGCAAGATAAACTCAATCACGCCTCGTTGATTGATGGCGGCCTAATGAGTGGTGCGCGGTTTCAGCGTTATCTGCATAACGATATGACGAGCCTAGAAGCTTACTTAGATAAATACCTGACGACTAAGAAAGTCAATAGGGCGCTCATTGTCGCGGATGGTGTGTTTAGTATGGATGGTGATGTCGCAAACTTGGCCGAGATGGCAAAGCTTGCTGCAAAGTTCGATGCCTTGTTAATGGTCGATGATGCGCATGGTCTAGGCGTACTGGGACCAGAAGGTCGTGGCACCATAGCGTCTTTAGGTTTATCTCAGGAAGACGTGCCGGTTTTAATGGGCACCTTTGGTAAAGCATTTGGTACCAGTGGTGCCTTTGTTGCCGGGTCATCAGAATTAATCGATTTTCTCAGCCAAGTGGCTCGCCCGTATATCTATACAACCGCGATGCCGCCCGCGGTGGCTGCTGCAACCCGTAAAAGCCTACAGTTGATCCAAAAAGCAGATGGCGAACGGGCGCATCTAAAAGCGCTGATAGCTTATTTTCGAAGCCAAATTTCTGCGCTAGGTTTTAACCTTATGCCCTCAGAAACACCGATTCAGCCTATCTTGATTGGTTCAAGTTTGCAGACCATGGAGCTCGCCAATTATTTACGAAAGGCAGGCATTCTGGTGGGGGCAATCAGGCCGCCTACGGTGCCGGAAAAGACTGCTCGGCTCAGAGTGACGTTATCCGCAAAACATGATCTCGCTCACCTTGATCGGCTTATATCGGTTTTAAAACAAGCTATCCAAGTGGGGGTGGTGTCAGTTGAGCAATCTTAACGTTAAAAGGGCTGTCTGAATGCGTTTGCTGTTTTTAAATGGTTGGTCGGCATCAGAGAATATTTTGGTAAAGCTGAAAGCTTCGATCCCTGAGACGCATGAATTGCTTGTGTTAGATCATTTGTATGGTCTTGAATTGCCTGAAATTGTTGAAAAAATTGATCGATGTGTTTGCCCAAATACCATCCTGATCGGTTGGTCTTTGGGCGGGATGCTTGCGCTTTATTATGCTAGCGCTCGTAGCCAGCGAGTCGACGTCGGGGAGGCTTTAGCCGGCGTCGTTTTGCTGAATACGCCGGTTTGTTTTCTGGAGAAATCAAATTGGCAATACGGTGTTCCCGGAGACGAGTTACAGCAATTGAAAGATGTCGTGAATGCAGGAAACTTAGAGGCGCTGAGAAAACGGTTTAGCCATCTTCTAGTCGATGGCAGTATCAGTCATAAAGATGATCGGCGTTTTTTAAGGCAAGCTTATGCCGTTAGGATGTTTCCCGAGGAGCAGGTTTTATTGAAAGGCCTAGTTTACCTAGAAGGTCTGGATTTGAGAGATCAGCTAGTCAGCATTAATTGCCACATTCTTGGTTTGTTTGGAAGTAACGATGCTTTGATCCGACCACAATCATTAGGTGTTTTCACTGAGCGTTGTCAGCGATTTAGGGGCGTGGTTGTCGAAGGGATGGGGCATTTACCCGTAGGTATGTTTGCGCAAGCAGTTGCAGAACATATTTTCAATTTTATCAATGTACGATTGGGGTCAGACAATATTATGGGCGAGCCTGAAGTGACAGGAAAGGCGAATAGTGGGCGTTACGATGCACATAATTGATAAGCAAATGATTGCTCGTTCATTTGGCCAAGCTGCCAGTACCTATGACTCGGTAGCGCACTTTCAGCGCTGGACGGGCGAACGATTGCTAGAGAAACTTCCGCAGATAAAGCCAGAACTAATTCTGGATTTAGGGTGTGGAACAGGCTTTTTTTCAACCCACCTCAAACGCTTATTTCCTCAATCAAGCTATATCGGGATGGACTTGTCGGAACAAATGGCAGTCTATGCACAATCGCATCATGCAGAGAATAGAAATTGGTTAGTTGGCGATGCCGAAGCACTGCCATTGGCTGACCACTCTATTGATTTGGTTTTTTCGAGTTTAGCGATTCAGTGGTGTTCTGACCTGCCGTTATTAATGAAAGAAATTAAACGTGTGCTTAAGCCAAATGGTTGTTTCGTGTTTTCGACCTTACTGGATGGTTCTTTGAAAGAGTTGAAGGCTGCTTGGTCGGTCCTGGATGACAAGCAGCATGTGAATGACTTTTACAGTTTTGATGATCATCAGATTGCGCTGAAATCAGCCGATTTCGAAATAATTGAACTTAACGAAGAATCTAAAGCTTTGTCGTATCACAAACTGACAGACTTAATGAAAGAGCTAAAAAAACTGGGTGCGCATAATTTGAACTCAGATAGATCAACTGTGCTGATGGGGAAAGATAAGTTAGCGGTATTGATCGCAGAGTATGAAAAATTCAGGCAGCACAATGACATATTACCGGCTAGCTATCAGATACTTTGGGGTGTGGTGAAAAAAGCCTAATCGAAAAAATGTATATGATGATCCGAGATTTTAGGAAGGGGTTTAAATGAAACAAGCATATTTTGTTGCCGGTACAGATACCGGTGTGGGTAAAACGTTTGCGAGTTGTGTGGTTCTGAAAGCCGCTGAAAAACTTTCTCACAGAACCTTAGCCTTAAAACCCGTATCCGCTGGCTGTGAGTTAGTCACCTTAGCTGATGGTAAACAGCAATGGCAAAATGAAGATGCTCAATCTTTGTTAGCGCATATGTCTGAAAAAATTCCTTATGCGCAAGTCAATCCGATTGCATTACGTACCCCGGCTTCGCCTCATATTTCAGCAGCACTTGAAAACAAAAGCGTGACGGCCGATCGAATTGTCGGTTTTTGTCGCGGAGCGATGATGACACCCTCTGACTTTGTTCTCGTTGAGGGCGCGGGTGGTTGGCGAGTGCCCATTAGTCCTAGTGAAACAATGGCAGACATTGCTAAGGAATTGAATATAAAGGTTATTTTGGTGGTGGCTCTTCGTTTGGGCTGTTTGAATCATGCCTTGCTTAGTGCAGAAGCGATACGAAGAGATGGTTTAGAGATTGCCGGATGGCTTGGAAATCGAGTCACGGCTGAGCCTATGGATTATGAGGCGCAAAATATCGCGACATTAAAGGCAGCAATGGGCGCGCCATGTTTAGGTGTGCTGCCTTATGCGCCTAAGCAAGTGGCTGAGGAACTAGTGGAATATATTGATTTGACGCTTTTATCTGACTGTTAGCGGATGTTTTGAATTGTTACTGGCGTTCATTGTTGGTTGAAAATTAAACAATTATTTGCTTTAATCTGGATAGGTCAATTTTAAATTTAAGTTTCATGCGCTTTTATGGCATGTGTGAAAATTTTTAAGGCACTATCATTTTCCAAATAGGCAATTACCATGAATGTTAATTCGATCCTACAAACAGGTATTCAAGGTGTTCAGAGCGCTACTCAAGGCGTTGAACGAGCGGCTAAGGATATTGTCCGTTCTGGAGCAGATGGTGCAGCGGGTCAAAATAGTGTTGTTGAACCGATAGTTGATTTGAAGTTGTATGAAAGGTCTGTTCAGGCATCTGCTCAAGTAGTCAAAACAGCAGATGAAGTATTGGGATCAATTTTAGATACGATGGTCTAATCGGCTATTCCTCCTTAAAGAGAAAATAACTAAAATTGGCCCTCTGAAAGTAGTTGATACTAGGTCTTGTTATGATTCTCCCCTATGCGAATGCCACAGTTACAGACAACTCAGCCAATGGGGCAAACACCGCATATACTTCCAAAAACACCAATGCCAGTTCAAGCGAGCTAGCAAAAACCAGTTCCAACCCTTCTGTTAATGTTCAACTATCCGCTTCAACTTCAAATGGTGCCTTAGCTGCTGCCGTTGCATCCATTCCGCCCATATACAACAAGCCCACGGTAAATCTGCCTAATCAAATACAACTTTCGCCCAGTCGAAACTCAACAGGGACAGTGTCTAATGTCGATGAAAAAAAATCATCAAGCCCAGAAAATGAGCAAGACAAAGAAGTGGGAGAGGACAGTGACACTAAAACCCAGGCAAATAAAGGTGCTGATGGTGTTGAGTTGACTGATGAAGAGCTTGAGGTGGTTGAGGAATTAAAAGCCAGAGATTCCGAAGTCAGAGCGCATGAACAAGCGCATAAAACAGCTGGAGGGCAGTATACGGGGGCGATTTCATATAGTTACCAATCTGGGCCGGATGGCAAACGCTATGCGGTTGGGGGAGAGGTGCCTATTGATGTGTCACCCATTCCGGGAGATCCTCAAGCAACCATCGTTAAAATGAATATTGTTCGGTCAGCGGCGACTGCGCCTGCTCAACCTTCGGCACAAGATCAGTTGGTCGCGGCTCAAGCATCCCGGCAAATGGCAGAAGCCCAAGCGGAATTGGTGCAAGAAAAAATGACAGAGTTTACAAAGGAGGGTTCAGATTCATCTGACGCCGATGAGAAGGAGGCTTCAAGCTCCGAGGAATCTTATATTGAAAACTCTTTGGTGGCCTTTCAAGCGATTTCTCAAATTGAGCAACAGCCAAGCTCACTGGTCGATACGCTCGCTTAGATTTAGTAATAAATATCTGTATTCAATAAAAATTTACAATTTTCTTGAGTATTCTTACTGTGCATCTTTGAAAAGCTGCTAATCTTCTGTTTTACATCATAAAGTGTCTTTTTGTCATTGCTCATGGCTAAATATTCCTTATTCAGTTTGCCGTTTTTTGAGCGGTATCTCTATAAATTGAGCGTCTAAAATCTTGACAAAAGGTTAAAGCAAACGTATGTTTCAAACAGTCGTTTGATATTTGATGCTTTATTTTGAGTAAAAGCTCAAAAATATCTTCGCCAACTTAACGACTCTGCTAGAAAAACATGATTTTTACAGTTGGCGAATTGATATAAATTTCTTTTTATCAAAGTGTTAAAACGTAAATAATTTTATTTGAGGTTACACCTATGCCAGATTACAAAGCTCCCCTACGCGAAATTAAGTTCGTTATGAATGAACTTTTGGATAGCGAAAAACACTATAGCCACATTGGCGCAGATGAAGCATCACCCGACATGGTTGAAGCTATCATTGGTGAAGGTGCTAAGTTTTGTGAAACAGTATTAGCGCCATTGAATGCTGTTGGCGACAAAGAAGGCTGTACTTGGAGTGAAGATGGCGTCAAAACGCCTACAGGCTTTAAAGAAGCGTACCAGCAGTTTGTTGAAGGTGGTTGGCCTTCAATGAATGCCCCAGTTGAACATGGTGGTCAGGGTCTTCCTGAATCGTTGAATATTGTTTTAAGTGAATTAATTGGTACAGCAAACTGGTCGTGGGGTATGTACCCAGGCTTAAGTCATGGTGCACGCGCAACAATTGAAGAGCACGGTACGCCAGAGCAGCAAGAAACTTACCTAACTAAACTGATCTCTGGTGAGTGGACAGGTACCATGTGTTTGACTGAGCCTCAGTGTGGTTCTGACCTAGGTATTCTGACGACTAAAGCAGAGCCAAATGCCGATGGTAGCTACGCTATCTCAGGTACTAAAATCTTTATCTCTGCTGGTGAGCACGACATGGTGGACAACATTGTTCATATCGTTCTAGCTCGTTTACCTGGCGCGCCAGAAGGCACGAAAGGTATTTCTTTATTCATCGTACCAAAATTCTTACCAGATGCTGAAGGTAACCCAGGCGAGCGTAATGCGGTGGCTTGTGGTTCTATTGAACACAAAATGGGCATTCATGGAAACTCAACCTGTGTGATGAACTTTGATGCTGCTAAAGGCTGGTTGATTGGGCCTGAAAATAAAGGTCTAAACTGTATGTTTACCTTTATGAACGTGGCACGTATTGGTACATCTATCCAAGGCTTGGCTGCTGCTGAAGGTTCATTTCAGGGCGCTCTAACGTATGCAAAAGAGCGTTTGGCAATGCGGTCTTTGACTGGACCAAAAAATACTGATGGCAAAGCAGACCCTATCATCGTTCACCCAGATGTTCGTCGTATGCTTCTTACGCAGAAAGCCATCGCTGAAGGTTCGCGAGCGATGATTTACTTTGCAGCTCAACAAGCTGATTTGGTTCAGCATGGTGAAGGTGAAGAGCAAAAAGCAGCTGATGAAATGCTTGGTTTCTTAACGCCTATCCTCAAAGCTTTCTGTACAGAAGCTGGCTATGAAGCAGCTAACCACGGTGTTCAGGTGTTTGGTGGTCACGGCTTTATCGCGGAGTGGGGCATGGAGCAAATCGTTCGTGATACACGTATCGCGTTGCTTTATGAAGGAACCACTGGTATCCAAGCCTTAGATTTATTAGGCCGTAAAGTTCTAATGACTCAAGGTGCGGCATTGAAGAACTTCACTAAGTTGGTTCATGTTTTCTGTAAAGAAAATGAAGCGAACGAAGGTCTTAAGCCATTTGTTGATCAGTTAACGACTCTAAACAAAGAGTGGGGCGATATCACCATGAAAGTGGGCATGAATGCAATGAAAGATCGTAACGAAGTCGGTGCGGCTTCTGTCGATTACTTGATGTATTCAGGTTACGTTTGCTTAGCTTACTTCTGGGCGAAAATGGCACTAGTTGCTCAACAAAAGCTTGCTGAAGGAACCACTGAAGAAGCGTTCTATAACACGAAACTTCAGACGGCTAAGTTCTACTTCGATAGAATTCTTCCACGTACTCTAGCTCATGCACAAATGATTAGTGCAGGTGCAGAGTCAATGATGGCTGTTGAAGAAGAAAACTTCGCATTCTAAGTTAATTGATTAAAAAAAAAGCCCGCACTAGCGGGCTTTTTGCGTTAAAATGCTGCGCAAAGTTTTTACGACAGAGAATTTCTTCGGGTAGTTTCTGTCTATAACGTATGTTGAACCCAGAATTGAGGAAAGAAATATGGCTGATTATGTAGCCCCGCTAAAAGATATTCGATTTGTCATGAATGAAGTATTTGGTTGTTCTGATTTATGGGCCTCCCTAGCAGGAACTAAAGATACAATCGACGTTGAAACGACAGATGCCATATTAGAAGAAGCCGGTAAAATAACAGCCTCATTAATCGCACCTTTAAGCAGGAATGGTGATGAAGAAGGGTGTAAGTGGACCGAGTCTGGTGTTCAGACTGCGACAGGCTATAAAGAAGCCTATAAAACATTTGTTGAAGGTGGCTGGTCAGGTTTAACAGGTAATCCTGACTATGAAGGTATGGGTATGCCAAAAGTTGTGGGTGCTCAGTATGAAGAAATGCTTTATGCATCAGATATTTCATTTGGTTTATATGTTTGCCTAACGGCGGGCGCTTGTTTAGCCATTGATGCGCATGCGACTGAAGAATTGAAAAATAAATATTTGCCGAAAATGTATTCTGGCGAGTGGGCTGGTGCAATGGATTTGACTGAGCCGCATGCAGGTACTGATTTAGGCATGATTCGTACTAAAGCAGTCGACAATGGCGATGGTTCTTACTCTGTCACAGGTACCAAAATATTCATTACTGGTGGTGAGCAGGATTTATCTGAAAATATTATTCATCTTGTTTTAGCTAAGTTGCCAGATGCACCTGCAGGTCCTAAGGGGATTTCTTTGTTCCTAGTGCCTCGTAACAAAGTAGATGAGAACAATGTTGTTGGTGAAAACAACAACGTGACCTGTGGCTCTATTGAGCACAAAATGGGTATCAAGGCGTCTGCAACCTGTGTCATGAACTTTGATGGCGCACAAGGTTGGTTAGTCGGTGACTTAAACAAAGGCTTGAACGCCATGTTCACCATGATGAACTACGAGCGTTTAAGTGTCGGTATTCAAGGCTTAGGTGCGGCTGAACGTTCCTATCAAAATGCAGTTGCCTACGCTCTTGATCGTATTCAAGGTCGTGCAGCAACCGGTCCTGTGAACAAAGATAAAGCAGCGGATCCATTAATTGTTCATCCTGATATTCGTAGAATGTTGATGACAATGCGCGCCTATAATGAAGGCGGCCGAGCTTTCTCTACTTATGTGGCAAATAATCTCGATATTTCTAAATATTCTGATAACCCAGAAGAAAAGAAGAAAGCTGAGTCCATGGTTGCTTTGCTTACGCCAGTCGCTAAAGCTTATTTAACGGACAGAGCACTAGATTGTTGTATTGCTGGTCAGCAGGTATTTGGCGGACATGGTTTTATTCGTGAGTGGGGCCAAGAGCAGTTAGTACGTGACACCCGTATCACTCAGATTTATGAAGGTACCAACGGTATACAGTCATTAGATTTGATGGGTCGTAAAATTGCTGCAAATGGTGGGCTTTTCTATGAAATATTTGCATCAGAAGTGGCTGAGTTTATTCAAGCTGAGTCTGGAAATGCAGATATCGCACCTCTGATCACCTCGTTGTCAGCGGCACTAGAAAGACTAAGTGACACGACTGAATATGTATTGAATACCTTGAAAGATGACCCAAATGCGATTGGTGCAGCGTCTGTTGAATATCTTGAACTATTTGGTTTAACCGCATATGCCTACATGTGGGCCAGAATGGCGAAAGTCGCAGCGCCAAAAGTAGCTGATGAGTTTTATGCCGCTAAAGTAAATACGGCGAAGTTCTTCTTCAATCGTTTGTTGCCAAAAACGGTGTCTTTAGCAGAGTCAATTCGTTCAGGTAGTGATGACATGATGAGCTTAACGGCTGAGCAGTTTTAATTTCATCTAGACTCATTGTTTAGTCTGACTCAGAACCCGGCCATCACTCTGCTGATAGCCGGGTTTTTTGTGCTTCATTGATATAGGTTGCGGCCATCAGCTTGATGCTTAAAGCGCCGGTGAACCCATAAATATTGTTCAGGCATTTTTCGAACATAATGCTCGACCGTTTGATTGACTTTAGTGGCATCCGCTAAATCATCCCGAGTCGGGAAGTTCGACAATGGCTGTCCGAATTCAATACGATACTGCCCACCTGGTAAACGATAATGTGCAACCGGAACAACGGTTGCGCCACTCATTCGCGCAATTCTGGAAGTGGCTGTAATCGTGGCCGCAGAAACGCCAAAAAAAGGTGCGTAAACGGCATGTTTAATTCCGTAATCTTGATCCGGTGCATACCAGACAGCGCGACCAGACTTAAGGTGTTTTACCAAACTACGAATATCATCGCGGTCGATATAGTGCTCCACTTCACGACGACTGGCTTTAATCACTTTGTCGATCACCGGGTTATTATTTGGCCGATAAACCACACTGAAAGGCCTCACCTTTCCGAGTAAACGGCTACCGACATCAATCGTGTTGAAGTGCATGCCTAATAACAGTACGCCTTTACCTTCGGCTAAAGGCGTCTCGATATTCTCCCGTCCAATTATTTCTAGCCGCTTTCCCAGATCAATCCTTTTGTTGCCAAAGGTGCCGGCCATTTCGGTTAAAGCTTCGCCGCAACTCAGGATGCATTTTTTGGCTAAGTCTCGTTGTTCTGCTTCTGAATAGTCAGGAAAGCATAATTTAATATTGGTAATCGCTGTATTTTTTCTGGAGCCGCCCAATAGCCAGACCATGCGACCTATTGCTCTACCTAGTGCCAAGAGAAGATTCCAGGGAAGTTGCCCTAAAAGCCAGAACAGACCGACGGCAAGCCAGGTAGGCCAATAATAAGGGTGAGTGTGTGGTCGTGTTTTTTGTTCGTTTTCCATGGCGTACTTTACAATAGTGAGCATGTTATTTAGCAGTTGAGTTGTGCTGGATTTTAAATCCTCGATGCCGCAAGAACAAGATTGAGTGCGAGTGTAAACGCATTAGTATGAAGCTTTGGCTCTATCAAACTTTTTTGAAGGGCAAGCGAGTTTCTGTATAGGCAAAGTATTGTTCTACGTGAGGCGCTTCTTCGGCTAAGAAGTGTTGAACGGCGGCATGAAATTCTGAATGAGCAAGCCAATGATTTGATAAGGTAAAATGAGGTGCAAAACCGCGTTGCAGCTTATGCTCGCCTTGAACGCCAGGATCAAAATATTGCAGGCGATGTTGAATACAATAATCGATACCTTGATAATAACAGGCTTCAAAATGTAGGCAGTCATCTTCTGTGTAGCTACCCCAATAACGTCCATACAGCGTGTTTTCATCCTTTAGGTAAAGAGCCGCTCCGATCATTTCATCCTCTTTGCTCGCTGTGACCAGCATTAAATGCTTAGCAAGATTTTGTCGCAGCAAAATGAAAAAATCAGCGCTTAGATAGCCACCATGACCACTGCGTTTTAGATAGGTTGCTTGGTAGAATTGATAAAATAATTGCCAGTCTTTATCAGACACCTCCTCGCCTTCTTGTTGCTTCAATGTGATGCCCATGTCAGAGACTTTGCGACGTTCTTTACGAATATTTTTGCGGTGACGGGAATTGCAGTGTTCCAGAAAATGATCAAATGAAGTGTAGTGATTATTTTGCCACTTAAAGTGGACTGCCCGTCTTAAGCCTAAATCATAGTTGGTAAAGCAAGAGGCTTGCGCTTGCACCGGAAATAAAATGTGCCATGAAGAATAAAGCGCATTCTGAAGGCACTCTTTGGTTTTTTGTTGTAGGAAGGCGAATGTTTTTTCCTGGCAATAGTCAGCATGAAGCAATAGCCTTGGCCCGCTAACCGGTGAAAAGGGAATGGCACTGACTAACTTTGGATAATAGTCCAAGCCATTTCGTTGATAAGCCTCGGCCCATTGAAAGTCAAAAACATACTCGCCGTAGCTGTGAAGTTTAAGGTAGCTAGGCATGGCAGCAATTAATTTTCCTTGATCAAATACGCATAGGTGATGTGCTAGCCAACCGGTTCGTTCACTAATTGCGCCACTTTTTTCCAAAGCAGATAAAAAAGCAAAGCTGGCAAAAGGGTAAGGCTTTGCTGAAAGCCCATCCCAATCTGCTTCATTCAAACAGCAGATATCTCGTATGATGTTAAATTCCATGGTGCTGGGGTCATCTCTTGGCTTGCATCATTCATCATTAGCAGTGTTTATTCTAACGACAATTATTTTTTAGTTGTGAACTGAGTCCACACCAACTATATAGGGACTTATAGTTGGCGCATCGCGCGGCTTTGTCAATTTCAAACTCAAGTTTCATGACCATACTGCTTTACGCAAGGAAACAAATTACGTGTATAAAACCCTGATCGTTGTCGATAGTGAAGATTTATCGCTGGGAGAGCAATTCCCGGGCGTCATTAGCTTTGAAACTTACTTGCGTGAATACCCCAAGCAAAATGAGCCAAAAACGCGCATTATCAATCTTTGTGATACCTCGACTTACCTCAGCAAAGGCTACTATTGTTCGCTCTTAGCGGAAGCCAGAAATCATACGGTACTGCCTAGTGTCAAAACCGTCAATGCGCTTCGCACCCTAGTGGGAGAAGATTTGTTGCCTTTTCAAAGTAGTTTGAAAGGGATTAACCAAGCCGAATGGCCACGACATTTTATGATGTATTTCGGCAAGGTAGAAGATGAAGCGATTCAGAATCTATCTGCCCGGGTTTTTTCACAGTTTCCTGCACCGATACTCGAGTTGAGTTTCGATCGTGATGAATCCGGCATCAAGCTGAGCATTCAGCGTCGATCCTTTAGCATGCTTGATTCAGCCCAGCAAACTGCTTTTGTCGCACATTTAACGCACTTTACCAATACCGTTTGGCGCATGGGCGGTAAGAAAAAACGCCAGCGCTGGGATATGGCCATTTTGATAGACCCTGAAGAAAAAGTGCCACCCAGCAACAAAGAAGCGATCGCTAAGTTTATTAAAGCCGCGAGTAAGTATGGTATTCATGCGCAAGCGGTCAGTAAGGAAGAGTTAGATAATCTGGCGTTTTATGATGCTTTGTTCATCCGTGAAACCACGGCGATTGATCATCATACTTATCGTTTGGCGACCAAAGCAGAAAATATGGGGCTGGTGGTGATGGATGATGCCGCGTCGATTTTGCGCTGTTGTAATAAAGTCTTCCTTCATGATGCGTTTAGTTATCAGAAAGTGCCTAGTTTGAAAACGGAAGTGATCAATGATGCCAGCGAAGAAAGTCTAGCGGCACTTGAGCAAAAATTTACCTTTCCATTGGTGTTAAAAATGCCAGAAGGTTCATTCTCGAAAGGTGTTTATAAAGTCGCTAACCGAGAGGAGCTAAAGCAGAAGTTGGAGGAGCTGTTTGAACTGAGCGCACTGGTTTTAGCGCAGGAGTACATGTTTACCGACTTCGATTGGCGCATTGGTATTTTGAATGGTCGTGCGCTGTATGCCTGTCGTTATTTGATGGCCCGAAATCATTGGCAAATCTATAACCATAGTGCCAAACGTTTCTTCTCCGGTGGTTTCGAAACCTTACCAACTTTTGAAGTGCCTAAGTCGGTGCTCGATGCTGCCTTGAAGGCCGCTAAAATTGTGGGTAATGGCTTATATGGTGTGGATGTTAAAGAAGTCGATGGCAAAGCCTATGTGTTAGAAGTCAATGATAACCCAAGCTTGGATCATAAAGTCGAAGATGAATATTTGGGGGATGAACTCTACATGCAAATTATGGGTGAATTTCATCGGCGCCTGGAAACGAAAGGCCACTAACAATGCTTCATAAACCACTCTCGGCCAAGCTAAGTGAAGACCTCCTACAGTCTAGCTCGTCTTATTTTTCGGATAGCTATCAGATTTCTCGTGAGCAGTTTTTAAGTCAGTTTGATGCGTATAACGGTGAGAAGCAGGCCTGGTTTTGTCCTTTAGCAAGCAATTTAGATGCGCAGCTGGGTACGGATGTGATTTGCTTGGGGCAGCAGACAGCGGCAAATGTGCTTGTGTTTATGAGTGGAACTCATGGCGTAGAAGGGTTTTGTGGTTCCGCGATTCAACAGTTTTATTTAAAACAGCTGAGCCCAGAAAATATTCCTGCTGACACGGCGATCGTGATGATTCATAGCCTCAATCCTTGGGGTATGTATTGGGCGCGACGTTGTGACCAATCAGGTATCGACTTGAACAGGAACTTTGTGGATTACCGCAATGTGCCGGATCTTGATCCAAACTATGACGCAATCCTCGATACCTTGATGCGTAGTTCAAACCGTTATCAAGAAATGCAACGGCAATGCGAGCAATGGGGCCAGCAGGATTTCGATCGCATTTTTAGTGGCGGCCAATATGTTCATAAATGGGCGCCATTTTATGGTGGAAACGCGCCAGCTCATGGCCGTAAGGTGATCGAACAGGTGATTTTGCAGTTTGAGCTTGCTTCGAAAAATACCCGTGTAATCGACTTGCATACGGGCTTGGGGCCTTGGGCATTTGGTGAACTAATTTGTGATCATCCGGTGAATTCGAATGGTCATCTTGAAGCGGTCTCTGTTTTTGGCCCAGCTATCGCTAACGCGCATCAAGGTGATTCTTTCTCTGTCCCCAAGTTGGGTTTATTGGATTATGGCTTCCACCCGTTTATGAATGAGAAAGGATTTTTTCTCACGCTGGAATTCGGAACGTATGGGTCGGCTGCTTTATTCGAGGTTTTACTCAACGATCACGTTTTCTGGCGCGATCAAGCGCCGGCACAATTGGATGAGCCGAATTATCAAGTTTATCGTGAACGCATGATAGAGCACTTTTGCCCAAAGCAAGCTTTATGGCAGCAGGCTGTGTTATTCAAAGCATGGCAAGTGTTGAATCATATGTTGCAAGATTAGTGCAGCACAAATTTTTCATTCAGTCAGTTATCGATTAAACCATTTCCTAGAGATATTTTATGCAAGACAGGGTGTATCGCATCGCTAAAAAAGACGACTTAAATGCTCTGGTCGATCTGGAAAATAGTTGTTTTCAAACCGATAAATTAAGTGCCCGAAGCTTAAAGCGCTGGATCCAATCTGAGCATGCGGTCTTATTAGTTGTTGAACAAGCTGGTCAGTTAGTAGCCTATGGCCTTGTTTGGTGTCATAAAGGGACGCGTTTGGCTCGCTTATATTCGCTCGCAGTGAGCCCCTCGATTCGTGGTCAAGGTGTTGCTAAACAGCTTTTAGAGCAGCTTGAACAACAGACTGCCAAGAAAGGTCGTTTATATTTGCGTCTTGAAGTCTCTAAATCAAATCAGGCGGCGATCGCGCTCTATGAACAATCTGGATATCGCGTGTTTGGTGAATACAGTGATTATTATGATGATCACATGGATGCGTTGCGTATGCAGAAAAAGATCCGTCATAGCCAAGTCGAAACTGGACACACTACGATGGCATGGTATCAGCAGACCACGGAATTCACCTGTGGCCCGGCTTCATTAATGATGGCAATGCATAGTCAAGGGCAGGGCTTCGACATGACTCAAGCCAATGAACTGCAACTTTGGCGGGAAGCGACCACCATTTTTATGACATCCGGTCATGGTGGTTGTCATCCGGTGGGGCTGGCGTTGTCGGCTAAAAAACGTGGTTTTACGGCCGGTGTTTTTCTGAATACACAAGAACCTTTGTTTTTGGAAGGGGTGCGCTCGCAAGAAAAGAAACAGGTGATGCGTTTGGTTCACGAGCAATTTATTGAACAAGCCGAATCACAGGGCGTGGATTTGTTCTATGAGGATATTAGCCAAGCGCGCTTAGACATGCTTCTTGGTCAGGGCTATGCCGTATTAATGTTGATCAGCACCTATCGTCTGGATGGGAAAAAAGCCCCTCATTGGGTTATGTTAACCAGTATGGATGAACTATGCTTATATGTGCATGATCCGGATCTGGACAGCCAGCAGCAGCCTGTCGATTGCCAGTATTTACCCATTGCTCGTCAAGACTTCGAAAAAATGTCGGCATTTGGCTCGGGTCGTTTACGGACTGCAGTGGCAATTAAATATTCGAACTAGACTTCTTCTTATCAAACACCGCGATAAATTAATTTATGGATGCCCATGCTTAATTGGAATCAAATGGCAATTTTTGATATGAGCCCCTACTCATGGGTGAGTATTGGTACTGCGTTATTTTGTGGAACCGTTATTGGTTTAGAGCGACAACTGCGCGGCAAACCCGTCGGCATTCGAACCTCAACGCTCATTGTATTGGGCACCTATCTATTCTTATCGACTGCATTTTTGCTGCAGGGTGATGTGATTGATCATTCCCGCGTGGTTGGGCAGATCATCACGGGCATCGGCTTTTTGGGTGCAGGGGTGATGTTGGCTAAAGATGGTGCGGTCGTAGGCGTGACGTCGGCTGCAACCATTTGGGTGTTGGCGTCTATTGGCGTGATGATCGCGACGGAACACCACATGGCGTCGATCAAAATAGCTTTATTGGTGGTAGCCATTTTGTATGGTGTCGACGCTTTAGAGTCAAATGTGAAAATGTTTGGTCGGGGAGTGCACGCTAAAGTGAAGTCATACAGTTCGCGGGCTCAATCTAAACACAACAAACAGAAGCATGCTCCGAGTGTAAAAGAATCCAATATAAACGACTCTTCGCCCGCAGACGCACCTAATAAACCATCTATGGAAAAGTAAATTCTGTGTGCTAAATAGACTGCTTTATTCCTGCTCGAACGGAGCTTTGGTATGATGGCCGCTCTTTTAACTGTGTAAATGGTTTACGAGGTAGCGGTAATAGTCCGGCCTTGGTGATCATAGACAAAATATATACATTGCCGAGCATATCATCATGGTCAATTCAATCGCTGCATTTATTATTCGTGCAAGATGGTTCATTATTTTATTCAGTCTGGCCTTGGTGTTTTTTATTGCCAGTGGTGCCAGCTCAATAGGTTTTAGTTCAAATTATCGGGTGTTTTTCTCTTCAGATAACGAACAACTCCAAGCCTTCGAAACGCTTCAAAACACCTACTCAAAATCTGATAATTTATTCATTGTATTGCACCCTGAAGATAATGATGTCTTTACTGAGCAAACCTTAAGCGCTGTAGCAGAACTTACCGAAAGAGCTTGGCAGTTACCTTTTTCTACGCGGGTTGATTCGATCACCAACTTTCAGCATACCGAGGCGGAAGAAGATGACCTGCTCGTCAATGATTTGGTTGAATATCCTAGTCGTGCAGATTTACAAAAAGTAAGGCAAATTGCCTTAAATGAACCCTTGTTATTGCACCGCCTGATATCAGACAAAGCGCACGTGACTGCGGTCAATATTACCGTACAGCTGCCGCAAAAAACTGAAATGGAAATTCCTGAATTAGTCGCAGAGGCCCGTAACTTGGTTAACAGCTTTAAAGCTGATTATCCCACTATGGGGGTTTATCTAACCGGCAGTGTCATGTTAGGTAATGCCTTTGCGGAGTCCTCTCAAAGTGACCTTCAAAGCCTATTTCCAATTATGTTCGGCATTATTGTGGTTACCTTAATGCTTCTGCTGCGATCGTTTACGGGTACTTTTGCAACCGTGGTTGTCATCCTGCTTTCGATTGCCGCCGCGATGGGAATGTTTGGCTGGTTGGGGTGGACCTTGACGGGTCCAACCACCTCTGCGCCAACAGTGATTATGACCATGGCCGTGGCGGATTGTGTGCATATGCTGGTGACGTTTTTATTCAATATGCGTCAAGGCATGAGCAAAGCAGATGCTATGCAGGAAAGTATTCGAGTCAACTTTCAACCGGTATTTATCACCAGTATTACCACAATCGTGGGCTTTCTCACCATGAACTTTAGTGAAGTTCCCCCTTTCGGGACTTAGGTAACACGGTTGCGATGGGGGTTGTCGCAGCGTTTTATTTATCGGTATTTTTCCTGCCCGCGCTGATGATGGTTTTACCGGTCAAAGAAAAGAAACAGTCTGCCTCTGAGCATAAAACCATGGATCGCATTGCAGAGTTTGTGATTCAGTACCGTAGCCGAATTTTGATGGGGACCGTGGTGTTATCAATCGCGATTTTTTCTGCGATACCCTTAAATATCGTCAACGACGACTTTGTCGGTTACTTCAAAGAAAGCGTTGAATTCCGGCAGGATACCGATTTTACCGCTGAAAACTTATCCGGCATTTATACCATCGAGTATTCTTTGCTCAGCGGTGAGTCTGGCGGTATCAGCCAACCAACCTTTTTAAAGCAGGTTGAACAATTCGCCGATTGGTTGGAAACGCATGAGGAGGTGGTGCATGTTGAGGTCATCACAGAAATATTCAAACGACTGAATAAAAATATGCACGCGGACGACCCAGCTTATTTCAAACTACCAGATGACAATGAGTTAGCGGCGCAATATCTATTACTCTATGAAATGTCCTTACCCTATGGTTTAGACTTAAATAACCAGCTGAATGTCGATAAGTCGTCTATTAAGGTAACGGTCGTACTGGAAAATATTCCAAGCATTCGTACCTTGGAATTGGAGCAGGAGATTTCAGACTGGCTTCAACAAAATACCGATATAAACGAATTCTTTGCCGCTAGCCCAAATATCATGTTTTCTCATATCGGCCAGCGCAATGTGGATAGCATGGTGTCGGGTGTGAGTTATGCCTTAATTCTCATTTGTTTTATCATGATGCTGGTGTTGCGTTCGGTGAAACTTGGCATGATTAGTTTGATCCCTAACTTGATCCCCATCGGTGCGGCCTTTGGTTTGTGGGGGCTTTTTCATGGCAGTGTCGGTATCTCCGTGGGGACAGCAACAGGCATGATTTTAGGGATTGTGGTCGATGATACCGTACATTTTTTAAGTAAGTATCAACGCGCAAAACGTGAAAAAGGCTTCAATAGTGAGCAGGCCGTGGCCTATGCATTTGCTACTGTCGGCACGGCATTATGGGTGACTACCTTTGTATTGGTTGCTGGCTTTATGGTGCTTGCACTCTCTGATTTCAATATGAATGCCCACATGGGCATCTTTACCGCCGCGACGATTACTCTTGCATTAATTTTCGATTTTATTGCCTTGCCAGCCTTATTGTTGAAACTGGATGGCAGCAAATCAACACCGGAAAAAGCATAAAGCTAAGTTGCATTCATCAGTGATGATCCAAAGCGAGAAACTGAGCGTAAAAATAACATCAAAGCTGATTTGTTAACGACGTCGGAGGTGTTAAGTGAAACTTAGGTTGTTCTATGACGGCCAATGCCATCTCTGTGTTGCAGAGATGAATAAACTTCGCCATTACGACAAACAAGGAAACTTGGTGTTTGAAGATATCCAGGCAGCCGACTTTGCTGAAAGGTTCCCAACACTTTCCTGGCAGTCGCTGAATGACCGAATACATGGTCAGCTTCCCGATGGCGCCCTGGTAACAGGTTTGGATGTCACTTATTTGGCATGGAAGTATGTTGGTAAAGCGTGGTTATATGCGCCCTTAAGATGGCCAGTGCTACGTTGGTTTGCTGACGCTGTGTACCTGTTCTTCGCCCGATACCGTTATACCATTTCCTAT
Source organism: Oleiphilus sp. (assembly GCA_048058835.1). Lineage (GTDB taxonomy): Bacteria > Pseudomonadota > Gammaproteobacteria > Pseudomonadales > Oleiphilaceae > PZPK01. The sequence goes on from JBLLNS010000012.1 coordinate 123,952, forward strand.
TTACTAACGGGGAAGAAGCGCTGTTCAACCGGCTCCTGTGATATCAAAAAAGCTAAGCGTTAAGGTGTTTTCTATTGCCGAGTTGAGCTTGGAGTGTCAATGAAAGATGAGTCTGCCAGAAAGAATACACACCCTCCAGTCAGGCGCGCACTGGTGATAGGCAGTGGCGGTGGTATTGCTAGTGAATTGCTAAGCCGCCTGCTGGAGGATGAGGCGTATGACGAAGTGCACTCCGTGTCACGAACAGAATCGCTTATCAATCATCCTAAACAATATCATCATGTGCTTGAGAGCAGTGATGGAGAGGCTGTGAGTGAGCTGTGTCAGCATCTTAAAAATGATTACGGTGAGTTTGTTCTGATCATTTGTTGTATCGGTCAGTTACATGGTGGTGATCAGGATAAATCATTCCGGCCGGAGAAAAGGTTAGAAAGCCTCTCTTCGCAAACCATGTTGAATTACTTTGAGGTCAATACGATCGCGCCGATGAACTGGCTCAAACATAGTGTCAAACTTGTAGTTCAACACGCGCCGAGTCATGTGGTTTTTTTCACGGCGCGAGTCGCCAGCATCGAAGATAATCATTTGGGCGGTTGGTATGGTTATCGTTCCTCTAAAGCTGCCTTGAATATGTTGATTAAAACAGCCCAGGTCGAGTTTGCCAGACGAGCCGCAGATGCAGTACTGGTAAGTTATCATCCAGGCACTGTCGATACCGCGTTATCTCAACCCTTTCAGAAGAATGTCCCCGCTGAAAAGCTATTTAGCCCAGAATTTACGGTGACTCAATTGCTTAGCATCCTGCCGAATTTAACACCTGACAATGCGCCTCATTATATTGACTGGCAAGGAAATAAAATCCCTTGGTAGGGAAGAATAAAAAGATACTTCTGGGAAGTTCAATTTGCTACTATGCCGCGCTTTGATCTTCTAAAAGGAACTTCGTTCATGAATAAACTCGCCGTCTCCCTCTTTGCTCTATCAATCATCTCGCCCATGGCGTTCGCTGAGGATGTTAATCAGCGTGAATCAAAACAGTCGGGTGTGTTTATCGGTGTTGATTATTACAAGGGGGACACAGAAATAGAACGAGACTTATCACCTGGCGGCACCTTGGAAGAAGAGTTTGATATAAAAGGCTATCGCTTAAAGTTTGGCGTACATGATGAAAACAATATTCGTTTTCAGGGCTTTATTAAAATTGAATCTTTAGAAGATGATATTGTCGCCTTGGCTTCGGATGGGAAAATACTTGGTTTTGGTGCTGATGCATTGTTTACTTTTCCGGTGAATCCCTCGTTTTCTCCTTATGCGCTTGTCGGGATGAGTTCAGACTATGCGGAGCTAGATGATGATGGCGTAGACTACTCAGAAGACTCCATTAATGGATTTGCTTTGAAAGCTGGCCTAGGTGCATTATTTAAATTGAATCGGCATGTTGAATTGCAGGCGGGTTGGGATATTCAATATCGCTCTTGGCAAGAGATGGAGTTCGAGGGGGTCGACTTAGAGCAAGAAGATACTTCTAGTTCGATTCATGTCGGTTTAAATTTCTTTTTCTAAATTATATTCTAATGGTTTGGCCAATCAGGGTTTTATTGCCTGATTGGCCATATATTTTGCGTTCAAAGCTGGTTGCTTTTCAACGCTAAGGCAAAATCTAATTGATGTAAGCCTTTAATCTTATGAGACCACCACGTCACGGTGACTTTCCCCCATTCAGTGAGGATGTCGGGGTGGTGTCCATGCTCTTCAGCCAATGCGCCAACTTTATTGGTAAAGTCTAAGGCGTCTACAAAGTTCTTGAACTTAAACGCTTTTCTCAATTTTTTGACCTCATCTTCTTTGACTAAAAACCAGTCACCTAATTGAGAAAGTTGTTCGTTAATTTCTTCATCGCTTAATTTCTTGGCGTCAAGCTTACACGCTTCACAATCGACCTCGGATAATTTGACCATAATGGGTGCTCCTTTCAGTCTGTTGATGAGCCTATCATGGTCAGACATAATGCATGAGAAGGCAAGACTATCTGTCATGCCTTCTCAAAAAAACGGCTTATTATGCATAATCTAAACGAGCGTTTAGAGCCTTGATCTACAAAGCTAAAGGCCTTAAGCCGCTGAGGCAAACTTGAAAGCCGATGTCAGTTTTTTTACCTTGGGCAAGGTCGTGGGGAACTGACGTTCAGCCACCGACTGAAGCATTTTTTTCGGTTGATCCAGTTTGTCTTGCGCTTCCTGTTGAACTTTCGATAGTTTGGCCAAATTCTTTTGCAGCCAGCCGGGCAACTTTTCTGTTGGCGGAATGGCGTACTTAACCACATTGACCGCCACCGTTTTTAACTGACTGGACAGCTTATCTTTGTGATAAGGAATGCCGTACTTTTCACAGATTGCTTCAACCTTTGGGCCCATTTCCCGATAGCGCCATGCAGGCAGGTCGGGGTATAGGTGATGCTCTATTTGATGGCTTAAATGGCCGCTTAGAATATGTGTCCAGATTCCGCCTTCAAAATTGCCAGAACCGAGTATTTGTCGCATATACCATTGTCCTTTGGTTTCTGCTTCTGCTTCCTCTTGGCTGAAGGTGTAATTTCCTTCCGGAAGGTGACCACAATAAATCACTGAAAATGCCCAAACGTTACGAATTACCCTTGCAGCGGCATTTCCCAAAGCAACTTTTGCGGCAAACGGCCCCGCTAACAGGGGCAAGGCGATAAATTCCTTAAACACCAGTTTGTTGGATTTATTCATAAACTCGAGGAGTTCTGCGCTTAATTGCTTAACCGGCATACGCTCTCGGCTGGCTTCTTGTTGCAAAGACTTAGGCAGAAGATAGCGAGGAATTTCCAGATCATACAGAGCAATAGAGTATTCGAATAACAGACCGCTGACAGGAATAATAAACGGTTGTAAAAGGTGTACAGGGTTCCATTCGACATCGTCGGAAAAGCGAAACAAGCCGAAGCCGTAGTCGGTATCTTTTCCAATAATATTCGTGAACGCATGATGATGAAAATTATGCGCACGCTTCCAGTTTTTCGAGGTGCCGACGATATCCCATTCATAGTCGTGGGAATTCAGTTTTGGGTGATTCATAAAGTCGTATTGTCCATGGATCACGTTATGGCCAATCTCCATATTTTCTAATATGTGCGAAAGACTTAGGCTCATGACGCCCAGACTCCAGCTCACTGGGTCAAGACTAAAATGTATCAGTAGACGACCTGCTAGTTCCAAGCGGTCTTTTACCAGTAGAATATTTTCGATGTGGTTAATGTCTTCTTGGCCCATTCGCGCTTCGATATCAGCACGGAGTGCGTCGAGTTCTTCTTGGAGCATATTAAATTCTTCGGGCGTTAGTTCGGGTTTTGTTGTGCCGATAGTCTTGGTGAACGCCGCTGCGTTTGATGAGATGTCCATAACAGGTATCCTTGGGTATAAAGTGAATAGTAAAGCTAAACGGTTTAAGGTCTTATAGCTGGATGACGGTGTCGGAGACGGCTTGCGTGACACAGGCTAAGATGTATTCGTTTGCTTTATTTGATCGTTGACCACTGACTAAGTTCACGGTTTCACCGCTAAGTTTTTTACAGCGGCATGTTTTACAAATGCCGGAGCGACAACCCGAAGCGAGTGAAATGCCGCGTGATTCTGCTTCGTCCAAAATCGTTTTTTTAGTTAATTTGCTAGCGCTTGTTTCGCCTGTAAATTGAAGCTTTGCCTGAGTTTGGATAGAAATATCTGAGAGATCTAAGGCAAATACTTCTTTATGTATTTGATAGTCAGCTACGCCGAACGCTTGAAGCGCCGAAGTGGCGGCATTCATGAATGGGCTTGGGCCACACAGAAATATTTCATGCTCAGGCAACTTGTTGAATTGCTCAAGATGTTGGGCGCAAATTCTGCCATCTAAACCTTGCCAATCGGAGCTTTTAGCTTCGATGCAATAATGTAGTCTCAGGCCTTTCATTTTTTTGCAAAGGGCATCGAGTTCTTCTCGAAAAATAATATCTTCCGCGCTGCGTGCATAGTAAAGCAGGTCTATTTCACTTTTATTGGCGGTATCAGAGAGAAAGCGAAGCATAGACATCACGGGTGTAATCCCGCTACCCGCAGCGATAAATAAAATTCGGCCGGGTGGTTGTTCCGGCAAAATGAAGTCTCCCTCTGCTTGAGTAAACTCAAGCGTCATTCCGGGGTGTAAATTTTCAGCTAACCAGTTTGATACCTGACCGCCTTTGACTTGTTTCACGGTTAACTGAAACCGGGGTAAGGTTTTCGGGCTTGATGAAAGGGTGTAGGTTCGATTAACCATGGCGCCATTTGGCCCGGCAGGGAGACGAACAGTGATGTGCGCGCCAGCTGAAAAGTGACTTAAAGCTGTCTGAGTCGGGATAAACTCATAGCTGAAAGTGTCAGCTGTTTCTTGGGTAATGCCTTGGCAGGAGGCTGAAAACCAGTTGGTTTTTACGTCTTGTGATGCGTCTAACGTTGGCATAGTTCCACCTATTGAAATCTAATAATAGCTTACAAGTGTTCGCTAGAAATATTAGGCATCAGTTTGAGGTGGAATGCAAGTGAATAATGCTTGATTTGGTTGAAAAATAGGCTTTTTGAGGTTAAAAGGCTGGAATTAGCTATAGGTTAGTAGAATTTACACCGCAGTTTCTAGAAAATAAAGGTGGGGGTGTTAGCTGAAAAATGCTGTATTGTATTACATGTGTAAGCTTAAATGATGTCGCTCTTTATGAAATATTTTGAATGGCAATAGAAAGGTTTATGTCATCATTTCCAATAAACATATCAGCGTCTTGAATCGAGACATGTAGATGCATGTTTTTATCAACAAGCGTGGGCAGTTGTTTTAGGGTGTCATCATCGATGTGGTAAATCTTGAGCTTATCAAAGCGCTCAATGCTCTTTTTTATCTGCTCTAGCCAGAGTGACAAATTTCGGTCTCCGTAAGACAATATCACGACTTTCTCAGATTGCGCGCAGGCTTGGCGAATACGTTTTTCATCGGGTTGTCCTAGCTCTAGCCAAAGTTCGACATCATCGCTGTAGTTTTTGATCCACAAGTCAGGTTCCTCGTTGGTCGAAATACCTTTTGTGAAACTGAGTCGTTCATCTGCAAACAAGGCAAAAGCGACTAGCCTCAGCATCATTCTTTGGTCATTCTCAGACGGATGACGGGCCACGGTCAGTTTAAAACTTTGATAAATGTGTCGATTAAGGTCGCTCAAATCAAGTTGAACTTTGAAAATTGTCGAAGAAAGGGCCATAACGTGAACCTAAAATTTACATGAAAATTACAAATAACTTTCTAGATTATTTCATAATAAAACAGTGAACACCGTCATTATTCACTTAAGATCATCATTTTATTCATGATTTCTCGAGTAAGTCAGATTAAATTCTATTTTCTTCATGCCTTTGATTGAAGCTCGGTTTAGTTATCTGCCTATACTGACTTTCGTTATTCTGTGAAGAGAGTAGAGCTCCAAATAGCATTGCTAGCTATTTGAACATTCACGGCACTTCCGGATGGGAGTGCCGTTTTTTTATATTCTTACCATGCGATTAATATTTCCATCTCACCTCTAAGAAATCTTCAACTTCTCCGCGAGTAGGCGGTTTTCAATGGTAGAGGTGATTTGATGGATAAATAATTTTAAGGTGTTTTCGTTTTGGGTTTTTAGATTGATGCCTCTGAGCACCAGTTTACCGATGACAAAGTTTCCCGTGGAATGCATCGGGAAACCACGCCATTTATTTTTGATATGCTTGGGTTCAGCGTTATTTATTGTCAGCCTATCCATCTTCTTCAGAAAATTTTTCTCTTCTTCTTCGCTGTTAATACTTAATAAGTCATCAATGTGCGCTGAAAAAAGTGCTTGCTCATCCTTGCTCATGTTATGAAAAAGTGTGATGTCTTCTTCTTTCAAATGACTCTCAAGGATAATCCCTAAGCTGATTCTGGGAAATGCTAGGATCAGCTGTTCAGCCGTATATTCGACAATTTCATTGATGGTTTTTAGGTGGTACAGCTGCAAGCTGCTATTTAAGAGGGAATCGATTCGGTTATAAGATATTTGTAGCTCGTGATAGGTTTTTGAGTTTTTGATGGTGTTTGAAAGTGTTTCGACATAGCGTGAAATTTTGGCAATTTTCATCTCGTCGAGCTTGAAAGGTTTTACCGTGCGAAAGAAACTGATGACGCCAATTTTCTGAGAACGAACAACCAGTGGGATAGCAAAATAAGCTGAAAATGACATGACCTGAAAAATCTGTAAGTCAATTTCAGCAAAAGGCATATCTGCCGTGATATAGGGAAATAATGCGGTTTCTCCCTTTTCAAATACATAGGAAGAAACACTGCGACCGCCTTCAGAGGGTATTTGAATTTCTCGCCATTGCTGAATGTGGTGTTCCTCTATCATGTCTCCGTAAACTTTATAGATGTTCAGAAGTTTATTGCTCTCATCAACGAGTTGAATACCAATGGCTTCAAAGTCGAAGAGGTCTTTTAGACCGTTTAGTATGGCTTTAAACACCGCATCAAATTCGAGAGAGGCGTTGGTGGCCTGGATTAACTGGTTCAAATGAGCGACTTCTTTTTGGTTTTCCTTTGCTTGTTCTAAGGCGCGATTGGTTTTTTTGACTAAATAGGCGTTATTGATGGTGGTGGCAATTTGCGCAACATAGCGCTCAATTTGAGCGATATCTTCTTCATCTAATCTGAAATAGTCCGCGGTGTTGACGAAATTGATTACGCCAATGACTTTTTCCTGAACTTGCAAGGGCACAATAATAATCGATTTGTGTGGGTTCCACTCAAACATTTTTTTGTCACGGTCTGAGTAGTGTTTCAGTAATTTATCGGTAATCGGTGAAATATACAGCGTTTCATTATCTAGGAAGGCTTTGATGAAGTAGACCTCATCCCATTCAATTGATAGAGGAAAGGCTTCAAATTTGGCAATCAGTCTGTTGTTAATTTGGGCCCCATACCAGTGATTGACTTCTAAGGTGTTTTTGTCTGAATTGAAGAGGTAAATAGAGAGCTGGTCAAAGGTAAAGATGTCGCTGAGTGCTTCCATTACTTTTTCGACGACATCATTTAAGTCGATAGTCGAGGTGACCGTTTCCAACACTTTATTAAGTTGCTTGAGTTCCTGTTCCTTGGAATAGAGAGCAAGGTCTCTTTGTTGTTTGAGTTTTTTGATATCCCAAATTAATTGGTCTTTAGATTTATCGATGTCTTTCATTGAATATCTGAATGTTCGAAGTTGATGATCAGAGGACAAACTAAGAGAAGGTTTGTTTGATTGTCTCTGTATATAGAGAATAGCTTAGTTGAAGTACCGATAACTGTCGTGGATTCTGAGAGTCTTTATCACACTTAGAGCTGAATGATGAAGTATGCAAGGTTGAAAAACGGTAATGACTAGCTTGCCAATAAACGAATTTCTGTGTTGTCCCTCGCGGCCGAGGGGTTGCCGCCACTAAGCTCACGATAGGTTCTGGAAAAGTGAGCATAATCAGAAAAACCAGCGAGTAAGGCTGCATCGGTTAGGTTGTGCCCTGCTTGCAACTTTTCTGCCGTAGCGAATATTCGATGCCAAAGTCGGAAGCGTCGAATCGGCGTACCTGTAACTTGTTTGAACAGTTGAATTAACCTTGGGACGGATAAGTTAACGGAATCGGCGATGTCGGCGACGGACATATTCAGGTGTGAAAAGTCTTTAATCAGTGAGACCGCGCGAGCGACACGATCATCATACTGCTTGCTTTGTTTAGGCTTAGCCGAGCTTAGCCAGATATTAAGCAGTTCTGCTACTTCCTGTTCTGCCGGTCGTTCATCCGCAATGTGGCTGGCATGCTCGATCAGCATCTCATCCATGCTACTGCCACAGTAAATGGCTTGTTTACCTTGCTTAACGACATGCGTCATCTGTGGGGTGAGAGAGTCAAAATTTCTCCCCATGTCATCGAGAAAGCACATCGCCACTTTTGAATCGTGTGTATCAATAGCAATGTCGGTTCCCGATGGTAGTAAAAAACTTTGGCTTTTCGCCATCGGCTTGCCTTGTGCATCAAGCAGTTCTAACTCATCTTCCAAGGAAATCAGCAGGGTAGGCGTAATGTTCGTTTTTTTGAAAAAACGCTCTAATTTGCCTAGATACAAAGACCGCTCATGAGAGGTGTAAATGATCGCTTTTTGTTGATTGTTCATGAGTTCGGCTCGGTGCACAATTAAGGCTTAATATTTTTATCATTATAATTTTTATGGCAATTATTAAATTTTTGTTAATGTTATAGCATGAATGAACTGATGATAGCCTGTTTACAGTTTTCTTTTTGTGAACTCAGTCAATACCTGTGCTCGGTTTTCATTGGTTAACAATTGCTGAGTGTTCAATCTTCGTAAAAATGCCAGTATATTGGTCACACACTGACCTTGGTAAAGGTTTCGTTCACACAGTATAAGCAATCAAGAATCGCTGATATGGCACGCAATAAACTTACTTTTTTGGCATTTATTATTTTAGGCCTATCAACGGGTAATGCTGTTGCTGAAGAGTGTTCTGAGCAAAATGCGCAAAGCGCAAGCTGCCGGGGAATAAAAACGTACTTTTATGCCAAGTATAAGATGGATCTGGCGGTCGGTGCAGGGGATACACTGTTATCGCTGAGTTGCGATCTGAAGAGGGTCAGTTCTCAGTGTCGAGATTACCGCCTTTTGGCAACATCGGAAGCGACACGTGAAGAAATGCAAGAGGGTTGTGTTTCCATGGGAGGGCGTTTCCATGATCAGCAATGTTCTCCCTCTGAGGCCTTGGCGAGTTGCCGGAATATTGTTCGGAATTACCATCGCCCGGATGTGATCTATTCCACTCTTTATTATCCACCGAGTCAGCCTAATGCATTGGCACCTGAATTGAGCCAGTTAAAACAGACCTGTCAGAATTTGGGGGGCTCTTTTCAGCTCCCCAACAAGTCGCAAAAATGACAGACCTTGTATGGCTTGTTTAGAAAAGGTTAAACGAGGAGCCTAGGGTTTATGCTGAGCATAGCAAGGACGTTTGGTATCCTGTTGAAACCAGTCTGCTTTGGACTCGCAGAAAATTTCATAGCTTATTTCTGGAATATCGCCTTGCGTCACTGTGCCCAAACGAAGACGGATGACCTCTGGCATGTCAGTTCTCTGGCTGTAGATCGGGCTGCCGCAGGTTCGACAGAAAACCCGCTTTTTATTGGGACTTGATAGATAGGTTTGCAGCGATTGAACACCTTGGGTCAAGTTGAAATTCGCTAAAGGGACAGGGGCATTACTGGCGAAAGGTGCACCTTGGGCACGCTTGCATTGGTCACAATGACAAAGGGCGACTTCAGTAATGCTTCCGTTGAATTCATAGTGGACCTCGCCACAAAGACAGTTTCCTTTAATCATCCTTCCTCCTTTAATTTGTCTATTGTTGCTTAACAGCCACAGCTTACGGGGCTTCCAGCTTGGCCTTGCTGACCATGCGTTTCGTAGCCATCGCGGCGCCACCAATCCAAGCCGCCCAGTAATTCTTTTACCTGAAAGCCTAGTTCAGCCATCTTCAAGGCACCTTTTGTAGAAGCATTGCAACCGATGCCATCGCAGTAAGTGACATAAAGAAGGTCTTTATCAAGATCTGCTGTGCTTGTTTTATCCATGGTTCTATGAGGAATATTTAAGGCACTGGGAATATGCTCTTGTTCAAAGGCTTCTGGTGCTCTAGCGTCAATCACCCTGACTTTTGCATTGCTTTTCAATGCTTCACTTAAGTCCCATGAGTCTGTTTCATAATTGAGTTTGGCTTGATAGAAAGCGAGTTGATCCATGTGTGCTCCTTAAAATGTATCATTTTCTGAACGAACGTAAATAGCGGGGCTACCATCATTCGCAATGAGTATGTCGAAGGTGATCGGCCGACAGCATACTTGGCAGTCTTCGATATATTCCTGATTTTCATCAAGAACTTCAACCACGACAGAAATTTTTTCGCCACAGTAGGGGCAATCTATATCGGTTTCAAGTAATTCGTTCATAGGCCTCACTATTCTGTTTTTGTGAATGGCATAGGTTAGTCATACGCGTTATCGAGAGCCGACATCATGTCTATCAGCCTCTCACTGTCCTGCGCATTTAACACACAGTGATCAAGCACATATTTAGCCGTTCGGTTGACCAGTTGCCAGCGAGGCTTGTTCGGAAGTGTTCGCTCACTTAAGTAACGGTCTAGCGTTCTGGTTTTCGCGGTTGTGCCATCTAGGTAGACTCGCCAGCAACGGCTTTCTTCTGCTAAATCTGCTTTAGTCTTATGGGTGTAACGTTCCCAGATATTAATGGTTTCACGTAACAGTTTGATTAACAACTCGCGCCGGTATTGTTCCTGAGAATCGGCTGATGCTTCAGGCTTGTTTAATAAGGTGCGTGCCTGGCTGCTTGAAATTTGTTTCAGGGTTTGCTCAATCTGATCAAACTTCTCACGACTGATACTTAACTCAGTGGTCAAAGTCTGAAGCAGTTCGGAAGGGATTGGAGTGTTTGCTGGTTGTTCTTCTGTGAGTGATTGCTTAGCGGATAAGATTAATGCGAAATAATTCTCACCTTTTTCCTTAAAGGGATGCATGGTTAATCGCACAGCGTCGCCTAGCTTGGCATCATCGGTGGAAAATGAAAATGTTTGGGTGGCATTCAGGCTATGTTGGCGAAGCGCGTTGAGTGTTTTTTCGCTCACGACTGTTGCTAATGGGCTGCCTATTATTGAGTCAGTGGGCGTTGATACACGAGCGACAGCCGCTTGATTAGCATAGATCATGTCGAATTGTTGATTCAGCAATATGATGCTTTCATCTGTTATGTCGAGGGCGTGTACTAAGCGGCTATTGGCGACAGATAACTCCGCTTCGAGCTGTTTCCTGTGGTCGATTTCTTTTTTTAGTACTTGGTTTTCCCGATGGCTGAACCAGAATTGCCTTGCGCTTAATTGGCTGTAAACCCGGGCCAGCAGTTCTTGTTCATGGTAGGGTTTGATCAGGTAATCGTTCGCCCCTGCGCTAAGGCAGTCGACAATATCGTTTACTTGATAGCGTGCGGTCACCATCATAATGGGAAGCTCGTAACTGTCGTGGTCTTGTCGAATCTCCCGGCAGACCTCTAAGCCGCTGAGAGTAGGCATCATTAAGTCAAGTAGGATCAGATCGGGAGTTTGGTTTTCCAAAGCATTTAATAATTCGATACCACTGATAAAACATTGAACCCGATAACCGGCGGCAAGAAGCTGGCTATGAACTAACTCCAGATTAACCTCTTCATCATCAACGGCATAAATCAATGCGTCTGTGACGGAACCCGTCAAGCTAGGCATAGTTGGCGCAGCAGTAGATTGAGTTTCATTGCCGGGAGACCAAGAGCTTTGTCGGATTGGCGGAGTCGCATGGCGAAGGTTATCGAGATTTCCGAGTGTTAGAGTTTGGTGGATAGGGTTGGTTGGCGGAACCGTATTAGCTGTCTCAGGTGGGGCAGCAGCGGATAGTGAAAACTGGACTTGGGTGCCTTCTGCTTGTTTACTGTGAATGACCAGCTCGCCACCGTGAAGCCGAACCAATTGTCGGCTAATAGATAAGCCTAATCCCGCGCCAGAGTATAGTGAATCGCTGGCATTTCCAAAGTGCTGGAAAGGCTCAAACAGTAAATCATACTTATCGGCAGCGATGCCCACGCCAGTATCGATAATATCGATGTTAACAGTATCTGTATCGGGCGACTTAGTTGCATTGAGTTGAATGAATCCCGATTCAGTAAATTTGATGGCATTGCCCAGCAGGTTAAATAATATTTGTTGAAGACGGTTTTCATCTGCCATTACAAACTGAGCGTCAGCTTTAATCTCGCTAGATAGACGAATATCGCGCCCTTCGACTAAGGGAGCAAGCGTATTAATGATCGCATTGGACAGGGAACTTAAATCAACGGGTTTTTGCTCCAGAGTCAGGTTGCCATGTTTGATGCTGGAAAAATCGACAATGTCATTGACCAGTGAGCCGAGTCGTCTGGTGGTCGAGGCAATCAAATTTAACTTATGTTGGTTTTGTAAATTTAATTTTATTGAATCATCTTGTAACAAGTGGTTGGCTAAACCTGAAATGCCGTGCAAGGGGGTTCTAAGTTCGTGCGAGGTGGTGGCTAGAAACTCATCTTTGAAGGCATCTATTTTTAGAAGCTCTTGGTTTTTGGCTTGTAAACTGGCAGACATTTTTTCGATGGTCGAAAAATTGTGCAAGTAGCTGTTTGCTAGATCGATTCCCTGAAAGATGACGAAGGCCAAGATGCCTAAATGTGCCATGTTGGGCGTATTGATCACATAACTATAGGCCAATATGTCGTTGACCACCGTCAGAATAAAAATAGCCAGACCAAAACCAAAGGTTTTTGCGCCGCGTCGGCCTTCTCGAAGACACATCAGGTAAATATAAAAAATATAAGGCACCGCGATAAGAATAGCGATTTGAAAAGGCACATTAAATTGCGTGTAAAAACTGACATCGCTGGTGATTGCCAAGGAGCAAAAAGGAAGCGCGATAATCCAGCTGATTTGTATAGCATGACGACTGAATTTGACAGGAAATCGGTGTGAAAAATAGGATATAAAAAATGGAAAAGCGAGATAAATAGATAGATTTTCCAAGGCTTGAAGTGTCGTCCAGTGTTCGCCGACAAAGTAATAGAGGATACGCTCATCGATTAATAAGCGTCTTAAGCCCATCACTAAACAGAGCAGACTAAAATAAAGCAGAACTTTTTCTTTGGGACGTTTGAAAAACATAAACATGCCAAAACAACACGCCGCTAATAAAATGGTGGCTGCTAGCATGCCTTTGATAATCGGCTTTTCTTTTATCTCGGTGAGGCCGTCTGCATGGGTGATTTTCATGGGGTACCAAACACCGCCCCATTGATAATGAAAGTTTGAGGTTTCCAGAATCAGCTCAATTTTCCCCGCTTCGGGTGAAATTCTCGCGATACGAGGTAAATAACCTGGGCTTTCGGTCTCTTTGGTTTCGCCCACGATGCCATTGGCAGCAACAAGTTTGCCGTTGCTCCATAGTTTATAGGCGCTGGCCATATCCGGTACGGCTAGGAAAAGCTCGGTTTGATTTTCTGGGACTAATAGGGTGGTTCTGTAGCTAGCAAAGCCAACTCCCGGAAATGATGGGTATCCTTTGGGCGGGGCAGACCAAGCGCCGGGGACAGGAAATAATATGGCTTGGCTGAGGTCGCTTTCTCGTTCATCACTTTTCAGTAATTGGTGCCAATAAAACGCCCAATCATGTTGGATGATATGGACAGACTCTTCAGACCAGTTCTCCCCACGTAAATCTAGAGTAGACTCTGTCGCCCAGGCCGAAAGACTTAACAAGCAAAGCAGAGTAATGAGAAGGTGTGGGCGCATGGCGGTTCTTTGTCTTTTTTGTTGTTATTAAGGTATCCAAATAATAGCCTAATAAAAGATAAGCTGTCAGTCTTATCTAGACGAGTTTCGCCAAGCACCTAATCGGCTTATATGTAAAAACAAAACCCTACCTTCTCGTCATTCCGTACTCGTTACGGAATCTATGGTTTAAGTTATTCAAAGCTTGGAGGCAAAAATCTGGCGAATGAACTAGCGACCAAGACAATGGATTGACGCCTGCGCGTCAATGACGAGTGTGTGCCAAAGGCTGTCGCTGACACCACATCTGAAATTGACTGAATATGTTTGTTGTAGGGGATAAACGTTGTATAGAAGTTGACCCCTTACGCTATAATACCCCACTGTCGTCATTCCCGCGCAGGCGGGAATCCATTGTTTTAAAAGTACCAATCTGCACATTATTCAAGGAAGAATATATGCAACCCACAATTTATATCATGGCCAGTGGAAAACGTGGCACTCTTTATGTTGGTGTAACGGGCAACTTGGTCCAACGAGTCTGGCAACACAAACAAGGGGTAACAAAAGGCTTTTCAGATAAGTTTGGAACAAAAACGCTTGTCTATTACGAACAGCATGTGTCTATGGAATCGGCAATTCAGAGAGAAAAACAAATAAAGAAGTGGCGTCGCCAATGGAAGCTTAATCTCGTTTTTGAGTATAACCCAGATTGGAATGATCTGTGGGGCTCTATCATCGTGGCTTCGTGAAGCATCAAACAATGGATTCCCGCCTGCGCGGGAATGACGGAGGTGTGGCCAGGGAATGGTGGAGTGTGGAAGGGTCGAGCGACCACTTTGCGGACTTCAAAGGCACAAACGCAAAAATTATGATTAGTTTTTTTTCGGAGGTCAGCTCTTGGGCATGCTCGTGCCAAATTAAGCCGCAGACACTACATCTGAAAATTGGCTAAATATGTTCCCGATAGCTGACAAATTCACGTATAGAGGTTTACCCCTTACATTATAATATCCCACCGTCGTCATTCCCGCGCAGGCGGGAATCCATTGTTTAAATGTACCAATCTGCACATTATTCAAGGAAGAATATATGCAACCAACAGTTTATATCATGGCTAGTGAAAAGCGTGGCACGCTTTATGTCGGTGTCACGAGCAACTTGATTCAACGAGTTTGGCAACACAAGCAGGGCGTAAGCGAAGGTTTTTCACAAAGATATGGAACAAAGACACTCGTCTATTACGAGCAACACGAGTCGATGGAAGCGGCGATTCAGAGAGAAAAACAAATAAAGAAATGGCGCCGGCAATGGAAGTGTAACCTTATTTTTGAGCTTAACCCTGATTGGAATGACCTGTGGGGTTTGATTATTGAGTCTTCGTGAGATAAAAACAATAGATTCCCGCCTGCGCGGGAATGACGGGACTGGGGAGACTGAGAGACAGCTTAGCGGACTTTTATGCCGCTCCCGTAACGTCCGCATCTCACTAGAAGGTAATGAGCTTCGAACTAAATTCAGAGCTAGCGTTGTAAGTCATTTCTAGGTCTGCTTCTAAGCGGTGAAGAGATATCACATTCCCATTTTGAGTTATTAAAATTAGGCCAAAAACGCATCACTCTTCAGTGATCTTTCTTGGCGCTTCAGCCTATAAGTCGATTCGAGGGTTGTACGGTTTGGTCGAGCTCTCAGTTTTGGGCCGACAGCTTATGTCAACATAGCTTGAATGGCTCTGGATATATCGGCAACCTCTTCCAAGCAAACTTCATGAGCCATGGAATAGGTGGTGAAACTTGGCTTGAAGCCTTTTTCGATCAAAATATTTCGTGCATTTATCCCCATGCTTTCAAGAACAATGTCATCGTGCGTGCCATGAAAGAGATGGATGGGAAGCGAGGCGTTTGCGGGATGAAGTTTTAAGGTGCGCCAAGTGGCAAAATAAGTCGACATCGCAATGATACCAGCCAAAGGTTTTGGCATACTCAGGCCGCAATGGTAGGCCACGGCGCCACCTTGAGAAAACCCCGCCAGAATAATTTTCTCGGAAGCAATGCCTCGATCGATTTCCCTGTCTATTAAGGCTGTAATGGCATCGCTCGATTGCTGAATTTGGGCTTCGTCGATTTTGCGCTCGACATCCATTTCCAGAATGTCGTACCAAGCTGGCATTATATAGCCACCATTGATGGTCACTGGTATTTCGGGAGCATGTGGAAAGATAAAGCGAATAGGTAGGGACTCAGGCAGTTTGAGGTGCGGCACGATGGATTCAAAGTCATGTCCGCTGGCGCCAAGGCCATGAAGCCAGATGACAGACGCGATTGGCTTTGGGCCAGTTTCAACCGTAATATGAGGGAGGTAATTCATTGCAAATGTCTCGTTTAGTGAGTTAAGGCTTGTTAGAGGGGGTATAGATCAAGGTTTCTGATCAGGCTAGTTTACCGTGACTGGCGCATGGGTCATAGTCGATAAATGTCGCATTATTACTGTTTTCATACATGTTTTTACCTTTTGTCATGCCATAATGATATGTGCATCCTAATAGAATGACCGTAGCGATACTGACAGGCACTTCAGAAAATACGAGTTGTATCCGCTGCGCACCAATCGGAAAAGTACTATGTTAAACCTAAGTTGCAGGTTCGTCTTTAAACGTCTTCTGCTGATTATTTCATTGTTTGCTTTAACGGCATGCGGTGGTGGTAACAAAGATTCAGACTCTGAAGATGCTGAGGAACAGACTTTTTCTGTGGCGGGTTCTATCGTCTTACCGGTAGGCTCAGATGTAGACGCCGATGTTTTAACCGATTTCTTAAGCCCGCTCAATAATACATTCAGCAACGCGCAGCAAATCAATAACCCTTCTTTTTTAGGTGGTTATGTCAGTGCTACCAGCGGTACCTATTCCACCAGTAATAACCCTTCAAGCCCACATACTTATAGCGAAGATCGAACAGACATTTATCAAGTGTCTTTACTCAACGGGCAGAGGGTAGCGCTCAACGTTTTTTTTGCGGATAACGGCCTATTTGCGAGTGCTGAAATGAACTTAAATTTCAGTTTATTTTCAAGCAGTAATACTGCCAACCCAGTTGCCCAAGTGAACTTTCTTGATCAAGGTAGCGATCATCTAGTCGTGCCAGAAAACGATACCTATTACATTGTTCTAAACACCAACAGTAACGATACGGTTCCCTTGCTTTATACCTTGTCTATTTCGCAAAGTGTGGCAACAGGTCCATCGACAGGGCAAAGCGCTTATGTCAATCCAACGGCGCAGTTCGTTCCTGGCGAGGTGATTGTTAAATTTAAGTCTGAACAACACGTTGACGAGAGGGCGGCGCTTGCAAAATCTGCGGCGTCATCAGGTGCCTCGAGTGTTGCAGGAACGGGACAAACTATTCCGCAATTACGGCATAAAATGCACATGGGTGGAAAGGCTCAACTCATGTTGCTTGATTTAGATGAAGGTCAGAATGTTGCAGCCAGTCAGGCAAGCAAAAATGGCGTTGGCCAGATACAAGGTCTGAGTCAGGCGCAATTTAAGGCCTTACCAAAATCTTATCGTGACAAATGGAATACGGCAGCTCGAATTAATCAACTGAGAAAAAATCCTGAGATTGAATATGCGGAGCCAAACTACATCCGACAGGCGAGTTATGTCCCGACCGACCCACAATATCCAAAACAATGGCATTATCCTTTTATCAATCTACCTTCTGCTTGGAATGTGGCCACTGGTGCTGGTGTCACAGTAGCGGTGATCGATACCGGCATTGCCTCTGCTCACGTCGACCTAGATGATAACATCGACAGCGCAAACGGCTGGGATTTCATTTCTAACCTAGAATCCGCAGCGGATGGCGATGGCCCGGATAATGATCCTGAGGATATAGCAGGTAGTTTTCATGGTTCTCATGTAGCAGGTATTATCGCTGCAGAAGAAGGCAATAACTTAGGCGTGGTGGGCGCTGCTTTTGATGCACGGATTATGGCCTTAAGGGTCTTGGGTATAGACGGTTTTGGTACAGATAGTGCTATTTCAGAAGCGATTCTTTATGCCGCAGGTTTACCCAATAGTTCTGGTACGGTACCGACTGAAAAAGCCGATATTATCAATTTGTCGCTAGGCTCCGATGCTTTTTCGAGTGCCATGCAAAGTGCTGTGAATGCCGCCTTGGCTGAAGGCGTCATTGTGATTGCCGCAGCGGGTAATGATTCTACCGATCAGCCTTTTTATCCAGCCGCATTTGATGGTGTGGTGTCGGTCAGCGCCGTGTCTGAAACCAAAGCATTAGCGTCCTTTTCCAACTTTGGCGATACCATCGATGTGGCTGCGCCGGGTGGCAGTGGTATCAATGACCTGAATAATGATCGTTATCGAGATGGTATTTTGAGTACGGTGTATGCCAGTTTTTATGAAGAACTTCAGGGGACGTCAATGGCAGCACCTCACGTTGCGGGTGTGGCTGCTTTGATGAAATCTGTTGACCCAACGCTGGACAACGCCAAATTTTCCATGGCTTTAGCGAGTGGTGATATCACCGATAACATTGGTTCGTCTTCCAACTTTGGTGCGGGCTTGATCAATGCAGCCAAGGCGCTAGCTTGGGTGGGTGAGCCAATCGCGACTCAACTCACTGTGTTTCCAAGTAGTTTCAGTTTTGTCGGCAGTACGACAAGCTCGACTTTCTCACTCACTAATCCAGGAGAAGGGCAAGTGCTGGTGGAAAGTGTGACAGAAAATGAGACGTGGCTAGCGTTGAGCGAAGAGAATGTCGATAGCAGTAAGCTAGGCGTTTACCGTTTAACGGTGGATCGAAGCGGATTAGCGCCGGGGAGTAACTTTGCAACCGAAATAACAATTCAATATCGTATTGATGGCGGCACACTGGAAACCCAGACAATACAGGTATTTCTTTCGGTGCCAACCTTGGAAGCCAGTGCCACAGTCGGCGATGTCTTCGTGCTGTTAACGAGAAAGGCTGACATTGATGAAGCCGAAGAAAGCAATGCGCCGTTTGTCGATATTTTCGCTGTGGCATTAGCTCGCCTGAATGACGGTCAGTACAGTTTCTTATTTCCCGATGTCCCGCCGGGTGAATATATTCTTGACGCGAGTACAGACAATGATAATGACTTTATTGTCAGCGAAGAAGGCGAGGCTGTTGGTGCTTATCCTGTTTTGTCTCAACCTATCGTTGTCACGGTGTCTGATCAGAACCTTACGGGCTTAGATTTTTCAATCAGTTATTCGCTGCTGAGTAATTCGATAGCCAAGACGGCAGTTGCGGAAAGTAAACCCTTATTGAAGAAACGACCTACGAAGCACAGCAATCTTCAAAAACGCAGTCCTTAACAAAAGCAAATGGTTATCTTATGCCTTATTGTCTTCTCAAGGTTTGTCTGTGGTCGTTGAAACGAGTCAATAAAACTTGTCCAAGCCTCAAAATTAAATTTATTTCTGCTAGCGCGTTCAAAAAGTCTGACAAAAATTTATGTTAGGCTTGCGCCATCAATTTGCTTATTGCACTTAATGTCTGACAAAAACAAGGAAGTATAGAAATTGCGCTTCGTCGACACGAACTCTTCTTACTCAGGTTTTAAACGGTTTATTTCTGCTGTCAACCGGTCTTTTACCTTCAATTTCTTAGCTAAGATGCGCTTTTCAGCGGCTTTGCTTTTGTTGTTTGCTCTATTCAGCCATTCAGCTGCTGCGATGACCTCTCGAACATTCTGCGTTTGGGATCCGGTTGGGCGAACCGGCCCGGTCATGACCTTCTATTCTGATGTGATTCCAAAAGCCCAAGCTTGGGGCTTGAACATCAAATTTGTTGCCTACACCGAAGAAACAGATGCCGTCGATGCCTTTAAAGCAAAAAAATGTGAAGCGGTGGTCATCACCAGTATTTTATCCAGACAGTTTGTCCAGTTTGCCGGCACGATGGATGCGATAGGCGCGATTAATTCCCAAGAAGGTTTGGAACTTGCCATCGCGACACTGACCCGACAGCGGGCTGGCAACTTAATGATTGAAGGCAATTACGAAGTCGTGACCACTTTTCCGATTGGCTCGATGTATGCGTTCGTCAAGGATCGTAACACCGATACGATCGAAGACTTTGCCGGCAAGAAGTTAGCCATTCTAAATGATGACCCCCAAATGAAGCAGTTTGCTGATTTGGCTGGTGCCGGAAAGGTAAACGTCACCTTGTCTAATTTCGCTGAAAAATTCGAAAAAGGTATTGTCGATATCCTGATTATGCCAGCACTTGCCTACAATACTTTTGAGTTATACAACGGTTTAGGCGAAAAGGGCGGCATCATCGATTATCGTCTGTATTACGGGATGTTGCAGACGATCTCTCGTCGCGACATGTTCCCAGAAGATTTCGGTTTCAATATGCGTAATTATATGCTCACTCGCCTGAAAGAAATGAATAAAATGGTGAAGGATGCAGAGGAAGAAATTCCTGAAAAATATTGGATTGAGACCAACCAGTTTGTCAAAGATGATATTGATCATTTCAGCAAGCGCGTCCGTCTGTCGCTTCAAGACAGTGATGTGAATAATTCCACCGCCCTAAAACTATTTTGGAAAATACGTTGTCGTTTGGATCCTTCTCGAGGTGAGTGTAAAGAGTCTCCAGACATGAAAAGCAAGCGTGAAAAACTACTGGCAGAGAAACAACGAGAAGAGCGAAAACAGGCTGCAGAGCGTAAAAAGCGCCAACAAAAGCAACAAGAGCAAAACAAACTTGCCTTAGAGCGGGAGCGTATTGAACAGGAAAGATTGCAGCAGCAACAGGAGCAAGAAAAACTCGCTCAGGAATTACAGCGTTTAGAAGAAGAAAGGCTCAGGCTGGAGCAGGAACGAATTCAACAAGAACAGGAACGTCTAGAGCAAGAGCGCCTTGCACAAGAACAACAAAAGCTGGAACAAGAAAAACGCAAGCTAGAAGAAGAACGTCTTGCGCTTGAACAAGCCAAGCAAGAATTCAAAGAAGAAAGATGGAGCCTTTGGGAATTCTTGTTTGGTTGGATTTAGTCTCCAGCATGACTCGATAACAAAAGCCAGTAAGCTCCTTCAAAGTCCCAACTTGAAAGCTTAGCTTTCGTTATCTCGCAATAGAATGGCTGGGTTAACCGATAAGTGGCGAAATAAGTAGTGAGCCCCTAGTGCAAAAACAAGGCTACTTGCAGCCACTGCGGTGATAAAACCCAGCCAGATTAAATCTGTTGACTCAAGTTTTAAGCGAAACTCTAATAAAAACAAAGCGATGGTTGACCCTAGAAGCATAGCAAAGACGGATGTGATGCTGGCAAGCAGACTGTATTCTTGACGGATTGCTGACTTGATCACTGACATTCTTGTCCCTATCGCATGAAGCACGCTGGCATCATAGATTTGCTGACGCCGCCCGGCGGACATGACACTGGCAAGGACTAACAGGCTAGTGAACAGACTAATGGCTGCAATGACGGCAAGCCCGGTTGAGGCCTTAGTTAATAACTCGGTGGCGCTGTCGACAATATTAGAGGTGCGTACACTAATGATGTTTGGAGCTTGCTTAACGAGTGCTTGTTGAGCCTTAAGTGCCTCGTCTTCATCCATGTAAACTGTTCCCACATAGCGATTGATCAAGGCATCTAAGGCGCCATCC
This sequence comes from Oleiphilus sp., assembly GCA_048058835.1. GTDB lineage: Bacteria > Pseudomonadota > Gammaproteobacteria > Pseudomonadales > Oleiphilaceae > PZPK01. The sequence goes on from JBLLNS010000012.1 coordinate 145,084, forward strand.
GAGAAAATGGCTTCAAACCAGAAGCGAGTTTGTAAGCCTTTTTGGCTATAAATACCGCTTAAGGTTGCATCAATGACTTCTCCTGCGCCAGTAAATCTGACTTGGTCTCCTGGTTTCAGCTTCATTTGTTCTGCTTCACGATCTTCCATGATGAAATACGCGGTGGATGCTTCATTTGATGCATCTGTATTCGGCCACCAATCCCCTTGCACTAGCTTTACGTTATCTATATTGCCAGACAAGTAGCTTAACTTATGTTCATCACGCGCCATTTCTTGCCAGTCAGTCTCAGAGGATGCTTTTTGACTCAGTAACTCACCATTTATTTGCTGCACTCGCGCACGAACGAGAGGAGAGAGAGATAATGCTGAGGTGCTGGCAAAAGCGTTAATCTGCGTTTTAACCAGAGCCTGTTGGTCTGGAAATATATCGTATAGGATCAGCGCGGGTGATTCTTCAGGGACAGTCGTATTGATCAGCCTTAATAACGCGGTCACAACCAATGTAGATGCTACCAACAAGGTCAGCGAAGTTCCTAGAGAAAGAAGTGCTGTTCTCAGAGGGGCACCAGGTCTGTGCAGGTTGGCGATGGCCAGTCGTGTGGTGAGTCTGCCATCAAGGAAAGCGCTATTTTCTAGTTTTACGGCTATGTGTTTAAGGCTAACGACGATGCTTTCAAAAAAAGTTAGGCAAAATACAATCACGCCGACAAAGCCTAAACCAAAAAGAAAGTCTGGTACGATTAGCAGGACTAATGCGGTGAGCATTAATACCAATACAAGGGTGAACAGTTTCCAGCGAATATTCAAACTTGCCTGGCTTTGTGCATCACCTCGGAAAAGCATGGCTGGGTTGACGGATAAAGCACGACCTAATGCAGGTAGGGCAAAGGTGAACGATGTTAGTAAACCAAAACTCCACGCAATAAACGCAGCAAGCATAAAGGTGCTGAAGGATTGCGTGATTGGTAAATCTTCAGAAATGATAGCCACGCCTGCTATCGTGAGTAAGCCACCCAGCAATACACCGGCCAGACCCGAGAGAGCAGCCAGAATGCCGACCTGTAGACAATACACTTTAACCAGCTGAGCTTGGCGCAAGCCGATTGCTTTGAGTGTCGCCATGGTTTTCAGCTTGTTTTGCAAGTAGGTATGAATGCTGTTGAAGACACCAAGACCGCCAATAAAAAGCGTACTGAAGGCGACGATTAGCAGGCCGGATGCGATTTGCCCAAGCCGCTCAGCTAAGCGCTGGCTTCTATCGGCAAAGGAGCGCACTTCCCATTCGGAATCTGGGAAGGCCTCATAGAAACGGTTTTTCCAGATTTCTGCGTCGATAAGGGTGCGAACATTATATTCATAATCGATTCGGCTCACGGGTTGAATCAGCCCAGAGGCTTCGAGTCCAGCATCCGAAATCAACACTGGGGCACCTCGCCAGTTTGCGTTGAGCCGTCTATCAGGCTGTTGTTCAATGAGGCCTCGAACCTCCATGTTGAGCTTGCCTATACTTACCTTGTCTCCCACAAAAATACTGAGCCGTTCAGAGAGGATAGGGTCAATTAACACCCCCCAGTGACCATTCTTAAGGCTCGTTAGGCTTTGCACCGAACCGGGTTCTGAAAGAATCAGTTCGCCATAAAGTGGATAATGTTGATCTGTGCTGAGTAGCTCGACCAGCAGGAACTCATCATCTTGAGTACCAAGCATAGTGTTCATTTCTCTGCTTAGAGATACTTGTCCTGTGTCTTGAATCCATGCAAGCACATCATCGGGAAGGGCGGTATGACTATCGACTTCTAGATCCCCACCCATTAAGGCGCGGGTATCATTTAACAAGCTTTGACTCAGCAGTCCGTATAGGCCGACGGATGCAGTGACCAAGGTGACACCAAGCATGAGACAGACACAAAAGACCCAAAGCTGACGGCCACTTGCCCGTAAATCTTGCCAGGCAAAACTAAGCAGACTGCTCATTGGTCGCTCCTTCTATCAGTCGGCCATCTTCCATTCTTACCACGCGCTGACAACGCTCTGCGAGTTGTTCATCATGGGTCACCAGAACTAATGTGGTCTGCATATCTTTATGAAGGTCAAACAATAAATCTGAGATGCGTTTACCCGTTTTAGTATCCAGGTTACCTGTGGGTTCATCGGCCAGAAGAAGAGATGGCGAGTGCGCAAGGGCTCTAGCGATGGCGACACGTTGTTGTTCACCGCCTGAAAGTTGCAATGGGTAATGTTTAGCGCGGTGCTCTAACCCGACACTTTTGAGCATGGTTAAGGCCGTGGCTCGCGAATTTTCCTGCTTTGCTATTTCAAGTGGGAGTGCCACATTCGATAAAGCGTCTAGGCTGGGAATTAGATGAAAAGATTGAAAAATAATCCCCATGGTATCTCGACGTAAATCTGCTAACTCATCAGAAGATAAGTCTGCAAGGTTTTGCTTATTCAGGGAGATTAAACCGGAACTTGGGCTTTCCAGAGCCGCAAGCAGCAATAGTAAGGTGGTTTTTCCAGAACCTGAGGGGCCGACAATGGCTAAGGATTCGCCTTTGTTTATAGAGAAAGTAAGGTCAGAGAGAACCCTTACCTTCTCATCCTCGAGTGAGTAGTGCATGCAAACTTTATCCAAACGAATCATTGCCTGAGTCCTTACAAAATTTTGTTACTTAAGAATGATTATCATTTATTGTATATGCTAAGATCTGTGATCGCGATGTTTTGAGGGGCAGTAAATTGTGTGCTTATCAGCTCAATTTTAGCTGTTTTTTTCTTAGCAACCTTAGCTGATCTTAAGCCCAAATTAAACGTTGTAAAGATGCTAATGGAATGATTAAAAGAGTGATATGATCCGATTTTGTGATCTTTTCATAGACTCAAAATGCTTCGTTCCTCTGTCTTGTCAGCAGGACAATGCAAAAAAAGGATTGTTTGCTTTCCACGCGCCTTCATTCATTCACTTATGGGCCAAATCGATGTTTTCATACTTTCATAAACTATTTGCGGTATTTATCTTCACCTTTTATCTCTTTTTGCTTACCGCGTGTTCACAGAGTGAATCGGAACAAAACAGTAAAAAGACTCAGACTGCGATACCCGTGGCCGTATCAAAGGTTACTCGGGGAGATTTGCTTAGGCAACGAAGCTTTACCGGGACCTTGGAGGTGGCAAATCAACTCATTGTTGCACCTAAAGTAAGTGGTCGTATTGAACGTTTACATGTTGATTTGGCGGATATTGTTTCAACCAAACAGCTACTGGTCGAGTTAGATAATGCAGAATATGTTCAGGCACTGCGTCAGGCTGAAGCCGAATTAGCTGTGGCTAAGGCAAAATTGGCTGAGGCGAAGAGTTTGTTGGAAATTGCAGAACGTGAACGCCGGCGTTTAAGAGAGTTACTTGACCGAAATGTCAGTTCAGAGTCAGCCTATGATTTGGCAGTGACGACCAAACTGACCCGCGAGACTCAAGTCGAAGTTTCCCGTGCAGAAGAAATGCGTGCTCAAGCCACCTTGGAGTCCGCGCGGATTCGCCTAGGATACACGACGATTAAGGCAGACTGGCAACCTGTTGATAGTGAACGCATTGTGGCAGAACAATGGGTAGACGAAGGTGATACGGTGTCTGCAAATGCGCCCTTGCTGCGAATTATCTCCTTGGATCCGATGGTCGCTGTGTTTTTTGTTGCCGAGCGAGATTATGGCTATATAAAAGTAGGGCAGGCTGCTCGACTGTCCACCGATGTTTATTCAGATCAAGTGTTTTCGGGTGAAGTGGTGCGGGTGGCACCCGCTTTTCGCGAAAATACGCGTCAGGCACGCATTGAGTTGAGTGTTCAAAACCCGGATCTTCTGCTGAAGCCGGGTATGTTTGTGCGAATCGATATCGCTTTAGAAGCGGTTCAAGATGTCACTATCGTGCCGGAACAAGCCATTACGCGCCGAGCGGATGAGACGGGGGTGTTTCTATTGTCCGAAGATCGTCGTCGCGCTATCTGGACGCCTGTTACTTTGGGGATTCAACAAGCTCACCGTATTGAAATTAAACAACCAAGTATTCAAGGTGAAGTGGTGACACTCGGGCAACAGTTATTAGAAGATGGCGCGGCAATCCTGGTGCCGGAAACGAACACTCAGTCTCAGGAGGCCTTGCCGTGAATTTACCTCGCTTGAGTGTCCGGCGGCCGGTGTTTATTTTGATGATGGCAATGATGGTCGTGGTGGTCGGCTTAGTTGCCATGAGCCGCTTGCAGATCGATTTGTTACCCAGCATTGAGTTACCGACCTTATCTGTGCGTACCGATTTAGCAGGTGCCAATCCGGTCGTGGTTGAGCGACAGGTCACGCAGATTATTGAAGAAATTATTGCCACGGTTCCCGGTATCGAAGAAATGACATCAGAGTCTGAGGAGGGCGATAGCAGTGTTCGGGTGACCTTTGGCTGGGGAACGGATGTCGATGCCGCAGCGATGGATCTTCAGGCGACACTGGAAGATGAAATCAACGAACTACCAGAAGGTATAGTCGGGCCGCGGGTCAGTAAGTTCGATATCAACAGTTTTCCTGTTGTATTGCTCGGTATTTCTAGCAAGTTGGACCCGGTAGAAATGACCGATATTATGGAAAACCAACTACGTTATCGATTTGTCCGTTTGCCTGGCGTTGCGCAAGTCGATCCTTGGGGCGGTTTTGACCGGGAAGTTCGGGTTGAACTTAATCCGAGCAGAATTAGTGCGCTCAATTTGCCGATGAACGATATTCTTGCTGCTTTGGAAGATGCCAATCTCGATTTACCCACGGGTAAAATTGAAGAAGGGCGTTTTCAACTCTCGTTGCTAGTGCCGGCCGAGTTTTCTAATTTAGATCAAATTCGTCAAACCAAGATAAGCGAAAAAGATGGCGTCGTGGTTACCTTGGGGCAAGTGGCCACTGTTCATGATACCTATGAAAAACTGACTAGAATTATTCGAATCAACGGCGAACGTGGTTTGCGTTTGGCGATACGAAAGCAGCCCAACGCGAATACCGTCGAAGTGGCTCGCTTGGTGCTGAATGAAATTAAATTGATTAGTGAGGAATATCCTCAGCTCACGATCGTGCCTGTCATCAATCAGGGAAACTTTATTGAACGTTCTATCGATAATGTGTCCAAGTCTATTTTTTATGGTGGCATTCTCGCGGTCTTAGTTCTGATGATGTTTCTTCGTAATCTACGCAGTACTCTGGTGATCGCTGCGGCCATCCCTATTTCTGTGATTGCCACCTTTGCCTTGCTGTATTTCAGTGGTTTCACGCTGAATTTAATGACCTTGGGAGGCCTAGCCTTAGGGGTCGGTTTAATGGTTGATAGTTCCGTTGTGGTGTTGGAAAACATTTATCGTCGTTTTTCCGATCATGACGAAACTCCCGAGGAAGCGGCGGTTCAAGGAAGTGGTGAAGTCGTCTCTGCTGTTGTTGCCGGCACAATTACTACGCTGGTGGTGTTCTTACCATTAATTTTTGTGCAGGGTGTTTCGGGCGTTCTGTTCAAAGAGCTGGCCTTTGTAATTATGTTTGCCTTGTTTTGTGCGCTCATCATTTCTTTAAGTTTAGTGCCGATGCTGGCATCACGGCTGATAAAACGAAAACAGCTTGGTGAAAGAGGCCGCTTAGCGGATCTAAAAGAAGCGAGCGATCAGTTTTTCAATCGCATGGAAACTGGGTATCAGAAGGTCCTGTCGCGAGCGCTGGATCACCGGGTGCTTACCCTGTTTGGTTCGATCATTATTTTTGCTGCCAGTTGTTTATTGTGGCCCTATCTTGGCACAGAGTTTTTGCCGCCTACCGATGAGGGGGAAGTACGTGTTTCTGGCGAAATGGAAGTGGGGACGCGTTTGTCTTTAATTGACCAGCAAACCCGCTTAATGGAAAGTATTGTGTATCCAGCGGTTCCAGAAATGGTGTCTGCGGTTGCTAGTGTCCGTAGTGAAAATGCCTCAGGGGAGCTTCGGCTATCCTTGGTGCCGGCTGCTGAACGTACACGATCAAATACTGAGATTGCCAATGCACTCAGAGAGGTTCTGGAAGGCAAGGTGCCTGGCATGAAACTGCGAACCCGCGCGCCGCAAGGCCAATTTTTACTCGAACGACTTTTGGGCAGTGATGATGGTATTCAGATTGAAGTACGAGGTTTTGATTTAGATACCTTAAATAATTTAGCACAGGAAGCGGCTTCGGTGATCGGCCCGATTGATGGGATTACGGATATTGAATTAAGCCGAAAAGCGGGTGTGCCTCAAAGAGAGTTTATTCTAGACAGAGAAAAGATTGCCGATCTCGGGCTCACCGTCCGCGAAGTGGCTGATGTGATTGCCACATCGGTTGCGGGTAGGCAGAGCGGTGAATATCGGGTCGAGGGTAATGCGTATCGAATTTTTGTCCAACTTGAGGATGCAGAGCAGCGTTCTTTAGATGAAATTATGGATTTAACGCTCAGCACGGCGACCGATGAACAGATCAGTTTACGAAATCTGGTTACGACCGTAGCGACTTCTGGACCGATCAGCATTGAGCGAAAAGACCAGCAACGTTTGGTGACGATCACGGCCAATGTCGCGAATAGAGACATGGGCTCAGTGGCGCGCGATATTCGTGAAAAATTGCGTACCATTCCTCGGCCGAAAGGCTATGAAATTCTCGTGGGGGGGAATGTTGAAGAGCAAGAGAAAGCATTTAATGAATTATTAGTGTCACTGATTCTTGCTTTATTACTTGTGTACATGGTGTTGGCATCGTTGTATGAGTCTTTTCGAGACCCCTTTATTGTGATGTTGTCGGTACCGATGGCAGCGACGGGTGTATTGGTTATTTTATATTTGACCGGCAGCACGATGAATCTTCAGTCGGGAATAGGTTGTCTTATGTTAGGTGGCATTGTGGTGAATAATGCCATTTTATTGGTGGATCAAACCATTCGCTTACGCAGTGACAATCACGATATTCGCAAGGCCTTGCTGGAAGCAGGGCGGCGGCGTCTGAGACCTATTTTGATGACGACACTGACCACCATTCTAGCCTTGTCGCCGCTCGCACTGGGGATAGGTGAAGGCGCGGATGCTCAGGCGCCTCTCGCTCGTGCCGTGGTGGGTGGTTTGTTAGGTTCGACCCTGATTACCCTGATATTAATTCCGGTCGTGTACTCGTTGGTTCACGCCGGAGATAAAATGCCAGTCGCCAACAATTAGGGCTGGTTTAATTCACATGCGTGGCGAATTCGCTCTGCGGGCACGGCTAGTTGAGTGAGCAAATAGGTTTTGAATGAAGTCTCGTATGGCTGACAGTCTATCGCTTTTTTCATGCATAAAAGCCAAGCATCCCGTTCTTTTTCACCGATTGGCAAATGTCGATGAACCCCAGGAATATTGATACTGCCGAAGTGTTCCTGATAGTGCCTTGGGCCACCGAGCCAACCGGATAGAAAGTAGCTTAGTTTTTGTCTCGATAGACTTAAATCGGCTGGATGCATCGCAACAATTTTTCGGGCTTCTGGAAGGTTTTCCATAAAGTTATAAAAGCTATCGACTAATTGGGTCAGTCCCGCCAACTCGCCAGCGGCTTTATAAGAACTGTCCCCGTCACCGTAGCGCTGTTCGTTTGTCGTCATTATTTTTCCTTACCTAATAAACTGTTTTTCAATGACTCTTGAGCTGGTTGTTCAGATAGCCATATCCCAAATAGCGCTTGCTTAAATTCAAGATTATAAGGCAATTTCTTGGTGATTTTCCGGTTCTTCAATACGGTGATGCCCTTACGAGTTTGGTAGACAATATCAAAATAGTCACCGGTTTTAATCGGTGCGTTAAAGGCATCCAGAAAATCGGCTATCTCCGACGCAATGGTGTCAGTTTGGCCGCCAGTGGCTTTATCAAAGCCTTCACTGGTGCCCTGCATTAAGTTTTCACTGGTGATAAGGTCTGAGGTGACATGAATTTGAATCATCATGGTTTCATCTGAAGTCACAATTTCTTGCGCATTATTACTGGCTTCTGGTAAATACAGAGCGGCGATATAAAGGTCAAAAAAGTATTTACTTCGTTTTCCTGCGCCGTTTAAAACCAGTTGTTGCTCACCGAGTTTAATACTGTCTTTTAACTCGATACCCTGGACGTTTTTGGCGCTGACAGAAGAACAGCACAGCGATAAGAGTAACACGAACCATGCAAGCAAACTGCTGGCTAAAGCATTAGGAAAAGGGTGGGAGCGGCGCACATGTTTCATAGAAAAATCCCGATTCGAAGAAGCCATTAGCCACCTAATGGTAATGAAGCTAAGCCTTTCAGTGTTCGAAGGATGAGAATAAAAGCTTTGTGATTGCCCGTCTACTATTGAATAAGAAAGTTGTGCGCTGATCAGTCAATCTAGGGTGCTGGGGGAAGGGGCCCCCTTTCCCTACCCAAAAAGCAAACAAAGTTTGGCTAGCTATTTAGAAACTTCTTCACGCCCAGCATGGCATTTGAAACTTTGTAATAGTCGGTCGGTAATAGCTTATAAAGCACATCGACTAATTTGGCATCGGCGCCAATCAGAACCCGGAAGGTATTTTTTCGCATGCCTTTTTCAATCACTCTAGCTGCTTGTTCAGGCGTGGTTCTGGCAACAGACGAGAAGTGTTTGGCGAAGTCATTAGGTTGGGCAACTTCGGTTTCAGCAGAGTTCGCAATATTGGTTCGAATACCGCCGGGCATTACACAGATCACATCGATATTTTTCTTCTGGAACAGCATGTCCTGTCTTAACGCTTCGGTAAACCCGCGTACAGCAAATTTTGAGGCATGATAGGGGGTAACCATCGGCATGGTAATCAGGCCGAAAATAGAAGCGACATTGACAATTAAACCACGGGCTGACTTTTCTAACAGAGGCAGCATTTCGCGACAGCCCATGACGACGCCGTTTAGGTTGACATCCATGACTTTGTTGAACAATGCCTCGGAGGTATCCTCAAAAAATCCAATAGAGGTCATGCCCGCATTGTTGATAAGAACATCTAAGTGGCCGACCTCCTCGCTAAGTTGAGTTGCCAGGCTTTGCCAGTCTTCTTTACGGGTAACATCAGCGGTTTTCGACAAGGTGATTGCATGGATCAGCTCATTGGTGGTGTCGTTTAAATTTTTCTCATTAATATCGGTGAGAATTAATTTAGCCCCTTGGTTAGCAAACAATCTTGCCAGTGCTTGGCCGATGCCAGAACCGGCGCCTGTAATTAGGATTTGTTTATTGTTCCATTTACTCATCTTGGTTCTCTCTTTATATTTTTTATGGCTATGAAGATGGTCTTAAATGCCGGGTGAACGTTGTTCATTCAACCAGCTGACTAAGGTGTTTTTTATTTGCGGGAAAAAACTCCCGCCAATGGTCCAATGACAGGCGCCTTCAATGACTTTGAGTTCTGCTTTATCGGAATATTTCTGGGCGAGCTTTCGTTGTATCGTGATCGGGGTGATTTTATCTTCGGTGCCACTAATCAATAAAACCGGGCACTTGATGTTCTCATAGAGTACGCGCGTGGGAGGTTTTCTAAACAGAAACCACATAGAAATCTGCCAGGTGGCTTTGCCAGACTCCAAGGTGGCGGTTTGGATAATGTCCTTTTGAATGGCGGCCGATTGCGTATTGGCAATGCCGTACTGAATATTTTTAAGTAGTAAGCGGGTTGTTTTTTTCCAAAGTGGGAATAAGAACAAATTCTTACCGAAGGTTCGCATCACAGACCAAGTAAAGCCGTTAATGCCGGCCGGTGGCGCTGATGAAATGAGGATTAACTTTTCACATTCATGCTTTGCGGCAATCAGCTGCGCGAGCAGACCACCCATAGAATGGCCAACCACGATCGGTTTTCTATCAAGTTGGGTGATGCAGTCGCTCAGCGCATGTAAGTAATCTTCTATGCTAGCGTGGGCAAGCTTTTTAGCCTTGTCGCCACGTAGCTGGTTCTTGGGTAAGTGAAAGGGTAAACGAGGAACATGTACGCTGTAACCTTGTTCTTCAAAGACGGCTTTCAGATCGACAAGTGCATCAGGTGTACTCCACATACCATGTATCAATACTACGGGGGTGTTGTTAGGCATTAGCGGCTTCCTTTGTGTGCTTGCTGGGCTTTGTCGTTTTAGCGCTTGTCTTGGCCGCAGTATGGTTGTTGACCACGATATCCGCCTGAGTCTGATTAATTTGGTGAGCTTGATGAAATTCAGCAAGTGGCGCATTGTCGTCGAAACGTAAAACCTCATCGGCCAGCTTGCTATGCTTGATCGCAAAAATATCTTTGAAATACAGATCTTTATTACACCAAGGGAATTCGCTTCCTTGACCGGGTAAGCGATCTAAGGCGCGCATCACATAACCCGACTTCAGGTCGACTAAGGTCGAGTTCTCCGCATTTGGGTCACGAAAAGGATAGACACTTTGGTAACCGTTTTGTTCCATGTGCTCAAGCAAACGGCAGACGTAATCAAAGGTCAGCTCGGCTTTCAAGGTCCAGGAAGAGTTGGTGTAACCAAAGACCCAGACGAAGTTAGGCACTTGGCTAAACATCATGCCTTTATAGTTAGTTAGCTTATTGGCGACAACGGGAATGTTATCCACGGTTAAGTCCATTTTTCCCCATAACTGCAAGTCTAAACCTGTGGCCGGAACGATAATGTCGGCATCAATTTTCTGGCCAGACTTAAGCGCTAGACCGGTTTCGGTAAAGCGCGCAATCTCATCCGTGACAATGCTGGTTTTGCCTGAACGCACCGAATTAAAAAGGTCTGAATCTGGCACTAAAGCCATGCGTTGGTCCCAAGGCTTGTAGTTTGGCTTAAAGTGAATATCCACATCAGCAGCGCCAGCAAGCGCTTTTTTATTCATGTTACGTACCATCTTGCGCACGAAGTCCGGAAACTTTTTAGACATGACAAAAGCCAGCTGCTGAAGCGTGGTGTATTTGGCCCGCATAATTCGGTTAGTGATACCCGCTGGCAAAATTCGAGACAAGACCCGGAACAAGACATCCGACGCCGGCCGTGAATAAACGTAAGTAGGTGAGCGTTGCACCATGGTGACATGGGCTGCTTTTTTCGCCATCGAGGGTACTACGGTCACTGCGGTGGCGCCGCTTCCAATGACAATGACTTTTTTGCCGCTATAGTCCAAATCTTCCGGCCATTTTTGAGGGTGAATGATTTGCCCTTTGTAGTCGTCATAGCCTTCGAATTTAGGTAAATAACCCCGCTCATAATTGTAATAACCGGCACAACAGTTCATAAATTTAGCCGCGATATAGTGCTCTGAACCATCTTGTTTCTCGATGGTGACTAACCAACGATTTTGGGACGAATCCCAATTTGCAGCCGTAACTTTTTGTTGGAAGCGGATGTAATGCTGCAAGCCTTCATCGCGTACAAGTTCATCTAAATAGTTTTTAATTCGCTCGGCTGAACCAATGTATTCTTTATCTGTCCATGGTTTGAAGGAGTACGAAAATGTGTACATGTCAGAGTCTGAACGGATTCCTGGATACTTAAATAAATCCCAGGTACCGCCTATGTTTGAGCGTGCCTCTATGACCGCGAAGGAGTTATGAGGGCGCTTTTTTTTCAGGTTATAACACATGCCCAAGCCGGATATTCCAGCCCCGATGATGAGTACATCTAATTCTTCATAGTTTTTATTCATGTCAGGCTCACTTCTCGTTAAATGGTATCCCTTAAGTCGACGCTTGCTGGGAGGAAGTTTCGGATAAACAAACTTTTTATTCCGCAACAAATGGACTAAGCCAGAGTGGTGAGATAAAGATAGTGACTCACGGTCACAAAATATAGGATGCAATCTGTCAAAAACTGATATTTTCGGCCATACTGACTGTAAGTGTTTGTTTTTCGCTTGTCTGAATCGTTTTATATTGGATAAAACAATGCAAAAGAAAACCAAAAAGAATCAATCTATATTGGGCTTGTTACCCTTATTTTCTGCAATGGAAAAGCTAGGTCATGATCCGTCCTGTCTGTTGCAGCAACGCGGTCTTAGTCTAGATGGTTTAAGTGGCTCTGCGGTGATTGAACAAAGTCTGTCGCTTGAGATAGTCGCTGATGCGATTGAACTGATTCAAGACCCATTACTGGGTATTCGTGCGGGTAGTCAGGTCTCGTTTACTTCTTATGGCACCTTCGCCATGTTGCTTATGACGGCGCCTAACTTTATGGATGCCTTGAAAGCAGGCGTTCAATTTCAGTCGCTTTCTTTGTTGTTTTCCCAAATGACCTTGCACATTCTGCCGGATTTTATAGAGGTCAGATATATTTTGCCTGAATCGAGTGGTGCCTTGCGTACCTTTGTTGCTGATCGAGATTTAATGGGCACGCTGACCTTTATGAATGAAATGGTCAGTGAGCCTGAACGTTATCTGTTGGGCATCGGTACTGCCCGGCCAAAACCTGAGAAACAAGCTTTAGCCGAATACCGGCACTATATTCCTTTCGACTTGGAATTCGATCAGGTCAATAATTGGATACGTTTTTCCAAATCCATCCTCACTATGGGCCAAAAACACGGAAATAAATTAGCGCATCAACTCTATTGCGTTCAAGCTTACGAATTGCTCAGAAAGTTTTATCCGGATTCGGATGATATCGTCGCGCAAACCAAACAAATCATTCAGGGTTATGAAGCGCATTATCCGTCTGTGCCGAAAGTCGCTAAAATGTTTGGCGTCAGCGAACGCACTTTTCGGCGTAAGCTCGATGAAGCGCACACTTCCTACCGGTCGTTGCTGGATGAACATAAAAAGCAGCGCTGCCTCGATATGCTGGCGAGTAAAACGGTTTCTGTGAATCAGCTGGTCGATGCTTTAGGTTATTCAGAGTCAGCAAGCTTTCTAAGGGCATTCAAACGTTGGACAGGCGTTACGCCTAAAGAGTATTTGGCGAGGGAAAATCTGTAAAACTTTCAATACGCGATACTAAAAACGTTATGGTTTTGTGATAACTCTTTTATCAGAGTCGCGTAAAGTGAAGGCGTTTATTTAGCAAGGGGTGAGGCAATGAAATTAGTATTTTTTACTCTGTTAATCAGTGTTTTTTCACTGTCGGTCTATGCCGAACCGAGAGTCATTCAAAGTCCGGATCATAAGGTTAATATGCTTGAGCTGTATACCTCGCAGGGCTGTAGTAGTTGTCCGCCAGCTGAGCAGTGGTTAAACAGCTTAAAAACGAAAGAGGGATTGTGGACGACATTTATCCCGATTAACTTTCATGTCGATTACTGGGACTACATTGGTTGGAAAGACCCATTCGCCAGTGCTTCTTTTAGCAAACGTCAACGTTTATATAAACACTTGAAATTCGCCAGAAATGTCGCAACGCCAGGCTTTATTTTAAATGGCAAAGGCTGGAATGGCTGGTTTTATGGGCAATCACCGTCTTGGGTAAATGAACCGCCTTCAGGTGATATTTTGGCGACGCTCAATGGCCAATCTATCGAGGTTGCCTTTACACCAAAACCACAGGGTCGTGAGCATTTACAGAGCGGCGCTCTCAAGGTACACATTGCCATTTTAGGCTTTGATATAACGACCAAGGTCACCGGTGGAGAAAATGAAGGGCGAGACTTAAGTCACGACTTTGTTGTCTTAGCGCACCACAGCCAACCGATGATAACAAGCGAACATGAGGCAATGGCCAGAATGCGGCTCCCAGACGCCTCTGGCTTTAACAGCAAGCAGCAAGGAATTGTAATTTGGGTAGCGGGAGCATCAGATCCCCGCCCGATTCAAGCTGCAGGCGATTGGCTGTAGCTAGCGAACCTTTTCGGCATAAGATTAACAAAATAGCACACTCTGAGAGGAGCAGCTCAAGCAAGGTCGTCTATACTCTATTGCAAAAGACGATAACGTGGACGACCCATTGCGACATGCAGACCGTGCTATAACACTTAGCCCGCTTTTTCAGCCAAGCATTAACATAGCAAGCTTATGTGCTGTGCCGGCGGTGTTATCCTGCGCCTTAATTCCCCTCATCGCCATTAATATGGCCTTATTCCATACCTTGATAGAACTCGTCACCATTATTATTGGCATGATGAGCTTTGTTGTGGTGTGGAATAGTTTTCCGCTCTCAAAAAATACGACCTTATTATTTCTAGGCTGTGGTTATTTTTGGGTTAGTGGCTTGGACCTCATTCATGCCTTATCGTTTGAAGGGCTTACGTTAATTCCCAGTTATCGAGTCGATAGTACGCAGCAAGTTTGGTTGCTGGCGCGTTTCGTGGAAGCTTTGGTTCTCTTGGTGGCGTCTTTTGCAGGCAAGCGTGAGCTTATGCCCATTCCGGTTATGCTTGGTTTGGGGATAGTGAGTGTTGCCATGTTTTTGGTTCAGTACAATGACTTTCTTCCAGTAATGTTTGTCGAAGGTGAAGGCCTGACAGCGGCAAAAATCTGGAGCGAATATCTGATCATTGCCGTGCTATTGGCTTCCGCTTTAGGCTTGTATTGCAATCAACAGTTATTGGGCAGCATCAATACGCGATTAATGATTCTGTCCGTCGTCTTAACCATGCTGGCGGAGTTAAATTTCACCCTCTATGCCGAGTTTGATGACTGGCCAATGGTGCTTGGGCATGTTCTTAAACTGTTTTCCTTTTGGTTAATCTATCGAGTATTGGTGCAGTCATCACTTCATCAACCGATGGAAAGCTTGTTCCATATTATTGAATCCTATGATTCGGCAAGCGATGAGACCTTGATTATTGATCAGCATGGAGAGATTTTAAGGGCCAATCGTAAACTACAAAAAAGCTTGGGTCAGGATCCTACGGGCTTGCATTGTCATGCTGTATTCCACGATTCAGCGATAGCTCAAGAAGCGTGTTCTCAGTGTCAGGCAATTTCTGGTGAAGGCATCCTCAATAATTTTGAATACTTCTGTAGACAAGACCAAGAATGGTATGAAAGCAGCTTATCAACGATTCATTTTGGCGAACGTTTTCGGGCCTTAATGCACAACCGCCGCTGTATTTCGAAGCGTAAAAAGGCTGAACAGCATGTAGCTAGTTTGAACAAGTTATATCAGGTTCTTAGCCAGGCCAATAAAGCCATCGTTGAAATTACCGAAGAACATGCCTTGTTTAGAAAAATCTGTGAAATAGCGGTAGAGCAGGGCGAATTTAAAATGGCTTGGATCGGTATTATTGATGGTGCGATCGTCCGGCCAGACCATTACGCGGGCGAGGAAACCGGCTATCTTAACGAAATGCAGATGCGTGTCGATGATTCAGACTTAGCGAAAGGGCCGGTGGGGACAGCGGCTAAAACCAAGCAGGTCGCCTGTGTCAATAGTGTGAGCACCGATCCAAACTTTAGCCCTTGGCGCGCTGCTGCTGAAGAGAGAGGCTATAAAGCATTGGCAGCGGTCCCAATTAAAACGGGAAAGCAGGTCATCGGTATATTTACCTTATATTCGCATATTGAAGCGGTATTCGATGCACAAATGTTGGCTTTATTAAGCAGCTTAAGTGATGACCTCAGCAAAGCCTATCGCAACATTCAGCTCAATAAGAAGCAGCAGGAAGCGGATTCTACCATTCGTAAATTATCCAGTGCTATCGAGCAGGGCATGAACTCGGTACTGATTTCGAACACTGAGGGGGTTATTGAATATGTCAATGCTGGCTTTGTTCAATTAAGTGGCTATTCGGCAGAGGAAGTCATTGGTCGAGATCAGAGTCAATTTCAATCGGCGATTAAACAGTCGCATGTTTATGATGAAATTTGGAAAACCGTGGTTCAGGAAGGTAGTTGGTTAGGAGAAGTCAGAAATCTTCGTAAGGATGGCTCGGTCTATTGGACGATACTCTCGGTTTCGTGTATTCGAAATTCAGACGGCGATGTGACCCAGTATTTATGGAGTTCTGCCGATAATACCAAGCTGCATGAAGCTCAGGAAACCATTAACAAATTAGCGTTTTACGACCCTTTAACGGGCTTAGCGAATCGACGCTTGTTAATGGATCGCTTGGAGCATGCGGTTGCGCGGGCTAAGCGAGAAGGTGAGTCTGTCGCGCTGATGATGTGTGATCTTGATAATTTTAAAATGATCAATGACTCCTTAGGGCATGATGCTGGTGATGAATTACTTAAGCATATTGCAAAAACCATGAAGTCCGTAATACGTGAGGACGATTTGGTCGCGCGTTTGGGCGGCGATGAATTCGTTATTTTGCTTGATGGTATTTCGGAATCGGGCGATATCATTGCGGTCGCTAGCGCCTTATTACAGGGCTTAGAGCAACCTCTGGAATTATTGACTCACCGAGTTGCGGTATCTTCCAGCGTGGGGATTGCTATGTATCCGGAGGATGGCTTGCTTCCTTCCGACCTGCTTCGAAATGCCGATCTAGCCATGTATTACGCAAAAGATGGTGGCAAGAATCGATTCCAGTTTTATCAAGCTGAAATGAATGAAAAAGCACAGGGCCGATTGAGGCTCGAACATCGATTACGTCAAGCTATCGAAAATCAAGACTTTGAGTTGTGGTATCAGCCTCAGGTTAAACTGTCAGATAATCAGATTGTTGGCTTCGAGGCTTTAATCAGGTGGCGAGAAGGCGATATTCTGATTCCGCCCAACGAGTTTATTCCCCTAGCCGAAGAAACCGGGCTGATAGAGCAAATGGGCGACTGGGTGTTGCGTCAAGCGCATCAGGATTGGTTGACGTTGGAAGACTATTTTCCAGCATGTTCCATGGCGGTTAATGTCTCTGCGTATCAGTTTCGAAAATCCGAACAGTTGATCGAGGTCATTAAAACCTTACTGGCCGCTAGCAAGCACTTGCCAAGTGAACACTTCATCATTGAGTTAACTGAGAGTACCCTGACGCAAGATGTCGATGCGACAATCGGTACTTTGAACCGTTTAAAAGCCTTAGGTGTGAGCCTATCTATCGATGATTTTGGAACAGGCTATTCGTCACTTAGCCGCTTGAAGCAGTTTCCGCTTGATCAATTAAAGATAGATCGAAGCTTTATCAAGGATTTATTAAAGGATGAAAATGACAAAGCCATCGTGGCTGCGATTATTGCGATTGCTCAAGAGCTAGGTTTAAAACTGGTCGCAGAAGGTGTCGAACTGCCCGAACAGGCTGAGTCACTTCTGAGCAGTGGCTGTGCCTTTGCCCAAGGCTTCCGATACTACAAGCCGATGCCTTTAGCCGATTTATTATCGCTCAAAGCGCCCTAAAAATTTGTGCGATATTAGGCTAGTTTTCCCGCTAGATCTGAGATGCTATCGATTACCCATGCATGCTCTGGTAACCCGTCTTCATCGCCGGCTTGGTATTTTCCTGTTCGCACCAAACAAGCATGCAGCCCCGCATCAATCGCACCGAGCACATCACTGCCTACGTCATCACCGACCATCAGGCATTGCTCTGCTGAACAATGGCAAGATGCGATGACTTGCTCGAAAAAAGCCCGACTGGGTTTTCCCATAATAATTGCCGGGGAAGAGGCTGCCCACTCAATTCCTTTGATGAACATGCCAGCATCCAGTTTGAGTGTCTCGCCTTCGCGGAAATACTTATTCATGCCTATACCGATAAGTGGGCAGCCTGCTTTACATAAGCTGAAAGCCTGATTTAAGGCCTCGTAGCTTAAGCCATCTCTGGCATCGCCCAGTAAGACAGCATTCGGCTCTGTTTGATCCAGATCAGTAAATTCTGCCTTGAGTTGCGGGTGCATTAAACAATAAGGGCGTAGCGCCTTTTCCTGTAAATACTGCTTGGCTGCTGTAGGCGCGGTGATAAGTTCTGAGGGGCTTAGGTCGAAACCGAGTTGGTGAAGTTTATTAAGAATTTGCTCACTGGTTTGGCTGGCGGTGTTGGTGACAAATCTCAAGGTAAGATTCAAGCCTCGAAAACGTTTAACTGCCTCAGTAGCACCGGGAATGACACGGTCACCATCGTAAAGCACGCCACTGATATCCAAAAACAAGGTGTTGATGTCTTGGGTCATAACAGCCTCCTGAAATGAAAATGGATCGGCTTACTGCTTAGTCTATGCCTAAATACGACGCTCTGCCAATTTAGAGCTAAACCGTGATCTTGGGTGTTTGTCGATCAATAGCTTAAGGAATGTTCATCAATTTGCCTGACGAATGGAGCAGACCTCGACTACACTGTTAAGCATGTTTTTTTAAAGAAGTAGACACTGTGTTGTTAATGTCCGCCGCATGGCGCTTTCTTCCCCTAATTATTGTCATTGTTGCGTTCATCTTAGCTAGGTTTGATGTATTTCAGTTTATCGATAAAGCGACCTTGCGCCTTTTGCCATATTTACTTGCGTGTATTTTACTCGGCTTTGCGGCCATGTTTAATCGAAGCCGGTTTATGGCACCGATATTAATTGCGCTGTTTGCCTATCATTTTATCCGTGAAAAATTGCAGGTGCCCCTATCACAAACCACTGTGATGGCGATGTTTACCGGTTTAAATTTGGTGTTTTGTTTTCAGTTACTAGCCAGCGCACTTCTGCCTGAAAAAGGCATGTTTACTCGACGCGGCTATGTCTTTCTCGTGATGCTTTTGTTCAGCGCTTATCTGGTTTGGTTTTATGGTTCTTCTACACTTTGGGTGCGTTATTTAGCTGGGGTCGAAAGCCATCAAATTACCTTCTTCGAGAAGCAATTCTGGATTAGTCAGGCATTATTAATCCTGCATTTCTTCACCGGTGTATTATTGATTTTAATGTCTGCCTGGCGGCGAACTGCGGCGGATTTTGCTTTATTGCTAACATGGTTCTGCGGCATTTTGGTATTTTCTGATTTCTCCTTATTAGATGTCTCTTCCATTTGTTTTGCCGCCTTGTTTCTGGGCTTATTCATTCTGTACCAGCAAAGTAATTATCAAGTGACTTATAAAGATGCCTTGACGGGTATCTCTGGAAGACGGGCATTGGAAGATTATTTGTCCACGCTGGGGCGTAGTTACGCGATTGCTATGCTGGATGTCGATCATTTTAAAAAGTTCAATGATACTTATGGGCATGATGTGGGAGATCAGGTGCTAAAAATGGTCGCTGCCAGAGTCGCACAAGTGCAAGGTGGTGGTAAGGCTTTCCGTTATGGCGGAGAGGAGTTTACCATTGTTTTTAACCGAAAAACGGCGGATGAGGCCTTTGTTTTCTTAGAAGCGGTTAGGCAAAGTATTCAAGATTATGAGATGGTTTTGAGAAGCGACGATCGCGCCGATAATAAAAAACAGGGTAAAGAATCGCGAGGCAAAGCTAAAGCCAGCAAAGCGAAAACGGTATCGGTGAGCATTAGTATTGGCGTTGCTAACAGTGGCCCTAGTTTGGCGCCAAAAGATATTATTAAATTGGCTGATCAGCTACTTTACAAAGCAAAGCAGTCTGGTCGAAATTGTACGATCAAAGGCAATATTTAAGCAGGGGATAGTAATGCAAATAGTTGACTTTTCATGGCAACCCGCGCTTTTAGGAGGGCTGTTGATTGGCTTGGCTGCGGTCTTCATGATGGCTACGATTGGTAGAATAACTGGGATTAGTAACATTTTTGCCAGCACGCTGACACCCAAGCACAGCTTGCCTTGGCAGTGGGCCTTTATTATCGGGCTTTTGTTAAGTGGCGTCTTGGTTCAGCTATTGTATCAACCGATTACCATTGAGATTGAAAGTAACACGCCGATGCTGCTGATTGCCGGTTTGCTGGTAGGCTTTGGCACGCGATTGGGTAGTGGTTGCACCAGTGGTCATGGGGTGTGTGGTATCGCTCGTTTTTCTCCCCGATCCTTAGTCGCCACCTGCGCCTTTATCAGTGTAGGCATGTTAACGGTATTTATCTTGAATCAGTGGAGATAAAGTCATGATTAGAACGCTTTCTGCCTTAAGTGCCGGCCTGTTATTTGGATTTGGCCTGATTCAATCTGAAATGGTGAATCCAAAGCGTGTTCAGGGTTTTCTGGATATCACCGGACAGTGGGACCCGACGCTGGTCTTTGTCATGGGAGGCGCTTTACTGGTTAGTAGTCTTGGCTTCAAATTGCTATTCTTTCGGGAACAGCCTTTGTTTGAAAAGAGGTTTTTCATACCAACGAATAAAGTGATAGATTCTCGCTTACTCGTCGGAGCAATACTGTTTGGTATAGGTTGGGGCTTGAGTGGTTTATGCCCTGGGCCCGCGATTGTCGGGCTGGCTACGTTGAATGGCGATATTCTTGTGTTTGTCGGGGCAATGGTGATTGGAATGAAAGCCTTTGATTGCTTTGAAAAGACGTCTAAGGCTTGACTGAAGCGCCAAGCCTTAGAAATACCTACTTAGCTTTCTTTCGCTGGGCGTTCGACCACTTGGCGCTTGCCTTGGGCACATTTAGCCAACGACTTTAGCCCGTCTGCATCAAAGGCATCCACTCTGAGTACATCATAAAGAGCAGTTAATGCTTCGAGTAATTTTTCCGATTCATTTTGGGTAATGATTTTTTCTTCACAGGCCCAATCAACTAACTGCTTCCTTTCATGTCCCATCAGAAGCGCGATGCCATCTAGGTCATCTGGATCTCGTTTACCAATCGCTTTATGCAAACGTTCCCGCATTTCCTTGGTCTCATTGGCGAGGCGATAGGCATTTAGTACGCGTCCTAATGAATCATTCGCGCTCGGGTTGACGTAACAGCCATTGCTTATCTGCTCCCTTAAGGGCGTGTCGTTGACAATACTCATTGCAACCTCTGTACCCAATTTGTCATCGGGAGCATTCAAACCGGTTGCGCCGAGAGGGAAAACCAAAATACGCAAGGGCCAACGCAAAGCGGGTACCGGGAAATTGATGATCAATTCACGCAGGGCTTTTTGTAAATCTCGTAATGAGGTTTGTAAACACCATTCGACGAGAGGACGTTGTGCTTCAGGGTAACCTTGCTCATGCCAGAATTTTATCACCGCTGAGGCATAGTATAGGTGAGTCAAACCGTCTGCCATTCGGCCCGATAAGCGTTGTCGCGCTTTTAAACCGCCGCCGATAGAGAGCAAGGTTACATCGGTCAGTAGAGCATACGCAGATGAAAATCGACCAAGTTGGCGATAGTATTTAGCTATATTGCCTTGCTTGGGGGCAGGTTCCAGAAAGCCGTTCGACAAACCCAGTACCAACGATCTGAGCGCATTTCGGCTGGTATGTGCGATGTGCCGATAGAAAACACCATCAAATTTGTCTACCGCACTTTGCTTATCTTCCATTCCAGCGGCTTCAATTTCGTCCACAATAAACGGATGGCAGCGAATTGCACCTTGTCCGAAAATCATCAAACTACGGGTTAAGATATTTGCCCCTTCGACAGTGATACCAATGGGGACGGCCTGGTAGGCGCGCGCCAGGAAGTTTCGCGGCCCGGTGATGACGCCTCTGCCGGCGACCACATCCATGGCGTGGTTGATGACATTGCGCATTAAATCGGTATTTCTATATTTCAGCACGGCGGAGGGGACTGCTGGGCGGACGCCTCGGTCAAGCATTCCTGCAGTCAGTAAGCGAGCGGCATCCATCATATAGGTGTAGCCGGCCATCGGTTCAAGCGCTTCTTGAACGCCTTCAAATTGGCTGATATTTCGGCCAAACTGTTCTCGTGTTAAGGCATAAGAGCCGGTGGCTAAACAGGCTATTTTCCCTGCGCCAGTGCCAAGCGCCGGAAGCGAAATTGAACGGCCGATTGACAGACATTCCAGTAACATTGTCCAGCCTTTGCCAAGCATGTCTTGTCCGCCAATGACTTGTTCCATCGGGATAAACACGTCTTTACCCCAAGTTGGGCCATTCATAAAAACCGTGTTCATCGGCAGGTGACGGGCGCCGCTATTGACGCCTTCGGTATCTTTGGGGATGAGAACGCAGGTGACGCCAATATCGGCATTATCGCCCACCAGTTTATCCGGATCGTAGACCTTAATGGCCAAGCCGATTAAGGTAGCGACGGGGGCTAATGTAATGTAACGCTTGTTCCAGGTGACTTTGAGGCCAAGCACCTCTTTGCCTTGCCATTCACCACGACAGACAATGCCTTTATCTGGAATCGCACCGGCATCTGATCCAGCGACGGGTGACGTTAGGGCAAAGCATGGAGTTTCTTCACCCTTAGCAAGTCGAGGTAAATAGTAATCTTTCTGAGTCTGGGTGCCATACTCCATCAATAATTCACCTGGCCCAAGTGAGTTTGGTACCATGACCGTTACCGCAGCTGAGACGCTTCGGGTCGAGATTTTCATCACGATTTCGGAGTGGGCTGAGTGGGAGAATCCTTTACCGCCTTTTTCGCGGGGGATCATGAGCCCGAAAAAGCCTTCTTGTTTGATGAATGCCCATACATCTTCCGGTAAATCATAATCTTCATGGGTGATTTTCCAGTCGTCCAACATGGCACACAACTTTTCGACAGGGCCATCAATAAAGGCTTGCTCGGCTTCGGAAAGCTTTGCCGGCGCGGCTTCGAGTAGTTTTTGCCAGTCGGGGCGGCCGGAAAATAGTTGACCATCCCAATCGACGCTGCCGGATTTTAAGGCTTCGGATTCGGTGTCTGAAAGGGTCGGTAAGCGTCCTCGAACCCAATTTAGTAAAGGGCTGCTTAATTTTTTCTTTCTGATTGGGTTAGGGAGGATAAATACATAGGCACCGGCAAGAAGCAGTCCGCCAATGACCATGCTGAGCAGGGACCACTGGTCTAGATACATTCCGAAAATGGTGGCCAAGGCTAAAATGATGGCCGTTAGAGAAGTATTGATATTGATGTACAGAAGCACCAGAGTACTGGCGAGAAAAAATAGAACACTCATTAAATATCTCCTTGTCTCGTAATAACATGACGTATTGCGCAGATAGTTAGAGTATAAAGCTCGGATTACTCAACAACTCACTATCGCCCAACACAAAACTGCTTGCAAGATCTCAACGAAAAGAAAGTTACGCTTCAGGCCAAATAAACACTAGTATCGTCGGACTCGAGACTGGCAATTAAAAGCACTATTCAAGAAGAACTAGAGGCAACATGCAAATAGAACCGATTCCATTTCAACACCTGCTTATTATGTTTGTCCCCATGGCAATAGTACTCTTACTGATGCGTTCCTGGGGTTTGAATGTCGGAAAAGCGTGTTACGCCATTATCAGAATGCTGCTGCAATTATTTTTAATCGGCTATGCCTTGATTATGATTTTCGAGTCCGATAGCAGCTTAGTGACGTTGTCTGTGTTAATGCTAATGATTTTGGTCTCTAGTTGGATTTCGTTAAATACGCTTTCAGGATCTGTGTCACGAAATCTTTCTGAAAAAATAGGGTTGTTTTATGTGGCAATCTTATCTGTGCTTATAGGAGGAGGGCTGATGCTGATAATTGTCACTCAATGGGTTTTGGGTTTGGAGCCTTGGTTTTTACCGCGCTATATCATTCCATTGGCCGGGATGATTTTTTCAACGGCGATGACCAGCATTAGCTTGGCGGGTGAACGTCTGCAATCTGAGTTGAGGCAAGAGAAAAGCTATGAAGAAGCCAGTAAAGTGGCATTCAATACCTCCATGATTCCAAATATAAACGCCATGTTTGCCGTTGGCTTGGTGTCTCTTCCCGGCATGATGACAGGGCAAATCCTTTCAGGCGTGTCGCCGTTCATTGCAGCCCGATATCAGGTGATGGTGATGTGTATGCTATTTTCTGCTGCGGGTATTTCTTCCTTTATATTTTTGGTGTTAGCGAAAAAGAGCTTGAGTAAGCCTGGCTAAGTCGCTCTTGTTTATATCAACCAAGATGTCGCGGCGATGGCTAACATGGTGGCTAATGTCGATACAAACATGATGGCGAATAAGGCTTGATGTGTTTTTCGGTGTGCTGAAGATTGGCTCAGCTCGTTTTCCAAACTGAATTGCTCGTAAATGAAAGAATCCACTAACCTGGACTTTGTTTCCTTGTTTGACTCTGTCGCGTCAGGGTGTTTATCCAAACTGAGGCAAGCGGATTCATCTTGATGTTTTAGGCATGAGTCGATGTATTCTTTATTGATCAAGGTGGGTTTGGATAGAGATTTCGTTTCTACACGAATTTGTTCATCTAATGGAATGCCGTTGACTCGAGTTTCCAGCGACACGCTGTCATCAGACTCTTTTTCAGCTTCTTCTAGCAGTTTTAAGGCCCAGCTTTCATCATCAGGACGCAGGCGTTTTTTGGCAAGGAAACCTGACTCGAAGGTACTATTAAACTTTGCATATAAGTCAGTGGTTTCTTGCAGGGTTAAGGTTTTGTTTTGGGCCTTTCTAGACACGGTGTCGAGAATGCGTGACCTTTCTTCAATAATTTCGTTGTGTTTCTCTGTATCGTTAATCGAGCTAAACTCATCTACTTGTGCGGCTGACATGATTCTTTCCTGAATGTTCACTTATGCCAGTTTGGACCATGTTTGTGTGGCGAGTTGAGTTTTCCAACTTTTAACGAACAGCCATCACAAGGCAACAAAAAAGGCAAATAAGCGTTCCTGGTTAAACGTAAGTGTTGATTAAAACAGGGCAGTTGAATCGATATTAGCGGAAGGTAAGTAAGTGCAGGAAACCATATCAAGTTTCATCACCTTGACGTTGCCTGAAATCACAGAGCAACGACTTAACATTCCATGTTATTTTTATAGATCGATCTAGTTAACAGTATTCTGCTTCTAACAAGCAAATTGATTCTAATCGGCGCAATAATATGTATTTGTCGCTAACAGGTCAATAGTTATTATATGGGCGAGATCTCGCTGATAGTGACGGATGAGAGATCATTGTGCACAGGGTATTTGTTCAATATTTTTCTGCACGATACTAGTGCTTGCTCAGAAGTTTTGCTGATTAGCTATGATAGAATGCCCTCGATAATTTACCTCTGAGGCGACAGCATTATGACAAACGTGTTACTAGCATCTGGCTCAATTCGTCGAAAACAACTTCTGGAACAAATAGGGCTCTTTTATGACACTGCGCCGATGGATATTGATGAGTCAGTGAAGCAGGGGGAAGCGCCGTATGAATATGTTGAGCGACTCGCACGAGAAAAAGCGATAGCCGGCCTGAAGGCGCATCCTAACTGTATTATCTTGGCAGCCGATACCACGGTTGAACTGGCTGGCGATATTCTCGGCAAACCTCACAATACACAGGATGCTCAGGCGATGCTGTTGAAGTTGTCTGGTAGCCAACATCAGGTGTTAACCGGTGTTGCGGTCGCCAAATATTGCCAAGACGAAATTGAGATTAAATCTCAAGTTGTGGTGACTCAAGTTCGCTTTCTTGAACTCAGTCTTGAGGACATAAATTGCTACGTTCAAACTGGAGAACCCATGGATAAAGCGGGTGCTTATGGCATTCAGGGCAAAGCCGCTTTATTTGTTGAAGGAATTAAAGGTAGTTTTAGCAATGTGGTGGGTTTGCCGTTGGCAGAAACAGCAAAGCTGTTAGAGCAGTTTGGTGTCGCTATTTGGAATAACGACACCAATACAAAGTAAAACCTTAAAATGCCTTACCAAAGGGTAAAAACGGGTAAATCAAAAGTCACGGCAATGAAAGCGGAATTCTCTTCGCCACGATGAGACTTCACATCCCACTGATGGCCGATTAGCCAAGCCACTGGGTAGCTTTTCATCGATAAGGACATGAATACACTCGGGCTATTAATGTCCGATAGGGATGCGGTATCGGTTTCATCTAAGAGTTCATTTTGGATATATACCCCTAAGTCTAGCGGCGCGTAATTTAGGGATAAAGCCTTGCCATGAAAACTGAACAGCTTCCATTCAACACCTAAAGGGCCAAAAGGGCGATAGCCATAACTCGGGTCACTTCCCACATCATCATCGCCGAAATCGCGGCTATAAGCCAAGCCCCAAAATGAACTGATGAAAACTGTGTCGCGGCAAGGTAAGCCATACCAGGCACATTTTGCTGTGTAGGTTTTTTTCTCTTTGGTGAAAGGGTCAATACGGTCAAATATAGACCAATAAGCAACGTTTGAGCGCTTATCATTATAGACGTCCTCTTCATTTACCCATTGACGTAAAATGCTCTCTACTTGATCTGCGCCTTCGGCTGAAGCATCGGCAAGCGAGGCCAGCATGAGACTGTGCCGTTTGAGTTTTTTAAAGCCGGAATAGTCAGACTTTCCTGCGCCTAGATAGGTGTCAATAATCGTGAGGATCTGATTGACTTGCTTAAAATACGGCTCGGCTGCACTCTCACTGTTATTGCGAAGTGTGTTGACCTTCTCGTAAACATCCGTGAAAAGGGTGATCATGGCACTCAAGCGACTTTCTTTTTTGCCATCAATATTTTCGATGCCTACAAACACTCGAAGCTCTGATTTTTCAAATGCTTTTTGGGTGGCGAACCATAAGCCAAACCGCTTAACTTTTTCCTTGATTTCATCATTCGGCTTAACGGGCTCCCAGGCACTTGAATAGGTAATTTCATCGCAGACAAAACCAGAAAAGTCATTCACATTGTTGACCTTTTTGGTGTCATCATCTTCCCCTTGAGTTTTGTCCCACTTCAAAACATCTTTGCCATCGCGTGAGCTTAATCCCTTAAGGCTTTCATATAAAATTTGAACATCTTTGGTAATACTTTTCGGGTCGGATTGCGCAAAAATACGGTTGAGTCGATCCGTAATACAGGCGCCGACCAGAAACTCGAGCCGATCCAGATCTTTTTTCATGGCTTGTTCAACGACGAAGGCTAATGCTCTTCCGCCTGAATCGACATCGTATGCAACAGAGGCGGCCGTGTCTGGAAAAAACTTTTTACATAATCGTCGTTGGCAATTTTGACTAGGCCGGTTTCGAGGATGATTTTTTCAATGCGGGAGGCGTTCCACTGAGCGAAGCCTTGGATGATGTTTTCTTGTTGCAGTGCACTGGTGGCAGGTAGTGCTGTTGTCATTAATAGGGTAACGACAAGAGCGAATTTTATCAGTTGGTTCATGTGAGTGATCCTTATTATTTAACACAGATACGAATCTGTTACTCCCGTCAGAGAGCACGACTTCATTCCATTTGGTCGGCTTGGGTGTGGGTCATTGCCCACTATGAGGGTTTAGCCTGATATAAACCCAAAACAGCAATTTTAACTTAATTGCAGCAGGTCAGCGTTGGCCTGATGGCCAGGTAAATCGTCTAATACAGGGGGAGAATCGACAATAGCGCATGGCATAAAAGCCCTCTTTTCAAACTGTGCTGTTTGAATAAAGTTGTTTGAATAAATTCGAAAAAATAGATACTGCGAAACGTCGGAGGAGATCATCCATTTTCCAGATTTGTTGTCATCCCTTACAGCTGGAATGTCCGAGATTAGCAAATCTGTATCGATTGCACCAGCTCAAATGCTAATCAATATTAGGATAAGAATAATGCGATTAAAGGTTCCTTATTTTGAGTCAAAAGTATCTTGGCTCACTAATTGCTTCTAGCTTAATCAACGAAACTAAATGCACTAAAAGCGACTGACAAATGATGAATAATAAAACGACACCACAATTGATGCACAATTTTGGGGCGCCGGTTGAAGAGAGTGAACCTTATTCACCACGGCTGATCAAGCATACCCAGTACCTGACTAACATGAAGCTGATCTGCCGCTTGGCTAGCGCTGTGCAGCAGCACAGAGGGTCGACCATGGCGAGTTTAAGTGGTTGTATTTCCTTCTTTGGCAGAATCAAAGAGCTTCAAGATATTATCAATAAGAGTTTTTTTGCACTAAAATTAAACAGTTTGCAGCACGATGAAATATTGCATCGCAGCCAGTTGAGTCATGCGATTATGGATTGGCATTCCATTCAGCAAGGCTGGCAAAATGATACGGTGTTAGATAATTATGAATTTCATGGTCATCTAATCTCTGCGCTCAACAAAATGAGCAAGCAATTTCTCGATGAAATTCTCGAGGGTTGTGATCAAGAACTTCGACTGCAACATGAAACTTTCTTTCATACTATTCTGGTGGAACTATTAGGGTTTATAGAGCAGATCGCAAAGTTAAGAGGCTTGAGTACCAACTCTACAGTGATCAAAGCGTGTGGCCCAGAAAGCTATTCACGAATCAGCTTCTTGATAAAAGATATACGTACCAAAAATAATGAATTAACCAGCCAAATTTCTGCGCTTTCAGGCGACTACGAATACTTGCCTAGCTTGCAAAAACTGCATAAACAAAAGCAACGCATCAAGAAAATAGCCAGAATTGTTGAGCGAAAGATACTGAATACCCGAGTCATCGTCGAAAGCAGTGAAGACTTATTTGAGTTGATGACTGAAATTATTGACGTGCAGTGGTCGATTCTTGAAACAGGTTTGGATTTAGCCGACAGGCTTATTTTCGACGGCCTTTACGTGCACAGTAAACTGGATAAAAACGCATCGGTGCAACCCAAGTTTAATCCGGAGTAAATGCATTTAGGCAAAATTAAATGCGTCTGGGTCATCTGCAGTCTTCGGAATAAATACAAAAAAAGACCAGATAGATTTCTCTTATCTGGTCTTTGATGGATAGCTAAGGAGAAATGCTGTGGGTGAGGAAACTCAGCCTCTCAAAGACGCGCGGTACAAACGGAGCCAGTATTTAATATCTTTAAAGCTGACTTTGCCATCGCTATTCAGATCATATTTTTCACACTGCGGTTGTGAGCATCGCAGGTGAAAAATCAGGCTAAGGAAGTCACCCATCTCATAGCGTCCATTATCATTGAAATCACCTTTCAGAGCAGATTGAAGCTGCAATTCAACCATAATAGGGTCGTGATCCGATGCGCGATAAGGCTCTGAGCTATAAAGGTCAGCGACTTGTCCAGCGCTCTTGAATTCCATGTTGTAGTCCAGTACCCGAGGTTCATCAGCATTAATATGCCATTCGACCACGCCAGTGACTTGGGAGCTTAAACTTTCGCTGGCTAAGGCGTGATCCAATGAACCGGCTTGTCCGAAGAAGACATAAGAATAGGCTTGATCACCAATGTGTTGCTGGACTAGGTCAAGGTAGCCCGCATTCTTAATGGCATCGATCGGATCTTCTTTGGCATAGGCATTGAGATCGCCCATCACCAAGACATCAGCGTCGCCACTTTGGGTAGGGTCTTGCGCCAGAAAATCTACCAAGGCTTGTGCGGCCTGGGTGCGAGTTACATTACAATTGCCTTGGCCATCGCCTAAATCAGGGTCTCCCAATGCGTCACAATCACTGCCTTTGGATTTGAGATGATTCACTGCCACGGTGAGGACTTCATTGGTCGCCAATTCACGGAAGCTCTGGATCAGAGCTGGTCGGTTTTTGTCATCATTAAACAAGGGGTTTACCGAGCTATCCAAAATTCTGGTGTTGCCAGTTATGGCCACTTTCGATGTTCTGTAAATCAGGCCGACGGTAATCGCGTCGCTACCGATGGTCGAAAGGCCCGGATTGACAAAAGCATAGTCTCCGCCTGCACTGTTCAAGGCATCAACTAAGCTGGCAATCGCACTTTCCGCAGCATAGCCGTCATTTTCCAGTTCCATTAAACCGACGATATCGGCATTCATGGCGATCAGGGCGCTGACGATTTTATCCTGCTGACGCTCAAATTCCTCTGGCGTATCGGCGCCTCTGGCCGTCGGGAAGCCGCCGCCCAGACCATCGCCGTTGAAATAGTTCAGCACGTTAAAACTGGCCACGCTGAGTGAGCCGATGCCAGGCAAAGCGGGGGCAGTGCTTCGAGGATTGTTGGCTAGGAAAGCCGGGGTATTGGTCGGCTGAATACGGTATTCACTGAAGGCAAATTCAAGGACGCCTTCGATGCCAGAAACCAGATCGCCACCGCGAACGGTGTTCATTGCGCTCAAGTTAGGTGCAGGGTAGATGACGGGGTCAGGGTTCTGTGCTCGGCTGCCATCATCCAGAATAATGCGGTTCAGCATATTGGCTTGCTGAGCTGCAATAGCCGCTGCACCGGGCTCAGCTATGTTGGTTGGATTGAAAAGACGACCATTGGAAAGCACCAGCTCACCGTAGCGTCCGAGATTATAATTTTCGCTGACTGTAAGCGACTGCGAAGTAACGACCTTCATGCCTTCAATTGACTCAAGATAGTTCATGTCTGGAGCGGGCAAGATTAATTCCGCCGCGGTCACGCTGGCACCGGATGCACACACTTCTATCTGCGTGATCGCGGAAAGCTGTGTCATGCCGAAATGTTCACTCACCTTACCTGTCAGGCGTACAATGTCTCCTGCGTTCACATCGTCAAAGCGATGGTAAACGAATAAACCTTCAGAGGTTTGTGCATCGCTATCGGCATCACCATCTTCTTCCTGAATAAAGAAGCCTGACAATTCACCGCTTGCCTGAAAATCACCGACCACAACGGCTTCAACAGTCTGTAGCGAACCGACTAAGGGGCTTTCAGAGCCGCTACCCTGAATGGCGTGAATAGGCGTGGCAGGATCACCACATGCACTTACCACGGGGGGGCAGTCTGCTTCACAAACAGGCGGTGTGGGATCATCGATAGAATTATGCTTGCCCAGGTCGTCAAAACTATCGATGGCGAATCCGAGCCATTCCAGACTGGGTTCGAAGCTGTCATAGGGATTGTTATCACCTTGCTCGATGGAAGTCATTCGTCTTAAGGTTTTATTTTGGGTGCTGGTGTCACCGCTGCCCCATGCACTGCCCGGGTCTAGGCCAATTTGACCGATGGAATCGATGGCCACACCGCCTTTCAACAAGACAATTGCATCATCACCATTGAACCAGCCCGCGCCGGAGGTTGAATCAGCCTGATCCAGAATGTCGGTCACGGCGTTGCTTTGAGCCAACACAAACACATCATTTTCAGAAACACTGCCTGACAGCGCCAACGTTAAACCCGCCGTGGTATTGCCGTTGAAATACATTTGTACTTCATAAGCACTTAAATCGACAGAACTGCCGGTACCATTAAAAATTTCAAGGGCTTTGTTATTGCTAGAGCCTTCAATATATTCCGAGAAAAATAAATCATCCGCCGCGTACGAGACGGCACTGGCGCAACTGAAGATCAACGCCAAACCTAGCTTTGTTTTCATTTTCATGCTTCCTGATGGTGGTAAAAGCCATCACTCTAGGAAGCTTTCGTGACAGCCGGCTTACATCTTGATGATATTTAAATGAAGGTTTTAAAGGAAATAGACCAGCTTTTTACAAGTACTTATCTTTCTGTAGCGCGGGTGCAACATGAATGAAACATAACTGTAATTTCGATGTAATATTTTCTTAATACACTTTCAGCGAATCAAATTTAAGAGAGTGAGTACATTGAAACTAAAATCATTCGTGCAGTCCGCATCATTAGTCCTGTTTTTTGGGTGTAGCGCTCCGCTCGTGGCGAGCACAGAGCTTCAATCTTTGAAGAACATTTCGCAAGAGTTGGTTGAGATTCGTCAGCAAATTTCGAGTTTGCATGATGATATCAATTACCAGAAAGATAGTTTTAATGACCAACTGCGATCGTATTCCAATCAAAAATCAGACCTTAACGTCAAGATCAGCCGTGCTGATCTCAACATTAAAGATCTCCAGCGAGAGCTCGAGAAACTTCAAACTCAGAATCAAGAAAAATTCGAGGCATATGATGAGGTCAGTCCAGTGCTCGAGGCCTCGATCGCATCGATTCGCAAGGGGCTAGAAGACTCGATTCCTTTCAAGCGCGAACAACGCTTACAAGCGCTTCAGGATATTGAGCATCGCCTAAAGACCAACATCATCACGCCAAACAAAGCAGCTAATCAATTGTGGGCCTTTGTTGAAGATGAACTCATTTTGGGTCGTAGCAGTGGCATCTACAACGAATCGATTAATGTCGACGGTGAAGACAAACTGGTAAAAGTATTGCGTCTGGGAAAGATGGCAATGTTTTACAAAACGCCTGATGCGCAGTATGGCGTCATCAAAAAAGAACAAGGTTCTTGGGCGCAACATTCGGTTTCTGATGAACAAGAACAACGTCAGTTAGATGGTTTGTTTGACTCGTTTGCCAAGAATATTCGTAACGGTTTATTTGCCGTGCCTAATTTTTTGCCTGCCCAGTAACGCAGCCCAAATCACTTAAATAGAAGTTATGACTATGCGTAAACACCTAGCTTATTTCACTCATATGATCTTGAAGTCGTCATTGGTCTCGACTTTATTATTCACGTCTTTATTGTTCACGCCAGTGCATGCAGACGAATTGGAAATCGCCTACCAGAAAGAGTATGCCTACCTGGTCGCTGAAAAGGATGCCTTAGAAAAACGCCTGGCCAGCCTGTCGCAGTCTCAGCAAGCAACCGTGAAAAAAGTTAGCGACGAGATTGACGGTCTTCAACGTCAGTATTTAACAAAACAAAATCAGGTTGATCGTTTAAATAGCAATATTAACGATGCCTCACGTGATGTGGATTTTTCTGAAAACGATCGCTTGTTATTAGAGACCACCTTGATTCAAGCCAAGGCAACACTTGAGAAGCTCGGTGTGACGGTTGATGAGTCTCTGGATTTTGATCAGCAACTTAAGTTTGCTTTCGAAAATGCACAAAGCACGATGGCATCTGATGGCGCGATTGACCAAGAAAACGCGCAATACTTTGGCGTGGATGGTCGCGAAGTGAACGGTGCCGTACTCAATGTGGGTCGTATTGCGCGCTATGGTTTGGTGGAGGGTGCGCAGGGTGTGCTCGCACCTACTGGGGGCGGTAAATTTAAAGTGTGGGATAACACTTCTATGCTGACTGCTTCTGCCTTGGCAGATGGGCAAAGGCCGGTAAGTTTGGATATCTTCCTTTTTGATAATGCAGAGGTGGGGATCGAAAAACAGTCTGAGAAAGGCTTCTCTGATGATGTTAAAGCCGGCGGTCTAATCGGTAAGATTATTCTTGCGATAGGTGTGGTTGGCTTAGTTCTGGTCGGGCTTCGTATTATGTTCTTGATATCTTTTGGTTCTGATATTCAGAAAATGACGCTTCAAGTGAACAAGATTGTTGAAAGCCAAGGTGTCAACGCGGCCCTTAAAGCTTGTAAGAAAAAGTCTAGTAGTGCCAGTCGTGTGATTTCTGCCACGCTTCGAAATATCAAAAAAGAACGTGATCACATCGAAGATATTATCTCCGAATCTATTCTCTACGAGAGTTCTAAAATTGATCGTTTCGGTTCGGGCATTTTGGTTATCGCTGCCGTGTCACCTCTTCTCGGTTTGTTGGGTACCGTGACAGGTATGATCGGAACCTTTGACATTATCACGGAGTTTGGAACAGGTGATCCCAAGCTACTCTCCACAGGTATTTCAGAAGCGCTTATTACCACTAAATTTGGTCTGATCGTCGCTATCCCGCTCTTGCTGATTGGAAACATGCTTTCGAATTGGGCACTAAGAACCAAAAATGGTCTGGAGCGAGCCGCGTTAAATGTCATTAATACGCACAAAGAAACGCTGCCCCTGGTTGATTCGGCTAAAACTGCTTAAACCCTAAAAGGCTTTGGTCTGGGTCAACTGCATGAAGCCATGCTTAGTCCCGTAAAGTGATTTTGAATTGAACTGCTCTGGCTCTCCAACCAGAGACCTAAGACGCGTATAGAGAGATAGCCATGTTAGGCATTTTTCCAAGTTTCAGTACCTTGTTGGATTATTACGAAATGGGCGGGTTTGTCATGCCGCCGCTGGTGTTGATTTCTTTTGTGCTTTGGTACGCACTGATTTACCGAGCGATGACTATTCGTTCTAGCCAAAACAATCCGCGAGAGTTGGTTCGCAAAGGTAAAAAAGGCAAGAAGAAGTTTTATCAACTCAATTCTACCACTGCAGATGCCACCAAATTTGCGGTCGAAAAGGCAAAAGAAGTTAGCAACCCGGTATTGCTGAAAGCCTTGATTGATGAAGAGTTTGCAAGGATCAAAGACGGTCTGGCAGAGCATAAAACCTTAGTCAGGTCCTTGGTCGCTATAGCGCCGCTCTTGGGTTTACTGGGTACCGTAGACGGCATGATAGAAACCTTCAACTCCTTAGGTGATATGGCCTTGTTCACACAGTCGGGCGGTATAGCAGGCGGGATAAGTAAAGCCTTATTTACGACCCAAATGGGTTTGGCAATTTCTATCCCCGGTTTGTTGTTAGGTCGAATGATCGAACGACGAGAGCGTAATGTATACCGCGAATTGGATCAGGTTAGAGACCTTGTGGTCGCTGGTGCCAAGAACAACCCTTAATTATTTGAACTCTCATTCTGATAGAGAATCTAACTAGGTAGAGAATAAGTTATGAGATACAGACACGA
Organism: Oleiphilus sp.; assembly: GCA_048058835.1. Taxonomy (GTDB): domain Bacteria; phylum Pseudomonadota; class Gammaproteobacteria; order Pseudomonadales; family Oleiphilaceae; genus PZPK01. The sequence goes on from JBLLNS010000012.1 coordinate 179,425, forward strand.
ATCTGAAGACGAAGGTCAGATTGATATTTCGCCTCTGATCGACATGGTGTTTATCTTGTTGATCTTCTTCATGGTCACCACGACGTTTGTCAAAGACATGAAACTGGATCTTGAACGTCCAAGTGCGTCTAGTGCCGCCGCGGCTTCAACCAAAGCCACACGTGTATTTATTGATAAGTTGGGTGACGTGTACGTCGATAATCAACCCGTTCGGATTTACAGCCTGCAAAGCAAATTGCGCGATATGTTACGCGTTAGCACCGATAAGAGTGTGTTAGTGGTGACAGATGAAAATGTACCGGCAAAATTGGTTCTTGAGGTGATTGATCAATGCAAATTGTCGGGTGCAACGGATGTCGGTGTCGCCACCGAACAAGAATCGTGAGATGAGTGAGTAAGCAGAAATGATGAAACGCATTTGGGCACTTGCTGCCGCAGCCATCATCCCGTTTTGTATCTTTGTTGTTGTGATTGGGTTAAACGAACCCAGTGTTGAGCGTAACGCATCGAATAATAGTGCAAGCAACTTCGATGTCGAGAAAAAGCAGCAAATCAAAAAGCCAAAACCGAAACCCGAGCCTAAGAAGCAGAGACGTCCACAAGCGCAAAAGCTGCCCTCGATAAAACCTGCCAATGTCGGTTCCAATCTGTCTGGTTCGGGCTTGAGTTTTGGTGTACCGCACTTCGATGAAACCGAGTTTTCGGAGCTTCAGGATAACGATTTGCTGGCCGGTGCAGGTGATCAGGTTATGGATAAAAGTACGGTAGATACGCCGCCAAAAGTTCGCAAGCGTTCGCCTATTGTCTATCCGGAGTTGGCACGAAAGCAGGGTGTGAGTGGTTACGTCACCATGAATGTATTGATAGATGAGAATGGTAACGTCGAAGAAGTTGAAATTCTTGACTCCAAACCAGAAGAAATCTTTGACCTAAAAGCGGATAGCACTATCAGGCGCTGGAAGTTTGAACCTGCGACCTACAACGGTAAGAAAGTCAAAGTTTGGGCAATGCAAAAAATCGTCTTCAAGTTGGATTAATGATCATATGAGAATCGTCTTATTCATTTTAAGTTTCGCGCTACTGGCGCAGTATGCAAGCTCGAATACGTCCGAGAAAGTTGATTACGTCGCACTCGGCTCGACCCTGGTAAAAGATGGCTACATCCAGCGTGCGAAAACGATACTCGACAAGGTAGATGTGAAGAAACCTGATTTCGATTTTGCGACCTACTACACCTTAAAAGGCATTCTCCTGCATAAAACAGGTTACCCGGTTTTATCCAATATCTTTTTCGATACCGCCATTGAGAAAGGCCAAACCAAAGCGTCAATCTATCTCTATAAAGCCCGTAATTACTGGCAAAAAATGCAGTATGAGAAGGTGATTGAAGCGATGGATAAAGCTGGGCAAGCCGCAAAAGATAATCCGCAAATGTTGGTCATCAAGGCGGAAGCCTATAAGCAGTTAGGTAAGATGGAATCTGCTTGGGCTGTGTTGGATGAGGGCATAGCACTGCATCCTGATTACTCACGCTTCTATAGTCAAAAATTCTATTACTTGTTGGAACTGGGCTTTTATCAAACAGCGCAAGACTATGCGCAAAAATACTTGGAAAGTGAAAAGTACTCAGCGAAAGAGTATTTAGCGGTCGGCTTTGCCTTTCGTGAAAACGGCCAGCATGGATCAGCGGCGGCACTGTTAGAAGAGGGTGTAATTAAGTATAGCGATGACGAAAAATTGCTCGAGTTGCTAGGACAAGTCTATATCGATCAAGAGAAGTACTTGAATGCAGCCTTGGTATTTGATTGGGCCTCGATTCGTTTCCCTCAGTTTGCTGCGAAAGCGGCAACCTTGTATTTGAAATCGAACGATCCCGTTCGCTCACTCCAATTAAACCGTCGCATCAGCCAGCAAGACGAAAAGTTCCGACAGCGTGTCGGCATCGATATTCATCTTGAAGATTATGAGTCGATGGTAGCGAAAACCGAATCGCTTAAGCGTTATGACCTTTTGTCAGATGAAAATATTCTTTACGCACTCGGTTTTGCCCATTTCAGAAATGGCGATTATGAGCAGGCGCGAAGCCTGCTCAAGCAAATTACTGATAACCAGCTTTTTGCCAAAGCTTCCCACTTATTTAAGCAGATAGAGATTTGTCAGAATGACCCGTATGCATGCCGTTAAGTTGCTTATCACGCGTTTTGTCGTATTTTTTTCGGCCCTATGTTTTTCTCAATATGCGGCATCGCAGAACCTTGTTGATGACTCAGAAACAAAGAATAATCTTTTTGTCTTTGTCTTCAAAGAAGGTGTCGCTCAACCGATGATCAAGGTTCAAGCGGGTGAGCAGATCGCCATCACGAACGAGTATGGTAGTGCAGCGTTCGCTTTGCCTAAAGGTGATTACGAGCTTGGCTACTTCGCCAATGACGAACTGTTTGCATTGACGGAGGTGTCTCTTCAAGAGACTGTGTCGAGTCAGGTATTTCTAAGCCTTAGTAAGTCCGGCACTGATGTTGAACTAGATTTACCTTTATCTGCCTACGAGCAAGTGTTCGATCAGACGGATCTGAAACAGCAAACAGGCCCTAAGGGTACGCTCAAAATGCGTATTGTGGATTCAGTCTCTCAGAAGCCCGTAGTGGGTGCGAAGCTGTTCTTCAGAGGCTATGCCGTTGAAGGGCAGTCAGATGATAAGGGAATCGCGCTTGTTGAATTATCGGAAGGTGAATACGATATTTCAGTTGTCCACCCAAAGTATGTCATGCAGGTGAGCAAGGACGTAAAGGTCTCGGCAGATAAAACGACCGACACCGAGCTGAAATTGATCAAGGCGGATATCGTACTTGATGAGTTTGTTGTCACGGCGCCTTTTGTTGAAGGTAGTTTGGCTTCAAATATTGCTGACTTGAAAAATAGTGACGTCATTGGCGATGCTATTTCAAGCGAACAGTTCAGTAAGTCAGGTGATTCGGATGCAGCGAGTGCGCTTAAGCGTGTTACCGGTATTACCATCGTCGATGACAAATATGTTTATGTCAGAGGTTTGGGCGAACGTTATAGCACGGTGTTGGTAAATAATCTTGAGGTGCCTTCGCCAGAGCCAACTAAACGTGTTGTGCCACTCGATATATTTCCTGCTGATGTGATTCAGAATATGGATATTCACAAAACATGGTCAAGCGTACTTCCTGGTACGTTTGGTGGAGGGACTGTCTTGATCAATACTAAAGATATTCCTAAAGAAGATAATTATATCAAGGCTAGTATCGGTCTGAGTGTTAATGAGTCAACGGGAGATGAGGTTATCCATAATAGAGATAATTCAAAAGCCTTCCCAAGCGTACTGGTTGATTTGAGTGATGGCTTTACGGAGTTAAATGATGAAATTCCCGGGCTTATTCCAGGGCTCACTGCTTCGGAGCGCTTAAAGTTAGATAGGGCGATGGTCAATTATCGTCGTTATAACCTAGACAAGACGACCTTGAAACCTGGCTCTAGTTTATCAACCGCTTTTGGTCAGAGTTTCAAGACCAGCTCCGGTATAAAATACGGTTTTGCTGGTGGCTTGTACTATAAGAGTTCTGCAAAGCATGAAGAGCAACTAGAAAATGATAATCGAATTCTTGATGGCACAGCATCTGCCTACGAAACCAAGAATTCGGATAAAACCAGTTTAAAAGAAAAGATGGGCGGCCTTTTAAGCTTTGGTCTGGAACCTTCTGAAGATCATAAGTTGAAATATACCTTCTTGGGGCTGAATGAAGAAGAGGATCAAACAAAATTCTCTGAGTCCTTTGTACCTCGTGATGAAGAGTCTAAAACAAATACCTCCTACCGTTATTTTGAGACAGAGCTGTTCTCTCATCAGTTAAATGGTGAGCACGCTCTTATATGGAGTGAAGGTGATTTTGGTGGAATCGATATTTCATGGGGTTATGGTACTTCCGTCGCCACCCGTCTTGAACCCGGAACAGTGGAGTATGAATATCAGGATGCGTCATCTGGCGCGGACGAATTGGTCTTGGATGATAAGTCTGTATCTTTTTTGTACTCAGAGCTCGAAGACACCGTTGATAATTATCGAATGGATTTCTCTTTACCTTTCACTCTGTCGGGTAGGGACAACAAAATCGACTTTGGTTTTTTCCAGTTGCACAAAGAACGTGAGTTGGACAACCGGCGCTTTAAGTTTGAGTTTTCGAATACCTTTAAGGATGATCCGAGAGATATCGATGACATCCTGACGCAAGATCTTGCGGATACCGAGTCATTTAGTGTGAAACACAGCTATCGGGAAGACGATGCCTATACGGCTGAACAGGATCTGTCGGCTGCCTATTTAAGTGTGCTGTTTTCACCGATCAATAGTCTTGATGTTTACCTCGGCGCCCGGCATGAAAGCTCAACGCAAGAATTGGTGGCTGGGATACGACCAGAGAACCAAACGACGTATAGCCTTGAAACCTCTGATGTCTTGCCGTTCTTAAGTTTGACCTATCGATTGAATGATGAGCATCAATTTCGCTTTGGCTTTAGTCAGTCGCTTACGCGCCCTGATTTTAGGGAGTTTAGTCCAACGCGGTACAAGGACCCCGAAACCGACTACATTGTGCGTGGTAACACTGAACTAGAATATACAGAAATTGTCAATCTGGACCTTAAGTACGAATGGTTTCCAAGCTTTAACGAGTTTGTTTCATTTGGCATATTCTATAAGGATTTCACCAATCCCATAGAGACACTCAGTGAACGCCCGGACGACATATTGGAAATCGGCTATGAAAATGCGACGGCCGCGACTTCACAAGGGTTTGAATTTGGTTTTCGTAAGAATTTAGATGGTTTGCTTGGTGAGCTAAACAATTACTTTATTGAAGGCAACTATGCCTGGATTGACTCAACTATCGAACTGTCTGACGAGGATGTGTCGTCAAGAAGCCTGTACTCAACCAATCGGCCCATGCAGGGGCAGTCGCCTTATGTCGCTAACTTAAAGTTTGGTTACGATAATTTCTTTACCCGTCGATCAGCGATGTTTGTATATAACGTGTTCGGTGAGCGTATTGATTCTTTAGGAGTGGATGGCGTGCCAGACATCTACGAACAACCCTTTCATCGACTCGACTTTGTTGTGAAATGGGGCTTAAACGATACCTACGATGAGCAGGTAAAGCGAATTGGTTACGACGTTTCATTGAAACTCAAGAATCTCTTGGATGAAGAAGAAACATATAAACAAGGCGATCTCATCGCCAAACGAATTGCAGAAGGTCGGGCGTTATCGCTAGGCTTTTCGATGAAGTTTTAGGATAAATAGCGCTCATGTTTAAGCTCCACTTACCCCGCATATTACTCATCTCAGTTATCGCTTTTTCCGCGAGTTCTCTTCTAGCGGACGAAAAAGGCCCGGAAACTGGCACTGTCATTGGTAAGCACATATTTGGTTTGGCCAGAGACTTTCAGCAAGACCCTGTCATGCTTAATGAATCGCCTTTGATTTATCCGCATGCAGATCATTCGTTCAATTTAAGCATTGATGAAACGGCTTTCGAAATCGCTTTGTTTAACGGCGATATTGCAAGCGCCTATTTGACAGAGCTTGCGGGTGAGAATAGCCAGCCTATCGACACCAAGGCGATTGATATTGGCCCTGTTGGCGGCGCGCATTCAATCGGTTCTGCCATTAAAAGCGCCTGGGACACCGTGCTATTTACAGAGTCATCAGTAGTTAATGCGCAAGAATGGTCCACCTTCAAAACTCAATTCATGGCTTACTTTAAGAACAAAGTAGACATGCTTAAGCCATATCAGTATGGCTGGCTTAACGAAATCATTCTGTTAGATAGTAAGGGCAGCGCGAAAGTGATCAAAAACTTTGTCGCGGGTCGCACCTTTGCAACAAGTATTATCGCAATGCCTGATGCAAAGACTTTCTACTTTCATGATTCGACTCACTCGGGAAATCTATATCTATTTATTGCTGACGAGCCAAACAGTTTTGCAAAAGGAACGCTTTATGCCATGCCGGCAGATCAAAATGCTGAACCGCTTGAGTTAGGCAGCGCAAGCGCTTTGAAAATGAAGTTTAAGCTTCGAAAATCGAGCTTTGAGGATTTTTTCAAGAGGTCTGATGTTCGTGACGGTGCTTGCCAAAGCAACTTTACTTACATCAAAACGGTTTACGGGGAAGAGTGTTTGAATATTCAGAAGAAAAACCGAAAATATGTTGGCCAATTTGAACCGATTCGTTCGGCAGCGATTCAAGGGGTTAAGCCATTCTCTAGCATCGGCAGTAAAATAGTTTACGAACGTAATAATAGCGTCATAAAAGTTATTCATAATGGCGACCAGTCTCGTCGTTATTTACTGGTGCCAAGTAAAACTTTAGGGACGCAGTATCTTATTACTCAAGAAGGTTAGGGCTCATTATGAAAAGTGCAATCAAACATATAGTCGTCGTGCTTGCTGCGGTTAGCTTTTCCAGTTTCTTGCAAGCGAGAGATCAGGTCAAAATAGTGGGTAGCTCAACGGTGTATCCTTTTGCTAGTTTCGTCGCTGAAGAGTTTGGTAGCGTATCGCGTTACCCTACGCCAGTTGTTGAAGCTACAGGAACTGGCGGAGGTATGAAATTGTTTTGTAGCGATAATAGTTTGAACTCACCAGACATTACCAATGCAAGCCGTCGCATGAAAATAAAAGAGCTGAATTTATGCCACCGTAACGGTGTCAGCAACATTACTGAAATTATGTTTGGCTACGACGGAATCGTGGTTGCGCAAGCGAATGAAAATGGAGATATGAATATTACTAAGCGTGGGTTGTTGTTAGCACTTGCGAAGAAAGTACCCAGCAAAGATGGCTCAGGTTTAATCGATAACCCCTATTTCTATTGGAATGATATAAACCCGGCGCTGCCAAAACGTAAAATTACCATCTATGGTCCCCCAATTAGTTCGGGTACACGTGACGCGTTTGAAGAAATTGTCATGCAATACCAAACTGAGGAGATGAAGGTTTATCGTGATGCGGGCTTAAAAGGCTACCGAATTGTTCGCTCAGATGGCGTATACATCCCGAGTGGCGAGAACGATAACTTGATTGTTAAGAAGCTGACTAAAGATACCGAAGCCTTAGGTATTTTCGGCTACAGTTTTTTAGCGGAGAACGACGATATGATCAAAGGTATTAAGATTGATCAAGTTGAACCTACAGCAGAGGCAATCTCATCTAAAGCGTACCCGATATCGCGGAGCTTGTTCTTCTATGTGAAAAATGACCACATCGAGCAAGTGCCAGCCATGAAAGAGTATATTGAAATGTTCTTGAACCCAGAGATCATTGGTAAAGATGGCTTACTGACTGAAATTGGCTTGATTCCCATGGATGAAAACCAAATCGAAGAAAATCTTGTGCGTGCCGAATCTGCAGAGCAGCTTGAGCTTGTGGACTTGGAAAAACATTCTTCTTAATGATCCACTCACCCAAGTGAACAGAGCTTCACCCTAAGTCAACAGAGTGTCATCCTTGCTACAAGGAATGGCACCCCAAATTAAGACAATGTCATCCCAAATCAAGAGAACGTCATCCCGTACCCGTTACGGGATCCATTGTTTCAGCTAGTCGAAGTGGAAAGTGACTTATCTGACGAAATGTTCAAGAGCTAAAACAATAGACTCCCGTCTGCGCGGAAATGATGATAAATGGCTGTCTTTTGCACAAAAAACCGCGAAGCCTCTACTAAGAGTTTGGCTCAGATCTAGTCTTAATTTCCTAATTCTCGCCCTAAATAGAAAAGCGCTCACTTTTTGTCAGTATTAACGAGTGCCCGTTAAACCTGACGTTAAGTGTGTTGTGGTTTTTATGTTTCAGATTTGACTTTTAATTGTCATCTAAGTGACAGGAATTTGTAATCCAGCTGTCATCTTACCCCCTTAACTTTAGATCGACTATTTACCGTTAATCAATCAACTTTGGATATATCATGAAATTTAATAAACTTAACTTCAATACATTCGCGAGTACAAGCGTGTTGTTGTCAGCTGCTGTATTGACAGCATGTGGCGGTGGCAGTTCTTCAAGTGACAGCTCTGGTCCTGCGACTGGAACAGAAGCTTATGTTGACGCTAACTTAGCTTTGAAGGGTGACTTTACCGAAGACGTTACCTTGATAGCAGGTCAAACATATCAAATTGATGGCGAAGTAAACTTCCTAGAAGGTACAACCTTAACGATTCCGGCTGGCACAACGCTTTATGGCGCTTCTGGTTCTTCTTACCTTGCAATTAACCGTGGTGCGATGATTGATGCACGAGGCACAGCATCTAACCCGATCATCTTCACCTCTGCACAAGATATTGCTGGCACAGCAGAGCAGAACGATCAAGGACAATGGGGTGGTCTGACGCTTCTAGGTCAGTCGACTAACAATAAAGGCGAGCGTACCTACGAAGCAGGTACTCAACTTTATGGACCAAAAGACGAAACAACTATCGAAAACGACAGCAGCGGTACATTGCAGTATGTTGTTATTAAGTACTCTGGTTTTGAAATTGAAACAGATAAAGAACTTAATGGTCTTTCGCTAGGCTCAGTTGGTTCTGGTACTACCATTGAAAATATCGCCATCATCGGTTCTGCTGATGACGGTATCGAGCTTTGGGGTGGTACGGTTGATGTAGATGGTTTGTACATCTACAACGCGGGTGACGATTCAATCGATACAGATCAGGGTTATATCGGTACATTGTCTAACGTGTATGTTCAGCAAGTGGTGGTTGATGATGAAACGGATTCGCGCGCAATCGAAGCTGACAGTCACAGTACAGCTGAAGCGGGTACACCTCAAGCGCACCCAACACTCGTTAACGCAACACTAGATTCAATTGGTCGGGCAGTTCGTTTACGAGAAGGTACAGGCTATACATTCGATAACGTGCAAATTAACGTTAAATCAAGTTCTGCTGATCCAGCTAGCGCTTCTTATGCTGAAGACATCGCCGCGATTCGTGTAAGCGATAACAGTATTACTGGTGACGCTATTACGATTGCTGCTGGTGGTCTTGGGATTAAGAACGATGCCGTTGAACTAACAATTAACGCTACGGACACGGGCTCTATCGGCGCAGACGGTATAATCACATCGGGTTTGGGTATCTATCGTGATTCTGCCACGCTAGATGATTTCCGCGCACTCTCTAATGTGAAGGAAACAGTTGGTGTTTCTGGTGACATGGTTGACGAAGCTTACTTGGATTCTTCTGATACAGCATTCGCAGCTGAAGTTGCCGCAGACAATACGGTAACAGGTGTTGACCTAAGCATCTTCGAGTGGGCGCTAGAAGTGGTTAACGACCAGCCTGTCGTTGTACTAAGTGGCGATATCACGACTGACACGACATTAACTAGCAGCAACTTATATGCAATCACTGGTGAAGTGAACGTTATCGGTGCCGAGCTAACTATCGAGCCAGGTACAACGCTATTTGGTGCGTCAGGTAACTCTTACCTAGCGATCAACCGTGGTGCAACAATCAATGCTGCTGGTACTGCCGCAGAGCCAATTATTTTCACGTCTGCTCAAGATGTAGCCGGTTTGAATACAGGTGACGAGCAAGGCCAGTGGGGCGGTTTGACAATTCTTGGTCAATCTACCAACAACAAGGGTGAGCGCACTTACGAAGCGGGTACGCAGCTTTATGGTCCAGCTGGTGGCGTAACAATCGACGCAGACAACAGCGGTACGTTGACTTACGTTGCTATTAAGTACTCTGGTTACGAAGTTGAGAAAGACAAAGAATTAAACGGTCTATCTCTAGGTTCTGTTGGTTCAGGTACGACAATCAACAACATCGCAATCATCGGTTCTGCTGACGATGGTATTGAACTTTGGGGCGGTACCGTCAGCGTAGATGGCTTGTATATCTACAACGCGGGTGACGACTCTATCGATACTGATCAAGGTTATGTTGGTACATTATCTAATGTTTATGCAGAGCAAAACATTGTTGATGACGAAGTGGGTTCTCGTGTGATCGAAGCCGATAGTCACAGCACAGGCACAGCAGGTACGCCGGTTGCAACGCCTACACTTCAGAATGCCATTCTTAAGTCAGTCGGTCGTGCGGTACGTTTGCGTGAAGGTACTAACTATGTCTTCGATAACGTTCAAATTACGGTTGAATCTTCTTCAGACGCATCTGTTGAAGCGATCCGCGTCAGTGATACGGGTATCGGCACCGGTGCAACTGTTAGTGGTTCTGGTTTAGCTGTTAAGAATAACGTTAACTCCACTGCTTTGTTTACTACTGGCTCGGCAGCTGAGTTTGGTGGCCTTGCCGTACTGAGTGATGATGATACAACATTGACTATCACTGAATATGACGCGAGCTGGGCTGAGTAATCGCAGCTAAAAGTGTTTAAGGAATAGTTTCAACAAGGACGTGGGTAGTCGCCAAGGATCGGTGGCTACTCTAACTTCTAAAAAAACCACATTATTGTGAGTATTTTAATTCTAGGCATTCGCCTCTTAATCAATTAGAGATCTACACATTGTTTGAAGTTGAGTCAAAAAAGAAGCGCCGTTTATATCAAGAAAAGGCGGTGACTTTCGTACTAGCGACTTCTGCTGCAATTGCCATTGTTACCACGATTGGAATTTTATTCTCCATCCTTTTTCAGGCAATTGAATTTTTCCAGTTGAAAAGTCTATGGTATTTTCTGAGCGGAACTGAGTGGCACATGAGCCACGCCGAAAGCTCTTTTGGTGCTGTGCCAATTTTTGCCGGCACATTTATGATTACTGTGATTGCATTGGCCGTCTCTATACCGATTGGTTTAGGCAATGCAATTTATCTAAGTGAATATGCCTCGTCTTCTATACGAGGGTTATTAAAGCCTGTTCTCGAAATTTTAGCGGGCATTCCTACCGTTGTTTACGGATTTTTTGCGGCCTTAACGGTTGCGCCAGCTATTGTTTCTATTTGCGAAAGCATCGGCCTCGAAGCAGCCTATAACAGCGCCTTGGCTAGTGGCTTGGTAATGGGGATTATGATTATTCCGGTTATTTCATCTCTTAGTGATGACGTGCTTCGCGCCGTGCCAAGTAGCCAACGAAATGCAGCGTATGGCTTAGGTATGACGAAGAGTGAAACCATTAAAAACATCGTTTTGCCTTCCGCCATGCCGGGAATTATCTCAGCGTGCTTGCTGGGGTTTGCGAAGGCGATTGGTGAAACGATGATCGTTGTTATGGCGGCTGGACTTCGTCCAAACCTATCGTGGAATCCCTTGGAAGATATGACCACGGTCACAGTGAGAATTGTCGACTCGCTGGTGGGTGATCAAGCTTTCGACTCACCACAAACACTTTCGGCATTTGCATTGGGTTTGGTGCTTTTTGTGATCACCTTGGTGCTCAACATGATCTCGTTGAGTCAAATCCGTAAGTTTAAAGAAAAATACAAGATTAGTCGTTTATGAGTAGTTCACCAAAACCTCAAAAGAATCATCCCTTTGTTGATCCTAGTTTATCGAAGCGCCATCGATCGTCACGCGTTTTTAAAGCGTTTGCGAAAGGCTCGATATTGTTTACCTTAGCGTTTTTGCTGTTTTTTTTGTTTGATATTGCACGAACAGCCGCTCCTGCAATGTCGCAGGCGTATGTTCAGGTTGAAGTCACGTTCTCAGAGAAAACTAAAAAGTTCTCACGCTCGGCGGTAGACAAACAATATCGCACCATTGTCAGCCGAGCATGGTTAAGAACCATTCCAAGTCAATTGGAAGACTCGCCTGAACTAATCGGTACCAAGCAAATGATGTGGGTCTTAGCGGATGATCAGGTTGACCAGTATTTGAAAGAGCATCATCACAACCTGAAAGAAAAGCAGATCAAGATCATTGAGGAACTAAAAGAGCAGGGCAATATCGAACTTAAATGGAATGCGGTTTTCTTTAGTAACGGCGATTCTAAAATTCCGGAAAATGCGGGTATTCAATCGGCGATTGTTGGCTCCATTCTCACCTTACTCGTGACAATGGCCTTCGCATTTCCAATCGGTGTGATGACGGCGATCTACCTAGAGGAGTTTGCATCCGACAACATGTTTACCCGCTTTGTCGAGGTTAATATCAATAATCTGGCAGCGATTCCTTCAATTTTGTTTGGTTTACTTGGATTGTCGGTGTTCATAAATTTATTTGGCTTGCCAAGAAGTTCGCCCTTGGTTGGCGGTATCACGCTCGCGCTGATGACCTTGCCAATTATTATCGTTAGCTCACGCGCCGCGCTTAGGAGTGTGCCTGAATCTATTCGCCAAGCGGGCTACGGTTTAGGCTTGACCAAGCAGAATGTCGTGAAAGATCACGTGCTTCCCATTGCTTTCCCCGGGATCTTAACCGGCACCATTATTGGTCTCGCGCAGGCTATGGGTGAGACAGCTCCCCTAATCATTATAGGCATGATTGCATTCATTCCGGACTCACCGAGCTCTATTTTGGAGGCAGCAACCGTCTTACCTGCACAGATATTTACTTGGGCGGGTATGCCAGAGAGAGCCTACGTCGAGAAGACCGCCGCCGGCATTGTGGTCATTCTCTCCATACTTATCTTGTTGAACTCTGCAGCTATTTACCTTAGGAAGAAATATGAAATTAAATGGTAGCCCAATCAAGATTGTGGCTGAAGCGTTGAATCTTCGTTACGGCGACCATCACGCACTTAAAAATATCAGTCTGCAGATCCCTGAGAAGAAAATTACTGCCTTAATTGGTCCCTCTGGTTGTGGTAAGTCTTCGTTTTTACGCTGCTTGAATCGGATGAATGATCTGATCGATATCGTGTCGATCGACGGTAAGGTTGTGGTCGATGGTAAAAATGTTTATGACCCTGATGTTGATGAAGTGGCCGTTCGCAAACGCATCGGCATGGTATTTCAACAACCTAATCCGTTTCCAAAATCTATCTATGAAAATGTCGCTTATGCACCGATTAAACATGGGCAAGTTAAGAAAGGAAGTGCTGAATGTGATGAGTTGGTTGAAGCATCGCTTAAGGCAGCAGGGCTATGGGACGAGGTAAAAGATAAACTCAACTCGCCAGGCACAAGTTTATCGGGCGGCCAACAACAGCGTTTATGTATTGCGCGCACAGTCGCGGTAAAGCCAGACGTGATATTAATGGATGAGCCCACGTCCGCACTGGACCCTATCTCAACCCAAAAAATAGAAGCGCTGATGATGCAGCTGAAAGACAACTATACAATCGTCATCGTGACGCACAATATGCAGCAAGCCTGCCGAGTCGCTGACTATACCGCGCATTTTCATTTGGGTGAATTGTTAGAATTTAAGCCAACAGCAAGCTTGTTTAATGAGCCTGAAAATGAGATTACGCGCGACTATATTGGTGGTCGATTTGGTTAGCATTAAAATCGAAAATACTTCTTTGTGGACGATTATGTGTAAAACACGATCATGTGTAAAAGTCAGCATTCAATCTGACCTATTGAAAAATAGGTTTCGACGAGAGCTAACAAATACTTAGCACGACTTAGTCGTAAAAGTGCCAATTTGAGACGCAGACACTTCATCTGAAATTGGCTAAATATGTTCCCGATAGCTGACAAATTCACTTATAGAGGTTTACCCCTTACACTATAATATCCCACCGTCGTCATTCCCGCGTAGGCGGGAATCCATTGTTTAAATGTACCAATCTGCACATTATTCAAGGAAGAGTACATGCAACCAACAGTCTATATCATGGCTAGTGAAAAGCGTGGCACGCTTTATGTCGGTGTAACGAGCAACTTGATTCAACGAGTTTGGCAACACAAGTAGGGCGTAAGCGAAGGTTTTTCACAAAGATATGGAACAAAGACACTCGTCTATTACGAACAACACGAGTCGATGGAAGCGGCGATTCAGAGAGAAAAACAATAGATTCCCGCCTGCGCGGGAATGACGGGACTGGGGAGGCAGCTCACAGGACTTTTTTGACATACTATGTCGCGATCTGAAACCCAAACTGTAAGATCGGGTTTGAGCCGATACAGATCATCTCAATGCAAGACACATTCTACGGTCAGTATTTCGGGATGCCTATTGTAGCGAGTATCGGCCGACTCAGCCTTAAAAAAAAGCGCTTCCTGTTGCGGGATAGCGCTTTTTTAGTAATCTTCGCGAGTTATTTTTCTTGTAATAGCGCTTCAGCTTGTTTCTGCCAAGAGTCATAGCCTCTGGTTTTTTCAAAGGCTTTTAATGCTTCTTTTTTATGCTCAGGTGGATGAGCAATATCTTCCAGAGAACTGAAGCCAGCTGCTTCGAGTTTTTTGATCGTGACCGGACCAATACCTTTGATGGCTTTTAGGCTTGAGGTGTTTTTTGTTACCGTGCTGGATGTTGCTTTTTTAGCCGCTTGCGGTTTTTCTGTTTTTGGCGTTAAGTTTAATTTATCGCGTACCTCTGTCGGTAACTGATCCAGTAATTTGCTCTGAACAGCTTGGAGGTTGTCGAGTTGCTCATTAAACTCTTTCTGAATTGCGGCAAGGTTATTTTTATATTTCTTATCTAATTTTTTAATAATCTTTTTGGTCGAATTATTTTTTTTAAGCTCTTTGAGTTCAGTTGATAGAGACTCAACTTGAGAAAGTAATTCTTCCCGTGATGCTTTTAACTGTCCTTTTAGGCTTTTAAATAATGACTCTTTCTCTGTTGAACCCTTAGCAGATTTCTTCGACTTTTTCGCTGTTTTTGCCATCTGACATTTCCCCCAATTAGGTGAGTGTAAAGCTGCCGATTTTAACAAAATCGGCAGCTTGTTTAGGTGTCATTAGCACCTAATTAGTTTGCAGCTTAAGCTGCTTTTTTAAGGGCTTTTTTCAACTTTTTCAGTTTAGTTTCCTGCTTAGCAATTTTACCCTTACGTGACTTAATTTCTTTTTTGATTGAGCTTACTTTTTTAGATGTTTTAGACATAATAAATTCTCCAAAATTAATTTAAACGTTTATATTCAGGATTCAGAGGGCGTATTGTCAGTAACAAACTGACGGATAAATTTTCGGATTTCTCTAGCAGCACTTGTATCAAGTTCATCGCATAGAGCAACGAAATTATCACGTTCTTCCTCATTTATTCGAATGAGCAATTGGCTATTTTTCTTCCGTAATTTTTTTGTTTCTTTCTTTTTCATAAACAACTCACAGATCAAAAATATCGCCAAGGTCAAACCTGAATTAGCTACATAAATATAATTATGTATATACAAAAGATATACCTAAAAACTAGTATCGTCAAATTACTTACTTAGAAAAATGTGTCAGACCTAGTTTAATGACAGAATTCGTTAAGGGCTCGAAGGGGATTGGCGCTTACTTAAGCCTAAATGCAATTGTACAAACGGCCACGTGGCTTACAACAACTCGTCATTCCCTAGCGACAAAGCAAGTATTGTCTTGACGTGAATGGCTAATCACGCTCCTTAGGTTAAAATATGTCTTCGTGAATCAAAAGCGGGAGCGTTTTTAAGAATTTAATGTTCATAATAAAAATAGTATAAAATTCAATTTTTTAGGGTTTAAAGTGTAGTGGGACGGCGGGAATTGAATGTTCCATATTTTCTTTACCTTCAATAAGTTAGCTGGCTTGGTGACAATCTGGTGTCTAAGGTGTTGTTTTACCTGAAAATATCGACTCAATTAAATATATACTAATAGCTTATTTTTTATACTGGTTGGTGTCAACCAATATAATGCTTGGTTCAGTTCCCTGCTTGGTGATGTGAAAAAGTAGATCTGAGGCCCTTACTCTATAAATAATTCTAACGTTGGTGTTTTGGTCTCAATATATATGATGAAGGGCTTATAATAGAAATGACACAGTTATTTATCTTTTTGTGTGCCGCTTAATCGCAACAATCGTAAGCCATATAAGGCTAGCCATGATTACATAGAAAACAATACTGATAAATTCCATCCCTTCTCTCAAAACACTTTTGAATGGAATTGCGTGTTTAGCCACAAAATTAACACCATCAGATATTGCTGTAATTAATTCATTAGCAGGGGGGTATACTTGATACAAATATCCATTCTGGTGGCCATAAATCAGAATCGCATAAATATTAGAAACTAATAGTAGCCATAAAATTGGTTTAATATAGCTTTGTCCGAAGTTTGAGGCTTTTTCATTGATAAAAAAAACAACCTTTTCTTGAGATAGTTTTTTATTCTTTAGGTCTTTTTTATACTTCTTCATTTCATGCACGAAGTATCTATTTGCATCAATGTGGTTACCAATTTTATCAAAAGAATTCTTTATTATTCTGAAGGTTTCTCTGTTTGTGTTGGTTGAATTTATATTGGCATTGAGGAAGTTTGGTGCTTCTTTAAGATTGATATGCTCTATATCTAATCCACTATAAAAATCCGTTTTCCGAAAGTTAACAAAACTAAGAAATGAAGCGTATAAAAATATAGCTGAAAACTCTTCAGTAGTGTCTTCAATGGAGCCAAATCTGCACTTCTCAAAACCAACAAAATCTTCAAATATACTTTTTTCGATAGTGAATTTATTGAAGTGTGTTTCAAATGCATCTACTAACTTAAAGCAATTTGAATCAATGAATTTAAAATCAAGAAACGTATTTTTTTTTATTTCTAGCTTTGAGTGGAACTCTGACCTAAAGGCTCTAAATTTATTTACGGAGCAATTATTTAGAATAAATTTGCCATTGAATACACATTCGTTAAGGTATAATTCATTAACATTGGTTTTATAGTTTTCAGTATTGCTAAAAAGATTTTTTTCAAAAATAGTGTTTTCAAGTTCAAGCTTATTTTTGAAATAACAATCATTGAATAAGGGATTTTCAATAATAACTTTTTCATCTCTATCAGCAGAAGAGCTGACCCTTTCATTAAATGTACAGCTTTGAAAAATCACATTATTGACATTTTCTAACAGTTTTGTGTTGTACAGTTGCCACTGCTCCAGAAATGTACAATCCTGAAAAAAGCACTCTACGTTAGTAAGTTTTAGGCCATAGGTGTGAAAGGAACATATATTAAAATGTATACTGCCTAACATGGTTAGAATGTTTAAGTAATCAAAGTGATCTCTGTTGTCACGCTCAGGAAAAGCTAGGTTTGTGAAAACTATTGTATTTGACTTGATGATTAAACTTACATTATCGGTTTCTTGCTCCTTTTTACTAAAGTAATTCGTTATATCTACTCTTGTGATCTGTCTAGAGTTTGAACTCAGTGAAAGTAATTCACCAATTATGTAGTTAATTAATTCATCATAAAACCCTGACAGTAGACCTATTTCGCGAAAATCATGTGAGTATGTGTTCTTTTCACAATGAAGAACGCATTCCTTTCTTTTTGTATATGGTTTGAGGTGACAACCATCTACGCTACATTTTATTGATGGCATTCGAATATCCTAAAAATAGGGATAATTGTAATTAAGGTTTTTAATATTGCCAGGCATTTGTCTTCCTTGTTTGTACAAAAAAATGTGTCAGAACTAATTGTTTAGTAAATAAATAAGGTTTCATTATTTGCTTTGAGATAACCCTTTAATTACACCTTTAATTAATTTTTTATTTATATAGAATGGAGATGAATCACCTACAGAATAATATGAAAGATATTCTGGCTTAAACAAAGTTTGTGTAATCTCCATCGTTATTGCGCCTAACGCTCGGTGCAGCCTTTTGATAGCCATTACTCCTCATCGGGAATAGCTTGAATTACCTGAACAACAGGGTCTCCTGTTTTCACAAAGCTTTCTTCCTCGCTTAAATCTTCCCAAGTCTTTTCTGTGGTTTTCAATGTTTCATACTTCGTTATGTATTTAGGCGGCATTAATGTTCTAGACAACAGCCCCACATCTGCCATAAAACCTGTGCCTGAGCCACCAACATTAACTTCCTGTTTTTTGTAGGTCATTGCCACTGACAATTTTTCATGTGCTTGCGTAACTTTCACTCTAACTTTTGGTCTCTGAACCGAACCTAAAACCTCTCCGGTATCAGGATCTTTAATGTCTTCACCGTTAGGATCCATAACATCAAAATACATATCTACCGCCACACCTTGTTCAGTGCCAGCACTTATAACTATTTCTCTCGAGTTAAGAATTCGAGCAACTTTGGCTTTAATTGGTTTGCTCATTGCCTCTCCCATTTAATCTGGATTTTTCCAATCTAGCTTTCAACTCAGATACTTCTTCAGGGACAATATCATTCCAGTCCTCTAATGCATCATCAGCTGTAGAAAGCTGTTCAACAACTATTGCTTCAAGCTTTGCCATCGTATGAGGTTGACTTTCCGGGTTGTTATTGCAATCTTCAATTGCAAAACCGACCCTAGAAAGACTTTCATAAAGAGATATAAGTCTTCTAAAAGCTGATCGTGCATGAGGCTTGATTATCTCTTTTGCTGCTTCCCTCGCAGATTGCTTACCAAACATAAATGAACCTATTAGCCCTAACCCAAGGCCAAATGCTTGAAGCAAAGTATTCTCTAAGCTAGTCAGGTCTCTTTGGCTGGAAATAAATACTGAAAGCGCAACGAATATAAAAGCTGCAACTACCATTATTATTGGCATTATTCGGTCACCACCTTTCATAACGATTCCTCATTCATTGCTCCTTTCTCGATAGATGTCTGACGCTTTGCTCACCGGTGGAGTGACCTTTCCCCTAAGTTAGTACCACTTCCTCAATGAGAAATCCGAGTTTACGCAGCCTGTTTTGCAAAGGCTACTGGTGTTAAATAATTCAGCGAACTGTGTGGCCTTTCATGGTTGTAGTGATGCCTCCAGTTATCAATTTCATATAATTGAGAAATCTCATCATCGTCATAGAATAATTGCAAAGCGCTATGAATACATGCGATATCTTCTTTAGTAGAAGCTAAGATAACCTCATTTTTGTAATCTCCAGAATTATAGCGACCGAGTTTTTTTTGTATGTTTTTGAGATATAAAAATCTACTCTCGTCATTGAAAGCAACACCATTTTTATTGTAGATTTTTGTGCATCCTTCAATCAAAAATACCAATAAGATAATTAAGATATTTTTCATTTAATGGGCATACCATCTCTGACTGAATTTAACGCTTGCAGTTCGGCAAGCTGCACTTGTATGCGACTTATCATGCCTCTGGTTCCTCAAAATGGGGATCAATGTTTTCACTCAAAAAATTCTTTATTGCATCCATACAAAACTCATACCTAGCTTCAGTAAACTTAGATCTGAGGTGAGACTTTTTCATTTGATATACAAATAATAATGCAGCGTCTTCTGGAGAATCTTTTCCAGACTCAAACTTCCCTCCATTGTGTAAAGAACCAAGGCGGCGAAGTAGAGTTTTCAATAAGTCTTCGTCATAAGTAATTGCGGAGGTGATAGCTATAGAATTGTTCGAGTTTTGCGGAACTAAGTCAGCCATAGATAATAGTTCTATATCGGCTAATCCCATCAGATCACCTTTACTCTTAATTTTAAATAGTTTGGATATTCCGTCTTTATCCTTACTCATCATGTTACGTGCTTTGGGCTGTTTCTTGTTCTGCTCAAACATTCGCTTTTCTACGAAATTCATCAATGCCCACTTTACGTAAAATGAGTTTAAATAATATAACTTAACTTCAGGTATCAGGCTTTCAGCAACAGCCATTGGGATGGAGATCGAACCGTCATTTTTATTAAAATCCATAGTCCAACCTTGATTTCCTAACTGTTCAACAGCTTTCTTAATACTTTGAGAGTCTTTGTATAATAACTTGGTCAGGTTTTTTAGTTCTTGGTAACTCCTAAATCCAAGTGTGTTGGTGGTAATACCAAGTTTAATAGCGGCTTCTTCGACGATTGAAATAGCTCGGTTGTACTGAGAAGTATTAGATATAGGTTTTTGATTGTTTAGCTCATATAAGACTGCAGGAGTTATACGAAGAGAAATGGTAGCCCCTGCATAGTCCTCTAAAAAATAGAGTATCGAACTTGTTGCAATGTATCTTATTTCCCTTTTACGATTGGTATCTGCGGATAAAATATCCTGAATTACATTCGTGTCCAGAATAATCGAGAATCGGTTTGAGGATATTAAGTACTCATTCAGTAAAGAATTTAATTTTAAGAAAGACTCAGTAAATTCTAATTTTTCTTCTTGAGATGCACTTTCTAAAAAATTACATAATAGAGTTTCTCTCTTAGCTTGGCTTATCAGAACCTGATTCTCAAAATCACTCGTAATGCGCATTGCGAACACTTTTTGATCGCTTGTGCTTTGTCTATTTTTAGAATTGAAAATAATATCACCTTAGTCTTGCTGTATGATTCTAGTTGAATGGTATTTTTTATAACTATCAGATAGTTGCATAATCGTTTGGTGCATTGTTTTAGTCGTCAATTACGTTATAGATAATCACAATGGATATGTGCGCCTAATCGCATAACAGTTTATTTGTCGGTTTTCTTTGCTAGGTAGTTATCATAGATCCCGTATAGTATTCATATATATGGAATCTATATAGGTCTGAATTATAAAGAAAGAGAAATTAACGAATTGAAGGGGTCTAAAAAATGTGTCAGATCTAGTTTAATGACAGAATTCGTTAAGGGCTCGGAGGGAAGTGGTGCTTACGTAAGCCTAAATGCAATTGTACAAATGGTCACGTGGCTTACAACAACTCGTCATTCCCGAGCGACAAAGCAAGTATTGTCTTGACGTTAATGGCTAATCACGCTCCTTAAGTCATTTTAATAAAGAAAAATTACCTGAGGCAGTATTTTGTGTAAAATCGCCTAATTTATCCCCTTTCTTTTATACGTCCTCAGGAAAAGTTTATGCTCGAAACAACGCTTTCATCGCTAGCAGGAGTGCCAGCATTTTTGGCTTATTTTGCCTTGGCAATTTTAATATTGCTGATTTTTATCAGGATATATACATGGGTCACCCCACACGATGAATTGGCGTTAATTAGGGAGAATAATTCTGCTGCGTCCTTAGCTTTTGGTGGGGCTTTGATAGGGTTTTCATTGCCTCTTTCCAGTGCGATTACTCACTCCCTATCATTATTAGACTGCGCTCTTTGGGGGACGATTGCCTTAATTGTTCAAGTGTTAACTTTCTTTGTATTGCGTGTGACTTTAAAGCAATTACCTGAGCGAATTATTCAAGGTGAAATGGCTGCTGGTATTACTTCTGCCGCTGTGGCTATTTCGGTTGGTTTTATTAACGCCGCTTCTATGTCTTATTAGTTTAAGGCGACGAGTTTTACAGATTATTCAGGAAGTAAAGTATGAAACGTAGTAAAAAAGCAGCATTGGTATTGATGGTTCCGGCCACCACTTTTTTGTTAGCCGGTTGCGGTGAAGAGCCGGAACAGGCAATGGTGTTTAATGATCCGAGCGAGTGTAGCTCAAGAGGATATAGTTCCGAAGAAGCCTGTATAGCTGACTACAAAGCGGCCCAAGTCTTGCACCCTCAGGTTGCGCCAAAATATCTGTCTAAAGCAGAATGCGAAACGGATTTTGGATCGGGTCAATGTGAGACCGCACCTCAACAGACGACATCTGGCGGTAGTGTTTTTATGCCGATGATGATGGGCTATATGATGGGGTCAATGCTTAGCCGGAACCAAATGGGCGGTAACCAGAATTTTCAACAAACTTCGTCGAGCGGCCGAAGCAATATTCCGACACAGCCTTTGTATAAGTCTCGTGACGATCGAAACACATTTCGCACAGCAAGCAATAAACCTGTCGCTAAAGGCACCGGCTTAGTCTCGCTTCGACCTTCTCAATTGAAACCAAAAGCGGGCCAGTTAGTACGTAGAGGTGGCTTTGGTCAGCAAGCGGCTTCTCGTTCAAGTTTCGGTAGTTAATAAAGGGTTGATCATAGATGAAACGTATCAGTATCAAGGAACGTGCTAATTGGCGAGCTTATGCCGAAGAAGTTGGTTTTCATTTTCACTCTTTTGATGGCGAAGCCTATTGGGATGAAACCGCTTACTACCTGTTTTCATTACAACAAATCGAAGAAGATTTAGAAGCGCCCACAGAAGAACTCCATCAAATGGTGATGGATATGGTCGGCGATATTACGCGCAGTGAAGACATGCTGACGAAATTAAATATTCCTCGTGACTATTGGAGTTATGTTTGGAATTCCTGGAATAAAGGTGAGCCGCATTTATATGGGCGAATGGACTTTGTGTATGACGGCACGGGGCCTGCAAAATTACTTGAACTCAACTATGACACACCAACGTCTTTATTCGAGACAGGTTTTTTTCAATGGGTCTGGCTGGAAGATCAAATCAAAAATGGCGTGCTGCCTGCCCATGCAGATCAATTTAATTCGCTGCACGATAAAATCGAACAAGCTTTTTCTGATCTAGCCCTGCCGCAGCCATTTTACTTTAGCAGTGTCCGGGATAGCATCGAAGACAAAGGAACTGTCGAGTATTTAATGGATATCGCCCTGCAAGCAGGTGTCGATGCGCGTTATATTGCGCTGGAAGATATCGGTGAACTGAAAGGCCAATTCTTCGACGAACATGACCAATCTATTTTCGGGTTATTTAAGCTTTATCCCTGGGAGTTTATGGTCCAAGAGGATTTTGGCAAGGTAGTGACGAGTTCGAATACGCAAATCATAGAACCAGCTTGGAAAATGCTCTTATCCAATAAAGGTATATTGCCTCTGCTGTGGGAGCGTTACCCTAATCACCCTAACTTATTACCCGCATATTTTGAAACAGCAGAAAGCGAGCCCTTAGCGGCCTCGTGGGTACGTAAACCCTTATTCTCACGCGAAGGTGCAAATGTCGATTTAATCACTGACAGTGGCGAACCGATCTCAGCAAGCGGCCCTTACGCAGACGGTAATTATATTCGCCAAAAACTACACGCGCTGCCTAAGTTTCGCGATGAATTCCGCAGTCAGGATACTTACGCCATGATCGGAAGTTGGGTCGTGGGTGACAGTGCTGCAGGTATCTGTATTCGTGAAGATCAAACGCTAATCACTAAAGACAGTTCGCGTTTCTTGCCGCATATTATTTTGGATTAACAATTCAAGACGTTAACTTTTCCATCAACCAAGCAACCTGTTTTTCAAGCTCTTCGACTCGGGAAATTAAATTATCTTTTGAATCAGTATGTGTAGCGCTCACTTCTTGGCTCTTAGTGTGTACTTCAGGCTCACCACATAACAGGTGCATATAACGCGTTTCCCGTTGGCCTGATAGGGGCGGGATTTTGACGATCAAGGGGGTGTATTTTCCTAACAGGGTTTCTATCAAGTTCTCTATATCGGACAAGCTTTCAAATTCATGCATCCTTTTAGTGCGACTCAATAGCTCATTGATGGTCTGAGGTCCACGTAACATCATAATGCTAAAAATCGCTTGCTCAGGTTTTTCAAAGTGAAGGGTTCTCGCCAAGCGCTGATTGAATTTATTAGCCCTGGCGCCATAGTCAAACTCAACTAGCTTTCGATCCTGTAAACCATACAGGCATTGTTGAAGGGCACCTTCCTGCAAGTTCATCACCGGTTCACGATTGGTTTTCTGATTGCATGCCAACTGTAAGCTGTTCAGTGTGAGTGGATAAGCATCAGGGGTGGTTAACTGTTTTTCCATCAAGGCACCCAGGATGCGCGCTTCGAGTGGCGTTAGCATTGCTTTATCTTTGCTTTCCGTTGTTTCTTCCGTTTCTGTTTTATTTTGTTGATCTGAATTGTCCGACGACAGCATTGGTAGGCCTCGAATAAGGTAGGTTAAATATAAATAGCGAGCCTATATCGCTCAAGCTAAACCTTGTTGAATCTGAGTATAGGGGAATATAACAAATTCGTGAGAAAACCATTCCGGTATTCAGACATTCTGCCACCTTATTTGTTTGGAAAAAGCATGATTCATGCTGACCGCTGCCAGTGATAACCAGCCGAAAATCATCAAAAAACAACCTATGGGTGCGATCGCTCCAAGCCAAGGGGGTATCGGTGATGGGTAATAAAATATTTGCTTTTGGCGACAGATAGGTTGCTTTATGGGTTCATTAATAATTAAAAGAAGCATATATGTTGCTTGTAATATAAAAAGAAACTAATATGTTTCTTATTCTCTCTTTAAACTATTAAAAGCAACTTATGTGTTTACTATGATTAGCTCTTTACTTCAGCAAATAAAAAAACGTCGCCTTGCATTGGCGCTTAAGCAAAACGATATGATGATGCGCGTTGGAATCTCTCGTCAGCAATATCAACGTTTGGAATCAAAAGGCAATCCTCGTTTGGATACCTTGGAATTAGTCGCTAAAGGGCTAAATAGCGAACTATTACTCATACCCAATGAGAAATTGCATACTGTTCGTGCTGTTCTCGAAAGTGAGCAATTCACTGGTTCCTCAGAACACGGATCTTCGACACAGACTAAAGATCAACAAAAGAAAAGCTTATCTGACGACCCATGGCAAGATTTATTGGGAAATGATTCATGAATACGAATCGTTCCGATGAAATTAATGTACTCAAGATAAGCTTACATGGCCGCTTGGTGGCTTATCTAGCGGGTTTTCTGAATGGCCGAAATGTATTGAGTTTTGCTGAAGAATTTGTGGCAGATACTGGGCGGCCGACATTTAGTCTGATTACGCATCCAAGCTTTCCTCATGCCGAAAGGCTGATGGCCGAGTCATGGGCCAGAAATCAAAAACTTCACCCCTCGTTGTCCAATTTACTTCCCGAAGGCGCTTTACGTGAGCTAATTGCTCAGGGGCTTAAAGTGCATGTAGATAATGAATTTCATATTCTCTCTTATCTTGGCAGTGACTTACCCGGAGCTCTGGTCGTACTTAAATCAAAATAGACATGGTTTGCGAGTGCGACTGATATCTTTTTCTGGCGAGTATAAGGGCGAGTCGGATGAATTTGGTGAGGGGTGTTGAAGCTGCTCTCTGAGAGCAAGAAGCTGCTTTTTCTCCTTTTCAAGCTCATAGAGAGCCGAACGTCAATCTCGGCTGTGGATTGAGCAGTCAGGTAAAGTGAGTGAAACGAATAAGTTGGATGCCTTCGTGAAGCTAAATGGGTAAAAGTGGGGGAACGATACTGAAGCTATATTTATTTTAAAATGAGGTTTATGTTTGACTGTTTTTTTCAAAATCACGTTAAAGTGACGAATCAATACAATTAGATTGAAGTTACCTTTCCTTGTGCCAAATCTATTTTGTAGTTCGCTGGTCTAATCAAATAGTTAATGCCTAATATGAGGCCCGTAAGTTCTCGTTGTAATCCAGCATCCATTTCTATAAAAGAACAGCCTGTTTCCAAGCTGCAATTTAATTGAATACTTTTCTTGTCACTAAATTTGAGGCTTGAAAGTAATCCATTTTCTGCATAAATAAAATGAATATCATTGCCATCAAGTGTTAAGTAGGAAATTCGATTTGCCTGAGTTTTATTGTAATGTATTTTTAGATTTCTTCTTTCAAGAGCGGCAGTGCTTAAGAGACCATTTGAATAGGTAAAGGAGTAATCGTAAGGCTCCCCTTTCGTGATTGTCTTAATTTTTTTCAACTTGTTTTCTATCTCGTTATATTCAAAGCTCTTTGACCAGTTTTCGCTATCCAAATTAGTTACACGACCCTTGTCATCAAATTTATATTTTATTTCGAGCTTTGTGCCAGTGATAGCAGAGCTTTGTGTTGTATGAGTGAGCACTTCGTTTTCATCAAACGTATGATCAATTCGGATATGATTTTCTATCACAGAACGGACTGTATTATTGGTTTCTCCATATTTATTTTTGACAGTTCTCCACTCATGTCTTTCAGTTGACGGCCGTCCCTTTCTATCCGGTTTTATCCACTCTATTTCCGTGTAGTAATTTAGATTGGGGTCACCATCTTTGAGAGAACCATATCTATATAGCTCAATCATACCGTCTGGTTTGGTGATTTTAGAGACGAAAAGTGTTTTATTCATATATTCGATTTTCATAGGTGTCTCACCAAAAGGATGTATCTCGGTGATGTTATGCGAAACGTCATATTTAAAATTGTACGTTTCTTTTGATGCGTTTGTGTGGGATACAAGGTCGTCCCCATCATAGCTATAGCTAGACACTTTCTCCCCTTTATGGTTAGTAATGCTCTTAACAAAACCGGATTCTGTGTAAGATAAAAAATAAGTTTTTTTGCCCAGCTCAATTTTTTCAATAAGGCCTGAAGAATCGTTTCTGGATATAAGAATTTCCTTCCCTTTATTTGTTAATTTGAATGAAGTGAGTAGTCCTTGTAGGTTAAATTTATACACTTCTTCACCGACTGAAATTTCATACCCTTCTGGGGTTCTAGCTAGCAGATGTTTGTTGTAGTTACAGGCACAATAATAAGTATACATGTCTCCAATTTCTGGAATTTTAGGGCTCAATTTTCCAAGAGTATAAAATCTTTCCCATTGTTTAAATCGTGTTCCTTCGCTATTGAGAAGTTCTTCTTCAATCTGGTCAATATCACTTCTATTGTCGGCTTCTGCTATGAGCTTCGTTAGAGCTTTTATATTCGAAAGTAAGACTTCATTGCTACTATCACTTTGCGTCTTATTGAAGAGAAGATAATTAAAACCATGAGACCTGTAGATAGGTTCTCCTGATGGGCCAATTTGAACATATCCTTCCCAAACTGAATTCCAGCCATATCCAAACATGCCAACATTGGTGGCCTTGGAGTTGTAGGTTCTTCGAAACTTAAACTCCTCATCAATTATTATATCGTCATAAGAAATGTAGAAATTACCACCTTTCAAATTTACATCTGCATGTGAATAGGGAGAATTTTTCAACAAAAAAATTATAAGGACTAACCCGTTAAGCAATGTTCTATTTTCCATAGATATTTCCCTCAAGGAGCTGGTTGGTTTCAAGGGTGTCCAGCATATTTTGTACAACCTTTCGACCTTTCGCTTTTCCTTCTTCGAAAGTCCAAGAGTCTGCATCCGCACCTAACATGTTTCTAACATAAGTTTCCTCGGAGTTTAAAGCGAGATTTTTTAGCGCATCATCGTATTCGAAATAATGTCTTATAACTTGTTCGCGAGTGCCGTGACTTTTTCCAAACAAGTACAATATTCGGGCGTTACTCGGCAACTTTATTACAGTGTCGACCTCATCATTTTGATTTTTTAGTTGAGTCATTAGCTCTTCGTTAATGACCTTTAAATCATCGATCGACGAAAGCTGGGATTCGGATACCTGAGAAATAGTACCAGGCTTTACAGGAGGTTGCTTGTTTGGAAGTGCTGCCAGCAAACCGGTTAGTAGGCCAATGGAACCCGCAATCACGGTATTAACGAGTGTTAAGGGGAGGCCTAAAAATGTTTGGGGTGGTTTTGGTTTGACAGCGACTAATCCCCAAATTTTTTCTGGTGGTTCTTCTGGCGAAGTCCATATGATGGAATGAGTGCCTTTGTCATTTCGCTGAATATGGTACTTGTCACTATCAACCTTTTGCATTTTCCCCCCCTATTCAAAAGCAAACCACAAAAGTGCGACCAGCTATGATCTAGTAGAGGAAATAACCAACTGTTTGTACTCTTGTCCCATTCTAGTAAAACGGTTGTGTCGGAATGATTGTTATCCATGTTTAAGATTCCTTTACATTTTGCTGTGATTAACACTTCCTCGTAAGCGGAGAGATGCATGTTCGGATCAATTCTACCGTGCTACGATTTCCAATTAAAAAGCACTCCTATGAACGCGGGGAATTCAGGTTTTCTGAATGACCTTGCTCGTTATTCTGAAATTGTCCTCAACTTGATTGGCGCAAATTGATAGCTCCTTTTAGAGTCATCAATTCTTAGTGGAAAATATGAGGTTTATCATCATGATATTGAAAAAAATACCTGAATGATAGGGTGGTTTGGAGATTTAAAACACAAGTAAGGTAGAGTAGCCACTCAACCGAGCTCCTAATTGATCTGGGGACTGGGCTTCCCAGTTTTTGTTAGACAAGTTAGGGAATAGTTCAAAAATGCGTTTTTCGAAAGCGAACACAATCATATGCTCCAAAAGGAAGAGTGGCTTCTTGTGCCCAATCTGTGTCAAAAACGTGCCCATTTTAAGGCGCACTAAGACCATCTGCGACAGAAGAATAAGAGTAGGTGGTGTTTCTAAGTAGTTGATTTTTTATGGGGTGAGTCGGTCTAGAAGGTTCTAGACCGGTTTGCAGTTTGGTGGGACGACGGGAATTGAACCTCCAAAAGGGTATGGCTATGTAAACCTAAGTATGATAAATACTGGGTTTGGCCATCGGGTGGATATACATAGTCATACCTGATATTACGAAAGTGGGGGAAAAGATGGGGGGAATTTGGTTGTGATACCTTAATAAGTGATGATTTGCGTTTTTGGATCAATATGTAGTGTTGCAGTATGAATGTAATTTTACATCGAGGGAAAGTTCATTTTGTAATTCTTTATCTGCTTATTAAATACAGCAATGCCATCATCTGGAAGGGCGTGCGCTTTATGTAATTCAAGCAACTCACGAGCTTCACCATAATCTAACCAATTGATAGATGCTGAGTAGCATTGTAGTTGAAAGAAAACTTTTACAAGTGTTTTAAATTTCCCTTGCCTAGTTGCTTGCCTCAAACCGTTAAGATAACTATCTCTGTGTACAGTCGGGACAATTAACTTATGCTGTTCTACCGAATGTAATTCAGCGTTCATCATGATGCGCGATAGGCGGCCATTTCCATCATCAAAAGGGTGGCACTCCGCTATGAGAAATTGCATAAAGATAGATCTGGCCAGACCTTCGGGTAACTGTTTATAGATACTAAATCCCTGTGTCAGTGTTCCAGCTAAGTTTTCCGGTGAGACAAATACACTTTCACCTGCTTTGTTTGTTTTTCTTTTAAATTGGCCTGGCCGCTTATCTTCTCGCTGAGTCATCATGGTGTGATGCCTGCTTTGTATAAGTTCCAAAAACTCATCAGGGTGGTTAGGTGTTTCAGTCATTTCCTGATAGTCACTAACGATATCAAAAACATCTAATACATCATGGCTATCTTCATGACGAGTTCCTATGACCTGCCTTGAAAAAACAATCTCCTCAGCTTCATCAATTTCAAACTCAGTGCCTTCTATATAGTTAGAAAAATAGCTCTCAAAAAATGATAAATTGCGCCATGAGGCAGAGGTGTAATCAAATATGAGTGGCTTAAAGTCACACTGTTTTAAATAGCTGGCGAGGGCTTCAAATAATATTTGTCGACTCGAATCAAAAGGTTCATTTTTTGCTGTAGCAATCGCTTGTGGTGAAGATAGGTTTCCTTCGATGGTTTGAGTAGATAGAACAGCACCGATTTTTTTATCTAATATTGAAAATTCTTTCTCTAAGCCTAGAAGGGGGGCTGCTGATCTCGCCTGATCACGAAGTATATTTAAAGCATCTTCCCCCCTTCGCTCTAGCTCTTTACATAATCGTTCTTCAACCCATTCAGGCCCAAGTGATTTTGCTTCTTGAGCAGTAGACCTTGTTTCTGTCAGGTTTTCTAAAAGTAGCCTCGGAAGAGCGCTTCTAGATAAAGCGGGAACAAATTGTTCGCTAAGGAGATAGCTATCTCCTGGAAAAACATTAATAGTCAGTGCAGAGGTGACGGCAATTTTAGTGCGCTTCTTTACATCTGAAACAATAAAAATATGACCGTGCACAGGTCTAAGTTCGTAGGCTGTGCGGTAGGCAGCTAGAGGGCTGTGACATAGATAAGCTACTACTTCATACCAGCGTGATTCAAGTAATGAAGGGATTTCTTCCATTGACGCATCTGTATAAATGCCCTGACGAATACGATTTAACTTACCGCGCTGAACTAAGGCTGATAGGCGTTTAGCGTCATTGGTATCTTTGGGGAAATACAAGTTTGGCATATTAGGTTTGCTTTATAACTGTTGCGAAAATAAAGAGTCTAACTTTAATTATGGCGAATATAAAGGGTTTAACTCTTTATTGTACGAACATTGCGGGGTTAAATATGGCTATTTGTCGTTATAATGAATTTAAGGGGATTATGACTTCGCGTCTTGGTTTATTTAGTCGGCTTAAGAAGTGGCTCTTTGGGTGTACCTCGGATGGGCATCCTTTTATAAAGCAACTGCGGTAAACAAGGGGGTATTTTAGATTCGAAATGGGGAAAAAGTGGGGGGAATGAAAGTATGTTAATGCCAGAAAATAAAAAACCTAACAAAATCAATTTGTTATGGTTTAAAGTGTGGTAGGGCGGGACGCGGGTTTGGTTCCCTCGATAGGAACTGAATTAGTCCCTCAATTGCTTTAGTAAGCTACTGCGGGTTTATTCGTGCGCAGGAGCTTCAGAACCCTGTTTGTCAGATGGTAGCAGAAACTCGGTTGACATTTGGCTTTGCTCAGGGGGCTCACCATTGAACGAAATTTGATATCCCATTGCCTTATAGCTTTTCTCCCGTTTGTTGAACATTCGTTGCAACATAGGGAGCGAGCAATCGACATAATCGTAAATGGTGACACGGTCTTTGCCATCCGACTCTCGGTGAATACGACCGGCATACTGAGCCAGAGAGCCTTTCCATGCAATGGGCATGGCTAGGAACAACGTGTCTAGCCTTGGCAGATCAAAACCTTCTCCGACATATTTACCAGTGGCGACTACAACTTGTGCGGTTGGTAATTTATCTTCAACAGCCTTCCTCTCTGATGCGCGCATTGCACCTTTTAACACGACCGAGTCGACCTCTTTGTCGAGCAACATAGCATTGATCGTCTCTGCATGTTCCCTACGTTCTGTTAACACAATTGGGTGTTTAGATTGCTGAATACTGGCGAGAACATCGCTGATGATTCGTTGTGTTCGTTGATCATTTTCCATGATCCACCGATAAGCGTCTGAGATTTTAGGCCGCTCTTCTGAATTGATTAACTGCCTTGGAGGGTTGTCATAGAGTTGGTGAACAACGACTTGTTGCTCAAATTTCTCTTCTGTTGTGCTTTTAACCTTGTGACGAATAGGCCCTGCGGCCATAAAGATGATTTTCTGGTGGCCATCCTGTCGTTCGGGAGTGGCTGTCAAGCCGAGTACATATTTAGCTCGAACTTCATTTAACACCATTTCAAAGCGCGGTGCTGAAACGTGATGGCACTCATCAACGATCACATGTCCATAATCTTGAACAAGCTCTGATACCGTATTGTCTTTTTTGTTAATGAGGCTTTGGTAGGTTGCGATGTCGATGATGCCCGTTGGTTTTTTCTTGCCACCGCCGATGATGCCTACATCGACATCAGGCAAAAACGATTTTAATCGTTCTTTCCATTGGTCGAGCAGTTGTCTACTGTGAACCAAAATTAGCGTATTGGCTTTGCGTTTAGTAATCATGCTAATGCGGTAACTGTTTTACCAAATGCAGTCGGCGCATGCAGAATACCAGCATCGTGCTTACTCATGGCGCGCACTGCTGCTTGCTGATTCTTTCTGAGCTTGACGAGTGACTTGGTGGCTTTAAGTTTAGGGCCACGTTCACGCTGATCGTCTAATTGAACATCGATCTGACTCTCGGTTAACAACTCTAGCGCTTCATCTAAGCAACCGCGAGGTATTGCCAAGTAGCCTTGCTCAATTCTAGCGCAGGAGATAAATCGCGGAATACCATGAGTTGAAAATCGTAATGCCTGTGTTTTAAAGAAAACAGGGTTGGAAAAGCTGGCGAGTCGCCTTAACCTTGCCGCTAAGGCGCTTGGTATTTCACTCAAATCAAAATAGACATGATTTGCGAGCGTGACTGATACCTTTTTTGGTGAGTTTTCCAATATGAGAGGTTTTGTCTTTGCGGTGGCTTCCCATGGTGGCCGGTTCTCAATCACCTCCTGTTCTTTAAATAACGCTGAGTTTGGCGAAATCTGTGTGAGTAGTTTTGTCAGTGTGTTGTGTGAAATAGACTCCATTTGAGCCAGGTGCTGCCATTGGTCCTGGATGACATTAAGATCGTTATTAACAAAGGAGCTATTGCCAGAAATTCGTGCTTCTTTTTGCAGAGGCAACGCAATTAAATTACCAAATCCGCCCTCGGGTAAAATATCCTGATTGGGGAAAAGGCGATCATAGGAATCAAACGATAGATTTGGATAGAATTCCATCGCTTTGTCGAGTAGTCCAAACCCCAATAGCCTAGCTTCTTTGGCTGGGACTTTCTCGTTGAAGAAAATCCAAAGGTGTGCGCCATTGCCAGAACGAGAAATTTCAATGGCATGTGGTATTTCAAATTTACGGCAAGCCTTCGACATTGCGTTCACTTCGTCTTGCCATTGGCCTTTATCAAAATCGGCGGCAAGAAAGTAGCAGGTGTTATCTGGCATCAAAGGATAAAGGCCAACGATTTGTTGCCCAGCTAAGTGGCGATATATGATCTCGTCATTTAACTCTGTGAACTGACGGTGATTGCAATCCTGACATTTGATGCGAGGCTTATGACAGGTTCCTTGTACCCACTCGTTATTGCAGGCAACAGAGTAACCACTGCGACCTTGTTTGTTTTGCCAGCGGTTAGCAAATATATCCGTTCGCCCACGAAACAAACCTCTGAAAATGGCGATCTTCTGTTCTGGCGTATAGGAGTTTGAGTCGGGCGAAATTGGCGAGGGCTGTTGAAGTTGCTCTCTGAGAGCTAGAAGCTGGTTTTTTTCATCTTCAAGCTCAGAGAGTCTCGCATCAATCTCAATAATGCTTTGATGCTTTGCGCTATAAGGCATGTACTTGTGGCGGCTTGATCAGGGATTCCGCTGGAATACCTAATCCCTCATGCAGCTTCCAAATCATTTTCAGAGTGAGTGAACGTTTGTGATTGAGAATCTCATAGACTCGGTTGCTCTTACCAATCATGGGTTCAAGATCTTTTACCGTTAAACCTTTGCGTTCCATTTCGAACTTGATGGCTTCAACAGGATCAGGCAGTTCCATAGGGAAATGCTTGGCCTCATAAGCTTCGATAAGCGTGACCATTACATCCAGCTTTTCACCTTGGGGAGTGTCAGGGCCAGCAATCATCAGGCTTTCAATTTCTTTTAATGCCGCTCGGTAGTCGGCATCAGTTTTGATTGGTTTGATGTCCATAGTATTTACCTCTCGTTTCTACCTTTGGGGCAATTAAATAGTTTGCACGTCAATCTTGTCGTATTGCGCATGGGTGCCAATGAACCGGATATAGACCACGCGATAAGCGTAGTTGATCCACACGACCAAACGGTACTTGTTGCCTGCAATATTGAAAACCACTCGCCCGTCTTTGAGGATACTGGCATTTCTGAAGTCCTGCTTAACATCAGCAGGCGCGCTCCAGTCAGCCGCTAACGCATGTCGATACCAAGCGAGCGTTGACTCTTTAGCATCCATGTACTCTGGGTTTTCTTCCCAGAAAGCTTTCAGTGTCGATAGGGCAATGATTCTCATAAGATTAATAATAGTCCCAAAACGGGACTCGATCAACTAAAATATACTGGAGAATCAATATGAAAGAATATCAAGCACTTATGACACAAAGAGAGCTATGTAATCGCTGGCAGGTCAGTGAGGCGACGCTGGAACGATGACGGTCTGAAGGTATAGGTCCAATATATGTAAAACTCGGCGGCCAAGTCAGGTCCAGGCGCGAAGATGTAATGGAGTATGAGACCAATTGCTTGAGAAAGAGTACGTTTGAAGCTGTTTGAGGATGAGCTAGTAAGCAATTGCCCGCATCAGCCCTTATTTCCTGATAGTAAAGTTGCGGGTTAATAAAAAGCCCTAATGGCTGGTGAGGGCTCATTAGGGCTATTTACAAGATGGTGGAGACGGCGGGAATTGAACCCATTTTTATAGATAGTTAAAACAACAACTTACCATCAAAAACAATCACTTAACTTATCTTAATTACTCTTAATTTATCTCAATTTATTAGCTTTGTAGATGAAATGTAGATTAATTTTTAAACCTGCTTAAGCCCACAACCAACAACCCTTTCAACAGAATCAAGCCTTACATGAGCACGCTCAATAGCTGCCTCATGCCTTGCCAATGACTCGCGAATATAAGCAATATGCACTTTTAAAGCCATAACCGTTGATATAGCAGAAAAACCACCCGTCAAAATACTGGTAATTATTACCATGATCATAGTTTCTTGCATCAATTAAAACTCTCATCTTTATGAGTCGCGTTATAAATCCAAGTACCCAGCGTCCACTCATCATCCCCCGACAAAGTCGAACCTATCGCACTTACACCCGCATGAAAAACGTTATCTGGATTAACAGGATTTACCGCATTTCCCACAGCCGCCACAGCATCACCCGCTTTATTTTTGGTATACCACAACAGCAAACCGCCAGCCGCCAAGAACATTAACACTTGACCATTTGAAAACTTCATGACTTCCACCTGAAAATTTTATCAATCCCAAACACCGAGAAAGATATTGTTATAAAACCGCCAACATACCAATCAGGCAAGGCGTTAAAATGCTCTATTCCTTTTTCAACCATAGGCTGAAGAAAAGGTATAAACGAAGCTATAGCCGGGTAACTCCAAATTAACACCAAGTATTCATCTGAATAACCGGGAATACCCTTTGACACGTTTTCTATTTTCGCTATTGCTTTACGCTCCGCAATATCGGCTTTTTTTCCAAACCAACTTTTTAGACCTGCCACACCGTCACTAAGTAGAGAGCCTACAAGCTGCCAAGGAATCACGCGAGCATCACCCCTTCAACAATTTTATCCATAGAGTAGGGATTAGAACCATTTTCATGAATGATAATAGCCTCAACTAATTGCACCAGATTTTTACTTACATCAAAAGGCTGACTCCGCTTTACACCCAGCACACTAGAAACATGTTGAATATAGGCATCAGTATTGTTTTCAAAATCCGGCGCCCAACGGTTAATAATACCTTCTACAGTATTTAAACCATATTTACTTTCGTATGTTTTGAGCACACGCGCCAGCGCTCTTATGCCGTATTTTGGTTCAGTGAACTGGTAAAAACGGCTATCTGCTTGAGACGATGAAAGGCCCACCCAGTTTATGCCGTTGTTTTCTAGATTTCCGGGATTATTGTTGCGTATTCCGCGTGGTGCGCTTACTTTTGAACTAAGCATCATAAGCCCCGCGCCGACAGCCAAGATAAAAAAAAATTGGTATTCATGCTATCAACTGCCCTAAGCCTACCAACTTCCACTTTGAATTTACCATTTGAAATGTTGCGCCGGTATAATCACCAATCCCGTTACCTATTAAAATCGGATTAGTAAATAGCATGTGAGTGCCGGTACCTATTAGCTGCACGTTATTTGTGTTTGTCTCGTAAAAAGTGACATACATCATTTGGCCCTCATAAGCACCGGCGCTATCTATTTCGCACCCAGTCCACGGGCCACCCGCACTGCTACTAACGCGCACACTTGTCGCTCTATTCGCCACCGGCGTTAAAACTTGGCTGTTTGCGGTAGCGGTCAGTATAGAAGGAAAAACACTCGCGTAATCTATTCCACTAGAACCGTTTATATTATTGGTTCCTTCTTTAAAAATTGTGCTACCTGCTAACAGTTGAATAGGTCGAGCGTTGTCATTCGCTGTCGAAGGGGAAACATAACTATTTGACGTTTCCAAATGAACCTTTGAATCATACGCAATAACATAATTTTGATAATTTGACGCATTAAATCTAACCGTCGAGCTTTTTACCGAAACATAATCCAACGCCTCAGCAAAAATAAATTCTATATGTCCGCCGCTTTCAATCAGACAAGGCGCACCGATTTGGGCCATATCAACATTAAAACTAGCACCGCGAACTTGCACCATACCACCTAGCACCACGTTTATTCCGAGCGTACAAGTAGAATCAATTACTTCCACTTTCCCGTTTCCTGGCTGCGCGCTAAATAAACCTATATACGAGTTAGAAACCGAAACCACGGCAGTATCACACCCCGATATAACTGTAGAACCCTGAGAAGCGATGACAATGCTATCCCCCGCGCTCAATGTTTGCGCTCCGACTACAGCGTTTCTTATCTTTCCCTGCGTGCCCTGAACAAACTCTATTTGGCCGGATGATTCGGCATTCATACACGACGTCGTAACATTTTTACCGTCAACAATACAGTTGTACATATGTATATATGTGTCGGTTCTATGTGCAACGACTAAAGCGGTCGTACTATCTACGCCGTTCGATTCGATACTTAAATTCTGGAAGCCAACGTTCCCCTTGTTTATATACGTATTATATGTATACGAGCCACCATTAACTATTTTTACCAGAGCAGCATCTGACGAGTTGCCCTGAACAACGACGGGCGCGTTCATAGTCGCACTTGCTACCCAACTCCTAAATGTGGTTATCTTGCCCTTCCCCCATAAAATAGCGGGCCTTGGTTGATCAGCCGCCGCTATCGGACTTGTATCATATGTTCCGTCAGCTAATTGTATTGTTTGTTGATGCCTAATAATCGTTGGCATTGCGTCCCATGCTGCCTGCGGAGTAGCAAACGGATTCCCAACAGTTCCGTTGCCAGTTGTATCGTTTCCTGTTGTTGCTACATACCACGTTTTTTCAGCGTAAGTGCTTGAGGCTAAAATAATATTTTCAACTGTTCTCGATAACGATGTACCCACCGAACCAGCACCACCATTCGCCTCTAACTCAGCTTTATACGCGTTTAAATCATCCCTGACTTTTTTCGGACTTTGAACCGCTACACTACTTCCAAAACTCATAACTAAACCTTTAACGAATCAAGAAGTGAAACAGTGACCGAAGCGGCACCCGTTGAAATTGCATAAACCGCGCTTTCATTTGACAAAACTAGACTTGAACCCGGCTCAACTTCAAAGCCACGATTGACAGCAACAGAAGCACCGCCCACCCGTATCGAATGAGCCGCATCACTAGGAACGTGTATCAACAATTCCTTTCTGTTGGCATCAGCCGCCGCAATTTGAGTAGCAGCAAGCCCCACAGCAACATCTAATTGAAGCCCGAAAGAATCACCCACTTCGATAGTGGTGTTTATTGTTGCGCTAACGACTTCTGCACGACCGTCAAAACTTAAACCGTCACTTATTGTTATTGTTACACTCTGATCAACTGAACTTAAAAGCGTGACACGCTGAAAAGGCCGCACTATGCCGCCTTGCGTTTTTTCACGCGTTATTGCATCACCATTATCAAAACGCAATGTGACCTTATTACTAGCCTCCTGAATATGGAATGCCGCCCCCGGATAAGTAATGATATGCTCAACATCTTGCTGAAGGCTTACAGTAAAATCTTTCATTTTTTGCCCTTTGAAACCACGACAACAACTAATCCAGCAACCAAGACAACAGACACCGCGACCACTTTCATGGCTTCACTTAACTCAAGCTGCCCACCTGTTTTAACTTCCGTTGCAAAGTCCTTTAAGGCTTGCAAATTTTGAGTATTTGAAAAGCTTTGCTGCTTTAGAATATTGCTATTTTGTTCTAGCGCGTCACTGCCAAAATCTGCCAAGGTATCAACGACACTTTCACCCAAATCCAAAGCACCTTCAACAGCTCCGAAATCAGTAGATACAATACTTACATCGCCATATTTACCCGTTTTTATATCTTGATCTACAAGATTATTACCTTGAGCACCCTCAAGATTAAAAACCCTATTATCAATTTCGGTACTGGTACTGGTTGAAGTACCCGAACTGCTAGAACCCATCTCTATAACTCCAACTTGTAAATACGTTCGAATTCTTCAAACCCGAAACCACTAAGCATTTTCCCCAAAGCAGGACGCTTTGTGTGAAAGCGAATAGTTTTAAACTTTCCACCCATCGCCGCTTTTATAATTTGTGGTGCAGCCGCATTTAGCCCCGCACCTTCTATACAGCAAATAACTAATTCACTGCCTTCTGACCGCGTAATCATCCATAGATCAGACTCTAAAAACTGCCACGCCTGACACTCACCACTAGCAATGGCTTTTTCAAAATAGTGATCATCACCCAACATGGACCTTTTAACGTGGGGCGAAATTTCACCCCATGTTATTTTTTTGGCTGTCATTACTTTTTACGTAAAAGAAAAACGCCACCCAAAACCAAAGCACCAATTACCGCGTATTTTTGCCAACCATTCGCGCTTTTTGCGTAAATAACCGGCCCACCACCATAATTAAAACTTTGCTCTATAGCGCCAGACGTTGACGGCCCCGCACTTAAATCAACGCTTTGTTGACCACCACCTGAGGAAATGCCCGGTATCATCGCCCACGCCCCCGCTCAATAAAAAGCAGACCTAACAACACGACAACAGCACCACCCGCTAACAACAATTTACCGTTGCTTATGCCCGGCAAAATTGTTCCTGCAGGATATTGATAGACCGCACTTGAAACCGTTGTCCCATCTGCATTCCTCCCAACATCTCTATTAACTGGCGTAGTACTTGGCTGAGCTGACTCATTATTCGTTTTTGGCGCAATTTCTTGCGCCGCACGATCTAAACCCGCATCAAGCAACTGACCAAAACCATCATCAAACGATTCGCCTATCGTATCCCAAAGAGACATAATCGCCCCCTACGCTGTACGCTTAACAGGAACCGCCACAAGCTCAACCGACTGTATCAACGCCGTGATAGTTTCACCCGCCGACACATCCAACTTAAACACCAAGCTTTCTTGAACCTGAGTTGCAAACAAATCACGCAAACCGAACTTGGTAGCGATAGGGTCAAAATGATAATAACCCGCCTGCGGCGCTCGACCGTGACGTTTTAACAGCATATTATTAACGTCTACCGGAATAGGCTCATGAACTTCGATTCGATCACGTTTAATACGTAAGCCAGTCATATTTGCTGACTTAAAATGAATCGCACGAACACGAGGGCCACGCGTCAAATTTGTATAGTCATTTTCACCAGCCGCCGCCGCATTAATCACCACCGAATAAATACGCGGGATAAATTGACGCGCAACTTGAGCAGCACTAACACGCGCATAACCTTTTAACTCAAGTGGGTCACTTGCGTTAGTGGTAAAATTGCCAATTTCGACAGTTAAGGTGATATTGTCACCCGGCAAAGTAACCAGTGAAGTGACTCGCTGACCTTCTTCTGACTTGTTCGCAATATCTTCAAACGACAAACAGAACTTATCAGTTTCACCATATAATGCGCGATACGCTTCAAGCATTTTCAGCTCTGCACCAGATAAACGGATAATTTCATCACCATTTAAATTAATAGCGACACGAACCACTTTCGCAGCATCCGTAATAGTGCCATTAAAATCTAAAATGATTTCATCATAAGTAGGGCCGCCTTCAAGCTTCATAGTGGCTTTTTGATTCCACGCTAAACCATCCGGGGCACTTAATTGAATTGGTATTGATTTCATTGATTAGCTCCTAACTAATTAATAAAAGTAATAACAGGGACCGCTTAAGCAGTCGCACCCATTACGGCTTTTTTAACAGCGGGAACGCGATTTACTAGCGCAAGAACTGCAAGAGACACAGCCGCACCAACAGCGATTTGTTTTACATATGTTTCATTCATTGATAAGGCTCCTATGCCTGCTTTTTTTAAAATTACGAAAGCAAACATAGGATAAGAGAACCTGAACACGTCAACAGGTTTTTAGGGTAGGGAACCTTATAAGGCTCAAATTAAACAGAAATGACGACATTTCTCATAGTTGTCTTGGTGTGTGTATGCCAGTGACCTGACTTTGAAAATTAGTTATAAGCAAATCTTTAAGTTTATGGGCGGCGGCAAATTCATCGCTATCAATAGAAAATTCTTGATCCCTTAGCCCAACTAAAAGCGCGTTAACAACCTGTCTCGCCTCTTCTTCATGGAGCGTTATAGAGATAGTTTTTATTTTGCTTTGCATTTTCTTACCTCAATTTTGAATAGATAACTAACGACATAAAAGCGTTATACATCGCTTAAATTAAGATCGACCCGGCGCACTTTTGAACCATCACCCGACCACATGCAGAACCGACCAGCTACCCCAAGACTTGAATACATTTGA
Organism: Oleiphilus sp.; assembly: GCA_048058835.1. Taxonomy (GTDB): domain Bacteria; phylum Pseudomonadota; class Gammaproteobacteria; order Pseudomonadales; family Oleiphilaceae; genus PZPK01. The sequence continues at coordinate 219,539 of JBLLNS010000012.1, forward strand.
GCCTCACATAACTTGTCACAATAAAACGGCTCACCAACGCCAGCACCTTTAAAACCGCTTAAGTACGAAC
>JBLLNS010000013.1:0-98041 GCA_048058835.1 Oleiphilus sp.
AAAAAACGGCTAACAAGATCACTTCTTTTACTCAAATCTCTTGACTCTAACTGAAAAATATTCAAAAGTAAGCGGATGATGTGGATTACATCATTCAGCCAATAAAAATAATATTCTGACATTCAAATAAAATACGTAGAACGGTCTCAAATTAAGGCTACCTGAATCTTTCATTTTAGCCACGACAGACACCACTACACCTTACGAATGTCTGAGACACGGGAGTCGATATGCCTCAAGGTACAGTCAAGTGGTTTAATAACGCCAAAGGTTATGGATTCATCGTTGAGAACGGTGAGTCTGAAGATTTATTCGCTCACTTTTCCTCAATTCAAATGGATGGCTACAAAACACTTAAAGCTGGCCAGCCGGTTGAGTTTGAGAAACAACCAGGCGACAAAGGCTTTCACGCTATCAACATCCGTTGTGCAGAGCAAAAAATTACCAATGACATCGATCATGACGAGCACATTTCTGTAGAAGAACCGGACATGTCATTCCGAAGCAGCAATACTGACTCAACATCATCTGCACAAGATAAAGCCAAAAGCACACAAAAAGCATCAGTCTGAATTCAGCTTAAAGAATTCACCCTATCGAGATATGCCTTTTCAATCTAGCAGTTCTAGCACACTGCTAGACCTTTATGTCTAAATCACATAGCATTCACCCATGCCTAGCTTATATCTTCTTAACAAACCCTTTAATGTGTTATCCCAGTTTACCGATAAGGCTGACAGATCAACTCTCGCAGAATTCATAAACATTCCCAATATATATCCCGCCGGCAGGCTCGATTATGACTCCGAAGGTTTGCTTATTCTCACCAACGATGGCGAAATGCAAGCCAGAATTGCAGACCCAAAACATAAACTAACTAAAACTTACTGGGTTCAAGTCGAAGGAAACATAACCGATCGTGATTTAGAGCAACTGGAAAAAGGCGTTATGCTGAAAGACGGCCTCACAAAACCAGCCAAAGCACGACGAATCGCCATGCCAAATATATGGGAAAGAACACCACCCATTCGCTATCGAAAAAATGATATCACCTCATGGATTGAACTCAGCATTTCAGAAGGAAAAAACAGACAGGTAAGAAGAATGACAGCAGAAGTGGGCTTTCCAACCTTAAGATTAATCAGATATAAAATTGGCCCATGGACACTTGACGGAATTGAACAGGGGAATTGGTCTAAAATTGAGGTTCATTTACCCAAAAAACAAGATACCAAAAGACAAGCCCGCTCAAAAACCAGCAATAAGCAAAATAATCAACAAAGAAAACCTAAACACAGAAATTATTAACTTTCATACCACAGGAGACTTGGGTTTATAGCCGCATCAATGCTATTATCCTAGGCCAAGGTCAAATCACTACCAAGTTCACTATTCTTGAAAGAACAGAGACTTAGAGACAAAGACTTACTAAATCATCTTCATATTTCTGCCTTTCAAGATATTAACTCAAATAACACATAAGCAATTGGAGAGCCCAACATGGCAATAGAACTACCTGCCCTACCTTATGCAATCGACGCACTAGCACCACACATTTCTCAGGAAACACTTGAGTTTCACCACGGCAAGCACCATGCAACTTATGTCACCAAGTTGAATGCAGCTATTCCTGGTACTGAATATGAAAACATGGACCTTGAAGATATTATTAAGAAATCAAGCGGCCCTGTTTTCAATAATGCAGCTCAAATCTGGAATCACACTTTCTACTGGAACTGCTTAAGCCCTAATGGCGGTGGTGAGCCGACAGGCGCAGTAGCAGATGCCATCAACAAAGCATTTGGCTCTTTTGCAGAATTCCAAGCACAATTTGACGACAAAGCAGTCAATAACTTTGGTTCTAGCTGGACATGGCTAGTTAAGAACGCAGACGGATCTCTTGAGATAGTCAATACAAGCAACGCAGGCACACCAATGACAGCAGGCCAAACAGCCTTATTGACTGTCGATCTTTGGGAGCACGCTTACTACATTGATTTCAGAAATGCTCGCCCTGCATATCTATCAGCATTCTGGAAATTGGTTAACTGGGATTTTGTTGCGAAAAACTTAGCGTAACCCACACAGCACCAGACACAAAAAAACCAAGGCTTGCCTTGGTTTTTTTGTGTCTATAAAGAGAGCAAATAAATAATTTACGGAAACCTTACTCTCTAATGACCGATGAGCGTCTACATTACTTAATCATCATTGTTTTATAAATTGAGTCTATCGGTGGTTTCTCTTGAGCAGAAATCTCTTCAGGGCCCTCACCATTCTCAGCCTTAATGGCCAAATTCAACTCCCACAACTGGTCAAACTTCTCAACTGTGACAGCACGATTAGCCTCTTTGTTGCGCAAAATCGTTGGCCTCAAGAACACCACTAGATTCTGTTTTGCAACCGTTGCCTTTTCACTTCTGAATAAAGCCCCCAGCCAAGGAATATCACCCAATAAAGGCACCTTGCTTTCGCTCACGATAACATTATCAGTAATCAGGCCACCCAACACGATGGTTTCACCATTATCTGCCAGAACATTTGTCTTAATCTGACGCTTAGTTGTCGTGATATCAGCCCCAACCGATGAGCCTTTCACACTCGATATTTCTTGCTCTATTTCCAGTCTAACCAAGTCCCCTTCGCTAATACTTGGCGTCACAATCAACTTAACACCGACATCTTGGCGCTCGATAGTGGTAAAGGGATCAGCTGTTCCGGCACCACTGGATGTAGACTGCCCTGTTATAATAGGAATGTTTTCACCTACAATAATCGAGGACTCTTGGTTATCCATGGTGATTACCTTGGGAGTAGACAATACATTTGCACTTGTGTCACCTTCCAGCGCCTGAACCAATGCCCCCCAACTTACACCACTATTGCTCTCTCGACCAACACCAAAGGTCAAACCATCACCAACCCCTGTCAGACCGCTCGCATCAATGGAACCATCTGAACTATTATCCTTAGAAATCAAAGCCCCAAGCACGCTAGCAGTCGTTAAGCCAGCGTTACTAAAGCTGGTCAATGCACCAGGAATTGAGGAGCCTTTATCAAACATCGCCCACTGAATACCTAAATTATTAGCATTGTCATCAGATATTTCTACAATAGCCGCTTCAATTAATACTTGCGCTCGACGAATATCCAACTGCTCTACAATCCCTTCCAACTCTTGAATAACCGAAGGCTCTGCTCTTACAACCAAGGCATTTAAGCTTTCATCAGCGTAAACACTCGCCTCAACTTTCTGTCCCTGACCTTGTCCCTTAGCGCCTTCATTTGATATATCACCCATTAAGCCTTTAAGCAGCTCAGCTAAGTCTTTCGCCTCGGCGTGCTTCAAGCGCAATACCTTAGTCTTACCACCAGTTGAAGAAGGCTGATCCAACTTAGCGATTAGCTCGCGCATTTTCTCTCGGAAGGCTTCATCACCGCGTAAAATCAAACGATTACTTCGCTGATCTGCGACAACACTAAACTTATTTGCCTCACCTTTATTCTTTCCACCTAACTCACTGGGCGCCAACTCTTCTAACAGCTTGACCATATCACCCACCCAAGCTTCTTCAAGCTGAACAACCTCTAACTCATACTTTGAAGGACTGTCCAACTCGTCAATAATTTTGCTTATGCGCTGAATATTTGAAAGGTGGTCACTGATAATCAATGCATTTGCCGCAGCAACGCCTGCTAAGTGACCATATTTTGCAACCATAGGCCTTAGAATTGGTACCAGCTCTAGGGCTCTGGCATTATTGACTTGAATTACACGGGTAACAATTTGCTCACTTGGGACTTTCTTCATAAAGCGCTCATTTTGAGCGCTTTGCTTCGCATCATTTACTCGGATAATTTTGATCACATCCTTACCCGGTATAGCAGCAAAATCATGCACACCTAGAACGGCAAGAAACATCTCATAAACAGCATCTTTATTCATCGCAACATTTGAAACGACAGTTACCTTCCCCTTCACCCGGGGGTCGATCACAAAACTATAGCCTGTAATGTCGGCGATTTGAGATACAAACGCCCTTACATCCGCATCCTTTAAGTTCACCTTCCACGTTTGCTCTTCAGCATAGGCCGAAACAATGAACACACTTAACGAGATAATCGCTAAAGAACGTTTAAATTTTGTGAGTTGCAAAAAAAACCACATAATTATTCCTAATAAAAATCTGCCTAGACAGGCACTGTATACCAAGCGTTTTAATATTTCCGAGCATTAAGCCTCAAGATGCTTACCTTAACGGGTAGTTAATGTAGAAACTTGCACCATCACGGACAATCTCTACTTCTAAATTGCCCTGTTCATAAAGACTTTGCATCAAATTCTTATCTTTTTTAACATCACCCACGTTATGTCCATTCACGGAGCGAATCACGTCACCTTTCTTTAAGTTAAGACCAGAAAGCATAGGATTGCCTCCCTGATATATATAACCCTCATTAGAGGCACTTAAACCGACAGACTTAAGTGCCTGTTCCGGGTTCTCACTTATCTGTCGGGTTGCTTCATCAATAAATTGCTCTGGGGTTTTAACCTCAGGCTCAACAATACCACTTCGCCCCTTTGTCGCAATTCTAGGCTTAGTTGACTTAGTGATTGTACTTTCCGTATCCAAACCTTTTTCATCAAACGACAAGGTTTCTAATCGACCGTTGCGCCGCAATAAAACTCTATCCTCGTAAACCTCTTCCAATACTGCATTGCCCGGCAAAACTGCACCAAGTGCATAATATTCAGCCGACTTACCCATTTCTTCGATGATAGCACCTGAGGAACCACCCTCTTTCGCGGTAAACACTCCTTTAAGTAGAAGCCTCAAGTTAGTTTTTGGCGCAACTATTTCTACATTTTTCGGTTTCTCAAGCACTTTCCCTGCTTCGCCGAAAAGGTGAAATTTTGGCAGCAAGCGAACGTGACTGCTCTCCCTTTTTTCGGTCACCGACATATTTTCAGGAAGCACAATAACATCTAATTCATTGGTTGGGGCCATAGAAAACCATGTTACTTTAGCGACTAAATAAGCGACATACACAACCAACACAAACAGAAGTAAGTGTGTAACGGTCTTTATCAATGTGGCTTCATTTTTCAACACAAACATAAACTCTTAATAAAGTGTTTTTTTCACTTTAAATACAACATCTTGCTCACGAGAATTAAGTGACCAAGGCTCATTCGATAAATCAAGCAAGCGCCGTGTTATCTTAACCAGACCTTCGCCACTTTCTGACAAGGAAGCATCAATAACATCAAACGTCGCTTGGGCGTCGCGTATTCCCAAATGCACACTACCTTTCTCCTTGGTTTGGAGCAAAGCTTTAAACATGGGTAATGTGCGCTCATGCACTTCTCTGCCTGCTGGGTAGGCAATATCGCCACCCGACCAGGAAGCCATCCCCGTTGCACTTACGACTCGTTGATCTTCAAGCACAACAGCAAGATCTTTTACGATCAACCGACCATCGAGACTAACACGCTGCGCTCTTAAGATAGGCGTGAGAGGTTTTAATTCAACTTCCGCACTTGAAATACCTAACTCAAACTTTGACAACGATGCTTTAGCATGTGCCTTGATCTCGCCTATCTGAGAGTTAAGTGAGAGTCGAATCGGCAAAGATAAAGACAGCACCTTAGATGCTTCAATCTCCCATGCCATTATGCCGGATATATTTTGATAACGAAGCAGTGCTTTACCATCCCAAACAGTACCTGCTACTTTTTCTACGTCTAAGCCGATTTTTTTTATATTGATCTGAGGCGATACAACTCGTTCCCATAGGAAGTTGGCGGGCATTAACATAATTAATGACACCAGCAAGCTAATAACGAATATAAAAAAATACAAAATGACTTTTTTAATCACAACAGTCCTAATGACTCACTGAAGGGTAAGCCTGAGGCCACCACAATTCATACATCTAATAATAAAAGCACACAATTACAGACTATTTGAAAGGCTAAATCTACCTTTATTAATAGTTTTTCACACCAGATAACACTTCTAATCCGACTTATCTTGGTTTTTTGATGAAACTCACACTCTAAGCACAGACAGACACAAAATTAAAAGGCATAAAAAAACTCGGCCAAAGCCGAGTTTTTAAGTGCTGGGACGCTAAATGTCGGGTAGCAGGAATGCATTACTACATTCCCGTCCCTAAGAACCGTACGTGCGATTTTCACCGCATACGGCTCAAGCCTTTAACAAGCCCAATCCTAGAATTGAGCCGGCAACACGCACCTATCTTGGTAAACTATTTGCCTAAGCTTTAGCCCCTTTCAATACAAGACCCTCTGAGTGATGGACGTAAGGATCAAATCCAAAGATTTGCGCATTGCACCAACAGTCGTCCTTATTGTGATAGCCCTCAGAAGAGGCTCCAATAATTCTTCCATTTGTTGCTTTGCAGTTCCATCGCCATTGAGAAGAGGCGTCCTTAAAGAAATGCCATTTATAGTCTGCTTTCATCTTACACATAGTTATTATTCCTAGTTGCTAGAGTGGTCGTAATGTGACGCAAGTCACACATGATCAAAATAACACCAATAGAAACAAAACACAACATATAGATATAAAACCATATAAATAACACATTAAGACTATATATAGCGCTGTTTATACAACCAACTGTATATCTATACAACGCTATGCACTTGCCTATGACAATTGGGATGCAACAAAACCAAGTTATCCAACAAATCAGAACCACCCTTACATTTTTCAACAATATGATGAACATTCCATCCTGTCTCATGCGTGATATGCTGCTTGCACATCGGGCAACTCTTTTTCTGTCGAACCCAAAGTGACATCAACCTCTTTCTCCCCTGCATAGAATTATTCCAAACTCGCTCTAGGCGCTGCTCGAAATAAGTTTCCCACACAGGATCATAAGGATTAGATTCCCCTTTGATCTTAGTATGCCGCTTGATCGGCGTATCATTAGCGTATAACAGCGTAAACTGTTGCCCGCTTGGAGCCATGCTTTTAAATACCCAGTTGCGCGTTTCCACAGATTTGAAATATTTACTTCTCACCCATCGCTTATGTCGGTTTTTATGCCGACGTTTGCACCACTGCCAAAGCATTTTCCAGATACGGTAATCCACGTAGTTAAATGTCTCTTTCGCAACAACTCCTCGGTGATAGTTTGCCCAACCCCGAATCATCGGGTTGAGTTTCGCTATAATCCACCAAGCAGGCATCGTTTTATTGCCATTTAATACGCTCCTCACATTGGCCAAAAATGTTTTTAGGTTTTTACGAGAAGGCTTAATTAAGCACTTATCGTTATACTTTCGAACATTCTGACCGAGGAAATCGAACCCTTTGGTTATGTGCGTAATAACAGTTTTCTCTGGTGACAGAGATAAGCCACGATCAGCCATAAATGACTCAACAAGAGGCTTAACTTCATTCACTAGCAATTCCTTTGAAATACCAGTAATTATGAAGTCATCTGCATAACGCACATAGTTAACCTTCGTCTTATAGCTAGCTTTAGTATTCTTCTTCCCAAAATGGGCTTCTAATACCACCTCTAAACCATCAAGAGCAAGGTTAGCCAGCACAGGAGAAATAATGCCTCCTTGAGGTGTGCCAGCATCGGTTGAGTTAAGACGATTGGATTCCATGTATCCCGCCTTAAGCCACTTTCGGAGAATTGCCTTGTCCATAGAAACATTAGCAAGCAACCAATCATGACTTATATTGTCAAAGCACCCCTTGATATCGCCCTCTAGCACCCATTCAGATGAATGTCTGCGACTGAGATTTACAAAGCATTGCTCAATGGCATCTGCTGTAGACCTCATAGGACGAAAACCATACGAGTTTCGGTCTGCCGTGGTTTCCGACACCGGCTCAAGCGCAAGCAGATATAAAGCCTGCATTGCCCTATCAGTCATTGTCGGTATTCCTAAAGGCCGTGATTTACCATCAGCCTTCGGAATATAAACTCGACGTAACGGCTTAGGCTTATAGCCTTTCCGTATCAGTTGAGAAATAGCAGCCCATTTGGCGCTAGGGGTATCCCAAAGTTCACCATCAACTCCGGCAGTCTTCTTGCCTCGGTTTTCGGTGACCCGCTTCACAGCCAAAGCTTTAGCTGAAAACGATCGAACTAATAGGCGTTGAAGGGATTTAACCTTTCGCCACTCATTATTTCGTGCTGCCTTTGCGATTCTGACCTGTAGCTCTCTCACCCTTCTATGACAAGTTTCCCAGTCTATAGAATGCCATCCTTCAGCAGGGTGGGAGAATGCAGGCCTTGATATATCAACGCGCATCTTGCTATCCTCCAAGTTGCATTGAGAATGCCCCATGACGAAATGAAGATGCACTAACCCCATACGGGGAAGAGATCTTCACCCGTTAGGGACGTTCAGATTAAGGAAGTACAAGGCGGTAACCTTGTACTTCCAGCTTTAAGAGCTTTACACGCTTTCACGCAAGTAAAGACCACGTAGAAGTCTGCCCCCTTTCGGGTGGAGCAAAGTTCGAACTCCTATTCTGGCTATTAAGACCAGACATTCGCTTTTTCTACGATCCTGTTTCCGCACTTCCAACAGCGGTTCTCACGAAACACCTGCCTTCAAACTACAAAGGCGAAAATACGGAGTTGCCGAGTTCCGTTTCAATGACACGGATGGGTTAGGTTCTGCCTATCTACCGGTAGCTATGCAGTCAGCGTATTCCCAGATGTAAAAGGAATAACCAGCTACGTACCTTTTGGTTAGAGCCTGTCAGTGACTTTGGCTCATCGCGGTTGACGGTATTTATCAGCAGTTCACTTACGTTAACCATACCACCCAGCCTAGCATCTCATCCGCATGTCACTAGCGGAATCCACAGGCTCCCTCGCGGGAACACCAGTACCGACGAATCGGGATTACATTGTCAGGAAGCTTCGCACCCCACCGTTACCGGTGACGCACTATCCCTAGGCTACTATCGGCTGAACGACAGGTCTGATCACATGAGCCACCATGAGTCAGACAATCATTGAAACAGCTTAAGTGGAGCTGTGTTGAGTATCGCGCTTCCCAAACATAGGAAAAACGCGCCCGTAGAGACCATCAAAATATACTGGACTAGCCACATTGATTCTGAAGAGGTAAAGAAAATGGATGAACGATAGACAGTAAAGTACTGCTACGAAACATACGCATAAAGGTAGAGAGTGTACCCACATGGGTGGACTTATCGTCACTAAAGCCAAGCAGTGTACGGAGATTGCGATACGAAATGTAAACCATTTGGCTATGGGTACGAATCAAATCGACGAGATTGAACACGAGGTTCAAGGTGGAGTTTTAGTCAATCGTTTCTTTACGACCGCTCCCATTTAATGACTAGATTGGGGGAGCTGTGGAAGCAGTAGCGGATCAGAGCTACTGCAATCCTAGGTGAACTGACACCTTCAAAGGATGCCAGTTCTGGGTAGACTATCTAACTTGACGGATCAGGTCAAGGCAAAGGCTTACGAAGAAGCTTAGATAGTCTCAACACAGCACGACTCTCGTCGCACTACATCATTCCGCCCATGCCACCCATACCGCCCATATCAGGCATAGCTGGGGCAGCACCACCTTCTTCTTCAATATCGGTGATCATACATTCAGTGGTAATCATCAAACCAGCAACAGAACCCGCTGACTGTAATGCAGTTCGAGTTACCTTAGCGGGATCAAGAATACCCATTTCTAACATATCACCATACTCACCGGTCGCTGCATTGTAACCAAAGCTTCCTTCGCCTTGCTTAACCTTATCAGAAACGACTGAACCTTCTTGGCCCGCGTTTTCTACGATTTGACGTAAAGGTGCTTCCATTGCGCGACGTAACAAGTTGATACCAACTGTCTGATCTTCATTATCACCTTCTAAATCTTTGATCGCTTGAAGTGCACGAATCAGAGAAACGCCACCACCCGCAACGACACCTTCTTCAACAGCCGCTCGCGTTGAATGCAGTGCATCTTCTACTCGTGCTTTTTTCTCTTTCATTTCAACTTCAGAACCCGCGCCTACTTTGATAACAGCAACGCCGCCAGCTAATTTAGCCACACGTTCTTGAAGTTTCTCACGGTCATAATCGGAAGAACTGTCTTCAATCTGCTTACGTATCTGAGCGACTCGAGCTTCAATATCACCTGCTTGACCCGCACCATCGATGACAGTTGTATTTTCTTTGCTGATATTAACACTTTTCGCTGTACCTAAATGATCAAGCGTCGCTGTTTCTAGCGATAAGCCAACTTCTTCCGAAATGACAGTACCACCAGTCAAAATAGCTAAATCCTGAAGCATTTCTTTACGACGATCGCCAAAGCCAGGTGCTTTCACAGCAGCAACTTTTACAATGCCACGCATATTGTTGACAACAAGTGTTGCCAAAGCTTCGCCTTCAATATCTTCTGCTACGATAAGAAGTGGTTTACCCGACTTAGCAACCGCTTCTAGAACTGGCAACAATTCACGTATGTTGGAGATTTTTTTATCCACCAATAAGATGTATGGGCTTTCTAGCTCAGCGCTCATATTGTCTTGGTTATTAATGAAGTAAGGAGATAGGTAACCACGATCAAACTGCATACCTTCCACAACAGCAAGCTCATCTTCAAAGCCGCTGCCTTCTTCAACAGTGATGACACCTTCTTTGCCTACTTTTTCCATCGCTTCAGCAATGATATTACCCACTGAACCATCACTGTTTGCAGAGATAGTTCCTACCTGAGCAATCGCCTTACCGTCTTCACATGGACGTGCAAAACTCTTGATCGCTTCAACAGCAGCCTGAACACCTTTGTCTATACCACGCTTAAGATCCATTGGATTCATACCCGCAGCCACTGACTTCAAGCCTTCATTTAGAATAGCTTGCGCCAATACTGTCGCTGTCGTGGTACCATCACCCGCCGCATCATTGGTTTGAGAAGCGACTTCTTTAACCATCTGCGCGCCCATATTTTCGAACTTATTCTTTAATTCAATTTCTTTGGCAACTGAGACACCATCTTTAGTCACGGTAGGTGCACCAAAAGATTTGTCTAGTACAACATTTCGACCTTTAGGGCCTAAGGTTACTTTCACTGCGTCAGCTAGAATATTTACACCGGCTACCATTTTTGAACGAGCCGAATCTCCGAATTTTACGTCTTTAGCGCTCATAATTTTTTCCTACTCTGAATGCTTTTAATTACAATTTAAAAATTAAATATAACTATGAATGGTACTGAAACGTGCTCGAAATTAGCCTTCGATAACACCATATAAATCGCTTTCATTCATAATCAAAAGCTCTTCGCCATCAATTTTTACGGTATGGCCAGAGTATTGACCAAATACAACTGTATCACCCACGTTTACTGCAAGAGCTCTGACATCACCGTTCTCAAGAATTTTACCGGTACCGACTGCAATCACTTCACCCTGTGAAGGTTTTTCTGTCGCACTACCAGGTAATACAATTCCACCAGCAGTAGTGGTTTCTTCTTCTTTACGGCGTACAACAACACGGTCGTGTAATGGACGGATTTTCATCTTAGTGATTCTCCTAATAGGTTTTCTTCAATCCGAAAATAAATGCGCTCTAGAATTTAGAGCTTATGGTTTAGACAACAAAAACAAACACTTACACATTCAAGCGTCAGCCCTGCTATCAAGTGATTCTATAAGTGGGGGTGACAATTTCCTTTTCAAGCATATTTTTTTATTTTTTTTCAATTTTTTCATCAGACACTTCTTGGAATTCACCCTCGATAACACCAGAGCTATCGCGCTTTGACTCCGTTCTAGTATCAAAGCCTTGTTGGCTCGAGTAATAATGGGTGTGTTCAAACATATTGGCGCGCTTGGTTTTCGCTAACCAAGCCTGAAAAACCTGTTTGGCAATGCGCTGGCGCAATATGGGAGTCAACAAAAAAAAACCAACCGTATCAGTGACAAAGCCCGGTGTTAACAATAATGCCCCAGCCACCGCCAACATTAAGCCTTCTGCCATTTCAGTCACTGGCATCTGCCCTGAGTTCATTTTCTGCTGAGCGGTCATGAAAGTAGATAGGCCTTGTTTTTTTAACAGGTTGACCCCGATTAGGGCTGTCAGCAACACCAGACCAATCGTATAAAGACCACCAATAACCGCCCCGACTTTAATTAAAATATTCATTTCAACAACAGGGACAAGAATAAAAAGTAAAAATAAAATTGGCATATATTTCCCTAGTTAAAGAAGATGTTTGAATACGAAAAATCGGATAAAAATGAAAAACGCGAGGCTTTTAGAAAAATATCAAAGCCTGCTATCATCTGGCAAATGTCAATCATGAGCCACTATACACTGGCTCAAATCAATCATTTCAATATTCATATAGGCAAATAATGAAAATTCAAGATACGGTTATTGCAATCACGGGTGGTGCTCAGGGTTTAGGTGCGGCAATGGCCTTAAGTTTGGCCAAAAAGGGAGCCCATATTGCCTTGATTGATATGCATCCAGAAAGACTCAAAGAAACGCAAGTGCAATGTGAGTCGACAGGCATAAACGCGAAAGCCTATCTGTGCAATGTGTCAAATGAAGCAGAGGTCGAAACGACCTTCAATCAAATACTAAACGATTTTGGACAACTCGATGGCTTGGTCAACAACGCTGGCATTTTAAGGGATGGCCTACTATTAAAAGTTAAGGATGGCGAAGTCATCAACAAGCTCAGTCTTCAGCAATGGCAGTCTGTCATTGATGTCAACCTGACCGGCGTCTTTTTATGTGGCCGTGAAGCTGCGGCAAAAATGATCGAATCAAAAAGACCGGGCTGCATTATTAATATATCCAGCGTCGCCCGGGCCGGAAATATAGGACAAAGCAACTACAGCGCCGCCAAAGCTGGGGTTGTCGCGCTCAGTACAACTTGGGCCAAAGAATTAGCCCGCTACAACATCCGCGCAATGGCTGTTGCACCAGGTTTCATGGAAACAGAAATGACGGCCAGCATGAAACCTGAAGCACAAGACTTTATGAAAAAGGTCATTCCTTTAGGTAAAGCAGGCAAACCCAGCCACATTGAACAAACTATCGTCCATATTTTTGAGAATGATTACCTAACAGGACGAACCATTGAAGTGGATGGTGGCTTGCGAGTTTAGTCGTGGAAACGGTCGAGTTTCAAAAAGACAGCAAATCGGCAGCCATTCTTACCACTTTGGCAAACATACCCTACGGTCGAGTCAGCTCTTATGGCGAAATAGCCAAACGATCTGGCTTTCCGGGTCTTGCACGTTTTGTTGCGAGGGTTTTACAAAAACTTCCCCCTCAATCAACGATACCTTGGCACAGAGTCATCAACAGCCAAGGCAAAATCAGCTTCCCGCCTGGAAGTGAAATGTATTCCCATCAAAAACGAAAACTACTAGAAGAAGGCATCGTGTTTTCGTCATCCGACTGCATTACTAAAGAGTTCTTTTGGCTTTAATACATCCCCCCTAATGAACATTGAAAAAAAGCGTTAAATTCAAAGCACAAGCCATCTTTTTAGACTAGATTTAAAAGTGTTCCAATTTTAATACGTCGTTAAATCGTCAAGATTTAGTTAAAAGGGCTAAAGATGAAAACCTGCCAATACCTGTACCAAGCCGAGTCTGGCTGGACTCCGCTAACTGAGGACAAAGTAAACCCGAGTGTACTATTGGCATTTGGCTCTGGGAAAGACTGCTCTGGCGACATATTGGTTGATTGGTGGAAAAGCAATTTTCCAGAAGCACAACTGATTGGCTGTTCCAGCGCAGGTGAAATTTCACATACTAGCATCCACACTAACTCGATTGTGGTCACAGCCATTGAGTTTGAGAAAACACCAATAAAAATTTACTCCATCGATTTAGAAAAAAATCAGGACAGCGAGGAAGTCGGACAATTACTCGCTAATGGCTTACCGCATGATGACCTAAAATTATGCTTTGTGCTCAGCGAAGGTATCAAAATAAATGGCTCTAGGCTTGCGTCCGGCTTACAAACACACCTACCTAAAAACACATTAATCACCGGTGGTTTGGCCGGCGATGGAACACGCTTTGCAGAAACGTTGGTGTGTATGAATGGTAACTTCTCGTCCAATAAAGTCGTTGTGATGGGACTATATGGTGAGCATATACAAGCAGAGTTTGGCTCAAAAGGAGGTTGGGATAGCTTTGGGCCCACACGCCTTATCACCGAATCTGATAAAAATATTCTTTACACGCTCGATGGACAAAATGCGCTTGAACTATATAAGAAATATTTAGGCCCTCACTCGCAAAATTTACCTTCATCAGCTTTACGATTTCCTTTATTAGTGTCATTACCTGATGGCCAAAAAGTGGTTAGAACCATTCTCGCAGTTGATGAAAAAACGGGCAGTATGATCTTTGCAGGTGACGTACCGAAAGGCTCATATGCTGAATTAATGCACGCCAATTTTGACCGACTCATTGATGGTGCATCTGACGCTGCCAATGAAGCGAATCGCAAAAACACGCAAAGCCCTGATCTAGCCATTTTAATCAGCTGTGTTGGCAGAAGGCTTGTGCTAGATCAGCGAGTTGAAGAAGAGCTCGAAGCTGTACATGAAAGCTTTGGCGATCAAACAGCCTTGGCCGGGTTTTATTCCTATGGCGAGATATGCCCCCTCGATAACCGGAATGAAGCCATCCTGCATAATCAAACAATGACCATCACGACCTTTCGTGAGCTATAAGCTGAGCCGATCTCATGAAAAACCTCAGCCAGCTCCATCGATTGACTCAACGTCAAATAAAAAAATTCTTGTCGCTTGAGTCCGACACAAAGGAATTTGACAAGTTTATTGCCGCGGTTGATCAAGCCTACCATCAGGCCGATCAGGATCGCGCGTTGCTTGAACGTTCTGTGGAATTGACATCGCAAGAATTAAAAGAACGCAATATTGAACTGCACAGACAAATTCTGGAGTTAGAGGCGACACAGCAAGCACTCAAAGAATCGCACTCACTTCTGCATGCCAGTCTAGCGTCCAGCCACGAAGCAATATTGGTACTTAACCTAGAAGGTCGAATTCGTTTATATAACCCTAATTTTTGCAAGATGTTTCAAGTAGATCCTGAAGAACAAAAAATAACCACACTCAAGGATCTCATTAAAGAAACCGCATTACTCATCACGCCGCCCAACTCTTTTTCATCTGAAATGCTTAGATCGTTATCAGAACCTAGTTATCAGTCGATCTGCGAATTCAAGACGCGGTTTGGTCGGACAATCGAGGCTTACTCCAACCCACAAAAAAAATCTGGGAAGATTATTGGTCAGGTTTGGAGCTTCAGAGACATTAGTGAACTCAAACTTAAGGAAGAAGAAGCCAGACATCGAGCGTATCACGATTTATTAACCGGCTTACCGAACCGACGACTATTGGCAACACGCTTAAACGAAGCGCTGATTTCAGCTAAAAGTTTATCCTGTCTCACAATTGTACTATTCATAGATTTAGACGGTTTCAAGGATGTGAATGACTCGTTAGGACATGGCGTAGGCGATGCCTTACTTAAATCTATTACCGAACGGCTTGAATCAATTCTTCCCTACGACTGTTTACTCTCTCGCCATGGAGGCGATGAATTTATTGCCGTAATGGAAAAGCAAGCCAACTCCAAAGCGGCACAGGAATTTGCCAAAGCAATCGTAAACTGCTTCAGCATACCCTTCCAGTTAGCCAATGAAGTCATTTATATGAGCGCCAGCATTGGCATTTCAATCTCACCTATTCATGGACAAACATCAGAAAAATTAATCAGCCACGCCGATATTGCCATGTATCAAGCAAAAAAACGGGGTAAAAACACCTTTGTTATTTATGACGAGGCACTGAATAGCCAACCGGCTTACCGACTAAAAGTGCGAAATCAGTTAAATGTCGCCTTGGAAAAAAACCAGTTCGAATTATATTTCCAGCCTAAAATCAGCCTCGAAAGTGGCACCGTTAAAGGGGCCGAAGCGTTAATAAGATGGCGCCAAGATGACGGCACATTTATTAGCCCCATGGCATTTATTCCTATTGCCGAAGAAAATGGCCAAATCATTCCAATCAGTCAATGGGTTATTGACAAATGCTGTGAATACTTACACACATGGCAAGACCACCTTGATGACGATTTTGTACTTGCATTAAACATTTCAGCTCGCCATTTTCACCGAGGTTTATTGCAAGAAGATCTAGCCGTGTCACTCGGTAAATTTTCGATAGACCCTTGCAAGCTCGAATTGGAAGTCACTGAAACTGCCATCATGGACGACTTAGACCTTGCTGTCCAAACACTCAATGAACTCAAGAAAATGGGTATTCGAACTGCCATAGATGACTTTGGCACAGGCCATTCATCGTTAAGCTATTTACGTAAACTCCCTATCGAAATCCTCAAAATTGATAAAAGCTTTATCGATGAAATACTGATTTCGCAAGAAGACCGGACGTTGGTAAGAGGCATCATTGAAATGGTACATGCCTTAGGCATACAAGTAGTGGCAGAAGGGGTAGAAAATCACCAAATGGCAACCTTACTACAAGACATGCATTGCGACTTAGTTCAGGGCTACCATTATTGTGCGCCGATCCCAGCAGATGACTTCTTAAAAATAATTAGAAACAGGCAATGCTATATCTAGTTGAATTAAATATTTTTAAACGCGGCATGCTTCTGTATCAAGTAAATAAACACAATAACAGGCACGCCAATCAAACTGGCGAGCAAAAAGAAATTTGAATAGCCCATATTATCAACCATGCTCCCCGAGTAGCCGCCGATAACTTTTGGCAACAAGGTCATCAATGAGCTAAAAATGGCATATTGCACCGCCGTAAACGAGATATTGGTTAAACTGGATAAAAACGCAATAAAAGCCGCGCTAGCCAAACCCGCCGTGAGATTATCCGCCGAAATAACGAAATATAGCATCTCAATGTTATGCCCTGCTTGCGCAAGAAGCACAAAAAGTAAGTTGGTGACGACGGTTAAAATAGCACCTAGATACAGCATCATTATCACACCATATCTGGCAGAGAGAATTCCTCCCAAAAAGCCTCCTGTAATCGTCATCGCCAAGCCAAAAGACTTCACCACCGTGGCGATTTCAGCTTTACTAAACCCCATATCCTGAAAAAACACATTAGAGATCACGCCCAAAACGATATCGGATACCCGATAAAAACCGATAAAAACTAACAACAACAGCGCTAACTTCAAACCATAGCGATTAAAAAATTCCTCAACCGGCGCGATATAAGACTGATAAATCAAATCTTTTTCATATAAGGGCGTAAGCGACATTGTTCGAATGAACAAAGCTACGATCAGCAAACCGAAGAATAATCGCAGAAACTCAACCATTAGGTTAGCCAAGGCGACATTGCCTAAGATCTCAGCTAAGGCGTTTTTGGCCGATAGCACCAAATCAGAACCGATAAGATAAAACGCGATAAAGAGGCTAATACTGGCGACAAACAAGCCAAGAAAGCGCAGATATTGCAGTGAACTAAACTCAGTATTAAAACCAACATTCGCAAGGGGTTCCTTAACAATGCAGGTGGTCAGCATGCCCACAAGCATGGTTAATGACATAAGCAAATAGCTAGAGCGCCAAGCTTCATAACTATAATTTTCTAGGGATGAGCCCAAAGCATTCGCCAATAATAAAGCCCCTGCACCAGACACCAACATACCAATGCGATAACCGGCAATATAGGTCGACGACATTAATGCTTGCAAGTCACTGCCAACCGCTTCAATCCGATAGGCGTCTATCACTATATCTTGTGTGGCGGCCGAAAAACCAAGCATCACTACAGCCACTGCCATCACTATTAAGGCATTTTCCTGCTCAGGATTGACCATTGCCATCATGCCAATGGAGAGCATGATGGCGGTTTGTGAAGCCAACAACCATGCACGCCTTCTGCCTAGAAATGAGGTCAGAAAAGGTAAAGGAATACGGTCAATAAGTGGAGCCCAAAGAAACTTGAACGAGTACGCCAGAGCAGCCCAGCTAAAATATGTCACGGTGGAACGCTCTACCCCCGCCTCGCGAAGCCACAAAGACAGAGAAGAGAAAATCAGCAACAAAGGAATGCCAGCGGAAAAGCCAAAAAAAAGCATCGACAACACACGCGGATGCTTTAAAGAGGAAAAGGATTGACGCCATCCTTGATGAGTTTGCAGCATACTAATATCCGGTACTGAAATTAAACCCACTAAATGAATGGAGCCTTAAGAGCCTGAGCAAGGCCTGCGTCGGCCATGACTCAATCTCTAAAGTTATCAAACTGAAGAGGAATATCTAATTCTGCGTTCCGTAAAAACTGAATCACCTCTTGAAGATCATCGCGTTTTTTACCTGTGACACGTACTTTATCACCCTGTATCGCCACTTGTACTTTTAATTTAGCTTCTTTCACCAGCTTGACTATTTTACGTGCAGTATCGATATCGATACCCTGACGCACTTCAAAGCTGCGCTTGATCAATTTGCCGGTTCTTGAGTCAGAAAAATCGCCCAATGAGCGGGGATCAATACTTCGTTTAGTAAAAGCAGAGCGTAAAATATCGACTAATTGCTCGATTTGGAAGTCATGTTCCGCGGTTAACACCACTCTATCCTTCTCGAAACTGACATCCGCTGTGACGTTCTTAAAGTCCCAACGGTTACCTAGTTCACGTTTTGCCTGATCCGTTGCATTTGTGACCTCATGCAGGTCAAGTTCTGAGACCGCATCAAAAGATGGCATGCTATACTCCTACTCGGATTGATAAATAAGTACATAAAAATTAAGTTGCGCATTATACCGACTCCTGAAAAGAAAAGTCAGAGCAGTTGTGAATGTCTCTGCTAAAATAATTGATAAAGACTGTGTTTCATCTTCGGTCATTAAATACCAGACGCTTTTACTCACCCGCCGAACACGATGGTGAGTTTTCGCTGAAACAAGCTCAACTCGATTATGTTTAATTCAATAGCGACATCTAGATTAAACATTTCACCAGATAATCCAAATAAGAGCATGAAACCAGATAAGGACCTAATAATATGCCAAACCTAGACCTTTCAATCTTAGTGGTCGACGATACAAAATTCAGCAGTACTATCATTGCAAAAACGCTTAAAAAATCTGGTTATCGAGATGTTCGTATTGCGAATGATGCGCAAACCGCTCTAAAGGTATTAGATCAACGTAAAGCAAGTGTATTAATCGCAGACTGGCTTATGCCAGAAATGGATGGTTTGGAACTCACAGAAAGTGTTCGCCAAATGGATGAACACCATAATCACTTTACCTACGTCATTTTATTAACCGCAAAAGAAGGTGCCAGCGCCCTACAGGAAGCCTTCGACCGAGGTATTGACGACTTTATTTTCAAGGCAGAAATGTCTAAGCAATTACTGCCCCGTGTATTTGCTGCCGATCGTATGTCAGATCGCCAAAATAGCTTATTAAGCGCAAACCAGCTGCTTATCGAAAGCAATAAGGACCTGGAAAACCGTAACGTACTTGATCTTGAAACCGGTGTGGGCAATCAGCGTTACGCGCGCGAAGCACTGGCTAAAACCATCAAACATACTGAAGCGCGTGGTGGTGCTTCCAGCTATATGTTGATCACCATTAAAGATTGGGAAAAAATTAAAAAACAGCACAATCATATGATTCGTGAGGAACTGGCACTAGGCATCACACGACGCCTCAGAAGTCTGATCCGACCTTTGGATTCCCTGTGTCGAATCTCCGATGATCAATATGCGGTTATTGCACACTTTACTCACATCGACTATTGCACGACCGGCTCTTACCGGCGTATTCATGATGGCATTAACCTGAAGTCCTTTAAAACGATTTCCGGTTATATTTCAGTGAATGCCGCTTCAAGTGTCTGCACCATTGACGACCAATCCGACTCGCCAAGTATTGAAGACGTTGAATCGCATTGCCAAGGGCAAGTGCAACAAGCGATTAATACAGGCACCATCGTGATATCTAAGTGGAAAAAGGCAGTCCGTGCCAGCTACTCCTAAGCAGCCAGGGCGCACTTTTTTCTATTGAGAGAAGAAAATCACTAAAACGAGAAGACGCTCAGCTGAGAACTTTACCGCCTCTGCTGAGCATTTCGACTCAACTATCCCAGCAAAACACTACCCTTTCTTATTTGAATTCAAGCCGGTAACAAAGCGATACGCAAACATACTTTCTTTCACGCTTCTTAACTAAACACGACTACTCTTTTTTTCGCCGCCTCAGTAAAGTGCAAGGGTGGATTTGAGTAGTCCCCATTCACGGAGAGCGGCACGTTGTTGAGTCGCCTCGTACGACTTAGTACCCTCTCCGTTTTTTTCTTTTCCTACTCAAACCAAAAAGTTTCAAGCCATTAAGCCGACCCTCCCAGGTCGGCTTTTTTTTATTCCATTCGTCAACCCACTTACGCATTTATCAGGTTTGTTTGGCCGATGAAGCTAGCTTAATGACATGCCAATAACCCTCGGAAACTAAAGCGTGGGCATGCTCAGAATAAAAACCCTTAGCTTTGAGCAGAGCATGCATCCGAGGTAAGTGATAGCTTGGCACCGTAGGCATTAAATGATGTTCGCAATGATAATTTACATAATTCGGCGCAAATAAGAGACGTTCCCACCATTTGGCTAAAGTCGTTCTAGTGGTCTTTCGTACATCATCAGCGGAAAGTTCCGGCATAGCACCATGTTCGGCAATCTGTCTGACTCTGATGATAAAAGGATGCGTAAACAGGTAGGCGGCCCACCACAACAGATATAAATAAGACTGACCACTCGTGTAAAGCAGACTGAAAAACACACCGTGAAAAATAGCGACATGACAATAGTTTTTTAAGCCCATTCTCCACCCCGCCTGTGCTCCGATGGTATTTTTATTCACCCCCAGTGACACCGCATTCCCGGCCCGGCCTGGCAGAACATAGAGCAACATAGCAAACAGCGACTTCAGGCCTGAACTGCCGGTAAAATCACGCATCACTTTCCGCTTAAAACTCGCTTTAGAAACAGGATATTGGGCAATATTGCCCACATCAGGATCATACTCCGTGCCGGTTTTAGTATGGTGTGCAAAATGATAGGGCCGATAAAAATTGATTGGCACCAGAATAGCCAGACCTGCCAACCAATGCCCCATGAAATCATTCAACCATCTTTTACTGAAGAAGGCCCGATGGGAGCATTCATGAAGCAAAATACCTAAGCCTAGCTGCCGCCCGCCAATAATAAATAACGCCAACAAAATGGTGAACAGATTAGGTGCGTATGCCACCATAAAAAAAGCCGCCGCAATTAATAACCAGTTCCAGAAAAACATGAACAACGCCAAGCCATCATCTTGGCTTTTCAGTTCTCGCAACTCAGCGTCTGTTAAATAATCACGTATTTGCATCTTACCTACCTGCACCGTTAAGCAAATAATAAAGGCGTACCAGCGGAATCTCTGAATAGCCTTGCCTTCTCATCATCCTGCCCCGACAGCAACAAGCATTAAAACTAATGCCTTAAATTACGACGCACAATACAACAGTTCATAAAACTTGATAGTAACAGTAAGCTTAAACAGCATCCAATAAAATGAATTCAAATTCATTTCATAACACAATATCGCCTCATTATGGTGCATATTTTTCATGCATGGCATTCAAAAAAAAGGACAAGGCAATTTCTGCAACAAGAATGCTTCACAGAGGCACTTTGAAGCCCAAAATAAGCACTAAACTTGTGTTTTATGCGTAAAACACCCGAAGAAATGAATGGAATGCTAATTGCATTTCTACTCTGAAAAGCCAATGATTAAATTTCAATCATACTTTTCTCACCGTTCATAGATAGAGATCACGCATGACCCAAAACCTAGTTGTCATCGGAAATGGCATGGCAGGTATGAAAGCCGTCGAAGAAATTATCAGTGCCGCACCAGACGCATTCAATATCACCGTGTTTGGAGCTGAACCCTATGGTAATTACAACCGTATTTTATTATCACCTGTGCTTTGTGGCGAAAAATCCATTGACGATATTTTAATTAACAGCTTTGACTGGTACGAAGAAAATAATATTCGCCTATTTGCGGGCGAGGAAAAAATAGTCACCAAAATCGATCGCCACCAAAAAGTCGTGTATGCACAGGATGGCACTGAAGCCCCCTATGATCGGCTCCTTATCGCAACAGGATCAAAACCGTTTATACTCCCCTTGCCTGGAAATACCTTGGACGGCGTGATGGCATTTCGTGACATTTATGATGTCAACAAGATGCTCAGTTACAGTGAAAAAAAGCACCACGCCGTTGTGGTTGGCGGAGGTTTGCTAGGTTTGGAAGCCGCGAATGGTCTTGCACAACGCGGCATGCATGTCACCGTTGTTCATCACCATGATGTGCTTCTAAATAGACAACTCGACCGTGAAGCATCCCAACTATTGAAACAGGAGCTAGAATCAAGAGGCATTCACTTCAAACTGAACAGTTCAACTGAATCTATTCTGGATAACGGTCAAGGCCATGTCGGTGCCGTCACATTCACAGATGGTAGCCGTTTAGACTGCGACCTTTTCGTGATGGCCGTCGGTGTCAGACCCAACATGGCATTAGCCCAGTCTGCCGGGCTATATTGCGAACAGGGTATTATGGTTAGCGATACCTTACAAACCTTTGACCCTAGCATCTACGCAGTGGGCGAATGTATTCAACATAGAGGGCAAACTTTTGGTTTGGTCGCGCCTCTTTTTGACCAAGCCAAAGTGTGTGCGAACCATTTATCAGGACATGGTGTTGCGGAATATAAAACCCTGCCGACTGCCACGAAGCTCAAAGTCAGCGGTATACAATTATTTTCTGTAGGCAATTTTAATGGTGAGGAATATTGCCAATACATTTACTTTAGAGACCCACAGGCCAAGCAGTACAAAAAACTGGTTATCCAAAATAACCGTATCATCGGCGTGGTACTTTATGGTGATACCAGCCAAGGCGCTTGGTATCACGATCTAATCGAGCAGCAGACAGATATTTCAGCTTTTCGTGACCGGCTTATTTTTGGCGAACATTATTGCACTGAACCACAAGACAATCAGAAGGAGGCGACCGCATGAGCAGCGCCACTAAGCTCACTCCATTTACCACACTGCTCCCAATTGACGATGATAGCGGCCAGCACACAACCAAAACAACCTGTGCTTACTGCGGAGTAGGTTGCGGATTAAGCATCACAAGCTCGTCAGATAGGGACGACATTCAGTTAACTGGCGACAGAGAACACCCAGCGAACTATGGTCGATTATGCTCAAAAGGCTCAGCCTTGGCTGAAACCTTGTCATTAGATTCGCGTTTGCTTCACCCTCAAGTCGATGGTCAACAAGTCTCTTGGCCGAAGGCGATCGATGCCGTGGCTAACGGTTTCCAGAAAGTCATCGAGCAATATGGCCCGGATGCTGTCGCATTTTACGTCTCAGGCCAGCTACTCACTGAAGATTATTATGTCGCCAATAAACTGATGAAAGGCTTTATCGGAAGCGGCAATATCGACACCAATAGCCGCTTATGCATGTCTTCATCCGTCGCCGGTCACAAGCGCGCCTTTGGTAGTGATACCGTACCTAACTGTTATGATGACCTGAATCATGCTGACCTGATCATTCTCATCGGGGCAAATAGTGCATGGTGCCATCCGGTTTTGTTTCAGCAAATGCAGCGAGCAAAAGAAACCAACCCGCAGTTGAAAGTGGTCGTCATTGATCCTCGAAAAACCAATACCTGTGACATAGCCGACTTACATCTCGCCTTAAATTCAGGGACGGATGTCGCGCTTTTTAATGGCCTACTCGCTTATTTGGCTAAGCAGAAAAAGTTGGATCACGACTATATTGAGCAACACACCAACGACTTTAGCGCCGCTCTGGATTCTGCCAATCAACAGACAGAAAGTATCGAAAAAGTAGCACAACTCTGCGGCTTGTCTTCTCGCGATGTAGCATGCTTTTATCAGTGGTTTGCTGACACAGCTAAAACCATGAGCTTGTATAGCCAAGGTGTTAACCAATCCTCATCGGGCACCGATAAGGTCAATGCCATCATCAATTGTCATCTCGCCACGGGCAGAATAGGCAAACTTGGCAGCGGTCCACTTTCGTTAACAGGGCAACCCAATGCAATGGGCGGCCGAGAAGTCGGCGGCCTCGCTAATCAATTGGCTGCGCATTTAGAGTTTGATGAGCAAGGTATTCAGATCGCGAGAACCTTCTGGAATTCAGATAAGGTGGCTGATCAGCCAGGCTTAACCGCTGTCGATTTGTTTGATGCTGTCGCCGAGGGCAAGATCAAAGCAATTTGGATCATGGCGACGAATCCCGTGTCCAGTTTACCCAACGCGGATAAAGTTAAGCAGGCACTGCAACAATGTAAACTGGTGGTCGTCTCAGACTGTGTCGCCAACACCGACACCCTCGACCTTGCTAACATTTCTTTGCCTGCTGCAGGCTGGAGTGAAAAAGATGGCACAGTCACTAATTCAGAACGACGTATTTCACGGCAACGTGCTTTTCAAGCTTACGCTGGAGAAGCCAAGCCGGACTGGTGGATTGTTTCTGAAGTGGCCAAAGCCATGGGCTTCGGTAAGGCGTTTAATTATAACTCTGCCGCCGATATTTTTCGCGAACATGCACGCTTTTCAGGTTTTGAAAATCACCAAGACGGGAAATTACGAAGTTTCAATATCGAAGGCTTAGCGAATGTAAATGATCAGGAATACGACTCCCTAGCACCGGTACAATGGCCCGTGGCCAAAAACCAGCAAACAGGACAGGCGCGTCTGTTTGCTCAAGGTGATTTTTTCACGACTAACCGAAAAGCCAACTTTATTGCCATCAGTGCGAAACAAGCGAAAAATCGCCCCTGCGACGATTATCCACTTATTCTCAACACCGGGCGAATTCGGGATCAATGGCACACCATGACCCGGACAGGCTTGGCGCCGCGTCTAAATTTACACAAGCCCGAACCCTTTATTGAAATTCATCCAGACGACCTTGAGAAGCTAAAACTCAAACCAGGCGAATTAGCCGTTATTCGAAGCGAATGGGGCGCCATGCTAGGACGCCTCGAAGCAAGCAAAGCCATCAAACCGGGAATGATATTTGCTCCGATGCACTGGACCAATCAGCTAAGCGCAAAGGGCCGCGTTGGCGCGGTTGTCAATCCAGTCGTTGACCCAATCTCCGGGCAACCTGAAAGTAAACACACGCCGGTGAGAGTGTCCGGCTTTGATGTCAAATGGCAAGGCTTTGTCCTCAGCCGACAGCCCTTGGATTTATCCAAGCTAAATTATCGGGTCGATATATTGGGGGCGGGAGTCAGGCGTTACGAAATTGCCGATCAGGCAATGAGTTTGGCGGAGTTAAGCAATCTAGTGCAAGAGCAGTTCTCCACCAGTGGATCTCTCAGCTGGCAGTCTTATGAAGACCCTGCCATGCACGTGATGCGCTTAGCCTGCTTTCAAGGAGATGAATTACAGTGTGTCGTGATGGCACAAAAAGACGCAACGACCCTACCGGAACGGACTTGGCTATCCAGCTTGTTTTCGAGCGAGTACGAGGTAGAAGAAATTCGACCCAACCTGCTTTCCGGCTTACCTCCGGTAGGCGTGGCCAACACAGGAAAACAGATTTGCGCCTGTTTCAATGTCGGTGAACTGACCATTCGTGATTGCATTGCCGGACAAAAACTCAGTTCAGCCGCTGCCATTGGCCAGGCATGCAAAGCGGGTACAAACTGTGGCGCGTGCATTCCAGAGCTCAAAACCATCCTCCAAGAGGAGCATGAGAAAGAAAAGCTTGAGGCTTCATCATAGAGTTTGTTAAAGGGGCGCCAAGATGACACTAGACATAATTTTCTAGTGTCTCTACCAGCTTATCAATATCAATTGGCTTGGTTAAATAGTCGGTAAACCCTATGTCTATGGCTCTTTCCCGACTTTCAGTATCTGCATCGGCGGTCAAGGCAATCACAGGCAACTGACTATAGGCCGGCATACTCCGAATAGACTGAGTGGCATCATAGCCGTCCATCACGGGCATTTGGCAATCCATTAATACCAAATCAAAGTGCTGCTCTGCTAAAGCATCCAAGGCTTTTTGGCCATTTTCAGCCAAGGTCATGTCAATCCCCAGATGTGACAAAATATTTTGAATCAGTAATTGGTTCATTCTGTTATCTTCTGCGACCAATACCTTTAAGTCAGACACGGTTTTTTTCTCCTCGACCATGGTCGGTTCAGATGCTTCGTCCACAACAGGTAATTGCCTTGGATCGACTCTTTCTGCTTGCCATTCAAAAGTAAACTCAGCACCATGCCCAAGCTTGCTTTGCACGCGAATGTCACCATTCATCAATTGACTAAGTTCTTTGGCGATGGCTAAACCCAAGCCCGAACCTCCGTAATTGCGAGTAGTGGAATCATCCGCTTGGGTGAAAACGGAGAACAGTTTTTTTTGCGTGCTATCATCGATTCCAATACCGGTATCTTTTACCTTAATCGTTAGTCGAACTTGTTGCTGACTTAGCAGCGTCATGCTGGCGGATAAGCAAACAGAGCCTTCTTTTGTGAATTTAATAGCGTTGCTACATAAGTTCATCAGAATTTGCTCGATCCTTGCTTGATCCCCTAAAAAATAGAAATCTTCTGGGATCATATTCTCCACGCTCCAATCAATGGACTTTTGGTGTGAAACGGATTCAAACAAAGAGCTTATTCTTTTCAGTAGCTGGCTCAAATTAACTGGCACAAGGCATAAATCCAGTTTTCCAGACTCAATCTTAGAAAAATCCAGAATATCGTTCACCAGATTCAATAACATATCAGAAGACAACTGCAGCTTATCTATATGCTGCTGTATTTGCTTGATATCGTCTGATTTAGAGGCGAGTTCTGAAAAGCCTACAACAGCATTCAAAGGTGTTCGAATCTCGTGACTCATATTTGCTAGAAAACGGCTTTTCGCCAAATTGGCTTTTTCTGCCTCCTTCATTGCATCATCTAATGAATGAGTTCGCTCTTTCACGAGTTGGTTCAACTCCTCTTGACGACCATTCATAATCAATAGGAATAACATGATGAAAGTGACTATCACCACTTCCAGCAAGAATAAAAGTAAATAGGCACGGGTTTGCTCTTTCACCAGATACCCTTCATTAGGCACCAATCTTAGGTACCAACTTTGCCCAGCTAAATTGAATACCAGTTTTTCAAGGCCCTCCTTATCAGACAGCGAAAGTAAATCCGAACCTGTATTCGACGAAAAAGGCTTGGTGGAGAAGTTCTCATAGAGTTCATATTTAAAGAGTTCTTGATCCGCTAAATGCAACGCATTTTCAATCATATTTTGAACTAAGAATATCCCTGTTGCATAACCTCTCAGCTTTCTGCCACTTTCAGACAAGCGATTGAAGTCCCTAGAAAAAATGGGGAAAAACATTAAATATGCAGGTGATTCACTATCACTTTGAACGAGGTTTATAATCTGGGTAGCAATAGGTTGAAAGCTATCTTCAGCTTGTATTAGGCTTTTTTTACGTGCTTCGTTGGAAAATACATTAAAGCCAATTGCCTTGGCATTGCCCTCTTCCGGGCTAATATATTTTACATAAACAATAGGATCATCCGGCTCAATGGGTTCTCCTTTGATAGTAAGCGACTGACCATAAATTTCGCTTAAAATAGATTCTTTAAATGACTTATCTTCCTGGGATATAACAGGATTCCAAGACATGCCTTGAATGGTATTCTCATCATCAATCAAAGTTGTCACGAATTCATCAAAGTTCTGCCTATTTAATTTAGGTGTGTTTTGAATGAAGCTAGCCAAGTTATGAATCTGGGACAAGCTATTATTCAATTCTCGGTAAAAGCTATTCTCTATATTTCTAACTTCTTTATCGGTTAATTTCTGCAAAGCATCGGTGGACAGGTTGATAAAAAATGCCGTTAACACCAGCACTAAACTAGTCAGCATTAATACGGAAGAGATCACCACCCAGCTGGACTTATTGTTTTCAACATCCGGGGAAGAAAGCTTTTCCAAACTCAGTAAAAAGGGAGCCATCAACAAAACGCCTAAGGAATCACCTAGCCACCAATAAAGTACGCTAACCCAATAGTTGTCTTGATTAAAATTACTCTGAAAAGTTGAAAGACTAAATATACCAATATTTGCTGAAATCAAATTCACCAGCAAACCCACAATAAAAATAAACTTGATTACATTGAGGCTCAAAGGTTGCGAAACGGGATTGCCAAAACGCTTGAGCAATTCACTACCGACATAACCTTGCAATGAGGCACCCAGCGCGATACAAACCAATTCTGAACCATGATTAGAAAACAGCGCAGCCACGTCTGGCAAAGGATGTACGGAATAATTAAAAGAAAAGGATGCTAAAAATAAACCCGGCAGAAAACGCCAGCCATAATAATAGCACCCCATCAAACCGATGCCGGCCGGTAACCAGACGGGCATAATTTGAGCGTGAAAAGAGATCGTCGATAAAAACTGACCGCTATAAAAATAAGCAAGTACAAATAAAATATAAAAAAGTATTGAACGTTGCCGAGACAGGTTTATTTGCATGCAAAATAGCCAAGCTTAAATCAAAGAAGACCTATAAGTTATAGACTATAAACCGCGACCTGAGTAGGAAGAAACCGCTTAATTAGGGTAACCGGTAATTTCACGAATGCTTTTATATAAAGGTTGAAGCTGGGGATACATCTTTAAATAAACCTCTTTAAACAGCCGCTCATATAAGGCGACTCTTTCAGGCTTGGGTTGAAAGGTTTTTTCAACTCGCGTCATATTAGCGATCGCTTGGTCAAAGTCCCGATAAACCCCCAAACCAACCGCGACATCTATCGCCGCACCCAAACCCGATGTTTCGTAGGTATGCGGCCTTTCTGCCGGCATGCCGAAAATATCTGCAGTTAATTGCATGGCAGCATCACTTTGAGAACCACCACCCGACACTCTGAGAGTGCTGACTTTCACCCCATTTCGTTTTTCAAGACGAAGCAAGCCCTCTTTCAGGCCATACGCCAGCCCTTCCAAAATCGCACGATAAATATGCGCCCGCGTATGTACATCCCCAAAACCGATAATGCCACCTTTTGCCTCAGGGCCAGGGTCTCGCACGCCGGGCGACCAATAGGGTTGAAGCATCAAGCCCATAGAACCCGCGGGCACTTGGTTCACCAATTCATCAAATAACTGTTCGGGTTCAATACCTCGCTGATCGGCAATATGCTGTTCACGCAAACCGAACTCTTTTTTGAACCAGCTGACCATCCAAAAACCTCGGTAAATCATAATTTCCGAACTATAGGTGTTAGGAATGGCTGCGGAGTATGCAGGTAAGAATTTTATCGGTTCCACGTACTTAGCATTGGTAGTATTAATGGTCGCCGTGGTGCCATAACTCATGCAGGCGATATCGGGTCGATTTCCGCCAGAACCTAAAATTTCACAGGCTTTGTCAGACGCGGAAGCAATGACCGGCAAGCCCTCAGGTAAACCAATATGCAATGCTGCTTGCTGCGTTAATTGTCCGAGTTTTTCGCCCGGTTCAACTAACTCTGGCAACATACTCTTCTTCAACTCAGGCACAACACTATAACGCCAGTCAGACTCGTTGGCCCATGCTCTTTTTTTGTAATCAAAGGGGATATAACCAACTTGGCTGGCTATGGAATCTTTATATTCACCTGTCAATTTAAAACTTAAGTAGCCCGATAACAAAAGGTATTTATGCGTTTTTTGCCAAACCTCAGGTTGGTTTTGGGCAATCCAAGCAGCTTGCGACTTTTCGCGAAAACGGTGTACCACATCTTCGACACCCGCTAATTTGAACAGATACTTCCATAACCCCGGCAAGGGAGAATTAACCGCAGCTCGACGCTGATCTAACCAGATGATCGCAGGTCGAAGTGGCTTGCCTTGTTTATCTAAATTGACCACGGTGCCACGTTGTGTGGTGAGTGTCGCTGCTAGCACTTTGCTTCGGTCAATAGCCACCGAAGCCCATAACTTTGCACAAGCCTTTTGAAGCGATGCCCAATAATAGTCTGGATTTTGCTCAGCCCAACCAGGCTGCTCTGAAAAATACGCTTCAAGCTCTTCCTTGCCTTTACCGATCAAGTTGCCCTTCGTGTCGAACAACAGGGCGCGAACACTTTGGGTACCGTTATCAATCGCGAAGATATACTGTTCGTTCATTCCCGACTCTCCGGCAAACTATAATGCGCTTGCATGGTGTGTTGAAACTGCGTCCACTCTGCCTGCCACTTCGCTTCATCCCATAACAAAGTTCCTTGGCAGATCTGTTTTATCCTTGGCATACAAGCTTTCGCGCCGTGTTCTAGCAGCAAGGCTATTCGGGTTCGTCGCAACAATAAATCATCCAAATGGACCACCTTTTCAGCCTGACAGGCCCAAACCAGTTCAGCCCATAGCGTGTCGGTGGACTCTACTTTTTCAGCTAAAGCGGGTGTTTCCTGAATCAGACCAATAATCCCCTGGGCGTTCTCACCATGACGCCCAAATAAACGCCGTTTGGCACTCGAACTTAAAGCAGTTAACGACATAGTGTCTATTTTCAAAACCTGTGCTAAGGATTGGAACTGACTCGTTTTGGCTTTTTTGGGTAGCGCCAGATTGAGATAGGGTGAGGCTTTTTTGAGTACATCCATTGCTATCAGGCGATACGTTGTCAATTTTCCACCCGCCACACTAATGAGCCCTTTATCATCCCAAACAGCATGCTCACGTTTTTCATCAGACGGCTTTGCGGGCTGGTCTAAATTGACAGACTCATCCGTATTTTTACTCACCACCGGCCGTACACCCGACCATGTTGAACGAATATCGCTCTGCTGAATGTTCGCTTCTGGAAATTGCTGATTCACTGCCGCTAATAGGTAAGAGACTTCTTGCTCGGAGATCGAGGCTTCTTTTGTAGAATCTGCCTGATGATCCAAATCGGTTGTCCCGATCACAGTGACCCCTTCCCACGGAAAAGCAAAAACGGGGCGTTTATCTTCTGGGTGAAAAAAGCTCACGGAAAAAGCGATGGGCAGGCGCCAAAAAGGCACAACGAGATGGCTGCCACGTAGAGGTCGAATGACCTGCTCGACACCCATCATAGCTCTTAGTTCGTCGGTCCAGACACCCGTTGCATTAATCACCACCTTCGCACGCACTTGAATTCGTTCCGCTGACTCTAAGTCTTCCAACACCAAGCCCTGTATCTTGTCTTGCGCCTTTAACACCTCAACTGCTTTTAGGTAATTAATCGCTAAACCTTTATCGCGCTCTCCTGCCTGAATCACACGCATGACCAAGCGGGCATCATCCGTCACGGCATCAGAAAATTGCGTTGCGCCTTTGATGTTCGAGATATTCATTCCCGGCACTAAATAATCTCGAATACCTTTGTTAAAGAAATAACGGTAACGCTGACCCGCCATAAAGTCGTAAATAGCGAGTAATTTATTGAAGATCCAGGGCCCGGGGAAAACGCCTTTGTAATGCCCCATGATAAATGGAAGAGGCTCAACCAAGCCTGGTAATTCCTGCATCAAACGCTGACGCTCTTTCACTGAATCATTCGCTAAACCAAACTGACCCGAGCCCAAATAGCGCAAACCACCATGCACCATTTTTGAAGAACGTGAGGAAGTACCCCAAGCAAAATCTCGCTGCTCAACCAGCAAGACCTTTAAACCAAGTTTTGCGGCTTCACGAAAAATACCTGCACCGGTAATCCCGCCGCCGACGACAACCAAATCCCACTGTTCAGGATTCTTCGTTAGCAAGGCCAGCTGTGCCGCTCGCGCATTCGTTGTTTCTGCATCAGTCTTCATAATTTTCGGTGCAACCTAATGTGATAAGTGCCATGTCAGAGCAAGAATGTCCCTGCACGAGAATGACAAAAATTAGTCAGCATGTATCGATTCAGCTCAAAGGCTGCTTGCTTCATCATCAACAAACAAGGTGCCGGGATTTAATATCCCTTTCTCATCGACAGAATGACATAAGGTTTTCAGCATCGTCATCGCTAACGCCCCCTTCTCAGTAGGAAGATAAGGCGCATGATCTTTGCCCACTCCATGTTGGTGTGAAATGGTGCCACGATTATTGACGATAAGTTCAGAGGTGCTGACTTTCATCTTTTTCCAGCGCGATAGGGTTTTGTCACAACTCTCACCCGCGCGATACGCGTAGGTGGTATAGATGCTACAGCCTTGACCATAGAAATGAGAAAGATGTGTAAAGACATGCACTTTCTCATTTTCATCGGTCAAACTGCTGCGAAGGTTGTCCTCTATCAAGTTCAATAAATGATCGACATTGTCCCAGTCGGTAGCGGTTTCCAGGGTATCGACGGCATAGCCTTTTTGCCACAAAGCCTCTCGAAGATAAGGCATCATAAAACGCTTTTCTGCCCACTTTTTGCCAAGGAAGCTACCGGTATAGACCCCCTTAAAGGGCGAAATGGTTTGTTTCATTAATTTATGTGCCGCACTACATTGCGCTTTATTGCCTGTCACCCCTAACGTCATCATGCATTTGCCTTCCGCCGCACCACGAAGGCTTAAGTATTTTTCTAGAAGCGCTATCTGACCCGGATGGCCGGCCAAGGCCAATTGCGTCACCGTTTCAATTGCATTGCTTAAACGAAGCATAGAAAGCTGGACCTTGGTTTGTACCAGCTCACGTGCTGCATTTTTTGCCTGTTCCCAAGATGGAAAGAAAATGACATAGAAATCTTCTTTCTCAGCCAACTTGGTCACACGTACTTTTACTTCTGAGATGATACCAAGACGCCCTTCCGAGCCCATTAATATTTCCCGCATATCCGGGCCCGCTGCAGACGCGGGGAGTGTTTGAATGTCCAATCTGCCTTTTGGTGTTTCGACACTACCTCCGGCGAATATCTGCTCGATACGACCATAACGTAAAGACTGCTGACCGCTTGAGCGACTAGCCACCCAACCACCTAGCGTGGAAAGTTCAAAACTTTGTGGAAAGTGACCCAAGGTATAGCCTTTTGAACGTAGCTGCGATTCAACCATTGGCCCTGGTGTGCCCGGCCCAAAGGTAGCAATCTGGCTTTCGGTATCCAGCTCTAGCAGCCGAGTCATGCGCGCCAGTGAAACCGTTAATATTGGTCGTTCTGATTCGAACGGGTTGATATGCCCCGCAACACTGGTTCCACCGCCATAAGGAATGAGAACAATATTGTGATTATCACAGTAGCTCACCAACTCTGCGACATGGTCTTTTGTTTCCGGAAAAGCCACGCCATCGGGGAAAAACTGGAAGTCGCCACTGCGCATGGCTAACCAATCAGGCAGGCTTTGACCTCGCGCATGTCGTACTCGTTGCTCTGGGTCTTTATTAATTAAAGGGTGATTGGCTAGTCGGCTTTCAGGCACTTGTGCAATCACATCACTCAAATTGGCATCTGTCAAAGCTGTCGATTCGCCTATCAGGCTGGCTAAAAAGTCTTGTCCTGAAGGAGGTAGATCCATTTTGTTTGCTTCATCACCCCAACCGTTCCAACGTCGCATAGCGCTTCCTCATTCTTTCTTTATTTGTGATACTGACTCCACCGAAAACAAGCCCTGCTATTCCGTGAATTTTCAGCCATTGCAAACTATCATATAGAAATTCGTCACAAACGCACTGACACTTTCAGACAAAATCTCAGGTAAATTGAGCCAAAGGATCCATCCCCGAAAATGACAGGAAAAGCTGCCCCATGAAACACCTAGGCTTCGCGTCTATTCCAGCAATACAACAATATTTACGCTATGCCGACTCGCAAGGTATTGATACCGCTAAAGCGATTCAAGCTGCTGAAATTGATCCTTTAGTTTTAGATAATGCTAACGGACGCATCCCCGGCGAACAATTTCAGCGCTTGATAGAATCTTTATTATCCACTTCAAATGACCCGTTAATGGGGCTCAATAGCAGCCGACACGTTCAGCCCGGTTCATACAGTGTGCTCGGGTATATCACAATGAGCTGCGCCACAATGGGGGACGCTATAGAGCGCATCCCCAAGTATGAGCGTTTAGTTGGTGATATGGGCGTGACACATATTTCACAAAGTGCTAAGGCAATATTTTTAAATTGGCAATGTGCCTATACCAATGAATTGGTTCGCCAACATATGATTGATAATGTGCTGGCCTCATGGACCAACTTTGCGCGTTGGCTAGCCAACCAAGATGCCTCACCTACACGTATTTTATTAGAACGGGACAAGCCGAAAGATTCTGACGAGGTAAAACAGTATGAAACCTTCTTTCAATGCCCTATTTTCTTCTCCCAGAAAAAAAGCGGCATTGAACTGGCAAGCCAACTGCTAAGAACGCCTTTAAGGCAACCAGACTTGCTACTTTTAAAAACGCTGGAGTCGCATGCATCTCAGCAGATCAATGAATTAGAAAATGACCTAGGTAGCTTCAGCCTGAAAGTTGCTTTCGCGATTAAAAAGCAACTCAATATGGGACAAGCCCGAAAAGAACTCATTGCGGATGAATTAGGTTTAAGTACCCGAACCTTGCAGCGTAAACTTGTTGCTGAAGGCACAAGCTATCAACAACTAGCTGATGAGATTCGCTTAGATATGGCCAAACAGTTTCTAGACGGTTCTCAATTAGCCATACAGGATATTGCCTATAATTTGGGCTTTTCAGATAGCGGTTCGTTTCACCGGCGCTTTAAGCAATGGACGGGACGAACACCGGGAGAATTTCGCTTAGGAAGGAACACAGAGTAAGCTTAATCAGTGAGTTCTTTAGAGACATCTTTAGTTTGTGAACGACGACCTGGCTTGGTCTTTTTCATCTCATACAAACGTTCATCTGCTAATTTCATGAGCAGTTTAGAATCTGCTCGTTTGAGAGATTCTGTAGAAATCACCCCATAACTGATCACCACAGGAATTGTCTGATCATCAATTTTTAGCGGGGTGTTGAGCAAGTGTTCGCGAATTCGGCTTGCAATAACATCTGCTCCGTCTTGTTTTTGACTGGGAAGCAACACCACAAATTCATCACCTGCAAACCGGAATGCCAAATCGCTCTTACGGGTTAACTCGTTTAAATGATGCGCCACATGCTTTAGATAACTGTCACCGCAGTCATGGCCATAGGTATCATTGACGATTTTAAAGTCATCGCAGTCGATGAACATCACCGCTAAATGCTCACGTTGACGTGCATGACGACTGAGCTCCTGATCCAGGGTTTCCTCTAACTCGCGTCGATTACGTAACATGGTTAATGGGTCACGCGTGGCTAAGAAACTAATCCGCTCACGCGCCCAAACACCCGCTAATGAAATAGAAACTTTCACCGCCAGCTGTTTCAGAAAGAAGCTGTCCTTCTTAGGGTTATAACGCTCCTTCGATTCCGATCCCAGAACCAGCGCCCCGACCACTTTCCCGTCGACGACAACAGGCAAAATTGCCAAGGAGGCTATTTTGACTTCTTGCTGTTTGAGTTCTAGTGGAAGGAGTGCGTGATAACGCGGTAAGTCCTGATTGACCAGAATAGGTTGATGAATGCTGTGCGTCACTCGAAGAAAGTCGACCATAGATACAGTGCGTAAAAGCGCGGCGTCCGCCTCTTTTTTCTCGTTAGCCACCCGCAGAGAATCGACTAAATGCGCATTGGACGGGGTATCGGTTAGCACCATCCAGACCTGATCAATTTCAAATTTTTCTTTTACTAAAGATACCAAGGTTAAGAAAAACTGTGAGCAACGCGTGATATTCATAATGGCGACTTCGATATCAAACAGATTTCGAGCAATCACTTCATTTTTTCGAGCAGTGGCAACTAAATGCTCCACAGAGGCCATTCAACTTCTCCAACCATATTCCTATCACGATCATCGTTTATAGGATAACCAATAAGTGTAGATTATTTCAGCCCAAGCTGCGCCAGAAAAGTGATCATAATTTCGCATTTAGGGCCTCAATAGCCACTTTTTTTCGTTAAGCGATATATTTTTTCCGGTAACAAAAAGATACAATTCATCCAGTTTTAAAAACGGACTTCAACCCACCAACTATCCATGGCAGGCGTTAAAATGAGTATATTCAGCTACGGGAAAACGACCCTCACCCTCCTTCAAGATAAACTAATGAAACCTATCCATCACAAGAACTTGATCTTTAGTCTTGGCTTACTGATTTTATCTATTTATTCCGGTATTGCTCAAGCAATCACCGCCAACCCAGATAGAGTAAGTGTGCTGGTCAATTCTGAAGTCAATATTGCTGTACTTAACAACGATAGATTAGATGATGGAACTACTGCAGGCTCTGCTTCTGGTGCCTCCGTCTGTTTAGATCCACAACAATTTAGCAGTGACTGTTCCAGCCGGGAAATAAACTTCAATGCCACCTCCCCTGAAAACGGCACATTATCTATCGAGGGAAATCTGGTGCTCTACACCCCTGATGATAACTTTGTTGGCACCGATAGTTTTATTTACACGGCTTTCTATGAAGCACCCGATACATCAGAAACCTTCGAGACAGATGATACCACTGTCACCATCACCGTTAGCGAGCCTGAAGAACCAACAGAAGAAGAACAAGAACTCATCGAGGCATTCAGCAGCCTGTGCGAAAGCGCATCTGAAGGTGAATTTGATGAAAGAGCAGAGTTTTCCAGTTCAGCAACCAGTGAAGACGATATCTCATCAAGATGCGGAGAGTTTCAAGCATTATCTGAATCTGAACAATCGCAAGCACTTAAAACATTAGCTGCTGACCAGGTTACTGCTGAATTTTCAACCACGGTTAATATGACACGCAAACAAAGTGCTAACATTAGCTCCCGTTTGACCCAGTTAAGAAATAACGCAACGGGTATCAGTGTACAAGGCCTGACAATCAACAATTACGGCGAGAAACTTGATGGAAACTGGTTGCAAGCCGCCTACTCAAGTCTTTCAGGCTCAAACGATTTTAACGACTTACCTTCTGGTGGTAGTGCAGGAAGTGAAACTGCTAATACCGACTACAGCCCTTTCGGTTTTTTCATCAATGGTTCGATCACGCTAGGTGACAAAGAGTCCAGCTCTACAGAGCGGGGTTACGATATTGACTCAGATAACTACACACTTGGTATGGATTATCGAGTCGATGAGCAGTTGGTTGTCGGTGCGGCCTATGGCTATAGCTCCAGTGAAATTGAGTTTAATTCAACCGGAGATGATATGGACAACCAGGTCAACAACCTGTTTGTGTACGGTTCTTTGTATGATGATAATTATTTTTTCAGTACAACACTAGGATACGCATTTGGTGAGATTGATACTTCAAGACGTATTGTGGTCGGTACCCTGGACACCAAGGCAAAAGGTTCTACTGATACCAATCAGTTTATCCTTCAATTGAATGGTAGCTACGATATCAATCAGGGAGCCTTATCGTTGGCCCTTATGCCAAACTCGATATCATAGAAGGTGAAATTGACGGCTATCAAGAAACAAATGGTGGTGGCTTTGAAGTCGCGTTTAATGATCAAGACATTAGTTCTCAATTACTGACACTGGGTGGCCAAGCTCAATATGCTCTAAGTTATTCTTGGGGCGTACTTATGCCATCGGCGAGATTTGAAATAAAGAACGAATTTAATGACTCTCAAGATGCAATTAGTGGCCGCTTTGTCTTTGATGCAACCAACACCAGCTTTTCAATTACAGCAGATGATATAGACAACTTATGGTACGTATTTGGCACTGGGGTATCAGCTGTATTCCCTCATGGGCTATCAGCATATGTTGACTTCGAAACGACCGAAGGCTTAAACAATATAGACTTGTATACTTA
The DNA here is from genome assembly GCA_048058835.1 of Oleiphilus sp. GTDB lineage: Bacteria > Pseudomonadota > Gammaproteobacteria > Pseudomonadales > Oleiphilaceae > PZPK01. Next base: position 37,985 of record JBLLNS010000013.1, read on the forward strand.
CTCATACGGCGGAAGATGGGAAATGTCTTTCTAAGCGAAGGTCTAACTAAGATGCCAGTTAGCTTGGTCACCGCCAAGCTGACTGACATGTTTATATTACTTAAAACTATAAAACGAATTTTGCGATCATGACCGTCAGCAAAATAAGGCAGATAGCTGTCGCCGTTGCTGAAAACACGCGTTTAGTAACGAAGCTAGACAACACATTATTTTGGGTACTTAAACTCTGTTTCGATTGATCATTTAAGCGATCAAACTCTTTTCGCCTTAATTCACGGTAGTCTTTCAAGTCCAGGTCGCCATTGTGAAATGATTCACTCAACTCATGAATTCGTTTATGCAAATGAGTTTTCATTAGCCCGCCTTTATAAGAATAAATGACACGTTATCTCTGGCTTCAGATTCCAGGCACTTTTTCATCAGCGTATCAGATGCTTTATCCAAGCTTCCGAGCTTCAGTGCTTTTTCCATCTCAGTAACCGGTACTTCATTATATAAACCATCACTACACAGCAAGAAGGTGTCATTTTTTTCAATCTGGAAGGCATTTACATCAACATCAACATCATCAAAGGCACCAATTGCTCTTGATAGCATATTCTTAACAGCACTGTTTTCGGCCTGATCTTGTGTTAACAAACCCTTATCAACTTGCACCTGAACTTCGCTGTGATCCTTGGTAAAAAGTTCTAAACGATTACGGCGAAACCGATAAAGGCGGGAGTCGCCTACCCATAACACAACGCCCACGTTTTCTCTTAAAATTAGGGATACAACGGTAGAGCCAACAGTTTGTCCATTTAAGTTTTCTAGACTGTGCAGCCTTAGCTTTTTATTGACTAAAAGCAGTGTATCTTCAACATCATCCACAAAATCTGATAAGTAGGCTCGATGCGGCAAAGCATCCAAGTCTGAGACGATCAACTGACTCGCGAGTTCGCCAGCCTCATGCCCACCCATCCCGTCTGCAACGACCCAAAGACCTGAATCACTTCGACTGAGTATTGAGTCTTCATTGAGTTTTCTTACGTTGCCCTGATGGGTATTCTCAACCGAAGAAAATTCCAACATTTTAGTCATAGGATTAAACCCATTCTTACAGATCCCTTGTATAAAGAAGGCTCGGCCAGTGCCAATTCTGCCATTGCCCATTCAACATGGCCGTATAGCTTGTTGCTCTGGGTAATTTGTCCGCCAATAACATTGCGGCTTCAACATGCTCACCACCTTCGGTCCACCAGAGACTCAGATCTAAATTTTGAGTACGCAGCAAAGCATCACAAAGTTGCGGCATAACAGAGTGCATCACATTGTCTTCTGCTGATTGAACAAATGAATTCAATGGTATGGCGTGCTGAAACCGTCGCTGAGGATTTAGTTTATCGATATGTAAATCCTCTAGTTCAGGCGTCACTAGCCTGGTTTCTAACTCATTCATTAACCCATCAACATCGAGACCGTTTTCTAACATTGTCATCGCTGCGCTTTCGAGAGAGGCAAACCACGGCTTTGCCTTGGTTAAAAACTCACATATTCCAACGCTGGCTGATATAGGGGAGACTAAAGTCAGCGGATAATAACGCCCGACCTTATCAACACTGGGCAGAATAATCCCAGCCCACACTTGCCCATCTATTGCATTCACAGGTAAAACAAAGCGCCAAACAGGGCTGATCAAAAAATGCTCCAGCCAAGCTTCCCCCAATGACTCTTGGCTCGCCAAAACAGATTGCTGCATCCAATGATCCCAGCTATCTAAAAAGTGCCGTGGTAAATTTTGATTGACAAAATCACCATGCGCAGGAATCTTGCCATATACACCTAAGTGAGTTAGCTCAGACATATTTCAGACCAATGCAAACCGGTTGAGCACGAGGCTTAAGTTACTCATCATAATCGCTGTGGACACTTATATTGACTTAACCAACCGGGTGAAAATGGGTTAAGCGTACTTGTCGCGCTTAAGTCATATTCTGCTTTCCGACTATTGACTTCAAAGGTCACAGTATAACGGCTTGAGCGCTGTGTTTTTTCCACATTCGCTGCATCAAGTGCTTTAAAGAAAGACCAGTCCCCGGAATATCGTTCTGTGTGTTTGGTTTCATTAATGTCTTCAAACAAAAGGCGAACGCCTTCTCGTGAGCCGCCAGGCCAAGTCAGCGACTTAGATAATTTAGGTCCATGAGAGTACCGAATGCGCGTATCCCCCATGGTTAACTCGAAACGTCTAAGTGTTGAATCCATTTTGTTGGGCTTTAGCTTATAGTCAAAGCTAGCCGCAGACTTACTTTTTCTAAAGAAAACATCTCGAATCGCTTGTGCTTTTTTCATTTGCCAAATAGCGGAGGTGTCGATGCCGATTTGACGTCCGTTAAGGCTTTTCTCTGTCCACTTTTTGCCTTTTTTAATGAAGGGCGACAAGTGCGCGACAACAAAGTTTTCTTCTATACCACCGGGTTTAAAATACTCCACAAAATCTAACATCGTGACATCGCGCTGGCTATTACGTCTAAAGGGATAGCCACCCGCAATTCTCGCTTTATAGCTTTGGTAGACAGATGCATTCCATAAGGTATTCAGATGCTGCTTACTATCAATTAACACAGTTTTCCACGCTTGGTCGGCCAATTCTTCTACCCAGCGTTTAACGGGTTCGGGCAACTTAGACGCCTGCGCCAACATTACTCTGAAAGGATCTGAACTTGTGCCTAAAAACCGTTGTTGAGCAAACTTTAAAGAGGCTTCATTAGGGCTTGGTGCAAATGAGAAGCCTTCTAATTTTTCTGAAAGTGTTTTGATATTATCCAAAACCCGTTGAATGCCTTTTTCAGTAATGAGTTTATGTTCATCTGAAAACTCAATGTCCACACGGGTAGGTGGCAGCGCTTTTGAGGTCAAGGCACTGGCGGCACTTGCAAGCGCGCCCTCTTTCTCTTTTAGTAAGTTAACCTGAGGCGTTAATAAGGTTTCATTTTTGAGTGTCGTTAAGACCTTAACTAAAGGCGATTGGCTATTATCAGACACGCTAGATAAAACCTGTCTTGCATCAGCGGAACTGGGCATATCGCGAATTTTTAATTGATCTAAAAGCGCACGCCATTTCTGAGAATACTTTTCTAAATAAATAGCTTCGACATTTTGCGCAATCAGCTCTATATCTTTGTCACTGAAATCTTCAGTCGTGTCCGTTCCTAAGACCCACTGTTCAGATGAGTATTTGCGAATTAACGGCGAATCCTTACTAAAGTCCATTTGCTTATAACCCGCCTTGGTAAACATAAACGGTACCGACAAGGATTTCGTTTCATTGGCAATTTCAAAGACACCGAGAACATCGCCGCCGACAGCTTGAACAAAATCATTTTGCAATTTAAATTCAGGGTTACGCTCTATTTGCTTATAGATGCGTTGCTCAATCGGTACTGTTCGCAGTTGCGTGCGACTATTTTTGACGATTGCCTCATTCAGGCTAAATTCCGGAACACCGTTATCGAGACTATTGATTAAGTATTCCTTCAGTTGCAACTGCTTTGTCGCTTGATTCACGAGTGAATTGGACCAATCGTTTTCAAACCATTGCAGCACCTCATCTTTCTCTAGTTTTTCAGAATCGGCCAACATTAAGTAGACGCGTAAAGCATCATAAAGCTGATCATTATCAATATCTGATTTTAGAAAGGTCTCAAGGCGCTCAAGCATCACCGGAATAAAGTGCGCACGCAGAGAAGCATCGTAAGCTGCGAAGACGGAGTCTTGAACGCTTTCATCGTATAATCCAAGACCGGTTACCCAAGGTAAGTTGATCTCATCATAAACCCCTTTTGCTTGATTGAGCGGTGCGATAATTGGAATCACATGTTCAAAGCGGTTCGTGCCGTCATTAGGTGCTTGTAAAGCGGCTTCGTGCTCATCAATTAAACTTGAAACTTGAGACATCAAGGCTTCATTTTTATTTAAACTACTGGTCCACGCTGCCGCAGCCCCCAAGACCACGATCAATGCACTCGCCATCACAAAACGTCGAAACAACTTCAGACGGGTTTCATACTTGGTATTCACTCCAACAATATCGGATTCAGGAAAGATGACATCATTTAACAGCCGGTGAATAAAAAAACTCTTACCTTGACCATTTGGCGCGGCTAAGGATTTGCCTTGCACCCCAAAATTGGTTGACAGCGTGGTAAGGATTCGATCGATTGGCGTACCTTCTTGCGTTCCACTGGTAAAATACACGCCTCTAAGCAAGGCTTGGCTTTGATACTGATTTTGTCCAAAAACATTATCCACAAATGCCTTCAGTATCTCTCGCATACTTTCAAATTGATTAGGAAATGCTTGTATTTTAGCGCGACGATAAGGGTCTCGTTCTGCGTGAAGTCGGGTCAACAAGCGATCATTAATACGCCTGAGCAGGACATCAAACTCGCTTTCAAAATAATGGCTATATTGCTGGTTCGAGTGTGTATCCTCACTCATAGGAAAGGTCAGACCCCAAACCTGCTCACGATCGCGTTGATCCAGGTTTTCGAAAAATTCATTAAAACCAGCCATCAAATCACACTTGGTGATCAGGAAATAAACAGGGAAACGAACATTTAAATCGGTCATTAACTCCTGAATTCGTGAACGAATCGTTTCAGCATGGCGCTGACGTTCATCATTGCTGAGCATAATCAGTTCTTGCAGACTCACCGCAACAATAGCCCCATTAATCGCTCGTCGAGGTCGGTTTTTCTTCAGTAAAGATAAAAAACTAAGCCATGCACTGCGGTCGCTATCAGCATGGCTATCTTGCGTCGTGTAACGGCCTGCAGTGTCGATTAACACGGCATCATCCGTGAACCACCAATCACAGTTGCGCGTTCCGCCCACGCCACCTACACCCTGTAAACCAAATTTTTCCTTTAACGGAAACTTTAAGCCAGAGTTTGCCAGAACAGTGGTTTTGCCTGCACCGGGAGGGCCAATAATTAAATACCAAGGTAATTCATAAATGGTTTGGCGTTTATTGCCACCAAAACGATGCGCTTTCAGCGCCGAGGTCGCTTCTTTGAAGCGTTCATAGAGTACTTTTTCTTCATCGCTTCCCGCGCTGTTTGAAGACTTAGCTGATATTGAGGACTGCTCGGTTGGATTCGCTGCACCCGACATTTCATCTAACATTTTGTCATTTTGTTTAGACTTTTTTATCTTGGTTCGGAGGTTATTGGCTCCCCATAAGACCACAAAAGCCATAATAATCACTAAGCGAACGACCGCCGATAAAGGTTCCGAGGCGTCGCCGATGCGAATGTATTCACCACCAAACCACACAGCCAGGCTTAAGATTATTAATGCGAACAGACCCAGTACTAATGGCTCTAAGAACAAAGCGAAGATTCGCTTCATGAACATATCCCTCGTTTTTAAAGATAAAAATTCGTAAATGTTGTCGAGCTAAGCCAGCGTATTCCTTGGAATACCTGAAAAACTCACAGATCCACAGGTTAAGGTGATTTCGCTTTTTTATTGTATTCCATGGCCATGTTATCTAACTCAGTCGCAACGGGTGTCGTGGTATGATCAAGCCAAAAACGGAAGCCAGAATAGCAAAGTACCAATAAAGAAAATGCAATGGTAAATACCACCCATAACGGCACATATTCACTGACTTTTTTGTTTGTTTTCTCGACACCTTTCCACCTAGGTGAGAGCTCTCTTTCATAGGAACCGCGTTGCATTTCAATCGCTCGAAATAAATTTTCTTTGATCTGTTCAAGCTGCAAGTGACCGCGCGGATCAATTTTGTATTTACCGGAAAAACCTTGCGATAGACATAAATAAATCAACTCCAATATATCGATATATTGAGCAGGTGTTTGCAGTAAGCGATCCAATATTAAAAAAACTTTTTCACCGCCAGACGTTTCATTATGAAAGGCACTGAGCAATGAGTGCTGAGCCCATCCACTTTCGGGGCCCCAAGGCGTATTAAGTACCGCTTCATCTAGCGATGCACACAGTACATATCGGGCAGACAATACAACTTCCGAGGCCTGCCCTTCTTGCTGAGCAGTGGTTTCAAACTTTCTGATTTGATCGATAATTGAGTTACGCAGTTTACTGGGGTCAGCATGCTGAACAGTGTGACGCAACTCGCCAATCAATGCCGTCAACTCAGTCGCAGCACTAACTAGTTTATTTAAACTTTGCTTAACAGCTAAATGCGCATTAGCGGAAGTTTGATGCACTGACGACGACACGCTAGCCGGCGACGGCTGTCCACTCGGAACATTAGGCGGTGTTTGAGGACCCGGTGCGGCAGAAGATGCTTTTCGGCCCGGCGTTGGAATAATAACCGTCTTGTTACCGTCATTTGGTCCCATCATTCGCCCCTAATGCTTGAGCACGTTATATTTGAAGCCTTTGTATACAAAGATATTGTCACTGGCATTGTATTAATCCCTTATTGCCCAAAACTCAATTTCAAGACCTGGAAAGTCTGCTCCAAGGTGAAGTGCAAAACCACCTGATTGACGTAACTCAGCCCAAAACTCATTAGCTTTATTCAACTGAAAATAGGCGAAGCCTGCATGATAAGGAATTTGCCTGGGCGACACAGGAAGCGATTGCAAAGCAATACCCGGCAACTGAGCGTTAACTAAATCCCGAATTCGTTCTACTGGCGCTATTTTTACCTGGCTAGGAAACGAACTTCGTAGCTGCTCAACGGGAAGGTTGGCTTTCACCGCTAGGACGAAAGAAGCACCGTCAATCAATGAACGATCATTAATAGGCGAGACACGAATACCATATTTTCGTTCAACCAATTCAAGCGAAATAGCCGACTGTTCAAGTACCGAGCTGAGGCCTTGTCGAAGTGACTGGATCACCGGCGCGAAAGTGGATTGCAAATCATCATGATTATAGGGGGTAAAACGAGGTGGCCTTTTCTCTGCGGAAGTAAAGGTTGCAAGCTCACCAGCCATTTGCACTAACTGAAAATATAAATCTAGAGGATGCAGCTGACGCAGTGTTTTTAAGTGTTCGGCAATGGGGCCTATCCGGTTGACCAATTGCAGCATCAAATAATCGGATATTTCAGCAGAGCCATTTCGCCCACTGTCTTTTAAGCGTCCTGCCAAAGACTCTCCTCGCTGAAACAAAGAGCCAGATAGCTCATTCAAAAAACCAGATGTCGTGGCACTGATATGCGCATCTAATAAAGGTGGCATATAGCGCTCATCAAGGGTGATGGTTTTATCTTCTTTACGCTCTTTAATTCTAATCAATCCCAATAAAGCGTAGCCGCTATGGTCTTCATTCTGGAGCAATAAGCGTAAACGTAGCTGCCCTGTTTGCACGGTCTCGTCATCAGCATAGCCTGAAACGGTATCATACACTTCACTGTCGACCGCTTTGTAACGGGTTAGGCTTTGGTCAGAATCATCTAATTGCACTTCTGCTGCACCGGCCCGCCGAAGGGGTACCCCGAGGTAGACAACTTCATTTGCCAAGTTTTCAGGTATGTCGATAATGTCAGGCGCCAAGTTCGATTCCGGTACGGCGATAGGGGTACCATCTGGAAAAACAGCATGACATCGGGAAACAGATATTTTCCCCAGCTTCAATAATTGAGGATCTATTTCTAAGGTCTCGAAGCCCCAAAAGTAGGTTTGTAAAGTCTTGCAACGCCCTTCAACATAACTCTCAAAGTACCGATCCTGTTGTTGAAAGTGCTGAGGGCGAAGAAACATCCCTTCAGACCAAACAACTTTACTTTTTGTGGACATGGCTTTTCCTTAGTTTTAATCCGTACAAATCAAGTTTTCGTTATTCTAGTCTTCGATGCGAACAGTATCTTTCTCAAGTAAGATTGTATAGTCATTTCCTGAGTGCGCTTCGATCGGCAGTATCAAGGTGCCTTTTGCATCCTGATATTGAATAAATTCAGCCACGATTCCAACATATTTTACCCCATCAGGCAGCGCATAGAAGACATCACGCACTTCAGAAGGAATAAACTCTTTAAGCCGGATCGTTTCGATTAAATCTTTACCAAGACGATCTTCAGGCGACTCAAGTAGCGCAATAAAGTCTTCTTGTTCAAACTGTCTATTATCCCTTAAGTACAACAGGTTAACGACAATAGGAGAGCTTCTTCCATCTGAATCGGGGTTGACGGTTGAAGACACATAAAACTCCATATTGATGTCTGTATTTAAGTCCAACATTTCTCGCGTCATCGAACAACCCGCGACGAAAATGACCGTAAAAACAACAAGAATGTATTTTGATAATTTAATATAACTCTGCATGAAATTGCCTTTCGTTAAGTTCGTTCAAATTTGGAAAAAGCATAACATCCATATCGAAATGGCTGACAGCTTCTTTTTAGTATCTTTCATTATTTGCGTGATGAATCACCACGACTCATTTTTAAAGCATGCATACGACGTTCATATGCATCAGCAAAGACTTCACCAAACAAGCGTTTGAAGGTCTTGTCGTTATCTTCTTTATATTCACTATATAAGTGCGAATATGCCTCCCAGTTTTTTACTTTGCCACCTAAAAAACGCTTACCGGCCGTACGTTCAAACTTTTTAGCTAAGAACTCAGGATCAAATTGCCCAAATATATGTTCGTACGCCGCTTTCATGGCATCAAAAAGCGCGACCTGATGGTCCGAGATGTCAGCAAAACCATCATTAATGGCATCAACGGGTGACAAGTAGGCCTTCCCTTGTTTTGCGAACATATTTTCAATGGCATCTTCAGGTGTCACAGAAAACTTTAAGGGGTTATTTTCGGCGGATTGAATAGTCGTCATATTCATCCGAAATTCACTTTTTATTTCACTACGTGCACGGAGCGTTCGCATCATACCCGATACCGTTTCTTTAACGGTATTAGCCACCGTTTTTTCAAGAACAGCCTTCTGTTGTTCACTTAACTGTTCCAAGCCAAGCTCTTTCGCGAGACTTTCAGCCTCTGCACTGATTGCGTTAGCCGATGCTGACGCCAGTGACGAAGCATCGATTTCAAGATCCGCCTTTGAAGCCTCAGCCTGCGACGTTTTCACCGGGTGAAGCGATTCCTGTTTTGCTGTCTCAGGCTGATCTTTGACTAGCCTCGAAGTACTTGTTTCATCGCTGTCATCTAATTGCGCCTTCAATTGAAGTTCTTTAAGTGGATCATCGCTTGCAAGCTGTTCTTCCACTGATTCTGAAGGTCGCTCTGTCGCTATAGACGCTTGCGGCGCAGTGAGATCTTTCGACACACCTTGTAATTGATCGGAAGGCGTCGACAATAGTTCGCTCAAGCCTAAAGCATCAGGCGACTTAAGCGATTCATTGGAAACTGGGACAGGTGCTGGACCAGAGTTTTCTAGATTATCCGACAATGGCTGTTTAACCAGCGATGTTGAGTCAGCTGAGACTTCCTGCTTGGTTACCTTGTCCAAGTGAGTGATGTCTGAGTCTTTATTGGCTGGTTTTAATTGCACATTCTTTGGCTGAGGCACGCTGGATGCACTCGCCCCTTCACCCAGTAAATCATCCCAATCATTTGGGATAACATTCGGCACTTTCATCATTTGTTGGTCTAATGGCGACGTATTCCCAACCAAGTCAGACAAGCTGCCACCAGATGAACCTAAAGGCTGTGAAGGCACATTAGCACCACCCAGTGCAGCTAATGGGTCCGTTTCTTGTGGCTTGAGGCCTAAGTCTATATCACTCAAGGCATCCGTTTGTGGAATAGACGGTGTATCAAATTTTACGTTCACCGAACCAAGCGACTCAGACTCTGGAGAAACAGGTTCAAGCCACTTATCGAGATCATCCACATAGACCGAGTCAGACACAGGCGCGGAGAGTTGAGTCGCTGCAGGGTCGATATCAGCATCCGATGTTGGTGACAGCGTTTCTACGAGCGTGACATTAAGACAGTAATCCCCAAAGCTTAATTGGTCACCATTTTTTAAAGCAACAGGGTTATTTGGCCCCAAGGCTTGACTGGAACCATTCACAAACAGACCGTTTGTGCTTTGATCATTTAAAACAAACTGATCATTTTCAAAACTCACTCTAGCGTGCAAAGACGAAACATGACGACTCACATCTGGCAACACCCAGGCATTATCAGCAGAGCGACCAAATGTTCCACCTTCAGGGCCAAACTGGTATTGCTGACCTTCCATATTAGACCCAGAAGGACACCTTGTGATGGAAAGCATTAACTTCATAAACATTTATCCAATTGATTCTTTCAATGACTAACTGGCTTCACTATTTTAATAAACTAGCTAAGTTTCGAAACGAAAAGGCTCATTTTAGGCGATAACAAAATAAAGAACCATACTCACAGGCAGCTTCCGTTTCAACGACCTCAGGCCTCAAATCATGCCTGATTTAGATAACAGACTCCCGAGTTTTAGCCTAATGTGCCTCATATTACTATTTATGCCGCCCTTATGAGCTTGGCTCAGATAAGTCAAACTCTCTGACTACTCAAGCATCAGGCGTATTTCATCAAATTGACGAGAATCAGGAAATAGCTCTTGCCCCATAGCAAGTATCGCTCGTGTTTTTTCTGGATCTCCGTCTTCAAGTGACTCTTTGGCATTCTCAATAAGCTTACTTTCTATCTCCGAAATACCCTTCAACGCATCTACATTTGAAGGGTCTATCGACAAAATAATATTGTACGCATCAAAAGCATTTGAGCCCGCTGGTGCAACTAAACGCCCGATGCGTTTATAGGTGTCGGCCACTTTGAAAAGTTTGGCTATTTTGGCAGATTTTTCTGGCGAAAGTGACTTTACCGACGCGTTTTTTGGCGCAGCAGAAGGAAGACTATTCGTTTGATGATTATTCTGTTGCGGCTCTTCGGCTTTACTTGCGTTATCTAGGGGCGAACCTGAATCTGGCGAGCTTATATCAGCAGGCACTGTGGCGCTTTGATCAGACCTATCCATCATAACCAGCGCGACACTTGAGAAAGCTATAATTCCAGCCAAGGCAAAAACGCCCATTTTTACACCCTTAGGCTTCTTCTCTGCACTGTTTTTACCTGAATCAATAGCCTCCAAGAACTCAAGCGCTGTTTGGAATCTATCACCAGCGCGCTTCGACAGTGCTTTCTTTAAGACCTTATCAATATAGCGAGGCACATCCTGGTTCAATTTTGACGCAGGTTCAGGATCAACATTCAATATTTTTTGCGTGATGGCTGAAGTTGTTTCCCCTTGAAAACAATACTCCCCCGTTAACAGTTCATAAAAAATAATCCCAATGGCAAACAAGTCTGCACGCGCATCGACAGGCTCTCCAACACACTGCTCTGGCGCCATATACTTAGGCGAACCAATAATGGTTCCTATTTGCGTCATATCGGAATTGTCTAATTTTGCGATGCCAAAGTCAGCGATCTTGGCGTTGCCATCTTGATTAGAAATAAAGATATTTGCCGGCTTCAAGTCTCGATGCGTGATGCCATTAGAATGAACACTTGAAAGCCCTCTCAGCACACCCTTTATAATTCCAATACTTTGCTTTACGCCAAAGGGAACTTTTTCATCAAGTAGGTGTTTGAGCTCCTCGCCATCCACATACTCCATCACAAAGTAAGGACAACCATCCTTTTCACCCGCATCAAATACCGAGACGATATTTGGGTGAGTCAACTTACCAACAGCACGCATCTCATTACGAAAACGCTCTCTAAACTCGGCAGAAGCGACATCATTCAATAAATCTTTATGAACTGTTTTAATGGCGACCATACGGTGGAAATCTGGGTCAAAGCATTTAAATACCTTGCCCATTGCACCTTCGCCCAGCTCAGAGACAAATTGGTATTTCCCAAAATCGGCATCATTGTCGCGCCCACCGGGAATCACAACTGTATCTGACATATTACACTGACTCTTAGCGTTAATATTATGCGAGTAAACACCTTACTTAGTTAGATGCCATTGCGTTCGGGAATAAGAAAAACTCGCCTGCTTCATGCCCGGCATATTTTATTGCACCGTAATCCGGTATTTGTTCATGCGCCATCGCTTTTGAGTCGCGTCTTACATCACCCAAAATGGATACAAATAAGCTATTGCCATCCAAGACGCGATTATTGTTTTTCAAAACATTCACAAAGGCATTCGCAAACACGGAATGCTTGCCGCCGCCAGCATCCAGAACAGGACGCACGCCACCAGAGGTTAACACGGTTCTAGCCTTCACATCCGTCATCACATCAAGCCATGAGCTGATATCTTCATCAGATAGATCAAGATTTTGTCTTGCGACAGACGCGGTTGAAAGCGTGCCTGCGTAACATGAGTCTGCGACGACCATGACGTGCTTCGCTTTCATGGTATTCAACTGGTCAGAAATTGAGGTGTTCGATAACCAGTTTGCTGAATTCCCAGGCTCTGCATCGACAGGCAACCAAAAACCTTTCTCATTACTTTCATCTAAATCACCGTGACCGGCGTAGTAAATCAATAAATTATCTGATTCCGTCAATATCGACCTAAGATCATTAATTGCCGACAGAATCTCATAACGATTTGCGTTTAAAAGCAGTCGCGTATCAAAGCTGTAACGTTCACTTAACAGCTCAGCAACCGCAGTTGCGTCGGTAACCGCTGTTTTAAGGTTTGTATAGTGTGGGTATTCGTTATTGCCAATCACCAAGGCATAAAACTTACCGTACTTATCAGCAGAGATATTGGTGGCAGGTTTTGCTTCAAGTCGCTTCGTCGTAGCGAATGATTCTGGCGCATCTTCTAAAAATAATGAAAAATCAAAACCGACAGAGCGCTCCAGTTTGTCTAATGCATTCATTGAAATGTAGGTACGCTTGCTTTGAATAGGCACATTCAAAAAGAATAAGTTAAATTCGTCCAATTTAACCGGCTCACCATTCACGACAAATTCAGAAATACCTGCCGGTGCATCGACTTTACCAATAATTTCTCGTTCGCTGACCGCATTTCTTAATAATGCACTGGGGCCACTTCGTGTTAATGATATAGGCGGATCAATAATTTCAATGGATGGTGGAAGCGTGTTATTGCTCGCTAAAGCGAGCTGAGCAACAGATTCATCTTTGGCATCTAATGCTTGCTGTTTCGCTTTTTTGAGTTCATCTCTTTTCGCGTGAATAGCCGCTTCATTTTTTTCTTTATACTTTCTGAGGACATCCACCTCACTTTCTAAATTCTGTAAGGATTGTTCTAACTCTTTCGTCGCGATAATCGTTGATGCATATTCTAGTTTTTCTGAGCCGACTCCCGAGGCTTTTCGATACCAGTTGAGCGCTTCAACGGCATTCTTTTCAACCCCCAAACCTTTTTCGTAGAGATTGCCCAAATTTATTTGAGCTCGGGTATAACCCTGTTGTGCAGCTTTTTTATACCACACAGCGGCTAAGTCATAATCAGGTTGTAGACCGAGCCCCTTCTCATAAATTTCGCCGACGTAGGCTTGCGCTTCAGGATCACCAGCTTGAGCCTGAGGCAGCCAAATCTTTAATGAAGTAGCGTAATCTGCTCGATCAAACGCGGTATACTCACCACCTCTGATGGCACATTCTGCAACGGTTGTTTTAACTGGCTGGCGCGCTGTCATAAAGCGGGATGACATGCCCAAGGCTTTAACTTTGCCCGGCAACAAGCAATCTACTACCATTAAATCATCTGCAGTGAGCTCTGCATCGGGCTGAGTGGCCACATCATCGGGCTGAAAAACGGAACACGCCGAAAGGCATAAAAATAAGAAAGTAAGGCTAATTTTTTTCATATCGATCCCTGGATTTTTTTAGTAAGCACAACTATCAATTTACGAAACATTTATATCATAACGCTTCAAGCCTTTAGATAATATTAAAAACCTTGCAAGGAAACGCCCCGACTTAAAATAACCAGCAATCAACAAAATTCTACAAAACAGGGCAAAGCCACCTTGAATGCCTAGCTGGACGCAGACTTAAATTATTATGCTAAAATGAATTCAATGTTCAAATTGCTCTATTTATCTCGTTTTTAAAATAAAAATTCACTGACTTGCTTAACATTTCTGACGAGTAATACACGGTAACGCTAATTTTAGCCAATAGTACATTTACTTTGAAAGCCGACTTTTGTATTTTGTACAAGTGTGTGATGAGTGTATTCTGCATAATTTGCATAAATAGGGACTAGACAATTTGATTAGAGCAGTATCAATGCTCCCTAAGTACATTTAATAATCAAATTTTTGCGAAAAAGATGATAATCATGGAAATGCAAGATATTCAAAATTTGCTCAACCCAATCGACGGTGATAATCGCTGCGGCATCGATCTTCGAGAAACATCCAATTCGGACTACCAAACCCTTAAAGATGCTAGACGCAGCATTGCCAGCCTTGTTCGTGCCAGAAAATTTGATAGTGATGCAGACGGTGAAATCAACGCGCATTGGCAAACCATTTTTCAGCTCTCTCCTAGCGTTATCAAAGATCAATCTAAAGACCTAGAAGTCGCCGCTTGGTTCACAGAAGCCTGTTTAAAACTCCATGGATATGCTGGTCTGCGTGCAGCTCTGTCCCTCAGCGAAGGACTTGTTAAAGAGTATTTTGATGATATTTATCCACTACCCGATGAAGACGGTATCGAAACGCGCGTCTACCCGCTTATTGGATTAAATGGTGAAGATGGCAACGGCACACTTATATTGCCCTTAAAAAACGTGCCTCTGAGTGAAGATTATGACTACCCGTTTACCTTTAACTTATATTCACGCTGTATAGAAGCCGACAAAATCACTGACCCAGATGCCAAAAGACAGCGAACCGATGATATCGGCCTTAGTCTAGATGCCATTCATAGTCAGGTTGCAGCATCGTCCGAGGCATTTTTTCATCAGCTTATTGACGATATCAGCGCGTGCCTCGAACACTTTAATAGCATGACAGCGATGCTAGATGAAAAATGTGGCTTGTCTCATTCGCCTCCCAGCTCCGCAATCAAGAAATCCCTTGAAAGCGTCCTAGAAGCCGTCAAATCATTAACGAAATCCAAGCTAGCTTCTGCACCAGAACAAACCAGCACACAAGATACAAACCAACAAACATCAGGCACAGAGCAAGTCTCGCATAACACCCATAACGCTTCAGCACGTCCAGCGGTATCAGTCGGTGCCATACATTCACGTGAAGACGCACTAAACCAACTGCTTGTTGTAGCCAACTATTTTAGACAAACAGAGCCTCACTCCCCCTTATGCGGCGCAATTGAACGCGTTGTTGAGTGGGGTAACCTCTCTTTACAGGAACTAATGCTTGCCTTAATCCCTGATGCATCGTCTAGGTCTATCTATACACAACTAACTGGCATCGACTTGGGTGAAGGCGCAGCACCCGTTGGTCAGTTATCTCAATCAGCAAAAATTGCCCAACCCGCGCCAGCGGCAGAAACCGAACAGCAGTCTCCTGAACCAACAACCTCCAATAACGGTTTTGGCCAAGAGCAAAACACATCTGGCTGGTAATTAATTTTTACCGTTACTTTTTATCATGAAAGTAACTTGAATAAATAACGAGGAACTGAGAAATGTCTGATAGCTTACAAGATAAACTTTCGCGAGTAAGAAAGCCTCGCGTTCATATCACATATGACGTAGAAACAAATGGCGCCCAAGAAAAGAAGGAATTGCCTTTTGTTGTGGGTGTAATGGGCGATTATTCAGGCGATAACACTGCCTCGAAGAAGGCGCTAAAAGAACGTAAATTTGTTCAAATCGACCGTGACAACTTTAACGATATCATGGGTAAGGTTGAACCAACGGCCGAGCTAAAAGTTGATGACAAATTATCAGGCGAAGAAGGCAAGCAAATGGGTGTCAATCTTCAGTTCAACTCAATTGAAGACTTTGAGCCGCAGAATATTGTTAAGCAAGTTGAGCCGCTCAAGAAACTTCTTGAAGCTCGCAACAAGCTCAGAGATCTTATGAGCAAAGCGGATAGATCAGAAGAATTAGAAACCGTATTGGAAGAAGTACTTAAAAATGCAGACTCAATTGCCTCCCTGTCAGGTGATTTAGGGGTCGAAGCCAAGCCAGAGGAAGATAAATAATGAGCGAAACAGAAGCGCAAGGTCAATCAGCAGAAGCCCAAGAAGGTGAAGCACTCAGTTTCCTTGATCAAGCTATTACAGCAACAAAACAAACTGAACCTGATACCACAAAAGATCTATTGGCCAACCTTACTCAGCAGGCAATGGACGGCACATTAACGTGGGACAGAAACTTAACGGTTACCATCGATAAAGCCGTCAATAAAATTGATGCTCTCATTTCTGCACAACTTGCTGAAATCATGCATGCCGAAAAATTCCAGAAGCTAGAAGGTTCTTGGAGAGGCATGCATCATTTAGTGATGAACTCTGAAACGGGTTCTTCGCTGAAAATCAGAATGCTTAACATCAGCAAAAAAGAACTATTTAAAGATCTCGACAAAGCCGTTGAATTTGATCAAAGCCAAATATTTAAAAAAGTCTACGAAAGTGAGTACGGTATCGCGGGTGGCGAACCTTACGGTACGCTTATTGGTGATTATGAGTTCTCAAATCACCCGGACGATATTGATTTGCTTAGCAATATGGCGGGTGTCGCCGCGGCAGGTTTCTGTCCATTCATTTCTGCCGCAGGCTCCGATATGTTTGGTTTTGAAGACTACACCGAACTATCAAACCCACGCGATCTAGAAAAAATATTTGAATCACAAGAATACATCAAGCTTCGCAGCTTCCGAGAGTCTGAAGATTCACGCTTTGTTTCACTGGTTATGCCACGCGTTCTTTCGAGACTTCCTTATGGCAATGCTTCCAAGCCAGTTGAAGAGTTCCGATATGAAGAATTCCCACTTGACGAGCAAGGTAAATCACTCGATGTTGACCACAACCAATATGCGTGGATGAATGCGGCCTATGCAATGGGCACCACCCTGACAAATGCGTTCTCCAAATATAGCTGGTGTACCGCTATTCGAGGCGTTGAAGGTGGCGGTAAAGTAGAAGGTCTGCCTTCTCACCTATTCAAGAGCGATGACGGCGACATGGACCAGAAATGTCCAGCTGAAATTGGCATTACTGAGCGTCGTGAAGCTGAGTTATCCAAGCTAGGCTTTCTTCCACTTTGCCACTTTAAAAATACAGACTACGCCGTATTTTTTGGTGCACAAACCATGCAAAAGCCTAAGAAGTACGATGACCCAGGCGCAACAGCGAATGCAGAAATTTCTGCGAGGCTGCCTTATGTCATGGCAACATCACGCATTGCTCACTACTTAAAAGTGATGGCTCGTGACAAGATCGGTTCATTCATGGAAGCTCAGGATGCTGAACGCTGGTTGAACGGTTGGATTAAGAACTACACCAACAGCAACCCTGATGCGAGCCCTGAAATGAAATCCAAGTTCCCCTTGGCTGAAGCGCAAATCAAGGTACAGGAAAATCCAGGTGCTCCCGGCTCTTACAGTGCCGTTGCTCACTTAAGACCTTGGCTTCAAATGGAAGAACTTACCGCATCACTGCGTATGGTGGCGGATATACCTAAGTCTGGCTAACAAATAGCCACACCGTAAAAAGGAGATGAGCTTGGCCTCATCTCCTTTATTTGTTACTAAGCGTTGTTTCCATTCTTACTTACGAATCATCACTCCATGCTTTCAGCCGCAACAGAACAAATATTACAAGCCATGGAACACGAGTTTGCTCTAGGCAATATTGCGGGCGAATCAAGCAAAAAAATTGTTATCGAATTACTTGATAGCATCGAACAGTCTGGCTTTGAACGGCCTAAGTCTTATGAAGATTTTTGGCTATGGGTGAACACTGCCATGGCTGAAATCGACAAAAAAATAATCAATCAGCTCAATGAAATCCTTCATCACCCTAAGCTAATTGAGCTTGAGAGTTCATGGCGTAGTCTTTTCGATTTAGTGAGTTTTTCGCTTGGCCGCAAAAATACCAAAATACGCGTACTGGATGTTAAATGGGCCGAGATCACAAAAGACGTGAATAGAGCGGTTGAATTTGACCAAAGCCAACTGTTCCAAAAAATATACAGCGACGAATTTGATATCCCAGGCGGCGAACCTTACGGAACCCTCGTTGCCGATTTTAATATTTCCCATAGAGCCAGTGGTGAGCATCGGCATGATGATGTCCCCACCTTAGAACGCTTAGCCGAGATTGCCTCAGCGTCATTCTCCCCTTTACTGATCAACGCGACACCGCAGCTTTTTGGCCTCGACAGTTTTGATAAACTGACCCAGCCCATCAATTTTGCTGATATTTTTAAACAATCTGAGTATATTGCCTGGAATCGACTGCGTGCGCATTCGGATACACGTTTTCTCGGTGTCACCTTACCCAGAGTGTTATTACGCCCCCCTTACGCCATCAAAATAGACAGCCACGGCGGTCTCCGTTATGCCGAGTCAGATGCCTATACCTCCAAGAAAAATTACGTCTGGGGCAAGGCAAACTTTGCTCTCGCCAAGGTGTTGCTCCGTGAATTTGCAGAGGTTGGCTGGTTTTCACAAATTCGTGGTGTTCCAAGAGACAAATTTGCCGGCGGTGTCGTGCCCGATCTAACCATTGATTACTTCGCCACAGACAAAAATCTGATAGCCAACAAACCGATTGCCGACATTATTATCTCTGACAATAAAGAAAGGGAATTAAGTGAGCTAGGCTTTATTCCCTTTTGCCAGTGCTATAACTTAGCCATGGGCGCCTTTCATAGCACGCCATCGTTACATAAGCCCAAGGTTTATCAAAAGAAAGAAATCACCATCAACGAAAAAGTCGCCTCTTCTCTTCAACATGTTCTTTGTGGTTCAAGGTTCGCGCACTACATCAAAGTGATGGCCCGAGATAAAATAGGCTCCTATGTCAGAGCAGAAGAATGTACCTCCTTAATTCAAAATTGGCTCAATGAATATACCGTTTCACAGGAAGATGCAGAGTGGCAAATGCAAGCAAAGTATCCACTTCGCAGAGCAGCTGTCTCGGTAAAAGAAAACCCGGACAAACCGGGCTCTTACTGGGTAAATATAGATTTACAACCGCACTATCAAGCAGATAGTTTAGTCTCAGAACTCCATTTGACGACTGAATTAACACCACCCAGATTAATGTAAAATGTCACTCATGGAACATTTTGAAAGGCAGATTCAGACAAGACAAAGACAAATACGAGAAGAGAGCTAAGCAGTGAATCAAACAAAAAAAGCCCAGCTTCTGAGAGGTTCATTATTAGACCGACTGATCAATGAGCGCCCAGACCAAGAAAAAGAAAATGAAAAACAGCGTCATCAATTAATCAACGAGATTAAAGATGGGGTTCGCCGCGATCTTGAACAGCTGTTGAACACCCGTTACCGAGCCATTTCTGCACCTCAACACTGCCATGAATTAGAGAAATCGCTTATCAATTATGGGTTACCTGATTTGAATACATTTAACTTTGTGAATGGCACTAGCCGGGAACAATTTTGCCTTATCGTGGAAGAGCACATTAAGAACTTTGAACCTCGCTTCAAATCAGTCAAGGTCAGCATCCCAGACAACAGTGTTCTAATGGGTGACTGCCTAAATTTTAGAATAGAAGCTATTATGTTTGCCGACCCAGCGCCCGAAGAAATTATATTTAATTCCTCTTTAGAGCCTATCTCAAATGTTGTTCATATTGGTGAGGTGCATTAATGTCTGACGAGCTACTATCACTCTATGAAAAAGAATTGGCCTTTCTTCGTCAATCGGGTGCTGAATTCGCAAAATTGCACCCTAAAATTGCAGGCCGATTACGCATCAGCGGAGACGTGGTCGAAGACCCACATGTATCTAGGCTACTTGAGGGCGTCGCCTATTTAAATGCCCGAATTCAGAAAAGGCTTGAGGATGACTTCCCGGTTTATTCTGATGCTTTATTAACTAACCTGTACCCTCATTACCTGCGCCCTATTCCGTCGATGGCTATTACGCAATTCCAGCCAGAACCAGACTTGGATTCGGCGCTTTCGATTCCAAAAGCCAGCTTAATAGAAAGTGAGTCCTTTCACGGTAAACGTTGCCAATTTCAAACAGCCTATGACAGCGAACTTCTACCAATTAAAGTAACCAACGCAAGCATGAAGGAACGTCCTTTCATGACGCCAGGTGCGCAAGATGTCCAAAGCGCAGAAGGGGTTATTCATCTTCAACTTGAAACCTTTTCAGAAGATATCACCTTCGATGCCCTAAACCTCAACACGCTACGTTTTTACTTAAAAGGGCAGGCTCAACATGTCTACCCACTTTACGAACTTCTACTGAATCAGGCTGAACAGATTGTTGCCTGTTTACCCTCTGATATAGCTAAAAAATCGGCAGCATCTTCAGCCTACAAACTGATCAAACCAAGCCGAATCAAAGCGGTGGGATTTGCTGAAGATCAAGGTCTGCTTCCCTATCCTGCGCAATCATTTTTGGGCTATCGCCTGTTAACAGAATTCATGAGTTTTCCTGAAAAGTTCATGTTCTTTGACTTGTGTGATTTAAAAAAGTGGCTCCCCAAAAACACACATAAAATAGACCTGTACATATATACAAAAACCGCAAATCAAGAACTCGAACGACACCTGAGTAAGGACTATTTTGCGTTAAACTGTAGCCCGGTCATTAATCTGTTTCCACATCGAGCTGAACCCATTAATTTGGAACATGAACACGCTGAATACAAGGTGATTCCAGACGCCCGCTACCCTGAACATTATGAAGTGTATTCTATCGATACCGTGACCGGTTTGAACGGCCAAGGTAAGAAAGTCGATTACAAGCCTTTCTACGGTTTAAACCACAGTGACATACAACGCGACGAACAACGCTTCTGGCATGCAGATAGACGGCCCAGTAATGACGGAGAGTTTGGTAACGAACCGGGCTCAGAAATTGACTTATCTCTTGTCGACTTAAATTTTAATTTTGCACAAGCCGACGATGAAACGGTATCGGTTAACACCTTATGTTTTAATCGAAACACGCCAGAAAAACTGCCCTTCGGGAATGGCCAGCCTCACTTCAAGTTCGTTAAGTTAGGCATACAGCTTAAAAGCATCGACACGCTCACCCGAGTTACAGGCACGATTCGACCACCACAAGGTAACGGTGCACGTTGGCGCTTAATCTCGCATTTATCCCTAAACCACCTATCACTTGAGGGAGAAGGTGCAACCGATCGATTAAAAGAAATTCTGGCGCTCTATGATTTCAGCGATACCGCCGCAAGCCGGGCCTTGATCAACTCAATCAAGACCGTCCAAACAAGATCGATTACCGCGCCGATAACCCTACAGGGGCGCACATCCGTCTGCCGCGGCACCGAGATTGAGATCACAATCGATGACACGCTTCTATCCGGCAGCAGTGTATTTCTTTTTTCATCCGTTCTAGAGCAGTTTTTACGCATGTACTGCTCTATCAATTCGTTTACGCGTTTGATCGTAAAACTAAAAGGTAAAACAGAGGCATTTAAAATTTGGCCACCCCAAATTGGCAAAAAACCAGTGCTTTAATGACAAAAATTGAATCGTCACCATGGCGATTCGAGTTTTTTCAATTAGTGCGTTTACTGGAAAACGAACACATAGATGATGCTTTATCTGAAGTAGGTGACTTTACGCCTGCTCATTCTGAGCGCCTGAAGTTCAAAGCCAACCCACAATTAAATTTTGAACCTGCACCGATCAAGTCGATCACAGCGAACAAAGACAAAACGCGAAAAGAAATCGAAACCAATTTTTGGGGCTTAAACGGAAGCAGTGGTACCTTACCTTTCCATTATTCAGAACTCATCATCCAACGAATACGTAACAATGATAAAGCGCTCAAAGACTTTTTAGACATTTTTAATCATCGAAGTATCTCTTTATTTTACAAAGCCTGGTTAAAACATAAACCTTGGCTAAAGCATGGCAATAAAACGCATACCTACTCAAAATTCCATCTAAACCGACATGAAGAAATACTCAAAGCCCTAGCCGGCCTCTCAAATGAGAAAACCGCCTCATTCAACAAGCCGCATGGCGCTTGGCTCAACTACGCAGGTTTTAGCGCATCACGCATATGCAGCAGCTTATCGCTTAAACAAGCGGTGGAACATCACTTTGGTTTAAAAGTCAGAGTTAATGAATTTAAAGGCCAATGGGAAAGCTTACCCATGGATGTGAGAAGCCAGCTGGGAGATAGAAAATCTCATGGTATGAACAATATTTTGGGCGTAAACACGCTCATTGGTAAACAGTGTTGGAACATTCAAAACAGGTTTGAAATAGAAATCATTAATATTGAATATGATCAATTCATGAGTCTGTCACCCGGCTGTGAAAAGTTAAATGCACTTTATCAATTAATCAAATTTAAGGTAGGTACCGAGCTGGATTTTGATCTAACCTTAAAAGTTCGCAAGAACACCCTAATCCCAGCAAAATTAACAAGAACAGGACGACCTCAACTTGGATGGAATTCAAGATTAAAAGCAAGTACGGAAAGCACTATTAACAATAATGACATTATCAAGATCAGCGTATCCAAACACGGAATGCACCGATTAGCTAACGATCAGAAACAGGCAGGATAAAAACCATGTTTAACGTAAACTTAAAAGCACTTGTAGAAAGGATGAACCCAACGCTTAAAGATGCATTAGATAGTGCAGCAGGCTTATGTCTTAGTAAGGGTCACTACAATATTGAAATTGAGCATTGGTTACAAAAAACGCTGGAAAAATCCGATACAGATGCTGAAAAAATTATCAGCCACTTCGGCATCAATATTGGTAAGGTATTGTCAGAATTGAGTACGGCACTCAACAAACTCAAATCCGGCAATACCCGCACACCTTCGTTAGCGCAAACGCTTCAAGATGCGACCAAGTATGCCTGGATGATTGCCTCGATTGATATGTCCCATCAAAGTATTAGTTCTGGTCATTTACTCGCCGTGTTAATCAATGACGATACACTGCGCCGACAAGTCATTGAATCTTGCCCATCTTTAACCGATATCCCCGCCGCCGAGGTTAGGGATGTTGCTCAAAGTACGTTTGGCACCACAACAGAATCACGCCATGAATCACGTTCAACAGCTGTCACTGGTGAAGCAGCTGCTCCCGGCGCACAGGGTGGGAGTGCCTTATCCAAGTACACCATCAACTTAACGGAACGTGCTAAAAATAAAGAAATCGACCCAGTTTTGGGGCGCGACGCTGAAATACGCCAGTGCATCGATATTCTGACTCGTCGTCGTCAAAATAACCCGATTTTCACCGGTGAAGCCGGCGTGGGAAAAACCGCGGTGGTAGAAGGCCTTGCCTTACGTATCGCGCAGGATGACGTGCCAACTCCGCTAAAAGGCGTGTCTATTTTGTCTCTGGATTTGGGTTTGTTACAAGCAGGGGCAAGTGTTAAAGGCGAATTTGAAAACAGATTAAAATCGGTTATTGAAGAAGTAAAAGCATCACCTTCGCCGATTGTGATGTTTATCGACGAAGCACATACGCTGATTGGCGCAGGTGGCAAAGAAGGCCAAGGTGATGCGGCCAACTTACTGAAGCCAGCACTCGCCCGTGGCGAACTTCGTACCATTGCTGCCACAACCTGGGCTGAATATAAAAAATACTTTGAACGCGACCCTGCCTTAACACGACGCTTCCAAGTGGTTAAAGTCGAAGAACCCTCAGAGGCTGTGGCTATCGACATGATGCGCGGCATCTCCAAATCCTTACAAAATCACCATAAAGTACGTATATCTGATGACGCCATCGTTCAAGCCGTTAAATTGTCTGCGCGCTATATTCCTGGCCGCCAATTACCTGATAAATCTGTCAGCTTGCTCGATACCGCCTCTGCCCGTGTTGCATTGAGTTTGAGCGCTACGCCTTCCATTATCGAAGATACCCAACGACGCATTCAGCAATTGGAAACAAACCTTTCCATGCTAAAACAGGAAAATGCCTCTTCCGGCACCTGCGGCGAACAAATTGAAGCCGCTGAATCCGAAAAAGAAGAAGCATTAAAAGAACTGGAAACACAACAAGCGCAGTTTGAAAGTGAAAAGAAAGTCATTGAAGAAATTAGAACCATTAGAGACCTAATTGAAGCCGATTATTTTGCCGGCGCCTCTGCACTGGAAGCCAATAATGAAAGCGAAGAGAGCGCCACATCTGAAGAAGATAGCCCTCGCCTCACGCCAGAAGAACTAAGCCAACATCAAGAACGATTGAAAGCACTGAACGCTGAGCTTGCTGGTATTCAGCAAGATTCACCACTGATGCAACCGCATGTTGATGGCCAAGCCGTTGCCGATGTTGTTGCAAACTGGACCGGCATCCCTGTCGGTAAAATGGTAGGCGATGAAATCAACGCGATTCTCAACCTGAAAGACCAGCTCGAAGGCCGTGTCATTGGTCAATCGCATGCATTAGAAGCCATTGCTCAAGCCATTCGTACTTCGAGAGCGGGCTTAACTGATCCACGCAAGCCAATTGGCGTGTTCATGATGGTTGGTACCAGTGGCGTGGGTAAAACAGAGACCGCATTAGCCTTAGCCGACACACTGTTTGGCGGCGAGCAAAACATGACGGTCATCAACATGTCGGAATTCAAAGAAGAGCATAAGATTTCCATGCTGCTTGGCTCGCCTCCAGGCTATGTCGGCTTTGGTGAAGGTGGCGTGCTAACGGAAGCCGCTCGACGTAAGCCCTACTCCGTCATTCTATTGGATGAAATGGAAAAAGCGCACCCTGGTGTGCAGGATGTTTTTTATAACTTATTCGATAAAGGCACCATCAAAGATGGCGAAGGCCGTGATATTGATTTCAAAAATACCGTCATCATCATGACCTCGAATGCGGGTAGCGATGCGATTAGCGCGATTTGTGCACAAGAAGAAGAGAGGCCCGATCCTGAACTGCTATTAGAAAGTATGCGACACGAGCTGCTTAAGTCCTTCAAACCGGCCTTCTTGGGTCGTACCAACGTAATTACCTATTATCCTCTGGATGATGAGAACTTAATCAAAATTTGCAAAATCAATATGAACCGAATTGCCAAGCGTGTTCAAGAGCACTACAACGGTCAATTTAGTTATGACGATGATGTCTTGCTGCATATCGTGGCGCGCAGCCAAGAAGTCGACACAGGCGCTCGAAACATTGAATCGATATTGAATAAAACACTACTGCCTGAACTGGCGTCTGAATGCCTGAACCTAATGGCACAAGGTGACACGATTAGTAAAATTCACGTCGGTGTAAATGAAGATGGCGTGTTTACTTATCAGATTAACTGATGAAACCCTGTTATATTTAGCCACGCGCTAGAGATAACGTTAATACGTCGAGACATTAGCGTCATATAAACAACATGACGCTAATGTCACAGCATAGCTATCACTAATAAGTATTCATGATATGGCACGAAAACCACGCTTTAATCTAAAAGATCATCCGCAATATATCATGCAGCGCGGGCATAATCGGCTTCCTTGTTTTTTTGACGAGGAGGATTACAACTACTTTTTAGATTGCCTTGAAAAAGCGGCGCGACAATATCAATGCGAAGTGCATGCATACGCCCTACTCGAAACAGAAATACATTTTTTGGCGACTCCCAGAATACAAGGTGGCGTCTCTCAAATGATGCAGTCTCTAGGAAGACGATACGTTCAATATATAAACCATCGTTATCATCGCAGTGGGACACTGTGGGAAGGACGATATAAATCCAGCTTAATCGATCCGGAAGGCTATCTCATCACCTGTTATCGTTATATCGAGTCACTGGCTGTCGAAAAAGGCTTAGCCGAGTCGGTCGACACCCACCCTTGGTCAAGTTATTTGCATCATGCGCAAGGGCTTGAAAACAGTCTGATTACTGAACACAACATGTTTAACCAATTAGGCAGTGACCCCGAACAATGCCAGATACAATACCGTGACTTATTTCAGTTTGAAATTGATGAAGGCACCAAAAACCATATCAATGACACCCTCAACTTAGAACTCGTTTTGGGTGGCGATTTATTTAAAAGCAGAATTCAAAACCTTGTAGACCGACCCGTTCGCCCTCTTAAACGAGGCCGTCCGCCAAAAAGCAAAGAATGGGAAGCGTGAGATTGCGTGTAAAAGTCAGTACTCAACCTGTATTGCGTGTGTTAGAAAAATGGTTGTTATCTTAAACTCGATGGTTAGAGTGGGCGTCATGTGAGATCCTAAAAAGAGTTAAGTATTAGGAATTGACACCATAGTCACTTGTAAAATTCATTTCCCATGGCAGTCAGCAGGTATTGAGTGAATAACAAATGACTCAGGCTTTTTACCTGTTTCATTCTCTTTTATTTCAACCATGCAATGTCGGCCACTTGCCTTTTGTTCAACTAAGTATTGATGACCAAGAGTAGGCTCAAAACTGACAAAGTTTAAACAAGAACGACTATAAACTGTTGCACCACCAGAATGGTTTTGACCGACAGCAGCGATATAAACACGTTTTGAAGGAACAACTGAAACAGTTTTATCAAAACCTCCAATACCAAACATTTTTAGCATATTTGCTGCCATACCAAAACCTTCAGTCTCTGCACAACTTTCGTTCTCGTGGAGCGAATAAAACTGATTAGCATTGGCATTTGCCGTATCAGGCATTATAAATGTTAAAGTTGTATTTTTATTTTCGGGTGCCTTGTAACCTGTTGCACAACCTGTAACAAAAACTACCAACAACAAAACTATATTTCGCATGATTATCCTTCTTTAATTTAACGCTGCCATTTACGGGCGGAGTGAGCTGTCAGTTTTTTTGCGTCTTTATGCAAAAAACTGACAGCTCAAAATCCGGCAAAATGCACTTTTTATGTTTATTTGTCTAAGTTTTTCATGACCTTGAAGTAACCAGTCTTTAAAAACATGTATTCATCCGTGTAACCATTTTGACGGGCTAAAGATAAAAAATATTTAGCCTCATCGATTTCTTTATCGGTTATTGATAAGTGATGAATTACTCTCACAGGATAATACAAAAGTTCGCCTGCTAGAATTATAGGAGTATTTATTAAGAACAGCCCTCCTGACAACCATGCACCTGGTTCTGATGTTTGATACAGCATCTCGGCCCCCATTGCCCCAAAAATATATGTACCGTTAAAAGCGAATTCACGATGAGCTATATAAGCTGACTTAGTTGCATAAAGCTTACCCATACTTATTGATATATCGTCACCCCACACTGATTTGAGAATGATGGGGGATTCTAGTTCATTAGCCTTTTCATTTAACTTTAAGTCTATTTGATTGAGGGATATATCAAAATAGTCTGAGTCCGGCTTATGATTTAAAGCGCATCCAGACAAAAGTAAAGTCAGTATTAAGTAAATTATTCTGTTCATATCGGAAACATAACGCTTGTAGTTGCAGACGGAGCTAATTGGCGCTTTTTGTGCGCCGCACAAAACGTGCGCAATTAGCGGAGTTCCGCAGGTTATGTGATTGATATTACGATAATTAATGGCAGCGAAATAATGACATACTATTTACAAGCTCCATTGACAATTGAATAACGTTTAAATTTCTTTTGTGCTTCATAGTCATTTAACGCCCACTCGGGTATTTCTTTATGAAGTCTTGAAGTTAAGACGCACATCGATAAGTAAGAGCTGCCTGAAGGGTTGAAACCAAACCCTCTTGGCTTTCCGTCCAGCTCCCACTGGCTTCGATAATTGTCATATTGATGCTCGATTAAATCATCAAATAGGCTGAAAGACACAATTGCCAATAACAAGCCGAGGATGAATATTGAGATGACCATGCTCTATTTACACATAACGCTGTATTAAACGGTGAAGTAATGTTGGCGACTTTGCTGCGTGTCTTTGCGGCAAAGGTGACAAGATTACGGAATCCGTTTGAAGGCCTAGTTAAATTTATTTATGCCGCTTGAAAATTGTATGGAGATACGCGTAGCGACTCTTTTTGTTGTCTTGTTTGCCATAGGTCATATGCATTTTGAAGTCTCAACCAATGATCAGCAGACGGCTTACCAAAAGCCAACTCCAATCGAACTGCCATTTCTGGAGTAACTGAGCCGCGAGCATTTAAAACTTTAGATAGCGTTTTACGACTAACATCTAAGTGACTAGCAACGTCTGTAATGGTTAAACCTAAAGACTCAATTACTAGATCTTTGATAATTTTACCGGGGTGTGCTGGGTTAAACATAGCCATTAGTGATAATCCTCGTAATTTACAATTTCAGCATCCTTACCAACGAAGCGATAAGTAACTCTCCAGTTACCACTTACGCGCACAGACCATATGCCTTTTCTGTTACCTTTAAGCTCATGCATAAATAAACCAGGCAAGTCCATATCGTCTGGGGTTTCAGCTTGATCTAAGTTAGTAAGAATCAGGCGCAACTTTTTCTCATGCTTCTTCTGGATTCCAGAAGTGTTACCTGATGAATAGAATTTTTGAAGTCCTTTATGGATGAAGCTTTTAATCATAAAGCAAAGTGTAACCTTAAGGGTTTCGCATTGCCAGAGGATGTTTAAAATTTAACGTTTTTATAAACGGCGCGCGTATCTTTGCCCGTCCAACGAAGGCCACGTGTTTTTAATCAAAGGGGTCAAAGCCCTTTATCATCATTTTTGAACGGACTCCCTCTCCTATCTTGTAGCACTTTAGTCATCAGCTTGGCTTCTATCATCTCCTTGAAATAACCGTTACCTAAGAGCGTCCCCATTAACCAAGCATATTTTATCTTCTTCGAGTAAAGGGCTTTGACCCCTTTAATTCAGTGGAGCAACTTGTATAGATAAGTATTGATATTACTCATAATGTGTCCACATACGCAGAACTTTTATAACCTTTTTCTCTTCATAAACTTGATACACAATTCGATGCTGGATATTAATACGCCGTGAAATTGCTCCTGATAAGTCGCCAACCAATCTTTCAAATGGCGGTGGATTTTGAAAAGGATTCTCTTCGATAATCTGCAGCAAATACTTTGCTTTAGTTTTTAGACCTGAGGAAGCAAGTTTCTTTGCATCTTTCTGAGCTTGCTTGGTATATACGAGTTCCCAACTCACCAATCAAGCTCCTTAGAACAGTTTTCAATTGGCTCTTCGATTCCTTGTAAAATGCTTTCTCTCATTCCCGGTACAGTTAAAAGATAAAGGGTTTCTTGAATTGATTCCCAGTCTTCACTGGAGACTAATACAGCACTATTTCTTTTGCCTGAAATAGTTATAGGCTGATGAGTTTCTGAAGTTTGATCTAGTAGCCTGTATAAATTTGCCCTAGCTTCACTTGCCGTAAGAGTATTCATTTTTATTCTCCTAAACAGAAAATAATATCGTACGCCTAAACGTACGTTACAGCAAGAATATTTTTACCCTGCGTTAACAGCACTACAGAGCCCTTGTTGAACGCTTGGCGAGGAATCATTTAAGGCGCTCAAGTCCATAATTTTGCCAGCCCACATCAGTCACTTCACAATCTCCTTTATAGTCGATTGTTTGTTGATGAAAGTCTCAGAGGTCATTGAGCCAAGCAAATCCTCCATGGAGGATTTAGAGATACAATCTACCAGCATCGACGATTACTAAAGCAAGGTGGGATCGATGCGCTAAAGCCTCAAGAAACGCCTAACCTCCATCATAAAAACAGAACAGATGAAGAACTAGAGAAGTTGGTTATCGACTTTCATTGAAGAATCCACACTTAGGGCAGGCACAAGTATCACGCCAAATGAAAGATCAGTACGCTATAGATATTAGCCCTAATGGTGTTCGCGGGGTTTGGTTACGGGAGAATATTGTGGCCGCTACGCGGCCTTGATATGCTGACTACGACAAAGTCCCATGATATTTATACCGTCCGTTTCCCTTGGTAATCACACTTTTACAACTTATTTTGTGAACAGATTAGACGGTAGATCATCACATCAGACAAGGTCTAGGTTTTGTAGGCTGCATTACCCTGTAATCGCTTTAATAATTGCGGCCTTTACTACCGCAAGTTTTGTTCCCAAGAAAGGTTTTCTATCAAGAAGCTTTAATTTCTTGTTGCTAATCTCTAGCTCAATTTGTAGGCGAGTTTTTTTAACTATCTTGATGCCGTTTTGAGCGATAAAACTATACAAGGCACCAGTTTCTCCCCCAATCGAGATTAAGCAGTAGTTGCGACGCTCACCTTCGAAATCAGTCAGTTCGACCCACACGCCGAGTTTTAAGTGTGCAAGAAGTTGGTTTAACTTGTTAACTTTTTTTGAAACCTGCTTTTGTATTGCCGACAGCTTTTGGCTTTCTTCAGGTCGTGTAAATGGTTTCTGCTCTGGTTCTTGTTTTTTTCTATCAATAGCGTCTGATTTGCGTGAACGAATGTTATTTACTATAGCGCCCGCACACACTGTTGAATCTGGGTCAGCTGTACCTAAACAAATAAAAGTAGCATCAGGGTCGTTTTCTTCTTCTACTGAAAATGTCGTTTCATGAAACCGGATACAATCGCCCGCTTTCAAGCGAGTAGGTGAAACAATTCTTACTTCATTAACAAAAGTGCCATTAATCGAGTTTAGATCTTCTATTATGACGCCTAACTTTGTACTTCGAATCGTTGCATGTTTTCTGGAAATTAACTCGTTATGAATATGCACATCACATGTAGAATCTCTGCCGACTACAAGTTCACCCTGTAACCTTGTATCAGGGTGATTGGCGGCACGTAAAATTAATACTTCATTAGTTTCGGGTGGCAAAATTTCGACAGAAAACGGGAGATTATGAAATTTTAATTGATCCCCTGTCTGGCACAACTTTGGCGCTGTGATTTTTTCATCATTAACGAGTGTGCCATTTCTTGAATTTAGATCTTCAACAATCAAACCTGTCGGTGTAATTTGAATTTTTGCATGCTGTCTAGATATTCTGTGATCAGGAATACAAATATCACACTCAGGGTCTCTGCCCACAATCAACTTGCCTTGTAGCACAATGTCTTCTTGGTGATTGGAACGAAGTACCCATGTTTTCTCATTTAAAGGTGGCTTAATTATTGTTTCCATATCCATTTGTTTAGCTCGGCTCTGTAGTATTTTCAGGCAGTCATCATAATATAAAAACACCCCCTCATGTAGCGATTTACGCACAAGCAAGGTAAGCATCAGCTCCTTTTAAATTTAAAAACGAGTGCTCTAAATTGCTGGAACTGGTGTTTGAGGGGGCTGATTAAATGCTAAGCGTCTAAAATAGATTTCTGCTTACGCTGGAATGACTGTGGAGCTAACAAACACTCAGACAGCACATCATGGTCAAGATCTAGTCGCAAGTGTTTGTATCTGTGGTACAAGCACGCTGTCTTTATTCAGTATCGATCGCACCACAGTGAAACCTTGTTGCTCTAATGCTTGTGCAGCACTATCAAACAGGTTCACTTCCGCACAGGGCGTGACTTTCGACTCACCGTCTTCATAGAATACATGCAAAGGTAAACGTTCGACTTCTTGAGTTGATTTACGTGTAATCGAGCCATTCACTGAAAAGCCTTGTGCAAGAAGTAAGGCTACCAACCAGGCACCATTACTCCACAAATAATAGGCATGCTTATTTCCATCGGGTAACTCTTCAAAATGGAAGCTGTCAATGGGCGAGCTTTTTCGACCGTAGGGCATACGGCTTAGAAATCGAGGTGCAACACTAATCATCCTATCTGCATGAGGAGATGCTCTGAGGGCGCGCCAAGCATCCTGAACAGGTTCATCTGGCAAGAAGTTCCAATCTTCTCGGTCTGGTGTTGTACCTAAACTTTCGCAACCCGCCAGTTCGGTGCTCGCGCCTGAAATAAACAAAGCATTGGCTGAGTCGGCAATCTTGCCTAACAAGTTTAAGGCTTGGATACCTCGTTGCTCTATTCCAAATATTTCATCTGCCATGATGATATTAAAAGCTTTACCTCCTAATGCAGAGCGAGAATCTACCAGTAGCTTATTGAGCTGAGATGCTTCAGCCGCTTCAGCACTAAGCGCATCTTCAATTAATTCTTGGTGGCTAATATCAACAATAAAAAGTTTCAGCTTGCTGCTGGTTTCGATACGTCTCACCAGCAAATATAAACTACGCCATGCAGACTCTATCGTTTGAAATTGTGGGTGATGCATGATCTTACGCATCAATTCACTGGCAGCTTGATCGACGCTATGAATCAATTCTTTTTGTTGCGGATCAGGTTTAGGACTCACGTAAGGTGCAACAATATCCTTCACTAAAGCTTGAACATCCATTTGTCCTGAATGCTTAGATGTTGCGTCACCCGTAAGAATAGAATCTAGCAATGAACCTTGAGGCGCATTGCCAGTAGTTGGTTTAGCGCCTTGGTCTGAAGCTGGTTTTTGCTCAGTGTTATGCCAAGCAAACACCTCTTGAGCCGCTGATTCAAATGTTGATGGGCTCTTTAATTTCTTTTTTAAGACTTTGAACTTATGGAATAAATCGACCTGCTCATACAAATAGTCAGGGTGCATCTCATCCAGTTCCGAAAACCTAAGCTCTTCAGCTATCGGTAAGGCACATCGAACATCCATTTGTTGAAATACATCATCAAAATTGTCTCGGTCGATTTCGATAATTTTTCGTGAATAAATTGTCGATGCGTCACTTAAACCTCGATGCCCTCTTCCGGAAAAGTCGGCTAAAAACACGATATGGCAATGTGAGCTATTCTCTACGCCACGCGACTTTCTAGAAGCGCTAAACGCTTTCTTATCGACCGCGGCATCAAGTGAAAAGTTTCCAGTTGAGATACTTGTACGAGACATAAACCCTTCCTTTTATTTATTCCGCAAAAATTAAGAACTAGCTGCACACGTTAATCCGGTAAGCCATTTAATATCCAAAGCTCCAAGGCGTCTTCTTGGCTTGACGTAATGCCAAAGTTCATATTGCTAATGCAGTCTCCCAAGGAGTTATCACCATTATAAAAACAGGCTTTATTGGCTTTAGCTTGAACTTTACTCTTGTAAAGACTGCCATGGCAGCCGCTACATGACCCACCTGATAAGGATAAACTGCCAATATCAGATGTCGTGGGAATAGTTGTTATCGAAGCAACAGAAGAACATTGCTGTCCGCCATCCAGATTCTGAACACACACGTAATAAGAGTATGAAGTATTTGAGTTTGTACTCGACAAGAGTGACTTATTGCTTGTTGCAGCGCCGTGAGCACTAAAAATACCTGAACCGGTTCGTCTATAGACTTGATAACTTGGCGTATTTTGATTCACCGAATCACTCCAGTATACCCTGACGGACGTCGTGCCATTGGTAATGCTTGATATAGATGGTGCGACCGCTAAGGTATTGACGCTAAGTTGAGTTGATAAACTCGATTCATTGGTATTGAAAACAGCCGATACTTGATAACGGTAATTCTCGTTGGCGCTCAGGCCGGTATGGGTATATGAACTCGCACTAATACAGCTAACCAGTCGCGAACTATTCAGATAAACATTGTAGCAATCTGGTGTGCCACCAGGGCCTTCTGACCAAGAAAGCGAGATACTATTCGAACTTCGACTTTGAGCAACCAAGCCACTGGGCGTGCCACTTTGGGTTGAAATAGTCACACTATCTGAATCGTTTTGATCCGTTCCCAATACCGCGATGACTTTGTAATCGTATTGCTGATTAATGTTCAATCCTGAGCTGAGGTGGGTGAACACAGAGCCGCTGTAACTAGCCTCAGGGGTATTCGAAAACGCTGAATCCGAGCCCAGCTTTCTCATCACAAGATACTCATCTGCATTGAAGCCGGTAGGCACAACCCAGTTTAAAACCACAGAGTTAGCTGTCGGAGTCTCATTGGACACGGAAGGCTTAATCTCGGGAACGTTTAAGGTAATGAGCCCCGAATCCGACTGTGAACCGTCTATGTCTTCTAGCGTGTAAGAAAACGAGGTATTGATACCTTGCAAAGGCTCGGATAAGGCAAACGACAAGCTTCCGTCGTTATTATTGGTAACACGAGGATCTGCCACTTGCACCGTTAATGTGTCATCCCCTCGGTCGATAATCTTGCTATCAACGGCGATGTCTACCGTGTAATCTCCAGACTCATAATTTTCTTCGTCTAAGTCAACAGCGATGTCGACAGCACTCGGTATACGGGTTGCACGAAACACATAGTTTTGACTTGTTGTGTGTGAATCATTTGACGCATCTAGACTTAATTCAAAGGAACAGGGGAAGTAGTCTGCGCTATCCAAAACGAATGAAATTCGCGCACTGTTAGCATCATTGATCACCGGTAGCTGGGCACAATCTGAACTGTTTAATGCCCACAAATAACGGTCACTAAATAAACTATCGCTGGCATCAAAGGTTAGCGTAGTATCCACAAGATTAACTTGATTCGGGAAACTTTCATCTTCAACAGTAGTTATTCCACTCACGGAGAGTTTTGGAACCGGTTCACCTGGCGAACTCGTAATACTTTGACCCACGCCTTCAAGATGCGTGCGTAGTAATTCAGCAGCCGGTAGCCCGCCGTCAAAATCGATCCAGAACCTGTCCATGGTTAGACGTGCAAGTGGCATGCGACCTTGTTCAAAGACATAGTCTTTAATTAATTCAACATTGGCCTCCAAGGTAAACTGACTATAGCTATCGAAGTTATTTACCGTGCCTGCTTCATCAAAAAACTGGGTATGACAAGCACGGCAATTTCGGGCATAGACTTGATGATATAAGTCTTCCTGCCCCACCCAACCCGGCTGAACACAATTGCTGTCAAAGGTCTCTGCTGGAAGCACCTCTGGTTCTTCAAGCATCTCTGCGTCACCATACATGCAATGCAACAGTTCGATAGTTGCATCGTGACGTTTTGGACCTGTTGGGTCTGAGGGGTTGACCGGGTTATCCAAATAGGTAGCCAGAGCCGCTTCATTTAATTTTTTGAACTGCGCTTCTTGTGCTTCCCGGCTGGCATCAAAATCACTGATTCCATCCACATTTACAGTATTGTAGGAAGGATCAACCAGCGATGCATCACTGGCCGAGCTATACAAGAATGAGTCTAAATCCCAAGGTAGGAAAGTGGCATCCAGGTCAGCTTCAGATACCGATGTGAATTGTCGCCCTAAAGAGTCTGATGACTGAAAGTGGCAAGAGGTACAGACACCTGGTAGCGCTTTTTCGCCTCGTCCATCAAAGTTCATGGTGTTTGCGCGAATAAAGTCGCCACTTACTTTATCAGGAACGTAGGCATAGAATTTAACAATTTTTTCGTTGGCGCCTGCAGGATCTGGATTCTCACTGTATTCCATGACCACAACCGCAAATTCGCCTCGATCTTGCACCGCTGCTTCTAGGCTTGGGTAATTCACCACATAAGAGTAAACATTGCCATTGTCCGCCACTCGCGTCCACATGTTACGACCAAAGCCTAAGTCGTAATTATTGACGTAAATAGCATGCGCGATAGACGGGTCATCTATGGCCTTTCCATATTCATCGGTAAAGCCAGCATGTACTAACCAATCTTTTAGATACACGAACTGGTCTGACGGGTCTATTAACTTGTAATAATTACGCGCTGTTTGAACATTGTCGGCACCTAGCTGCTGTTTCAACTCTTCCGCATATACACGTTGCTGCAGTGAACCACTGGTAGAGCTTATCAACTCGGCTTCGGCAGGGATGTCGGTCACCTGACTTATGGAAAAGGCATTTTCCGCTCGTAAACGACTATCACCGCTAATGGTTGGGCTGGTGATGTCACTCGCCACGATTAATTCGCTGCCATCAAAGGCATAGAGTTTGAAGTCGACTGTCGTGGTTAAGGGCACTAGGGTTAATTGTATTTCAATAAACGCACTGTCTATTTCATACAATTCTAATCGGCGTTCACGCTGTTCAGTTTCGAAATGGCGATTTATATCATCTATTTTAATCTGAGGAATGCTAAAGGTTAAACGTGGGTTTTCGAGATCTGTTACTTGGTCTGTCGCTCGGTAATTCATTGGAAAAATGCTGCTACGTGTTTCGGAACCGATTGACATAGAGTCGTAAACATCATTCCGGTTACGCCAATGGAGTATAAAGTCTGCCTGCACCTCAAAGGCTTCATCCACCGAGCCTGTTAACTCCCCCTCCTCGGGTGCAGCTAATAAAGTTAAGCTTGATAAGGCTGTGTCTGGATGCATCAAGAAACCATCGACATCCGCGACAGGAATAACCAACACATTCACACTATCCTTTGCCGTCACACCATCACCATCAGTCACCGTGAGCTGAAAGATTAACTCCGTTGGCACGGTGACATTGGGTGCAGTAAACACCCTTGCATTACGAGAACGTTCAATTAAGTTAACGCGATAAGCGCTATTATCAGTTTGCGCCCAAGTAAACTCTAATAAAGGATCATCGACACCATCACTATCTTTTCCGGAAAGTAATACATCGGTACCCGATCGAACTTGAACCGTATCACTGGGCGAAGAAAGCGCTTGAGCTCCCAATATGGAGGCACTAGCCTGCGGTTTTGCATCACTCTGACCACCCACATCGGATATGTCGCTACAAGCAGTGATCAATAGTATGAAAAAAGAAAAACACAACATTCGGCATAAATTTTCAAGATCGTGTGTATATTTTGTCATAGTCTTTAGTCGTCAGGTTCTGTTAGAACTCGTAACGAAGTCCTCCTGAAAACTGGGTCTGTTCAATTAACGCTATACCTTTAAAAAACCGAATATTCATAAATGCTTGGATACCGCCCGTCGCCACGCCGCCAAATTCAGATTGCTGAGCCCCCCGAATAATGGTGGACATGCCGACGGTAAAAATTCGATACACGGAATCTGGCGCCTCGGTTGGCAATACAAAACTGGCGTCGTTTATATCATTCAGGCTTTCTTTTGCATTGAAATAATAAGCTTTAATCTTTCGAGAATTATCTTCATGCTGAATGCGGTGTTGAAAATCAAAATAGGGGATAAAAACGCCAAATGATGGAGTAGAAACGAATTGAATTTTCAATCCCGTCGTCGTTTCGAGTGAATCGATGTTCTGATCGGATACCACAAAATTGAAGCCATCATTCTGAAGGTCTTTTTCATTAAACCCCTCCACCTCAATGTGTTGAAAATCTAAAGAGGCATAAAGGTCAAACGTAACAGTCGGTACGGGGTTGAATGTCATCCCTATGGTTGAAGAACTGCTATATGAACTCGCTTCTGTATTACTGACTGCTGAGGTATCGGTGCTATCGACATCGACATTCAAAGAGGGATAACGAATGCTCCTATCCATGTCGAAATCCATCATCTGATACCCTAATGAGGTATTAAAATACCAGTCGTCTGACTGATATAAATAGAATGGTTGCAGCGAATAACCTGACATTTCAACGCCACCATCGACAATACTCTGAGTCGAATCAAAATCGATTTCATCTTCTTGATAACCGAGCATGGCACCCAACACATGATGATCAGAAAATCGATAATCAACCCCACCGCTTAAGGTCATACCTTCAAAATCAAAAGCATCTTCTCGTTCAGTTGCCTGTTTATTCCCGTAGGTATAGCTGCCATTAAAGAAACTCCCCCAAGGTGACCAAGCCTGGTTTTGGTCTGCACTGGCCGCGCCGCCACGCTGACCTTTTAGATATTGTGAGGCGACGAGTATCCCTTCATGTTGATAGGTATTGATGGCAACTTGACTTCCACCAAAACGCAAGGCTGAAATGCGATTTGCAAGGCCTGATAACTGGCCGCCGACAAAGTTATTCGCCATTTCACCTTGGGTTGAGAATTCTTCACCTGCCGTCCAGCGTAAAGAGAAACCTAAACCTTGGATATCAAGGCCTAAGCTGTATAAGGTTGAACCTGATCCGGCGATATCATTCGCGGTATGAACCAGCTCTCGCACGGCACTCCAAGAGATAAAGGTGACGCCACCGCATGAGGCCGTTGGGTTGCGTTGGCCGTCGGTACAACCACTATTTAATAACTGGTCATAGGTAGCTTGGTTTGCTAAAGCGGAACGCTCTTCAAGTTCGGAATCAAAGCTTCCGCTTAGATCGGATAAGTCAGCATAAGCCGGTAAAGAGAAAGAAATGACTGCGCACCCTAAGCTCAATGACATCAGGCTAATGCGTTTCCAGATTCCATTCATTTTCATAACGATTAACCCTATTTTCTGAACCGTTTTTTTATACTTATTACCCGTTAAACGTCAGTGGCAAAAAAAATAAATCCTGGCACCGGTTTAACAACTTATACCCACATGATTTGCTAACTTTCTGAGTTGACGGGCACGAAGAAAAAATCGCCCATCTCATGACCCGCACCTTTAATCACCTTGTAAACGGGTGTTTGATCAAACTTGGCTACTTTCGCATCCTTAGACACTCGGTCTCGTACAGAACGATATATTTCCGGTGCGGTGATCAAACCCTTATTTTGCTCTAACAAGTCGAGTAAGGCATTCGCAAAAACCGAATTGTCGCCACCGCCGCTATCGAGAACAGGGAAATCGCCGCCGCTTGTCAGCAACAAACGCGACTTTCGTGGCAACTTATATCGCACATAGTCATCACTCGGTTTTTCATTGTCTGCCAGCATCAAAAAGCCGGGAGCTGAAGACAGCAAACCGGCATAACACGAATCAGCAATCACCATCACGCGCTTCGCTTCTATGCGAGCCAAATGGCGTGTTACAAATTCATTCGGTATCCACAATGAGTCTCGTGGTGGCGCATCGGCATTGACTGGCAACCAATAGCCCGTTTCAAAATCACCAGTCTGAATTCTGTTTCCATGACCCGCATAATAAATCAACAAATTGTCATATTCTGTCAGCACATCATTCAGGTTATTGATGGCATCCATAATCGCCAAATTATCAGAGTCATTTAAGCGAGTAACATTGAAACCGTAACGAGTTTCTAAAACATCGCCCAGACGTTGAATGTCATTTCGCGGAGTAACGAGACTATCAATATTTTGATAGTCCTGATTGCCGATAATCAGAGCATAATAACGGCCAAATTCCTTATCGCCCATCGCCACTTTATTAGCAATATCATCAATCATTAACTCTCGCTTGGTTTCAGTCTGCACTGAGCGGGTCGTGTTTGCTAAGTCTGACACGGTGGGTTGTCTTAAGCGGGTAGTTTGTTGTTTGTTTTTGACGTTTTGTTGTTCTTTTTTGAGATCCGCTATCATCAAGTTTAACTCAGCGATTTCCTGCTGCATCGCGGCATCATTTTCGGCTTTAGCTTGAAGCGAATTCACCTGTTTTTGAAGAATTGAAATTTGTCGGTTTTTCCGTTCGAGCTGCTGATCTAATTGATGACGCAGCTTCTCACTTTCTTGTTGGTAAACGGACTGATACATCAAGTCATCTGCTGGGAGATCCCAAGCTTGTCGATACCAATTCAGGGCCATCACCATATTTTTTTCAACACCTAAACCTTGCTCATATAAGGTGCCTAAATTGAACTGCGCACTTTTATTGCCTTGTGCTGCGGCTTTCTCATACCATATTTTGGCGGCAGTATAATTTGGCGTTCCACCCAACCCCCGCTCGAAAATTTCTCCCACATTGGCTTGTGCTTCGGCATCGCCTGCTTCTGCTTGTGGCATCCAAACAGTTAAGGCCGTTTTATAATTGGCCCGGTCATAAGCAACGTATTCACCGCCACGAATTTCGCAATCTGAAGCTGTTGTTTTGGTTGGACGACGAGGCGTTTGATAGCTTTGCGAACCTATCATGCGAACTTGACCAGGCAGCAAACAGTCAACCACTTGAAGACGAGAGACGCGTTCTTGCATGGTGAGCGGTTGTGATTCTTGCTCTAGCGTTTGACACCCCAACAGCATCACCAAAGGACTGATGAGAATTGTCTTGAAGAGGACTTCCTGTAATTTCATAAACCATCCTAGTAGCAGTTTTTTTGTTCATTTTATATCAAAAATAACAAAAGTAATGCGATTTATACACAGACTAAAGAAGAAAACAGTAAAACCAACATATTGCTTAGATTTATCAGTGACTCTTTACTCTCCAACAAACAAATTACTCATTGAACTCCGTTTAGCTTTCCGCTACTTTGTTAATTCCTGGTTCCTAAAATAGGATGTTGTCGGGTGACATTTTATTTTCTTTAATAATCAAGCATATACAATTTAAACCAAAAACAATAAAGGAATAGTTTATGGGCTGGGAAAATTACACCAAAGCAGGTCGTTCATTTGACGTTCTTATACAGGAACAAGAAGCAGACTGCGGTCTGTGCTGCGTAGCGATGATCGTTAACCAAAAAGGCCAAGGTAAACCTTCTTCTTCGATGGTTAAAAACCTTATCGGTAAACAAAACTATCAACCTTCAACAAAAGACAGGGCTTGGGCCGCTCCCTCTATTTTGACTCTAACTGTTACACCAACAGAAACACATAGCTCCGGCACTTACCTCAAAAGTTTACAGGATGCGCTTAATACCTATGGCGTAAAGAGCACCTATTGCGGGCCGCACGCGAATATCCAAGGTGCCATAAAAAATGCCACAGCCGACCAACCCATCATTGCCCACGTCACCTGGAATAGCGGTGCTGGCCATTGGGTAGTGATTACCCATTCTCAAGGTAACTCGCATTACGTGTTAGATCCTTATTACGGACTTCAAATAAATAGTGACACGACACTCTATCAAGGTGTCGAACAAGGCGGGACCGGGCCAGGATCAGTTCAGGTTGCAACCTATGGACACTGGACTGGCGAGTGGTTGAAGATTAGTTAAAGCCTCAAAAAGACTAGACTCAATCATATCAACCCAGCAACACAGGCGATGCTGAAAGGTGTCTGCCTGTATTTAAATGTCTAAAATTGGTAAAGAAAAAATATTTCCTCCATCCCTATTTTTTCTATTCTATGATGTTTTCAATGATCAGCAGCAAGCATTTCACTGGCTCTTAGCTCAATTTCAATAAACTGCTCTTCATTTAGAATTCGTTCTGCTGCTGCCATAAAAGCTTGGGAAAAGTCAGGAGAAATTCGATTAGACACTTTATTTAAAGCCTTTTTGTCCAACTTTATTCGCCCAAGTCTTTTACGAACTTCTTCTCGGTTTTCCACCAGGAATGATAATTTGTCTTTCATTTTCCGAATCTGAGACTGCCGATGAGCACCCTTTAATCGCACATCAGGCTCTGACGAGAGCTGGCTTAAATGTGACTTGATTGCGCGTTTTTCTGAATCTATATCTGCCATAAGCTCTTTCAGCATTTCTGCGTCAAACCCCGCAGCGACTAATTTACTTTCGAACTCTTGTGACACGTTTTCACCTCAATAACCGACTAAAAGGCCATTTCCCAATGCCCTCCAAATGAATAGCTGCTTAGACTGAACTTATCCAAATTTTTTATATTTTCATAATCTGCATAAAAGGAATAGCCGTGTGGAAATATGACCGAAAAACCAGCCATGATTTTCAGCCAGCCAGAGTCTTTCTTATCACTCATGAGAGTAAATTCTAACGCTGTTGGATCAAGTAAATAATGCCCAGCAACGGCATTTCTTTTGTCTTTAAGTTCATGCTGAAATTCAACATTAGTATAAGGCAAAAACACACCCCAGTCAGAACCTAAGGCATACTGTGCTTCTGCTCCTAAAGTAAGCAAATGGGATTCTATTTTTTGTTCGCTGAAAGAAACCCCAAAACCGCCCCCATTATCTTCATCATAGGCTTTAATTTCGCCATCAATAAGATTTAACTTTAGATATGGGCTAATGCGCATGGCATCGAAATTGAAATCGTAACCACCTGCCAACTGAACGGATATTTGGGAGCTATCTGTATTGCCTTTCGCTTTAGTGTTTAAAGTCCCGGGAATAATAATTCTTCGCGATGTTGATGTATGACCAAATGCATAGCCCAAGACACCATCCAAATAGAAATGGTCATCATACCAAGATGCATACCCATAAACATGGTCGATGGTATTCTTTAAATCATCACTGTTGCTATTAAACTCTATATCACTTTGACTATGTCCATACGCTAAGCCAGTAACCCATTGTTCATCAATACGATAGTCAAAACCGACGGTCAAACTTTCAGAGTTGAGGTCATATCCTCTAGAAGCTTGTGCAGACTTTTTGTCACCAGTCGCGATAGAGCCGCTCACAAAAATGCCGATTGGCATTTTTTCAGCATCTCCTGCGCCTCCGCCTCGTTGAGGCTCGCTATTATCCAGTGAATCATACATAGCATGAAGCCATTCACCTGAAAATTGATCGCTTTCATTATGAATGACTAAACCATTCAAATTAATACCCAGACTGTCACTTCGAAGCTGACGAAAACGTGCCGATAGATTTTTACTCTGACTTCTAGCTAAATTTATAATGGCTGAATGTTGCACAACGACTTGATTTGGCTGTATAGAGTTTATAGCGCTTAAACGATCAGACTCGGAAAGCTCAGAGAGTAAAGCACAATAGTCATTTGAATCTGAGTCTTCGGTGTTATTACAAAGGCTTTGAATAGCGTTGGGAATGTTGCCGCTCTGATTGGGATCACCTCCATCACCGCCATCCTGTTCTTCAGAGACAGTCACATTCACCGTCTCACCTTGCACGTTACCACTTCTATTTGCCTCTAAATGGCAAATACTCGATACACTCGCCCCCTGAACACATACCTCCAAAGTCGAAAAATCAGTGATCGGATTAGAATCGGCAGTATCATTATCCAATACCGAAATCGTAATAGGCTCGTTTACCATAGTAGACACATTGTCAGCCATTGTTCTCACCGAGGGTGTCTCTGCCGCTGATACTTTCGGGTTTAACGCAAAAAATAGCGCGAGCAAAATGAATATCGATGCCGAAGAACGCAAATAGAATGGGTGACTTTTTGGCATAGCTTTTCTCTTAAGACAGGCAATATTTGATGGATTCGCGCCTACATTGATTATGAGAGTCTTTTTTAAATGCGAATTGTATAGTGTTTGATCAGAAAAAAATATTCTGGGGTTAAAGGCGTTAAAGGTTAAAGGGGTCGTAATGATTTTTTTAACCAACTTTTGGCCTTCCCCTTTCTAAAAAACCTACTCTCCGATTAAGGGCGTTAAAGGGGTCGTAATGATTTTTTTAACCAACTTTTGGCCTTCCCCTTTCTAAAAAACCTACTCTCCGATTAAGTGTTTTTTCTATTTCATTTTTAAAGCGATCATTTCCTAATGGATAATTTCGCTGGCTAGCTTTTCTTATCAAATGCACGTCTTCGTCTGAAATCTGATTATTAAAAAGCTCTCGGTAAGCATCGCACCGTTCATCTAAGTTACCTCCTAGCGAAAGATAATTTTCATGAGGGGTAATCAAATCATCATGCTTACCCAGACCATTGCCAGCAAAGCTAGACCAAATATAGTCCTCAGGCTTGCTTACCATACCTGCTGCAACAGGGTTTAACTCAATGTACCGATAACATGTCAGTAAGTAACGATCGGCATCAACTATTGCAGCCTTATAACGACCTTCCCATAAAGTGCCACTGCATCTGTATGTTTTGTTAATGTATTGCACATATTGTCGACCAATCAGCTGCATAATCCTTGGCAGACTATCTTCATGACTAGGTGCTATTAGTAAATGAACATGATTCATCATAAGAACGTAAGCATGCAGCTTAGCACCATAGCGCTTTAAGCCTTCGGCCATACAATTGAGGTAATACTTATAATCTTCTTCACAGAAGAAACAAGCTGAACGATTATTACCACGCTGAATGACATGGCAAGGTAAATCTGGGATGAATATTCGTGTCTTTCGAGGCATTTGCAATTCCTTTTGCGTTAACCTGATGAGCTTAAGCCTTGAAATATAAGGCAAGATTGATTTGTTTTATTGATTACGTTTAAATCGTTACGACCCCTTTACCCGCATTATTATCTCCAATATAGTTTGTGTGATTTCATCAAAAAGGAAGATATTAAAATTATTGCAACTAAAGCTATAATATTATCCATCTTGATTTCTTTTTATCCTTTTGATTAAAACAGGTCAGATTTATTTTTAACCAATCTTTAACTGTGAAAAGGTGTCAGATCTGGCATTTAATTGATATCAAAGGGTTTAAGGTGATACAAAATGAATTAAAGGTAACATCATTTAAAGTACATCGTTTACCTTGAGGGGTAATTTCTATAGCCGAACCGTTATCGTTAAAGACAAACTTATTATCTTTTATAAAAAAAATGCTTTTAATATACTTTGCGTTTTGTTGTATTGTAAACTGAGTATAGTTTTCTCTAAAGTTATAGCCTTGACGATACATCCCAATCTTATCGATTATTTGATCAAGAGAAAAACTTAGCTTTTCACAATAAAAACTAATTTCATCTACTTTCCCCGCATTCTCAAACAAGATAAAATGTGTAACGTTTGCATCAATGGCTTCATATTTATAAACCCCGTCTGAAATTTTTTCTTTGAATGTTCCAAGCTTA
The DNA here is from genome assembly GCA_048058835.1 of Oleiphilus sp. GTDB lineage: Bacteria > Pseudomonadota > Gammaproteobacteria > Pseudomonadales > Oleiphilaceae > PZPK01. The sequence goes on from JBLLNS010000013.1 coordinate 82,566, forward strand.
TCAATACATTTAGAGCCGTTGTCCTCTACTAGCTGTAGAATATTATTTATTACATCAAAGTTTTGTGATGTCATTTTATTACTCCAACATTTAAAAGCGTAACATTCGGATTAAACAACTGAGTTTCTCCCCCTGTAAAAATCTGTCCGCTACCATTCCAGTCTTCAATATTTGCAGCTTGACTTCGTAAAAAGTCACTGGACTCACCAATTTCCAGTTCAATCATTTTTCTGTTTCCTACCTCAAACCCTAACTTATTAACATCTACACTTTTATCAGTGTAATAGTAAGAACCTACTTTTGGTTTACCTGTCACTCTATCAAGGTATGAATATTGATAGAGTTTATCTGTCCTTTGTAGCTTCACTACCTCAACAGGTTCGTCAAAATCAATACCTCTCAGATGACTATCATAGTCAACATACCCAGCTTGTTTATAGAAATTATCAGCTGTATCAAAGCGAGCCTTCTTTTCAGCTGGCCAGCCTTTTGAAGACTCCCTTATATTTTGAGGATTTGTTTGTAGCTTACTAGAAACCGGATTTTGACTGTTTTTATTAGCTTCTTTTTAGTAAAGGGGTCGTAATGATTTATTTTTAACCAACTTTTGGCCTTCCCCTTTCTAAAAAACCTACTCTCCGATTAAGTGTTTTTTCTATTTCATTTTTAAAGCGATCATTTCCTAATGGAAAATTTCGCTGACTAGCTTTTCTTATCAAAAGCACGTCTTCGTCTGAAATCTGATTATTAAAAAGCTCTCGGTAAGCATCGCACCGTTCATCTAAGTTACCCCCTAGCGAAAGATAATTTTCATGCGGCGTAATCAAATCATCATTCTCTCCCAGACCATTGCCAGCAAAGCTAGACCAAATATAGTCTTCAGGTTTGCTTACCATACCTGCTACCACAGGGTTTAACTCAATGTACCGATAACATGTCAGTAAGTAAGGATCGGTATCAACTATTGAGGCTTTATAACGACCTTCCCATAAAGTGCCACTACGTCTGTATGTTTTGTTAATGTATTGTACATATTGTCGACCAATCAGCTGCATAATCCTTGGCAGACTATCTTCATGACTAGGTGTTATTAGTAAATGAACATGATTCATCATAAGAACGTAAGCATGCAGCTTAGCACCATAGCGCTTTAATCCCTCGGCTATACAATTGAGGTAATACTTATAATCTTCTTCACAGAAGAAACAAGCTGAACGATTATTACCACGCTGAATGACATGGCAAGGCAAATCTGGGATGAATATTCGTGTCTTTCTAGGCATTTGCAATTCCTTTTGCGTTAACCTGATGAGCTTAAGCCTTGAAATATAAGGCAAGATTGATTTGTTTTATTGATTACTTTTAAATCGTTACGACCCCTTTAGCCTCCTCCTTTAGCCTTTATCCGCGTTAATCTAGAATTTCGAGAAACCAATTGATTTGTCTTCTCGTTATATAATCACCACCCGTTTCGTAAACAATTAGAATTCCTGCATTCTCAGGCACTGTTTCGAGCAATTGACGCCCTTTCAATCTAACGTTAGACCATTTTTCAAAACTAACTAACTTAGGGTTTTCAGAAACAGTTATACACATTTCTGTATTCGAGGGTGATTTTGTTAAAGCATATGAAAAACTTCCTTCATTAGTATCATCATTAACACCAACTATAGAAAATTTAGCCGATAAAAATTCCGGGAGTATCAAACCGATATTATTCTTATCTCTTGCTATTTCGAAGGACTTTTTTAGTTCAGACATTTAAAAGGCTACCCTTATTATCTATTTATTGAGCAACTTGCCAGCCAACATATTGGCTAAAATTTGAGCATCAAGCTTATATAAAAAAGTGCAATAGTTTTCCAACACCTCTTTTTCTTGCACAGTAAAAGGCTGATTTCTTAGCTTATCTAATAGGCTATTAAACTCTTTAAAGGTAGGGTCATTTAAAGAACACAACATGTTCGACTCAGGAAATAATCCTCTATTTTTTGCGATCCAATAAGCACTAATATTTATAAGCACAGAACTTATTGATTCAAAATCTTTTGGGTCCGCGTCATGAATAAATTGTTTCAGCACATCTGAAAAAATCTGCATTCTATGCTCGTCATTGTTGACAAAATTAACAACGCTTCCACTCATTTGAGTATTATGTGAATGCTCACCCGTTTCTCTATTTCTAACAAAGTACTCACCGACCCCTTTAAAAAACTCATTACATTGTTTATTTTGAATTGCTTTCTCAAACAAATTATTAATCATTGGAGTCTCTCAGAGTTATTGCCAAAGGTATTATTTAGGTTGTCAATATTACCATCATGTTTAATTTTATCGCCTCCAGTTAGCGTTGCCTCTGCTGTACCATTTTTAGTAAACCCTCCTGGAACCCACTCCCCTTGATAAGCACCACTTTCATTGCCTGTAGGCATTTCATATTGAAACCGTTCATCTTCAGGGTGAATTTTGACATAAGCAATCCGCTCATTTGATAAATCAATATTCTCACCCAAATTTAGTTCGTCTCTTAAGACTTTCCAGTCATTCCCTGATTTTTTGTATTTTTCAATAATCAAATCCATTTCAGAACTAAGACCAACAAATTTACCTCGAGGTTGGAAAGTTTGCCTCGCTGGATCAGGACTAGATATCCAACCTTCAACAACAACAAACGCTCCCCCTTCTTTTTTAAATTTATCTAAATGAGCATCCACATAATCTTTTGACAAATACTCTGTTACATCATCAGGCCTGTTTCCTCGTTCAAGATTTATTATCCGGTCATATTCTTCTTGGCTCATATCTACATTCGATGGCACCCGAGCATTTGAAGAATTATTTTGCTCTAAAGATGTTTTTTCTTGTTTCTTAGAAGACGCCTTCCGCCCCTTCTTATCCTCAACCTCTTTCATCTTACGTAAAGTAAGTTTCTTCCCTTTGGGGATATTCTTCAGGGTATCTGCTAATTCACTAAACAATTTACCCAGCTTTTTCAGTTGGCTGATTTTTCTGGCTTGTGCGCCTAAACTGGCAATGGCGCCAACACCGCCAGTGGCGAGAGCCAGCAACGCCGTTAGGATAACTTCAAAGGCGGCGCCACCAGAAAATTCACTCCATTCCAAACTGTGCTGAGCATCGGCATAGTCTTTAACAAACTGCGTGAGGATGATTTGGGTAAGGTGATCGTCATAGATGAGGTTAGCCAGTTCGAAGGCTTGTTTGAATTTATCTACTGATATTTTAGCCGGATCAAAGCCTAGCGCCTCGACAAGTTCTTTCTTTTCAGATTCTGCTAGCCTCTGTTGGAAAACTTGGTAACGCTGGCCTTCATTGGCGCTGTCGGCTGCCGCTGCCGCTTTCATGACTCTCCATAGTCGTTGACTTAAGCTAAGTACATCATTGACGTCTTTCATCCATGTCAGGAATGATTCGCCTGCACCATACAAGCCTTTTCCAAAACTGCTTATCTGTGCCTGCGCCTTACCAAAAGGGTTCTTTTGTTGATATTGCTTTTCTATTAGTTGGGACTCGATTCGTTCTTGATCGACGATCTGTCTTAGCGCGGACTTAATATCTGAACGGATCGAAATCAGTGTCCGCTTTTCTGCCTGTTCTTGATGTCCAAGTTGACCTAAAGGCGAAGCTAAAATCACAGGCGATGCAGCGCTTTCGACTTCGGATAAATCTGTTTGCTGTAATTCCGGATGCACATTTAGCCGCCCATTCAATATCGCCTGTTCGATCAATGGACGATTAATCTGATTATTTGACGTGAAGCGATGACATAGCATCAGTACATCAAAATCTGAGATTGCGGCTATAAAGTTTGAAACACTGAACGATGACAGGAATTGCAGCGGAAACCCAAATTTAGCGTTCAAATGAGAAGGCGGGGAAATAGAACTTGATATGTAGAATGAGGCGCCCCAACAACTGTTGACCCTGATGCCATAACTCATTCAAGCCACCCTAAGCTAGAAGCGTTGAGACTAACAATGTGTTCTGGGTAGCTGCCTAGATAGTTAAGTGAGATAACTATATTACGAGGTGCTTGAAATACCATACTGCTCATATAACATCCTGTCTAACCTTCCATCTACAACAGTGACTGACCTTGTATCGAGGCGCCACTCAAAGGAAAAGTGAGCTATTTCCTGAAATTCTGAGGTCGGGAAGATACCCTAAAAACCTTAAAAACGTCAATGGTCAATCACCTACAAACAAGCTAATACAGCAGGTAAAATACCAAACTAAAGTTCGCTTCACAGTTTGTAAAAAACTGATTAATTTCTATTCAAATGTGAGAGATTGGCTATTGACCATTTCAGGCAATCTACCTAAGATTGCCGTCATTAAGGATATCGATGCAATACAAACATGGATGTGTGTCAGTCATTAACGCTAAGCCCCAGCAAGTGACTACTCAGTAGCTGCAACACAACAATAGCGATAGGCTATTTTGCACTACTTCCCCGCCATTCATTGCCCTGCAACATATTCTGAAGACGAAAAAGTTCAATACACAGGGAAAGTCGATGCCAGCAGTAAATGGTCACGCTAATAAAACGGTTAATACCCGTTCAGCGAATAGCGGCGATACAGTCATTCGAGAATACGATCAACATACGCTTATCTTCAGCGAAAAAACGCTCATTCAAGCTAAAGAACCAATCTCGTCAGCAACAGCACATACCGACGAAGACTGCGCTATGATTGTTCAAGACCAATTAACCCGGATCTTTAATATCAGCGCTCATCAAGCGAACTATCCCGCTACTGACAATAACTATACGATTATTGGCGCGAGTGTTAACCATAACGATTCGACGGTGTTCTCACCGTTTAGCGACCACACCATTATTGCTGTTGATGACAAGACACGCATCCTCCACGCTCCGCCAAACTTAAATAGCTCCCTTAAGCTGTCAGCGCCAAACGAAGCCTTATTTGATGAAGCGGCCTATTCGGAAGCGAGTAATGAATCTCTCACACATTTTGACAGCACAAAACATTCGAATAGCTTAGGTATTTTAGCCGCGCGTGAAGTGTTTGAAAAAGCACTAAAGAGTAAGGGCAAAGTGCTTAATAAACGCTTTGTGCTAGAAAGTGTTCTGGGCTTTGGCGGTATGGGGGTTGTCTACCTAACCAAAGATTTGCGCCGCGTCGAAGCGGAAGACCCCTTTCCTTACATCGCAACCAAAGTTCTGAATGATGACTTCAAAGACCATCCGGATGCCTTTGTCGCGCTTCAACAAGAAGCAGTGAAATCACAGTTATTATCGCACCCCAACATTGTGACGGTGCATGATTTCGACCGTGACGGCAATACGCTATATATGACTATGGAGTTACTCAGGGGCAATCCACTGGATAAGCTGATCAAACGAAATTATGAGCACGGGATGCCAAATGATGAAGCGATCGCTATTTTTGATGGTTTATGCGACGGGCTTTCTTGCGCTCACAGAAACAAACTCATTCATTCTGACTTCAAACCCATGAACGTTTTCCTGACCTTTGGACAAGTTGCCAAAATATTAGACTTTGGTATTGCGAGAGTGTGCTCTGACAACGCAGTGAATTTATCAAAATTTGATGCCGGCAACCTTGGTGCATTGACACCTGAATACGCCAGTTTAGAAATGATTCAAAAGAAAGCCCCACACTTTAGCGACGATATCTATGCCCTAGCCTGTGTATTCTATCTCACCTTAACAGGTAAGCACCCATACAATAAGGTGCCTGCAAATAAGGCCTTAAGAAAAAAAATGAAACCTGAGCGCATTAAGAGTCTGTCGCCGACACAATGGCAAGCGCTTGAAAAGGGCTTGGCTCTCGAACAAAAGAACCGCTTTCAAACTGTTGACGAATTCAACCGTGCCTTTCACGCACAAGCGCGCCTTAAAACCGCTCACCTTGTTGGTTTAGGCGTATCATTGATAAGCATGGGCTTGCTTGCGATGACCTTAGTTTGAGGATAAGAGAAACGCTTTCGAGGCAAGGCCTTTACTTCAAAGTCTACGCATTTAGCGTTATCCTTGGGTTAAACATTTCAAAGCAGCTGTTGCATGAATGCCTTTTCTTACTATTTAACCGCCATATTTTTTCTGCCTCTTTTAACGGCTTGCACCACCCATCCTTTTGAGCATGAATCCTATCGCTCCTTGTTTGCCAATAGCACAATTCAAGATACCTTGTTCAAACATCGTGTATTTTTTGCCGGCAGTACAAGAGAAACAGCAAAGATTAAACAGGCGAACCAAGCTCAGACTGATACTCTGACTATTTTTATAGAGGGCGATGGTTCACCTTGGTATAAGGAAAAATATGTCAAAAAGGACCCTAGCCCAAGCACCTTGCTTTTATTCGAAGCCATGAAGGCAGTTAAGGGCGATAAGCTGTACTTAGGCAGACCTTGCTACTTCAAAACGAACGACCCCCGATGCCATTATCGCTACTGGACATCGCATCGCTACAGCCATGAGGTCATTCAAAGCATGCGCGAGCTGTTAAAACCATTCCTCGAAAACTATCAGCATATTGTGTTTGTTGGTCACAGTGGCGGCGGAACCATTGCCACTCTGCTTGCATGTGACATGTCGGGAAAACAGCTAGACTCAGTCGCCTTGATTACTCTGAGCGCCAACCTAGATTCAGACAATTGGACAGACCATCATGGCTGGTCAAGAATGAGTGGTTCATTAAATCCGAGCGAGACTCTACAAGAATGTGCGGGGCTTGCACAATATCATTACGTTGGGCGCAAGGATACTAATGTGCCTTACACCTTAAATTCAACCTACTACCAGCAACACAAGCTTAAACCCATTATTTATGACGAAGCGAGTCACAGTAACTGGATAGACTTCTGGCCTGACATTGTCGAGACCAACCCTCACCTTGATTAGCTTAAAAAGCCCTTATTCGCCGAGTGTTTTCAATGCATCTTGCCATTTCTCATTTTGAAACACCGCATATTCGCCAAGCGTTTCAATAATGGCTTGAACCTCTTGAGACTCGATACTTTGCGCTGCGATATTAGCCTCTACTTTAGCGATAACCCGCTCAACAAAATCACTAATCTCGGAATTACTCGAATGGATAGCGTAGGCTTTATCCATATAAAACAAAGCACCATTCACATCGCCAAAGCGCATTGCTGTCGAGGCTTCTGCCATAAAACCAGCAAATTCTTGTTGCTGGGTCACGCTTAAATCACTCAGTGATAATTCAGGTTCTTTTGCGATATTCAAATACACGACGTTACTTATTATCAAGCAAATCGCTAGAACGCCACCTGCTAGCCATTTTTTATAGCCTCCCGTTGCAAAATCTAATTTACGAATGAAGGCATCGCAACTTTCAACTCGCTTAGCAAGATCATGGGTCACGGCAGACTCAAGCACAGCTCTTAGCATTCGTCCAACACCGGGAATGTCTGGCTTTAGGTTTTGTTTCACGGCATCGGTCGCCATTTCACGCTGATAGGGATGCGTGCCTGTCAATAATTCACAGGCAATAATCCCTAGCGCGTAGATATCATCTTTGGGGTCTGGCGCTAAGTGATTGATCATTTCGACACTGGCATAGCATGGGCTAAGTGCACCTAGCTCGCCAGCATCAAAGCGGTTTGCGTCGGCATTGTCCTCGACCACTCTGGCAATACCGAAGTCGAGTATTTTCACTTGACCTTCTTCGGTGACAAATATATTGCCGGGTTTCAGGTCTGAATGAACAATGCCTTTTGAGTGAGCATAAGCTAAGCCCGAGGCAATATTTTTAATAATTGACAGTGCCTGCTTAGTATCAATAAAACTGGCGGCATGCGCTTTGATAAATTCATCAAGGTTCTGCCCTTTCAGCTCTTCCATTGTCATGTAAACAAGGTCACCATCGCGGTCAAAATCATGAACCGTGACAATGTTCGGGTGCGCTAGTTGCTGGGTTTTCTTGGTTTCACGTTGCAGGGTAATAAAGGCTTTGGGGTGATTTTTAAAATCTTCGCCTAAGAGCTTAATAGCGATGTAGGGGGTTTCATCATCGGCTTCTTGCTTGCGTTTATCTAGGGCTCGATAAACCGCGCCCATGCCACCAAAGCCTAACTGTTTATCAAGCAAAAAACGCTTATTGATTAGTGAGCCAACCCCTAGTCGGTTTAGGTTATTCTCTTCAAGTGCGCTATTGAAGCTGCTTGGATCTTCTTCATTACCTTGATGAGAAATAACAACCGTTTTATCGGTATCTTTGTTACTTTTTCTATCAGAAAGAATAACGGTTTTATCATCCTCATTTTTGTTCAGGGATAGATGAGTTTTATCGTCTTTCATCGACTAGGGTCTCTGTATTTTATATCAGCGATTTTTTGGCAAAACTCACCAATCCGAATAATCTTCAGTCTGAATAATCTTAACGCCTGCAGTCATTTTTTTTGACTCGATAAATTGTTTTAAGTCTTCACTTATAATCACTTTCGTCGGGTCATCTTTTAATCTAAAGATTTGAAAGCCTTGCACTTTTTTGTCATCAATGACCATCGATTCGAAATCAAAACCTCGACCGCTAGGCCAATATTTTATGTCGCTTTTATCCATGTCGACACAGTCTAATAAGCCAACGATATTGACCAAACGATAATTTTCGAATGTTTCGCCTGTTTCTTGATCCCGAAGAATCACTGGAAACGCTTGAATATTATCGACGCCGAACTCACTTAAGACTTCACATAAGCGATAGTGATAAAGCGTTAAAAAGCCATCGATAATAGCGCTTTTAAAACGCCCACTTTCAAGAGACAAATCAAGCTGGAGAGGTTGATCATCGCTTGTTGGTGGTGCCATCACATTACCCTTTATCCAGTCCAAGGGGTCTATATGATCCGGAGCACTATCTATCGCCAAAGGCGTTTTTTTCGTTAAGGTATTTTGTCGAAAAATATAAAATGCCATTTAAATTTATCCTATTATCTTTTCTTTCATTTTGGGCTTTGAATCGTAAACACATATACGCAATATCTTTTTAATCGAGCTCTTCTGAGTCATCCGGCTCATCACTGGCGTCGGATGCGAAAGCATAAGCGAGCCTAGAAACAAAGTAAGGCGAAGACGCCGACGGATCATCTGTTTTGAACTTGTCTAATTTACCTTTAATCTTTTTACTCAAGTCGTCCATATCTGCTTTAAAGCCTGTAGGCTTAGTTTCATCGCAAGGTTCTTTCGTATCATATTTTGCGAGTATTTTTAATAGCTGAGCGACCACCTCGTTATCATAGGAAACCTGATGACCACGACGCCACGGTGTATCCTCTTCTTCATCCGCCCAGTTGTCACACAATTCGACGGTGACAGCGTGATGTCCAACATGCCATTGGGCCTTTTCAGTTCGCATGATCGAAAAGGAGACTTCTTCTTTTTCAGCCGGACTTAACTTGCCGTATTTCTTATTGACTGATGTACCCACCGTGTAACGTAAGTTATTAGCAACTGTCGGCAAGGCGATACCATTGGGTGGGTCATTAATGTCATATTCAGCCATCGAGCCCATTCGAACTGCACGCTTGAGCTTGGCATAGCATTGTTTCGCAGAAATTAAATGGTGCTTTGCAGTGGTATACGAATAGTCACCCTTTGGCGTTAGCGGTGTGCATTTTAACTGCGCCGGTTTGCTTTTTACTTTGGTGACTGGCTCCTTTTTCTTTGCCTTGCAATCATCAAGATTTTTATCCGGGCAGAAGGGGCATTTTACTTTGTCATCGGCTATATTTGATACCGCGATGAGTTCACCAATATCCGTCATTCCTTATCCTCCCATACCTTGCATTGCTTGCTTAATTTTATGAACGTCGGGCCAGTCCAACTCTTCATCCCCCTCAAGCTCCATCCATTTTTGGTCAATTGAGTCATCATTTAACAGCCATTGTTTTTCCTTTAAATCGATGCCTGTTAATTGAGTAAACACTTTTCCCGCTATACGCGAAAGCGCCACACTCTCCATTTGTTTTATCACCCAAGGCAGCAATACTTTTTCCTTCATCGCACCGATGCTAAGCAAGACCCAACGTTCAGAGTTTGGTGTCGCTTTTATCTCAGCCACCCACTTTTTCGCTTCTATTTTATCCAGTAGCGGTAAAGCGAGCGTGATAACAGCTTCTCTGAATTCGTTTTCGGCTAACACAAACGCTTTAAGATCATCTAAAGCACTAAGGTCGCCTAATCTCAATCTAACGCTAAGCACATGAAATGTTAGGGCGTTGACCGCTTCAACAGGAAAGGACTGTAAAGCCGGGACGACTGAAGTATCAGTATGCTTCACAGCTAAATCGAGTAACAAAAGCGTTGCACCCAGATGACGTTCACTTAGGGCTCGCTGCACCAAGGACACCAACTCTAAGGGCGCTGTTTGTTGGTGCTGCGCGAAGCAATTAAACCCCGCCGCAGCCAGTTCTATTTTTTTGGCTGAAACGAACTTTGTTGCCCAAAAACTCGATAGCGACCAAGGGTGCCAAGCCAAGGCATCCGATGTTGCTTTGAGCAATTCCGCAGAGCTGTGAGCCGCATCTGCTAGCGGTTTAATTTTTTCAAGATCGCCCGAAAGAAACGCCAAAAAAGATGCGACAAAGAACTCTCCCGGATCGTCACTGTCTACAGCAGTGTCACAATAAGTCCAAGCGATTGTCTCATTCAACGCTAAACCGTGAAGATTCGCTTTCAAACGTCCGATCACTCGGTCTAAGTACACTGAATCGGGGGTATTCATAGCGCTGGTTTCAGCGACAAATTCACCATACAGGAATACGGCTTCATCAAAGTGAGCATCCAGCACATCAGGGATATAGCTTTGTACCTTAGACATGACCTTAACCCATAATGTTCTTTTTATTGTGGAACATCATGTCCCCCATGCGGCAAGCATTTTTACCTTCAAACTTCACATCGAAGGAGTAAAGCATAAACTCGACCTCCCCCTTATTACAGCTGCTCATTACTCCGCCTGCCGAACCAGGTTCATCGCCCGTTGAAGTGGTATATTTGGCGCCTTTAACCATGGCCATTTCACCATCAATTTTAACTTTTTTAGTCCCACCAGAGGTGTTCGATGCCATACCAATATTAGGATAGGGAATGGGAACAGGCCCAGCTGGGCTAGGCGTTTTGCACACGTCAGGAAAAACAATACTCATCCCACCACTGCCCTTATGTACAACGCCACAACAATTCGCATAGACCGTACTAGCCATTTGCACACTCCTTATTTAATGAAATCACGACAGCGCCCCTCTGCTCTCGGTCTGAAGCACTCCAGACAAGTAAAGGGCTTTGACAATAACCCGTTTCCAAACCAAGTATCGCCAGACTTATTAAAGTCGGTACTGTCGCCGCGCCTAAATCTCCATAAGATTCAGCCGGATGATGAAGTTCAAACCCATCTGCAAACGAGTCACTATTTCGGATCAAAGCCGTTCCCCATTCCTTCACATGAGCAGGCTCTCCATTCATGCTGCATAAAATTGTGTTCACCGGCCCTGACTGAAGGACATTATCAGCCTGATTCAGCGCCTCGCTAATAGCACCAGATAGACCATTCCCCAAACATAGCTCTTCGCTATACATGTGACCGGGCTCATCACCTTTGCCCGGTAGAGAAACCGTCACATCGATCTTTGGTGCTTTCTGTAACACAAGAAATGCCGCACCTTCACCTGGGACAAAACCACCTAAGACGTCGTTGCCAGCAAGTCTCCCTTCTTTATCTAGCGCAGCCAGTAGCATGACGTCCATAAAGCAATCAATACCGCCCACGATAATGCTGTCTAGAGAAGTATTCAGTAAGACCTTCATTGCTTCACTCAGGGCATTGATTCCAGAAGCACGCCCTTCTGGGAAAACTCGGCTGGTCACTAAATCGAGACTGAAGTCTATCTCTGAAGACAAGTCTTTTATCACCGGTTCTAAGGCCGGAAAAGGCCTACCACATCGTTGTTCTGGTACAGCTAAGAATAAAGGAATTGACTGCTCAGTATTTATTGATTCAGTCAATTGCGATAACGCTAGTTTCCCTAATTTCAACATTCGTCGATATAAGGCATTTCTATTAATTTGTTGTTTAGACTCAGGTGCGTCCGCTTTCAAGTCAGGTAAGCAAGCTTCTGGCACACAGGCCATTTTGTAAGGCTCATTAGAGGCCCGCATTATCGGAGAATCACTGTACATATTGATGCCAGCCTGGACCGCGGCAGCAACAGCTTGCGCACCAATGCCTGCTGGATTAACCATTCCCATGCCTGTGACGCTAATCGCTAAGCTTTCCACTTAGTTAACTCCTGTTTGGTCTATGTCTTGATCGAATGAAACCGACACTTCACTCACTTTCAAAGGTTTTTTATTGCACAAGAAGTGAGTTTTCCAGATGATAATCAGACGATTCTCGTCTGGTTCGATCAAAATAGTTTCGATGGGCATGTCAGCATCATGCCATTGCATTTCGAATTTAAACTTTGCTGACAAAGGACAAACCGGTAAATGAAACTGTACATCGGCATGCCCTTCCATCAAATTGATCAAGCGAACCGCTTCGCCTCCTTTAAATGTCTGCCGCTCTTGGCTTAAACCCTCTGAACCACTCAGAAAAAAACGCTCATCAAAATCGGTCGGCAAAAAAGGCGCTCGCGTTTTTGTCCACTGCTGATCGTACGTGCCTGCAAAATTTTTACGCGGAGCCCAGGAGCTAGGTATATACCCATAACCTGTAGGGCATGGTTTATCATAAGGCGTGCGGATCAACTGTCGTGGGTCTTCAATATTCGGTAAATGCTGTCCGATCATGTCTTTGTTGCTGCGCTTGCCAATAAACCCCTTACCGATCGGATTTTCACTCACCGCTAAGGCTGAATCTGCAGCTATCGGTTTGTCTGGTTGAAAATGATGAACACCACCATACGCGTTTTCATAAATTAAGGGGATTTTTTCGAATGTTTGCGGCTCAGACTGACCACCGTGTATCCAGAGCCGGTCGCCAAATACGCGTAAGGTTTTAGATAGCTGCCCAACCGAGAGCAAGGTATCGACCACTCCCGTCTTCTGACCATTTGGCGCATAGGCGTGGCCATTCAAAACAAGATCAGCACCCGGTTTAGGCATTAGCATTTCCGAGGCATATTTCAAGCTCGTCGTTAATGGGTCGCCTAAATACTGATCTTCAAGGATTAAAGGTACTTGCTCTTTGGCGATGGCCACTTCTGGCAAAATACTGAAGGTTGCTTTCACCCCCAGAACAACCACATCTGCACCATTTTTATCGCTAGTGAGCATAATCTGACTATCGAAGGGTGTCTTATTAGTGAGTTGAAGCATTACCTGTCCTTTTGAGAAGTTCGAAGATTTTGAAAAGAGTCAATTTAACTGAATCGAACCACTTTTAATTTTGTATGAACCCGCAGTCCGGTTAAGCATGTGCTCTCCTTTAATCAGTATTTTCCCATTTTTGTTTAAGCTAATACTGGCTTTGCCGCAACGGATCGTGACTTCATCAGTCGCCGATAATTCTAACTTTTTACCATCGACAATCGCCGCTTTCTCGTTAGCTTCATTGCTGGTACTTTCATCCCGTTTACCCATACGATCTACGTCGAGCACATCATCTAAAGCGCGCTTTATCACGCCCATTACAATGGCGACAACACCATTATTTCGGGCAAATGAAATCGCCACGTCCTTCCCAATCACCTCATGATTAAGCGAAATAGTGGTTAGCGCCTAAATGGGCGTTTTCGTGTCGTTTCGTCATAGGCCACCAGAGGGTTTCCACGCTCATTAAAGCCAAGCACTTTTCCAATTAGCAAAGTGCCTGCTGAATTGGAAGCGTCTGCTTCATTTGAAAAAGATTCGTATTGGGTTTGCATCGCCACGGATAACCTTTAATTTTGAGTGATCTTGCTGCCTTTAATTGCAACAGCACCAGAACCTTTAACATTAATTTTCCCACCACTAATCGTGATGTCGCCATTCTTCTTCATCACAATTTTTGCTTTACCGACTTTTAGGGTGATATCAGTATCTGCTGAAAGCAAAATTTTCTTTGCCCCTAGGAAGTAGTCTTTTTCAACGGTTTCCGAATGCTTGCCACCCACACTTTCGGTTAAATCTTTACTAATATCGACCGTATAGTTTTTGCCAACCGACTCCGTTTGATCCCCCGCGACCGAGATACTTTGATCCTTACCCACGTCTAGAGAGCGATTTTCACCAACGGAGACGGACATCGCTTTCCCCACTGACTCAGTATGATTGGCGCCGATTGAAATGGATGTATCATTACCCACAGATTGAGAGCAGTCATTTCCAATATTTTCAGTACTGTTATTGCCCACCTCGATGCTCTGGTCATTACCAATACTCACAGATTGGTCGTTACCCACGCTGAGAGTTTGGTTATTTTCGACCACTTCTTGCTCATCTTTTTCCGCGTGAATATAGAGTAATTCTTTGCCTTTCTCATCTTCAAAACGCAACTCATTATAATTATTTGTTCCACCACTCTTAGTGGAACGAGACTTAATGCCGCTAACGGTTTTCTTGGCGGGCAAATCATAGGTCGGCATCTTTTCTGCATTGTAAACGGCTGCCAACGACTATGGGTCGATCAGGGTCGCCTTCCATAAAACGAAATAAGCACTTCATGGCCGACTCTTGGTAAGAATTGAGCGCCCCATTTTTTACCACTCCACAGCTGAGCGACTCGAATCCAGCAGGAACTGTTTTCATCTTTTTTACCTAAACGATCCCAGAAAAAATGCACTTTAATCCGGCCAAACTTATCGGTATATATCTCTTCAGATGAAGGCCCGACGACAAGCGCTGTTTGCGAACCGGCAATATACGGTTTCGATCTGGTTTTGATGGGCCTTAACACGGTGTCTTCGGGGATGCATTGAAACTCATTACTGTAACTGAAAGAGCCCTCATCACCGGCCCGATATGCACCTTCACTCGCCTGATGCACAATGCTAGAAATAACATACTTTTGCTTGGTTTCTGCATCATCTGGGTGTCGGCCTATTTTGAAGGTAAAACCTGGAGCTAAGAAGGGATAATCACTGGATGCAGAGGCTTGGCTATATGAGGCTTCGATTGATTCCATTCTATTTCGAGCGATCTGATCACCACTTGCTTTCTCGGTATAAGTGCCTGGAAAATCGTATTGTTCAAACTGTTTAATATTAGGAAGGTCAACAATCGTTTGTTGTTCAGCCATGAGCGAACTTGAGGGCACTTGAAAGTCGTAATCGGTATGACTCACTGCACCGCTGCAAAAATTATAACTATGCTGCCACTTACTTATTTTGTGATCTGTATGAGTACCATCAATCACATCAATCGGGTCTAGCGCCACCTTTTCATAGGCTTTTGCGTAATCCGATAAAACCAAAGTGTGTTTATTTTTTTCATGCTTGAAGAAGTAGTAAATTCCTTCTTCTTCTAGTA
>JBLLNS010000014.1:0-48806 GCA_048058835.1 Oleiphilus sp.
AGAGCGCACGAGTTCCAGTGAGCACCAGTGCTAAAAAGTCGTCTGCTATTTTGAATGACTACATCGGTGAATTTTTTAGCCAAACTGAAGCCTTGGATATCGACGCCTTCAGAGCCTCTCAACAGATATCCGCGAGTGAAACATCGCACACAGTGGAAACTTCTTCCGCCAATGAGCAAGCTAGTTTAGCGCCTCTTTCAGAATCTGATGATGAAGTAATTAGCATTGAAAACTCTCAGGCGAGAGGGGAGCTGCTGACTACTTCAACGCTTAGTGATCTTGATGAAGTCAGCATTCCTACGCTAAAGGAGTTTAGTGACTCTGATACGTTTATTACTGTGTCTTCACCAGAAAATGATGTAGAAAGTAAGCATAATGTTATGTCTGACAAAGTCGTACTCGCTATGCTAGATGAAGCAAAGTTGGTCTGTGCTTCCTGATAACTTGAGCGTTTTATAAAACATCTTGGTTAGATTTCGAAGGTCAGTGTTGCTTGCTGTCTTCTGTTTTCGGCTAAACAGATAAGGTTTAATTGCATGCATTGGGTGCTTTATGTTGTTCTTCTCTGTCTTCCCTTTACTGCTTTGGCCAGTAAGCTACCTCCTGAGCATGAGTCAGCTAGACTGCTTTTAATTGTTGAAGAAGCTGTTAACAACGCTAACTGGTCGCTTGCTGATGATAGCCTTAATAAAATGGCCGACCTCAAAACTGACCTTCCGGTACCATTCTATTTCTATAATGGTTTAGTTCACTTTAAACAAGAGCGTTTTGATAAAGCGCAGTTGTCGCTCGAGCATTATATTGTCAAAGTGGGTGCATCCGGTGCGTTCTATTATGATGCTTTGCGCTTAATTACTTTGGTGGAAGAGGCTGCATCGAAACCAAAAAGTCATTTTGGCAATTCTAGCGCGAATACCGAGGATCAAGTTGAGACCCCGCCAACCCTGGTAAACCAAGAACGTGATGCCTATATACAGTCATTGCAGGCATTGTTTTTAACGGATAGCCCTGCTAATGCACTTCTTATGCAAATTAATAGTTTATTGAATGCTCACCCGTATTCAGGTTTGCGAGTTAAAAAGTCATCTGAACAGCAGGGCATAAAATATCAGGTTTCATTACAGGATAATGTCATTGTGCTTCAGGAGCGAAGTTTCTTAGATGGGTTTCCAAGGTTGAGCGCTGAAAAACTTGAAGTGAGTGGGGTAGACCCTTTTATAGAATACGATTGCTCTACGCAACAGATAGCCTGTTGGTTATATCACCCTGCTAATGCGCATCAGAAATGGTTGATGATTGATCTGGATGAGCTCGTGGTAGCAGAGTTGAGTCAGGCTTTCACACGTTTAATACAGTTACTGCAAAAGAAATAAGTCTTATCTGACTTATTTCAGAACAGTAGCACGGCCACGATACCGAGAGCGACAACACTCAGTGCGCAGGTTGTTAAAATCAACCTAGTCTTGTTTTTCTTTTTCTCTGTTTTGGCTTTGAGTTGATTATCGCCCGATAACCAAGCCTGTTTCCCTTCTGATGCTAACTTTTTCCGTTTTACTGTCTTTGGGCGAGGTGCGTCTTGTTGCGGTTTTATGGTGGGTGCGGCTTTTTTTGGTGGTGTTTTTTTCTGTCCAGCAGCCGACGGAATGGAGCGAATAATCGTTTTGTTCGGGTCTGATGCAGACTTACCAGATGGTCCGCGCACTTCGAAAGTGAGTACGTCGAGCTTAATTTTATCACCGGGTTGAAGTTCGGTTTTTTGGATTCGCTGCCCGTTAACAAAGGTGCCATTCGATGAGCCCAGATCCTCTATAAAGAGCTTTGCATTTTGCGGTTCCAGTAATACATGTTTGCGTGACAGGTGGTCTAAGTTGAGGCAAATGTCGCACTGTGGATCTCTGCCAATGGTTGTTTTGCGACTAATGATGAAGTCGTTTTTTTCTAGCCAGCTGGCGCTTGAATGCAGAGACCAGATGTGGGCCGCTTGGGTTTTTTGTGCCTGATTAGAAATCAACGTCTGCGAATCTACTAGCTCCAACTCTACGCTGCCTAAGGTGATGACATCGTTAGCCTTGACCTGAGTGGCTTTTGTTAATTCTTCACCATTAATTTTTATCGATGCTTTATTAACGTTATTGATCGAGAGCGTGTTTCCAGCGTTTGTGATCTCGGCATGATGTGCCTCTATCGAGGGGTCTTCAATCATTAAACTGTTAGTGCTTGCTTTACCTATGGTGAATAGTTGATCGACCAGCCAAACCGATTCTCTTCGTCGGTCCTTGAATTGAAGTTTTATCATGCGGTGTAAAGCCTCTGGTTATTTCTGAGAATCTCAACAGACAACGACGGAAGACGGAATGAGTGGTCTTGGGTCGAAATTCAGTACGGAGTCATTAATTATTTTTAGTATAGCGGCAAGTTTTCAGTCTTCGACTTTTCCGCTAAAAAAAGTCAGATCACCTGCTATATTAGAAAGACTCGTCTTTTAAAAGACTTGTCTATACTGAAACATAATAACTTTAATTTTAGGTGTGGTTAGCCGTTTTTACTCTCTATTTAGGATGCTCTATTAGCTCATGCTGGTATCAAAAACTGTATGTCACCCAGGTTTAGTTCGTGACTTAAATGAAGATAGTTATATCAGTAATAGCGATGAGGGCGTTTGGTTAGTTGCCGATGGGGTTGGCGGCAATACAGGAGGGGAGTTTGCAAGCCAGTTAGCCGTTCAGGTAGTGGAGCGAAAATTAAGACAAAACCTTCCTTTCTTGGAAGCTATTGAAGAGGCTAACGAATCCATTTTAAGCGCTGTGTCAAATCAGACTGAGCTTGAAGGTATGGCAACCACCATTATTGGTGTAAAAATCCTACAAAATAACTTCGAGTTAGCGTGGGTCGGCGATAGTCGGGCCTACTTGATTGACCCCAAAAAAGGTATTCAGCGTTTAAGTTCTGATCATAATGTGGCTTTTGAACTCTACGAACACGGTGAAATTTCCGAAGCAGAAATGCTTTCCCACCAAGGTCAACATGAACTGACCCAAGCATTAGGACAAGAAAGCCAGCTTTCGATCCCTGTTTTGAATGGCCGTTTGGAGGCAGGGTGTTTCTTAATGCTTTGTACCGACGGTTTGTCTGGTGTGGTCAGCGAAGACTTTATTTTTCAGACAATTTGCGGCGCGAAGCATTTGGATCAGGCGGCAGAAAACTTACTTAGCGAAGTATTGGAAGCCGGGGCTCCAGACAATGTGACATTTACCTTGATCCATCATCCGCAGCGTTTAACAAATGAGAATGAAGAGTCAGCGGCGTTTAAGCCAGACGCTCCACAGGAAGTGCATCAAGTGCCATTTAAGAACCGGGCGATAATGACGTGGTTTGTATTGTTGGTCGTTTTCGTTACGTTGTTGCTAACTTTCTATTTGGACTGACAAAAAATGGCTGAAGAAGGACGTTACGAGTACTTAGAAAAAATTGGTGAAGGCGGAATGGCAACCGTCTATAGAGGTATGCAGCGATCCTTAAATCGACAGGTCGCGATCAAGGTTTTATCTGCCACACTTTCTGATAATCCCTCCGTTATTAAACGTTTCGAACGTGAATCTCTGATTATTGCGCGCTTGAATCATCCCAATATTATTCATGTTATCGACCGGGGAACGACCAGTAAGGGGCGTCCTGTTTTTGTCATGGAATTTGTCGAAGGATTGAATTTGGCTGACGCCATCAAAGAGCTGACCTTTGACTTTAATCAGAAAGTCGATATTGCTGTGCAGATTTGTAAGGGCGTGGCTTACGCGCATAAGTTTGATGTGATTCATCGGGATATCAAACCGGCAAATGTCATTATTGATAAAGAGGGCTTTGCGCGATTACTGGATTTTGGTATTGCTTCATTCTTTAAGGTAGATAAGGAGGTTCAGCCAGATGAAACACGGCTGATTCTTGGTACCGAAGCATACATGGCACCCGAGCAGCATCAAGGTATCTCGATGACGTCGTCACTGAGTGATATTTATTCTATCGGTGTGGTGATGTACGAGTTGTTTTCTGGGCAGCTGCCTTCTTCACATCCCGTCCCTTTATCCGCCTTTGATGAAGAAATTACACCGGCTCTGGATAAGCTGGTGTTGAAGTGTATTGAGAAAGATCCAGAAAAGCGCCCATCCTCGGTTGAAGAAGTCAAAACTCAGCTCCTCCTAGCCATGAAAGGTCAGCATATAGCTGAAGAGAAGGTGAATCGCGCAGGTGAAGGCTTGGCGGCGATCAAGCAAAAGTTTGGCTTACTGGATGTTATGCAGGAAGATCAACATGGCGCAGTCTATTTATATGAAGACAAAAGTTCGCACAAGCTTTTGGTGATAAAGAAACGGATGAATAGCTTTTCAGGTTTCCGAGAAGCAAAAATGCTGCATAGTTTGAAACATCCAAATGTATTAAATATTTTAGGCTCATCCAAAAATGATTCCGTGTTTATCATCGTCATGCCCTATATATCCGGTGGCACTCTTCAGGATAGGCTGATAGAAGTATTCGATTTACAAAGCTTTTTAAAGCTGGCAATTCAAATTTGTCGAGGCCTTTCTTTTGCACATCAAAACCGAATTTTGCATGGCAATTTAAGGCCGAGCAATATTTTGTTAAGCGCAGATATGCAAGTGAAGCTTAGTGATTTTGGCTTGGATGAGCACTATCGAGTTCGGTCTCGCGAAATGAATTGGTATGCTGATAAAAGCCCTCAACGAGATGAGCTGTCAGATATTTATTCTGTCGGCGCGATCTTTTTTCATGCTCTGACAGGTATGCCTCCAGCATTCAAAGATGGCGTGTTAATTAAAACCAGAGCGTTTATCAGTCTCCCGTTCGATATGCAGCAATTGATTAGCAGAATGCTGTCAAAATATCGGGAAGATAGACCGCAAAGCGTTGAAGCTGTTGTATCAGAACTATTGCCATTAGTGGAAGAACAAAAAACTGAAATCAAAGAAGTCAAACCAAAACAGGAGGAGAAAACAGAGGCGCCCGAACGTGAAAGCGCTCAGGGGTCTAGTCTCCTGAACATGTTGTTTGTTATTTTGCTCATTATGTCTTTGGCGCTGAATGTTTTGCTGATGAGTAGTGAGGGTGAGTTTGTGAAACAATGGATAAGTGAATTCTTTTTATTTCATGCTCAGGATGAGCCATGGTAAAAGCTGGTGGTTTCGATCTTCTCAACTATGCTTTCTTGACTAAGCTGCAAAGCATCACTAAATACCTCGCGATTTAACATTTAATTAAAAAAGATACAGTATTTTGATTAGTTTTATAGTTTTCTATTTAAATTTACTTCCACACCTTTTATTATCGCTACCTCGGGCTTTTCAATAATTGGCCTTAGATGGAATTAACGAAACAACATACAATAGGGCAACTGACACCACCATGACTTCTTTGAAAAAAGTAAAGCTACCCCTCGAGCAGGTTTATCGTTGGGAAAAAGCAAAAGCGGACGATATTTATTTAACGCAACCAATGGGTAATGGCGTTGTTCAAGAATATACTTGGAACAGAGCTGTTGGTGAAGCCAGAAGAATGGCGAGCTATATCAAATCATTGAATTATCCACCAAAGAGCCGCATTGCAATTTTATCTAAAAACTGTGCGCACTGGATTATGACTGATTTGGCAATTTGGATGGCGGGCCACGTTACAGTGCCGCTATACCCTACCTTAAATTCAGAGACAGTGAATTACATACTCAAGCACAGTGATTCTCAGTTATTGTTTGTTGGTAAACTTGATGACTGGGACTCTATGAAAGACGGTGTTCCAGCTGACCTTCCATGCGTTTCTTATCCTCTGAGCCCAAAAACTGACTTCCCAAGCTGGGATAACATTGTTGCAGAAAATGCACCTATGCAGGAAGACACTGTACGTGAGCCTGATGAGATGGCGACGATTGTTTATACCTCAGGTAGTACGGGCAAGCCAAAAGGTGTGATGTTGTCTTTTTACGCGATGGGTGTCGCGGGTAGCGGGGTAGCACAAGCGCTCGATATCAACGGAAATGATCGAATGCTTTCCTATTTGCCGCTGGCTCATGTTTTTGAGCGTTATGCTGTTGAGCAATCTTCCTTATATATCGGTTTCCAGCTTTTCTTTGCGGACGCTTTAGATACCTTTCTTGATGACTTGCAGCGAGCTAAGCCAACGGTCTTTATCTCTGTCCCCAGATTATGGTCTAAGTTCCAGTTAGGTATCTTTAAAAAGATGCCACCTAAAAAGCTCAATCGTTTGTTGAAAATTCCAGTTGTATCTAAGTTAGTTAAGAAGAAAGTGTTATCAGCGCTAGGTCTCGAACATTGTCGTTTTGCAGGTAGTGGCTCTGCGCCTTTATCTGCAGATATCATTAACTGGTATCGTAACTTGGGTCTTGAGTTGCTTGAAGGTTATGGTATGTCGGAGAATTTTGCCTACTCCCATATCTCTATGCCAGGCCGCTCTAAAGTTGGTTACGTGGGTGAACCACTTCCCGGTGTTGAGCAGCGAATTTCTGAAATTGGTGAAATTCAGGTCAAAAGCCCAGCAACCATGATGGGTTACTACAAGGACGAAGAAAAAACCAAAGAAACCTTCAGTGAAGATGGCTTCTTGTTAACTGGTGATAAAGGTGAAATTGATAGTGCTGGTCGTTTGAAAATTACCGGTCGAATCAAAGAAATATTTAAAACCAGTAAAGGTAAGTATGTTGCGCCAGCGCCTATTGAGAATAAGATTATTGGCCATGACGCTATCGAAATGGTTTGTGTGACGGGTGCCGATTGCCCCCAGCCTCATGCTTTACTCATGCTTTCTGATGAAACCTTTGCGAAACACGGTGATGCAGAGTTCAGAAAAGAGATCGAACCAAGCTTATTAGCGCTGATGAAAGAAGTGAATGACACTGTTGATCCTCATGAGCAGCTGCAGTTTATGGTTGTCGTGAAAGATCAATGGTTGATCGAAAATGACTTCCTTACGCCTACCATGAAAATCAAGCGAAATGTTGTCGAAGATGTTTACAAGCCGCTGCAAGATAAATGGTATGCAGGCAAGCAAAAGATAATTTGGCAATAGCTTTAATTGATCCATAAAAAAACCGCCTTTTAGGCGGTTTTTTTATGGATAGCAGAAATAAAAAAGCAGCCGAAGCTGCTTTTGCTGGTTACATATTTGGATAGTTAGGGCCGCCGCCGCCTTCTGGTGTAACCCAAGTGATGTTCTGCGCAGGATCCTTGATATCACAAGTCTTACAATGAACACAGTTTTGCGCGTTTATTTGGAAACGTTTGTCGCCATTATCTTCTTCGATCACTTCATACACGCCAGCAGGGCAGTATCGCTGCGCCGGTTCATCAAACTTAGGTAGGTTCTGATTGATTGGAATAGACGGATCTGTCAGTTTGAGGTGGCAAGCCTGATCTTCTTCATGGTTAGTGTTTGATAAAAACACGGATGTGAGTCGATCAAAGGTGATTTTATTATCTGGTTTAGGATAATTAATCTTTTTGCATTCAGACGCGGGTTTTAGTGTCGCGTAGTCGTGCGTTTTGTCGCTAAAGCTAAATGGAAGTTTACCGCCAAAGATATTTTGATCAATAAAGGTATATGCCGCTCCAAGATAAGTGCCAAACTTATGCATGACGCCCACAAAGTTACGAACATTATATAGCTCATCATGCAGCCAGCTTTTCTTGAATAGCTCATCAAAGTTAGTCGCTTCTTCACCCTCAGCGCCTTCAGCTAGTTTCGCTGCCACTGCTTCAGCTGCAAGCATGCCGCTCTTCATTGCCGTGTGAGAACCTTTGATTTTTAGTGGGTTCATGGTGCCGGCATCACAACCGATGATCATGCCACCAGGGAAGGTCATTTTGGGTAATGCGTTTAAGCCACCTTTAATAAGTGCTCTTGCGCCGTAGCTGACACGTTTACCGCCTTCAAGAACATCTTTTAATACAGGGTTAAGTTTACAGCGCTGCATTTCTTCGAAAGGACTTAAATGTGGGTTGCTGTAGCTAAGGTCTGTGATTAGGCCAAGTACCACCTGATTATTTTCAATGTGGTATAGGAACCAACCGCCCGTTGAACTGGTTTCGCTTAGTGGCCATCCAAGACCGTGCATAACGGTGCCTTGACGATGTTTGCTTGGGTCTATATCCCAAAGCTCTTTAATGCCAATGCCGTAATGTTGAGGGTCTTTACCTTCATCAAGCTTGAATTTAGAAATCAATTCCTTGCCTAGGTGGCCGCGACAACCTTCGGCAAATAAGGTGTATTTAGCGTGAAGCTCCATACCCGGCATGTAAGAATCTTTTGGCTGACCATCATGGCCTACGCCCATGTCGCCGGTCGCCACGCCTTTTATTCTGCCATCTTCATGATAAAGGATTTCTGCAGCCGCAAAGCCTGGGTAGACCTCGACGCCGAGTGCTTCTGCTTGTTCTGCCAACCAACGACATACATTGCCCAGGCTAACGATATAGTTGCCATCGTTGTGGGTCGGTTTTGGAATAAAAGCGTTAGGTAGTTTAAGTGCTTTCTCTTGCCCGGTTAGAAAGTAGAATTCATCGGCGGTGACCTCAGTATTCAGCGGAGCACCCATGTCTTTCCAATTAGGGAATAATTCATTTAATGCTGTCGGTTCAAGTACTGCGCCAGAGAGAATGTGTGCACCGACTTCAGAGCCTTTTTCAACTACGCATACACTTATTTCTTTGCCTGTTTCTTCAGCGATTTGTCTCATTCGACAAGCAGCTGATAAGCCAGCGGGGCCGCCGCCAACAATGAGTACGTCGAATTCCATCGATTCACGTTCCACAATTAGTCTCCTCATGCATATACGATAGTTAAGTGGATATACTTCCTTTATTAAGAAGTTAAATACTAACCACTTTATTTTGAATTATTGCCGCCAATTAAAATGTTGATCACTTAAAAGTAGCAGTCTTATTGAATGTCTGAAAACTAAATGAACTAAAACAATTAGGGTTCAAACGTTTGTTTGAATTTTACCTTGTTCTATTACGTAAGTAAAAGAAATGAAAGTGTCTCGGCTGGCTTCTTATTTAGCAGCTTGAAAAATGTAAAAAAACAGTGATAAATTCAGTGAATTAGTGGGCAACTATTGACCTAATTGCGATTTATCGGCAGAATCATCGCCTTCGCGTAAGCTGTATCTGCATTTGATTATAGAAATCGAACTGCCGAGCGTTCTTATGAATACGACCATTGTTTCTGTAACTATTCAAAAATAGTGGTTATTTCGCTTACAAGAACACTAAACTTGATTGGCTTCGCGCCTTTGTCCGGGTCTAAATGTGTCATATTACTATCCTTGCCAGGTAATACCTTGCCAAGAATTTTAATTTGCAGGCCTCTAATTTTCATTTGCTAATTAACGAGGAATCTATGAAGGTTCTGGTCGCAGTTAAACGAGTTATTGACTATAACGTCAAAGTACGAGTAAAACCTGATAATTCAGGTGTGGATCTTACTAACATCAAAATGGCAATGAATCCGTTTTGTGAAATCGCTGTCGAAGAGGCAGTTCGTCTAAAAGAAAAGGGTGTTGCGACTGAAATCGTCGTTGTCTCAATTGGCCCTAAAGTAGCTCAGGAACAGATTCGTACATCTTTGGCCCTTGGCGCTGATCGTGGGATCCTGATCGAAACTGATGAAGATGTTCAATCGCTTCAGGTTGCAAAACTGTTGAAAGCAGTCGTAGATAAAGAAGCACCTCAGTTAGTCGTTCTTGGTAAACAGTCTATTGATTCTGATAACAATCAAACGGGTCAGATGCTAGCTGCGTTGACTGGTATGTCTCAGGGTACTTTCGCATCAGAAGTCGCTGTTGATGGTGACAAAGTTAATGTTACCCGTGAAGTCGATGGCGGTTTGATGACAGTTGGTTTATCACTGCCTGCTGTTGTAACAACAGATCTTCGCTTGAATGAGCCGCGTTATGCTTCTTTGCCGAATATTATGAAAGCAAAGAAAAAGCCGCTAGAAACCATTTCGCCTGCTGATTTGGGTGTCGATATCGCTTCAAGCGTAAAAGTATTGAAGGTTGAGGAGCCGCCAACACGTTCTGCAGGTGTGAAAGTTGCAGATGTTGCCGAGCTAGTGGATAAACTCAAAAATGAAGCGAAGGTGATCTAAATGGGTATTTTAGTAATTGCTGATCATGATAACAGCGCACTTAAGCCTGTTACCTTAAACGTTCTTGCTGCTGCTAAAGCGATTGGTGGCGATATTGATGTACTTGTTGCGGGTGATGGTTGTTCATCTGCGGCAGAAGCTGCATCAAAAGCAGAGGGTGTGTCTAAAGTAATTTTGGCTGATAATGCTGCTTACGGCCATCATCTAGCTGAAAACTTGTCATTGCTTGTTGCAGATCTAGGTAAAGGTTATTCGCATATTTTGACCTCTGCTGGCACAACGGGTAAGGACTTCCTTCCTAGAGTGGCTGCTTTATTGGATGTAGCTCAATTGTCAGACGTGATTCGTGTTGAGTCAGCCGATACATTCGTTCGACCAATCTATGCCGGTAACGCCATCGCAACAGTTCAGTCAACTGACTCTGTCAAGGTGATTACAGTTCGTGGTACAGCGTTTGATCCTGTGTCTGCTGAAGGTGGTTCTGCTGCGGTTGAATCAATTGATAATGCACAAGATGCCGGTATTTCATCATTCGTTGGTGAAGAAATGGCTAAGTCAGATCGTCCAGAGCTTACTGCTGCTGAAATCGTTATTTCTGGTGGTCGTGGTATGCAGAATGGAGATAACTTCAAGATTCTTGAATCTGTTGCCGACAAGCTTGGCGCAGCAGTAGGTGCATCACGTGCCGCTGTTGATGCCGGTTTTGTTCCTAACGATATGCAAGTTGGTCAAACAGGTAAAATTGTTGCGCCTAACTTATATATCGCAGTCGGTATCTCCGGTGCTATTCAACATTTGGCAGGTATGTCTGGAAGTAAAGTTATTGTTGCTATCAACAAAGATGAAGACGCACCTATTTTCCAGGTTGCGGATTACGGACTTGTGGCAGATTTATTTGAAGCGGTTCCTGAACTGGACGCTGCTCTGTAAATTAAAGCCTTGTGAATTGAAAAGCCGATATGCCTTGCATATCGGCTTTTTTTTAGCTTGTTTTATATTGCTTAAGACGGTTCAGCGTGTCTTGAAATGTTTCTTCAATTGGGCAGGCAAGCTGAACTAATTCATTTGTTTCCGGATGAGGGAAGGAGAGTTCGGTGGCAGCGAGCAGTAGTCGATGAGATAAAAGCTTTTCTTGAAATAGCCTATTATGGCTGCCTTTCCCATATTTTACATCACCAATAATTGGGTGGCTGATATGCTTTAAGTGTCGGCGAATCTGATGCTTTCTTCCCGTGGTAGGGCTTAACCTTATGAAACTGTATCTGCTTGTTGGGAATCGTCCATCAGAAAAAGGCAGTTCATAATAATGAATGTTTTCAAAATAGGTCTGAGCTTCTTGAGGTTGCTTTTCATTTAACGACTCTTGTTCATGTTTGAAAGCTGCAATTTCTTTCAGCGGGTGATTGATTTTGCCAGCCTTTTCACAATGACCTCGTACAATAGCGTGGTAGGTTTTCTTGATCAGTCTTTCCTCGAAATATCGACCTACCTGACTGGCAATATCTGGGTGAAGAGCGAAAAGTAAAAGCCCTGATGTTGGTTTGTCCAGGCGATGCACCGGATAAACCCACTGGCCAATTTGGTCCCTGACTATCTTCATCGCGAAGCGTGTTTCATGTTTGTCGATAGGGCTTTTATGTACGAGAAGGCCGGCAGGCTTATGAACGGCAACAATCAGTTTATCTTGATAAATAATATTCAGTTGCTCTGAAGAGTCGTGTGCAGATTCCATTTTGTTTGTGTGCCTGGATGGATTGTTCTAATAAAAGAAATAACTATTCTAAATGAATTAAATTGAAAACCATGCTGGATTCGCTTTGTGGAATTGGTACTATCTCACTTCAAAAATTTGTTACTCAATTCAGCGGTGAAGCACCCTTCGGGAAATCAAATGAACCAGATGATCACAAGACCTATCACAAATTGTATTCGAATCATGGTTGCGATGACATGTTTATTGTTGTCTGCATGTAATCAGCCTAAGTCTGAAGAACAGCAGGCTCCCATGATGCCGCCACCTCCTGCGGTGACGGTAGAAAAGGTAAGCATTCAAGTAATTGATGAGTGGGAAGTCTTTACTGGCCGGTTAGAGTCCGAGGAAAGTGTCGAGCTTCGGTCCAGAGTATCTGGTTATATTGAGCGTGTTGCATTTAAAGAAGGCGCTTTAGTTAAACAGGGTGATTTGCTGTTTAATATTGATGATCGTGAACTGCGTATCGAAGTAAAACGATTAAAAGCACAGCTCGTCAGCGCGCAAGCACAAATTGATTTGGCGATTAGAAATCTTGATCGTGCTAAAAGCCTCAAACAAACAAACTCAATTTCCCAATCTCAAGTTGAAGCAAATAATACGCAATTAATTAAAGCACGATCAGATTACGACAATGTCCAGGGTGCTCTAGAAAGCGCCAAACTCAGCTTAAGCTTTACTCGCGTAACCGCGCCAATTTCCGGACAAGTGTCCAGAGCCAATATTACGGCAGGTAACTACGTCGCGGCTGGGCAACAGATTCTTACCTCCATTGTCTCGGTGGATAAAATTCATGCCTACTTTGATGTTGATGAACAGACTTTCTATGGTTTGTCTTCGATACGAGATAACTTAGGGAGTGATTCGCCTGTTGTAGCAGAGATGCAATTACTGGGCGAGCAAGGTTTTCAGCATAGAGGAAAAATAGACTTTATTGATAACAAATTGGACTCGAGTACCGGTGCAATTCGTTTGCGGGCTAGTTTTAAAAACCAGAAGTATGAATTTATACCGGGGATGTTTGCCAGAGTTCGATTAAAAGTTCAGGAAGACGTAAGCCGAATACTGGTGGATGAGCGCGCAATATCGACAGATTTGAGTCATAAGTATGCCTTGGTGGTTGGTGAAGATAACGTGGTTGAATATAGACCGGTGGTGTTGGGCAAACGCATCGCTGATAAGCGTATTGTTAGTTCCGGCTTGAAGGATGGTGACATGATTATTATAGAAGGCCTTCAACGAGCAAGACCAGGTATGCCGGTTGCACCGAACTCACAAGATCAAGAAACCAGTCAATCTGATTCGCAAGGTTAAGGGATAAATATTATGGGTATCTCCCAGTACTTTATAAAACGGCCAAT
This sequence comes from Oleiphilus sp., assembly GCA_048058835.1. GTDB lineage: Bacteria > Pseudomonadota > Gammaproteobacteria > Pseudomonadales > Oleiphilaceae > PZPK01. The sequence continues at coordinate 13,282 of JBLLNS010000014.1, forward strand.
TTTTGCTGCCGTTCTGTCAATGATGATTTTTTTGGCAGGCATTATTTCCTTGTTTCAACTTCCGATTACTGAATACCCGGAAGTGGTACCGCCTACCGTTGTGGTAAGTGCTTCTTACCCTGGCGCAAATCCGGTGGTCATTTCTGAAACTGTCGCGGCACCTCTAGAGCAAGCGATTAACGGTGTTGAGAATATGTTGTACATGTCTTCTCAATCAACCTCTGACGGGAGTCTGGCAGTTACAGTGACTTTCGCGCTAGGAACCAATGTTGATGATGCTCAGGTACAGGTGCAAAACCGTGTCGCTAGAGCATTACCTAGATTGCCCGAAGACGTACAGCGTTTGGGCGTCACCACAGAAAAGTCTTCTCCTAACTTAACCATGGTTGTGCATCTACTATCGCCGGATAGTCGTTATGACATGCTCTATCTATCAAATTTCGCTAACCTCAAAGTTAAAGATGAGCTGGCAAGAGTAGAAGGCGCGGGCACGGTTCGGGTGTTTGGTGCTGGTGATTATGCGGTTCGTATTTGGTTAAACCCGGATAAGGTAGCTAGTTTAAACTTAACGACGGGCGATATTGTTAGCGCTATACGAGAGCAGAACCGTCAGGCGGCTGCCGGGATTATCGGTGCGCCACCGAATGCTGAAGAGACTCCTTTTCAGCTCTTGATCAAAGTTAAAGGTCGCCTCGATAGCGTTGAAGAGTTCAACGATATTATTGTCCGGGTGAGCCCTGAAGGCGTGATTACCCGTTTAAAAGATGTCGCAAGAATCGAATTAGGGTCAAACTCCTACGCCCTTCGTTCGTTGTTGAATAACAAACCTGCTGCCGCCGTGGCTATCTTTCAAAGCCCCGGTTCAAATGCTATCCAGCTCTCTGATGACGTGCGAGCACGTATGGAAGAGTTAAAGCAAAGCTTTCCGCAAGGAATTGATTACGACATCGTCTATGACCCCACGATTTTTGTGAGAGGCTCAATTGAGGCGGTGGTGAAAACATTGTTAGAAGCGGTGTTATTAGTTGTCATTGTGGTTGTGTTGTTTTTACAAACCTGGCGTGCATCTATTATTCCATTGGTGGCGGTGCCCGTTTCATTAGTGGGCACTTTCGCGATCATGCATTTATTTGGTTTTTCCCTGAATGCCTTATCTCTATTCGGGCTGGTCCTCGCTATTGGTATTGTCGTCGATGATGCGATCGTGGTCGTTGAGAATGTAGAACGAAATATCGCGTTAGGTAAAAACTCGGTGGACGCCACCAAGCAGGCAATGAAAGAGGTTACCGGTCCCATTATTGCGACCTCTCTGGTTTTGAGTGCTGTATTTATCCCCACGGCATTTATTTCGGGGCTCAGTGGTCAGTTTTATCAGCAGTTCGCACTCACGATAGCGATTTCGACGATCATCTCAACGATTAACTCTCTTACCTTAAGTCCGGCTCTCGCAGCCGTCTTGTTGAAGTCTCATGATGAGAAGAAAGACTGGTTCAGTCGGCTCTTGGATTCAATGCTGGGTAAGTTGGTGTTTAAGCCTTTTAACCGGTTCTTCGATGGGCTGTCGGGAGCTTATTCAGCGCTTTTAAAGCGTTTGGTGCGTGGTATCACCGTCGTCATGGTGTTGTATTTTGGCCTCATAGCTTTAGCTTATAATCAGTTTCAAACCACGCCAACGGGCTTTGTTCCGCCGCAGGATAAAATGTATTTGGTGGCCTTTGCGAGTCTTCCCGACGCTGCCAGCTTGGACCGTACCGATGCTGTGATTCAAAAAATGTCCGAAATTGCACTGAAACACCCTGGCGTTGAGTCCTCAGTTGCCTTTCCCGGCTTATCGATAAATGGCTTCACTGTGGCATCTAACTCGGGTGTTGTCTTCGTGACACTTAAACCATTTGATCAGCGAACCACGCCAGATCTATCGGCGAATGCCATCGCTGGCCAGTTAAATATGGAATTTGGGGTGATCAAAGAAGGCTTTGTTGCCGTTGTCCCGCCACCGCCTGTTCTCGGCTTAGGTACCACAGGTGGTTTTAAGTTACAGATTGAAGATAGAGGGAATCTTGGTTACGCCCGTCTGTTTGAGGAGACTCAAAAGGTTCTAGGCCAAGCCTATGCGACACCAGAGCTAGACCCAATGAGCACCTTCTCCTTCTTCAAGGCGAATGTGCCTCAGATCAATGTTGAGATTGATCGTGAGAAAGCGAAAATACATGGTGTGTCGATTACTGAAATATTTCAGACCTTGCAGGCCTATATGGGGTCTATTTATGTCAATGATGTGAATCTTTTTGGTCGAACGTATCAGGTAAATGTTCAAGCTGAAGCATCTTTCAGAGCTGATGAAAGCCAGATTGACAAGCTGAAGATACGAAATCGAGATGGGGACATGGTGCCATTAGCCTCGTTTGTACACGTGTCACACAGTTCCGGCCCGGATACCGTGACACGTTACAATAATTACCCTGCAGCGGATATCAATTCAGGCCCCGGAGCAGGATATAGTAGTGGTCAGGCAGAAGCTGCTATTTCACGGATACTGGATGAAAGCTTACCAAAAGGGATGACCTACGAGTGGACCGACTTAACCTATCAGCAAATACTGGCGGGCAATACCGCGCTCTATATTTTCCCCTTAGTGGTTATTTTGGTATTTCTAGTTCTGGCTGCACAGTATGAAAGCTGGGGGTTGCCTTTGGCGATTATGTTGATTGTGCCAATGACCTTATTATCCGCGATGACGGGGGTTATTTTGGATGGAGGGGACAACAACATCTTTACTCAAATAGGCTTAATTGTCTTGGTCGGGCTCGCGGCAAAAAATGCTATTTTGATTGTTGAGTTTGCGAAAGATAAAGAGGACGTAGGTATGTCCCTGAAAGACGCGGTCCTAGAAGCAAGCGGTCAGCGTTTAAGGCCAATTCTGATGACTTCACTGGCGTTTATTATGGGGGTGGTACCCTTAGTATTCTCAAGTGGTGCGGGGGCAGAAATGCGTCATGCGATGGGTGTTGCGGTGTTTTCCGGCATGATTGGGGTCACCTTATTTGGCTTGCTTCTGACACCGGTGTTCTATGTGCTGGTCAGAAAGTTCAGCAAGAAACCAAAACATATAGAGCCATAGTCTACTAAGTTAGGCACTCATGAGCGGCACTAGATTGGTAAAAGGTTTCTAAATGTCGCCTAATAGCCTTTTCGAGGTAACCGGACTTTTTGAGTCCGGTTATTAAGAAAGGTGAAAACCGAACACATTCTTTATTAATTTTCTCTCGGGTTATTTGAAACTCGTCCATCAGTTCTTCAATACTCATATTTGCATATTCATCGAAAAACATATCGACGACTGTTTCATAACAGTGTTTAAAATACGTGCTTTTTCGAAACTCTAGCCAAAAATCATAGCCGAGGGAGATGAATTCAGATAAATCCAGGCTATTCATGCCTTGCTGGAAGTCAGACAAACTCTTGTTTTCTATGTTTTCCCAGAGCGTAATGGCGGACTCTTTCAGCTGCTCGTCAGTGACGGAGTTAGCTAGAAACGCTTTGCTTTCAGCAATAATCAATTCCAAACTATTCGAAATATAGGATCTAACGCTATCTTCAATACCGCTACCTAATTTTGGCGCAGTCTTATCCATAATGCTTTTGCCTGCTTTCAGTAGAGAAGACATGCCCGGAATATTCTTGCTAAATAGGTTGTTTTCATAAATGTAGTGGGTGATAGCCTGAAAAAGAATGCCTGAAATTAAATCGGTATAAATGGGTAGGTCAATTAACTTATCTAGGCCATTATTGCGTTGTTCTTTTAGCTCGATTGCTTTATCAACGAATTCTTCAAATTGGTGTCTTGAAATGATCTGGCTAAGTTTGGTGTTTCTATGAAAGCTGGATAGAAAAATGGCATCGGATATTTTTCCGGCAAGATCTGCGACAGAGCCCGGAATAGTATTCTCAACAACGTGTTCTTTAATCAAGTCTTTAATCGGTTGAGGCTTAAGCCATTCATTCAACTTTGAGGTTGAAGCGGCAGCTAAAAGATGCGTGAGTTCATCATCAACCAGCTTTTGAAACTTGGTTTCATCAAAGTAGCTCAGTTCATGTGCTACATGGGCATCTAATAGTTGAGTTAGGAGTTTACTTTGTTGGGCTTTAGCTTTTTTAGCGGGCATGATCTCGAGTACTATGTTGAAGTTGAGTGTACGCTTGTACGCTTATTTGTTGCTTGGGTCAATAAAGCGAAAGTAAATATGTTTACCATTTAGAATAATGGTCTTCTACAAAACCATAGCAATCTTCAATATCATGACGCTTGCCTGACTCTGTTAATAAATAGCCGTGGAAGCGGCCAAAGATTTGTTTAAAATGGGTGGCAAACACCATGGCATTCAGGTGTTCTTTGTGCATGCCTTCTGGGGTAAAGCTTAAGTTGATTCGATCATCCAGACTTTTAATTCGCCAAGTTGAGTGTTCATCATCTCGGTCAAATTTAAACTGAACCGCTGGTAAAGGATGAAGTGTGTCATCGATCCAAAAACAGTTTTCAGAATAACCCGTTTCATTCACGCCCCAAGACACATTTAAACCGATATTTGTGCTTTTAGCTCGCTTAGTTTTGGCTTTGTTTTGTCCAGAAAAACAAGCCCAATTCCAAAAGGTTTCTCTGCGCATATAACCTGCAGAAAAGTCATGATGGCCAAAGGTTTGTTGCTCTTCTAGGTCGAAATGCCCTAGGTTACAGCTTAGCTCGCCCGTTACTGGTCTAGCTGCGGTTTTCTGAGCGTACACCCAGCCGTTGATAGAGCATGGGGTGCACAGCGCCATAGTAGAGAAATCGGGTGACTCGAGCATTTCTGCATGTATTTTGAGTTCGGAGCCGAAATCAACATCCAACACTTTGCGTCTTTCACCGAGAGCGTTTAGCTGGTAGCGCATGTGAATTTTTTTATTTTTGGTCAGGAAGGTCGAGACACCGTTGTCCGGCCGGTTTGTCAGGGAAAGTTGGGTGGCAAGTGGGCGTTTGAATTGCCAAGTCAGCATCTTTTTGCTGGATATCTGATATACATAGACAAATACGGCGCCAATATACGCGGTATCAGCCAGGGCACAACCAAAGATAATATCGTTGGAGATGCCTCCAAAGTACTGAAACAGTTTGAAGTGGAAGTGCTTTTTCCATTTACCCGCACGTTTGTTTAGTGGAGTACGATAATCAGTGTCTTTGTAGTTAACGTCATGGACAGGTTGGGAAAAAACGCCTATATGAGGCTTGCCATGAGAATTAATTAAAGAGTAGGGTTGTAGCATGCTTGTGTCTCATTTGCTTTAGTGTAGACGAGAGCCTTGGAGGTGAAGTGTGCTGTCGGTATTAATCCCAGAAATCAATTGCGCCTTCTTTGACCGAAATGGCTTCAAGCAGCCCGTCTTCGAGTAAGCGTTCATAAGACAAAGCCTGGTTTCGGCCATTGTTCTTAATGTAATAAAGCGCTTTATCTGCTTTGGATAGATTGGCTACCGGATGGAGTTTTTCGTCTAAGTCAGTGAAGCCGATGCTAACAGTAACGCGGCCCACCTGAGGAAATCGGCGGCTTTCTATCGCCGCTCGGCAACGCTCTAGGACTTGTTGAGCCTGTTCCTGTTCCACGCCTTTCACAAAAATAACAAATTCCTCACCGCCGTAACGAAAGAATAAGTCTTCTTGACGCAGCACAGAGCGGATTGTCTGGGCGAATAACACCAAGGTTTCATCGCCAATGGCATGGCCGTAAATATCATTTATTTCTTTAAATTTATCAATATCTAATATGGCAATGGCTTTATAACTGTTTTCGGGGTGATTTCGGTAGTTCTCTGAATAGGCCAGTTCTGATGCAGTTTGATCGAAAGCTTGGCGATTTAATATTCGAGTGAGTGGGTCGTAGCCTTTTTCATGGATGCTTCTAAAAATATCGGTAAAAATTTCGAGCAGGCCTAATAGGAGCTCTTTAGAGGTGCTTTCATCATATTCATGGCTAACGGAAATCAAGTGAGAGACCGAGTTATCATAGAGCACAACAGGAAAAATGGCTTTATTTCTACCGTTGCTTTTGGTGTAAAAATTAGGCTCTAAGTCTAAGAAGGTGCTGTTCAGTTTTTGGTGTTCGTGAAGTAAAAAGGGGGCTTTCTCAAGTTCGCAGTCAAGGCAATACAGGCAGGGCGATTTATGATCATCAATTCGCGCAGCTTGAAGCTCATAGACTGTAAAGCCTACCTGTTCAAAATTTTCGGACAATAAGCCTTGGAAGGAGGCAATTAGATCACGAACATTCGTCTGGCTAGTCAGGCTTTTAAGTAGTTTAAATAATCGTTGTATTTCCATATTAGAAAATCTTGATGGGAAAAACGAAAGACGCACAGGCCAATCCTTGCCAAAGTGAATGTTCAGATTTCATTATCGCTATCTATCCAGAGAATGCCAGTGTAAATGCAAGTTTTTTAAACTGTGATAATGCTGTTAATAAAAAATTACATTTTGCAATTGTTTACCAACAGACTTTTTTTGAGCGGAAGCCTATTATTGAATTATCGAGTTTTGAGTGGAACGATTCAGGCCCGTCACATTCAAATGAGTTTAGATTTCATGTGTACTCTTATTCCCAGCTCTGCTGGGATTTTTTTTGCCCGTCTTTTGTGAATCAGCCTATTTCCGGCTTTATCTTGTAGGTAAAACCTCGACTATTTCATAAATACCGCCATGGCTCTTGGTTTCTTTTTTTACAATATAGTAGTCTTGCGGGTGAATAATTGTTGCTCTCATGGATGTCGTGATCTCTCCTATGAATAAATTACTGCTACTGTTTTTGCTGATTTTTTCTGCCTTGCCGGTCTCGGCTGACTTTTCGCTGGATGATTTTGACCTAAAAAAGGTGACAGACCTAAAAGGCTGGACGCCACGGTATGCGTTTATTGTCGATGATAATATGATTGGCAAAACACACTATGCCGGCATTTCGTTTTTTAAGCGTCAGGGCGCAGCTTATGAAGGCCCAACAGCCCGAATGGGATTTGGCGATCGTGGTGAAAAAGTTAACTTGAGTTATACCAGTGGCTTTTCGTTTATGGCGGTAGATATCGGTTTGTCTTACATTATTCCAGACAAAATCAAACGTCAGGACTTCACTGATGGCGTGGAAGGTATTGGTATCGAGTTGGGGCTGCGTTTTTGGGTGGTTCAGCTCATCGCTTTACATACAGAAGAAACCTCTTATGTTTCTCTTGCATACGGCTTCTAAAGGGAAATTGGCTTAACTCGTATAGTCTAAGGTTAAGCCTTTAAATGGTCTTAATTTAAAATAGATTCAATGTCGTCTTCAGCTTTAGTCAGTTCGACTAAGGCTTCAAAAAATGAAATTAGGTTGATATGTAAGGGTTTCGCTATCTCACTTGGAAACTCAGACAGCACAATTTCAGGGTCTCGGTTATCTTTAAATGCATCATTTAAGTAATTACCTAAATATATAATCCCTGAATAGGGCGAGTAGTCTTCATAGCTATTTGGGGCGATTTGTTGGCGCAGCGCTTGAACGATGTTTTGAGGGAAGTTCCAACGCTTGGCCAGTTCAGCACTAACCTGTGCATAATGGAAGCCAAACTGGTTCTCTTGTAAATCTTTTCTTTTTGCGCCGGCTTGAACCAGTTTGTCTATTTGTATGGCCTGTTCTGGTTTTGCTGTGTGAATGAGTAGCTCGCCAATATTATGCATCATGCCGCAGGTGAACGCCGTTTCCGAGTCCGAATCGGTATGTTTTGCTATCAGTTTGCAGATGCTGGCAACCATAAAACTGTCGCGCCAGAAAGCTTTCATATTAAAGTTAGGGATATCCTTGAAGGCGCCGGTTACGCCAGATGCCACCACCAGCGTTTTCAGAGTATCCGTGCCGAGCATCACAACCGCAGAATCAATCGATGCAACTTTCCGCCCAGCCCCATACCTTGCAGAATTCGCTAAACGTATAATTTTGGCTGATAACACTTGGTCCATCTGAATATCTTTGGAGATGTCATTTGCGCTGGCGTTTGAATCATTAAATTTAGTGATCAGGTTTTGAATAATTTTAGGGATGTTTGGAAGGTTTGCTGTCTCGGTAAACAATGACTCTAGTGACATCTTGTAGCGTCCAAATGTTGTTTTGATGAGTGCAAGTATAGACCGGCTTAACAATGGGTAAAGCTGAAAGCTGTCATTTTAAGTAGAAATTCGGGCAGTTGATTTGTCATCAAAGTGAAATATAAATGACACAATATTGTCATTAAACCAAATTAGTGTAAGGGAAACTTTTTGGAGAAAGACAATGAAATACTTTAATTATTCTTTACTAATCGCCTCAATCGCGCTTACCTCAGCGTGCCAAAGCATGGATTCCTCAGAGTCAGATAGCATGTCCAAGACGAATGCTGACAAACCAACACTTGAAATGCATGCTGAAGCGAAAAATAACGATCAACTATTTGAAGTACATAAGGATGGTCGAATTTATGTCTTTTACGATTTTGAGGGTTATCAGGATTTCTTGAAATTGGGCCATACGCCTTATGTATTAACAAAAATTGGTGCAGGTCCGAAGGGTGAAACCGTCGTTTATTCTCTGACCTCAAAGGATAAGAAAAAGGCTTCCGGTATTGCTAGCGTAGACTTAATGGAAGGCAAGTTGGCTCCAGCAGAAGATTTTTATGCTGAAATGAATCTGGAAGGTCGGACCTATGTTTTCAGTGAGCTGAAAGATATGGAAGACGTTCGAAAGTTAGGTGAAGCGCCATACCGACATGCAAAAATTGGTTATGGCTCAAAAGGCGAGTCGGTTATATTTGTTCTGAATAGTTCTAATAAAAAGCAATACCCCTCAGAACTAGTTGCTAAGTTTGACGCTTTAAACAAGTAAGGTTGTTGCTTAATTTGTTAAAAGCTAATCGCATTCGGGTTAAACATTGAATTAACCTGAATGCTGATTTCCCTTCCCTGTTAACACTTTCAGTGTTGAAGATTTAAATTCCCTTCTGAATAAAATAAATACGACCAGCGAAGCGCTAAACATGAACAGCACCGGGTGAATAAACCAGGTCAGCATGGAGATAGAAAAATAATACGTGCGTAATCCCAAGTTAAAATTATTGGCTGCCATCGAGGCCATTGAGGCCATTTTATTTGCAAAACCAGTTCTTTCGTGAGCCTGTAATTGCTCACTGGGAAGCGGGGCGCTTCCTATCATAATGGTGACAAAGCCATATTGGCGAAGACTCCAGGTAAATTTAAAGAAAGCATACGCAAACAGAAGAATCAGCATCATGATTTTCAGTTCCCATTCTGCGCGATTGGTTGCTAGTGCATAAGGTAACGCAGAAATCAGGTCGATTGCCTTTTCAGTTGAGCCAAGAATGGTAATCAAACCAGCTAAAATAAGCATGGTAGTGGATGCAAAAAAAGACACGCTTTTTTCAAGGTTGGCAATCGCGGCCGCATCCGCCACCCGCATTTCACGAGTCATGACTTTTTCCATCCACTGGTAACGGTATTTGTGCATTTCCGAGGCCAGGCTAGGTGAATCACTATCACTGCGATAGTTTCTCGCTTTGGCATAGCGCATATAGCCGTTAAAGCAGGTTAAAAACCAAATGCCAGCTAAGAGGTTAAGCCAATTTAAAAACAGGAAATCCATCATGGAGAAATCATTCTTTAAAAAGTGAGTCTTGAAACAGAGGACGAGTGTATTCAAGTTGCCTGTTTTAGGCAAACCTTCAATAAAGGTTAAAAAAAGCAAATAAAAATGTTCGAAATCAAACACGGTTCATAAAAATGTTCATTTCTGTTGGATAAAAAAGCATCAATTTGAGAAGATTGATCATAGTTGGTGAAAGTAAATACGAGTCAAAAATATAACAAACTCGGTTTAACCTTTAAGTTTTACCGCAATCTGGCAAATAATTTCGAACCTTATTTCCGTCTCTGACGCAGACATCATTTCCGGTGTTATCGATAAAGAGGCCATATATTGCTTGTTATGTTTTTATTCTAGTGCTTCGCAACGACCTTACTCACAAAAAAAATAGAACCTTACTCATATAAAAACAACAAGGTGAAGATATGAAAATAAAAACGAATACGAATCTACTTAGAGGTTTATTGCTATCCATGTTGTTTGCGTTTAGTACGCAGGCAAGTGCCATTTGTTGGTGGTGGCAAGACTGTAACGCTTACAAAACCAAATACCCGATTGTCTTAGTGCATGGGGTGTCCGGCTTTAGTTCTATCTTAGGTATCGACTACTTTTACGGCGTTCGAAGCGCTTTGCAGAATCGTGGTGCGCGTGTTTATGCACCGAATGTTTCGGCATGGGATGATGCTTATCAGCGTGGTGAAGACCTTATCGAAGCCTTGGATGATCTTCGTGCGGCTACTGGCGCATCAAAGTTCAACTTGATGGGGCATAGTTTAGGTGGCCCAACTGTACGATATGTTGCAGGTGTTCGCCCTGATCTTGTTGCCTCTATTACGACCATTAATGCGGTGAACTTCGGTTCCGACTTTGCCGACGCAGCGCGTGGTATTGTGCCTGTTGGCGGCGGTATTGAAGCTTTGGTCGAAGGCTCACTTAATTTGTTAGGTAATGTCATCGACTTTCTTTCTGGTAACCCAGAATATGCGCAAGATGCCTTGGCATCCGTTACCTTCATGACTTCGCCTGGCGCAGCTGAATTCAATAGCTACTTCCCAGCAGGTAAGCCAAGCAGCCGTTGTGGTTCAGGTGCAAGCAAAGTCAACAATATTCGTTACTACTCTTGGGGTGGCGATGCAACATTCACCAATGCTCTCGATATTACAGATGCATTCCTAGTTTTCACTGGCGCGACGATCAGCGGAGCAAACGATGGTTTGGTTGAGCGTTGTGACCAGCATTGGGGTCAAGTTATCGGAACACGTTACAATATGAACCACTTAGATGCGGTTAACCACATTTTCGGTATTCATCACTTGTTTGAAACTGATCCATTAACCTTATATAAAAACCAAGCTGTGCGTTTGAAGTCAGCAGGTCTATAAGTTTAACTAAGTAACATCCACACCCGATTACGTCTCGTAGTCGGGTGTTTTCATTTTTGGGTCGGTATTCCCTTCAAGGTATAAAGAGTTGCATGATAGTGAATAAACAAAAACGCATTATTTTATCCAGCTTAGCTTGTCTTTTACTCGTTGTGGTTATTGTTATAGCTCAACAAGATAATGACGCGGAAGATATAAACGTAGTGTCTTCTACAACCTCAGATTCCCCCATTTCTAGAGTCGTGGAAAAAGATGAGAGCCCAGCAAGAAAGCTTGTTCCCAGCGACTCTGTGCTCCCCTATAAAAGTTCATACGGCCCTTTGCCTGGTACTCTGGAAGGGACAATCATGCAGCAAGCGTTAGCATTAGATGAAGAGGGAAACTTAAGAGTCTCGAGTGACCTCAAGCGTATTTTTGATTTCTTTCTTTCTACGATAGAAGAGGAAAATCTAGACATCATTCTTAAGCGCATTGAAGAATATTTAAGTTACTCATTAGAAGAGCCTGCACTCGGTCAGGCCTTAGATATCATGAATCAATATGTCGCGTTCAAAAAAGCACTATTTGATTTTGAAGTTGAGCGCTCAGAAACACTTCAACAAATCATGGCACAAAATGGCGGGGATAAGGGCGCTATGTATTTAGCTTTGTTGAAAGAACAACTGGCAGCCCAGAAAGATATGCGCAGTTTGCACATGAGCCCGGAAGTGCATCAAGCGTTCTATGCCGATGAAGAAGCCTATGATGATTATTCTCTGGCACGAATGGAAGTCAGTGCCAATAACGCGTTATCGGAGGCGGAAAAACAAGCACGTTATGCCGAAATAGATGCGAATGCCCCAGCGGATATTGTCGAGGCTCGCGCGGAAGCTCAAATTACAGATATATTGAAAGCCAAAACAGAAACGCTCAAGCAACAAGGCGCCAGCCAACAAGAGATTAAACAGCTGAGAACAGACATGTTAGGGGTCGAGGCCGCTGAACGTTTTGAAACGCTTGATCAAGAGCGAGCGGATTGGAATAAACGTATCGAAAGCTACCTTCAGCAACGCCAAGCGATTCTCGAGAACGGAGGTCTGAGTCAGGATATTAAAGAATCGCAAATCCATACCTTAAAAGAAAAAAGCTTTGATGAGCGGGAACGAATTCGGCTTGTTGTCTATGAACGACGAGCTGATGCTGTAAAATAGCGCGCTAATTCTATTCTTTAACAAAATTCGTATGAGGAAGCCGTTCGCGCTGATCTCTCAGGTTTTGTTTAGTTAGCGAGTCAGCATGAAACAGTTTTTTCTTGGCCTTCCTCTGGGTATGCGCTTTATGATTTTGAGCGCTTTCGGTTTTTCTGTGATGGCTGTTTGCGTAAAGTTCGCTAGCCTAAATGGCATTCCGGTCTTGGAAATAGTAGCAGCGCGCGCCTTTGTGTCTTTGGTTTTAAGTTATGCCGACATTCATCGCAAAGGTATCCCGGCTTTCGGGCGTAATAAAACCTTGCTATTTGCTCGCGGATTGGTAGGTACTTTTGCGCTAATCTGTGTTTACTATGCCATTACCAATTTGCCCCTTGCCGAAGCGACCGTGCTTCAATATCTCTATCCGGTTTTTACGGCTGTTCTGGCCTTGTTTTTTCTTAAAGAAAGAATCCATTGGACTTTGGTGCTGAGCATTCTTCTCAGTTTCATCGGGCTTTTATTGGTGGTCCGGCCAGCCTTCCTCTTTGCTGAATTTGCTCATGACTTGTCTAATGTTGCTGTGCTAGCAGGGGTGTTGGGGGCATTCGGTAGCGGCATTGCTTATGTGCTTGTTAGAAAGTTAAGTCAAACTGAAGATAGCTCTGTCATCATTTTTTATTTCCCGTTTATCGCTTTGCCTTTTTCGTTGATTTTACTGGCGCATGGTAATGATTTTGTCGTGCCAGACCTAGCTACCTTGGGGTTGTTAGTTTTAGTCGGAATTTTTACCCAAGTTGGGCAGGTCGGTTTAACGAAAGCGATGCAAACGGAAACAGCGGGTCGAGCCAGTGCGTTCGCTTATTTGCAGGTTGTATTCGCCGCAATATTCGGCTGGATGTTCTTTCAGGAAATACCGGATATCGGTTTTGTTGTCGGGGCGATTTTTATCTTGTTCGGTGTGTTAGTAAACCTGCTCTATAAACAGAAAATTTCATAGTCCGAAAGCCTTCTATTGTAAGTGTTTATTGCTAGCTGTTGTGCTTACGTAATAGTGCGGAAGAGTCGACGCTCACTGCGCTGACCAGCACGCTTTTTTTGAGTGAGTTTCGGGGTAGAGTAGTGGCATCAGAAATCTCAAGGAGAATCCGGTGTCAGCCATCCCATCTAAAATAATTATGTTGCGAACTTTAGCTAATGTCCCTGTTAGTGAATACGCGGATATACGTCCCCCAGAAAATTGCACGGATACTCAGGCAAGACTGAGTTTCATTAAACGCCTAAGGCAAAAGCCTAAGGCCACGAGCAAAGCCAAAGATAACCGTCATCGAACCTTAAGTTTTAATGCCGCCGTTTGGATGCGGTTTTCTAAAGCTATGCAAAAACCGGTTTCCTTATGGCTAAGCTATCAGGATGCGAGCGGTGAAAACACCATCTTAGTCGATGAGCAATACTTAAATGAATCCAGTTCGGCAATGCTTTCCGGAACAGTGACGTTTACGGTGAAAGGTCAAATAGATTACTTGCGTGCATGCTGTGGGGGCGTGGCGCAAAATGAAGGGTATAGTGTTGATGAGATTCACGTCAGGCGTCAGGAAGTCGACCACAGTATAAGCAGGAATGTGTCATTTTCAGGTATGGTGGCGTCTTAAAAACTCACGCCAAAACAATGGGTCACTTGTTCTGGGATGAAGTACGGCCTGCCGAATTTTAGTATTATGAGTTTTGCGTCATATACAGAGGGAGTTCATCAAACAAGGTTTTTAAGCCTTCTGACCAAGCTTTTCGTAAGTTTAAAAACGCCTCATGTTCTTCGTCCAATCGAATAATGCCAGACTGCGTGAAAGAGTCTTCAGTATAGGTGATAAGATCTAGCGGCATGCCTACAGAAAGATTACTTCTTAGGGTCGAATCCATTGAAATTAATACGCATTGAATGGCTTTATCCATAGGCGTATTGACGGTCATAATTCTATCGAGAATGGGTTTGCCGTACTTGCTTTCGCCAATTTGAAAGTAAGGTGTGTCGTCGCCGGCTTCAATGAAGTTTCCCTGTGGATAGATATGAAAAAGTCTGGCTGCCTCGCCTTTAATCTGGCCGCTTAGCAACATGCTACAGGTGAAGTTCACGCCTTGGTTCTGTCCCTCATCGCGGTCGATAACCTGTCGAATGGTTTTGCCGACCAGCTCTGCTACATCAAATAGAGACTCAACATTCAAAATATGTCTATCGCCTTGGTGAATCGCTTTTTGTAATAAACTGATCACACTTTGTGTACTAGCCAGATTCCCTGCGCTTTGCAGGAAAATTACCCGTTCTTCTGGCTTTTCGAAGACCTTTAATTTGCGAAAGCTAGCAATATGGTCAACACCTGCATTGGTGCGTGAGTCTGAACATAAAACCAGACCTTCTTTTAACTTCAGTGCCACGCAATAGGTCATTTAAGTTTACTCAAAATATGTTTATAAAAGTGCGCAAGGCTATGTTTTCTGTATGTCGTTAACTTAACGCCATGTTTACGGATCTTACGTCATCAGCGGACTTAGCGTCTAGCTAAACAGTTTATGTGAGTGGGAAAAGTCACCGTCAAAAAATGAATCCGATGTCGATGGTAGAATATAAAAAATCCTCATACACTCAGTTGCAATTGAACAGCTTCGGTGATTTCCAAGCGTAATTTGAGCAAAATGAAAGGCGAATTTAGTTGAACACGGGTGATCCTTCAGTCGCTTTTGTATACACTGCCTTGACGTTAAAGAGATGAGAAACTTTATGCATAATCAGGATCAAAAAAGTGCGCCCTTTGGTGTCATGTTGGTTAACTTAGGCACACCTGATGCGCCTACCACAAAAGCGGTCCGTCGTTATCTGGCCGAGTTTCTATGGGATAAGCGGGTGGTTAACGTTTTTCGTCCGCTTTGGTGGTTGATATTGCATGGCGTGATTCTCCGAATTCGGCCGGGCAGGGTGGCTAAGGGTTACGCGAGTGTCTGGACTAAAGAGGGTTCCCCCTTGCTCGCTATTTCAAAAAAACAGCGTGCCGCATTGGCGGATAAACTGTCGAATCATTTTGGCTGTGACATACCGGTTAGCCTTGCCATGACGTATGGTTCACCCAATATGGAACAAGCTGGAAAAGAACTTCGACAGGCCGGGGTGCAGAAAATTTTGATGTTGCCCTTATTTCCACAGTTTTCGTCTTCTACAACCGCAGCTGTCTATGACCGTTTAGCTAAAGCCTTAAAACCCTGCCCCCATTTACCAGAACTAAGGTGGGTGAATGAGTATCATCAACATACAGCCTATATTCAGGCTTTAGCCACATCCGTTCGTGAATATTGGGATGCTCATGGCAGAGGTGAACGGTTGCTGATGTCATTTCACGGCATTCCAAAACGTTATGAAACTAAGGGTGACCCTTATCCTTCGCAATGCCGAGCGACGGCCAAAGCTGTCGCGGACGCCCTAGGTTTGTCTGATGATCAATGGCTGTGTGCCTTTCAATCTCGATTCGGTCGAGAAGAGTGGGTTAAGCCTTATACCGACTTTACTCTGAAAGAATGGGCGAGTGCCGGTGTGTCGCGTGTGGACATTATTAGCCCGGCCTTTTCCGCAGATTGTTTGGAAACGCTCGAAGAGTTAGAGGAAGAAAATCGGCATATTTTCTTGGAAGCTGGCGGCAAAGCGTTTCATTATATTGCTTGTCTGAATGATCGTGATGATCATATTGATATGATGACACAATTGGTTGATGAGCATACGCAAGGCTGGCGTTAAGCCATCACCACATTGTTTTTTCAGAGTTGGGTTTTGCTGAGTACGCCAGCTTTAATTGCGCTCACCCCCTAGTCGCAAAAAACAATAAATAGCCGCTAAATAACAATAAAAGGATGAATACATGGCTGATGCAACTGTTTGGGCTCACAAAGGTACTTTCTTACTGGCTGCTGTCGGTTCCGCTGTTGGTTTAGGTAACTTATGGCGTTTCCCCTATTTGGCGGGAGAAAATGGTGGTGGGGCTTTTATTCTGGTGTATGCCATGACGATTGCCGCGGTGGGTTTACCCATTCTGATTGCTGAAACGCTGTTGGGGCGTGCCTCGCGCAAAAGCCCGATTATGGGCATGGTGAGCTTAATCAAAGAAAATAACAGTCATCGAGCCTGGTCTATTATCGGCTGGCTAGGAGCCATCGCCGCGTTCATTATTCTTAGTTTCTATTCGGTCATCGCGGGCTGGGCTTTTCATTATGTCGGCTTGATGTTTTCAGGGCGCTTGACTGGCGCATCGGTGGAACAGGTCGGTGGCAGCTTTAATCAGCTTCTCGCGCAGCCGGGTTTGCTCATCATTTACCACAGTTTGTTTATAGCCGTATCTGCGTTGATTGTAGGTTTAGGGGTGCATCGTGGCATCGAAAAAGGCTTACGTTTCATTATGCCCGCGTTATTTTTTATTTTATTGCTCGTGCTCGGGTATGCCATCGTTGAAGGTGATATCGGGGCATCCTTGGCGTTTATGTTTACCTTCAATTTAGAGGACTTAAGTTTAGCGGGTTGGCTGGAAGCGATGGGGCAATCGTTCTTTACCCTTAGTCTTGGGGCGGGTGCCATCATGGCTTATGGTGCGTATATGTCGAGTGAAGCGTCACTCAGCAAAACGGCGGTGTGGGTTGCCATTGTTGATACGCTAGTTGCGGTTTTGGCGGGCATCGCAATTTTTGCTCTAGTATTCGGTAGTGGCCTCGAAGCTGGGCAAGGGCCAGGCTTAATGTTTGTCACCTTACCTTTAGCGTTTGCCGAGCTTCCTGGTGGTGCGATGCTGGGCGGTATCTTTTTTATTCTGGTGATTGGTGCAGCAGTGACATCAGCAATCTCATTGCTTGAGCCCTTTGTTGCGTATTTAATTGATCGCTTTCACATGAGCCGCCCCACATCTGTGTTAATGGTGACGTCGGCGACCTGGTGTTTGGGTTTGTTAACGGTGTTTAGTTTTAATATATGGCAAGCAGACAGCTTCACACACCAGTTATTTGGCAAGTCGCCATTTGATATTCTAGAGTTACTGACCAATATTATGATGCCGCTTGGGGGCGCATTAATCGCTTTGTATGTGGGTTGGTCACTAAGAGCGGCTTTGATTCAGAAGGAAATGAACACGGAGCCCGCTTGGCTAGGACTGTGGCAATTCCTTATTCGTTTTATCGCACCTACAGCGGTGTTGTTTGTCTTTGTTCGTACTCTCTTACCTCAACTCGAAGGTTACACATCCCCCTTGATTATTTCCTTAATCATCGTGCTTGGTTTTGCCTATGCTCAGACAAAGCATTCACATTCCCAATCATCTATGGATTAATCTATGCGGTTTTTATTAACGTAATAGATAACGTGCTTCTGGATTTTTCTATAGAAAGAGCTTCTTCTCATGAGCCTGCTTTTCTGAGTTTCTCTGAAAAATGACAATAAAATGACGATTAATTTTTAAGCTATGAGTCTTGGTTCATAATTTTGAATTTTTCCCCCATTTGGGGGATGGATATCAAAAATGATCAAATTCTATACTGAGAGACGCTCAGGGATTTTAGGCTGAGTTAATAAAAAACTAGGTTAATTCCGAAAACAAAAACAAAAGGAAATTAAGATGAAACTAAAGATAAATTTTCTCACCGCTTTTGCGCTGTTGGTCGCAATGGCATCATCAGGTTCTGTTTCAGCTGCCTGTAATGCCGACCCAATCGTATTTATTCATGGCTACGCTGGCTGGAAATCTCAGTTCGATAACATGATAGGTCGTTTCAAGAACGACGGCTCGCCAAGCTGTGCGCTGTATAAATTCGGCTATAACAGCCTTGGTAAAAGTAATAAGACTAGCGCCAAAGAATTGAAGTCTTTCATTAACAATATCCGCCCTAATCACAATAACCGCAAAGCCAAAATTATCGCACACTCCAATGGCGGCTTGGTGTCTCGTTGGTATCGTGTGTTTGAAGGTGGCTCTTCTGCAACGAATCGACTTGTTACTTTAGGTACGCCTCACAAGGGTACGTCTTGGGCTTATGGTTGCTTCAGCCCTGCCTGTTCAGAAATGCGTTATAACTCTTCATTCCTGAAGTCACTAGCCGGCCGTGGTTGTGATGTGTCACTTTGGTCGCCTCTGGATGAGATCATTATTCCGCAAACAAACGCAAAATGCGGCACAAGCCGTCGTACTTCATGGGTAGGCCACTTAACGCTGCTTATCTCGAAGGGTGTCTATAACGATGTTCGTCGTTATCTATAATTTTGGGCTTTAAATTGCTCTCGTAATCGCGTTCTTGTCTTTAGAGACTAAACTTCAAGAATGCCAAAATGGGAAGCGTGTTTCATTAAGCGCTTTCCATTCTAACGCCCTATCTTCATGAACACGTATTATCCCTACCTACCTATTAAAATTTGATTGGATCCAGATGTTATGACTTCGTTTTCCTCTTTTTCCCGTGGTTTCGCTTTTTCTTATCTTCTCGTGTGTTCTTTTGTGAGTCATGCTGGTGGCTTGGATGCTGAAACGGTGGCGATGGTTAACGGAAAATCTTTAAGTTTGGCGACCTATCAATTTTTATTAGGCAGTCGCGAACAAGATGAACAAGCCGGTGAAGAATTTGCTTTCTCCACAGATGAAATTTCAGCGATTCAGGCACAAGCCGCAGAAGATTTAGTGTTAACGGAAGTGCTGGCGCAAGCGGCAATCCGAAACAAGGTCGATCAGATATCAACAAATAAAATCGAAATTGACTTAGCGCACAAGACCTTATTGGCGCAACTAATGGTGCGCCAGATAATGTCGGATATCGAGATCAGTGAGGCAGCAGTTCGTGCAGCCTATGATGAAGAAAAGAGCACAAGCTTGTATCGTTTTAATTTGTGGATGACGAATTCTAAAGAGGAAGGGGTCAACTTATTGAGTCACTTTGTACAAAATAAGCCGCTCGAACATGCTTATGAAAAAATTGAAACGCCTTGGCTGGATGAAAGTGAACTTGATCCGTCAGTGGTTCCTTTGCTTGAAAATACCGAGTTGGGTTCATTTGTACCTAAAGTTATCGAGCAAGATGGTTTCTGGAAAGTCGTTCAAATCATTGATCAAAATAAAATGGAAAAACCACCTTTCGATGAAGCAAAAGAGCTAATCAAAGCCGACTTAATGCAAGCGAAAGTCGATGCGGAAATAAAACGACTTGCTTCTGAATCGACAATTCAATTGAACCAACAGCACATTCAGTAGGCCAAGACGATGTCGGATCAGACTGCGATAAAAGGCAAACTGATAAAATCGGGCATCGTGTTAAGCGTGCTAGGTGTATTCGGTGTGGTTTATTGTTTGAGTGTCAGCGAGAGCACTTATATGGCTATTGAAGAACCGACGGATCCATCTCCGCTCAACATAGCAGGGAAAACACCCCCGTTGTCCCAAACAAATCACCAAACAGCGACGCCAGAGAATAACACCTCTAAACATGCCAACCATACCGAAGCGGCTAAGCGTCAACCTGAGCAACAAGTGATAACCCCCAGTGAAAGGGATGAACAGCCACCGGTGAACAACTTGTTAAGCTTAGATGACGAAGCACTGATCAGCCTGCATGATGTCTTGGAAAATAGCTTTGTGCCTGTGTTTGTTGATTCAGCAGACTCAGAAAACAGCTTGGATCAACAAGCTGCAATTGATATTTTGCTTTCACGATTGCCAGAGAATATGGGCCGAGACGCCTTCCTTCAGCTCAATTCGTTAATGAGGGACTACCTTCCCTATGATCTTGCTGATAGTTTAACGACGCAAATTCAAACCGACTATTTGATTGAAGCCAAACAGCAAGCTTATTTACAACAACAAGGCCAAGTGGAAACCATGAAGCAGCAAGTGGCAATGGCTGAGCACTTGCAAAAACTCAGTGTTTCAAATGACACAACTGAAGTGCAAAACCAAGCTATATCGACTGAACTAGCCGAATGGCAGGCGTTTGAGAATATACTCAAGCATAAAGGTGATGATGTTCAAGATAACACGCGTATTCGTGAACTGATAACGAATAGCTATGACCAGCGCGTCGCGGATGATTATATCGAACTTTCTGAAATAGAAAACGATTGGCTGCAACGCTACGCTTTATATCAGGCAGAGAAGCAAGTCATTGTGCAATCAGGTTTAAGTCAGGCAGATAAAGCCGAACAAATAGAAGCGCTAATACAACAGCATTATGAGGAAAAGGAGTGGGCCGCCGTAAGAGGCTACGATGAACTGATGGCAAGTCAAGCTGATCAAGGCGGCTAGATGTTTTTCCTCTAACTTCGCTTGCCATGTCATACCTAAAACAATAATACACGAAATGGATAACGTTAATGAAAATACATGCAAACACTAAACTCGCTACGATAATCTCATGCTTTTCGTTACTGGCTGCCTCAGAAATTAGCCTGGCAAGTGACTTCGCAAAACTGGATCAGGCATTGCCCACAAATGGCATCATTAATGGTAAACAGCCCGTTTTTGACTTTGATGGCGATGGCTGTTTACCCAGCGCTGGTATTAGCCGCTTAGGGGAAAAAAACGCAGGATTAAAAACGTCTGGAAGAATAACCGGTGACTGTCGTTCTGGAAACTTCTTGATTACCTCTAATACTGTACATCGTTATGTCTGTAAAAATTCAGGTGGAGACCAATATTGCGGTCACATCTATGCATTATATTTTGAAAAGGATCAGTTATTTAATTATTTTGGCGGTGGTCACAGACATGATTGGGAGCACGCAGCGGTTTGGACAAAGAATGGTGTTGTCACACACGGCACGTATAGTTCTCATGGTAATCAGACAACTAAACCGGCGTCTCAGCTTCCTTTCGAAGGTAATAATTTAAAGATTGTTTATCATAAAGATGGCGTGACCACGCATGCATTTCGTTTTGCTAAGACGAATGAATATGCTGAAAATCCATATGGGTCTTTCATCACGCCCACAATAGTGAGTTGGTATGAAATGGAAGGAGACGGCTTATCGAATTCTCAAATGCGATCTAGGCTAAACAGTTTCGATTATGGCTCAGCAGTATTGCCAGTCAAGGATAGTAAATTTTTGAACAATATTAATAACGGCAAGCCTGCGAGTTATCCAAGCTTTAATCAGGCTGATGTGAATAACTCGCAATAGTTTAGGCTGGCCCCAAACTGTGCTGCCAGCCGTTCGGGTTTGGCAGCCATTTTCTTACCAAGGTTGTTAGGCCGATTTTGTTCAAATTTAAGAGGCCGCTTAACTCTCTAAAATGACTTCAAAGCCGCCATAAATAAGACGCTTGCCATCAAAAGGCATGGGGTTTTGTTCCGGCTGCATTCTAGGGTCTTGCATAATAGCGTCCCAGCCAGCATCGCGTGTTTCTTTAGACGGCCATACCACCCATGAAAACACGACCGTTTCATCTTTTTTACAATTTACCGCCATTGGGAAAGAGGTCAGTTCGCCATCGGGGACGCTATCTCCCCATGATTCAGTGACACTCAATGCGCCATGCTCTTTGAAGACCTGTGCCGACAGAGTGGCATGTTGAATATATTGTGCTTTGTTTTTAGTGGGGACAGCGGCGGCGAAACCATCTATATAAGACATATAACCTTCCTTTTGTTGTTATGTTGAACGAATATAAAGATATCTTTTTACCTTAGATAGGGCACTCATGACCATGTTAGTTCATGTCCTGATTCAACTACTCTGCCTGACTCTATTATATGAGTGATAACGTGAACCTCATTGAGACTTAGGTCGAAATGTTCAGCCAAGGCTTTGGCAAGGCCAAGTTGTATGGCGGAAATACTTGAATTTGACCACATCGAAGGCAGTAATAAGGTTGCCATGACTTGATAAGAAACTCCCAGCTGTTCTTGGCAGGTGATGAGGTTTATCGTCATGTGTTCAGAGGAAATCCCCGCAGCCTCTGCCCAACGATCGATCAGACTTGCAGAACTTTTTGATAATGCTTTTGTCATTAGGCAGTTCGCGATAGGCATCACAACATCCTCTAAATTAACTTAATCATATGTTGGGCAATTAAAATAACGGTTATTGCTGAAACACCTACTTCGGTTTACAGGCTATTGTTGCGGTGTCAGGCGAAGTAATTGAGCGTCGCCACCGTCTTGTAATACCCAGATAGCGCCTTCCTTATCTTGCTCTACTTCTCGAATCCGGTTCTTCATGTCAAAACGTTCAGCCTCACGGGCTTGAAGCCCCGTAATGTCGACTCGAATCAACGCTTGGGACTTGAGCCCACCAATGAATGCATCGCCTTGCCAGCCAGGGAATAGGGTGCCTGAATAGATGATCAGGCCGGATGGCGCGATGGTGGGGACCCAGTAGGTTTCTGGTGCATGGAATTCCGGTCGGGTGTCGTGATCGGGAATAGGGAAGCCAGAATACTGATCACCCCAAGATACGATAGGCCAGCCGTAGTTATCGCCTGCTTTGATCAAATTAAATTCATCACCGTCTTTAGGGCCCATTTCATGGGACCAGAGATTGCCACTTGCATCAAAGGTGATGCCTAATAAGTTGCGATGTCCGAGCGTCCAAAAACTTTTTGCTAACTCACCTTTATCTTGAAAAGGGTTATCGACCGGAACGCTGCCATCCTCATGAAGTCGGATAATTTTGCCCAAGTTTTTATCCCAATCCTGAGCTGGCGTTTGTTCTTGTCGATCGCCAGAAGTAATGAATAAATAACCATCAGGGCCGAACGCTAAACGATGTGAATAATGGCCGCTGCCATTGAGAAAGGGGCTTTGACGCCAGATGACTTCAATATTTTCTAGTGTTGGCTGTGTCGCAGGTAATTGTAGTTTGGCTCGTGCAACCGCAGCACCTTGTTTACCCGCGTTATTTCGTTCGGCATAAGAAAAATATATCCAGTTATTGTCTGCGAAATTTGGGTGAAGGATCACATCGCCCAAGCCACCTTGACCTGCATAAACGACATCAGGCACACCGTCTATAAAGGTTTTTGCACCTGTGTCCGTGTCAAAAAGTACCAGCACGCCGGGTTTTTCCGTAATTAAAAGTCTGCCGTCAGGAAGAAAAGTCATTGCCCAAGGCTCATTAAACTGGCCAAAACTTTCGGTCATGATTGAGGTGTTGTTCGTATCTTCGATGATACGAGGCGTTGATTGGCTGTTACTGTCACAAGAAATGAGCGTGATAACCAGGAGGGGGAGGCTGAAGAGGATATACCAAGGCATTCTATTTCTCCTTGTCAGAATGAGGCTCGCGATGAATTAGATTTGAACATATTTTGATGTACGCTGTCAGTAGGGCAGGGGAAAAAGCCCCCACCAATATGAGCTGTCTTGAGTGATTTCATGTAGCTAACAAAAAGGAAAAAATAGATGGCATTCAATGAATGATATGTTATAACGTTTCTTTTTAGGAGTCTTAAAATTTAACTTTTTGAATAACCTTCTTTAACAATGATTATTTTGGATGAAAACCATGCAAATATTTTTGGATAAAGCGGCGCTTAGTTTGTCGTTGTTGTGTATTGCGCACTGTTTATTGTTGCCGGTTCTGGTCTCTCTTATTCCTGTTTTGGCAGTGCTTCCTCTTGAAGACGAACTTTTTCATCGGCTCTTGGTGTTGTTGGTGTTACCTACCAGTTTGGTCGGTCTAAGCTTAGGGTGTAAGAAACACAAACGCTGGCATGTGTTTTTCTGGGGAGCCAGTGGTGTGTCTATCGTCGCTTTTGCTGCGTTCTTCGGGCATGATATCGCCGGTGAATCTGGAGAAAAGCTGCTTACTTTAATCGGCTCCATGGTGATTGTTTGGGGTCATATTCAAAACTACCGTTTATGTAGATTAGGTATATGTCATTAATTAAACAGGTCCCGACCAATGTCATCACTGGGTTTCTGGGTGTCGGAAAGACAACGGCCATCATGCACTTAATGAAGTCAAAACCAGCGGATGAACGCTGGGCCGTGTTGGTAAATGAGTTTGGCGAAGTAGGCATAGACGGCAGTATTTTTGAAGGCAGTAAAGGCACGCAGCAAGGCCTTTACATCCGAGAAGTGCCAGGCGGTTGCATGTGTTGTGCGGCCGGTATACCGATGCAAATTGCGCTTAACATGCTAATTGCCAAAGCCAAGCCGCACCGACTATTGATTGAACCGACCGGACTTGGTCATCCTAAAGAAGTGTTAGCCACTTTGCGCGGAGAGCATTACCGAGAGGCTTTAGATATTCAGCGAACAGTGACCTTGGTGGATGCTCGAAAATTAACTGAACCGCGTTATGTTGAGCATGAAATATTTCAACAACAATTGGCCCTAGCGGATGTGATCGTAGCCAATAAGAAAGAGCTTTATAGCGAGCTTGATTATCCGTACCTACAAGCGTTCTTACTGGAACGGTTTCCTGACCACCCTAAAACGGTTCATCAGGTTTCGCAGGGGGAAATCTCTATTGATTGGCTCCGTGGCGCGCCAGCTTTTTTGCCGACTGTGCCATTGACGACGGCTTCATCGAACCATCGACCCAAAATAAAAGATGAGCCTGCTGAGGAAGATACGCTTAGCGTTTCTGAAACCGGGATTATCAGCAAAAAGAATCAAGGAGAAGGTTTTTTTAGCCAAGGTTGGATATTTGAATCAAGCAGGGTATTTAACAAAAACAAGGTTGTGGATTTACTAAAAGCAGAAAAAGCTGAGCGACTTAAAGCCGTCTTTATCACCCATCTTGGCGTATTTGCGTTTAATAAAGTCGATGAGTATTTGTCTGAAAAACCGCTTGATGACGCGACAGAGAGTCGAATCGAAATTATTTCAAAGGATGAACTACAGTTAGCAGAATTTGAGCAAAAGCTTCTTAGCTGTCAGGCAGAGTTGCCCTGACCCTCCTTTTTCCCGTAGGGGCGAACCTGTGTGTTCGCCCGAGGTAATGTATAAACTCGATTGTGCCAAATTAAGCCGCAAGCGTCCCCTCTAAAAGCACAATTCTACCTTGTCGTCATTCCGTACTCGTTACGGAATCTATGGTTTAAGTTATTAGAAGCTTGGAGGTAAAGAGCTAGCTATTGAACTTAGCGACTAAGACAATGGATTGACGCCTGCGCGTCAATGACGAGTGTGTGCCAGTTTGAGACGCTTAGGTTGTCAAAACTTTATACTGCATTTTGATTAAAAAAATCCATCTGACCCATTATTCAGAGACCGCCTAATTTTACTCTGACCCGAATGTCTGTCATCTGGAGTTTTAGCTAAGGATCTGTTTTACAAGAAAAAACGGAATTATGTCTATGATTCACACATCTTAGTAGAATAATGAATAGAATTATTGAGCTCTTAGAGCAAGACAGGGAGCGTTTTAGCATACTAAACATTGTTAGTTCGCTACAGCTTCCAGACTGTCTGGTTGCCGCAGGATTTGTTCGCAATATGGTGTGGGATTCTATCTATAATAAAAGTACACCATTGAATGATATTGATGTTGTATTTTACGAAAAGCAAGATACTGATAACTTGAAACAAAAGCAGGTCAAAGACTATCTTAAAAACGAATATCCTTCGTGGGATTGGGAAGTAAAGAATCAAGCTTTCATGCATATAAAAAATGGTGATCAACCATATATATCTACGCTTGATGCCATGAGCTACTGGCCAGAGAAAGAAACTGCAATTGGTGCTTCGCTAGACAGTCAAGGAAAAGTATCGGTTGTCAGTGTTTTCGGTATAGAGAGTCTTCTCACTGGAAAGGTTTCATACAACCCCAAACGCTCGAAAGATATTTTTCAAAATAGAATACACAGAAAAGCTTGGCTAAAACATTGGCCGAACCTGCAAATTATAATCTGATTCAGCACTAAATAAGGATATTCGTTTAAGTGGAAAATCATATCATTGATGGGTACGTTGAAGATGCCGAATTTTTGATACCGTCTTTCGAATCAGTTAATTCTTCTGAACTTCTGTCTCATGTAATTAAATATATTCCAAAATCAGGTCAATTAATTGAAATTGGTTCTGGAACTGGTAGGGATGCAGCTTGGCTTGCTTCAAATGAGTTGAAAGTATTGGCTGTTGAGCCTGTTGCAGAGTTTAGGAATGCTGGAAAAAAGTTACATATCAACCCCAACATTGACTGGGTTGACGATAGCTTACCATCCTTGTCTAGGGTTCGTAGCTTACACGTTTCTTACGATGCTGCATTGTTGGTATCGGTGTGGCAACATGTAAAACCTGAAGACAAGTGTACAAGTTTATTAAACATATATTCAGTTCTAAATAAAGGATCTAAACTCATCATATCCGTAAGACTGGGACCAGGATCGCCTAAAAGAAAATGCTATGAAACTACTCCGCAAAATACCACTTTGCTAGCAGAACAATGCGGATTTAATTTAATAGCTAGCTACAATGCAGACTCAGCTCAAAAGTCTAATCAGAAATCTGGAGTAAAGTGGGTTTGGTTAATTTTTGAAGCGTATTAATAATATTTTTAAACAAAAGTTGAGTATTAATTGAAAATTTCCCTTATCGCAGCCAAATCAATCAACAATGTAATCGGCAACGGGCCAGATATTCCTTGGTCTGCAAAAGGCGAACAACTGCTTTTCAAAGCGTTGACCTACAATCATTGGCTTCTTGTTGGACGTAAGACTTTTCAATCTATGGGAGAGTTGCCTAAACGAAAATATGCAGTCGTATCAAGACAAGGATTCAAACCAGAAAATGATAATATTAAAGTCTTTGTTTCAATTGACGACGCTATGGAGTTCTTGAATAAAATTACCGACCATGTATTTGTTTCAGGTGGTGGGCAAATTTACGAATCAATGATTAAAAGGGCGAATACTTTGCATTTATCCACAATCAAACAGGAGGTTGAAGGTGATATTAGCTTCCCTCCCATTCCAAATTACTTTGACCTAGTGTTTGAACAAGACTTTGAATCCAATATTGATTACAAATACCAAATATGGCGTAAAGTGAAGCGTAATTAGCCTTAACTATGAGAGAACCAATTTCTATTAGCGTATTTCTTTATCGTGAAATCAATAATTCTAGAAATTATCTGTTATTCAAACGAGTGGCGAGCCCTGAGCTTGCGCTTTCAGATTTCTGGCAAAGTATTACTGGCGGCAAAGAATCAGGTGAAAGTCTCGAAAATACTGTACTTCGCGAAGTGCTCGAAGAGTCTGGTATCTCTCTAACAAATATCAGTCAATCAGTTTTTCAATATGAATATCCAATAAAGCCAGAGTGGTACTCAAAGTATCCAAAAAGTGCCAGCACGATCAAAGAATTTGTTTTTGCGGCATCTATAAATAGCGATCCAATACTATCAAGTGAACATAGTGAATTTGGTTGGTTTAGCTTTGAAAAAGCTAAGTCATTATTGGGTTTTGATAGTAGTATAAAAGCTTTGTGTGCTATTGAGGCGTCATTAAATGCAAAGCAGTGAAATTAAGTCAATATGATGAAATCAGAATACCATCTATTTTTTTGTGATACTTCTGGCGCGCATGAACCTGTAGTCTCCTTCGTTTCAGAAACACCGTTTCCGACGCTCTTAGTTGGCCAAAGAGTCGATGATCACGGCTGGAATAGGTTACGCGAAGTTGGCGTACTGGGTTCTAAGGATAATCCGATTCGTTATACAGTACATAGCTTAAAGTCAGTGGTATTTGTAAAAGATGGAATGAACATAATTCAGAGCTGGGTAAATCTGGAGCCGTACCATGGTAAAAGGTCGCCGGCATTTGGTGACTCGCCACCCACAATGTCACCAAAATAAAGCACTCTGTGCAAATGAAGGCGCATACCTAGGCAAGCTTGCGGCGTTAGGTGAGTAGGAATATGACTGCGGGAATCGAAGTATCATTCGGGTCAGAGTAAAAATTATTAATTTTCAACACAAGTGCTAGGCACTCTCAACGTCCGCCTTGGGTCGATCGCTGTCTTCGGCCATTTTGAGGCGCTGAGTTCACAGAGTTATGAGTTCAATTTCGAAGAAAATACTCTACCGTCAGTCTAAAAGGGCTTTGCCCCGAATGGCACTAAGTTAAGCCCATTTAGTAGTCGTCATTCCTGAATGTATAAAAGTTTAGTGCAGACCTACAGAAATAGCTGGGTCAAACCAATAAGTGGGATCATCATAAATTTTATGATGCTTTAATAATTTATTTTTTAAACGGAATAGCTTTCTATTTGCTAGATTAGCTTTTTGGATGCTTTCACCATGATATTTGAAAAATTCAGCATCAAATGAGCCATCTGCTTTCATTTTACTAAGCCCATATTCAATTCTTTCAGCAAGTTTTTTATAGTGTGGCGAAACAAACAGAAACCATGGCAAAGGCAGTTCCATCACAACATAAGACTCTATCATTAATTGAGGATAAAGATCTTTTCGCTCATCATATTCTCTATAAACCTCATTCATGCCTCTTATAAAATAATCGAAACGTTTGGCCATCAACATACCGAAGAGGCCTTCGTAATTAGTGCCGGTTTCTATATTAAAACCATCAAGCAGTCTAAGTGCTTTAGTCGTCGACCATTGTTCACCGACACCAGCCACGAGACGTTTCAAGTCATCCAGTGTCTGTAAATTTTTAAATGTATACTCCTTATCTCTATGGATAAGAAAGATTCGATAGTTTAAAAGGCCTTTCAACAAAGGAAACATGATGGGGATTGTTTTTTCTTCCCACTCGGGTCTAGTTGGCGCGTTATGAACATTGATATTTTTACCACTTTGCAGTTCAGCAAGCATACGTTTTCTGGTGCCCGTGATATTCGTATGAATGATTTCATAAGGCCCATACGTGTCAATACTGGCTTGTAAAGCCAAATCTAAAATATGTTCTGGATATTGAAACCGATTGTCTGTTTCTGAGGCTGCTTTCGCAAGACGAATTATATCTTTATCACTCGAACTCGCATTAGCATGGCATCCAAGTGATAAAAGTACTACTAATATGAAGATAGGATAAAGACCTTTCACGAAAAACACCTTCAAGTTAAAGCATAATGACGGAATACATTGGTAAACCCTAACGACTAAAAAATGAATCAGTTTTCCGTTTTAGAATATAAACTATTATAGCTGAATCCTAATGATATGCCGTTTCGTTTACTTGTCGTAAAAACAGTTTCAATATCATTCGGGTCAGAGTAAAAATTATTAATTTTCAACACAAGTGCCAAGCACTCTCAACGTCCGCCTTGGGTCGATCGCTGTCTTCGGGCATTTTGAGGCGCTGAGTTCACAGAGTTATGAGTTCAATTTCGAAGAAAATACTCTACCGGTCAATCTAAAAGCGCTTTGCCCCGTTTAGTTTTAATACAAGCCCTGTGGCATCACCTTTCTGAAATGGGAGGAAGACAAACGGTTGTTAGAATATCTGAGCTTACGAAAAAACAAGGTAAATCTGTTACATCGCTAAGGAATGGTCCTGCTAGTTTGGCTACACGAGTTATCTCAACGGACCCTGAACAGACGATTAAGCAATAAGTAATCATGAATATTGTAGTCTGTAAATAAATCATGCTAGCATCCGCGCCAGATTTAGGTGCCTTTCGAGGATAATCGGGAAGTAGGTCAATAATCCTACGCTGCCCCCGCAACGGTAATGGATACGTCGCTGACGTTTGTTTGCATCGCCACTGTCTGTCAAAGATGGGAAGGCGCAGACTTTGAATCCTAAGCCCGGAGACCGGCCTGAATACATATTAGCTTTATTTGGGCGGGGTGTCCTGATGGCAATAGTTTGGCCTCTATTCCTCTGCGCCTTGTTATTCCAGTCTTGTTCCCCTTACTCGTTTTTGTTCTAGGGGAAACTGATGACCCGGTTATTTTTTCACTACTTATCGAAATTTATTCAAACTCTTGCTCAGCAGACCTACGCTTATTTAAGAGCCAGCCTAGTTATCGCGTGTTTGTTTTTACCTGCTATATCATGCGCCTCTACCTTAGTCATTGTCTCAGATCGTTCAGCTAGCACCATGGTTGGAGGGGCGCACCTCTATCTTGAGCGAAACGCTGATAAAGATGTGTTAATCCGCACGGTAAGTCAGCTGAATATGCTGAACGATGCTGAACTGGCCTCGTTACTAAAGCAACAGGAGAGTTTATTAATTCTGTCCGTATTTGGTGAGTTGGTAGAACGTTTATTAAATCAACCCTTGAGTGCCAAACAAAACCGCTGGGCAATGCAGGGTGACCGACGTTTATTGAGTTTGAATAATATTGGTGGCAGAGCGATTTTTTCCGAACTGACTCAAGACGACATACATTTGCTCATGGACGACCTAGAAAAAAATAGCGAGGCAGAGCGTAGGCGTTCGGTGTGGCTGAATAATAAACCAAATTATCAAAACTGGCTTCAGGCACGAACTTATTGGCGAAACCGTAGTATCGAAAATTCGGCATCATTGTTAGCGTTTATTGATGACTCACCTTCCGTGCAAGCTATTGAAAAAATCTCTCCGGTTCGTCTGTTTGAACACGCACCTTTTTCTGATGTTCAGCAGCGCAATGCCTTATTTTCGCTTGAGCAATTCGTAATAACCCCTTTTTTAAATAAACCCATTGTTTGGGTTTTGGATCACGACACCGGCGATCGCCCAAGCGATTGGGACTTACATAAACAATTATGCAGCAATAGCCAGTGGCAATGCATTTCCGTATTGGCTGGCTGGGGAGAGCCTAGCGTCGCTGCAATTCAGTATATTGAACAAATAATGAGTTCCGAAACCTTCAAGCATAAACCATGGCTGATCGTGTCATTACAGGATTTTGTCGTCGGAGGGGGTGAAGGTAGAGAAACGGTAACGGAGCTGTTTTCTCGACTCAATGTCCCGGTATTGAAAGGCCTTAGATTGACGGAGTGGACTCAGGCTCAATGGGGCTTGTCGTCGGAAGGCTTGCCTAGTGATTCCGTTCATTACCGTATTTCTATGCCTGAACTTCAAGGGCTTGGTCAGTCGGCCCTTCTATCTGTTTCTGCTGATAATAGTATTGATGCGGTAACGGGGGCACGCTTAGTCAAAAGTGAAGTCTTATCAGATGAATTAATAGCCTTTAGCGCACGTATTGATCGCTGGTTGAGTTTACAAAGCAAAGCAAATGCCGATAAGAAGGTTGCTATTATTTACTACAATCACCCGCCTGGCAGGCATAATATTGGTGCCGATAATCTGAATGTCCCTGCTAGTTTGTTCCAAATACTGAAACTACTTCAAGCAGAAGGCTATCAAACTGGGCCCTTGCCAGAAACTGAAGAAGCATTACTCGATCTTCTGCAAGCAAAAGGGGTTAATTTACCGAATGACAAAGAAGCGCTAGCAAACAGTGCCAGTGAACTGCAAGCTTTAAGCTTAGCGGACTATCAGAAATGGTTTCAGACATTACCCAAGAGTATGCAATTAGAAATGGTACTGGGCCCGATAGCGCAAGTTCATCAAATCATAAAAGAACAATTTTCATATGCTAAGACTATGTCTTCAGCAGGTGATCGAAATCAACTCTACGACACCTTGAATAGTGTGATCGCGAATAGCCTGAATGACCTTCATCACGCTTTAGATGGGGTTCGACATAGAAGTCGTGAACGCGCCTTAGATTTGTTAGCGCAATTGAAAAGCGAATATGAATCACTGGTGAAACTTCAAAGACAGAATCTGGCTGTTGACTGGAATAAAAGCGACGCTCTTTCAAAAGCGTTGATCGACATCAAGGTGGAAGGCTTAAGGGGCTGGGGTCAGGCTCCCGGAGAAGTGATGGTTTGGCAGGATAATTTTGTTATTCCTGGTATTCGTTTTGGGAATGTTTTTCTGGGGCCTCAACCACCAAGAGGCTGGGAAATAAATGAGGAACTACTACATGCCAATATGTCATTTCCACCAACACACCAATATCTGGCTTTTTATTTATATTTACGAGAAGTGTTTGATGCCGATGCCTTAGTGCATGTTGGTCGGCATTCAACCTATGAATTTCTACCAAAGCGCAGTGTTGGCCTGGGGGCGAGTGATTATCCGGGAAAGTTAATTGGCGCACTGCCTAGTATTTATCCTTACATTGTCGATGGTGTTGGTGAAGGCATACAAGCCAAAAGACGCGGTTCGGCGATTATGATCGATCACTTAACGCCGCCCTTGGCAATTACCGAATTGTATGATGACTTACTGGTTTTACGGCAGCTGATTGAAAGTGCTGAAGCGACAAATGATGAGCATACTCGTTCCAGAGCGGTGACAGCATTGAGAAAAAAAATTGATAATTTGGGTCTGAAAGAAGCGCTAGAGAGCAGTATGGATGAAGAGCTTCGAGTGAGAGGTATTGGCTTTGATCAGATAGATGATGAATTCCTCTTGCACGAAGTAGGTCATTACCTGACTAATATTCAGGAGCAGTTTATGCCTTTAGGCTTACATATCTTTGGCCGAGACTGGCAGCCGGATGCAGTTGAAACCATGTTGAGCTCCATGACAGATAAAGACAAGAATGGCCAAAATAAGGAACAAGTAGCGCTCTGGCGAACTAACTTAGTTGCCAGCCCCAAAAAAGAAGAAGAGGCCTTAATCAATGCTTTAGCGGGTGGTTTTGTTGCTCCAGGCAAAGGCAATGACCCAATTCGAACCCCCGAAGCGTTGCCCACCGGCAGAAACTTTTTTGCTTTGGATGGCGGCTTGCTACCGACTCGCTTAGGCTATGACTTAGGTCGAGAAATCGCGTTAAAATCCCAAACCTCAACGCAGAAAATTCAGCAAGATGAAGGGGGCAATAAGCAGGCCATTATTTTATGGGCATCGGATGCGGTAAGAGATGAAGGCGCGATGATCGGCTTTGGCATGAGCTTATTAGGCGTCAGGCCCGTTTGGAACAGCCGAGGAATTGTGAAAGGTTTGGAGCGGCTGCCTTTAGATGAAAACTTGGGGAAACGCCAAGACGTTTTGTTTACAACGTCCGGTTTATTCAGAGATCTGTATGGGAAACAGATTCATCTCTTGGATAAAGCCGTGCTGATGGCTTTGGATGCCAGTGCAAGTCTGATTGAAAACCGGTTTCCTATTCTTCGCTTAGCATTAGATGCTGCGCTCGAACCTTTGGGACAAATGCGTAGGGGTGGATCTGAGCCTTTATCCAGTAACCTTGTTGCAGCCAATTGGCTAGCAGAAGCTCAATTGCTACTTGCTTCGCAGAGTGAGCATAAATTGGCGTCTATCGGACGCCAAGCGAGTTTACGTATTTTTGGTACCGCCCCCGGCGCCTATGGTGCAGGCATAAACCGTCTGGTAGAACGTTCTGGTTCTTGGGAGGATCGTGAAGAATTAGGCCAAGTTTACATTAAACGTATGGGGCATGCTTATAGCATGAATGCGCAAGGTGAATCGGCGGTTGCGTTATTTCAAAGCCAGCTTGCCAAGGTCAGTCAGACCTATTTAGGGAGAGCCAGTAACCTTTATGGTTTACTGGATAATAATGATGCTTTCGATTATTTAGGCGGCTTGAACATGGCAATAGAAACCGTAACGGGTAATCGACCGGAAAGTGCCGTGATTCATCATGCCGATGAAAATAATGTAAGAGTGGAAGCTTTGCCCGTAGCACTTTTATCTGAATTAAAAGGCCGCTTTCTTAATCCACAGTGGATTAAACCACTAATGGCTGAAGGCTATTCCGGTGCGCGCACAATGGGCAGTGAGTTTATTGAATATCTGTGGGGTTGGCAGGTGACCTCGCCGGACATAATCAATGCCGAGGTCTGGGAGTCGGTCAAGTCTGTATATATCGATGATAAACATGACTTAGGCCTAGATGCGTTTTTAAGTGATGGCCATAATCGCTATGTGCAAACCAATATTCTGGCCGTAATGCTGACAGCAATCGATAAAGGGTTTTGGCATTCCTCACCAGAGGTAATAGAGCAATTAGCTGAACAGTTCGCTCAAAATATTATTCAGCATGGTATTCCCGGAAGTGGGCATACCCATGCCAATCACCCTGTTTACGACTTCGTAAAAAATAATATTGATACGCACTTACTTGAACCTCTTGAATCTGTATTAGCAGCTAGTCGTATGACAGGGATAAAAAGTGAACCGACAGTCAGCCACGTGCAAGAAATTACCTTTGACGAAGAAACAAATTTGCCGGAACAGGATAGCATGTCTGAATCATCGGAAGCGGGTTCAGAACAATCCGATACCTTTAATCAATTGTTTATTGCCATGCTTGTGGCACTCAGTGTTTTAGTTGGATTTGGCTTTTGGCGTGGAAGATATTCGGAGTAATACATGTTTTCTAGTTTTTCTTTAAGCATCATCCACTCACTGACGGGCATTTTGTTAGAGCCCGTTATTTGGAGTTTAGTTTTTTTAATCTTCCTTGCTGTCTATGAGTCGGCTATTGCCTTGGGGGAACGTTTTGGTGGCTTAGCCAAACTTGTTTCAAAGCAGAATGCTTCGCAACTTTTAGCCCTTGGAAAGCGTCGCATAGAGCGAGCAGATTTTATTACCCGCTTATCACCGGTATTAGGTCTCATGGGGACGCTCATACCCTTAGGCCCTGGTTTAGCTGCCTTGGGTGAAGGTGAACTTCAAGTGCTCACGACTGCCATCACCATCGCCTTCGACACTACGGTGATTGGTCTATTAGCAGGACTGGTTGGTTTTGTTCTAGGTCGCCTGAGGAGACGCTGGTATGACGAAGCCTTAACCATAATTCAGGAGAAAGGTAATGGATAGATGGCACAAGAGCGCTTTTATCGAAACCGATGAAGACCCATTAGGGCCTATGGCTAATTTAATCGATGTTGTTTTAGTTTTTGCCTGCGGCCTGATTGTCGCCCTAGTCAGTATTAGTCCAGACTTACAGACACATTTCAATCAACAAAAAGTTGAACATAAGGTGTCTTTGAGTCGAGAGTTGCCAACAGTTCCTCAGCAAGTTGAGAAGGCATTAAGTGGGGGAGAAGGTTACGAGTCACTTGGTCAGGTCTTCCGTGACCCTGAGACAGGGAAGTTGATACTGATAGGAAAGTAGGGCTATGCATTATTTTTCTTTTATAAGCATTGGTTTTCTCTCTTTCAATCGTTTTTGATGATAAAAATGCAATCTCGAAAAGGTTGATCTAGACGCTTTTGTCTCATAAACAAAAGTCTAAAAGGGTTTTGATCCGTTTAGTTTACCCACTCCTCGAAGGGGCAGACCTATGTGTCTGCCCTGACTCCATTCGGCACACGGACGAAGTCTAGCTTGGCATTTTTAAGCTCTC
>JBLLNS010000015.1:0-91102 GCA_048058835.1 Oleiphilus sp.
AGGCTGAGCCAGTTCAAACAGAAAGTCAAAAGCCTGACGCCAAGCCTAAAAAATTAAGCTATAAACTCAAGATGGAGTTGGATGCCTTACCTGGCAAGATCGAAACCCTTGAAGCAGAACAGGCAGAGTTACAAGCGATGATTAACTCGCCAGAGTTTTACACCCACGACCACAAAGAAATTGAGCGCGTGACCACATTGTTAGCCGAGAAAGATGCTCAACATGCCGAGTTAGTCGAACGCTGGATGGAACTGGAAGAAGCACAATCTTGAATGTCACTTCAATAAGGGCGTATTAACATATGGGTATATGGATTGCTGTATTTATCACCTTCGCCGTACTTGGTTCAGTCTTGTGGATAAAACCATCACCTAGAGAAAAGCTGCTGATGGAATATCGTCAGTTAGCGATGGCTAAGGGCCTAAAAGTCCGCATGTTGGATCAAAAATTAGCGACACAGCTTTTTCCCTGGATCGAGAATTATCGTCCTTATGTCTTTTATGAAAAGAATTTACCGGTCTCTGCCAAACCTTCATCGGCTAAGCCAATTGTCGTCAGGGTTAGTGATAATCCTGATGCGCATGAAATAGACGAAGTTGATCCGGTGAGACAGGCCATTCAATCTAGAGTGGGCTTTGAAAAACTTCCGAACACTGCGGAAGCAATCGTGATATCCGCATCTGGCATTTCAGTGTTGTGGCGAGAAGTGAGGGTAGAAGGAAAAACGAAAGAGACTCTACTGGAAGAGCTTGAAAATTATATGCAGCTATTGATGAAAGAAAGCGATATTTGGACATAAAAAAACCAGGGAGAGCCCTGGTTTATTAGTGCCAGAATCCTTACTTGGCTAATGCCTCTGTGATGTCGCTAATAATTTTCTTGGAATATAGGTTTACAATAAAGTTAACTCGGTTTTCGTTGTAATTAATGTAAGACGACTTAATAAATTCCCACTTGGTATGAGCGGAATCTAATAATTTATAGGTTGAAGCTTTCTCTTTGGCTAAATCCATTAGGTTGACGAGTTGCTTGTCAAACTCATGGGCCAAGGCATCTATAGTGATTTCAGTGGTGCCATCAGCATACACCTGGCTAACTGTAGATGTGGATCTAGCTGAATACTTTGTCATCATTAAGCCAATGTTGACCGCCGCTTCTCTGCTTAAATGAGTGAACTTGTTTGGTTTGGTTGTGGCTTGATTAAGCAGTGTTTCGTAATAAGCTGAAAGTGAATTATTTAACACGATGTTTGCGCCTGCCATGTCTCCTGCAAGTCTTAAGTCAGGGTAGCCTGATCGCTTCACTTCTTTGATATTTTGCTTAAGTAATTTGTTGTATTCGTTCCAATTTGACTCAACTTCTTCAAACATTACAGCCGTGGCATCATCTTTTTCAGCTTTTGCTAATGAGGACATGAGGGCTTTTAACTGATCAACCGATTCATTTATATCTTCTAAATCTTTTTGTGCACCTTGATTTGCGCTGAAATTGTAAAATCCATTGATGGAATAATAAGCATTTATTTGAGCGTTAAATACGTCTTCAAGGCTATTCGATTCGGCAGCAGAATGGTTGGAAAACACAATAAACAGCGATAAAAGTGTAAACGTGAAGAATTGCTTTGTTGTTAAGTACTTGTTTGAACCCGACATTCATTGACTCCCAATTTATTGAAAACTTTATTTATATTTCTTGAGTGTAGTATTTAATCTTTAACATACAAGCAATTACAAGGCGTGTCAGTTTAAAAAAAACACTTCACATTAAAGTTGGGATTTTTACTCAACAAAGCGGTAGAATAGCAAGGCCCGAAATTCTTTGGTTTTATAATAAACAACTATTCAAGAAGCTGATGTTAAGCATAAAAAATGAAGATGCTTATACAGAATCTATCATTTTCTATGAATGTTGGTCATTTATCGTTGGTTTTATTTAAGTCATTTAAAATCAAAAGCTTACTGTTTTTCTAGATGTGGATTTCAAGATTATTTTGTGTTGTTTTGTGAATAATATTTGACAAACGGCTCATTTTTTTTCATCGTTCGCATCTCGAAAATTCAAACAAGCGTATGAATTTCGGAAAATCCCGCTTCACAAACGGGCCAAAAAACTTTGCAGGGCGCTTTCAGATATTTTTGAAAGTATGTCAGCACGGACATTTAACTTGGAGAACAGTTGATGATTTACGAAGGTAAAGCCATCACGGTTAAAGAAATCGAAGGCGGTATCGCACAACTTAACTTCGATTTAGAAGGCGAATCAGTTAATAAATTTAACCGACTAACTATTGAAGAGCTTGGCGCAGCAGCGGAAAGCTTAAAAAATTCAAACGGCATCAAAGGTCTAATTGTAACCAGTTCTAAAGACTGCTTTATTGTTGGCGCCGATATCACAGAATTCACAGATTTGTTCGCTGGCTCTGAAGAAGAGTTAATCGCAAACAATCTTCAAGCTAACGCTGTCTTCAGTGCCATTGAAGATCTTCCTTTCCCGACTGTTACGGCAATCAATGGCATTGCTTTGGGTGGCGGTTTTGAAATGTGTCTTTCGACTGACTACCGAGTTATGTCGACAGTCGCTAAAGTCGGTCTGCCTGAAGTTAAATTAGGTATTTTCCCAGGCTTTGGTGGTACCGTTCGTTTACCACGTCTAATCGGTGCGGACAACGCAATCGAATGGATTGCTGGAACGAAAGAGTATAAGTCTGCTGATGCACTGAAGTTTGGTGCAGTTGATGCAGTTGTCTCTTTGGATAAGTTAGAAGAAGCGGCAATTTCACTTGTTAAGCAGGCGATTGACGGTAAGGTTGACTATAAAGCGCGTCGTGAAGAGAAAACGACGAAGCTTAAGTTGAACCCAATGGAAAGCATGATGACTTTCGAAACAGCAAAAGGTTTCGTTGCAGGTCAAGCAGGTCCAAATTATCCAGCACCGGTTGAAGCAATTAAAGCGATGCAGAAGCATTCAGGCATGTCGCGCGATAAAGCGATTGAAGTTGAAGCTAAAGGCTTTGCTAAAATGGCTAAAACCTCGGTTGCTTCATCTTTAATTGGTCTTTTCCTGAATGACCAAGCGCTAAAAGCCAAAGCAAAAGAACTTGAGCCTAAAGCATCACCTGTCAAGAAAGCTGCAGTATTAGGGGCAGGTATCATGGGTGGTGGTATTGCTTATCAGTCTGCACTTAAAGGCACGCCGATTATCATGAAAGATATCGCGCAAGCAGGTATCGATCTAGGTTTGAACGAAGCGAAAAAGCTTCTAGCAAAACGCGTAGATAAAGGCCGTATGACAGCAGAGAAGATGGCTGATGTATTGAATGCTATCGATCCTGCACTAAGCTATGGCGATTTTGGCGAAGTAGATCTCATCGTTGAAGCAGTTGTTGAGAATCCAAAAGTAAAAGATATG
Source organism: Oleiphilus sp. (assembly GCA_048058835.1). Lineage (GTDB taxonomy): Bacteria > Pseudomonadota > Gammaproteobacteria > Pseudomonadales > Oleiphilaceae > PZPK01. Next base: position 3,409 of record JBLLNS010000015.1, read on the forward strand.
GTACTTTGCGAAGTTGAAGATAAAGTATCTGAAGATACCATTATCACTTCGAATACATCGACAATTTCAATCGATTTGCTTGCGAAAAACCTTAAGCGCCCTGAAAATTTCTGTGGTATGCACTTCTTCAACCCTGTTCACATGATGCCTCTTGTAGAGATTATTCGTGGTGAAAAAACAAGCGAAGAAACAATTGCAACGACAGTTGGTTATGCGAAAGCAATGGGTAAAACACCTGTTGTTGTCAATGACTGCCCAGGTTTCTTGGTTAACCGTATTTTATTCCCTTACTTCGGTGGTTTTGCTGCCTTGGTTCGTGACGGTGCAGATTTCCAGCGTGTTGATAAGATCATGGAGAAGTTTGGTTGGCCGATGGGTCCAGCTTACTTGCTTGATGTTGTCGGTATGGATACTGCTGTTCATGCACAAGAAGTGATGGCGGAAGGTTTCCCAGATCGCATGAAAGAAGACTACAAGTCTGCGATTCAAGTCATGTTTGAAAATGACCGCTATGGCCAGAAGAATGACAAAGGCTTCTACACTTACGAGTTAGATCGTAAAGGTAAGCAGAAGAAAGTTAAAGATGAAGGCGTTTACGACTTGATCAAGCCAGTTGTTCAAGCTAACACTGAGTTCACTGACGAAGAAATCATTGAGCGTATGATGGTTCCTCTTTGCATTGAAACGGTTCGTTGTCTTGAAGACGGTATCGTGGATACGGCTGCTGAAGCAGATATGGGGCTTATCTTCGGTATTGGCTTCCCTCCATTCCGTGGTGGTGCTCTTCGTTATATTGATTCTATCGGAATCGAAGAGTTCAACAAGATCGCTGACAAGTATGCTGATCTAGGTGCTCTCTATACTCCAACTGAGGGTATGAGAGAAATGGCTAAAACTGGCAAGAAGTTTTTCGGCTAATTGCTGAAACAGAATCGAACGGAGAATATCTATGAACTTAATCCAAAAGATGTCGTCGTCATCGATGCGGTACGTACTCCTATGGGACGTGCCAAAAATGGCTGTTTCCGCAATGTACGTGCTGAAACGCTATCGGCGACTTTGATTGATGCGATCTTTGATCGTAATCCAAAACTTAACCCAAATGACGTTGAAGATGTGATTTGGGGTTGTGTTAACCAAACTAACGAGCAAGGTTTTAATGTTGCACGTCAGATTTCATTGTTAACACGTTTACCACACACATCTTCTGCGCAAACAGTAAACCGTTTGTGTGGTTCTGCGATGAGTGCGATTCATACTGCTGCGCAAGCTATCATGACTGGTAACGGTGATGTGTTTGTTGTCGGTGGTGTCGAGCACATGGGTCACGTACCGATGACACAAGGCTTCGATCACAACCCAGCAGCAAGTAAGTATTCTGCAAAAGCGTCAAACATGATGGGTTTGACGGCTGAGATGCTTGCAAAAATGCATGGTATTTCACGTGAAATGCAGGATGAGTTCGGCGCACGGTCACACAGACTGGCGCATGAAGCGACTCTTGAAGGCCGCTTCAAAAACGAAATTATTCCTGTTGAAGGTCATGATGAAAACGGTTTCAAAGTACTCATTGAAACGGATGAAACCATTCGTCCTGAAACGACTGTAGAGTCATTAGGCAAGTTGCGTCCTGCTTTTAACCCTAAAGGTGGAACAGTAACAGCAGGTACATCTTCTCAGCTTACTGATGGTGCTGCTGCAATGGTACTTATGTCAGCAGAGAAAGCTGAAGAGCTTGGCTTAAAGCCACGTGCACGTATCGTGTCTATGGCTGTTGCTGGTTGTGATCCTGCAATTATGGGTTACGGTCCGGTTCCTGCAACCAAGAAAGCGCTTAAGCGCGCTGGCTTAACAGTTGAAGATATCGATTTCTGGGAATTGAACGAGGCCTTTGCTGGTCAGTCTCTTCCAGTCATGAAAGATCTTAAATTGCTGGACGTAAAAGATACTAAAGTTAACTTGAATGGCGGTGCGATTGCACTAGGTCATCCACTGGGTTGTTCAGGTGCTCGTATCTCGACGACTTTGTTGAATGTACTTGAAGATAAAGGCGGTAAATATGGTGTTTCCACTATGTGTATCGGTCTTGGTCAAGGTATATCAACAGTGTGGGAACGCTTATAAATTAGCTTTCTAGTTATTAAAACCGTCATTCAATTGAATGACGGTTTTTTTTTGTCGGTAACCGCTATGCTTGAGTTTCTTGGCTGGCTACATTTGGGTCAAGTGAGGGTTCAGCGTCTAGCATCTCATTCGAGATTTCTTCATTAGGTTTAACGAAGTTACTGTAGCCTGTTGTTTTTCCCGTTCGTTTCACATCTTGAATTCGCTCGCTTAACTCTTTGATTCGTTTGTTTTTCTCGCCAGCCTCTGTGTTCGATTTCTTAATGGCTTGAATCGCTTGCTTAATATAAAGCTGGTAAGACGTGATGTTATTTTGTTCAGCATACAAGTCGGCTTGATACAAATAACTATTGATCGACAGTTGGTTTTTCAATTGTTGAATATGACTAACAAGTTCTTGATGCGTGTTGATTTTTAGCGAACCTTTATTTCGGTAGGTGTCTAAAAGTTTTTGAATTTGGTTGAGCTGCGATTGTGTCGCAGTGTGTTCCGCGTCAGTCGTTAGCCAGGGAAAAACCTCATTTTGCCGTTGATGTGCTTTGTACTCATCCAGTTTTACTTTTTGCGCTTTGAGGTTTTGTTGAATGTTTAGGTCGTCAGTGTTAATGCAGAAAGCGCTGTAGAAAGCATTTACAGCCAAGTTTTGAAGCTGAATGATCAAATCATAGTTTTGGTCGACGCGCAGCAATAATGAAATGAATGCTAGTGCTTCATCAGCTTGTTGAACATAACGTTTGATCAGTAATTTTCGCTTTTTTAGGGCTTGTTGGCGGGTATAACTGATTGCACTAATAATAAAAGAACACACTATTAATATGACAATGGCAGAAATGATATAGATTGAAGACATATCTTAATTTTCTCAAAAGCGTATTTTTTGAGTGTAGCAAATGCTTTAGAAAGCATGCTTGATTTCTTGAAAAATCAGAAAAAAATATTGCAATCACTTGACCCTTTGGCTACAAATCAATATATATGTCGACCGGTATCATGTTGAATGCCATGTTAATTCTCATTTTTTAAGAGCCACTTCTCTTTATTTAGACTGTTTAGTTTGGAGTTTTATGGGTAAGTCCCTAGTAATTGTCGAGTCACCTGCGAAGGCTAAAACCATCAATAAATATCTTGGTAGTGATTTTATTGTTAAATCCAGTGTCGGTCATATTCGTGATTTACCGACTTCCGGAAGTGGTTCTACCAGCACACCACAGGAACGCGCTAAACAGGCTGCAGCAACACGTAAGATGAGCCCTGAAGAAAAAGAAGCTCATCGCGCGCGAAAATCCAAAGAGCAATTGATTGCCCGAATGGGGATTGACCCAGAACATAACTGGGCAGCGCGCTATGAAATTTTGCCAGGAAAAGAAAAGGTCGTGGCAGAATTAAAAAAATTAGCCAAGTCTGCAGATCAGATTTATCTCGCAACGGATTTGGATAGAGAAGGAGAAGCCATCGCTTGGCATTTAAAAGAAGCGATCGGAGGCGATGAAGAACGCTATCGCCGAGTTGTTTTTAACGAAATAACTAAAAAAGCGATTCAAGAGGCTTTCTCTGCTCCATCACATCTGGACCAATCTCGAGTAGATGCACAGCAGACCCGGCGTTTCCTAGACCGTGTGGTGGGCTTTATGGTTTCGCCTTTGCTGTGGGCTAAGGTAGCCAGGGGATTGTCAGCTGGGCGTGTGCAATCTGTCGCGGTTAGGTTAATCGTTGATAGAGAAAAAGAAATTCGGGCATTCATTCCTGAAGAGTATTGGGAGTTATTCGCCAATTTATCCTCGGGAAAAAATACCAATACACGATTTCAGGTCAGCCGTTTCGATGGTAAGGCCTTCAAACCAGTCAATGAATCCCAAATAAAGCAGCATCTAGCGAGTCTGGAAAAATCTGCCTTCTCTGTTAGCAAGCGCGAAGATAAGCCTACCTCTTCTAAACCAAACGCCCCTTTAATTACCTCGACGCTTCAACAGGCGGCGAGTACCCGTTTAGGATTTAGCGTTAAAAAAACCATGATGTTAGCGCAGCGTTTATATGAAGCTGGCTACATTACCTATATGAGAACAGATTCGACTAACTTAAGTGCAGACGCTGTTGAATCTTGTCGCGCTTATATTTCAGATAAGCTGGGAAAACACTATATTCCAGAAGCACCTAGGTTGTATTCAAGTAAAGAGGGTGCTCAGGAGGCGCACGAAGCGATTAGACCTTCTGATGTTAACATCCTGCCTTCTGCTATCAGTGGTTTGGAAAAAGATGCTGAGCGCTTGTATGAGCTTATTTGGAGGACCTTTGTTGCTTGTCAAATGACGAATGCGGAGTTCTTGAGTTCATCTATCGAAGTGCAAGCGGGTGATTATCAACTTAGAACCCGTGGTCGGGTACTTAAATTTGACGGCTTTTTGAAGATATTACCGGTATCTTCTAAGAAAGATGAGGATGTTTTGCTACCGGATATCTCGGTAGGCGACACTTTGGAGCTTCAGGAGCTTGATCCTAAACAGCATTTCACAAAACCCACTGCGCGATATTCGGAAGCCGCACTGGTTAAAGAACTTGAAAAGCGTGGCATTGGCCGGCCCTCTACTTATGCAGCGATTATTTCAACTATCCAAGAACGCGGCTACGTTCGTTTAGAAAATAAACGTTTCTATGCCGAAAAAATGGGCGATATTGTGACGGATAGATTAGTCGAGTCATTTGATGACCTGATGGACTATAGTTTCACCGCTCAAATGGAAGAGAAGTTAGATGAAATTGCCGAAGATAAACAAGATTGGAAATCCGTTTTAAATCAATTTTATAAAGGTTTTTCGGGAAAGCTTGAAAAAGCCCAATCGCTCAAAGCGGGAATGAGAGAGAACGCCCCGACAGAGACAGACATAGCTTGTCCTTCTTGCGGTCGAAATATGCAGATTAGAACCGCGAGCACCGGTGTTTTTCTTGGCTGTTCTGGGTATTCTTTACCGCCGAAAGAACGTTGTAAGTCGACTATTAATCTCGTTTCTGGCGATGAAATAGCCAGCGTCGATGATGATGAAGGGGAATCCAAACTTCTGCGTAAGAAGAGGCGTTGCAAAATTTGTTCAACGGCAATGGATAGTTACCTGATCGATGAAAATCGAAAACTGCATGTCTGTGGTAACAACCCAGACTGTACCGGCTTTGAAGTAGAGCAGGGCGAATATAAGATTAAAGGCTATGATGGCCCGGTGCTTGAGTGCGATAAATGCGAATCCGAAATGCAGTTAAAAACGGGTCGATTTGGCAAGTACTTTGGGTGCACCAATGATGATTGTAAGAATACGCGCAAGCTGTTGCGCAATGGCGACCCTGCGCCACCCAAAATGGATCCTGTACCGATGCCTGAGCTTCAATGCGAAAAGGTTGAGGATACCTACATACTCCGAGATGGTGCGGCGGGCTTGTTTTTAGCCGCGAGTAAATTCCCTAAGAATCGAGAAACAAGGGCACCCTTGGTATCTGAACTGATCGCGCATAAAGAAGAAATTGATCCGAAGTACGATTTCTTATTTTCTGCGCCAGTTAAAGACCCGCAAGGTAACCCGTCAATTGTTCGGTTCAGCCGGAAAACCAAAGAACAGTATGTGATGAGTGAAGTTGAAGGCAAAGCAACTGGCTGGACAGCTTATTTTGAAGGGAATAAGTGGGTTCAAACTGAGGCGAAGGCTAAAGCCAAAAAGGCGACTAAAACTAAAAAGACAGCAAGCAAAGCTAAAAAATAACCTTGGTTAATTAGCATGCTTTCGAAGAAAAAGGCTAGCGCATGCTAGCCTTTGTTTTTATAGCGCATAAGTAAGCTAGACGTATCCCACTTACTGCCTCCCATCTTTTGTACATCAGCATAAAACTGGTCGATAATCGCCGTCACTGGCAAGGTGGCGTTCAGTCTTCTTGCTTCATTAAAACAAAGGCCTAAATCTTTACGCATCAAGTCGACGGCAAAACCGTGGTCATATTCATTTTTGAGCATAGAGTCAGCGCGATTATCCATTTGCCAAGACTGTGCTGCGCCTTGGGATATTGCCGAAATGACCTTATTGCCATCTAGCCCTGCCTGCTCTGCAAAATGCAAAGCCTCAGCTAAGCCCTCAATCACGCCAGCGACGGCAATTTGGTTAGCCATTTTAGTTAGCTGTCCGGCTCCGGCACCACCTAGATGGGACATTGCTTTGGCATATAAGGATAATATGGGCTCGGCTAGGGAATAGGCTTCTTCTGAGCCACCGCACATAATGCTTAGCTTACCGTTAATCGCACCTTGCTGGCCGCCGGAGACGGGTGCATCCAGCCAATGCAGGCTCCGCTCGAGCGCTGCCACATTAAGTTCCTGAGCCACTAAGGCAGAGGCGGTTGTATGGTCAACAAGAAGGCAGTCTTTAGGAGCCTTTGCTATAAAGCCTTGCTCGCCTAAATAAAGCTGCCGAAGATCGCTGTCATTGCCGACACAAGTGATAATGGCGTGAGTATCGTCTGGGATTGTATACAGGTTTTTGAGTGCTTGACCTTGGTATTCAGAAAGCCATTTTTCAGTTTTTTCAATACTCCTGTTATAGACATACAAACTATATTTCTGAGAAAGGTAGCCAGCCATGGGAAAACCCATTCTGCCTAGGCCAATAAAGACAATTTTCTTGCGCATGTTTTATTCCTTTGATGGCGTATTCTATTTGGAGTGAAGGGGGAGGGTGATTATGAATTGGCTACCTTTATCTTTTTCACTGACTACTTCAATGCTTCCTTGATGCTTATCGACGACCACTTTAACAAAATTTAGGCCTAATCCCGCACCTTTATTGCCTGAGACTTCTGACGTTTTTTGTCGATGAAATCGCTCAAAAATATAAGGTAGTTCGCGCTCTTCAATACCAAAACCTTGGTCTGATATGCTTAAACTGACAGCTGATGAGTGGGTCTTCAGCTCAATAAGAATGGCGGTGTCTTCCGGGCTGTACTTAATGGCATTGGATAGCAGATTGGTGATCGCTCGCTCCATTAGCTCTGCATTGCCTTTGAGCCAAATATCTTCTTCTTGATCGAAGACAATAGCGATCGTTTTTTGATTCGCTTGTGCACTCAGTGAATCAATACTGTTTTCGATGGCTGTGACTAAGTCAAAGTCATAAAACTGTTGTTCACTGGTTTGCTCAGCTCGAGTGATCTGAAGAAATTGATCGGATAAATTAAGGCTTTTATGAGCGTGCAATGACAGCTTATTTATCACATCTTTGGGGATATTCGAGTCTTCGTTTGCCAAACTATTAAGTAGTGCCAGTTGCGATACCAGCGGTGAACGAACATCATGTGACAAGAAGTCGATTAGTTGGTTTTTGTCTCGTTGTTGCTGACGGATTGCCGTAATATCTGAAAAGGTTAGCATGACGCCAGAATCGCTTTGCGCATCAACTTCAAAGGGTAGGCAGTGAATCAGAATATCGCGTTGATCCACTTGGATCTCTAAATTGGACGCCACACCTTGGGTTAACACGACAAACATTTTCTCTGCTAATTGATCGAATGCTGTGTGATTAAAAACCTTATAGATCGATTCCCCAGCAAGCTCTTGTTGCTTGTAGAACCAGTTTTTAGCATGGCTATTTGCGAAGACAATGATGCCAATAGGGTCGGTAACAATGATTGCATTGGGTATCTCTTCGAAGCCTTTTGAGATAAAGGTTCTCATATCTTTCATCGAGTCGATGGCTTCTCTGACTTGCCCAATACGATGAGCAATTTTCTCTGATGAGTGTCTTTTGGTTAAGGTTTCTGGCGCTTTCAATTGGAGTTTATCTAAATAGTCATGAATGTCTCTAAGTTTGGCTTTTTCAGACCAAGAAAAACCTAGTTGATACACCTGGCTGTTCTTTTCTAGTGTGATGGTGCTTTGTTTTCCATTGTGTACCCAGTTGTTTTTACTCTCACTCATTTCTATGGCGGTTCTGCCATGTTCCGAGTGGGTTTGCACAGCTTTATTTTTGATAAGAATAAATTCTTTCGGTTGTAAAAGCGTTTTTAAGTTTTCAAACAGAAGTTCAGTTTCATGTTGAGAAGAATCTCTAAAAGCAATCGCAGGTTCATTTTGAAGCTTTTCCAATTCATTATTTAAAAAGCCGTTTAGGTGACGCATTCTTTGCCAACTCCATAAAGGATAGGCGAGCAGAATACCTATTACGCTATTCATCGGGGGGAACCACGTGTCATCTAAGGCGAGTATGCTAAGGCTGAACAACATAACCATTACGGCTAGCGCCATACTGAATGGCATTACATAAGTTGGCTTCAGTCTTGGAAAGGCCAATATGGGAATCAGAATAAAGGCGAAGGTCAATAGATACGCCCAGAGTTTTTCGACAGGCTTGATCGCCGTGCCGGTAATTAATGCTGAATAAGCATTGGCGTGAAGTTCGACACCCGACATGGGGTTGGCTGCTTGTGACACTGGAGTTGGAATAATATCGCCTAACCCCGGTGCTGTCGCGCCAATTAAAACAGTCTTATCACGGAATGCATCTGCAGGCACTTGATTCAGCATGACGTCCACATAGCTATAGGTGGGAAAGGTACCGCTTGGGCCTGCAAAGGGGATTAAGCGATACTGCGTATTCACCGACATATAAGGTGCGGAGTTCATACTTTCAAGTTTTCGAATATATTGAATCATTGGGTTAACTTCACTGGCCATCGCAATAGACAAGCTAGGCCAGTAGGCGTTACCAACGCCTGTGTTCAGGTAAAGCCCTCGGGCAAGGCCGTCTTGATCCAAATCGACATGAACATGGCCTAAAGCTCTAGCCGCGGTCACAAGGGAGGGAATGGGCAGAATTTCCACTAATGTGCCTTCATGCGTGAGAGGCTGTAAGTGAAGCGGAAGCAAGACATTGCCATTATTCTTAATGGCTTTAGCAAGTAACTCGTCATCTTCTGGGTGGGTGCGGCTGCGCTCAGAAAATAAAATATCTAATGCGATTAATGCTGTGTTCTGGGTGCTTAATTTATCAATCAGCTGAGCATGAAGCGCTCTTCTCCATGGCCATTGACCAATGCTGTTAAGGCTTTTCTCATCAATCGCAATAATGACTGTGTTGGGCTCCACAGGGGCTTTATTAATTGATATCGCGGTATCGTAGGCTAGCAAGTCGAGTCTTTTGGCAATCTGCGTATAAACCAGTAAACCACTTATGAGAAGCAGAACCAGTGTTAATAAATACTGTTCATAGGGTCTGGGTTCTGCAAAGTTATTAGCCATAAATATCAGTTTTATTTGGGCGCGATGAAAATATCTTGTACCGGGCCGAATTTGGAGGAATATAGTTCATTGCCAATGCCTTTCACTCTGGCGTAGTATTTTTGGCCAACATTTAACAGTAAGTGAGCACGTGGTTTCTCCAGTTGTTCTTCTTTAAGTATGCTTGAAAAGTCACGCGACTTTGAAACTTGTAGAATATAGCCTTCAGCATAAGGTATAGGTGACCAGAATAAACCGACTTGCTTGTCTAAATAATTAACGCTCTGAATTTTGACCGGGGCCAGAAGGCCTTTAATATTGAATTGTCTGACCTCGCTGTGGTGAACCTCGCGAGAGTTTGTCAGACTGGTGACTCGCCAAAAATATCGACCCGGAATTAATGGGCTTTCTAAGGTCATGTTCTGTTGCTTGATGAAATCATTTTCCGAGATAGGAGCGGCGAAGTCCTTATCCAGAGCAAGTTCCAAGCGGCTTAAAGGTGGTTTGTTCGCTTTTTTATTACCTGAGTATTGCCATTTAAATTCTGGTGTCTTGGTTTCAAGCACAGCCAACTCTTGTGGAATAATTAGCTCAGCCTTGATTGCATTAATTTCTACTGATAACTGGCTCACAGAGTCAGCGCCTTCATAACCTTCTTTGCTTACTCCTCTAATAGCAAGCTCATAATCACCGTTTTGAATATCATCAAGTTCCATGGATGTGGCTTGTTGTGTTTGGCTCTGAACACGTTTTTCATTTTTATCTGTTAACTGAACGGCATAACTATCCGCATCTTTACTTTTGTCCCAATTAATAGTGGCAGGAAGGGTTTTAATGGTTTTGCTGGCATACTCTTGTTGTGGTGCAGTCGGAAGGTTGATGACTTCGATTCGAGCATGATCAGATTTGATTGTCGCACCTTGTCCTGCTTGTACAAGTGACTTCCCATGTTCGCCAGAGAACTCAACAACACCCTCGAGTACTTCAATACGTGTTTCATTGTCTGAACTATGTAAGCGGAACTCTGTGCCTCGTACTGCTGCGACAGCTGAAGGGGTTTTGATTTCGTAGCGTGAACCCTTGACGAGAGGAGGAATGTCAGTAGTCAGAGAGCCTTTCTTGAGACGTAAGCGGGTGTCGACCATGCCGGTTTTCCCAAAATGCGACAGTTTGTTGAATATCAGGTTGGAATTAGCTTCAAGACGAATAGTCGAACCATCGGCAAGCTCGATAACAACGTTTCCTTCTCGTGTCGCGACCTCATCGCCGACATGGATCATGGTGGCTAGTTTTAGAATATTGAATCGGCTCGAGCTGGCTTTCTTAATTTGAGCGCTTCCATCAAGTGCAATCACTTTAGCTGGTTTTGGTTGATGCTTGAGCCAATGCATTGGTATTTTGATAATTGAACCGGGGGCTAAATTATCGAGTTGCTTTATTTTGTTGTGCTGAACAACATCGCCCCAAGTATATTTATAGTTTAGAAGGTTCAAGCTAATATTTGGCAAGGTGTCACCGGGGCGTAAGGTGTAATGCCATTCTTCTAAACCATTACTGTCTTCAGCATGTAAAAGAGGGGAGATCATTGTGGATAGAAGAATGACAGCAAAAAATTGAAGCAATAGAGTGCTAAAAGAGAACGCTTTCTGTGTCTTCTCAATAATGATCATACAACCCCACATCTAATGAATTAAAACGACTAATTAATCTGAAACACGCTCTAAACGATAACCATGTTGATAGATGGTTTTAACGCGAAAACCATTTTCCGGTTTAATGTTTAGCTTTCTTCTAAGTCTGCTGACATGAGTGTCAACGGTGCGGGTATTAATATCGATTGAAATACCCCAGACACGTTCAAGTAAGAAATCCCTTGATAAAAGCCGGCCAATGTTTTGAAACATGAACACGGCAAGATCGAAATCTTTATCGGTTAAGGTTACAGGCTCTCCGGAAACTGTAATGCTTCGTTTGCCAATATTGATATCGTAAGGGCCGATGACCAAGCTTTCCTGTTCTTCTGTCTCATTACCGATACGCCGACTTAATGCGGTTAATCGCGCTTTTAATTCACCCGGTCTGGCAGGTTTCACGAGATAATCATCAGCCCCAGCTTCAAGCGCTGTGATGATGTCAGCCTCACTGTCTCGAGAGGTTAAGAAGATCACCGGAATACGCCAGTTTAATTGTGCTCTGATGGTTTTTAATACCTCAGTGCCTTCGATATCAGGTAGTTGCCAGTCGAGGATTAGCAAGTCATAGCTATTATGAAGCACAGCATAAATAAACGATTTCCCAGTATGAAAATACTCACAATGATGCTCAGCACTGACCAGCATATCGCTCAGGTTTCGTGCTTGATCAATTTCATCTTCAAGTAGTGCTATTTTCATTTACATCCCCTAAATAAACTAAAATATGATTGTCTCATTCAGTGTAGATGCTTTTTGAATATTTTCTTTGTTTCAAGCTGACGAAACCAATTCATAATTACAAAGTTTTAGCGCTAAGTCATTATTTTCTCTGTGTGACTTTGTAATAAATAGTTGCTGTAAAAACAAGGTAATAGTGGATTAAATAAGCAGTCTATATGTTGTATACTGCTGCAAGTTTCGACACACTGATTCCCAGACATGACGATCTGATATTACTGTACTAAAGGCCTTTTCTGAGCATGAGCAGACAACAAGAACTAAGCAATATTTTAACGGAAAACCTACAGTGTGACTTTTTAGAGGTGGTCAATGAAAGTCACCAGCATAATGTGCCGGAAAATTCTGAAACACATTTTAAAGTCACCATCGTATCCAGTGATTTTGGAACTAAGTCCAAAGTGGCTCGGCATCAGTTGGTTTACGGTTTAACACGCCATCTAATGGATCAAGGGCTTCACGCATTAGCGCTGCATACCTATTTGCCAGCAGAGTGGCAGCAAATTAACGAAAAATCTCCTGACTCACCAAATTGTATGGGTGGCTCAAAATAAGACAACGCACTAGGAGTGAGTTATGAGTCAGTTTTTCCAAATTCATCCAGAGAACCCACAGGCTCGGCTGATTAAGCAAGCCGTGGAAATTATTGAAAAAGGCGGTGTGATTGCCTATCCCACGGACTCTGCTTATGCGCTGGGTTGCCACTTAGGGGATAAAAAAGCTGCTGATAAAATCCGACAGATTCGACGTTTAAGCGAAAAACATAATTTTACCTTGGTCTGTCGCGATCTTTCTGACATATCTTTATATGCCAAATTGGATAACTCCCAATACCGCCAAATCAAAGCGCACACACCCGGGCCGTATACCTTTATTCTCGATGCGACAAGTGAGGTGCCCCGGCGCTTGATGAATCCCAAACGTCGACAAATAGGGATTAGAATCCCTGAAAACGCTATCGCCTTAGCGTTATTAGCAGAGTTTGGTCAGCCTATTATGAGTACCACCTTAATCCTGCCAGGCGATGATGTGCCGATGACGGACCCTTATGAAATCAGGTCTATGTTGGAGCATACCCTAGATTTAGTGATAGATGGTGGTTTTTGCGGATTTGAAGCGACGTCGGTTGTCGACTTATCCACCGAGCAGCCGACCATTGTCAGGGAAGGCTGCGGTGATGTCTCGGCATTTCAGTAAGTATTCGTTAGGCATTCAAGACAAAATTAAATGTGTTTGCAGATGAGCTCTGGTTGTCCGTTTCTGAATTTGTATTCGTTGTGCTTTTTAACGTTTCGTAGCGATGGGCGATATCATTTAACTTGTTGTACTCATTTTGTTCGCTGATCAATGAGTTAAATAAGTTATTTTGAACGCCATAGACTTGGGATATTTTTACCACGTTATCGACGTATTTTAAGGTTGGCTCTTGCTGACTTAATTTATCAAAAGCAGATTTGAAGAGCTTATTGTTATTTAAGTCTTGTGTCATTTTTTCCAAATCGGAAGCCAACGCCGATCCAGATAGCTCTATGCCACCAAACATGCCTTTTTGAATAGTGAGGCGAGTATTCGGGTTAAGTCGGTATTCTGCTAACTTATTTTTCAAAGTCTCATTGATAAATGATTTTTCTTGCCCCAGCTCTCCTTTGAAACTCTCAACTTTCACTTTTTTAATCGGATTAGCCGATTGCTGCATTAACAGTGTGACTGCGTCATCTCTTAGAATTTTTCGTTGATCTTGTTCTGAGCTGTCACCTTGTGAGTCAGTCTGACTCTGAGCACCTTGTCGTTGAAGTTGTTGCGGTATTTGTAGTGCTTGTTCAGTGGTTATTTGAGACATAATTTTGACCTTTGATCCTTAATTCGGGCAAGTTTTGTCCGTTTATTGACTAAAAGATATTGCTTAGCTCTTTATATGCAAAGGGGATACCAAAATGGGAGTTGGTCTACGAGATTCGTAAGGACTTTTGTCGTGAAATTCGTCTTGTTTGTGTAAGTGGCAAGGCTAGGCAGATGAGCTACACTCTGTTGTGCATTATGAAAAGCTAGGTGTGTTTAGATGCGCATCCTTTATCAATCTGCTTTGGTCTCGATATGTCGAAAAAAACTCAGTACCGCCCGCCTATATTTCCTTATGTTTGTACGCTCATTACCACAATTATGTGCTTCTATGTTGATCCAGAACTGCTCTTCATACCCGTTGTTTTGACCAGTTTTGCTTGGGCTTGGTTGCACTATCTCAGTTTTAGCAAGCGGCATGAGACAAAGCCGGATGAGCAAAATTCAGCGATGGAAACGGTTGCTGTGAATAAACTAAACGACTCAGTGATTGAAAAAACAAACTCTTATTGTGCTCAGCAACGCGAAGTTCTGACGGAAATGGAACACCTTTTAGATGTCAAGCTGGCTAAGGCTGATGAGTTGATCACACTGATTATGAGTGATGCTGAAGATGCCTCATCCAGGATACGTCAATTGCTTGATCCTGAATCGGTTTCGGATAACCACGAGAAAGTGCCAAACTTAACAATGATGCCAATCCATTTGGATAAACTACACGCACTCTTCGAAGATTATGCCGCGGGTTTTAGCTATGTATCTGAGCAAAACGCACACATTGAAGCAAAGGTTCAGACGATGGCAAAACAATTTGATGACACCTTGAATTTACTGGGTCAAATAAAAGGTATTGCCGATCAAACGAATTTACTGGCTTTGAATGCAGCTATCGAAGCGGCGAGGGCGGGTGATGCTGGCCGAGGATTTGCGGTCGTCGCCGACGAAGTCAGGTCTTTATCTATTAACTCAAATCTTCTGAACGAAAAAATATTTGCTACCTTTGAAAAATCTAAAACTGATATTGATGACGTAAGAAAGCTTGTGAATAAAACGGCGGTAGAAAGCAACATTCCGAAAGAAGTTAAGCCTGAAGTCGGTTTATTGCATGAAATGCGTGAGGGGGCTGCTGTTTTACTGGGGCTACTTGAGCAAATCGAAAAACGGGTCATCAAACCTGTCGACAATGCTAAGCTCTTACAAGCTAATTTGGGCAGAATAGAAAGTGTGAAACAGGATATTCAGAAAGCAGTTAATAAGCAGGATGCGTTCATTCACTCCCTTCAACGTCAGTGAGTGTCATAAGCACAGCTTAAAACGTCATACTTTAGGGTGAGGGAAGATCGATTATCTATGATGAATAGAAAGGCTGAAAAGCATAGGGACGCTAAACGATGAAAATATTGATAGTCGATGACCAGTTGCCAAATCGACTAATTGCTAAATTTTTAGTCGAGTCTGATGGGCATACCTGTATTGAAGCAGAAGATGGTCAGGATGCCTTAGAAAAGTATATGCAAGCGCGTCCAGATTTTGTTTTGATGGATATTGTTATGCCAGTTATGGATGGCTACCAAGCGGCATACTATATTAAAAATTATGCGGGCGAGCAGCATGTCCCCATTATATTTTTAACCGCCAAGCATGATGAGGCTTCGTTAACCAAATGTCTGGAGTCTGGCGGCGATGATTACCTCGTCAAGCCTATTAACGGTACGTTGCTCAAAGCTAAGATTCGCGCGCATGAGCGAACACTTGAATTGACTCAGCAAGTGCAAACTAAAAACAAAGAATTAACCGCGATTTATGCCAGCCTCTCAAAAGAGCATGAAATGGGTCATCATGTGTTACAGCATGCACTCAAGCGAAACCTAAAAAATTGTGTGAATGTAAAAACTTATCTTTCTTCAATGTCCTACTTTAACGGGGATTTATTCTTGTTAGCGGAGCACCCGCACGGAGGTCTCTATGTTTTTTTGGGCGACTTCACCGGACATGGTTTATCGGCAGCAATGGGTACCATTCCTGTCTCACAATTGTTCTTTTCGCTTTGTGAGCAAGGTAAAAGTGTATCAACGCTTATATCGGCATTGAATGCTAGTCTGAAGAATTTCTTGCCTGAGCATATGTTTTGTGCGGCCACACTAATACATATGCATGAGAAAGGTGAGTCTGCACACATTTGGTCTGGCGGTTTGCCAGATGCTTATATCGTTAGGCCGGGGCAAGGGATTTCTCAGAAAATATCATCGAAAAACTTACCCTTGGGAATTCTTGCTGATGATAAGTTTACCGATGAACCGCAGTATTATCGGTTTCGATCGGGAGATCATCTGCTTTTACTTTCAGACGGTATTTTAGAGGCAATTAATCCAGAGTCTGAAGAAATGTTTGGTGAGGAGCGATTAGAGTCTGTTTTGAATAAAGGTCAGGGCAATTTAATAGATAGTATCGTGCACGCTTATCAGGAACATGCGTCTTCGGAAAAACAAAAAGATGACCTTTCATTGGTAGAAATTCTCGCATTGCCTTATGAGGCGCAATACCCCTCAGAGTCGGTGTTTAAAGAACGGTCTGTAAAGCATTTAATGCCTTGGTCGGTTTCCGTGGAATTGGATGCCGAGAAAATTAAGCATATCGATGTGGTGGTGGAACTGATGAATATACTGCCGTCATTTATTCGTATCACACCTCGGTTTGAAGACTTTAAAACTGTATTCTCAGAGATATATTCTAATGCTTTGGAGCATGGAGTACTCCAACTCTCATCACGCCTTAAAAACACCTCGGCTGGTTTTGCTGAGTATTACCTGTTACGACAGAAAAAATTGGCACAACTACAAAACGGCAGTATTAAATTTACATTAACCGCGTTGATTGAAGGGGACAAGCTCGGGCTGAAACTCGAACTTGAAGATAGTGGGGACGGATTTGATTTTGAGCAATCTCTATTGGCTAATTCAAACTCAGCTGAGCAACTATGGGGGCGAGGACTTGCCCTGGTAAACACCTTGTCCGAATCTATGATCTATTCTGAACATGGTAAAAAGGTCGAAGTCATCGTAAATTTAACGCAATGCTAGTGGAAGATTAAGTTAAGACACCAAGCAGAAGGCTGTGTTAATTGATTTATTCCGAGTGATAAAATAAAAATATATCAACAAGCTGGTCTGGCATAACTTCTTCAAATTGTGCCATCAGTTTACTGTTATTTCTAATTTCCTCGAATTCATCTGATTCGAATAATCCGGATAGAGCCATAATAGGTAAGAGTAACTCAGCGGCGACATCTTCACCTTTGGTGAACCAGGATTTTTCATTGACAAAAAAGCCTTCCATAAATCCCGTACACCAACTTTCCAGGCAGGCGTCATAGTGACTGTCTAGCTCTGAATCATGCTCATCGACATAGGGTAAATGAATATCAGATTCATCAAGTAGTTGCTCCTTAATTGAACATGAAATCTCATCAATCGTTTGATAAAGAAACTGTCTGTCTTGTTCCGGCAGACTTGGCATTTCGTTTCCGAATATAATTTCTACTACACGATCATTCGAAAGTTTGACCGGACCCACAATGGTTGAGCAAATTAAGCCATGTAAGCCAAAATAATCTAGGGCTTCATCGGTGATGTCTTCAGAAAAAAGAATGTTCTCAAGTTGTTCTATGTTTTCTGCGGATATGGTCATTGTATTCTACTGGTTGGGGTTTTCAGGGAAGCTAGTTAAAGCTGATGAATGTAATGCTGCGCTGAGGGTGTGAGTATAAACCTAAAAAAGACCTCGAAAGTAGTGAAATCTTATTAAATTAAAAAAGCCTTCTAGAACTCAGTCCTAGAAGGCTTAGCTAAAGCGGATGAATTAGATTTTAGTTCGCATCCGATTTCGCAGCTTTGCTTTCTGATTCATTGTCAGGAACCGGCTTTTTAGCTTGCTCAGCCGTAGTATCCGCAGCTTTAACTTCAGCTTTGCTGTCTGTGTTCGCTGGTTCAACTTTCTTGGCTTTCTCTGCTTTCTCTGCTTTGTCTTGCTTTTGTTCCGTCACGGGTTGCACAGTTTTGTCCTCGGATTGAGCAGGTGCCGGATCAGCGTTTACTTCATCGCTGCCTTTTTTTGCTCTGGGGTCATTGTGTGCACGGTTGGAACGGTTGGTTCTTCTTTTGCGCGCAGGACGCTGAAAGCTCTGGGCATTCTCGTCGGAGGATGCTTTTTTCTCAGTGCTTTCAGCGGCATCAGTACTTTTTTTCTCTGTAACTGCTTTCTCTACAGGCTGCGTCGACG
This sequence comes from Oleiphilus sp., assembly GCA_048058835.1. Classification (GTDB taxonomy): domain Bacteria; phylum Pseudomonadota; class Gammaproteobacteria; order Pseudomonadales; family Oleiphilaceae; genus PZPK01. The sequence continues at coordinate 21,325 of JBLLNS010000015.1, forward strand.
TTTTTGACGCTTTTTCTTCTGTTCCAGAAGTCGCGGTCGCATTGTCTTTTGACGTTCTTTCCGCACGGTTTCTTCGTGGGTTACGACTTCTTGGTCTTCTAGGTGGCTTTGCTTCGCCGCTCTCTTTTTCAGACTCTTTTTCAGAAGCCTTTTCGTTTACAGATGACTCTGTGGTTTGCGCGTCTTTAGTCGCTTCCTGTTGATCAGTTTCAGAAGCAGTTTCGGCTTTAGCTGATGAAGCGGGTTTTGCTGCTTCATGCTCAGCTGTTACTTTGCTTTCTTTTACGGACTCTGAAGCGCTATCAGTGCTAGTCTCTTTTTTTGCTTCTTTAGCGGGTGCAGATGCACTCTCCGCAGGTGTTGAAGCTGAGCTACTGGTTTGATCGTTTGGCTTAGCATTCTCAGCTGTGTTTTCTACAGCACTTTGTACCTTGGTTTTATTGTCAGCTTCAACTGACTGTTTAGGCTTTGGTGTACTTGCCGGGGTGTCAGGTTTTGCTGCTAAATTAGCATCATCAGCAGGAGCTGGTTTCACCGCAGGCTTCTGTTTATCCTCAAACTTTTTAGCAGGGCGAGAGCTATTTCGGTTGCGTCTTTTATTCTGCTGTTCAGATTGATTAGACCCAGATTGGTTATCAAACTGGTTTGAGCGATTGTTTTGCTGACGATTTCCGCGATTGTCGTTTCCGCGGCTGTCACTTTGACGGTTATCAGACGCGTCACCGCTTTGGTTGTTTCGTCGTTTGTTTCTTGGGTTTTGTTCATTATTTTGGTTATAGCGGCTGTTTCGGTTCTGGCTATTACGGTTATTCGGCCGCTGGTTTGAGCGATTACCAGAATTGCGGTTGCTGGTTTGGTTGCTACGCTGTTGTGTTCTAACTGGCGTTTCTTTAGCCACTGTTGCCGTTTTTTGATCACTGCTGAACATAGCTGATAACTTTGATTTTAATCGCTTCATCAAGCTAGTTTCATCTGAAACGCTCTCTGCTGCCGGTTTTTCAGCGTCGGTCTGAGGTGCAGGGCTAGTGTGCATGATGGTTTTAACGGCCGCTTCTTCGCGAACAAACTCTCTGACATGTGCCGCAGGATGCACAGGTTCATCTTGTGCGTCTGACTTGATTGTATAGCTGCTCTGTTCATCACCTTGAGTTTCCTCATCACGTAAACGTTTCAGTTCGTAATGCGGAGTATCCATCGATGAGTTAGGAATAATGATCACTCTGACCGATTGGCGCTTTTCGATTTCAATGATTTGAGATCGCTTTTCATTGAGTAAGAATGTCGCAACAGGGACCGGTAAAATAGCCTGTACTTCTGCTGTTTTTTCTTTTGATGACTCTTCGTAAATTAAACGCATGATAGAAAGCGCCAAGGATTCGATGTCTCGAATGGTGCCTTGGCCGCTACAGCGTGGACAAACTTCAGCACGCGTCTCACTCAGAGAAGGTCGTAACCTTTGGCGAGACATTTCGAGTAAGCCAAAGCGAGAAATTTTCCCGACTTGAACGCGTGCTCGGTCTAATTCCAGTGACTTTCTGACTCTGTTTTCGACATCACGCTGGTTTTTAGCTTGACCCATATCAATGAAATCAATGACCACTAAACCACCCATATCACGCAGTCTTAACTGGCGCGCTATTTCTTCTGCTGCTTCAAGGTTGGTTTGAAGCGCCGTGTCTTCGATGTCAGTACCTTTGGTTGCTCTGGCTGAGTTGATATCAATAGAAACCAGTGCTTCGGTAGGATCAATGACAATCGAACCGCCAGAAGGTAGTTTTACTTCACGCTGAAATGCGGTTTCGATTTGAGCTTCAATCTGGTAACGGCTAAATAAAGGTGTTTCATCTTGATACAGCTTTATCTTGCTTTCATAGGCAGGCATCACAGCCCGAACAAAGTTGAGCACATCTTCAAAAACCAAGGGTGCATCAACCAGAACTTCACCTATGTCTTGGCGCAAATAATCTCGAATTGCCCGGATAATGACGTTGCTTTCCTGATAAATCAGGAAGGGGGCTGCTCGCGTATCTGAGGCTTCAGTGATTGATTCCCAAAATTGTAGTAAGTAATCCAAGTCCCACTGAAGGTCTTCAGTAGAGCGGCCGATACCGGCAGTTCGTACGATGACACCCATGTTTTTGGGAGTATTTAAGCCAGACATGGCTTCTTTCAGTTGGCTACGCTCTTCGCCTTCGATACGACGTGAAATACCACCTGCGCGGGAGTTATTTGGCATTAGAACTAAATAACGGCCTGCAAGGCTGATGAAAGTCGTTAAAGCCGCACCTTTGTTACCGCGCTCTTCTTTATCGACCTGAACAATCACTTCCTGGCCTTCGCGTAAGGCCTGTTTAATGTTAACTCTGCCTTTTCCTGCTGCGGGGTCAAAATATTCTTTGGAAATTTCTTTTAGGGGTAAAAAGCCGTGACGATCAGCGCCGAAGTCGACAAAGGCGGCTTCAAGGCTAGGTTCAATTCGGGTTATTTTGCCTTTATAAATGTTGGCTTTTTTTTGTTCGCGGGAGCTTGCTTCGATGTCTAAATCGTAAAGTTTTTGACCATCGACGAGGGCAACACGTAGCTCTTCAGTGTGTGTTGCATTAATAAGCATTCTTTTCATGCATATATTCCAGTTCATGCTGGAGCGACACTGAGAGCAGGGAGGTAAAGTAAAAATGGAAAGAGGGCTATATGCCTGATTTATATAAAATCTAAGCACATAACGTAAGTATGATGTCAACGAAAATTCGTTTTCAGTGCATATTTCTTTTTTACTTATTTCTTAACTGTAGATGGTCTTATTACTCTGTTAAAACAATAGGTTGCCAATAAACGTTAAGAAAACTACACGATATGAGTACGATAACAATACGTTTTATTCGTACTTGATCGGTAGTCGGAAAATTCTGCTCAACAATGCACTTCACAGCGCATTAAGATGTAATTTCTGGGTTAGCCCAGAAAGCCTAAATTGTTGTTCTATCATCGCATTTGATTTGAATCTTTTTGTGCTAATGATACGAACAGTTATTTTTTAAATCTTTTTCGTAGCCTTGTTTCAGGGCTGCTTTTTTGTAGTACTATGCGTTTCTAAAATTAATGATGTCTCTTTTAGCTAATTCATCCTATTTCAATAACTAAGGAATCAAATTTTTTCACTTAGTTTTTGATATTAATTTTTTTGCGGCGTTCATATAATTTGGTGACTTCTATCTATGATGAGTTGACCCGTAAAATTGTGTTTTAACGCTAGGGCAAATATATAGAAGTTAACCGATGTATAACGACGCTGAAATATAACAGCAAATCACTATTTCGGCAAATAAATCAAAACTATGTGCTGTCATTCATTGCACGAACTGGAAATATATGTCTCGTAGTCGTTCGAAAAGTTATCAGTCAAACAGCGGGAAGCAAACTACAAGCTCTCTACGAAAGCGCTTACCCAGCTCGCCCTCGCGTCAGTCGCCTCCTAAGCAGATGCCTTCCGGGGAAGCGAAACAAGATAATACTTCGGGTATTAAGCCGAAGGTTCAATACGTGACGATTTCTGAAAAAAATCAGTTTCAACGCATCGATAACTTTCTATTTGTTCACTTAAAAGGTTTGCCTAAATCAAAAGTATATAACTTGATTCGAAAAGGTGAGATCCGTATTAATAAAAAGCGGTGTAAGCCGGAAACCAAGCTGGCACTCGATGATGTTGTCAGGATAGCACCGGTTTATGGTCTTGAAGGCAGTAAAGCACCAATGCGCGCTAGTAGCTCCTTACTTGCTTATCTGGACTCAGCGATCCTTTATGAAGACGAGTTATTGTTGGTTGTTAATAAACCATCAGGTCTGGCGGTCCATGGCGGAAGCGGTGTAAAGGTTGGTTTGATTGAGGTCTTAAGGCAGCGTTACCCTGAAACTCAGTTTTTGGAGTTGGTTCATCGTATCGACAGAGATACCTCAGGTTGTATTATGGTGGCCAAGAAACGCTCTGCATTAAGGCATTTTCACGCTCAATTCAGGCAAGGTGATGTGGATAAAGTCTACCATCTAGCGGTTCATGGCCAGTGGCCGGCAAACAAAAAGAGAGTGGATGCGGCTTTGAAGAGGGAAGAGTTAAAGTCCGGTGAGCGTTTTGTGATCGTGCACCCGGATGGAAAACCTAGCAGAACCTATTTTAAGGTCCTTTCTAAATCCGATCATTTTACCTTATTGGAGGCAAAGCCTATTTCTGGTCGAACGCATCAAATACGTGTTCATGCTGTGCATTCTGGTTGTCCGATAGTGGGTGATGAAAAATATATTCATCGTGACCCTATCAATGAGAATGGTATGTCGAAGTCGCGTTTAATGTTGCATGCTAAATCGGTGGCGATTACTTTACCCTCGGGTGATAAGGTTTGTTTTGAATCGCCTTATGATGAGGTGTTTACTGAAAATCTCCGAAAAATGTCACTTGAGCGTGATTGTCCAGAGAGTAATTGCTAATGAGTAAGTATGAAGTTTGTGTATTTGACTGGGATGGCACCTTGGTTAACTCAGAGAAGCATATTGTCGATAGTTTAAGCTATGCGGCGTGTCAGCTTGGTTTGCCTGAGTTAAGTTATGATACAAAAAAAGATATTATCGGTTTAAGTATGCATAAAGCCTTAGAAACGCTCTATCCAAGCTTAAGTCTGAGTGATATCGACAAAATGCGGGGCTTTTACGCGGAGCATTTTTTTAGTGTGCCACAAGATGAGTCTACACTTTTTAACCACTGTGTTGAATCGCTGGCTTCATTGCGCGATGCGGGTGTGAAATTAGCGGTAGCAACGGGTAAGAGTCGGCATGGTTTGGATAAGGCTCTGGAAAGTACCGGGTTAAAGAGATTTTTCGATATAGAGCGCTGTGCTGATGAGGCTAAATCTAAGCCAGACCCTTTAATGTTGTTTCAAATCGCTGAGTATTATTCTGTACCGGCCGCGACTATGCTGATGGTGGGTGATACGGAGTTTGATCTTGAAATGGCTGCTCGCTTCGGTGCTGACTCCCTCGGCGTGAGTTATGGGGTGCACTCAGTTAATCGTCTCCACTTGCATAAGCCAATTGGGATCATCGATTGCCTTTCCGAAATTAAGCAGCATGTGTTTTGCTGAGGTTCGTTTTTTTTGTTCAAAGTTTGAAGTCTTTACCAATTAGGAGATACACGTTTGGAAACTGATAAAAATTCAAAAGAGTGGAAGCTGATAGAGAAAACTGTTTCTCAATTAGGGACTGAGCAACGACGCGCAAGGCGTTGGGGGATATTTTTTAAGTTGCTGACCTTCTCGTATTTGTTCGTTTTGCTTATTGTCATGCAGGGTGGGTTCTCCAAAGATATTAAGCATGATGCTGAAAAATATACAGGCTTGGTCGATTTACGCGGCGTGATTGCGGATGGGGAAGAGGCGAATGCCGATTTTCTGGTATCTGGCTTGAGAGCGGCATTTGAAGACGAGGGCGCACAGGCCGTTATTTTGCGCATTAATAGCCCGGGTGGAAGTCCTGTGCAGTCTGGTTATGTCTATGATGAGATTAAAAGATTGCGCACGCTTCACCCTGAAAAGCCTTTATATGCCGTGATAAGTGATATAGGGGCATCGGGAGCCTATTATATCGCTGCGGCGGCGGATCAAATTTATGCTGACAAAGCAAGTCTGGTGGGTTCAATTGGTGTTGTTGCTTCAGGTTTCGGTTTTGTTGACACGCTTGAGAAGTTAGGTGTTGAGCGTCGTTTGTATACTGCTGGTTCGCACAAAGGCTTCCTTGATCCCTTTAGTGAAGAAAAGCCAGAAGAGGTCGATTTTTGGAAGGGTGTGCTAAATAGCACGCACGAGCAATTTATCGCTAAGGTTAAAGAAGGGCGAGGCGACAGATTAAAGGTCACCGAAAACACCTTTTCAGGTTTGGTTTGGAATGGCGAGCAAGCGCTTGAAATGGGTCTTGTCGATGGCTTAGGGAGTGCGGGTTTTGTCGCGCGCGATATTGTTGGTGCAGAAGAAATTGTCGATTTTACGCCGCAGCCTGATCCCTTTGAGCGTTTAACGAAAACCCTTGGAATTGCTGCTGCTAAGGCGATGGCGAGTGTCTTATCAAGCAGTACTGTGGCGCTTCAATAGAGTTTTGATTCTATTTTGTTCTCACTGGGTATGCTCTGTGTTAATTCTTTAGGAGTTACAAGCAGGGCTTATTCGTTCTACTGCTATATTTAGAGTGGTTCAATAGCCTCTGTTAGTAGGGGGGCGACGAGTGAAGATAAAGTTCATAGCTTGGCATGAGTCGTTAGTTTTGCTGGGGCAGCAATAAATTCTCATTATTAAAATTCAGGCACAAAAAAAGCGGGACAAGCCCGCTTTTTTTGTGGATAAGACTTTTACTTCTTATCAGCTTCTCTTTTTGCCTTCTCAGCCGCAATAACTTCTTCAGCAACGTTGGCAGGACAAGGTGCGTAGTGGGCGAACTCCATAGAGAACTGACCACGACCTGAGGTCATTGTACGCAAGTGACCAATATAGCCAAACATTTCAGAAAGTGGTACGTCAGCTTTTACACGAACGCCTGTGGCGCCAGCTTCTTGGTCTTTGATCATGCCGCGACGACGGTTCAAGTCACCAATAACATCACCTACGTGATCTTCTGGTGTGAATACGTCAACTTTCATGACTGGCTCAAGTAGCTGAGGGCCTGCTTTAGGCATTGATTGACGGAAAGCGCCTTTTGCAGCAATTTCAAACGCAATCGCTGAGGAGTCAACCGCGTGGAAAGCACCGTCGTATAGTTCAACTTCTACATCTAAAACTGGGAAGCGAGCTAGTGGGCCTTCTGCCATCATCATGCCGAAGCCTTTTTCGATAGCTGGGAAGAATTCTTTTGGTACGTTACCGCCCACAACGGTTGATGTGAAGGTGAAGCCAGAATTCGGTTCGCCTGGCTTGATACGATAATCGATCTTACCAAACTGACCAGAACCACCAGACTGTTTCTTGTGGGTGTATGAATCTTCAACTGGCTGAGTGATGGTCTCACGATATGCAACCTGTGGCTTACCTACAACCAAATCTACGCCGTAAGTACGCTTAAGGATGTCTACTTTGATATCCAAGTGAAGCTCACCCATACCTTTAAGTATGGTTTCGCCTGAATCTTCATCAGTTTCAACTCGGAAAGAAGGATCTTCTGCAACCATTTTACCAATAGCGATACCCATTTTTTCAGAGCCGCCTTTGTCTTTTGGCGCAACAGCAATAGAGATTACTGGCTCTGGGAATACCATAGCTTCAAGTGTACATTCATGTTTGACGTCACACAGCGTGTGGCCTGTCTGAACGTTTTTCATGCCAACAACAGCAAGGATGTCACCAGCTTGTGCGTGGTCGATTTCGTTACGGTCGTCTGCTTGCATTTCAACCATTCGGCCAATACGCTCAGTCTTGCCTGTTGCAGAGTTAAGGACGGTATCGCCTTTCTTCAATACACCTGAATAGATACGTAAGAAAGTTAGCGCGCCAAAGCGGTCATCCATGATTTTGAATGCCAATGCTCTGAAAGGCTCATCAGCAGATACGATAGCTTTCTCGCCAGTTGGGTTGCCTTCTTCGTCAGTAAGATCTTGAGGGTCAACTTCTGTTGGGCTAGGTAGATAGTCAACAACAGCATCTAGAAGCAACTGCATGCCTTTGTTCTTGAATGCAGAGCCACAGTAAGTTGGGAAGAAGTCTAGTTTACGTGTACCTTCACGGATGCAACGCTTAAGGTCTGCTTCAGAAGGTTCAGTGCCTTCTTCAAGATAAGCCATCATTAGGTCTTCATCTTGCTCAACCGCTGTTTCAATTAACTGTTCACGGTACATTTCTACATCGTCAACCATATCGGCTGGGATTTCTTTCACTTCGTAGTTTTCTGGCTGGCCAGAGTCATCCCAAACATAAGCTTTTCGGCTCATTAGGTCGACAATACCAACAAACTCGTCTTCACGGCCGATTGGAAGAACCATGATAAGCGGGTTAGCGCCAAGTACGTTTCTGACCTGATCCGTTACGCGTAGGAAGTCAGCACCGATTCGGTCAAGCTTGTTGACGAAAATGATACGAGCAACTTCTGATTCGTTCGCGTAACGCCAGTTAGTTTCTGATTGTGGCTCAACACCGCCAGAGCCACAGAAAACACCCACACCGCCATCTAGAACTTTTAATGAACGGTATACTTCAACTGTGAAGTCAACGTGTCCAGGTGTGTCGATTACGTTAAAGCGGTGGTTGTTCCAAAAACAGCTAACAGCAGCTGATTGAATAGTAATACCACGTTCCGCTTCCTGTTCCATGAAGTCAGTAGTTGATTCACCATCATGAACTTCACCAAGCTTATGGATTTTACCTGTAAGCTTTAGAATACGTTCTGTTGTCGTTGTTTTTCCGGCATCAACGTGAGCGAAGATACCTATATTTCGATATTTGCTTAAATCTGTCATTACAATACTCAATAAGTCAGGGCGGAAAATTGCGCTGTAGTATACAGGATTTTTTCAATTAGTATGAAAAAAAAAGTAACTATTTATAAGACCCACTTAAAAGTTGATCCTAGTCTCATTTCTCGCCTAGTTTTTAAACCAAGGACTTTTCGTTAGATTCACATAAAGCGTTTCGACTTTTGTCCTTGCCCAGGGCGTTTTTCTTAAAAATTTCAAACTGGATTTGATGCTTGGCTCATGCTGGAAACATCGAATCGGTATCAGCTTGCCCAGTTCTTCCCAACCATAATGATCTGCCAAACGCGTGACAATTGCTTCTAGGGTGACGCCATGAAGAGGGTCATGTGATTGGTCGTGCATAGTTGCTCCTAAGCTGACAAGTATAGCCGCTATTTTTCGGTATCCGTGATTAAATAAATTCCCTCAGCTTCAATGCGAATGAGCTTTTTTTTATACAGCGTACCAATGGCTGTTTTGTAAGACTTTTTACTGACACTAAGTGCGTCATAAATCGCGTCGGGAGGGCTTTTGTCAGATAAAGCCAAAAAGCCCTGATTCTTGTGCAATAGTTTCAGTACTTTGTCTGCGAGAATATCAATTTTGACAAAACCGGGTGCATGTAAAGATAGGTCTATTTTGCCATCTTCTCTAACTCGCTTTATAAAACCAGCGACTTTCTGACCAATTTTCAGGGGTTTGACGACGTCACTGTAAAACAGAACACCCCAGTCTTGGTGGTTGATCACTGAACTATAACCAATATCGGTTTTTTCATTAATCAATAAGTCTACTTTGTCGCCCTGTTGGTAGCCTGTGGGTTGTCGGTTGATGTACTTATTCAATTTGCTGGACGCCGCAATGCGGTGTGTTTCCGGGTCGCTATATAAGTAGACTAGATAACGGTTGTTTTCTCGGAGTGGTGCGTGCTGTTCGCTAAACGGCACAAGCAGATCTTTGGGTAAGCCCCAATCAAAGAACGCACCGGTTTTATTTACTGAGATACATTCCAGATAGGCAACTTCGCCCACTTGTGCTTTGGGTGTTTGAGTCGTGGCGATGTAACGGTCTTCCGAGTCTAAATAAACGAAGACATTAAGCGGGTCGCCTATTTCGCAATCTTCAGGCACATATCGCTTGGGGAGAAGTATTTCACCTAACCAACCACCCTGCAGATAAGCACCATGAGTTTCTAGTTTTACGACTTCCAGTAGATTTTCTCGGCCTATTTTTGCCAAAACTTCACCTGCTCTTACTATAAAAAGTGCAAGTCTATCTGTCTTTAAACATGATCACTACTGTTATTGTATAGCCAATAAAATTTGTATCTAATGATGGTTTCCTATTATCCGCTTTTAGGGCGTCAATCGAGGCTTGATTTACGCTTTGTTTCTTTCTATTCAGCTAAGGGGACTTTTATGACGAACAAGTTGAGAATTGATTATTACAGCGATGTGCTTTGTGTTTGGGCTTGGATATCACAGCGCCGCTTACAGGAATTGTCGGAAGAATGGCAGGACAAAATCGATGTACATTTTCACTTTCTAAATCTCTTTGGTGATGTGCATTCTCGTATCAATGAAAAGTGGGCGGATAAAGGCTTATTTAAAGGTTTCGGCGAGCATATACTCGATGCAGTAAAACCCTTTGATAATGCGCCTGTTGATCCTCAAGTCTGGCAGAACTGTCAACCTAAAACATCTTCCAATGCGCACCTGATATTGAAAGCGGTCGACTTGTGTTATTCGTCTAAAGAAGTCGCCAATATGGCGTTTCAATTCCAATCGGCGTTTTTTCAGAGATCGGAAGATGTGTCCGAAATGTCTGTTTTATTCGATATTTTGGAATCGCAATCGCTCAGCTCGTCTAATATCAGGCAAAAACTAGATAACGGGACGGCGATGGCAGCCTTAATGCGCGACTATCAGTTAGCAAAAGACTTGAATGTCAAAGGCAGCCCAACCTGGATAATGAATAATGGCCGCCAAGAACTCTTTGGTAATGTTGGCTATCGAATACTGACAGCCAACATTAAAGAAGTTCTTGAAAAACCATCTCATCAAGCAAGTTGGTGTTAAAAAATGGCCTGCAGGTGTAGTTTGTCGCTACACTTTTTCTCTCTTTTTGAGAACTTTGCTTCTTTTTATCCGTTTCAGCCTGCTGTTATTTCATTTATTCTGGAAAAATAAAAATCGTTTAAAGGACAGTCCACTTGAAAGCATTTCTTCATACGCTAAATAACTATTTTGAGCATGCGCCGGGTTTACTTTTAAAACAGCGTATATGGGTGTTATCAGGCTTTTTTCTAATATCGGCCATTCTTATTTATGGCATGGTAACGCGATTTCAAATGGATATGTCTTTGGAAAGTTGGTTCCAAAAAGACGACCCTACCAAGGTCTCTCTGGATGATTTTAGACAGCAATTTGGCAGCGATGATGGTATTTACATTGTCTATCAAGCGAAAGACGGGGATGTTTTTTCGGACAAATCGCTGTTGACCTTGCGACAATTTCACACCGAACTTGATGATATCCGCCTAGGTCTTACAGAGCTTGCCGATGAGCAAGTTGACGATGATCGTTTAGCGATGCTGCAGCGAATCGTGAAAATAGACAGTTTATTTAATGCCCGTTATCAGCGCGCCGATGGCGATACCTTAATTTCTAAAAAGCTACTGGCTCAAGACTTCCCGAACACCGAAGCAGAGCGCCTCGCGAAAAAACGCATTGCCTTATCACAACGCCATTTTAACTTAAGCTTCTTCTCTGAAGACTTCCAATACGGCGGAATCCGGATTAAAACAGATTTTGGCGTGGTACCTTTATCAGGTGAAACAGCTTCTAAAGAAGATAATCTTTTAGCGGATGATGATTTTGGTTTAGCTTCGGATTTGGAGGTGGACGATAGCATCGCTAATGAGAAGATCGATTTCAAAGAGATGGCGATGGATGAGTATTTGGCATTCATGGTAGCCCTGCGTTCCGTGGCTGATCAACCTGAGTATGATCATTTCAAATTTCATTACACAGGTAATGCCGCAATGATGGAATTTGCCATGAATAATATGGCGCAGGCTTCAGCGTTAATGGGCTTAATGCTCTTGGCAGTAATTGTTTTGCTGTGGTTTTTGTTTAGATCGTTTTCGGCTGTTTTTTGGCCTGTGTTGGTTATTTCCTTTTCAGCTTTTTGGTCGATTGGCTTTTTGAGCCTGATCGGTGTGACGCTGTCTACGATGGTGAGCTTAACCTTTATGCTGATTCTCGCGGTTGGTACGGCTGACTGTGTGCATGTTCTCAGTGCTTATATGCTGTATCGGCAACAAGGGCATGAGCACCGTACGGCCATGCAAAAAGCGTATCGTAAAACCGGTGTGCCAATTTTTCTAACAACCATTACCACCATGGCTGGCATGTCAGCGTTGATGATCAGTGATATTCCACAAATAGCCGTGTTTGGTTTGAATTCCGCACTAGGAGTTGGGGTCGCTTTCATTTTGACTATTTTTCTATTGCCTGTGTTACTGGATATCTGGCACCCCTTTAGTAAAAAGTCTGAAAAGACGCTTAAGCTCAAGCAATTACAGCAAAAAGACGCGCATTCAAGTCGTCTTCAAAAAGCCCTAAGTGCATTGCCAGAAATGGTAGGTAAGCGAAAAATGCTGATAGTCATTTGTTATTTCGTCTTATTTGGAAGTTTCATCTATGGCACTAGCTTGGTCAAAATTGACTCTAATTTGATCGAACTCGCCAAAGAAGATAGTGAGATCAGGGTGACCTATAAGCTGGTGGATGAAAATATGATGGGCGGCCAGAGCCTTGAATTTATTCTAGATATGAATAAACGCGATGCCTTTAAAAACGCCGATGTTCTCAAAACGGTAGAGCAGTTCACTGAGCATTTGCATGCTGAGTACCCTGAGTATGTCGTGAAAACGTTCTCTTTAGCCGATATTGTCAAAGATACTCACATGATCATGCAGGAAGGTGATCCTGCATATGAGTTTGTGCCGAATGACTCGATCCTAACAGCTCAGCTTTTATATTTGTTCGATAACGCCAACCCGGAAGATCGGCGAAATCTAGTCAATGATGACTATAGTTTGAGCCATATCAGCGTGCAGCTCAAAAATAAAGGTTCCTACGAGTATACGAACTTTTTTGAACAAGTTCAGAAGGACCTGAATCAACAGTTCTCCGCTTTAAAAGTGAATTATCCGGAGATGGAAGTTAGTGTGACCGGTCAGCTTGCCTTGATGATGGAGCTAATTGATCATATTAGTTGGGCTCAAATTCAAAGTTTTGCTTTTGCCTTGATGATAATCACCTTGTTGATGATGGTTTCTTTAGGGTCTGTGCAGGCTGGTTTGATCTCCATGGTGCCTAATTTGCTGCCTGCGTTTTTCACATTTGGCGTGATGGGTTTGCTGGGCATTCCTTTGGATACAGATACCTTGATTATTGCACCATTAATCATTGGTATTGCTGTAGATGATACGATTCATTTTATCGCACATTACAGAGATGCTTGGTATGAAAGTGGTGATGTAAATGCGGCGCTTCATTCCACGTTGAAAGAAGTTGGGCAAGCGGTCACCTTTACGACAGTCATCCTGGGTATTGGTTTTTCCATGCTGGCCTTTTCTGATTATATGGGCTTGGCCAAAACAGGTATCTTCGGCTCATTGTCTATTGTGATTGCGCTTACATCGGATCTGTTATTACTTCCAGCCTTAATCTCTTGGCTGAAACCAGACTTAGGCAGAGCGAAATACCTAGCGGTGAAGGAAGCCAAGCAGGCAAAAAACGTAACTGGCGCTGAGCCTATAACGTCCGTCGTCAACGATAAACTATCTTAATGAGTCGCTTTTCTGGAGATTGTCTTATGAAGCGTTTTAGCGTGGCTATTCTATTTTTATTGTTCGTGCTGCCTGTTCAGGCTGAGCAAGCGAAAAAAATTATGGAGAAAGTTGACCGTCTCCAGCGTGAACTTTCAAATAAAACCTTATCGCTCTCAAGTTTGTCTACCTGTGATTTTGCGATTAAAAACAAACAGGTGGTTTGCACAGAAGAGCCTCGCATCAAAGTAATTGAATCTCTTTCAAAGCAGCTTGGCCCGACGCTAAAGGATAGTCAGTCGATCTCGATTATTCTCGAGCCTGCGCGCGAAAAAGGCATTGGTATGCTGACTTATAGTTATGATGATGCGCAAAAAGATACAGAGTCTTGGTTGTATCTGTCGGCCTTAGGTAAGGTTAAACGCATGGCTAGTGGCTCGGGCGATGACCAAGAGCCTGTGTCGCTATTTGGCTCGGAATTCACAACGGAAGATATGGAAACCGGTAAAACCGACGAGTACAGTTATAAAATATTGCAAGAAGGCAAGTATCAAGATGCTGAAGTATGGGTCATTGAAGCGACACCAAAGCCTGTGCGTTTGAGGAAAACGCAATACAGTCGGCTCCTTCTTTGGATCGATAAAGATAAGTGGCTGGCGCGAAAAGTTCAAAGTTATGACCGCTACAATAAACTGTATAAACGGATAATTTTTCAGGATTTCGAGAAACTGTCAGGGTCTTGGATTGCTAAAGATATGACGATTTATAACATGCGAATTAATCGTCTATCTCGCATGCTGACCGAAAAAATCGCTTTAGATGTGCCAGTCGATGATGCGTTTTTAACCCAAAGAAGCTTGATTGACTTTGCCTTCAGAGAGAAAAACTTGACTGCGCTCAGGGCTTTTCTTGAATGATGTTTTCTAAATTTCGTCGCTTTATCATTTGTTGTTCTGCTTTTAGTTACCCGCTAGTGAGCGCTGCGACAGATTATTTGGCAGATGATTGGGCTGTTCAGAGTGTGGTAAGCGAAGCGCCTATTATTATCCAGCAAGATAAAGGCCTTGTTGATGTCACAACGGTAATAGCAAAGGGCGATTTAGCATACGCCTCAGATGACCAGATTTCACTGGCCAGGGCGAGTCTGGGTTTGGTGTCAGAAGGTTCGCCTGATACAGGCTCGTACCTAAAGGCTGATCTTGAGCTCAACTATTATCATCCAAAAGATGATGCACTTAATGGTGATGAATCTGCTGAATATGTATTGAAAATCAATGACTTATGGGTGCAGTTTTCCAATGATGACTGCAGTACTAAGTTGGGCAGGCAAGGAATATTTTGGGGGAGTGTTGAAGGAACAGGGGCGTTGGATATGGTTTCACCCTTAGATTTCTCCGAGCCTCTACTGACGGATTACAGTCAAATCAAAAGAGCGCAGGATAGTTTCAATTTTACTTGTTTCTCTAATTCGCTGGATGCTGAAATATTTCTCATCCCATCGCCTTTAGTTAACTTGGTCTCTCCTAAGCAGCCTGCTGATTTCGAACGTTTAGAGGCGGTTTTAAAGCCAGAATGGGGGGCTAGAGTCGCTCATCATCGTGAAGGGTTTGATTTTAGTGTCCATCTAGGTCGCTTTTTTGAAAACTCGCCTGATTTCATACTTAACCCAGTAAGCTTTGAACCGGAAGGCCTATATGTTAGCCAATTTATGCTTTATGGATTCGGGACAGTTCTGGCCGTGGATCGCTTACTCTTAGAAATGGATGTCTCATATAGAAAAGAACAAAGACATGCTGGGGAGCTAATAGAAGAAAATAGCGAGTTTTTAGGTAACAAGCCCCTAAAGGAGCGTGTTGATGTGTCTTTAGGCTTTGAATACACCACCTCGAACAATCATAGCTTCTCGGGTGGTGCGTGGTTTTACCCTTATCGGGACAGTGTTGGTATTGAGGATGAGCGCGATACCTTATTGCTTAATGCTAATTGGTCTAGACAATATCTGAATGATGACCTGACTCTGAGCGTTCTCGCATTGTGGCAAAAGTATCCTGAATCGTATCAATTTACCTTATTATCTGAATACTTAATTAATGACTACTGGTCTGTTGATATGGCGCTCAGTTATCAGCACATTAAAGAGCCGTTTTTAGGTGCCGCTTTGAATATGGCTGCGCCTGAGAAAACGGCGTTGCTTTTTACAATGGCCTATCAATTTTAATACGCTGACTCTCGATGTGGCAGGTCAAGTCAGGATGCTTGCTTTTCGGTATGGCACTCTTTAAGCTTGGCGCAAAAACAACGATGTATTAACACGGATCCCATGTATTTAGACTATTTTGGTCTCAAAGAAATTCCTTTTTCCATCGCGCCAGACCCACGCTATTTATATATGAGTGAGCGTCACCGCGAGGCTTTGGCGCATCTACTTTATGGCGTTTCTGGTCAAGGTGGTTTCATTGTATTAACCGGTGAAGTGGGGACAGGTAAAACAACTATTTGCCGCTGTTTCTTGAATCAGGTGCCTAAAAATACTGACGTCGCATTTATTATTAACCCAAAGCTGTCTGCAAGAGAGTTGATGGCGACGATTTGCGATGAATTATCCATTGAGTATCCGGAATCTGCTTCTATTAAAGTGCTCAATGATTTAATCAATCATTACCTTTTATCAGCACATGCTGAAAACCGCCATACAGTATTGATAATAGATGAGGCACAGAATCTTCGTGTTGATGTGCTTGAGCAACTCAGGCTGCTCACCAATCTTGAAACCTCTGAAAAAAAACTCCTACAAATAATTCTATTGGGCCAGCCAGAACTACGCCAACTACTCGCTCAGAATGAGTTGCGCCAGTTAGCTCAGCGAGTTACCGCGCGCTACCATTTAAATGAGTTGAGCAAGATGGAGGTGGGGGCTTATGTGCAATGCCGTTTAGCTGTTGCAGGCAGGCGAGGGCGCATATTCACCCAGCAGGCAATTAAGCGTTTATATCAATTAAGCGGCGGTGTTCCACGTTTAATTAATTTGATTTCGGATCGGGCATTGCTTGGCGCCTATGCCAGCCAATCTGAAATGGTTGATGTGCCGCATATAAAGCATGCTTTCGATGAAATAAACGGTGAAAAAATTCGCCAGCCACTAAAAGATAGACGATTGTTCAAATGGCTGGCTGGCAGTGTCGGAGGTCTGTTTGTATTTGTTTTGGCGGTGTTGCTATTTAATGTCGTTAATCAGCAATTTGTGAGTGAGGCAGTGTCAGAGCCCTACGTCGATCATGCAAGTCAGGGTCAGGTGCCAAATAAACAAGAGCAGGTGGTGAATACTCAGGATGCTCGAGATAAGGTGTTGGCAGATGTTCAGAAGCCTTTAGAAAGCCCGAATGCTAAAATTACCCAGAGCACGTCAACACGGCAAGAAACCTTAGTTGCATCGGTTTCTTCGACTTCGGTTGACATTTCAGATCCACCTGTAGTTGAAGCTTTGGAGCAGAAAACTAAGCAAGGCGCCCCTTATCTTGAGCAAATCACTGGTCTACGGCCAACAATTGATGACAAGTTTTATGCTTATCAGGCTATATTAAAGCGTTGGGGGGTTGAGTACTTAAAAGAGCCTTTCGTACTGGCGTGCGAGTTTGCTGAAATGTACGGCTTGAAATGCCTTCATAATAGTGGAAACTGGCGCAGTGTATTAAAACTGGATCGGCCAGCTGTTCTGACCTTAACCAATGAGTTAGGGCAATCGCTTTATTTCGCTCTATTAGCCATAGAGGGTCAGGATGCTTTGATCAATCATCAAGGTGAGCTGTATTGGGTAGGTATGGATGAGTTGGATCGTTATTGGTTGGGCGAATATTCGGTTTTATGGAAACTGCCACCCTATAAGTCTCGTGTCGTGGTGCCGGGACAGCCGACTGAAAATGAATGGTTGTCCGACAGCTTATCCCGCTTAAGTCGTTCCTATAATTCAATTAATGAGCCTTTGGATAAAAAGATACAGCGTTTCCAGCAAAGTTCCGGGCTCGTTCCTGATGGAATTCCGGGTACCATGACCTTAATCCATATCAACAAGCGGCTCTGTCTTGATTGTCCCAAATTATTGGGAGGGCTGTAGGTGTCCTATATTCTGGATGCATTAAAGCGCTCCGAACAAGAGCGGCATCAGGGTGAATTGAATCATGCAACGATTGATACAATTATGCTGCCGTCAAAGCAGCGCCGTCTTTCTTTATGGCCCTATTTGCTGATAATCGTATTTCTGCTGAACTTGGCGGCTATTATTTATTATTTCTCTCATAGCAGTAGCAAGCAGCAAGCTTTATCTTCGCCTATTGGGTCAGAACAAAACGATGCGCCAACAGACTTAGCTGTTGATCGATCTGCTCTGGCATCGCCGAAATTGTCAGATGCAAAGCAGCTTGAGCAGCCAATACGAAAAGAAACCGTAGATTTCAAGCAAAAATCGTTACCCGCTCATCTATCAAAAACGCCGGTATTAACGAGACGTTACGAGTTAAATAGCCTGCCAGCGCCTGAAAAAAGGCAGTCTTCTAATTCTTCGAATCAAAAAACATATACCGCTGAAGGCCTGGAAATTATTCATCCCAAAGGGCAGCGGATAGCTCCCGAAGCGGAAATCGTCACTCAAGACGTTCAGCCTGACCCAGGGCTTGAATCAGGGTTTGAACCTGCCGTGGAAGCGCCGCCGCCAAGTTCAGCTCCACAAACGATTAGCCAGGATAAGCCGGTTGAAAATTTTGAAAGTATTCAGCATTTGAGTGATATGAGCGGCAGCTTTCAGGCAGGTATTCCGGATATTCGTTTCAACAGTCATATCTATTCACCAAATCCTGCTGACCGAAGAGTGATGATTAATGATTTGTACTTGCGAGAAGGTCAAAGCTTTTCCGGTATGGAAATTATTACCATTGGTGAGTTCTATCTTGTCCTGGAAAAAACAGGGCAGCAGTTCAAAATACCCGTTTTAAGAGATTGGTACCGTCCAAGTTAAACGCTAAGCTTTATACTTTTTAGTACCAGCTAATCGTTTTGTGGTGTGTGAGGCTAAGTTGAACAAACTCTTCATAGCTGATGTAGGTAATCAGGTCATTTCTAAGCGGAATGCCTCTGGTAAGCAGATCGTCTTTTAATGCATATACTTTATTCGCAGTTATAGCCCAGGTTGTGCTCTCAGTGCCACTCAAGTTATCCAGGGTTTGATACGTGCCATCTGCTATTAATACCACCTCATCGCCTTTTGAAATGGTTTCACTTAACTTGGTGTTCAGTGAGCTAAATGCGCCGCTTTTATTGAGTATGTGTAAGGTCGTGTTTGGCATCGAAATAGGGCTGCTCTGTTAAAGTTAAAAACGTATCACGGTGTCAGCGTGCTGATACAGGTTCAAAATGTCGGAGGCAGTAACCCGCTTATAGTGTTTTTCGTCAGTGTTTATATTTCGCTGCTCAGCACTTTTCTGACACACGTAAATGGCTTCAATACCGAAAACGGGCAGTGCATTTAACATTTTCTGGGTGTTTTTTTGTGATGTGTTTTCGGGTGCCTGATTACTCATCAGCTGATAGCAAGCATCGTCTTCAATGAGCAAGCTGACATTTTGATCGAATGTGCCGGCAGCCAGAATCAGATCGAGAGATTCTTGAATATTACTAGAGCCGTAAGGGGCGTGGCTTTGGACGATCAGTATTTTCTTTTCGTTAGGTTTCATATGCTAGTCGCCAAATGTAATGAGTTTGCCGCTGCTAGCAATGGCTTCAACAAGTTGACCCAGACCGGAAAGCTCGAACTCCGAAGCCATATTAAAACCGGACTTCTGGTGGCGTTTTTGTTCCGCTTCGTCGATAAGTCCTCTTCGAGCAGCAGCAGCAATGCAGACAACTAAATCCAGCTCATGGTGCTGCTTTAATTCTTGCCATGCTGTGTAAAGGTCAAACTCGTCTCGTGGTGTGCAGGCGAGACCTGTAGCGTTATGAATGCCTGATTGATAGAAAAATATACGATCTATTGCAATGTCTTGTTTTAGTGCGGCTTTCGCAAAACGATAAGCAGAATAGCTGGCTTGTGAATCGAAAGGGGAGCTTAAAACGAGAATAGAAAGTGACATAATCTGAGTCTTCATAAAAAGAAAAAACCTTGCAGGTGTTTAGTCTGCAAGGCTTTATTTTACATACTTATTCAGCTAGAAGATTAATCATCGCCACCAAATGCCATGAGTAAGTGAAGTAGGCTCATAAACATGTTGTATATCGAAGCGTATAATGACACTGCGGCTAGAATATAATTTGTTTGTCCACCGTTCACAATGGACCCAGTCTCATAAAGAATTGCGGCTGATGCGAACAAAACAATGGCTGCTGAGATGACAAGTGAAAATACTGATGATTGGATAAACAAGCTCAGGATGAAGGCGCCTAAAATCACAAAAAAGCCGACTGCTAGAAAACTGGATAAAAAGCTAAAATCTTTTTTAGTGACGAGAGCAAAGCCTGACAAACCAAGAAAAGCGAAAGCAGTTAAGCCTAATGCGCTTGTCACAGCGTCAGCACCGCCCATGCCTATGTAATGACCAACGATAGGGCCAATGGTGACACCTAGCAGACCTGTGAAGGCAAAGGCTAAAACAATACCCCAGCCACTATTTGCGGCTTTATTCATAACAAAGGAAAGTACTAAGGCTCCTATGAGTGCTCCAAAGTGTAGGATAGGGTTGAAGGGTAGGTCTACTGTCAGGTAAGCAACAAAAGCAGAAAAAGCGAGTGTCATACCCAAAAGCATATAAGTATTTTTTAGTACTGAAGCAACGTCTGAACCCAAGACGGCTTGATTACCAGACATGACGTTTGAAAGGTCATCATGCTGAGCGTTCGCTACACGAACTTGAGGTGAATTATCGTTACGCATTTTATGCTCCATTGATAAATAAAAAAAGTTTACAAAACCTTTCCATATCATAGTGATGCTTGTTGAAAAATCAATAGATAAAGCGTCGATATAAGATTATAAATCTTTATAAATAAATCGTTGACACTGAAATTTAGTTTGGTAATATGTGCCCCGCTTTCGACATGAAAGCACTTGCGGTGAGCTGCCAGAGCGGTTGAATGGACTGGTCTTGAAAACCAGCGAGGGTTAATAGCCCTCCCGGGGTTCGAATCCCTGGCTCACCGCCATTCTTTCCCTCTAAGTTCCTTCTTGTCTCTTTTAATGCCTTTTTTCCCTTTTCTATTGAAAACCTTAACTTTATCTATTATCAGTTAATTTTTTTACGTACATAAAAAAACCCGCTAACCATAGATTAACGGGCCTCTGTCTTGAGATGTAGGGCTGTTGTTAAGCGCCAACCAGCTTTTTAATGCTGCCAACTACGTTATCGCCTTTAAACGGTTTTACTATCCAGCCTTTAACGCCTGCTGCTTTTCCTCGCTCTTTCATTCGCGGGTCGCTCTCAGTGGTCAGCATGATGATGTTAACAGAAGCGTTACCCAGCTCACCCCGAACTTTTTCCACCATTGTTAAGCCGTCCATATTCGGCATATTCACATCAGAAATGATGAGTTTGACGCTTGGATCTTTTTTGAGTTTATCTAGGCCGTCTTTCCCATCCACCGCGACTTCAACGGTCATGCCGTGACTTTTGATAAAAGAGCTTACTTCGTTTCTGACGGTTGCAGAGTCATCAACTACAAGAATTTGTGCCATTTTTTGTTACCTCTTTGCCTAATTTAAGGCAGATTAATTGTTTATAAAACGTGAGTTTATGAATTAATGGTAGATACTGTTTAAAATAATTCAAGTTCACCGCTGTCAACGAAGTCGTCGACTGCTTTATCGCTTTCAGCAAATTTCTCTGGCGACCAGCTCAAATTGAAAACTAGTCTTTGATAGATTGTGACGCTGGGAAACTTTTTATCGAGATTTTGAATATTATATTTAAAACAGAGTTGTGGTTCCGTTGAACCAAATGAAATATGCTTTTGTAAGTGGTTGACGATAATAGGTACTTGCGTGCGATGCGCGTCTCCGGGTGTCTCTCCGCTTTGGAAATACCGTGATTTAATACCGCCCCAAATCATGTTTGTAATTTCGTTTAAAACAGCATTGGTATCCCGTGAATCTGGTCGTGTTGAGCTTATATATGTTCTACCAGAGCGAATCAGTTCAAGTATTTCATTTTCAGTGGTTTGAAGCATCATATAGCCACGGCACCACTCACTCTCTAAGGGGATCAGGCTGAATAACTCACCATAGATTATCTGATCTTTTACTAAATAGGGTTGGTCGCAATTAACGTTGCTGTCTTTGATGATGTTAGAAAACGCATCAAAAGAGATGTCTTGTATCCCTTGAGCAAGCTCTACAGGGTAGTACATGCTACATACATAGGTCTTGATCAAGTCATCAAGTGCATCAGGGGTATCAAGTGTGTAATACCCAGTGATCGCTTTTTGGACGTCTTCATCTAGATCATCACCATCTTTGCGGCTTGTTCTGCGTAAAAAAATGGGTAATTCAGGGCGTGTGTGATGTATTTTTTCGCAGAGGTCTATACCAGTAAAGCCATTTGGATCAGGTTCCTCGGTCAGAAATATCGCACCCAAATCGACATTCGATTGTAATACGTCGTCGATCTCATTAGAAGCGTCTTTAATGCCGATGGTATTATTGCCTGTGCTGACTTTTAAGCCGACAAGCTTGTGAGTTGTGCAGATGTTTTTGAGTACAGATAAGCCGTCATCGTTACATTCGTGAACGAGAACTTTACTGACTATTTGGGTTGTTTCACTCATTTTTGCTCCTGTTTTTTATACTAGATGCTTATCTGAATTCTGTGCTTAGAAAAGCTCAAGCTCTCCAGAGTCAACTTCGTCATCATGTGAATGGCGGTCTACGTGAATATTCAAGTCTTCGTCTGCCACGAGATAAACACTTGAGTAGAATAGGGTTTTGTCGTCATATGACCCGGTAGCATGTGCTTCAAAATTTGCTTTTAAATAACCCATATATTTGAGGCAGTCACGATCTAAGCGATTGGGAGTCGACATACCAAGGCTGGGTACGTATTTTCCGATATCACGCTTGATTGCGCCTAAGAAAGCATTGCCCACCTCACCGAGGTAATCATAAAACTTGTCATTATCAAGCTTTCCCGGTGTCAGATTTAGCACGGTGCTGACGTACTGTTCGGTATCAGGATTCTTGCTTAAATGCAGGAAAATAAAAATCCGGAAGAGTTGTGATGACATGGTTAGCACAAAAAATTCATTTGTTTTTATCGTGTCTAGGTTCGTCTTCTCTTTGAATTGCCAGCGTGTCGGGTCAGAGCCAGTGACAAACGAATCTTCAAAGCTTCTTATGAAGGTGCGTTTAAGTTCATTTTTAAATTCGTCATTCACTAACATAGTATTCTGCCGCTTGAATTATGTTTTAATGAAGTGAAGAGTGGTTGATAGTTCAACATTTTCTTGTGTGTTCCTAGAGGCTAGCCAACAAACTTTTAACAATTTCAGAGGTAGAAGATACATCTGTGAGTATCATTTTTCCCCTGCCTGGATGTCTTGGAAGGTGGCTGTCGTTAGGAAGTCGTTTTTATTCAAGTTTTCCTTATAGCTTTCACTCAGTTCTTGGCTTCGCATGGCCAAATTCCTAACTTCATCAGCTACAACCGCAAAGCCGCGGCCATGTTCGCCAGCTCTTGCAGCCTCAATAGCCGCGTTAAGTGCTAAGATAACGATCTGCTTAACGATATTGAAAAACTCTTGGTTTTGCTTGTGCATTTCAGCGTTGTGAAGCATGAGTTGAGTCAAACTTTCATGCCAGCGTTCAAATGTGACCAGCAATGCTGCTAAGTCATTTAAGTTGCTTTTCACAAGTTGTAGCTTTGTTTCAAGTTCTGCTTTTTGTTCTGTGTTTGCATTTTGAAGGCGGTCGATTTGATCTTGCATTTCTTGTTGAATGGTTTCTTTCTCGTGTGCGAGATCGGAGCGCAAATTATTGATTTCATCATTAAGTGAATTATTTGCTTGATGTGTTGCTTCTAGTTCATCCTCTAGCTCGGTTATACGAGTGTTTTGTAGTGTAATTTGGCCTTGATTATTATGTAGCTCACCTTCGAGAGACTTCTTTTGATCCGTCACTAATTGGATTTTTTTGTTGAAGTGTTTTCTACATAGCTGGAAGACTAGAATTGCACCCAGTGCAAACGCAGCGACAGAGAAAAGGATGAGGTTATTGTTCATGAATGTTGCTTCTCAAGCTGTTTTAAATTAATGACATAAAAATATATTAGCAGCATATTCGGAAGTTGCTGAAAAATTTGAAAGAAAACAAAAGAAATCATGACAATCAAAAAAACTGGGCTAAAGTAAAGGTAGAACGTAATCCATAGGACTTTTAATAAGAAAGAATATAACTATGCTTCAATTATCTTTTAATCAAAAAGTTGGTCTTGGTTTTGCCATTATCATTCTGTTACTTCTCACTTCAGGACTTTCATCTCTTTGGAATTTAAATGACATTACCGGCTCATCTTCACGGGTGAACGAAACGGCTGTTCCGGTAGTGAAGGAAAGTAATGATGTCCAGATACAGTTGTTGAAACTGGCCAAGTTGAGTTCCTTAGCATTCAATGCCGGAAATCAGGATCAGATCGACGCCTACAAAAAGTCATTCTCAACAGGTACTGCAAGTTTCGATAAACGTTATGCAAGTTTAGCTGCGCTGGCTAAGAATGACCCTAAAATGGCCGAGTTAGTGACGGTTGTAAAAGAGAACTATGATCATTATCGTGAATCAGTTAATGCTATGTTTGCAGCTAAAACTGAAGTTTTAGCTGCAAGAAACCGCATGTTGGGTGAGGTGGATATCCTCTTTAATTTGATTGATGGTGTGGGAGCCTCAATTGATGAGATTCAATATTACATGGCACCTGAAGAATATCAGGAACAAATGGATCTCATTGTCGGTTTTGCTAACCAATCTATTACCCTCATTAATAACCTATTTAAAACCATCGATGAAATTAAGATCACCCAAGACAAAGGGCTTGTTAGTGGCGGAATGGGGAATTTCGAATTCTCTATCAACGACTCAAAAGCTTGGTTTGATAAAGGTGCGATCATCTTTTCAGAATTTGATGAGCAAGGTTTGGTGCCGATTGCCAATGATGCCTATGCTGAACTAAGTGAGCACGTTCTCAAAACACCTTCAATTGCGGATCACAAGTTAAAGCAGCTTGAACAGATAGATATAGCGAAAGCTAAGTTAGATGAGGCAGATGCATCTGTTACTTTAGCAATCGAATCGTTAGATCAACTTCTTAAGGCCGCTGATGAGCAGTTTATTCAGCTTCAAGGTGAAGTATCAGACAGCTTGGACTTCGGTTTCAAACTCTCGATTGTGATGTTGATCGTACTGATCTTATTGGCTGCGCAGAACTTCAATTCTATGCGTCTGGCGATTCGTAAGAAGATGATTGATTTAGCAAAACTAAACTCAATTGGTCGGTCTCTTGCGGGTGCTCAAAGTCAAAATGTGGCGTTGGAAGAAGTTTTACAGAGCATGCATGACAAAATAGGTGTTGGGCAAGGTTCTGTTTACTTGACCAACGATAAGCACCAATTAGAAGTAAAAGCCCACTTTCCACCAAAATCTATTGATTCAACTGCAGCAGCGCCTGCGAAGTTTGAAATGGGGCAGGGGATCTTAGGAAAAGCTGCAGAAACTAAGAAAATTATCTTCGTTCCTAATACCTCTAAAGACAAAAACTTTGTCTCGAATGATGCTGGTTCAGAGCGAGCTCTGTTATGTGTACCTCTAGTGGATAAAGACATTTTAGTTGGGGTGATTAATTTATCTGGTGATGTAAAAAATGTCAGTTTCGCCGACAGTGACTATGAGTTTGTTTCCTCTGTAGCGCGTTCGCTTGTTACCACGATCAAAAGTATCCGTATGCGTGAAGTGATCGAAGAGCAAAACAGAAACTTGGAAGCCAAGGTCGAAGAGCGTACTGCTGAGCTAAGACAGAAGAACAACGACATTGCCAATATGATGGCAAACATGCATCAAGGCTTGTTCACCATTACTGCTGGCGGTTTAATCCACCCAGAATATGCTGCTTATCTTGAACAAATTTTTGAAACCGATCGCATTGCTGATCGAAACTTCGCAGACTTGTTATTCAGTAATACCACTGCAGGGTCAGATTCTGTTGATCAGAACATCACAGGTGTGGATGCCATCGTGGGCGAAGATGAAATGATGTACGACTTCAACTCTCACTGTTTGATGACTGAAATGGTTATCAAAATGGACGAAGAGCGCGAGAAAATACTCGAGTTAGATTGGGATCCAATCATTAGTGAATCAGGCGAAGTTGATAAATTGATGGTTACTGTTCGAGATGTGACTGAGCTGAAAGCGTTAGAAGCGGAAGCGGAAGGTCAGAAACGTGAATTGGCTATCATTGGTGAGATTCTTGCGGTAGATGCCGCTAAATTTAGCGACTTCTTAAGTACAGCAGAAGGCTTCTTGGCTGAGTGTCGTCAATTGATCGAAGCAAACACAAGTAAAGACTTGGATGTAATTGCCGGTTTATTCCGATCAATGCATACCGTTAAAGGTAACGCGCGAACTTATGGCTTGAGTCAGGTGACAGACATCGTTCACGAAGTTGAAAGCACTTATGACGACTTACGAAAGAATGAAGATGTCCAATGGAATCAGGCTAGCCTACTTGAAGAGTTATCAGGTGCTGAAGATATTATTGGTAAATATGCCGTTGTCTTCCGCGAGAAACTAGGTCGTGATGGCGATGCTGCAGGTGTAGCGCTTGATCCGGAAAGAGTTGCGTCTTGGTTAGAGAAGATAAAAGCCATGACTACATCTGATATGAACGATGATGTTAAGGGTGTGGTATCTGAAGCCTATAACATGTTGATGTCTATGGAAGCGAAACCCTTACCGGAGGTTATTTCCGATGTCATTGAATCCGCAAATTCTTTAGCTGAACAATTAGGTAAGGGTAAGCCTGTTATTGATATTGAAAATGCGGGTTTACTCGTCAAGAGTCATGCACACACCACGCTTAATAATATTTTCATGCATGTATTCAGAAACGCTATGGATCACGGTATTGAAGGGATTGAAGAGCGTGAATCGAAAGGCAAACCCGCTAGCGGAAAAATCAGCGTTAATGTGACGCCAGCAGCCGATGGCGCAAACTTAGCCATTCGAGATGATGGTCGAGGAATCGCGATTAGTCGTATATACAAAATGGCCGTCGAGAAAGGGATTTATGAGGCGTCTGCCCCAAAACCAAGTGCAGCCGAAATCGCTAATCTGATTTTCTCTTCAGGCTTCTCAACGGCAGATGCGGTGACTGATGTTTCTGGTCGTGGTGTCGGTATGGATGCTGTGAAAGGCTTTTTAGAAAAAGAAGGCGGCAGTATCGAAGTAATACTTGATGATGGTAGTGAAGATGATGACTTTAGATCATTCACTACTAATATCAAAATACCTGAGTCTTTCTACCAGGAAGCAATTGACTTTAACTAGTCATTTCTTAGTCCAAAGATAAATCAGATACCTCAAATCACTGAAAAAAACGCGGGTTTTTCAGTGATTTGAGGTTTTTTTATGTCCTTTTTTTTACTTCCCTTTAAGCCTTGCTAGACTAAAAATAGTATTCTTAAAAGAGGCGAAATAATGAAGGGTTTACACGGTTGGATGCGTGTTCTTGAAGAAAACGAAATGGCGCTATTATCAACGCTATTGAATGAGTTAGATCGAGTAACAGGTTCTGATGATTCATCTGGTGAACAGCTAGCTAAAATCATTTTAAAAGATGCCCATTTAACTGCAGATATTATCCGTGTTGCAAATTCTGTCACTTTCAACCCAAATAATGTTGCGGTGACCACAGTTAGTCGAGCTGTTATTAATATTGGTTTCGAACATATACGCTCTCTCTGTTTATCCATTAAAGTACTTGAGGCTGTGTTGAAAGACAGAAGTTCTCCATTGTTGATGTCTTCCTTAGCAAGGTCTCTTCATGCTGCTAGCCAAGCGAAAGCCTTATGCAGCAATATGAAACCAACTCAGCAAGAAGAAGTATTTGTCGCAAGCTTATTAAGTCATTTAGCAGAGCTTTTAGTTTTGGGTGTCAACGAAGCGGAAGTGAAAATGCTCGGTGATGAGCTAGAAGCGCATTCGAGTAAGCACGAAAAAGATAGAACAGCGGAAAAATATTTAGGTGTAAGCTTTTCTCGTTTGGCAAAAACTTTGGTAAAGCAGTGGCGCATGCAAGGTTTGATATTAGATGTTGTTACTAACGGAAACCCTGAAGAGGAATCAAAGCTTAGCAAAGCTGTTCGACTTGGTAATGAAGTTAGTCGGGTTGCCTTGCTAGGATGGGATTCACCTGAGTTTAATGAGCTGATCGAAGAGGTGGCTGAATTCCAAGAAAAACAACCTGAGGAAGTGAAAAAGTCATTACTCAAAAATGCAGATATTGCAGCTGAAACAGTAATGTCTTTTGGCAAAAAAGCATTGGCTGAATATGTTCCAACGAGCCGAAGGCAAGCAAAACCGCTCCCAAATAAAGATGACTCACTTAGAGAAACTCAACAAGCAGATCCTGTCTATCAAGAACAAGCCCTAAGTCAGTTGGCGGATATGATGAGCAAAGACTTTAATATCAACAGCATCTTCAAGGTTGTACTTAGCGGTTTGAATAGGGGAGTCGGGCTTGAAAGGATGTCTTTGGCTATTTACGATAAAAATCATTCAAAATTTATCGCAAAGTATGTGGCAGGGAATGGAACAGAAAGTTGGAAAGAAACATTCGTGATTCGATTTGAGAAAACATCTTCAGGCTTCCTTTATCAACTATTCCAACGCCAACAAATTGTCTGGGTAGGGGGCGATCAGTTTAAAGAAATGTCTAACTTTGTAGGCTCGGAATTTATAGCCATTACTGGGCAGAAAGCGTTTTTTATTGCGCCACTGCAAGTCGACAATAAAATGATCGGATTTATTTATTGCGATATGGGAATGTCCTCGCAGGAGTTGAAAATAGAGCATTTCGAAGGCTTCCACAAGTTCATGCAGCAACTTAATATGGCGTTTAATATTTTAGCTTCGAAGAGGTGATGCTCCTTGCTCAGCTTGGATAGGCTTAATGCTAAGTATTTTGGCTTTACCCTCAGAATATTGCCAAATAATATTTAAATCGAAAAGCTGCAGACCATACTGTTTAGATTCGGTGTCTTTCTTATATGCCGGTCTTGGGTCGAGTGCAAGAATTTCGGTAATCGCCTCTCTTAGATTGACGTATTTGATAGCGTGTTCACTATCTAAAAAGTATTCAGCTTTTTGATCAAACAGGACCTCAAGCACCGCTGAAGGAGCTTCTTCCGCATAGCCACATTTTGCATTTGGGTTAGCATCGGCATAATGAATGTAGGGCTTTATATCATAAATGGGGGTGCCGTCGACCAGGTCAGGACAGCTTACTTTCAGACTACATTTATTTTGCTGGATAATTATGTCTTGTAGAACAACACGAGACATTCCTATTCCATTTGGTCGAAAAGGAGAGCGACTTGCGAATACGCCAATCTTTTTATTTCCGCCAAGACGCGGTGGGCGCACGAGTGGTTTACACACATCCTGCTCGCTTTGGTGAAAACCAAATATTAACCAAATATCAGAAAAGTCTGTTAAGCCTTTTAACCAGTCTTCAGTATTGTAAGGTGGAAGTAATTCCACAATAGCGGTGGTTGATTTAAGCAGGTTTGCTTGCCTTGGTAAACCGAACTTCTCTTTGAATGGAGAGTGAAGTATGGCAATGGGTTCAATGGTTTTGAGGTCTGGTTTCATAGTAAGTAAAGCTTAGCTTAGAGAAAGGAAGCAATAGCCTGTGCTTGTTGATCAAGCTTTTTACGAGACGTTTTCAAGCCAAATAACCCTGTAATATGTAACATGAGTTTAGGGATTGAGCGCAATAAATCGCCGCTCTCTCTTGGGATAAGGTGAAGATGCAAATGAGGAACGGTCTGGTTAGCTGCTTTACCGTCATTGATGAGAAGATTCGTGCCTTGAATGCCTAAGCCGGCTTTTTTCTGAGCCTCTATTATCTTATGGCCGAGATTAAACAATTTAGCGCGTGACTTTGCATTCATCGCCTCCAAGCGAACAAGGTGCTTCTTGGGGATGACTAGACAATGACCTGAGGTTATGGGGTAAGCGTCCATTAAGGCTAGAAACTCATCGTCTTCATAAACGATGCTGGCTTCTTCTAGTTTTGATGTGATTTGACAGAAAATACAGTTAGTTGATTTTAAAGAGTTGTCAGCTTCTGTGTTTGTATCCATTTCAGGCTCCGCCTTTTTAAGTTAGTCCGTTAATGTTGTTTGCTAGCGTTGGATAGTAATGTGCTTTCAATTTGGCTTTCCTGTTCAGCTAGTTCCCATTCGTCTTTTACTTCGGCAGGGATCGAATAGGATTCGTCAGCCCAAGCGCCAAGATCAATTTGCTTACAGCGTTCTGAACAGAATGGGCGAAATGTTGAAGACTCTTGCCAAACAACAATTTTTGAACAAGTTGGACAGTTAACCTCGAGAGTTTTGCTCATGTGCGAGTTCCAAATAATAAGAATGTATTTTTTCGATTTCAGATTTCAAATATTCGATTGCTTTGTCATTGCAAATGACGTCATCTGCTTTTTTGAGTTTAACATTTCGAGGTAGTTGGCTGTCGATAATTTTTTGTATTTGCTCCGCAGAGTTGTTATCTCTTTGAGATGCACGTGTTATTTGAAGTTCTTCTGGGACATCTATCAACAGGGTTCGGTCAACCAGTTCTTGTTGATCCGTCTCAAAAAGGAGAGGAGAGACCAGTATTGTATAGGCGCTATTGCTTTGGGAAAGTTGGTGTTTGATTTCTTGGCGAATAATCGGGTGAAGTAGGTTTTCAAGCCAAGATTTTTCTTCAGGAGAAGAAAAGATTCGCTGTCGAAGGTTTGCACGGTTCAAGCTTCCATCGTTCAGCAGTATGTCATTACCAAAATGCTTTGCGATTGATTTTAACGCTTTCGAGCCAGGCTCAACGACTTCTCTTGCCACAATATCGGCATCGATAATATTGACGCCTAACTCAGCGAAGGTGTCAGAAGCCGCTGTTTTTCCACTGCCAATACCGCCGGATAGTCCAACAATTAACATTTTAGCCTAACCACATATGTTTGAGTGTGTCTCCCCAGATGAGGGTAATCCATCCAGCGATTGCCAAGTAGGGGCCAAATGGAATAGGTATGTTTTTATCTTTTCCCTTTATCACGATCATACTAATTCCGATGACAGCACCGACGACAGAAGAAACCAAAATAATGATGGGCAGTAGTTGCCAACCAAACCATGCGCCTAAAGCTGCTAATAGTTTAAAATCACCGTACCCCATCCCTTCTTTGCCCGTGATGAGTTTGAATAAATGAAACACACTCCAAAGACTCAGGTAACCAAAAACGGCACCCCAAAGCGCTGTCTCCAATGTGGTGAACATTCCATAGTAGTTCACTATTAACCCTAACCAAACTAGTGGAAGCGTCATGTTGTCAGGAAGCAATTGGGTATCTGCATCAATCATGGTTAATGCAATAAGCATCCAAGTGAGAAATAATGCGGCGAGTCCAGTATAACTTGCCCCAAAATAGTAAATGACAGTTAGAGAAAGAAGGCCGGTCATGAACTCGATGATTGGATAGCGTAGTGAAATTGGGTTTTGGCACTGACTGCATTTGCCTTTGAGAAATAGATAGCTAATGACAGGAATATTTTCCCAAGGTTTGATTGCATGCTGACATTTTGGGCAAGTGGAATTTGGGTACGAAAGGCTGATTTTTTTTTCAGATTCTAGTTGGGTAATTTTCTCTTCATCATCTAGCAGGTGAGCGCATTGAAGATGCCATTCCTGTTCGAGTATTTTTGGCACTCTGTAGATGACAACGTTTAAGAAGCTACCAATGAGTAGACCGAGTACAAATACTGAAATAAACAACAATAGAGGTTCCGAGTTAAGGAGTTGAAACAGGTTATGCATTTATATTGCCTATAATGAAGTGTTTCCCATGCTTGGGCGGTATTAGTGATTAGCTTAAAATAAAATTGCCCAACATACTAAGCAGTAAATTGGGCAATAACTCGCGATGTTAATTTGTTCAATAAACCAGTTAGACAACCTGACCCATTTGGAATATTGGTAAGTACATGGCAATAATGAGGCCACCGACAAGAACGCCTAGAACAGACATGATTATCGGCTCCATTAAGCTAGTCATGTTATCAACAAGATCGTCTACCTCATTTTCATAATGAAGTGCTACTTTATCTAACATTGCATCCAAGGCTCCAGACTCTTCGCCAATAGATACCATTTGTACAGCCATAGAAGGGAAGACGCCTGTTGCTTTCATTGAAAATTGAAGTTGGGTGCCAGAAGATACTTCATCTCGAATAGTGTAAACAGCGTTTCGGTAAACCACGTTACCTGTTGCACCGGCTACTGAGTCAAGTGCGTCGACTAACGGGACGCCAGCAGAGAATGTAGTTGAGAGAACACGGGCAAATCTAGCAATTGAGGACTTGTCAGTGATGTCACCTACAATTGGCAGTTTCAAAATAAATCTGTCTAAACTATCTCTAAATGCTTCCGAGCGAGCTTTAGTTTCTTTAAATATATAAAATATAACGCCAATAGAAAGAATCATGGTTAACCAGTACTCTTGCATCCATTCAGAAAGGCGCACTACAAATTGAGTTAGTGCAGGTAATTCGGCTCCAAAATTGCTGAACATAGCCTCAAATGAGGGAACAACTTTAATGAGAAGAATAGTGGTTACTATAAAAGCAACAGCAACAACAGCTATAGGGTAGCTCATTGCTTTTTTGACTTTCTTCTTAAGTAACTCAGTTTTCTCCATGTAGTTTGCGACTCTATCGAGCATGGTTTCTAGAGCACCTGACTTTTCACCTGAATCAACAAGGTTACAAAATAAATCATCAAAATGAGTAGGGTGTTTACGCAGAGCACCCGCAAAGTTATTACCCGCAGCGACATCATTTTTGATATCTAGGACAAGCTCTCGAAGCGTTGGGTTTTCAAGACCGTCAGCCACGATATCAAATGATTGAATTAACGGCACACCCGCTTTCATCATAGTTGCAAGCTGGCGAGTAAAAATAGCAATGTCGAAAGGTGTAATTTTTTTCTTTTTTGTCGAGCCGAAAGAAGCAGATTGTTTTTTTACCTTGGTTGGCTTTACACCTTGCTGCCTTAGCTGTGCTTTTACAACGGCCGCATTTGTTCCATTTAGCAAACCGCTTGTCTTATTTCCTTTTCTATCTGTGCCTTCCCAGCTAAATATTGAATTTTTTTCAGTTTTTGTTGCCATGGATTAGTCCTTCGTCACTCTTTCAACTTCTTGTAGGCTAGTTACACCTTCAATCGCTTTGATTAAAGCTGACTTCCTTAAATTATTGAAGCCTTCTGCTGATGCCTGTTTAGCAATTTCAA
The DNA here is from genome assembly GCA_048058835.1 of Oleiphilus sp. Lineage (GTDB taxonomy): Bacteria > Pseudomonadota > Gammaproteobacteria > Pseudomonadales > Oleiphilaceae > PZPK01. The sequence continues at coordinate 54,220 of JBLLNS010000015.1, forward strand.
TCGATGTTGCTTCTGCCATGATAAGCTCTGATATGGTCGGTGTTATCTTCACTACTTCATAGATGCCAACACGCCCTTTATAGCCGTTACTACATTTATCACAGCCTTTAGGGCCATACAGCGTAAATCCTGTATCAATTTGTTCTTTTGTGAACCCTTCCTTTTCTAAAGTCTCTTTTGGAATGCTGGTGGGCTCTTTGCAGTTGGCACATAATCTTCTGGCTAGACGTTGAGCAATTATTAAGCTGACTGATGTTGCAATGTTAAAGGCAGGTACGCCCATGTTTAAAAGACGAGTTAGCGTTTCAGGTGCGCTATTGGTATGTAAGGTCGACATAACCATGTGACCAGTTTGAGCTGCCTTAATTGCAATAGATGCTGTTTCAAGGTCACGAATCTCGCCAACCATGACGACGTCAGGATCCTGACGTAAAAAAGATCGTAAAGCCTCGGGAAACCCTAAGCCGACTTTGGCGTTCACGTTCACCTGATTTATACCCTCAAGGTTAATTTCAACTGGGTCTTCGGCGGTAGATATATTCGTTTCAGGTGTGTTCAGTATATTAAGGCCGGTATAAAGCGATACTGTTTTACCGCTTCCCGTTGGGCCAGTGACTAATATCATGCCTTGGGGTTGTTTGAGTGCTTCTAGGTAAAGTTCTTTTTGTCCTTCTTCATAACCTAATGCATCGATACCCATTTGGGCGCTACTGGCATCCAGTATTCGCAAAACAATTTTCTCGCCCCAGAGTGTGGGCAATGTGTTAACACGAAAGTCGATCGACTTAGTTTTGGATAATTTAAGCTTAATACGACCATCCTGAGGGATGCGTCGTTCTGATATATCTAATTGCGACATGACTTTTAGGCGGGCAGAAATTTTGGGAGCAAGTTTTATCGACGGTTTTGATACTTCGTGCAAAATACCATCTGTTCGATACCTTACTCGATAAGCTTTTTCATAGGGCTCGAAATGTAAATCGGATGCGCCTCCCTTTATTGCGTCAAGTAGCATTTTATTCACATATTTTACTATCGGCGCATCTTCAGTATCACTGGCTGAAACCTCTTTATCTTTGTCATCTTGCTGGTCAACATCTAAACCTTCAAGGTCGGCATCGTCCAAGTCTCCCATTGTTGTGTCTTGAGACTCTAAATACTTCTCTATGGCATTATTAAGCTTGTCGTCTTCTACTAAAATCGCGTCAACACTTAAACCCGTATGGAACTTTATTTCATCTTGTGCGTTTATATTTGTCGGGTCGGATACAGCTATAAATAGACGATTGCCTCTAACATATAGTGGAAGAGCTCTGTGCTTACGGACTAGTTTCTCATCGACTATTTTCTCAGGAAGCATTTCTGTGGAGAAAGAGCTTAGATCCAACACGGGTACGCCAAACTCCTGAGCAGCTGAAAAAGCAAGATCTTGTGCTTTAGCCAGATTAGAACTAATCAGGTGAGAGATTAAGGAGATATTATTTTCTTTAGCGTAAACTTGGGCCTTTTTTGCACTTTCGTCATCAATAATTTGATCAAGCACAAACTTTCTTGCCAAGCCGGTTAATGTAATGTTGTCAGCAGTCATGAATTCTATCTGGTGTGTTTGTTAATTGGAGTGACACTTAAACAGGGCACAGTAATGTTTTGGTACCTTATTTAAAGAAGAGTGTAGTTTATCTTTGTGTTTTTAAAAGTATTTCTCTAAATATGGGTAAATAAGACATGAAATGTGTTAACCAGTATTCACAACATACTTTTGTCGTTCATGCATAAAGTTATTTTATGGGCATATTGTGATGTATTGTTGTGACAAAAAACGTCACAATATGACATAGGTAAATGTTTAATGACGTTAAATGTATTGTAGGTTGGTTTTAACTTATTGCTTTAAGTTTATGATAATAAAATAGATTAAAAAAATATTTGTACTTGGCATAAGCTCTGCTATGTTTAATGTCAGGCACGTTTGAATCAGATACCAAACGGTCATATTTTATAACTTCGGAGAAAAACTATGAATATGAAAACAAATCAGCAAGGTTTTACCTTAATCGAATTAATGATCGTTGTCGCTATCATCGGTATTTTGGCAGCAGTAGCTATTCCTGCTTATCAGGATTATACAGTTCGAGCTAAAGTAACAGAGGTTTTAAGTGTTGCAGCTGCGGCCAAAACTTCAATTTCAGAATTCTACTCAAGTGTTGGCGAAATGCCTGCAGATGCTGACGCGGCAGGCGTTAATACAAACGATGCGCAAAGTACTTACATAAGTGATATTGCTTATACTCAGACTAGTACAACTGTGGCTGATGTAACTTATACATTAACTAACTTAAACTCAGAAATTAATACTGAAACAATAGAGTTTGAGGGTACTGGCACTACTAATGGTATCACTTGGACTTGTAGTGGTGGTACAGCTCCAGCTAAGTTTCTACCAGCTAACTGTCGTTAATAGTTTAATACAAATAAAGTACTTAAATTTAATACGTCAATGGAGAGCTTAAGCTCTCCATTTTTTTTGGATGATTGAATGCCAACAATAGAAAAACTTCAAACAGTATTTATAATTTATCTTTTATTAGCTGTAACCACGATAATTTATTTGTTTGGTCTTTCCGGTCCATTGCTGCTTGATGATTTTGAAAACCTTAAACCCTTAGGTGACTATGGTGGTGTAATAAGCGGGGATAATGCTCTCCGTTTTATTTTTGGGAATAATTCTGGCCCTTTGGGGCGACCTGTTTCAATGGCCGCATTTTTATTGGATGACTTCAGCTGGCCAACCTACAGTGTTTCTACGTTTAAATTGACGAATGTTGCCTTACATTTAGTTGTTGGGTTGGTTTTATTTTTGGTAGTACTACGCACATTTACACATGAGTTTGCCATTGGTAAGAGGAAAGCTAATACCTTAGGCCTGATTATTTTCGCTCTTTGGTTGTTGCACCCAATACATGTATCAACTGTTCTATATGTAATTCAGAGAATGGCAATTCTCTCCACTCTATTTTCTCTATGTGCATTCCTCTTTTATTTAAGATTTAGATTTTATATGAAGAACGGGCAGGGCCGACAAGTTCTTCTCAGCATCTGTTTGTTTTCCTTGTTTTTTTTATTGGCAATATTTGCTAAGGAGAATGCCTTACTTGTATTACCTTTTGTTTTGATCTGTGAGCTTTTTATCTTTAAAAGTGTATTTTCGGAAAAGGTTACCGCTAAAGTAGCTTTATGCATATATATTGTACTATTAACAAGTCCTTTATGGCTTTATTGGTCTTATGAACTTTGGGGCAGAAGTTATACTGTGAGGGAATTTAATCTTCAGGATCGGTTAACTTTGCAATTGTCTGTAGTTGGAGATTATATAGGTAAAATTTTACTTCCAACTGCAGATAGAATGAATTTATTTAACGAGCGATATACCGCTTCCGCTATTTCATTGCAGAACAATTCTTTCTTGTCTGGTTTATTTTTTAGTTTGTTTTTTGTCGTAGTATTTGTACTTGCTTATGTTAAAAAGAACCAGATAATTGTTTTTGGATTAACTTGGTTCGTTTGTTTCCATCTGCTTGAGTCAACTATTCTTCCATTGGAAATATATTTTGAACATAGAAATTACATGCCATCTATTGGATTATTAATCGCTTTCGTTGCTGGAATTCATTCTTTTATATCCAAAAAATGTTCAATTGGAATTTTTGTTCTATGTTTTTCTTTATTTATTATTTATCAAGCGTTTATATCAACGATACTGACTAATACGTGGGGGAATACCTCATCTCTCTTTATTAAATTTACATCTGATGAACCTAGCTCAATCAGAGCAAAAGTCACTTATGCCTCGTTCCTTGAAAATCGTGGTCTACCTGAGTTTGCTATATCTGAGATAGTAGAGGCAATTGACAAAAAACCTGAAATGATTAGCCTGCAATTAAATAAGATTCGTTTGATGTGTCAGTATGATTTAGGCGGCGATATGCATGCTGAACTAGATCGTTTAAACGAGACTGACTTGTTTGATACTGCTGCGGTATTCCAATTGAGACAACTCATGAAAATTGAACATGATTGTGTCATGTTGAATGCTAAACAGATGATTATAGATAATGCAATTTCAAAAATATCTAGTACAGACGATTTTGCTATTCGTTCTACCGTGGGAAGTCAGTTCTATTTTTTAGTAACAGACTGGTATATCTCAAAGAGATTGTTTACTCCAGCCTTGGACTCCATTGATAAAGCAATTAGTTATGCCCCAACGGTCGATCTTTATTTGAAAAAAATCGTATTGCTTACCTCAGCAGGGTTATATCGTGAGGCATTAAAGGTTATACCTTTAGCTTTATTTGCGGATGAAAAAAGGTCTTTTCTAGAGCCAACAAGATCAAAAGAGATTATATTTCTTCAACAATCTTTAGAAAACCAAATAAAAAAGAACTCTGAGCCTATTCAATCACGACCATAAATACATAAGTTGCTTCTTGCTTATCAAGCTTTGTGTCGTATGGATCTTCCAGGATGGGCTACGACAAGCAAGTTTAAGACAAAAGATAGGCTTCCGAGAAAATATTGTTCAAGGTATTTAAAAGTGTGAACGTTATCTGTTCTTTGAATGAGGGAGGAGTTTAATAAATATGCTTGTAACAATGACAAAACTTAACTTAGCATTTGTATTGATATCAAATGTGTTATTTAGATCATTCTTTTTTGTTAATGTTTTGTCTCGCCCGAATTGATTAATTTAATTGGAAAGAAATATGAAAATTTCAGTCGTCATGCCTGCTAAAAACGAAGGCGCTGTTGTTGGTGAAGTTGTAAAAAGAATAAAGGCTGTATTATCAGATGCAGAGGTCATTGTGGTTAATGATGGTTCGACTGACGACACCAAGGAAAAAGCTGAAGAAGCCGGTGCAGCTGTTATTTCCCACCCTTACTCAAAAGGGAATGGTGCGGCAATTAAGTCTGGAGCCCGTGCTGCTAAAGGCGATGTTATTGTCTTTATGGATTCAGATGGACAGCATAGGCCTGAAGATATTCCAAGATTAATAAATCGGCTTGACGCTGGCTACGATATGGTTGTGGGGGCTCGCTCCTCGAAAAGCCAGGCAAGCATAGGACGATTAGCCGCGAATACCTTCTATAATAAATTATCCAGCTGGATGGTAGGTCAAAAAATTGAAGATTTAACATCTGGTTTCAGAGTGGTTTATGCCGATAAGTTTAAAGAATTTTTACACATTCTTCCTAATGCATTTTCTTACCCAACTACTTCGACCATGGCTTTTTTTCGAGCGGGTTACTCTGTTGCATATGAACCCATCGTGGCGGATGACAGGGTGGGAGAAAGCCATATTCGTATCCTAAAAGATGGTATTCGTTTTCTAATTATAATCTTTAAAATTGGTACCTTATATTCTCCTTTAAAGTTGTTTGGACCAATTAGTCTTAGTTTCTTTTCATTAGGTTTAAGTTACTACCTTTACACTTTTATTGAGAGTGGCCGATTTACCAATATGAGCGCTCTATTGTTTAGTGTTTCTGTCATTATTTTCTTAATCGGACTCGTTTCGGAACAAATAACTCAACTCTTATATAGAAGTAAGTCTTAATTAGAACAACTTAATAAAAGTATTTTTATGAGCGCTAAAAAAACAGTTCTAGTCGTTGCTGATCTTAAGCTAGTGAATTTAGGGGATGAGCTCATTTTTAATTGTCTTTCACAAAAACTTTTAGGTGAAGGGTTTGAAAAAGTCGTTAAGCCTTCCCACAAAAATATTGCGGGTGAGCAAGTAGAACACTTTTACTTTTTAAATATATTTAAGATGCTTCTCTTTTTGAAACAAGCAGAGCTAGTTATTTTTGGAGGAGGGGGAATTCTTCAGAATAATAAAAACTTAAGTAATCTTAGTTTTTTTAGCATATTTGCAATCCTTGCTTTCATTTTTCGGGTGCCTATTGAAGTTCGTTCGGTTGGCGTAACTCCAATCAATAGCGTTTTAGCACAATTTTTAGTAAGAGCAATTTGCTTTAGGGCCAGGTACATCTCAGTACGTGATGAGGGATCCAAACAGAACTTATATGATGTTATTGCATCTACAAAAATCGTGATAGAGAAGGATATTGCATTAAGTTATAAAGCTAATTTTAATAATGTCAGTCAAGAACTTCATAAACTTAAAAGTCAAAGGTATGTTTTTGTATCTCTGAGACCGCTACTAAAAAAACGATCTGGTATTAGTGACGAAGACTTTCAAAAACATTTCGCGGAATGTCTAAGGAAACTCTGTACTGAAAAGAATTACATCCCTGTGATGGTGGCGCTTCATAGCGAAAAAGATATTGAGTATATAACTGATTTCGTTCAACGTTATCAGTTTGATGAAGCAATAGTTATAGACTGCCCAAGTCCCGATGATATTTGCTTTCTTCTTAAGCATAGTCAATTCGCTTTTTGCATGCGTTTACATGCCGCAATTTTAGCTCACGTTCAAGAAACGAACTTTTCGGCGTTATCATATAGTCAGAAAATTGATAACTTTATGCGTTCTGAAAATATATCTTCACGCTGTTTTAAAGTGAAAAATGTCGCGTCTTTATATGATGATATTCAACTATTTATTGAGTGATAAATGTGAATTTAGCCATACGATTTGATATCGATACAACTCAGTGCATGAGATCAGGCGTGCCCGTATTATTGGCTTTAGGTGAAAAATATTCAGTACCTTTTACATTTTACGCAAACATGGGACGTTCAATTGATGCGCAATCTATTCGGAGTTTTTTTTCAAAAAAAACTCATGCAGATACTCCGAAAACTTATAAATTAAGTGTCTTAGAAAAATTAGGCTTCTTTTCAGTATTGCATACTTTACTGTTAAACCCGCGTGTAGGAAGTTCTTATCCTGCGCTACTAAAACAGTTGGTTGCTGAAGGGCATGAACTAGGATTACATGGAGGTAGAAATCACGCTACATGGCAGCGATCAGCTCAGCTATGGACTGAAGATAAAATAAAAGCAGAAGTTGAATGGGGAGTTAAGCAATTTCAAGCTGCCAATTTACCGTTACCGAATACCTTCTCTTCGCCAGGATTTAATTCGCCGGTAAAACTGCCTGTAATCCTTAAGGAGCTTGGTTTTAATTTAATGGCTGATCTATGTGTTTCAGATAAAGGCCCTTTAGACCAAAATAGTGTTAATGAAGATGGGACAATCATTAATGTGAATACAAATGTATCGGGTCAGCCTGGTTCAATTGGTTTTTTTGAATGGTGTAAAGCTAAAAGGTTAACTAACCAGAAAATGTTAGATATTGTTCTTGAAAAACTTGATCAGGATACCGATGCAGTCCTCTATGATCATCCCGCATATATTTCCAATGGTGGAGCAAAACAGTTGGAATATCTAATTACCGAGCTACAGAAGCGGAAGGTAAGATTTTCAAGCGTCTCTCAACTCATTCATCTAGATGAATAGTTTTGTGATGGATAAACTTAAGCCTCTTTTGAACTTTATCGCATTATCGGTTTTTATTGCTGGAAGTATTTGGAGCGTCCATCAAATATTAGATGCAAATTTAACATTTAATTTTCATTATCTATTTATTATTCTACTCGTAGCAGCTCCTATCAGCTTACTTTTATCTATTTCAAGGTTTCAAATCTTAGCCAGATTGTATGGTGGGCGCTTTACCTTTGTAGAGAGCGCTAATGTTGTCATTCTAGGCGGACTCGCTAATTTATTACCTATTCCGGGGGCGCTGCTAGTTAGGTTAGCCGCGATAAGAACTAAAGTTGGAAGTAAAAAGAGCGTACTTGCAAATGCGATTGGGGTAGGACTTTGGTTGATTGCATGTTTATTGGTGCTCTCTTTTGCTTTTTTCTGGGAGTTGGACACGAATTATGATGCTGCATTATTAGTTCTATCAATTTTGCTACTATTTGTTTTAACCATGTTTTTAAGATACACCAATGGTTCAATAAAATACTTTCTCCAATTATGTTTAGTTCAAATTCCTCTGACAGTTGTCAACACACTTAGATTATGGCTTTTATGTTTGTCGATCGGTTATGTGGTGGATCTGATCTTACCTGCATCGGTTTCGCTGGCATCAATTCTTGTATCTGGAGCCAGTATTACGCCGGGAGGAATTGGCGTTGCGGAATTAATGTCTTCCTCAATTGCTCATCAGCTCAACTATCCAGCATCTGTTGGTTTTATTATGCTATCTGGAAATAGACTGATTACGTGGATTTGGTTTTCTCTAGCACTGTTAGTAATTCGAAAACTGGATATTGATCAAAAAGTAACAAAGAGTGTTTAAATGCTGCCTAACTTTATCATTATAGGTGCACCTAGGTGTGCAACTACTTTTCTCGCACAAAACCTAAATGATCACCCAGATATTTTTATGGCTCAAGGTGCAGAGAACTATGCGGCTGGCGATATACATTTCTTTGATGTTTCAACTATAGATGGTAAAGCTAACTTTAATAAAGGTCTTACATGGTATTCAAAACTATTTGATGGTGTAAAAAATGAAACAAAAATTGGAGAAAAAACCGCTGACTATTTAGGTGACCCTAACTCAGCTACGTTAATAAAAGAGTATCTTGGTGACGTACAACTCATTCTCATGTTGAGAGATCCAGTGGAAAGAGCGTGGTCTCATTATAAACATTCTCGGCACCGCTTGCCTTTAGTAATGACATTTGATCAGCTTATCGGTAGTGAAAATGAAGTTGCTTTGCAGATTTTATCCTCGGGTAATTATGCAGAGCTACTTAGGCCTTATTTAGATACGCAGAAGAAAGAAAATATCATTGTGGTTTTGCAAGAGGATTTTGTTCGTAACCCTGAAGAAACTATGAAGTATTTATGCGATGTTTTGAGTGTGTCTAATGAATTCAAATTTCCTAAAATACACTCTACGATCAATCAAAGCTCCTCTGGCTTTATTGCTTACCTAGTTGCTAAAGTGGGTCGAGCAGTCAGGCTAAAGTTGCCTAAACTTCACGAAGTTCTCATTAATGGCCCAATGGATAAACTTTTAAAGTCGGTCATTCTGAGGATGCGCGGAAAAAATAAAGAAATAAAAAAAGATTTGAGCAGCTGTATTTCTTTAGACGTAGAACAAAAATTAAGAGACTTTTACAGGGACGATGTTATTAAATTAGAAAAAATTATTAATCGTCCTTTAAGAGAGATTTGGTGGAAGGAATAGGTCAACTCTTTATTAGTGATAATCTTTAAGTGTGTGAACTATTTTCTCAGTGGGTGTGTGATTAAACTTGACTTCTTCACACTCAAAGTCATCAAAATTGGTAATGAAGTCTATAATAATCTTTTCATTAAACTCACTAAGCACAACATTTTCCCCCAAGCCTTCTTGTCTCTCAGTCGCATGACGAAATAATAAGCAGGGTTTACCTAAATAGCAGCACTCTTCTTGATTGCTGCCCCCGTCTGTAATCACGAATTTTGCTTTATTCACTAAACTTATAAAGTTTAAATAATCATAACGTGGACGTGTTTCGATGTTTGGATTTTGTTCTAAACGAGTCAAAAGACCTGTTTCAATTAACTTATTCTTTGTAGGCTTGTGCAAAATAAAAAGTAAGGGAATTTTCTCTGCAGCTTTTTCTAACAGTTCAACAATCCTGTTTAGGTGTTGTGCTTTATATAAGTTCTCGAATCTGTGCAATGAGACAACTGCATAATCTCTAGAGGGAATATTAAGTGAAGCGTCTACCTTCTTGTCTTTAATCATCTGGAGCGCATCATATAGTGTATTCGCTTCAGTATTAATTTTAACGCCTTTATATTTCAGAACATTATTTTCAGCCCAAGACCCTGGGCAAAAGAAATAATCAGAGCAACGAAACACGATTAATCTGGTAAGTTCTTCTGGAAATGGGTGAAACAATTTAAAAGAACGAAGACCGGATTCAATATGCGCATTTTTTAAACCGCTTAGTTTGGCTAATATCGAACCTAGAAGCGTTGAAAATGTATCGCCATGGTTTAGGACAACGCCATGTTTGTCGCCTTTCCAAACTCTTTTTTTATGTCGTAGTGTGAACCAAACTAGCTTGATGCTCCATAAAAGCATTTTAGTAATAGAAGTAATATCTTCACCTTTGTGGAGTGTAATATCAGGTTCTTTTATTCCGAAATTATCTCGAAGGTCTTTAATTGTTTCTTGATGTTGACCGCTGAAGACGAAGTTATAATTGATGCCTTTGTCCTGAAGAGAACGCATTATCGGCGCCATTTTAATGAGTTGAGCTTTGGTACCGATAAAAACATGTATCATGATATTTAAATAAATATAGTTGAAGAAATAATAGGGTGTCCGTCAATTATAGGTTAATTATTTAATTTTATTAAACTCTTCGTTACTAGAAAAAAGCCCTAGTTTTGAAGACTAAGGCTAATATGCTATTTATCTACTCCAAACTAATCAAATGTGCATTTTTAGCCAAGGTGCTTTTGCCAATTCCTTTAACTGCGGTTAGTTCTTCAATGTGGCTAAAGTCGCCATAGTTTTCACGGTAATCTACAATAGCTTGGGCTTTTTTTAAGCCTATTCCTTTCAAGGTTTTTGAGATGCTATCGACACTGGCAGTATTGATGTTTATGGTTGCTTGATTGTTTATAGGGTCGTTGTCTGCAGCTACTTGAATAGAGAAGATGCTGAGACAGAAGATAAGAAAAATACTGGGTAGGCTTGAAATCAATTTCATGTTATTGCTCCTTGCATAAATTTTAGTGAATATATGATGCCGCTTTGGAATCCTTCCAGTAGCATGCATACGGAAGTTATTGTAATCAATTTAATAAACTTGTGAAGCACTATTTATAGGCTTAATTTAAAACAAATTGCTAGTGGGTTGGTAAGCATGCGAATTGTCAGTTTATTTATTTTTATGTGCCTCATGATGAACCTTTCATCGCCTGCACTTAGTCAATGGCAAACGTTTTCGTACGTAGCGATGACGACGCCACTGGAACTTGTTTTTTGGGAAGAAAACTCTGAACAGGCAGAGGCTATTAGTCAATCCGTATTTGCTGAGTTTGATCGTATCGAGCAGGTGATGTCACGTTACATCGATAGCTCTGAGCTGTCTTTGGTCAATCGTGATGCTTATGAAGCGCCCGTGCGTGTGTCAGACGAGCTCTTTTCAGTCTTGCGTTCTGCGATGTCTATCTCAGAGATGTCGCATGGGGCCTTTGATATAAGTTACGCTTCGGTTGGTTATTTATACGACTTTCGAGAAAAGTTAAAACCTTCCATAACAGAGCTTCAAAATAAACTGCCAGCCTTCCATTATCAACATATTTTGTTAGATGAAAATAACCAAACCATCCAATTCGATAAGCCAAATACCCTGATCGACTTAGGCGGGATTGCGAAAGGTTATGCCGTAGATCGCGGGATCGAAATATTGAAACGTAAAGGGGTGGATTCGGCGCATTTAAGTGCTGGCGGCGATATGCGATTACTCGGAGATAAGTTGGGTGCACCTTGGATAATTGGAATAAGAAATCCGAGAGACGAAACAAAGCAGGCCATCTTGTTACCGCTTACAGAAACTGCCGTATCGACTTCAGGTGATTATGAACGTTTCTTTATTGATGACAAAGGAGAGCGGATACACCATATCTTATCGCCAACAACCGGTAAGCCAGTCAAGGGAATGATGAGCGTCACTATTCTGGCGACTGATGCCATCACCAGTGATGGCTTATCAACAGCGGTATTTGTTCTAGGAGTTGAGAAAGGCCTAGCGCTGATTAATTCATTGGAGGGGGTTGATGCCATCTTGATTGATGCTATTGGCAAAGTACATTATTCAGATGGCCTAGCAAGACCAGAGAGTGCAAAGTAGGGCGCTTAGATGTGTCACAGATCAGCCTCAATTTAATTAAACGTACTAAATTGAGGCTGCTGAAAAGAGACCTTATGTTCCGGATTATTCTTTGTGTGAATTAAATGCTTCCTGTGACAACAGGAGCCATGCCGATTAAGGTATCTTGTAAGGTACTATTTCCCAAACCTTGCTGAGGGAAGGTGCTTGCAAACTGGCCTTGTTCGCCATGAAGCGCCATATAATTCAGCAATACTGTTTGAACTAATAGATTCACATTATTCGCCGCGGGGGTTGAAGATGTTTCCACAGAAGCGTCGGTGCGCATATAACCAATCTGATTTCTAATAGCGGTTGGACGGCTTTCACCTGGTCTATAGACTAAATAAAATGCAGATGCAGTTGATTGATTATCGCCCGTCCAAACGCCTTTACCGCGGCCGTTTTCTGAATTGTCGACCATCCCGTTACTGGCAACCGAGCCATCTGAGTAAACATATAACATTAGAGGTTTGCCGACCTTGGCGGCATATTCTAAACAGGCTCCCATGCAGCGGCCGGCTCTTAGGTCACGTAATTCACCTGTTGCTCTTTCACCTGTGTGGTAATCGAAGCCGCCCATTGTAATATTACCTGCGCCGGCAAAACCATTCACGGCCAGTTTCATGACAGACGCTGTTTTTCTGAACTCGCTGTCACTGTTAAACTCTTCGGTAGAGAAAATACCTTCTGCACCAACGATATCCGGGTCTGCTTCAGGGTTTAAAGAGCTAGGGTCGCCAAAGCGATCAGCCAGATCGGCACTTTTAACATAACCACAACGTACTAAGTCTTTAATAACGTCATCACGGGTGATTTGCGTGTTAACCTGGTTCATTTTTTTGTCGCTGATGCGCTGGATCGATTCCATCACGGCAACAGCATCTTCTTGAGTGAGCAAGCCAACTAAATCGCCGACATCGACCAAACCAGTTACATCACTGGGTCGATCGATTTTAGTGGGGCGAACAGAGGTGTCGATTAGATCTGCTGGGGCCATGGAGTTGCTGCCGGAGTCAGAACTTCGTGAGCCAATTAAACTCAGTAATGAGCCATCTGCTCCCGCTTTATAGATGCCATACATTGGGTTGTGCGGATTGTTTCCCGTGTCATTTTCAGAACGTGCCGGGATCACAACACCGTTAATGTTTGCCCGTGTTGCCACTGATGTTTTTTCAAGAATGCCTCTTAAAAAAGCACTGTCGGAATGAAACGCCAAACCAAGCTCTTCATTGATAAAGTCATTGGTCGCGCTATCAGGATTCATTGCTTCAGGTATCATCTCAGGTGGCAAGCCTAGCTTGCTGTAACCTGCTGTGCTGAGCATGTCTTTTTGACCGCCTCGACCTCCGACCAAAACATTGGAACCAGCTATATTTGCACCGCCTGCGAGGTCGAAACAGATGAAAGGGATTTTCCCCGCGCCTTGCACAGCAATTCCGCAACTGGCCTTGAGCGCTTCAAGGTCAGATGATAGTGCAGCATGCGCAGAATTTGGGTTAGCAAAGAGACTGAATATGGAACCACCAAATACGCTGGCTGAGCCTGCCATAAAACCTTGAGAGATGAATTCTCTTCGGGTTTTTGGACGGGCATGATCTGCATGTTTTAATGGTGCGTTGATTTCAAACGTCTGACGAAGTGAAGGTTTGATAATCATAAGCTTTGTCCTTTGATAAACGCTTGCGCGAAGAGTGTTATCTTTGTCACTAGAGTGAAATAGCGAGTTTTCAATTTACTGTACCAAGGTGGTCGCACTGCCTAGAACAGCAGCACAGCTTGCTTTGGCAACGGTAAATGTTCGGTCATCATCACAGCTGCTGGTAGATGCGCAGCTGGTTAGAGTGTCCATTAAACTGTTAAGTTCTGTACTAATATCGTCGTTACTGGGTTGACTACTGAGCGTGCTTCCAACCAGTTTAGTCAATAAAGGATTAATAATAAAAGCACGGCTATCGACATCAAATGCGGTATTGGCATTGGTACTAAAGTTGAAGTCAGGAAAGAAGGCTGTTCGAAGCGTTTCATTTTCAACTAAGGCATCGCAATACTGAATGGCAAGTTGTGTCATCGCCATTTGGTGAGCAGATAAAAAGCCGCCAATGTTTTCGATGGTTGGGAGCTGTTGCTTAACTTTGTCGAAAGTGGCTTTTACTTTTTCAGATGTTGTGGGGACGCCGGTCATGACTGACATCGATGCATTGATCTCATCAAATGTTTTGAGGCCGATTACCGGTGCTTCTTCGCCATCCGCAGGGGCTGCAGGGTCGACTGGTGCGGCATTGACGATTACATTTTCAAAGTCACCAATTTGTTCAAAACTTAAGAAAAACTCATCTTCACTGCTACCTTTTTGAATGCCGACTAATGTTCCCAGCCTTGAAATAGACTGGCCAGTCTGGTTGTTATACAAGCTGCTGTCTAAAACCATGTCGACGGTTTGGAAGCTTTGAGCGACTTCAGTCAGTTTACCGTTAATGCCAAGACGAAGGCCTTTCAGTGGAATGTTATCTAATGTTGGGTCTTCTTCTAGGCTAATGAAATAGGGCTCTATAAACAGATAACTAAAGCTGTCCATTTGACTGGCTTGGAAGACAATAAAGTCGTTTGCGGTATCTGGGTCTTCCGTATCAATTAAATGCGAGACACTGAAGAGTAGGTAGAACTTTTCGCCGACGCCGACTTCAAAGTTTTGCTGAATTTGCGCATCAGAGAGGGCTCTATTATGGATTGCCACCATTCTGATAGTGCCTTGCCATAACGAGTTGCTATCCGTTTCATTTCCTAAAACAAAGGCAAAGCTGTTATCCCACTCAGACAGGTTGCCTGCTTCTTCAGGGTCAATATCACCGGTAAATTCACCGTTCACATAGATTTTACGGCCTTGTCCGGGCGCAAAGGTGACGACGACATGCTGGAGGCTGGCTTGTAAGCGTTCATCCGCATCTGCTGTCGCAAACACCGTATTTTGATCGGTTGTGCTGCTACGGTGCAATACTTCATAGTTATACAAACTTTGGCCTAAAGTGAAGTTACGCGACTCACTAGAACCCGAATAGGTCATGATGCGAGCATCTTCCTGAGAGACATTGTTGGGGACCACCCAAGCTTCAAGGCTATATTCACCAGTGGCTTTTAACTGGTCATGCAACTTGATGCTATCACTGGTGGAACCTTGTGCTTTACCATTTCTGAGCATGGCATTGGTTTCAGGGTCCATCATGGCGGGGCCAATTTTAATGCCCCAACCGCCGACCCAATCAGCATTGCCGCTTAAGGTCAGGTTTAATGCCGGCTCTACGCCACTGGTGTCGTTAGCAATGAAACCATCACCTTCTTTGAATTCATAGAGCGCAATAATGTTATCTTCGAAGCGGCCACCCGCGTTTGCGACTAGACCATCGCCAACCAGTGTTAAGGCTTTGCTGTTGACTAAGTCTGGGTCAATTTCCTCTGTCTCTAGATCGGCGATAAAAGCCGTAATGGCGTCTTCCATTTCTTGAGAAGCTGTGGTGCAGTTACCCTCCCAGCAATTATGAAATTCGCTTCTAAGGCGACCGACAAAGCGAGAACCTGCAGGTACTTCTAAATCCATTCTACTTTTAGACGCTGCATAGGAAACGTCAATATTGGTGCTGGCAATGAAAGGTGTTTGCATGCCTTCGACATGACAGTCTGAACAATATTGCGTTAGCAAGGGGTAAACCGTTGAGCTAAATAGTGTTGTATCTTCAGGAAAGGCTAGGGTTGCACCAGGGTCTTTTATTTGTGGTGCGCGTAGCTGAATTTCGGTCGCTGAACCTGCAGAGTCACCGGCCCAGTTTTCGATGTAGCGTGTAATGATGTCGACACAAGCAGAATCACTGGTTAACCAGCAGTTATGACCTTCTTCTACTTTTGTAACCATGGCAGAGGTGGCCGGATCATCAAGGTTTACGATGGTATTTGCCGCTGTATAAGCTGTATTTACATCAGCAAAATCAGCAAATAATGGGCTTTGGTTGTTCGTCTGTGAGTTATGGCAATCTACACATCGGCCTGCAATCACGATATTGTCCCAAAGGCTTAATTTAAAGTTTTGGGCATCTTCGCTTAAAGGTGCAGGACCGCTATAAGTGGTCGACACTTCACCAGGGTCGTCATCAAGTACGTTCTGTTGGCTATCTGCACCACTATCGGTGCCACAGGCTGAGAGTAACAAACTGAGGCTAAGTATAAAAAGTGAAATAAGTTGATGTCTGTTTCTAGAGGAACGATGTCCTTGTGTGTTAGTAGACAGAGATCGCGTAATGCAATGTTGAGTGTCGAATCCTAAAATGTTCATACCTTACTCTCCCATGCAATAGGTAGCGCTGTCTGCAAAGACCTGCTTAAGATTATAGCCACTGGTTCTGAAATTACTGGTCATCACATCCAGTTGGTTTCTGTCTTGTGCATCTACTGGGCTTCTCAAGCAGACATTTTTAAATACTTTTTTAACTTGGCAGGAAGCAAATGCATCTGAGTGTGCCAGTTCTTGCGCCATGGTTTTCGCGCCATTGCCGCTGCCTGGCAGTGAACCATCCCAACCTAATAATTGATTTTGCCCCTGTCGCCAATAGTTATCCCAGCGATCATCTTCCGTCACAAAACCATATTCGAAATTATTAGCATTGATCCGAAACTTCTTCTGAACTCGAGTCCCGGTTGTGGGGTCTAACATGCCAACATCGTTGTAAACTATGCGGCCATTGTTTCCATCTGGGTCTGAATCGACATCGTACTCGTAATTATAATAGGCAAAGGCTTGGGTGAGAGGGTCCATACCATTATGACAACCAATACAGCTATTTAGGAAAATTCGGCTGTCACCGCCGGGGCTTCGAGAAACATCTTGGCGAATGCGATCAGAGGGGAGGCTGGTATCGTTTAGCTGCTCCATGTCATTACAAAGATGGTTCAACACTGTAAAACGAAATAAAGCGCGGTTGGTCCCGTCTTTTAAAAATTCTTTCGCCGCTGCTCGTGAGGTCATCACGCCCGCTGTTGCATTGGCGGCAAGGCCATTACGCATCGATTGATTAATAAACACCAAATTATCTTTCAAACTATAGCCACCGGCTTCTAGTTCTTCATAGTGATTGTTGTTTTGAATTGAGTAAGGGCTGAGTCCTAAGGACGCATCTGCTTCATAGAGAACATCTCCATAGAGAACGGTTCTAAAATCTGCATCATCGCGAACAAGTCCGATGACCGTGGCGGTGTAATCGTTTAGCGCCACAAAGCTGGTCATTGCTTCGTTGGTCCAAGGAGCAGCTAAATTCTTTAAGGTGACATCATAGAATGCTGTATGTTCCATTGCAGTGTAGGCAGCATCTTCTGCTCGACCTGCGAGAATTGCATCGGCCATGCTATTAAGGACATCCTCTGTTGGAGGTACACCCGCTATTCTATCGTGGATGCGCTTTGCTTGATCGCGTTCATCTGCCGAGCCTTGAATGCTGAAACCTAAAAGGCAGCACGTTAGGATGGGACAGACAAAAGTCTTTAATCTGTTTGTGTGTGTAGAGACTGACATATCAATTTCCCTCAAGGACGCATCGCTTTGAAAGCTAGACTTAAATTTTCCATATTTAAAGTGTAGTGGATAAACTCACATCGGTTTTGTGTGGTAGTCCTCAGGATTACATTGGGTAACGCAAGTAGGCTGGAATGTTCAGTGGAAGGCGACATACTTATGTCATATATTCCTTGTCTAATGCTCGCATCAAGCTACGCTATATCAAGGACTTGTAGCTGAATTCGAGCCAGTATGTCGAAAAGGGAGAAAGTTGTGAAGCGATACGGTATTACAAAATTTTACGATTCTATGGCAGGGCTTCCTGCTTTCTGTGACAGGTTTCCCTTTCTCATTGTGAATTTGCTTCGAATGTTGGGTGGTTTCGGCTGTAATCCTCTTAGATTGATGACATTTTCGTTAAGTTTTCTGGTGCTAAGTGCATGCAGTACGGGTAGCAATGATGGAAAAACAGACCCGGTTGTGGTCGAACAACCGGTTGCATTTATTAAACGTCCCTTAGTGGATGAGGACGGCGAGGTTTTAGCGAATGATCTGACTGAGCCAAATCAATTTCGTCCCGGCGCTGTATTATTCTTAAAAGAACGTGCCACACCCAATGCGACGAGTAGAGATATCAGCTCAAGTGCATTTTCAGATCCGAGCTTTTTAAACGATGATGGCGAACTGTTGTACGATGTGAAAGACCTCCATGTGTCATTTGATGGCACAAAATTGTTATTTGCCATGCGCGCACCTGATATCGAAAATGCGGATGATGAAGACCAGCCAAAGTGGAATATCTGGGAGTATGATATGACGCTTGGCAGTTTAAGCCGAATTATCATTTCTGATGTATCGGCTGAAGAAGGCCACGATATTTCGCCTGTCTATTTACCGAGTGGCGATATTGTTTTTAGCTCGACACGTCAGCGCCGCTCAAAAGCGATTCTGTTAGATGAAGGTAAAACCCAATATTCAGGCTTGGACGAAGATCGTAATGTCGAAGCCTTTGTTTTGCATCGTATCGACCCCGAAACGCAAGAAATAACGCAACTCACCTTTAATCAAAGTCATGATCTATCTCCCTTGGTGATGGAAAATGGCAAAATCTTATTTACTCGTTGGGATAATGCCGGGCAAACCTCGCAGAATGGCTATAACTTATATGAAATTAATCCAGATGGTACTGGTCTAAATTATGTTTACGGGCGGCATTCTCATGATTCGGGTTCGGCAGGGACTCAGGTACAGTTTGCTTTTCCGCGGCAGTTGGAAAACGGCAATATCGCGGTGCAATTACGGGAATTTCAAAACGAAAATTTATCGAGCCAGCCGACTGAAATCAATATTAGTGCTTACATAGAGCACGATGTCGAAATTGATGGAACGGTAATCGATTTAGCCAATGAAGTTGGTGGACAAGACCCTATCATTCAGGGTTTGACTACTTCTAGTACACAAAGCTTAAAGGGCAGTTATAGCGCTTTTTTCCCTTTAAGCGATGGTTCTAACCGATATCTTGTGAGCTGGAGTATTTGTCGAGTTCAAGAGATTGACACGGATGACGACGAAGAGGGTGACCAGACCGGCGATCCTGAATTTTGTTCCCAAGAAAATCTAGTTTCAGAGGACTATGAAGCAGCAGATCCACTGTATGGTTTATGGATATATGATGCCAACGATGATACTCAGCTACCGATTGATCTATCTCAGAGTGGCGTTATCTTTGATGAAGCAGTATTAATGAAGGCTCGGGTACGTCCAGATTCTATCACCAGTGAAGAACTGGGAGCTGATGAGCAAGTCTTGGCTTCGAATGGCTATGGGGTTATTCATATTCGAAGTGTTTATGATTTTGATGGTATCGATAGCTCAGCGCTAGGTATTGACGTGTTGGCTGATCCTGCGCAAACGCTTCCTTCCGAACGA
Source organism: Oleiphilus sp. (assembly GCA_048058835.1). Taxonomy (GTDB): domain Bacteria; phylum Pseudomonadota; class Gammaproteobacteria; order Pseudomonadales; family Oleiphilaceae; genus PZPK01. The sequence goes on from JBLLNS010000015.1 coordinate 73,604, forward strand.
CCTCAACGTTTTCTTCGCCTCGAAAAACCGGTTTCTATTCCCAGTGATGAGGTAAGAGATATTGATAATACTGCCTTTGGCAGAAGTCGAGCCCAATCCATGCGGGAAATATTAGGCTATGTGCCAATTGAACCCGATGGCTCGGTAAAAGTGGCTGTCCCTTCGAATGTGCCATTTGCGATGAGTATTTTGAATGCGGAGGGTAAGCGCACTAGTCAGCGTCATCAAAACTGGTTGCAAGTCGCACCTGGCGAAACGGTAGAATGTATCGGGTGTCACACACGCAATAGTGAAGTGCCTCATGGAAGAAGCGATGCTCAGCCAGAATCGGCCAACACGGGCGCAGCCACCACAGGTTTACCATTCCCCAATACCGATCCAGCCTTGTTTGCCGACATGGGCGAAACAATGGCAGAGACCTATAGCCGCATACGCGGTATTCGGCAGTTAACACCAGATATCGTATTTGAAGATGAATGGACCGACCCTGCGGCTAGCCCTTCTGCCAGTTTTAGCTATGCTTATAGTGATCTTCAAACAGCGGCACCTACGCCAGCGAATGCGTGCGCAACTGAGTGGACAAGTTTTTGTCGTATTGTGGTCAATTATGAAGATCATATTCATCCGTTATGGTCTGTAGATCGTCGCGTATTTGATACCGATGAAGTGACGCTTCTGGAAGATCAAACATGTACTGCTTGTCATACCAATACCGATGATGCGGGTGATTTGCGTGTTCCGGATGGTCAACTTGATTTGAGTGATGGGCCATCAACTGATGAGGCTGACCACTTCAAGTCGTATAGGGAACTGTTGTTTAACGATAATGAAGTCGAGCTGGTAGGCGGTGTTTTGGTCGATAGAATGGTTGAAACCGGCGAAGTTAACCTGGTTCCTGTGCTAGACGGCGATGGTGAACAGGTCGTAGATGATGATGGTGAGCTGGTCTTTATTGAAGTGCCAATACTTGAGCCCGTGCCGGTTGCTGCAACGATGTCGACGAATGGTGCGCTGAATAGTGCTGCATTTATGAATAAATTTGAAGCTGGAGGCTCCCATCAAGATTATTTTTCGAGTGTTGAAATGAAGCTGCTTTCTGAATGGTTAGATCTCGGTGCTCAGTATTATAACGATCCATTTTTAGCACCAGCAAATTAATAGGAAAGGCAGTTTGATTCAAATCACGCTAAAACTTGTCAGCTTGTTAAAGAAGTATGCAAACTCTGGCTCAAAGCTTGGTTTGTGCTTTCTTTGTCTGTGCGCCAGCCTAGACGTGTTGGCAGAAGAAGCTCCTAGTGTCGCAGGCGCAGCGTCACAGGCAGAAGACGAGTCGTCTTGGTGGCAGTTCTTTGATGACCACGCTGAACAGAGCTTGGTGCTCACGGTTGCTGAAGCGTATGTGGATTTAAGAACTGGCCCTGCCACCGGTTATCCCATTTTTCATGTCAGCGAGCGCGGTGAAAAACTCACAGTAATATCGCGCAAAACCGACTGGATTAAAGTTCAAGACCAATCAATGCGTGAAGGCTGGGTCAGTGTCTCGGATGTATTAAAAATGCATGATTCAGCGGGCGGACTGGTTCAGCTAGAAGAACCCCAGTTTGATGACTTTTCTACCCATCCTTGGGAAGCCGGCTTGCTCGCAGGGAACTTTGATCAGGCGGCCGTTAATTCTGCATATCTTGGATATTGGATGACAGAAAACCTGTCTTTGGAATTATGGGCCTCGCAAGTGCTGGGCGATGCGTCAGAAAGCAAGTTATTGAATGTCAATATTGTGCATCAGGTTTTTCCACGCTGGCGCTTCTCACCATTTTTCACCCTGGGTGCGGGACAAATATTTATCAAACCTAAAGCGACGCTTTCTAATGAGTCTGATCGAACAGAAGATACCTTAAGTGTTGGCATCGGTGCGCGTTATTATCTGAGTAACCGTTATTTTGTCAGGTTTGAGTATAAGGAATATAAAATTTTCACTAATCGAGAAACTAACGAAGAAGCAAGCGAATGGAAACTAGGTCTCAGCGTATTTTTCTAAATCGAGTCGTTACCTTATTAACGGCGATAGTGTGTTTGAACTCAGCGGGTTCGTTAGCGCAAGACAGGCCGCTTATTGAGCCTGATGTTGAACCTGTTGTGATCACAGAAGCATTGATCGACACCGAAAACTTTGAGATTGGCGTCACCGCGGGTGTGATCTCTATCGAAGATTTTGAATCGTCATTTGTTTATGGCGCCAGACTGGCCTACCACTTAAGTGAAGATATATTTTTTGAAGCGAATATAGGCTATGCCGATGCGGGTGAAACCAGTGCGGAACAGCTAGGCCAGGTGAGTCTGTTAACTGATGATGAGCGGGAATACACCTACTACAATATCAATGTTGCTTATAACATGCTGCCGGGGCAGGCCTACTTTGCAAGTCGCTACACCTTTAATACTAATTTTTATTTGATTATGGGGTTAGGTGCGACCGAATTTGCAGATGATAACCGTTTCACTATTAATTATGGCGCGGGCTATCAAGTGTTATTTACTGATGAACTCGCATGGACAATTAGCGCGCGCCAGCACATATACAAGATAGATTTATTGGGCGAAGAAAAAAACAGCATTAACACCCAGTTTAGTACAGGCTTTTCAGTGTTCTTCTAGACGTTTGTTTGTTCAAAAATGCAGTAAGAAAGTGACGAATTTGATTAACGACTTCAATAAAGGTTTTAAATGATGAAGATAAATTATATGACTAAATTAATGGCAGTATTCGGTCTCGGTTTTTTAATGAGCTTCGCGCTCAATACGATGGCGAATCCGGCTAGTGGTGCTGCGGATGACTTCACTTTAAAAAGTAACCAAGGCAAGAATATTCGCTTGGAAGAGTTAAGAGGTGAAGTGGTCATGCTTAACTTTTGGGCATCGTGGTGTGGCCCTTGTCGCCAAGAAATGCCCTTAATGAATGATATTTATCAAGAATATAAAGACCTCGGCTTTACCATTCTTGCGGTGAATGTAGATGAAGATTCCGCGGATGCAGATCGTTTTTTAACGGCGGTGCCGGTTGATTTTCCTATCTTATATGACAACCAAAGCCAAGTAAGCGAACTTTACGGTGTGGATGCGATGCCAACGACCGTTTTAATCGATAGAGATGGTAATAAACGTTTTCATCACCGTGGTTACAAGCCTGGCTACGAAGATGAGTATGAAAAACAAGTTAAGAAGTTGGTTCGTGAATAGTGTTTTTCACCGGTGAACGAGACAGCAAAATGATCTCACATAGTGTTAAAAGTCTTTCATTTTTATCCTTGCTTATCCTGCTTCTGCTGATGTCTGCGTGCAGCGATATTAAGCCTTGGGTGAAGCCTTATGAAAGAAGTAATTTGGCAGATCCGATTATGAGTCTGGACCGACATGGTGCGGCTGGCTCTTATATCCATCATGTGTATCAAGCACGTGAGTCGGCCAGAGGGGCAGAAGGTGGTTCTGGAGGTGGCTGTGGCTGTAATTAAGCAAGCGCTTCTCACCGCGATACCTGACACTAAATTAGGCCTTATGCCTTTTTTTAAACACTTATGTCGATTGTTAATCATTGTGAACTGCCTTGTCTGTGTGTCATCGGTGACTGCTGCCACGCTTGCGCCTGACACGGTGGATGCGGTGTACCATAACTATGATGGTGGCGGAATGGATATCGGAGGGCCGTTCATCTTAGTTCGAAAAAGCATCGGCACCGATTTTTCGCTGAACGGCCATTATTATGTCGATTCGGTATCATCGGCCTCTATCGATGTTGAAGCCAATGCCAGCCCTTATACTGAAGAGCGAACTGAGTATTCGCTTGGCCTTGATTATCTTCACGAAAAGACCATCGTCAGTGCCGGTTTTACTAACAGTAGTGAAAATGATTTCGAAGCCAATAGCGGATTTATCTCGATCAGCCAGAGTTTTTTTGGGGATCTAACCACGCTTAATCTGGCTTATGCGATGGGGCAGGATGAAGTCGGCATGATTAATAATGACTTTAAAGAAGAAGCGGAACGAGACATCTACAAACTCGGCTTGAGTCAAGTGCTAACCAAAAACGCGCTGCTCGGAATGAACCTAGAAATGATTACCGACCAAGGGTATTTGAATAACCCATACCGCCGCTACCGTTTTCTCGATCCCTCAGACACTGAAGATGGTTATGGCACTGCTGTCGAACAATACCCCGGAAGCCGAACAAGCTATGCATTGGCAATGCGTGTTCTTTATTATTTGCCTTATCGAGCTTCATTGAAAGGGGAGTATCGTTATTTCAATGATAGCTGGGGTATTACTGCACATACTTATGAAGTGGCTTATGTGCATCCGCTCAATGACCGCTGGACAGTGGAAGGGCGCTATCGGTATTACAACCAGACTCAAGCTGATTTCTATAAGGATATTTTTCCGGGCGAGGGCGCCGAAACTCACATGGGGCGCGACAAAGAGCTAAGTACCTTTTCAGACTTTACCGTTGGCGCAGGTGTCAGCTATGAATTCGGCCAAGGTATCGTGCCACATATTGATAGGATGAAATTTACCGCGCTTTTCGATTATCTGAAATTCTCATATGACAATTTTAGAGATGTGACAAAACCGACGGTAGTGCCCGGAGAGGAGCCTTTGTATGAATTTGACGCCATTGTCACGCGACTATCTGTGACTTTCGAATACTAAAGATCATGGCTGTTTATCAATTGCCAAGCGAATAGTTTAAGAAAAGATGACACTTGAATACCCAAGTTGGGAAAAGGAAACAAGATGATTAATTTATCCAGTCGAGATATGACACAGCGTCTGCATCAGATGCGTTTGATGGTTTTTCTCAGCGTATTTGCTTTAACGGGCTATGCAGAAACACCTTCAAACGAGCAAGACCCAGAACCCGAGCAAGAGCAAATCAGCAGCGTTCCTGATGAACAGGTTTCTCTTAGCGTGGAAGCGCTAAAAAAACAAGTGATCAAACTAAACCGTGACTTGTTTATTCTAGAAGAAGACTTGTTGTTTCCTGCTAATACGCAAATTGTGGTTTATCTTAGTTTGTCCACGGGGCAGTTTATCGACCTAGACAGCGTTACGCTTAAGTTGAACGATGAGGTCGTTGCATCACACTTGTATACCGAAAGACAGTTAAACGCATTACAACGAGGTGGTATGCAACGCATTTATATGGGGAATTTAAAAACCGGCGAACATGAAATAACGGCTGTGCTGCACGGTCTCGGCCCGAAGCAAGAAAGCTATAAGCTGGCAGTTTCTACTCAGTTTCAAAAAGATACTGAGATAAGTGCGCTTGAGATCAGAATTGAAGACCAGTCGGCTAGCTACCAACCCAAAATATCCATTCAGGAATGGGAACAGTAATTTGAGGCTGATGAGACGAGACATCAACATGAAACTGTGTGTCAGCATGCTGCAACTAGGCTTATTGATCGCCTGCTTAAGCGTACAGGCAGCGTCTGATAAACCTGAACGTGTAAACGATTTAGCCTACGGAACCGTGTTGTTTGAATATTATCAGGGCAATGCATTCGAAGCACTGAGCCTTTTAAGTGTCGCTAAGCAACGTGGTGGTATTAAAGGACATGGTCAGCATCCTGATTTAGTTGAGGGTGGGCTGTTACTATCTTACGGGATGACCGCGGAAGCTAAATCTATTTTTGAATCCTTGCTGGAGCAAAATCAACTTCAGCAAAAGCTGTCACGTGAAGACCAAAACTTGGCGTGGTTTTATCTGGGTAAAGTATTTTATTTAGAAGGGAAGCTATCAGAAGCGCTGAACAGTTTTTCTCACATTGATAACTCAAGTTTGAAACGCGATAACGCGGAAAAGTTTTATGAAATGGTTTATTTGAAAGGTCAAATTGCCGCTTCAGGTATGGCGGGTACAGCGAATAATTCACCCGCTAATTGGCTCTCCGAATTGCCTGAAACCAATATTTTTCATTTTTATCTTCGCTATAATGAGGCGGTTTTATCACTAAAACAGACTGATAGTGCAGCGGCAATATCCCAGCTTACGTCGCTGGTTGATTCACTTTCAAAATACCGCCTTAATGGCGAATGGTCTGACGCACTCGCTCGTAAGTTCCAAATGGCTGGCTCTGAACTCCAAGAACTGAAAGCGCTTTATAACTTATCATTATTATCGATGGGGGAGCTTTATCTACAAGAAGGCAACTTCCAGCAGGCTTTTGAGACGCTGCAGAAAGTAGATAAAAACAGCATTTTTATAGACCGAGTTTTATTTTCATATGCGATCGCTGCCAGTCAATTAGAGCGTTATCCATTAGCCTTGTCGGCATTAACTCAGTTGAACGAGAAAAACTTGTTTAACCCTTGGCAACAGCAAGCCCCTTATGCTTTGGCCTATCTTTATGAGAAACTGAATGAACCTGTTTTAGCGCTCGAAGCTTATCGCGCAGCTGTTGGCAAATATGAAGCGCTCGCGACCGAGCTACTTTCGCAAAAAGCTCAAATGTCTGAAAGTGTACTGTTAGATGTTTTGAATATTGCAGATACGATAGGCAAAGAAAATCTGCTTAAGGATGCTTATGGTCGGGTTCAAATAAAAAATACCTCTTTTGATTTTTCCAGTCTGCTTTCATCTGAGCAATTTCAACGGCAATTAAGTGAGCTACATGAATTGTATCTGCTGCAAAACTCATTAGCGCGCTGGCATAAACAGTTAAATTCCTTTGAAGCCATGTTAGCCACCAAGCAGCTTTCACGCAGTCAAAAAATCGAAAGTACACAAAAGAGCTTAATTAATTTAGATGTCGATACCTGGTCGAGCAAAGAGGCGGAATTTCAAACTAATATAGCGGATGCGCTTGCAAAAGAAGACGCTTATTTTTTCATGACAGATGCGCAACTTTCTTATTACGACAGGTTACTTAAAGCTGGTGAAAGTTTGCGCTCATTACCCGATGACCATAGTAAGAAGTCGGATTACATCAAGCGTTTCAATCGAGTGAAGGCCTATTTCGAATGGTGGGTACAAGATACGTATTCGGTCAATCGTTGGCAGGCCCAAAAAGCACTTAAACAACTTCAACAAGAAATGGCGATATTCAGAAAGCAATATGATTTTTTAAATCAGCAAGAACAGCTTGATGAAGCACATAAACGTTTTGTTGGACGAGTTCAGGATGGTCGAACGCGCTTGGAGTATCTTCAAACCGAACTGGAAAAAAGTTTAAGCCAGTCCAGTTCAAGTTTGTTATCCCAAGTCAATGCAGCTATGGACCAACAGCATGATGAAATTGTTCGTTACTTATTAGCCTCGCGTGAAGCGCTTGCGCGTGTTTCAGATCAGTTATTGACGGCGGGTACCTTGGTTTACTCTGAAAAAATCAAACAAGAAGACGCAGAAATACAAGATCAAGTCACGGAGGAAACGCAATGAAGTTTGCTTCCCGAAACGTGACACAGCATCTCTTTACTTGCTTTATCGTTGTTCTATTGCAAGCTTGCCAGCTTTTCAGCCCCGCTCCAGATGAAAAACGTATCGACAAGAATAGTTTAGCGGCTTTGCAACCTGCAGTAATCAATTTACCAAAAACGTCGATCAGTACGCTTGATGTTTCTGAAGTGATTGAGAGTTATAGCCAGTTACTACCTTTACTCACCGATCCTGAAAAACAATTAAAAGTACTGCATCGATTGGCTGACTTAAAATTGCAGAAAGGTGAATGGTTAATGGCTGAACAAGCCAAAGATGAGCTGGACATTGCTATCTCTGCCTATCACGGTTTATTAGCGAAGTACCCTGAAAGGCGCGACAACGACAAGGTGCTTTATCAGCTTGCCAAAACCTATGAACTGAAAGGTGAGGCTGAAAAAAATCTCGAGATACTCACGCGATTGGTAAAGGAATATCCAAACTCAATGTATATCGCCGAAGTCCAGTTTCGACGCGGGGAAATATTATTTGCCTGGTCTAACTATCAATTTGCGAAAGAAGCCTTTGAGGCTGTCATCGCAGAAGAAAACCCTACCTTCATGACAAATGCTTATTACATGTTGGGCTGGAGTATATTCAAGCAAAATGATTATGCCTTAGCCCTAGATACCTTTAGTGTTGTGCTAGATCGAATTTTTGAAGCGCATCGTGAACTATTGGTATCTGACCTTACTTTGGTTCAAGCGCATCAAACAACCTTGGTGAATGATTTATTACGCGTAATGGGATTATCATTTTCTTACTTGGGAACCGACAGCCTAAGCGCTTTGTTTGAACGCATAGGCCAGAAACATTATGAAGTGCTAGTGTATTCTCATTACAGTGATTTATTGCAAGAGAAAGAACAATACAGCAATGCAATCAAAGTCTATCAGGCTTTCATACAGCAACACCCGATGAATCTGTGGGCCCCGAGATTCCATATCAACGTGATTGATACCTTGGCAAAAGCAAAATTTACCACCAATCTCTATGACGAAAAAGTCAGCTTCGTTGAGCAGTACGGTCTCGGTTCAGATTTTTGGAATTATCATCAAGATAATCCTTCAGAAATACCAGCGTACGCTGAAACTGACCATCTCGCCTTCACGAAAACACAATTAGAAAGTTTCCTCATTGAGTTAGCGGATATCGCTTATATAAAAGGTCAAAATGCTGAGAAACAACGTTCAACATCTATCAAGACGCCATCCAATGAAATGAAACAGCATTTTGCTCAAGCGAGTGCCTATAATGAGCAGTTTGTCGCCACCTTTCCTGGCCACCCTGATAACGCCAAACGCTTATTCTTACTTGGCGAAAGTGAATTTAAAATACATAACTGGTTAGCAGCAATTAGTGCTTACGAGACCGTTGGCTACAACTTCCCAGATTTTGCCAAAGCGTCTGAAGCGGCTTACGCTTCTGTTGTGGCTTACAAAGAGTTTAGTCAAACATGGCCATCACTTTCTTTGGAGCAGGCGCAGCAATGGCGTCAAGCGGAGCAGGCTAATCGATTACGTTTCGTCGATGGACACCCGCAAGATCCTCGAGCCTTGGATGTGTTATTCGTGGCTTTAAGTTACCAATATAATTCAAAAGATTTTCAGCGCTCCCTTAGCAGTGCCGAAAGGTTACTCGCATGGCCTAACAGTTTTGAGGGGGCGCCTTCAGCGAAGCCACTTCAAATTAGAGAAAGCTTGTTGATAAAAGCGCATAGCCTGTATGCGCTGAATCGTTTCGCAGAAGCAGAGATTGCCTATGTCAACGCGATTAACCATTTAGAGCAAAAGGACCCGCGTCGGGTAGCCTTGATAGAAAACCTCGCGGCCAGCGTCTATAAACAAGCAGAAGCCTTATTAGCGCAAGACATGAAGCAAGACGCCGTTCATCAATTGCTAAGAGTTGGGAAAGTGGCGCCAAGCTCATCCTTGCGACAAAATGCCGAGTACGATGCAGCCAACTATTTACTTGAGTTAAAGCAATGGCCAGAGGCGATTTCGGTTCTCACTGAGTTTCGAGCAGCGTACCCAAAACATAATTTAATCAACACTTTGCCAGCGAAACTTGCCTTGGCATATCGAGAAACTGCTCAGTGGTCGCTCGCAGCAGATGAATTAAAACGCATGGTTGCGTTAGCAAAAACGGCTCAGGAAAAGCAAGATATCTCTTTTATTGTGGCTGAACTTTACGACAAAGCTGAGAACACTACGCAAGCTATTCTCAGTTATCGTTCCTATGCTAATGCATACCCAAAGCCTGCTGATGTCTATATGGAAGCGGCGAACCGTTTGGCAGAGTTATATCAACAAACCAAGGTGCCACTTAAACGCCGATTTTGGTTAGCTAAGCAAATGAAAACGGTTGACCGACTTGGCGATAAAGCGGATGACAGAATGCGCTATTTAGCGGCCCAAGCGGCGAGTGTTTTGGCTAATGATGCATTTATTCAATACAAGGCAGTGCGTTTGTCCTTACCCTTAGATAAAAGTTTAGCCAAGAAAACGAAAGCATTACAGACGGCGCTAGAGGCTTACCAAAAAACCACCTCTTATGGTATTTCTGAGTTTTCAACAGAAGCGGGTTACAGAATGGCTGAACTCTATAGTCATTTAAGTCGTTCTTTGATGGACTCAGATCGTCCCGATAATTTGAACGAATTAGAGCTTGAACAGTATGAAATTCTCCTAGAAGAGCAAGTTTATCCTTTTGAAGATAACGCTATTGATATTCATGAGCAGAATGCGAGTCGAGCATGGAATGGTTTATACGATGAGTGGGTTAAAAAGAGCTTTTCAGAACTTAAGCAACTCTTACCGGGCCGATATGGTAAAGAGGAAGAGGCAGCAGAGGTGATCAATGTATTGCAATAAATGGCTGTCTTTATTAAAACCACTGGGCATCACCTTAATATTTATTTGGCTTTGTGGTTGTGCATCTAAATCATTGCCGCCGACAGTTTCTGATGAATTATCTGCACAAGCATTACAAAAGCAGGATGATATCGAACAGTTTCAAATGGCACTGGCGTTATTAGACGGTGACGAAGCCGACAAGCAAAATGCGAAGTCGCTTTTCGATGATTTGTACGCCTCGAATCATCATTATATTGGGGCTAAAATTAACTCAGCTGATATTTTGTTCAGTCTCGATCAACATAAAGAGGCAAAATCGAGTTATCTTGAGGTGGTGAATCAGCTGACAAATGCGACCCCTACAGAGAAATTATCAGATCATGAAAACCCGGTTTCGAAGCTTGCCCCAGAGCATGAACAGCCGGAAAATCATGACTTATTTCTTAGTCACACTTATAACCAGTTAGGCCTAATTGCTCGGCAAACTGGGCAGTTTTCTGAGGCAGAAACCTATTACCGAAAGGCTTTAGTGCTAAATGATAGCAACTCGAAAACCATTAAAAATCTCGCCATTTTGTTGGACTTGTATCAAGGAAAATTAAAAGAAGCGTATGAATTATATTTGCGTTATGAAGAGCTAGTCGGCGACACAGATCCAAAAGTCAAAGATTGGCTGTATGATTTAAAAAACCGCCTACCAGCGGAGGATTCTCGTGAAAAATAACCGGACTTTTATACCTCTCTGTCTATTTTTGTTTATCTCGACAGCGAGCGCTAACGAAACCCAAAACTTAGCGGGCAATGATCAGAATAATTCAGACTCACAAGTGATCACCATCGAAACAGCTACCATTCGAGGCAATCAAGAATTACCTACGGTGTTATATTTGGTGCCTTGGCAGCCACCTGTGGTAGATCCATTAACTGAAAATAAACCGGCCAACTTACTTGAGGCAGATATTGAGCTGATCGAGAGAGAAAGTTTTCAGCGTTTACTGCAACTACATAATCGATGAATTCATTGAAAGCGGTTGTTTTACGCTTCATATAGCTTGCTTTTTGAGCAGAAAAAAGACCACTTATCCTCATATCTGACCATTTATCGGTAACCACTAGATTTTCCAGCTTAACCCACTACTATCTAATAATGACTAATTTCGAGGCGAATACTGTGTTATTTCAAAACAAACAGTCGGGATTTTCTCTAATAGAGCTCATGGTGGTGCTCACTATTGTAGGAATATTTGCAATGGTGGCGGTGCCTTCATATCAATCGACAATTCAGAATGGCAGGTTGACATCCGAAACCAATGAGCTGATAGGCGCACTTTATTATGCGCGATCGGAAGCAGTAAAACGTAGAGCGGATGTTCAGGTATGTAAAAGTGATGATGGCATTACTTGTGACCCCGGCTTGAACTGGCAGGACGGCTGGCTTGTTTGGAGTGACGCTGATGGTGATAGTGCTGTCGACCAGGCTGAAGTGCTCAGAGTTGGGACTGAAGCAGAAGGGCAAATATCTATTTTTGCCACCATGAATGATGTGACCTTTTCACTCAGAGGTATGAGCTCGATTTCAGGTACTTTGCAACTCTGTGATAGCCGAGGCGTCAATGAGGCGACGGCCATCGTCATTTCGCCGTCAGGTAGAGTTCGCTCCTCAGATACGACTCACATTGGAGGCGACTTAACATGCTCATGATTACGAAAAATAAACAAGCTGGTTTTACCATGATCGAACTGTTGATCACTATCTTGGTTTTTGCTATCGGAATGTTAGGTATTGCTTCATTACAAACAGCCGGTATGCGCCTGACTCGTGATGCTGAGTTGACCGGGCAAGCGAGTGTTTTGGCCACGAGTATGGCCGATAGAATGCGGGGCAATATAGCCTTTACTTCAACGTATTCTGAAGTAGATGGTACGGATAGAACTTGTCTTGATGAGGGGTCTGATACTCCAGAGCCTACGTGCTCTGTAGCACAGGAAGAAATGATCAAATGGAATGAAGAAATTGAATCTGTTTTGCCAGAAGGTTCAGGTAGCGTTAGTAACAACTTATCAACTTATACCATCACTATAACGTGGACAGAAAGTCAGGATAGCACTCAAGCTGATAGTCAACGCTCTTATAACTTGGTGGTGATCTTATGATGACTCAACGTATGATGATAAAACAGAAAGGTCTAAGTATGGTTGAACTGATTGTTGCGATGGCACTCAGTTTGATTTTAATGCTGGGAGTAATACAAATTTTTATCAGTAATAAGAAAACCTTTGAAATTAATCATGACCTTAGCTTAATGCAGGAGAGTGGTCGTGTAGCACTCGACCTAATGACGGGTGGGATTCGTATGGCGGATCATTGGGTCGGCGTCGAAGCAGAGAGTGTTCAATTTGGGACGACCTCTTTGTCTACTGCACCCAGTGGCTGTGGTGCTAGCCAAGTATTCGATACTGAATATGTTCTTAGAGGATATGAAGGCGCTTCATCATTGAACAGCGTAGCAAATTTCCCCTCAAATTGTATTCCGGCAAGCGATTATGTGCCTGACACAGATATCATATTTGTTAAATATGCAGATGGTCGTACCTTAACCAATGACACGGGCATAGCAGATGCTGCTAATAATACGACTTATTATGTCAGAGCGCTTGAAGGACAGTCGGCTTATGTTTTTAAGGGAAGCGATAGTGCGACAGCTATTGCTCAGATACCTGCAGAAGAAGCGGTTTTTAATATGGAGTACGGTACTGAGTTATTTTTCCTAAGAAAGTGTAGTGTCAAAGTAGCGGACGATTGTAAAGATGAGCTTCCAACCCTGGTTCGTTTAGCACTTACCGGTGATAAGTTTGAACAGGAGGCCTTGATCGAAGGTGTTGAGCAACTGCAATTAGAATATGGCATTGATAATGATGATGATTATGCTATCGATGAATATCAGCCTGCTTCAGCAATCGCAAATACTCCTGAAGCTTGGGCAGATGTATTGAGTGTGAAAATCAGCCTTATTTCTAGAAGCACGGATCAAGATTTTTCCTTAGATGAACAAGGAAAAGAGTATTTAATGGCCGGTGATAAGAGTGTATCAGGTTCTGGTTACGTGGTGGGGGAAGACGATAAACATTTCCGAAGAAAGCTCTATCAACGTGAAGTATTTGTGAGAAATCGAGGTCGATTATGAAATATCAAAATTCATGTATTGGCAAGCACCAACAAGGTGCAGTGTTAGCTACGTCGTTACTCCTTTTGTTAGTACTTACCTTAGTTGCTGTTACCGCGATGGATACTAGTAACTTAAGCTATAGGATGGCATCAAATAATATCTATCATGACCAGTCTTTTAATAACTCTGAAAGTGCCAGAATTAGTTCTACGTCGGTGTTGCAGGAATATTTGTACGAGGGTGAATGGACAAATGTGCTCTTACCCATAGGCTTATCCGTTGCGACTGGTGGTGGTGAATTAATACAAGCTAACGGTGACACTGAGGACAGGTATTTGAATAGCTCACTACAAAAAGATTTAGAGTTTTCATCTGGAGGCATAACGGCAGACATTTATGTTCTAAGAGGACCGACTGCGCTGAATAGTGCTGGCGCGGGTAGCGCTCAGTGGAAAGGCTATGGTGGCACCGGCGTTGCTGCCGGTGCTGCGGGCGGTGCATATAAGTTTTATGAATTTAGAAGTGTAGGTACAAATCAATCGGGCGCGCAGTCTTGGACTGCGAGTGATTACAAATATGTTCAATAGATTTAATGGTCTCCATCTGGGAGGAAGTATGAAAATTTTCAATGTGAAATTACCAGCAGTGCATAAGGTACTTAGTATCGTTACTCTGTTAAGCCTAACGAGTCTGTCTTTTGCTTTTATAAAACCGGATACAGCGTCCTTTGCTGCAAGCTCTGAAGATACCACTGACTTCTTGGGTATCCCTCCCTTTTTAGAACGGGCCACTGGTAAGCCAAGTGTCGTGCTCGCTTTTGATATTTCAGGCAGTATGTTGGTGCCAGCCTATCCACAAAACGGTGTTAGTTGGAGCAATGGTACACATACCAATTTTTCTCCCGATCAAGATTACTACGGTTATTTTGAGTCTGGTAAACAGTATGAGTATAACGTTACAGATGGTGTGTTTACCGCTAATGACGCCTTGCCAGCTGGTACTGATGGTGCTTGGGATGGGAACTTTCTTAACTGGCTGACCATGCGACGGGTTGATGTGGCTAGAAAAGTTATGGTCGGCGGGAAGGTACGTGACCGTAATGGTGAAGTCATTAATGGAGGAACTAAATATGTTCTAGAGGCTGAGGTAGAAATAAGAAATAGTGATGACTATACCAAACAGTATGCTGACAGTAGTGATTTCTCTGATATTCCAGATGGTGTCGATATAACGATTGATGATGGCAAAATTAAGTTTAATGGCAGCGGCACTGCAACCAACACCGCTAAAATTTCAGATGATTTGGAAGTGGGTTATGTGAATATTCCAGCTTGGACCTTGTTACAGCAGGCCGATACAACACTTTGGCCCACAGTCACATTCCAAAACCATTACACGAATCCTGTCGTCGTGGTGACCGCTCTAACTTACAATGGGGCGAACTCAACTGTTGCACGTGCTGCCGATGTTACCAGCACTGGTTTTAAACTGGGTATGCAAGAGTGGGACAGCTGGGATGGCAACCATACGGGTGAAGATTTCTTCTATATGGTCGCAGAAGCTGGGCACCACACCATTGACGTTACCCAACTGGATGGCTCACCTAAAACGATAAATTTTGCCGCGGGTGTAGTGAACACCAAGAAAAACCTGCATTCAAGTGATAGCCCGGACGATACGGATCACTATGAAGTCGAATATTTCCCAACCAGTACGTTTGATGCCTCAACAATACCAACTGTCTTTACCGGGGTGAGTACCTTAAATGATACAACACCAAACTATGTTGTATCGTCTCGTCCATATAATATCACCAATACTTTTTTCCGAGTGACGCTTCAGGAAGAAGACACCGCTGATACGACCGATGTTCATAATGCCAATGAAGAAATCCATTATATCGCCGTTGAGCCTGTTTCAGCGGTTGCGGACAATGGAACCTTAATTGACATCGGTAGCGTACCAGGTGTCACTCATAATGAAACAACGGTTACTTATAACTTCGCATTTCACGAAAGACCTATACTCAATTTCTCGAGTCAGACAATGAATGGAAAAAATGCTTTCTCAGTTCGGGTTGAAGATGACTGGGAAGAAGACAAAGCGGGTATTATGCTAAAGCGCTCGCTAAGTCAGAATGACAGTACGACAGCTGAAACTGTGGCTTATATGGCGGTTTCTCCTGCCAGTGTATACAACATTCACATAGCTGTAGATGAAGAACCGAAAGGCTTAGTGCAAGATAATAATGCTGATGTTAATTTCGGCTTGTCTGTCTACAATTTTGACCATAAAACAAATAACCTTAGTAACATTGTTGATGGTAATAAGGTTCATGGTGGAACTATGCACCCTTGTTACCCCATCTATGATGATGATCGTTGGGATAGACGGGTGGCTGAAGCGGCGTCGGACCCTGATAGCTATACCGTTACACAAGTTTTATATAGCGGTAATGCGCGAGAGTATCTCTGTGTCCCGACGGGTATTCATGCCCCAAATGATAAGATCGTTCAAGTGATAGAAGAATACCCTTTAATATGGGGGTCGACACCCATTGCAGAAAGCTTGGTGGATATCGGGCGTTATGTGAAGCAGCAAAATCCTCAATATCAAGCCACAAGTACAGATTCTGCCGACGATAGGGAAGTAGGTAATGATCCCGGGGGAGTCTTTGGTGTTGATGAGGGGAATTTTGATCTAGGTTATCTTTGGGATCCCTATTACGATGCTGTGCAAGAACAGACGCTGGATTGCAAAAAAGTATTTGTCCTTCACTTTAATGATGGTGCACCCTTCAGGGATTACGATGGTTCTGGACACTCGACTGCTGCAGCAGATCTTTATGATATTGATGACGACTCGCATACCGAAAATGAAGCACTAGACAATGTCGCTCTAGCTTTACGTCATAACGATTGTCGTTCTGGTAGTGACTTACCCAGTCATCAGGAAGTTATCTCATATTTTGTTTATGCAGCGTTAGGTGCAGATGAGCAATCGAATACTTCTACAAGAAGAATGAGAGAGGCGGCAGCTAGAGGTGGTTTTGTCGATGAAGATGGTGACAATCTTCCAGATCCCATGCACCCAGTAGATGCTTCGGGTAGTCGCATTAACTTCAACCAATATAAGGCGCTTAATCCAAGCGGCGAACCAGATACTGAGCTTTGCCCAAGAAATGAATGGGATGCGAATAGTGACTGTGAGCCTGATACCTTCTTTCTTGCCCTGGACGGCAATGAAATACAGGTTAAACTCCAAGAGGCCTTAAATGAACTCTTAGCAAGAGTGTCTTCCGGTGGTGCTGCTTCGGTCGTATCAACTACCAGTAGTGGTGATGGTGCATTGTACCAAGCAAGCTTTTCGCCTTCAGTGACAGAATCGGGTGAAACGGTTAAGTGGATTGGCGATGTCTCTGGGTTAATGATTGATACGCAAGGTCTCATTAGAAGTGACGATGGGGATGGTATTTTAGAAGAATTTTCTTCTGACCCGATTTACGACTCTTGCTACGATGAAACCACGAGAACAGTCCGGGTGAAACTATCTACCAGTGAAGCTGACAGGCCAGATTCAGGTGATGCTGAAGACTGTTCAGTAGGTAAGTACCCGAATGGTTTGGATAGTGTTGGCTATCTTTGGAGTGCACAAGATCAACTTGAGTCACTAACGGATTCTGAAGCTTTAAATCAACGTGCTAGTTATAGTTCATCTGCCAAAAATCGTTATATCAGAACCGCCTTGTTTACCGATGATGACGGCGATGGCGACTATGAGTTTGAAGAAACAGATTTTGTTTCATCCATTTTCGACAGCGATAACATGGGGCTTCTTAATACCAACACGACTGACGAAGCAGAGGCTGTGGTTAACTTCATTCGAGGCGTGGATCAAAGCGGTATGCGTAGTCGTCAGCTTGGTGGAAAAACGCAACGTCTGGGTGATGTCATATACTCAACGCCCATTGCTGTAGGGCGACCATCCGAGTCGGCACATATTCTTTATG
>JBLLNS010000016.1:0-66334 GCA_048058835.1 Oleiphilus sp.
GGTATTGTTAAGCAGTTACATGCCAACACCATCGGTGGCGTGGTGAGTCCGGGTAATAAAATATTAGAAGTCGTGCCTTTAGGTGATCATTTATTAGTTGAAGTACAAATTAAACCTGCCGATATTGCCTCCATCGGTATTGGCCAGCTGACCCGTTTAAAATTTAGTGCTTATGATTTTGCCATTCATGGTGGTTTAACGGGGGAGGTCGTCTTCGTAAGTGCCGATACCATCACCAATGATGAAGGTGAAAGTTACTATATCGTGCGGGTGTTACCTGAGCAGATGTATTTAGATCATAGTTCGAAAACATTGGAGATAAAGGTCGGAATGACCAGTGAAGCCGACATTATTACCTCGAAGAAAACAATTCTGGAATACCTTCTTAAACCGATTAACCGTGGCTTACAAAAAGCCCTGACAGAAAGTTGATATGACTATTTATTTATATTCAAAATCTGACTCATTTACTGAGCATATGAATAAAGTTATCAGTACGCATGTAACGTACCGGACAGATATAGGCCAAATAAAAGCTGGTGAATCAGATGTTGTTCTGATTCACGGAGCCTCCTATACCGACATCGCCATTCAGGAGGCATTACGCGAACAGGCACAATTGTCCTGTGCGCTTGCCATTACGGATGACCTGCCCGACCTTGGGAAAATGTTGCGCTATACCCATTTAGGGGTTAAAGCCTATTGTAATTCGTATATGGCCAAGCCGCATTACGAGCAACTATTTTTGATGCTGGAAGGCGGGCACAGTTGGTTTCCGCCGGAGTTACTCTCCCAAGCGCTGTCTCTTGCTCACTCCAGTGTTCGGCCAGAAGATAATGATGAGCAGCTCAGTGAACTCACCTCCAGACAAAAAGAAATTGCGCTCAGTATTGTAGAGGGAAAAAGCAATAAACTCATTGCTGAGGAATACGGCATTGCCGAACAAACGGTTAAATCACATCTCACGCAAATTTTTAATAAGTTGAACGTAGCCGACCGAATGGGCTTGGTCATTCATTTGAAGCGCCTTAATTTACTGAGTGGAAATCGACGAAAGCCAGAATAGCGCAGAAAACGCCTTTCAGGCTTCGTCACCTTTTTCTCCCTCACCTCGAAACAAAAAGACACAATACCTGCTACCTAGGTACGATACTTTTTCCCCCATCTAACGACTACTCTTTTGCTAGTACTTATAAAAGGGGTTAGATATGTCTGCAAAAAATATTGGTTTCATTTCAGAGATTGTTGGTAATGCACAAATTCGCACGGCTGAAGGCTTAATTAAAGTCGCTTTAGTTGGAGATATCGTCAAAGAAGGCGAAGTGATACTGACAGGAGCCAATAGCCATGTTGTGGTCGACTTCAATAGCGGCGAGAAAGTCAATGTCGGGGCTCAAGCGCAAGTTACCTTAGACGATACGGTGGCTTTTGAGGGTGGAGCCTTTGAGACAGACCGCGTTGACCAGCAAGCCGCCTTGCAACAACTTCTTTTAGATACGTTTGATGTGGAAAGCCTAGAAGAAACGGCAGCAGGTAGATTGTCTTCAGGTGATGATAGCAACTCTTTACATCAATCTAGCGTATACGAACGAGATGGCTTGGAAGGCCAAGTTGATACTCGCCTGACCCCGATAGACGATGGTATAACAACGACCCCGCTTGACACATTTGATAGCTCAGAATTTATCTCAAGCAACGCAACGACGACAACTAGCCCAAGTGCAGTCGATGTCAATAACGACACGATATCGATCACACTCAATCCAGATATCAGCCCAGATGACATCATCAATGCGCTTGAACAAAGTGGCCAGGTCACCATCACGGGTACCTTGGGTGAAGGTGTTAGTCCCGGCGATGTCGTCAGTTTAACAGTGAACGGTGTAACCACGACGGGGCTAGTGTTAGCGGATAATACCTTTAGCATTGATGTCGCAGGCAGTGACTTGGTCGCCGATGCAGACCAAACGATTGAAGCGTCCATTACCACCACAGATGCTTCAGGAGCGTCAATTACGGTAAATGATACCGAAAGTTATACGGTTGATATTGTGGCGCCGACTCCTGAACTGACACTTGATGCTGCTCTCACGACAGACAATATCTTGAATGCCAGCGAATTAAATGGCGTGGTTCCTGTTTCTGGCACCGTGACAGGTGAGTTCCAAATAAACGATGTTGTTGAATTAACAGTCAATGGTGTTAGCTATTCGGGTACTGTCGACGCAGAGGGACGTTTTAGCATTGAGGTTCAAGGCTCTGACCTGCTTGCAGACCCTGATTCAACGATTGATGTTGCATTTGTCGCGACAGATAGTGCAGGGAACCCTTCTTCACCGGTGACCTCATCGATTACCTACTCTACAGATATTACAGCAGAAGCCGGAACCGTTGCCGTCAACCCCATCGCCGACGATGATATAGCTAATGCCATTGAAGCAGGCACGGAAACGATAGCTGTTTCAGGTACCGCTACTGGTGGTGATATTGCAGCAGGTGATGAAGTAACCGTCAGTATTAATGGTACGGATTACACAACCACGGTCGAAGCGGACGGTACTTACACGATTGATGTCGCTACCGCAGATCTTGTCGCAGATAACTCAATCGACGTATCGGTCGCTAGTACAGATGAAGCTGGAAACCCAGTCACGTCTACCGGTTCGGCGACTATTTTGGCAGATGCATCAGCAGAAGCCGGAACCGTTGCCGTCAACCCCATCGCCGACGATGATCTGGCTAATGCCATTGAAGCAGGCACGGAAACAATAGCTGTTTCAGGTACCGCTACTGGTGGTGATATTGCAGCAGGTGATGAAGTAACCGTCAGCATTAATGGTACGGATTACACAACCACAGTCGATGCGGACGGTACTTACACGATTGATGTCGCTACCGCAGATCTTGTCGCAGATAACTCAATCGACGTATCGGTCGCTAGTACAGATGAAGCTGGAAACCCAGTCACGTCTACCGGTTCGGCGACTATTTTGGCAGATACATCAGCAGAAGCCGGAACCGTTGCCGTCAACCCCATCGCCGACGATGATCTGGCTAATGCCATTGAAGCAGGCACGGAAACAATAGCTGTTTCAGGTACCGCTACCGGTGGTGATATTGCAGCAGGTGATGAAGTAACCGTTAGCATTAATGGTACGGATTACACAACCACAGTCGAAGCGGACGGTACTTACACGATTGATGTCGCTACCGCAGATCTTGTCGCAGATAATTCAATCGACGTCACAGTCGCCAGTTCAGATGAAGCTGGAAATCCTGTTAGCTCTAGCGGTTCGGCGACTATTTTGGCAGATACAACAGCAGAAGCCGGAACCGTTGCCGTCAACACCATTGCCGGTGATGACATCATCAACGCCAGCGAATCAGGTGCCGCCACGATAGCGGTGTCAGGCACGGCAACAGGCGGCGATATCTCCTTGGGCGATACAGTTACAGTGACTGTTAATGGCACAGAATACCAAACCATCGTAGGCGCCGGTGGTGCTTACTCTGTTAATGTAGAAACGACAGATCTAATTGCCGATAACACTATCGATGTGACAGTCGCCAGTTCAGATGACGCAGGAAACCCCGTTAGCTCTAGCGGTTCAGCCACGGTGTCAGTGGATACCACGGCCAAAGCCGGAACCGTTGCCGTCAACACCATTGCCGGTGATGACATCATCAACGCCAGCGAATCAGGTGCCGCCACGATAGCGGTGTCAGGCACGGCAACAGGCGGCGATATCTCCTTGGGCGATACGGTCACAGTGACAGTTAATGGCACAGAATACCAAACCACAGTCGGCGCCGGTGGTGCTTACACGATTGATGTCGCTACCGCAGATCTTGTCGCAGATAACTCAATCGACGTCACGGTCGCCAGTTCGGATGCAGCGGGAAATCCCGTTAGTTCTAGCGGTTCAGCTACGGTGTCTGTGGACACCACGGCCGAAGCCGGAACCGTTGCCGTCAACACCATTGCCGGTGATGACATCATCAACGCCAGCGAATCAGGTGCTGCTACGATAGCGGTGTCAGGTACGGCAACAGGCGGCGATATCTCCTTGGGCGATACAGTTACAGTGACTGTTAATGGCACAGAATACCAAACCACCGTAGGCGCCGGTGGTGCTTACTCTGTTAATGTAGAAACGACAGATCTAATTGCCGATAACACTATCGATGTGATTGTTGAGTCTAATGATCCTGCGGGCAATTCAGTGACTAGCTCTGGCTCTTCAAGCATAAGTCTTGATATTAATGTTGTTGTTAGTCTAGAGGCCAGCAGTGATATTACAGAGGCCGGCGGAACCGTGACCTATACGGCAACATTGGATAATACTCCTGCCACTGATATGAGTGTAGTCCTGGATAATGGTGAAACAATCACCATTGCAGCCGGCTCAACTTCGGGTTCTATCGATATTATAGTCTCAGCAAATGAAGACGCTGTTGTGGATGCAGCGAGCCTCTCAGCAACGATTACGAGTACAAGCGGTGGTGGTTTTGGAAATGTTGTTATAGATTCCACACCTGCTGTTACCACAATTTCAGATACTATCGATACAACGACAGTCAGTCTTTCAGCCACAGGTTCGATTACCGAAGCAGGTGGCACAGTGACTTATACTGCAACGGTAGATAACGCGCCTGCGTCAGATTTAACGGTAAGCCTAAATAACGGTGAAACCATTACCATCGCAGCCGGTGAAACCTCGGGCACAGTCGATGTCACTGTTGCAGAGAATGAAGATGCCATAGCAGAATCGGCGTCTCTTAGTGCAGCAATTACCGGTACCACAGGTGGCGGTTTAGAGTCTGTCTCAATCGATGCTACGCCAGCGGTTACCACGATTTCAGATACCGTTGATACGACAACAGTTTCCTTATCAGCCACGGGTTCGATTACTGAAGCCGGTGGTACGGTGACTTACACAGCCAGTGTAGATAACGCGCCAGCGTCAGATTTAACGGTAAGTCTAAATAACGGCGAGACCATTACCATTGCAGCGGGCGAAACTACGGGCACAGTCGATGTCACTGTTGCAGAGAATGAAGATGCCATAGCAGAATCGGCGTCTCTTAGTGCAGCAATTACCGGTACCACAGGTGGCGGTTTAGAGTCTGTCTCAATCGATGCTACGCCTGCGGTTACCACGATTTCAGATACCATCGATACCACAACCGTCAGTCTTTCAGCCACGGGTTCGATTACTGAAGCCGGTGGTACTGTGACTTATACTGCCACGGTAGATAATGCACCAGCTAGTGACTTAACAGTAAGCCTAAATAATGGCGAGACCATTACTATTGCGGCCGGCGAAACCTCGGGCACAGTTGATGTGACTGTTGCAGCAGATGAAGACGCCATAGCAGAATCGGCTTCAATCAGCGCCGCGATCAGCGGCACCACAGGTGGCGGTTTAGAATCTGTGTCAATTGATACCACGCCAGCAGTCACCACCATTTCGGATACCATCGATACCACAACGGTTTCCTTATCAGCGACAGCTTCCATTACTGAAGCTGGCGGTACGGTGACTTATACGGCCACAGTAGATAACGCCACTGCGTCAGATATGACAGTGAACTTGGACAATGGCGAAACAATCATAATCCTTGCTGGAGAAACGAGCGGAGCAGTTGATGTGACTGTTTCAGCAGACGAAGATGCAGTTACTGATGCGAGCAGTATTTTCGCGAGTATTTCTTCGACTTCAGGTGGCGGTTTAGAGTCTGTGTCTATTGATTCCACGCCAGCCGTGACCACAATTACCGATACGATTGATACCACGACTGTCAGCCTTTCAGCTACGGCTTCCATTACCGAAGCTGGCGGCACCGTGACTTACACAGCCACGGTAGATAACGCACCAGCGTCAGATTTAACGGTAAGCCTAAATAGCGGTGAAACCATTACCATCGCAGCCGGTGCAACGACCGGAACAGTCGATGTCACCGTGGCGGCGGATGAAGATGCGATTGCAGAGTCGGCATCTCTCAGTGCAGCGATTACAGGTACTACGGGTGGTGGTTTAGAATCTGTGTCAATTGATACCACGCCAGCAGTCACCACCATTTCGGATACCATCGACATCACAACAGTCAGTCTTTCTGCAACGGCTTCCATCACTGAAGCCGGCGGTACGGTAACCTACACGGCCAGTGTAGATAACGCACCAGCGTCAGATTTAACAGTAAGCCTAAACAACGGCGAAACTATTACTATTGCGGCAGGCGAAACCTCTGGCACGGTCGATGTGACTGTTGCAGCGAATGAAGATGCGATTGCAGAATCGGCCTCAATCAGTGCAGCGATCACCGGCACCACGGGGGGCGGGTTAGAATCTGTTTCCATTGATGCCACGCCAGCGGTGACAACAATTACAGATACAGTTGATACCACAACAGTTTCATTATCGGCGACGGGCTCGATTACTGAAGCCGGCGGCACGGTCACTTACACGGCCACGGTAGATAATGCCCCAGCGTCAGATTTAACGGTAAGCCTAAATAATGGTGAAACCATTACTATTGCGGCCGGTGAAACCACGGGCACAGTCGATGTCACAGTGGTTGCAGATGAAGATGCCATTGCGGAATCGGCCTCAATCAGTGCAGTGATTACCGGTACCACAGGTGGCGGTTTAGAGTCTGTGTCTATTGATTCCACGCCAGCCGTGACCACAATTACCGATACGATTGATACCACGACTGTCAGCCTTTCAGCCACCGGCTCCATCTCTGAAGCAGGGGGTACTGTGACTTATACAGCCACAGTAGATAACGCCACTGCGTCAGATATGACAGTGAACTTGGACAATGGCGAAACAATCACAATCCTTGCTGGAGAAACGAGCGGAGCAGTTGATGTGACTGTTTCAGCAGACGAAGATGCAGTTACTGATGCGAGCAGTATTTTCGCGAGTATTTCTTCGACTTCAGGTGGCGGTTTAGAGTCTGTGTCAATCGATTCAACGCCTGCGGTTACCACGATTTCAGATACCATCGATACCACAACCGTCAGTCTTTCAGCCACGGGTTCGATTACTGAAGCCGGCGGCACGGTGACTTACACAGCCTCTGTAGATAACGCACCAGCTTCAGATTTAACGGTAAGTCTAAATAACGGCGAAACCATTACCATAGCCGCGGGTGAAACTTCGGGCACAGTCGATGTGACTGTTGCAGCGAATGAAGATGCGATTGCAGAATCGGCGTCTCTCAGCGCTGCGATTACCGGCACCACAGGTGGCGGTTTAGAGTCTGTCTCAATCGATGCTACGCCAGCGGTTACCACGATTTCAGATACCATCGACATCACAACAGTCAGTCTTTCTGCAACGGCTTCCATCACTGAAGCCGGCGGTACGGTAACCTACACGGCCAGTGTAGATAACGCACCAGCGTCAGATTTAACAGTAAGCCTAAACAACGGCGAAACTATTACTATTGCGGCAGGCGAAACCTCTGGCACGGTCGATGTGACTGTTGCAGCGAATGAAGATGCGATTGCAGAATCGGCCTCAATCAGTGCAGCGATCACCGGCACCACGGGGGGCGGTTTAGAGTCTGTCTCAATCGATGCCACACCAGCGGTGACAACAATTACAGATACAGTTGATACCACAACAGTTTCATTATCGGCGACGGGTTCCATCACCGAAGCCGGTGGTACGGTGACTTATACCGCAACGGTAGATAATGCACCTGGGTCAGATTTAACAGTAAGCCTAAACAACGGTGAAACCATTACTATAGCGGCCGGTGAAACCACGGGTACGGTGGATGTAACTGTAGCGTCGGATGAAGACGCGATTGCAGAATCGACCTCAATCAGTGCAGCGATTACAGGTACCACGGGTGGCGGATTAGAGTCCTTATCAATCGATGCCACGCCAGCGGTGACCACAATTACAGATACCGTTGATACCACAACCGTCAGCCTTTCAGCCACGGCTTCGATTACTGAAGCCGGCGGCACGGTGACTTACACAGCCTCTTTAGATAACGCACCAGCTAGTGACTTAACAGTAAGTCTAAACAACGGCGAAACCATTACCATTGCGGCGGGTGAAACCACGGGTACGGTGGATGTCACTGTTGCATCGAATGAAGACGCCATTGCGGAATCAAGCAGTATTTCGGCAACCATTACTTCGACTTCAGGTGGCGGATTAGAGTCAGTGTCAATTGATGCCACACCAGCAGTCACTTCAATTACCGATACGATCGATACAACGACAGTTAGTCTTTCGGCTACGGGTTCTATTACCGAAGCCGGCGGTACGGTAACCTACACAGCTAGTGTAGATAACGCACCAGCGTCAGATTTAACAGTAAGCCTAAACAATGGCGAAACCATTACCATTGCAGCCGGTGAAACCACGGGTACAGTGGATGTGACCGTGGCGGCGAATGAAGATGCGATTGCAGAATCGGCGTCTCTCAGCGCCTCGATTACTGGCACCACAGGTGGCGGATTAGAGTCTGTGTCAATTGATACCACGCCAGCAGTGACCACGATTTCAGATACAATCGATACCACAACAGTTTCCTTATCAGCGACAGGCTCCATCACCGAAGCCGGCGGCACGGTAACCTACACAGCTAGTGTGGATAACGCACCAGCCAGTGACCTGACGGTAAGCTTGAACAACGGCGAGACCATTACCATTGCGGCAGGCGAAACCACGGGTACAGTCGATGTGACTGTTGCAGCGAATGAAGATGCCATTGCAGAATCGGCGTCTCTCAGTGCAGCGATTACCGGCACCACAGGTGGCGGCTTAGAATCTGTGTCAATTGATGCTACACCAGCGGTGACCACCATTTCGGATACCATCGATACCACAACAGTTTCCTTATCAGCGACAGGTTCGATTACTGAAGCGGGTGGTACGGTAACCTACACAGCTAGTGTGGATAACGCACCAGCCAGTGACCTGACGGTAAGCTTGAACAACGGCGAGACCATTACCATTGCAGCCGGTGCAACGACTGGAACAGTGGCCGTGACCGTGGCGGCAGATGAAGATGCCATTGCGGAATCGGCGTCTCTCAGCGCCTCGATTACTGGCACCAGAGGTGGCGGATTAGAGTCTGTGTCAATTGATACCACGCCAGCAGTGACCACGATTTCAGATACAATCGATACCACAACAGTTTCCTTATCAGCGACAGGCTCCATCACCGAAGCCGGCGGCACGGTAACCTACACAGCTAGTGTGGATAATGCGCCTGCGTCTGATTTAACAGTAAGCCTAAATAATGGCGAGACTATTACTATTGCGGCCGGAGAAACCTCTGGCACAGTCGATGTGACCGTGGCAGCGAATGAAGATGCGATTGCAGAAACCGTCTCTCTAAGCGCCGCGATTACCGGCACCACGGGTGGTGGATTAGAATCTGTGTCAATCGATGCCACGCCAGCGGTGACCACAATTACCGATACCGTTGATACCACAACCGTCAGCCTTTCAGCGACGGGTTCGATTACTGAAGCCGGCGGCACGGTGACTTACACAGCCTCTTTAGATAACGCACCAGCTAGTGACTTAACAGTAAGTCTAAATAACGGTGAAACCATTACTATTGCGGCCGGTGCAACGACCGGAACAGTCGATGTCACCGTGGCAGCGAATGAAGATGCCATTGCAGAATCGGCGTCTCTCAGTGCAGCGATTACCGGCACCACAGGTGGCGGTTTAGAGTCTGTGTCTATCGATTCAACGCCTGCGGTTACCACGATTTCAGATACCATCGATACCACAACGGTTTCCTTATCAGCCACAGGCTCCATCACCGAAGCGGGCGGCACGGTGACCTACACAGCTAGTGTGGATAATGCCCCAGCGTCAGATTTAACAGTAAGCCTAAATAATGGTGAAACCATTACTATTGCGGCGGGCGAAACCTCTGGCACAGTCGATGTTACTGTTGCAGAGAATGAAGATGCGATTGCAGAATCGGCTTCAATCAGCGCAGCGATTACCGGCACCACGGGTGGCGGATTAGAATCTGTTTCCATTGATGCCACGCCAGCGGTGACAACAATTACAGATACAGTTGATACCACAACAGTTTCATTATCGGCGACGGGTTCCATCACCGAAGCCGGTGGTACGGTGACTTATACCGCAACGGTAGATAATGCACCTGGGTCAGATTTAACAGTAAGCCTAAACAACGGTGAAACCATTACTATAGCGGCCGGTGAAACCACGGGTACGGTGGATGTAACTGTAGCGTCGGATGAAGACGCCATTGCAGAATCGGCCTCAATCAGTGCAGTGATTACCGGTACCACAGGTGGCGGTTTAGAGTCTGTGTCTATTGATTCCACGCCAGCCGTGACCACAATTACCGATACGATTGATACCACGACTGTCAGCCTTTCAGCCACCGGCTCCATCTCTGAAGCAGGGGGTACTGTGACTTATACAGCCACAGTCGATAACGCCACTGCGTCAGATATGACAGTGAACTTGGACAATGGCGAAACAATCACAATCCTTGCTGGAGAAACGAGCGGAGCAGTCGATGTGACTGTTGCAGCAAACGAAGATGCAGTTACTGATGCGAGCAGTATCTTTGCGAGTATTTCTTCGACTTCAGGTGGCGGATTAGAGTCTGTGTCTATTGATTCCACGCCAGCAGTCACCACAATTTCGGATACTATCGATACCACAACTGTTAGCCTTTCAGCCACAGGTTCGATCACCGAAGCAGGTGGTACCGTGACTTACACGGCCACGGTAGATAACGCGCCAGCTAGTGACCTGACGGTAAGCCTAAATAATGGCGAGACCATTACTATTGCGGCCGGCGAAACCTCGGGCACAGTTGATGTGACTGTTGCAGCAGATGAAGACGCCATAGCAGAATCGGCTTCAATCAGCGCCGCGATCACCGGCACCACAGGTGGCGGACTAGAGTCTGTATCAATCGATGCCACACCAGCCGTGACTAATATTACTGATACCATCGATACCACAACAGTTTCATTATCGGCGACGGGTTCCATCACTGAAGCCGGCGGTACGGTAACCTACACAGCTAGTGTAGATAACGCGCCTGCGTCAGATTTAACGGTAAGCCTAAACAACGGCGAAACCATTACCATTGCAGCCGGTGCAACGACTGGAACAGTGGACGTTGTTGTCGCGGCCAATGAAGATGCCATAGCAGAATCGGCCTCAATCAGCGCCGCGATTACCGGCACCACGGGTGGTGGATTAGAGTCTGTGTCTATCGATACCACGCCAGCAGTCACCACCATTTCGGATACTGTAGATACCACAACGGTCAGCCTTTCAGCCACAGGCTCCATCACCGAAGCCGGCGGCACGGTGACTTACACGGCCACGGTAGATAACGCGGCAGCTAGTGATCTGACGGTAAGCCTAAATAATGGTGAGTCTATTACTATTGCGGCGGGCGAAACCTCTGGCACAGTCGATGTTACTGTTGCAGAGAATGAAGATGCGATTGCAGAATCGGCTTCAATCAGCGCAGCGATTACCGGCACCACGGGTGGCGGATTAGAATCTGTGTCTATTGATGCAACGCCAGCCGTGACAAATATTACCGATACGATCGATACCACAACGGTTTCCTTATCTGCAACGGCAGATATCACCGAAGCCGGTGGCACGGTGACTTACACAGCCTCAGTAGATAACGCACCAGCTTCAGATTTAACGGTAAGTCTAAATAACGGCGAAACCATTACCATAGCCGCGGGTGAAACTTCGGGCACAGTCGATGTGACCGTTGCGGCTAATGAAGATGCCATAGCGGAAACAAGCAGTATTTCGGCAACCATTACGGCGACTTCGGGTGGCGGTTTAGAATCTGTGTCAATTGATACCACGCCAGCAGTCACCACCATTTCGGATACCATCGACATCACAACAGTCAGTCTTTCTGCAACGGCTTCCATCACTGAAGCTGGCGGCACGGTAACCTACACAGCTAGTGTGGATAACGCCCCAGCGTCAGATTTAACGGTAAGCTTGAACAATGGCGAGACCATTACCATTGCAGCGGGTGAAACCACGGGCACAGTCGACGTGACTGTTGCTGCCAATGAAGATGCCATTGCAGAAACCGCGTCAATCAGCGCCGCGATTACCGGCACCACGGGTGGTGGATTAGAATCTGTGTCAATCGATGCCACGCCAGCGGTGACCACCATTTCGGATACCATCGATACCACAACAGTAAGTCTTTCGGCGACAGGTTCGATTACTGAAGCGGGTGGTACGGTAACCTACACAGCAAGTGTGGATAATGCGCCTGCGTCTGATTTAACAGTAAGCCTAAATAATGGCGAGACCATTACTATTGCTGCGGGCGAAACGTCTGGCACAGTCGATGTCACGGTAGCAGCGAATGAAGATGCGATTGCAGAATCGGCGTCTCTCAGTGCAGCAATTACCGGCACCACGGGTGGCGGGTTAGAGTCCGTATCAATCGATGCCACACCAGCGGTGACCACGATTACCGATACCGTTGATACGACAACGGTTTCATTATCGGCGACAGCTTCCATCACCGAAGCAGGCGGCACGGTGACTTACACGGCCACGGTAGATAACGCGCCAGCGTCAGATTTAACAGTAAGTCTAAACAACGGCGAGACCATTACCATCGCAGCCGGTGCAACGACCGGAACAGTCGATGTCACCGTGGCAGCGAATGAAGATGCGATTGCAGAATCGGCGTCTCTCAGCGCAGCGATTACCGGCACCACGGGTGGCGGTTTAGAGTCAGTGTCAATCGATGCCACGCCAGCGGTGACCACAATTACAGATACCGTTGATACCACAACCGTCAGCCTTTCAGCGACGGGTTCGATTACTGAAGCCGGCGGCACGGTGACTTACACAGCCTCTTTAGATAACGCACCAGCTAGTGACTTAACAGTAAGTCTAAACAACGGCGAAACCATTACCATTGCGGCGGGTGAAACCACGGGCACAGTCGATGTCACTGTTGCATCGAATGAAGACGCCATTGCGGAATCAAGCAGTATTTCGGCAACCATTACTGCGACTTCAGGTGGCGGATTAGAGTCAGTGTCAATTGATGCCACACCAGCAGTCACTTCAATTACCGATACGATCGATACAACGACAGTTAGTCTTTCGGCTACGGGTTCTATTACCGAAGCCGGCGGTACGGTAACCTACACAGCTAGTGTAGATAACGCACCAGCGTCAGATTTAACAGTAAGCCTAAATAATGGCGAGACCATTACTATTGCGGCCGGCGAAACCTCGGGCACAGTTGATGTGACTGTTGCAGCAGATGAAGACGCCATAGCAGAATCGGCTTCAATCAGCGCCGCGATCAGCGGCACCACAGGTGGCGGACTAGAGTCTGTATCAATCGATGCCACACCAGCCGTGACTAATATTACTGATACCATCGATACCACAACAGTTTCATTATCGGCGACGGGTTCCATCACTGAAGCCGGCGGTACGGTAACCTACACAGCTAGTGTAGATAACGCGCCTGCGTCAGATTTAACGGTAAACCTAAATAATGGCGAGACCATTACCATAGCCGCGGGTGAAACTTCGGGCACAGTCGATGTGACCGTGGCAGCGAATGAAGATGCCATTGCAGAATCGGCGTCTCTCAGTGCAGCGATTACCGGCACCACAGGTGGCGGCTTAGAATCTGTGTCAATTGATGCTACACCAGCGGTGACCACCATTTCGGATACCATCGATACCACAACAGTTTCCTTATCAGCGACAGGTTCGATTACTGAAGCGGGTGGTACGGTAACCTACACAGCTAGTGTGGATAACGCACCAGCCAGTGACCTGACGGTAAGCTTGAACAACGGCGAGACCATTATCATTGCAGCCGGTACAACGACTGGAACAGTGGCCGTGACCGTGGCGGCAGATGAAGATGCCATTGCGGAATCGGCGTCTCTCAGCGCCTCGATTACTGGCACCACAGGTGGCGGATTAGAGTCTGTGTCAATTGATACCACGCCAGCAGTGACCACGATTTCAGATACAATCGATACCACAACAGTTTCCTTATCAGCGACAGGCTCCATCACCGAAGCCGGCGGCACGGTAACCTACACAGCTAGTGTAGATAACGCGCCTGCGTCTGATTTAACAGTAAGCCTAAATAATGGCGAGACTATTACTATTGCGGCCGGAGAAACCTCTGGCACAGTCGATGTGACCGTCGCGGCGAATGAAGATGCCATTGCAGAATCGGCCTCAATCAGTGCCGCGATTACCGGTACCACGGGTGGTGGATTAGAGTCTGTGTCTATTGATGCTACACCAGCCGTGACTAATATTACTGATACCATCGATACCACAACCGTCAGTCTTTCAGCCACGGCTTCGATTACTGAAGCCGGCGGCACAGTGACTTACACAGCCTCTTTAGATAACGCACCAGCTAGTGACTTAACAGTAAGTCTAAACAACGGCGAAACCATTACCATTGCGGCGGGTGAAACCACGGGCACAGTCGATGTCACTGTTGCATCGAATGAAGACGCCATTGCGGAAACAAGCAGTATTTCGGCAACCATTACTGCGACTTCAGGTGGCGGATTAGAGTCAGTGTCAATTGATGCCACACCAGCAGTCACTTCAATTACCGATACGATCGATACAACGACAGTTAGTCTTTCGGCTACGGGTTCTATTACCGAAGCCGGCGGCACGGTGACTTATACGGCCTCGGTAGATAATGCACCAGCTAGTGACTTAACAGTAAGTCTAAACAACGGCGAAACCATTACTATTGCAGCGGGCGAAACCACGGGTACAGTCGATGTCACCGTGGCAGCGAATGAAGATGCCATTGCAGAATCGGCGTCTCTCAGTGCAGCGATTACCGGCACCACAGGTGGCGGCTTAGAGTCTGTGTCAATTGATACCACGCCAGCAGTGACCACGATTTCAGATACCATCGATACCACAACGGTTTCATTATCGGCGACGGGTTCCATCACCGAAGCCGGCGGCACGGTAACCTACACAGCTAGTGTGGATAACGCACCAGCTAGTGATCTGACAGTAAGTCTAAACAACGGCGAAACTATTACTATTGCGGCAGGCGAAACCTCTGGCACTGTCGATGTTACTGTTGCAGCGAATGAAGATGCCATTGCAGAAACCGCGTCAATCAGCGCCGCGATCACCGGCACCACGGGTGGCGGATTAGAATCTGTGTCAATTGATGCTACACCAGCCGTGACCACGGTTTCGGACACCATTGATACCACAACAGTTTCCTTATCGGCAACGGGTTCCATCACCGAAGCGGGCGGCACGGTGACCTACACAGCTAGTGTGGATAATGCCCCAGCGTCAGATTTAACAGTAAGCCTAAATAATGGCGAGACCATTACTATTGCGGCCGGAGAAACCTCTGGCACAGTCGATGTGACCGTGGCAGCAGATGAAGATGCGATTGCAGAATCGGCGTCTCTCAGCGCTGCGATTACCGGCACCACGGGTGGCGGTTTAGAATCTGTGTCAATCGATGCCACACCAGCGGTGACCACGATTTCGGATACTATCGATGCCACGACCGTATCCTTATCGGCTACGGCTTCCATCACCGAAGCGGGTGGCACGGTGACTTACACAGCCTCTGTAGATAATGCGCCTGGGTCAGATTTAACAGTAAGCCTAAATAACGGCGAAACCATTACGATTGCGGCAGGCGAAACCACGGGTACGGTTGATGTGACCGTGGCGGCGAATGAAGATGCGATTGCAGAATCGGCGTCTCTCAGCGCCGCGATTACCGGCACCACGGGTGGCGGGTTAGAGTCCGTATCAATCGATGCCACACCAGCGGTGACAACAATTACGGATACGATTGATACCACAACAGTTTCCTTATCAGCGACAGCTTCCATTACTGAAGCCGGCGGCACGGTCACTTACACGGCCACGGTAGATAATGCCCCAGCGTCAGATTTAACGGTAAGCCTAAATAATGGTGAAACCATTACTATTGCGGCAGGCGAAACCACGGGTACAGTGGATGTGACCGTGGCGGCGAATGAAGATGCCATTGCAGAAACGAGTAGTATTTCAGCAACCATTACGGCAACGTCGGGTGGCGGGTTAGAGTCCGTATCAATCGATGCCACACCAGCGGTGACTAATATTACCGATACCGTTGATACCACAACTGTTTCATTATCAGCCACGGGCTCGATTACTGAAGCTGGCGGTACGGTGACTTACACGGCCACGGTAGATAACGCGCCAGCGTCAGATTTAACAGTAAGCCTAAACAATGGCGAAACCATTACCATTGCAGCCGGTGAAACCACGGGTACAGTGGATGTGACCGTGGCGGCGAATGAAGATGCGATTGCAGAATCGGCGTCTCTCAGCGCCGCGATTACCGGCACCACGGGTGGCGGTTTAGAATCTGTGTCAATCGATGCCACACCAGCGGTGACCACAATTACGGATACGATTGATACCACAACAGTTTCCTTATCAGCGACAGGTTCGATTACTGAAGCCGGCGGCACGGTCACTTACACGGCCACGGTAGATAATGCCCCAGCGTCAGATTTAACGGTAAGCCTAAATAATGGTGAAACCATTACTATTGCGGCAGGCGAAACCACGGGTACAGTGGATGTGACCGTGGCGGCGAATGAAGATGCGATTGCAGAATCGGCGTCTCTCAGCGCCGCGATTACCGGCACCACGGGTGGCGGTTTAGAATCTGTGTCAATCGATGCCACACCAGCCGTGACCACAATTACGGATACCCTTGATACCACGACCGTTTCCTTATCGGCAACGGCGGATATCACCGAAGCAGGCGGCACAGTGACCTACACGGCAAGTGTGGATAATGCGCCAGCGTCAGATTTAACAGTAAACCTAAACAACGGCGAAACCATTACCATCGCAGCCGGTGCAACGACTGGAACAGTCGATGTCACCGTGGCAGCGAATGAAGATGCGATTGCAGAATCGGCGTCTCTCAGTGTCGCGATTACCGGCACCACGGGTGGCGGTTTAGAGTCTGTGTCTATTGATGCCACACCAGCGGTGACAACAATTACCGATACCATCGACATCACAACAGTTAGTCTTTCTGCAACGGCTTCCATTACCGAAGCCGGCGGCACGGTGACTTACACTGCTTCTGTAGATAATGCCCCAGCTAGTGACTTAACAGTAAGCCTAAATAATGGTGAAACCATTACTATTGCGGCGGGCGAAACCTCTGGCACAGTCGACGTGACTGTTGCAGCGAATGAAGATGCCATAGCAGAATCGGCGTCTCTCAGTGCAGCAATTACCGGTACCACAGGTGGCGGTTTAGAATCTGTGTCAATTGATGCCACGCCAGCGGTGACAACAATTACAGATACCGTTGATACCACAACTGTTTCATTATCAGCCACGGGCTCGATTACCGAAGCGGGCGGCACCGTGACCTATACGGCCACGGTAGATAACGCGCCTGCGTCAGATTTAACAGTAAGCCTAAACAATGGTGAAACCATTACCATTGCAGCGGGCGAAACGACCGGAACAGTCGATGTGTCAGTGGCGGCGAATGAAGATGCCATAGCAGAATCGGCTTCAATCAGTGCCGCGATTACCGGTACCACAGGTGGCGGATTAGAGTCTGTGTCAATTGATGCTACACCAGCGGTGACTAATATTACCGATACCGTTGATACCACAACCGTCGGTCTTTCAGCCACGGCTTCCATCACCGAAGCCGGTGGTACGGTAACCTACACAGCTAGTGTGGATAACGCACCAGCCAGTGACCTGACGGTAAGCTTGAACAACGGCGAGACCATTACCATTGCAGCCGGTGCAACGACTGGAACAGTGGACGTTGTTGTCGCGGCCAATGAAGATGCCATAGCAGAATCGGCCTCAATCAGCGCCGCGATTACCGGCACCACGGGTGGTGGATTAGAGTCAGTCTCAATCGATGCCACGTCAGCCGTGACCACAATTGCAGATACCGTTGATACCACAACCGTCAGTCTTTCAGCCACGGGTTCTATTACTGAAGCGGGCGGCACGGTAACCTACACAGCCTCTGTAGATAATGCGCCAGCGTCAGATTTAACAGTAAGCCTAAACAACGGAGAAACAATTACCATCGCGGCCGGAGAAACGTCTGGCACAGTGGATGTCACCGTCGCGGCCAATGAAGACGCCATTGCAGAATCGGCCTCAATTAGTGCCGCGATTACCGGCACCACCGGTGGCGGTTTAGAGTCTGTGTCTATCGATACCACGCCAGCGGTGACCACAATTACAGATACCGTTGATACGACAACAGTCAGCCTTTCAGCGACGGGTTCGATTACTGAAGCCGGTGGTACCGTGACTTATACGGCCACGGTAGATAATGCACCAGCTAGTGACCTGACGGTAAGCCTAAACAATGGCGAAACCATTACCATTGCCGCGGGTGAAACCACGGGCACAGTCGATGTCACTGTTGCATCGAATGAAGACGCCATTGCGGAATCAAGCAGTATTTCGGCAACCATTACTGCGACTTCAGGTGGCGGATTAGAGTCAGTGTCAATCGATGCCACGCCAGCGGTGACTAATATTACTGATACGGTAGATACCACAACGGTTTCCTTATCAGCCACAGGTTCGATCACCGAAGCAGGTGGCACCGTGACCTACACGGCCACGGTAGATAATGCACCAGCTAGTGATCTGACAGTAAGTCTAAACAACGGCGAAACCATTACCATTGCCGCCGGTGCAACGACCGGAACAGTCGATGTCACCGTGGCAGCGAATGAAGACGCCATTGCAGAAACCGCGTCAATCAGCGCCGCGATTACCGGCACCACGGGTGGCGGTTTAGAGTCTGTCTCAATCGATTCAACGCCTGCGGTTACCACGATTTCAGATACCATCGATACCACAACCGTCAGCCTGTCGGCGACAGCGTCTATCACCGAAGCCGGTGGCACGGTGACTTACACAGCATCTGTAGATAACGCACCAGCTAGTGACCTGACAGTAAGCTTGAACAATGGCGAAACCATTACCATCGCAGCCGGTGCAACGACCGGAACAGTCGATGTCACCGTGGCAGCGAATGAAGATGCGATTGCGGAGTCGGCTTCAATCAGTGCTGCGATTACCGGCACCACGGGTGGCGGATTAGAGTCTGTGTCAATCGATGCCACACCAGCGGTGACCACGATTACCGATACCGTCGATACCACAACTGTCAGTCTGGATGCGACAGGGCATATTACGACTTTAGGTGGAACTGTCACTTATACCGCGAGCGTGGATAATGCGCCAGCGACGGATATGACAGTGAGCTTGAATAACGGTGAAGTCATCACGATTGCAGCCGGTGCTACCTCGGGCTCTATAGAATTAACAGTCGACCCGGCAGCAAGCCCAATAGCTCAGAGTGCTTTAATCATTAATACTAGTGGAGGAAGCTTAGAAAATGTTGCCATTGATGCTGCGCTTGCTGAAGTCCAAGTCACTTCTATTGTCGTAAACTCGATAACAAACGACGATATTCTAAATGCAGAAGAAGCCAGTGGCAGCGTTGCTGTCACAGGTAGTGTGGAAGGCGATGTATCCGAAGGTGATGCTGTTGCTTTAACCGTGAATAATGTCGAATATACCGGCACCGTTGATATTGATGGTAACTATTCAATCAATGTTCTGGGTTCAGATTTAGCAGCAGACTCAACTATCAGCGCAAGTTTAACGGGAACTGATAGTGCTGGTATCGAATTTACAGCAGAAACGGAAAGTACTCACCTAATCGATCTTGTAGCAGAAGCGGGTACTGTAATCATCAGTACGATAGCCGACGATGATATTATCAATGCCTCAGAATCCGGTGCAGCAAGCATTGCTGTTTCCGGTACTGCAACAGGTGGCGATATTGCCTTCGGCGATAAGGTTACCGTTACGGTCAATGGGACGGAATACAATACAACAGTGGGACTCGGTGGTGCTTATTCCGTCGATGTTGCTACTGCAGATTTGATCGCAGATAACAGTATTGATGTAGGCGTCGATAGTTCTGATGCTGCAGGCAATACCGTTACGTCAACAGGATCTGCTTCAATTACGGTCGATACCACTGCCGATGCCGGAACCATAAACATACAGACGATTGCGAATGATAATGTCATTAATGCTACCGAGGCCGGCGAGTTGACTATTGCCGTTTCCGGGACTGCTAGCGGTGGTGATATCTCATTTGGGGATGAGGTGACGGTTACCGTTAATGGAAACGAGTATACGACGACAGTCGGAACAGGCGGGGCATTTTCAGTGGATGTTGATACGACAGACCTCCTTGCAGATCTTAGTGTCGATGTCAGTGTGCTTAGTTCTGATGCCGCGGGCAATAGCGTAACATCAACAGGCTCTGCGCTTGTGACCTTGGATATGAATGCGGATCCTGGCACGGTTACTGTGAATACGATTGCGGGTGATGACATTATTAATGCAACTGAATCCAGCGCTGCTACGATCGAAGTGTCTGGTGTTGCCTCAGGCGGAGATATTTCATTAGGTGACGCGGTTACCGTTACCGTCAATGGAACTGAATACGACACCACGGTCGGTGCTGCAGGCGCCTATAGCGTCAACGTCGCTACCACAGACCTGATTGCAGATAACTCGATCGAGGTTGCGGTTGAGAGTAGTGATCTTTTCGAGAATACTGTTACTTCAACCGGCTCGGCCACCATCACGGTCGATACCGATCTGCCTACGATCTCTATTAATGCAATTTCAGTCGACAATGTTG
Source organism: Oleiphilus sp. (assembly GCA_048058835.1). Lineage (GTDB taxonomy): Bacteria > Pseudomonadota > Gammaproteobacteria > Pseudomonadales > Oleiphilaceae > PZPK01. Next base: position 20,824 of record JBLLNS010000016.1, read on the forward strand.
TTACCGATATCGAGGATAACGCCGTTGTTATAAGTGGCACGACCACCGACGTAGAAGATGACCAACTAGTAACGGTGAATGTCGCGGGAACCGACTATACCGTGGCGGTTAGTAACAATACATGGACACTGCCTGCGATTGATATGAGTGGTTTTACCGACGGTGCTACATTCGCTATCACCGCAGATGTATCCGATGCAGTTGGAAACGCGGCAGTTCAGGCAACAGCTAGCTTTTCAACGCTCGATACCACGGCGCCGACAATTTCGATTGCTTCGATTGCAAGCGACGATGTAGTGGATAACTTAGAAGATAATGCTGTTTTACTAAGTGGCACCACAACGGGAGTCGAAACGGATCAAACTGTGACTGTACAGATTGTCGATGCCAGTGGCGATGCCGTTTATAGCGGTGTCACTCAAGTATTAGCCGATGGATCCTGGAATATTCCGAATGTTGATCTTAGTGCTTTGCCAGATGGTACTGCATATTCCGTACTTGCAGATGTGAGTGACGTGGCAGGAAATCCCGCCGTTCAGGCATCCAGAGGTTTTGATAATGTGGTCAATGCCTCGGACGATATTGCTATCGTCCATGAAAGTGCACTATCGACCGGGTCTGGAAACACTGAAAGTGTATTTGATTCGAATGATGAACTGTCTCAAAACGCGGGTGAAGGTGTGAATACCGCTACCGGTAATCTCTTGAGTAATGATACGGGTGGATCAAGTATCTTGAATATCAATGGCAACACGCCTGATGGTAGTGGTGTCATCACAGTGACAGGTAGTTACGGAGAGTTAGTGGTCGATGCCGCAACGGGTGATTATACCTATACTCTCAATGGTGCAGCCGACAACAGTGCCGCCTCTGATAACGACAGTATTTTGGAGAACTTCAGCTATACGAACAATTTATTAGCCACATCGAACCTTGATATCACCATTGTAGATGACGCGCCTGCTGCGCAGAGTAGTAATGTGGAAGCTGCTCAAAATGAAATGTCTAGTTTCAATCTGATGCTCATGCTAGATGTTTCAACCAGTATGACCAATGCCAGTATTGATGGCGTGGTGTACGCGCCGGATGGTTCTACCGCCACCAGGTTGGACATCGCCAAACAATCCTTGATTGCATTAGGACAGGAATACTTCCAGCAATCGACTGACGTTGAAATAAAAGTGGGTGTGTTTGCTGGCGGGAGTTATCTATTGAACGGCGGCACCGCCTACACTGATTTCGTAAGTTTTGAAGCCGCGGTTAATGCGATAACGGATGCTGCCGGGGATGTAAATATATCGGATGGTACTAACTATGAGTCGGCATTGGATACCATGGAAGCGAATTTTAATGTGGATGCGTCTGGCGAGAATATTTCTTACTTCTTGTCTGATGGTGCTATTTCAAGAGGAAGTACTGATCTTGCGATCGATACCAATTGGGTGAATTTTGCCAGCGCAAATAACATTGACTCTTTCTCTGTAGGCATCGGTACCGGGCTGACAAATTTTAATGACCTGAACTATATACATAATGTTGATAGTAATGGCGATGGTACAACGGATAACGCCTTAGTTGTTCCTGACCTTGCACAATTAGATAGTGTGTTGTTGGAGACGGTTCCCGATTCTTTTGGTGGAAGCGTTGTCTCTAATGATATTTCGAGTGCCGTGTTTGGGGCAGATGGTGGCTACGTTCAATCAGTGTCCATTTTGCTGGATACAGATGGGAACTCAGCCACGCCAGATCAACTCGTTAACTTCACCTTTGATCCAACTGCAAATTCGGGGCAGGGTGGAATTAGCAATGATGCCGGTTTAGCGGTGACGGCAGGTTCGGTACTAACCCTCACTTCAGCAGATGGGTTTGCGCAAGGTTCCATTATTTTTGATTTCAGTGATGGAAATTATAATTACTTTGTCGGTTCAGGTGTAAATGAAGGGGATTCATTTAACCTTGATTACACGCTTGCCGATGGTGATGGCGATGTATCTTCAACAGAAACGCTAGCAATTACTATTGTTAATGGCGTCCCTCAAGCTAATGACGATTTACATACCATTAACTTAAACGACACCAGTGCCAGTGGTAACGTCATTTCTGGTATTGGTACTGACGGAGGCGTGTCCTTAAGTAGCTCATTTACTTCTTTTGCAACCCAAGGCGAAGGGGTCGATGAGGCGGTGGATAATGCAGTGGTCACGAGTATCGATTACCGTGGCGATACAATCGATTTAACATCCGATCTACTGGTGGCACAAACGTCAACCGCAAGTGATGGTACCAGCTACACCTATACTGTTTCGGGTGGAGAGTTGAATCTCACCAATAATACTGATGGCAGCGCCTTAGAGTTCCACTCGACTGGTTTCTATGAATTTACGCCGGCGAGTGGGCCTGTCGCACAAACAGCGACAACCGTTGTGGAAGACTTTACAGATGGCGCGACGGGTAATGGCGTCAATTTAACCGCCATGCTCGATACAACCTTAACCTACAACGGTACGAATGGTTTAGGTATCACTGGGGGAACGGGCATTTATAGCGATAGTATCGATGGCGGCGAACTATTAGAAATTGCCTTTGATCCTACTGTATATGCTTATGGCGTACAGAATGTCGTATTCGATTTCGGTTGGGATAACAGTTCAGGTACTTTACGTATTTTCCATATTGATGGAAGCGAATTAGGGGCAATAGCCTTAACAGGCGCTGACCAACAAACGGTTCCGCTCGAATACAGCAATATTGGCAAAATCACTCTGCAAGCAGGAAGCGCGGGGGATTACAGTATTCAGGATTTAAGCTTTGATCCAATCTTGCTGGATACGAGTTCCACTGCGGCTGAACAAGAGATAATCGGTTACACCTTAACCGATGAAGATGGCAGTTCGAGTTCAGCCACGCTCACCCTGAATACCGTACAAAATAGCATTGCAGGTACCGTCGCTGGGGACACGTTAAGCGGAACGGACCTTAATGATCGCATTGTTGGTCAGGCGGGTGACGATACTATTTCCGGCGGTGACGGTAACGATGTGCTAGAAGGGGGCGATGGAGGCGATACCCTATATGGTCAAGCTGGAAACGATTTGTTATCGGGTGGCATTGGCATGGATATCCTTGACGGTGGTGAGGGTAACGATACTCTGAAAGGAGGGGATGATAATGACCAACTATTCGGTGGAGCGGGAGATGATTCGCTCAGTGGCGATAAAGGCAGTGACACCTTGTTTGGTGGTACTGGCGATGACAGCTTAATGGGCGGGGCCGGTATTGATTTATTGTATGGTGGCGAAGGCAATGACTCATTAGAAGGTGGAGCAGGAAGTGATACCTTTGTATGGCAAAACGGCGATGCCGGCACAATTTTGAATCCGACTCTCGATACGATTAGTGATTTCTCAGCTGCAGCGGGTGGCGATAAGCTCGACTTATCTAACCTTTTACAAGGTGAAGATAGTGGATCATTAACCGAGTACTTGCACTTTGATAGCGACGGCCATGGCGGCACAATGGTTAGCGTTGATGTAGATGGCGGCGGCAGTTTTGAAACGTCTCAACAGATCAACCTGGTCAATGTCGATCTGACAGCCGGCGGCACCTTGAGTGATCAGGATATTATTAATAACCTGCTTGCGAATGAAAATATTATCGTGGACTTGTAAGGCTTGAGCTCTGAGTAGGCTTATATCCCCCCAACATATTCAATGGTGTTTCAGCTTGAATAAGTTGGGGGAGATTTTATGTTGAAGGGATCAATCCAATCTATTCGCACTAGATGTCCCAATCTTATCAAATAAAAATAGCGAGCACTGGAGAGTACCTAGCTAGTATTAAATTACCATCAAGAACAAGCACTAAAAATTTTTTCTAGGTGCTTGAAAAGCTCATCAGATTCAATTGGTTTATGCATAAGTGTATAACCAGATGAACTAATTTCCTTTAATAACTTTCCTTCCGTATCTCCTGTGATAATGATAATAGGAATTACTCTACCTAAGTGTTTCGTTAGGTTCTTAGCACAGATAATCCCCGTTTGATTATTGCTCAACCTGTAATCTAGAATCATCGCCGCTTTATCATTATTTTGTATGTTATTAAGTTTTAGGGTTGCAGCTTCTTCATTTGCTGCACTTAAGCAAATACAACCCCAGCTCTCCAATAAACTCTCCATACTTTCTCGAACATCAGTCTCATTTTCTATTATGACTACTTTTAGGCCGTCTAGTTTATCGAAATGTTTACTGGATAAGGAACCATGATCGTTGGATGGGAATGATGGGTTAGTTGGAGTATTGGGTATATCTAGTTGAAAAATTGAGCCCGTTGGAGAAGAGGACAATGAAATTTGAGCGCCAAGAATTTTACTTAAACGTTTAACGATAGATAAGCCTAAGCCTATTCCTTTTTTTCGGTCACGTTCAGGGTTATTGAGCTGATAAAATTCTTGAAATATATTTTCTTGTTCATTTTCTGACACACCATTACCAGTATCTTTGATCATAATAGTTATATTATTTTCCTCAACTTTGGTTGATAACGTCACAGAACCATGCTGAGTATAGTTAATTGCATTATCTAGCAAGTTGCTGATAATCCTCTTTAAAAGAATGGGATCAGACAGAATGTAAATGTCACTATCTACATTATCGGTAAGCAACAACGCTTTATTTTCTGCTAGGGGTATATACTTTTCAATTTCTTCCTTTAAGAGTTTACTCAGTGAGAAATAGACTGGATGGCTTTCTATTAACCCGGAATCTAGTTTTGAAATATCCAGCAGGGAGTTTAATAAATCACTTAATGAGCTCACCGAGTCTCTTGCTTTATTCAATATTTTTATTTGTTTTTCTTCACTCAGATAATTAGAAAGTGCTGCCAGTAAGAGTGTGATCGACTGCAGTGGTTGCCTTAAATCATGGCTTGCCGCAGCAAGAAATTTTGTCTTAGATGTATTGGCTATTTCCGCAACATTTTTTTTATGCTCTATATCTTTTAAAAGCTCGTGATTTTCATGTCTCAATAGGAATGTATTCTCAAAGTTACGCTTGCTAACACGTAAAATGCTAGCAGCAAAAAGGCTACAGGCACTCAAGCCAATTAGAAATTCTATCCAATAGTCAGAGCCAAAATACCGATAGGTGCCTGCACAAACTTGTAAGACAATGAACGCTAAATAGATGGTGGTATTTAATGACATGGCGAGCGCACTCACGACAATATGTGAGGCTAAATACAATAAGCCGATGTATGCAAATCGGTCATTAACTAACTCGGTATAGAGAAAGAAAAAAGAAAGAATAACGCTCAAGGTAATGTTAATAACACAGAGCTCAAAGCAATATCTTTTTGCTAAGTTAAAGCCAATATTTGCATCTAACTTAACTTTTCTTATGATTAAAAATGAAATAAAGGAGACCAGTATTAAGCAGCTATACCAAATATAAAGTGTCAGTGTAAGGGGCTCTGTTTGGCTCCACACATACATTAATATTAAACCGGAAGCTGGAAAAGACAGGCTTGATACACCTGTATTTTGACTATATAAGGTTTTAATAGATTCTATGTATAGCTGTTCTGATAAGCCTTTCTTCATTCAGTGTTTCTAACCTGTTTAATCCAATCTAACGCTTCAGAAAATAATAGTAAAACTCTACAGTGCTACTAGTGGATGGTCTATATAGCGAAAGTTATATCAGGCTAAATATATGCTGCACTAATTGCATATTTTCGATTATTCACGTCTTAACTAAGCTAACAGTCTTTATTTCTACATGATTCAGCAATCAATAAGTGCCTGACTTAAATGAGGTTGCTGTTCATGTAGAAATACCATTAATAGACATACGGGTGGGTTATGACTGCAGCACTAAGAAAAAAAATCGTATCCAAGCCGAAAGGTTTGCCTCATAGGCATCATGTACCTGCCTATCATTTTAACCTTAAAAAGTCTTGTTATTGTGCCTCTGGTCTTCTTTTCGGAGAATGTTGCGGCAATGATAGCCCTGACAGGAAAATTCCTTCATGTATTCATGTGGTGAAGAGCTTTTTATTGAAGTCAGTATGTGATGACCTAATTGAGTTTGCCGCTAAGCAAAATAAATCCCGCTTGGATGTCATTGATCATTCAAGGACGAAAGCGGAACAAGAAAAAGAAAGAAAACAAGATATAAGTTCGGTGCTTGAAGTAGATTTAGGTGTCATGCAAAAAAATGCTAATGCTTGGGCAACAAGAGCTTGCGACAAATACATAAGTCAGATTGCCAAGATCGAATGGTTCGAAGTACCAAGATTATTGCAGTATGAGATTGGCGGAAATTTTACCGTTCATTCAGATAGCGATAGATATGATGAGTATGAAAATAAATTTTATCGTTTCGTCGATCGCGATTTCTCTTCAGTGCTTTATTTAAATGATGATTATGAGGGGGGAGGTTTAAATTTTCCTTGGTTGAATAACTTTCATTTCAAGCCGAGTGCGGGTGATCTTCTCATTTTTCCCTCAAATAACTTATTTAGTCACGAATCTTTGCCATTGCTTTCTGGACGAAAATTTTCAATGGTAAGTTTCGGTGCTTTTTATGGAACTGCTCGCGTTAGGGCGCCTAAAAAAATCATACGACTGTGAGTAGGTGTTAAGGGGTCTAAACTCAGCACCATTTTGCTTTGACCCCTATATTGCCTCTACTAACCCGTCTTTCGAGACCACACCCAAGCAAAGAAGCACATGAAAATAAAGTCATTAATGCCATAGATGCTGTAAAACAATCCAGCAAATAGGTCGTTTGTATAAACGTTGCTTAAGCTGTTGTTGCTTAACCATGTTATCCAGACGACAAAATAAATTAGTTTTTCCAGTGCAAAAACACCGATAAGCCATCTGGTGTGCTGGTAGGTGTTGGCGATTGAGATATATGCGAGCCCCCAAACCATGATCATCAAGAGTCCAAAGTTGGACATGACGACTGGGTCGGCCGCATTCAGTATTGTATTGGTGAATCCCTTAGAGAAGAGCAGTACACTGAAATTCATCAGACCCGCTAAAATAAAGCCGTTTCTTATCATTGGATGTGGCATGGTTTCTCTCTATTAATTTTAGGTTTTGTTGAGCCTAACACATGGGTAATGTCTAAAAAAACGGCCATACCTGGAGAGGAGCAATCATGCTTTAGGTATGGCCGTAATATAAAACTGAGGTGTTAGGTTTAGCTAGTTGATTAGCCGCACTTACTGTCGCCACAGTTTAGGCAGGTTTTGCAACCATCCATCACGATAACAGATTTGTTGTGGCACTTTTTACATAAGCTGGCGTTAGCTGGGAAGGGGTTGTCTTCTGCAGCTGGTGCTTCATTATTCTTTTGTTCGAACTGAGCTTTTTTCTCCGCCAAAATTTGTTGCGTTGTTTCGCTCATTTCTTCAGGTTGAATCAAGCCGATTGATGTCATGTGTTTTTCAATAACAGAGCTAATTTCAGCAACTAAAGAGGGCATGTAAACACCGCCTTTCTTGTAGTAACCGCCATTCGGATCATAAACTGAAGAAAGTTCTTCTATCAGGAAGGTGATATCACCGCCTTTTCTAAATACTGCTGAAATTACGCGTGTTAAAGCAATAACCCACTGATAGTGTTCCATCGACTTGGAGTTAATGAATACTTCATAGGGGCGGCGTGTTTCATGATCAGTATCTTCATTCAAGATAATATCGTTAATCGTGATATAGAGTGCATGTTCAGAAACAGGAGGCTTGATCTTATAGGTTGAGCCTAATAGAAAGTCGGGCCGTTTTACCGTTTCGTTCATTTCAATGGGCACTACTTTCGGAGTAGTGGGAGCGTCGGTTGTATTTTGTGGTGTTTTAACCTGATAACCGACAATCTTTTTTTCTATCTTAATCGCCATGATGCTTACCTGTAATCCTTATGTAGGTGTTAAATCGTTAGCACCTACATTTTAAATGTAAGAGTGTTCTTTCTACCTGAGTTTACTAATGAACCCTCAGGGTCAGAGTTATTAATACTTTCCGTAAGTACCTTCTTTTAATGCGTCGAATAGATTCGCGGCGGAGTGCATTTCACCATCGTATTCTATTTCCTCATTGCCTTTGGCTAAAATTTTAGTGCCATCTTCCAAGGTAAACTCGTAAGAGGTGTTTTCAAGATCGGATTCTTTCACCAAAACACCTTGGAACGCTTCCGGGTTGAAACGGAAAGTGGTGCAGCCTTTTAAACCTTGTTCATAAGCGTACATATAGATGTCTTTGAACTCATCATACGGGAATTCAGTCGGGACGTTAGCTGTTTTCGAGATCGATGAGTCAACCCAGATTTGAGCGGCTGCCTGAATGTCGACATGTTGCTTTGGCGTCACTTCATCCGCTGAGATGAAGTATTCAGGCAATTTAGATTCCTCTTCCTGACTGAAAGGCATCGCTTTCGGGTTTACATAATGACGGTAAGCGAGTAGCTCGTAAGAAAATACATCAACTTTCTCTTTGGTCTTTTTACCTTCACGAATAATGTTTCGGGCGTAATGGTGCGCGAAGCTGGGTTCGATGCCGTTACTGGCATTATTTGCCAAAGACAGGGAAATGGTACCCGTAGGTGCAATCGACGTGTGGTGAGTGAAACGTGCACCTTTTTCGGCTAATTTGTTGATCAGCTCAGGCTCGAATTCAGCTACCTTTTGCATGTACTTACTGTATTTAGCATGTAAAACTTTACCTTTAACTTCGTCGCCGACTTTGTAGCCATCTGCTTTCATTTCAGGGCGTTTCGCTAACATTTCCGCATCGACGACAAAGGTTTCTTCCATTATTGGCGCAGGCCCTTTCTCTTCAGAAAGTGCAAGACCTTGTCGCCAGCCTTCTAAAGCCATTTCACGATTGACTTGTTCAGTAAACTGAATAGATTCTTCCGAGCCATAGGCCATTTTCATCATGGTTAGTGTCGAACCCAAACCTAAAATACCCATACCATGACGGCGCTTGTTGTTGATTTCATTGCGTTGGCCGATAAGAGGTAAGCCATTTATCTCAACCACGTTATCTAGCATCCGAGTAAAGATCGCGACGGCTTTTTTATATTTTTCAAAGTTGAATGTCGCTTTGTCAGTGAAAGGACGCTCAACAAATTTAGTCAGGTTAACCGAGCCAAGTAGGCAGCTTCCATAGGGCGGAAGAGGTTGCTCACCACATGGGTTGGTCGCGCGGATATTTTCGCAAAACCAGTTATTGTTCATTTCATTGACTTTGTCGATCAGGATGAAGCCGGGTTCAGCAAAATCATAGGTCGATGTCATGATGCTGTCCCAAATAAATTTAGCTTTGACTGTGCTGTATATACGACAAGCCACTAAGCCTTCTTTGTTTGAGATATAGCCGGTTTTAACGGGAAACGGCGGTAAGTAAATTGGCTGGTATCACTTAAATCCAAGTTGTCTTCAGCGACTTCTTCTGCGGTAACAGGGAAGGAAAGCTGCCAGTCGCCATCGTTACGCACGGCGTTGATGAAGTCTTCGGTAATTAATAGGGAGAGATTAAACTGGCGAAGACGAGCATCTTCACGCTTAGCTCTTACAAAGTCCAACACGTCTGGGTGATGCACATCGAAGGTTGCCATCTGCGCACCACGACGACCACCCGCTGAAGACACGGTAAAACACATCTTATCGAAAATATCCATGAAGGATAGTGGGCCAGAAGTGGTTGCACCTGCACCGGCAACATAAGCGCCTTTTGGGCGTAATGTCGAAAATTCATAACCGATCCCGCAACCCGCTTTAAGGGTAAGCCCAGCTTCATGGTTCTTTAATAGAATGTCATCCATTGAATCGAAAACAGTACCGGAAACAGTACAGTTTATCGTTGAGGTGGCAGGCTTATGTTCACCAGCACCCGCATTAGACATGATGCGGCCAGCTGGAATAACACCGTGCTTTAAAGCCCATTTAAAATCTTGGTAGACAGAGTCACGTTTCGCTTCGTCTTCAACTTGAGATAAAGCGCGTGCGACGCGTTCGTATGTACCGTCTATGTCCGTATCTACAGCTGCACCTGTTTTGGTTTTTAGTTGATATTTTGTATGCCAGATATCTTGAGAAGCGGCTTGCATAGGGAGTGGAGAAACAAGTGGTTCAACTTTAGCGTTCATGTGTGACCTCTGCTTATGAGTATATTTGCCGTACATAGCAAAATCGATGAGATGGTACAAGATAAATCGATTTGAAATACTATATATAGTGTTTGTTTTTTTGGTTGTGGCGACGAATCCGGCCGACACTAATTTAAACTTAAGCGACTTAACTTGTTGAGCTTTAAGTTTTTTTAGTGAGATCCAACCTGCTTGAGGTACTTCCTTGATCAAATTTCGTATCTACATACAGTGGGTGTTTTATTCTGCTTTACACTATATATCGGTAGATTTTCGAAAATTATAACAGCATATTGTGTTTTGTGAAGCGTAATTTAAGAAAAAATCTACTTTGTTTTACCTGTTTAGTGAGCCTGATTTGTCAAGAAAAAAAGGTAGAAAAAAGTCGTTTTTTATCTGGAGCTGCTGAACAGGCGCTTAGGAAATTAGTGAATACTAATTTTTCGTGCAAACCTATATATAGTGGTATGTTTTGGTGCAGAAAAAAGCCGGTCAGAAGCCGGCTTATTTTTTTTTAGCAACAGGGCTGGTGCTTTATTGTTTGTTCGAGCTAGTGTTGCGTCGCTTGAACTGCAGTCAGCGCAATGGTGAATACAATATCTTCTACGAGTGCACCTCGGGATAAATCGTTTACGGGTTTGCGCAAACCTTGGAGCATGGGCCCGATACTGATGACATCGGCGCTGCGCTGAACCGCTTTATAGGTTGTGTTGCCGGTATTCAAGTCGGGGAAAATGAAAACCGTGGCTTTGCCTGCAACAGGGCTATCCGGTGCTTTTTTGTTAGCAACACTCTGGATGGCTGCGGCATCGTATTGTAAGGGGCCGTCAATAAGAATATCGGGTCGTTTCTGTTGCGCTATTTTTGTCGCTTCTCGGACTTTATCAACGTCTAAACCTTGGCCACTTTGCCCTGTGCTATAGCTGATCATGGCAACTTTCGGCTCAATCCCGAAAGCGCGGGCAGAGTCGGCGCTTTGGATGGCTATGTCGGCCAGTTGTTCAGCATTGGGGTCTGGATTAATGGCGCAATCACCATAGACTAAGACTTGTTCTGGCAAGCACATGAAAAATACCGAAGAGACCACTTTTGCATTAGCTGTGGTTTTGATTAACTGAAGTGCAGGGCGTACAGTATTTGCTGTCGTGTTTACGGCGCCGGAAACGAGCCCGTCAACTTCATCTAACGCGACCATCATGGTGCCGAGCACAACATTGTCTTCGAGCATAGCAAGCGCCATTTGCGGACTGACGCCTTTATTCTTTCGCAGCTCTGTCATGGGTTGAACGTATTTTTCACGTACTTGGTCAGGATCAATGATTTGCACGTCATCAGGTAATGTAACACCTTGAGATGTGGCTACCCTATGAATTTCATCGGGTTTACCAATCAGGATGCATTTCGCCAAGTTCCGCGCATGACATATGGCTGCTGCGCAAACTGTGCGAGGTTCATTACCTTCTGGTAGAACAATCGTTTTATTGGCAGATCGAGCATTTTCAGATAGTCGATAACGAAAGGCTGAAGGTGATAAGCGGGTTGCTCGCTCTTTTTCGCAATGTAGTTTTAACCATTCTGTATCTAGATGACTGGCGACGGTTCGCATCACATCATTAATTCGGTCAAGGTCATCCAGTGGCACTTTATTTTCTAGGCTGGATAGTTGAATTGCTGTTTCAAAGGTGTCGTTTTGAGTGATCAATAAAGGCAGGCCATTGGTTAAAGCGGGTTGGCACAGCGCCAGTATTTCAGGGTCGGGTTGATAGCCGCCGGTTAAGATCATCCCAGCAATTGGTGTGCCGTTTTGAGCCGCCATACATGCGGCCAGAATTACATCGCCACGGTCACCGGGCGTCACAATTAGGCAGCCAGGGGTTAAGGCGCTAATTAAGTTTGAGATGCTGCGGGCACAAATGGATATTCGCAACACTCGACGGTTAAGGTCGGCATTGTCCATGGCTTTGTTGTTTGAAATAGGAGATAAGCCAAACTCGTTGGCAATGTCTTTCAGTCGTGGTGCTTGAAGTTGGGGTTGAAGCGGTACTTGACCTATCAATTTAAATGACTCGTTAAACGTGGCGCAGTCGTCGATCATACTTTGGTTTATCTGGCTGTTTTGCGAAGTCACGAGCGTTCTAGGTTTGGCATCTTCCGAAATAAGTATGCCGTTGTCGTCTGCTTCCTGATGCTCGGTAATGCTGACTTTATTCAGGATGCAGCCAATGATGTTTTTCTTGACCGAGCTAAATGTCCCCATCGCGGTATGTAAGTGGTTATCTAGCTGCGCTGCTGAATGAGGTAGGCTCAATGAGCTCATAGGAGCTAATAAAATGATTTCAGCATCCAAGCTATTCGCCACATCTTTATTGAGTTCTGATGAGTAGGCTTGGTCTTGTGTGGGGACAATACCTTCAATGATGATGACATCGTAGTGCTGCTTTACCTGATAAAAATTTTCCGCGATTTTCTCCATTAATAGGCCTTTATCGCCTTGATTAATCAGGTGTTGCGCCTCAGAGATATGGATGGCATCGGGCGTATTGGTATGGTTAATCGCATTAGCAAAATGAATCGAATGATCCTGTTTTCCCTTTTCGACTTGGCTCAAGGGCTTGAAAAAACCGACGCGGACGCCTATTTCATCTAATGCGCGAAGTAAGCCAAGGCTGACCGATGTTAGCCCCGCATTTTTAGCGGTTGGGGCGATAAAAAATGACTTAGCCATGATAGTTGCCTTTCCTTGATGTGGTTCGATTGTACTTTGTTGTTGAAATTGTTCTGTCTTAATGTAGCTGGATTAACTCTAATGTATCGCCGACGATCATTGCTTCTTCGTCTGTGGGGATGATCAAAATCGAGCGGCTACCTTTTTCATGCAATTCGATAGCAAGCGAATCATTTAAGTTGCCATGATCATTTGCGTTGGAATTAAGTTTGAAACCGAGTAATGCTAAATGCTTGACGATCATCTTTCTCACCACGGCGGCATTTTCTCCAATACCGCCGGTAAAAACGAGTGCATCTAAGTGCTCAAGTGAGCATGACATCGCTGCAATATATTTTGCGGCGCGAAAACAAAACACGTGTAATGCCAAACTGGCATCTTGATTGCCTGAATCAGCAGCTTCACAAAGATTACGCATATCGTGGCTGAGACCCGATACACCCAATAGGCCACTTTTCTTATTTAGGTGTTGATTAATGTCCTCAATGGAGAAGCCCTGGTTAACTAAATAGTCAAAAATACCAGGATCAATGTCGCCAGAGCGTGTGCCCATGACTAGGCCTTCAAGAGGTGTTAGCCCCATGCTGGTATCGACACTTTGACCATTTTTAATCGCAGCTACGCTAGCCCCGTTACCCAGGTGAGCAGTGATTAAGGAGACATCGTTAATATCTTTTTCGAGATAGCTGGCTGCTTGTTGCGTAACATAGCGATGACTCGTACCATGAAAGCCATAACGGCGGATCTGATAGTCTTCAGTCCACTGTTTGGGAATAGCGTAAGTATATGCATAGTCTGGAATAGACTGATGAAAGGCGGTATCAAATACAGCTGCTTGAGGTGATTCTGGAAAATGTTGCTTAAGCACTTCAATTCCTAAAATATTAGCGGGATTGTGTAAAGGTGCTAAGGGAATGCATTGTTTAATTTGCGCGAGAACCTTGTCTGTAATCAACACGGATTGATTAAACACACTGCCGCCATGAACAACTCTATGTCCTATGCCAAGTAAGTGGTCCTTTAAAGCAAACAACTGATTCAGTTGCGCCAAAATATGATTAAGTGAGTCAGCATGAAAATGGGTGTTATCAGCTAAGGCTAAGTTAGTGGCATGTTTATCCTTGCCTTGTATTATGCTGATTTTAGCTTGGTAATTAGACTTCTCATCCTGTTTCTTTAATTCGGCAATGCCTTCTGTAAGCAGTTTTAAGGGTTTGAATAAAGAAGAAAAGTGGGTGTCGTAAAGGGCAAATTTGAGTGATGAACTACCGCAGTTAATCACAAGGATATAAGTTTTGTTCATAAATTAAACAGCTTGTCGGGTGCATGAAGCGAAATAAATATAGACGGAATAGCTTAGGGATGGCGAGTCCGAAGTCAAGCACGTTTCCTCTTATATTTTGACTCTACATCGCTATTGTGACGATAGTTCTAAAGCCAGCTTTGTCGCATCAAAATATATTTCATTTATCAGCTTCACGGTGAGTTCGAATTCAGCTAACTTCTTCCAGTGAATTTTGTGCCATTGTGACTTTTCAAAATTAAGTGTGGTATGTAGAGCAAGACCTGCATTACCTTGGTAGTTGATAAGAGCATCGACAATCGATTGTCCCAGAGAGATATGCTCTACGATATCCTCAAGTGTTTGGTCAAAAAAAGCATCAAGGCAGGATAGTAAACCAACAGTATAAAAATGATTTCTGCCATCTAATTGAATAAATTCGGCAAGCTTTTCGCACATTAATGCTCTTACTAATGCGATGTAGTGAAGTGATTCTGGTTTGTCATCCAATTTGCTTAGCGCTAACAAGCTAGCCCAGCTTTTAATCTTGTCGATTCCAAGTAGCGTGACGGCTTTGTGAATCGAATCAATGGTATTGTTGCGCTTAAATGCTGCTGAATTGATCAGCTTGAGCAGTTTGAAGCTTAATCCCGGATCGCGTGAGATAACTTGCGTAAGCCCAGCCATATCAATTTCTGGCGCTTGAATTTCGGAGATTAAGTTCAACACAGCCATTTTGTTGGCGGCTAATTTACGACCTTTTATAATTTCCGGTTTAGCTAAAAAGTAGCCTTGAAACATATCGCAGCCTAGGTCTCGGCAACGATTAAATATTTCAGGTGTTTCAATTTTCTCAGCCAGAATTTTTACATTGTGTTGTTTGAGTTTCTTGATGGTGCTGGCAAGTTTAGCGTCATCCATTTCTGGAAGTTCAAGCTTAATAATATCGACTAAATCAATAATGGGGTTATATTTGTCATCCATGACGTAGTCGTCTAAAGCAAGAGTAAAGCCCTTAGCTTTGAGTTTTTTTAAGCTAGAGACGATCTTATCGGTAATGCAAATATCTTCTAGTACTTCGATAATCATGGTTTTCGGGTCAAACAATGGCGGATTATGAATTAATTCTGCCGTGAAGTTGATGAAGGCCGGAAGACCATGAGTGATCGTGTTGATATCGCTTTCGGTAAATAAACTTAGTAAGACTCGCGATGTTGCGCGGTTTCCATCAAAAAAACCAACGGTTGGAATATCGGAATTTTCACGGAATAAAAGTTCGTATCCGACGACCTTTTTTTCAGTATCGTAGATAGGTTGTCTTGCGAGAAGGATATCTGTGGGTTCTGTCATCGATTATCTCAATAATTGATTGCAATAAAATAACGTGTTGCCAACAGAATAGTGTAGTTGCAAAAGTAAACTATGTTTGAAAAAAAACGTTTTGAAATGTTGAGGTGGTCTGTTGAGGAAAGTTTTTGTCGAGAAAAATTAGAAACTGGTTTACGCGAGGAATGCTTGGCGTGACTGTAATACGATAACTTGAGAAGTCGAAGTGGCGTCCCCTAGGGGAGTCGAACCCCTGTTACCGCCGTGAAAGGGCGGTGTCCTAGGCCTCTAGACGAAGGGGACGCAATGCTTACTCCGTCGAAGTGGCGCGTATAATAGGGAAGCCGATAATTGAAGTCAAGCGTGCTCGAGCAAAAAAATACGATTTATTCGATTTGCTGTAAACAAGCTTTTAAATTGTTCGCAGTGAGATCAAAGGCCGCTAGCATACCTTCTTCATCAATAAGCTTTTTGTATCGAGCTGCGACGATTTCGTATCGTTTGGGCAAACCCGATAGAATTTCGTTCATGGACATCTGGCGATCCAATTTGAGCATCATCTCGTATCTTATTCTGTTTTCGCCTGCACAGAAATAATAGGCGTGTTCTTTTAAGTCTGCAGGTGGCCGTCCGTTTTGCTCGTAGACTAAGGTGGCACAGCGGGCAAAATTTGTATTGATGTCGGCGTAGGCGTTTAATATGCCGGACTGCTTCGCCCAGTCATAGAGGTAATCGAGGCGTTTTTTTCCGTCTCTTGATATGTTTGGTAATGCTTCTAAAGCAAGTTGCTTTGGCAAGCCGCGTTGATACAGTTGCAATACAGTTAGGTGTTCACTGGTGATAATGGAGCAAGATAGAAAAGACTGTTTCAGTGGCTTCTCTTGCGTTCCATTTTGTTCTGTATTATCAAGTGCCCACACATTGCTGGCACAGGTGATAAGGATAAGGGACAAGGAAAGAAGATACTTGAGGGTGACTATTCCTGAGTCGTGTAATTGTCTTTGCAGTTGGTTGTTAAGCATTATATGGAGTTGAAAACCAGAGTTTAGGAATTGAAATGAAAACAGGTTTTGAAGCAGGGCCTACATCAAGGTCGTGTCGTTACCTTTTAGTTTTCGTTCAAACTAGCATACAATTTTGTTCCGTGTCGCTTTGGAAATAATTTTATTGCGCGAGTTGTGATGCAGCTTGCACTCATTAGATTAGACTATTTTTTAGCTTAAATTTGTTTCTTTTTCAAAATAAGTAGGTGTTTATATGGTATTCAAAGGTACTAATGATTATGTTGCAACCGATGACTTACAAATGGCGGTCAATGCTGCTATTTCATTGGAAAAGCCTCTATTAATAAAAGGCGAGCCGGGTACCGGTAAAACCATGTTGGCTGAGCAACTAGCCGATTCCCTAGGTGCAAAATTGATTCAATGGCATATTAAGTCGACAACGAAAGCTCAGCAAGGTCTCTATGAATACGATGCGGTTTCTCGGCTTCGAGATTCACAACTTGGCAATGACAAAGTGCACGACATCTCTAATTACATTGTTAAAGGGAAGCTTTGGGAGGCTTTTGCAGCAGACGAACGTGTCGTTCTGTTGATAGATGAAATTGATAAGGCGGATATTGAGTTTCCCAATGATTTGCTTCTCGAAATCGACAAAATGGAGTTTTATGTTTACGAGACGCAAGAGCGTATTGTGGCAAAACATCGTCCTGTTGTATTGATCACCAGTAACAACGAAAAAGAATTACCCGATGCCTTCCTGCGCCGGTGTTTTTTCCATTACATCAACTTCCCAGATGAAGCGACCATGGAAAAAATTGTTGAAGTTCACTATCCAGGTTTGAAGAAAGAGCTGTTAAAAGAAGCGTTAGATGTTTTCTTCGATGTGAGAAAAGTGCCTGGTTTGAAGAAGAAACCTTCAACGAGTGAGCTAATCGACTGGCTCAAATTGCTCATGGCAGATGAAATGTCTGAAAAAATCCTGCAAGAGCGCGATCCCTCTAAAGCTATCCCGCCGCTTTATGGTGCTTTGATCAAGAACGAGCAGGATGTGCACTTACTTCAGCGCTTGGCTTTCATGGCAAGACGCAAAGGTTAATCAATAACTGAGTAGACAATGAATAATAATAACAATGACTATTTTGGTGAAACCCACAACCTGATTCGGCAAAACGTTCAGCGTTTTGTCGAAAAAGAAATTAAGCCGTCTATAAATGAGTGGGAAGAAGCGGGAAGTTTTCCGCGCGAGCTCTATCAAAAAGCCGGTGCTGCAGGCATTTTAGGTATAGGTCATCCTGAGATGTATGGCGGAACAGAGGTTGATATTTTTGGTAAAATTGCTGCGTCTGAGGCCTTGATGCAATCTACCTCAGGAGGCTTGGTTGCCAGTCTGGGTTCGCTGGATATTGGTTTGCCGCCAGTCTGGAAGTGGGCACAACCTGCATTGAAAGACCGAATTGTGCCTGAGGTGCTGAGTGGAGAAAAAATATCCGCTCTCGCGATTACTGAACCAAGCGGTGGATCTGATGTCGCGAATATCAAAACGCGCGCGACTAAAGTTGATGGCCATTATTTGGTCAATGGTAGTAAAACGTTCATTACCAGTGGTCATCGAGCCGACTATTACACTGTTGCTGTGAGAACGGGGGGAGAAGGTTACGCGGGAATCAGCCTGTTGCTAATCGAAAGAGATCGTCCTGGTTTTACAAGGGGCAAGCCTCTTAAGAAAACCGGTTGGTGGGCGAGTGACACAGCCGAATTGTTCTTTGAGGATTGCCGCGTTCCGGTAGACAATTTAATTGGCCAAGAAAATGCTGGTTTTATCGCCATCATGTCTAACTTTGAAATGGAACGTTTGAGTCTCTGTGTGATGGCTAATATGACTAGCCAGTTAGCGTTGGAAGAGTCTATTCGTTATGTGAAAGAGCGTGAAGCCTTTGGCAGGCCCATAGGTAAATTCCAGGTGATTAAGCATAAGTTAGCCGAAATGGCGACGCAGCTTGAGGCCAGTAAAACCTTTACCTACCGGCTCGCTGACAAAATTCAGCAAGGGCAGTCGGTGTTAAAAGAAATCGCCATGGCCAAAAATTTTGCCACAACCGTGAGTGACAAAGTGACTTACGATGCAGTGCAAATATTTGGCGGTATGGGCTACATGCGAGAAACGGTTGTGGAGCGCTTGGCGCGTGATAACCGTATTCTGTCGATAGGCGGTGGCACCTATGAAATCATGAATGAGCTGATAGCCAAGCAAATGGGCTTGTAAGCCGTTTTAAGTGTTAAATGTGGAGATGTAAATGCTAATTAAATTCTTTCAGGAAGTTAGAGCGGCAAAAGTACCCGCGACCTTAAAAGAGTTTCTAGACTTAATGCAGGCATTAGAAAAGAAAATAGTCTTTGCCAATATTGATGAATTCTATTATCTGAGTCGGCTTTGCTTAGTGAAAGATGAAAAGCATTTTGACAAGTTTGATCGCGCCTATGGTTCATACTTCGAGGGTATTGAGTCGCTTGATGACTTGTTCCAGGAAATGATTCCTGAAGATTGGTTAAAAACAGAATTTGAAAAAAATCTAACGGATGAAGAAAAAGCACAAATTGAAGCGATGGGTGGTTTAGAAGCCCTAATGGAGGCTTTCAAAGAACGCCTTGAGCAACAAAAGAAAAAACACCAAGGTGGCAATAAAATGATTGGCACGGGTGGGACGTCGCCTTTCGGTGCCGATGGATACAACCCTGAAGGCTTCAGGATAGGTCAGCAAAAAGGCAGAAACGGTCGGGCGGTTAAAGTCTGGGAAAAGCGTGGTTATAAAGATCTGGATGGCGATGTCACGCTAGGCATTCGAAACATCAAGCTGGCGTTAAGGCGGCTTCGTAAGTTTGCTCGTCAAGGCGCGGCTGATGAACTGGATTTAGATGACACGATACGCTCAACCGCAAGAAATGCAGGCTATCTCGATATCAAAATGGTACCGGAAAGGCATAACAGCATTAAGGTCTTATTATTTTTTGATGTTGGCGGTTCAATGGATCCGCATATAAAGGTCTGTGAAGAACTGTTTTCTGCGGCCCGACTCGAATTCAAACACATGGAGTACTTCTATTTTCATAACTTTATCTATGAAAGTGTTTGGAAAGACAATATCCGGCGCACGCATGAATCAACGAGTCTCTATGACCTTCTTCACAAATATTCACCTGACTATAAAGTGATATTTGTCGGGGACGCTTCTATGGCCCCTTATGAAATTACCCACCCGGGTGGCAGTATTGAGCATTGGAATGAAGAGGCCGGTTCCGTTTGGATGCAGCGATTGACCGATCATTTCGAGAAGGTGATATGGATAAACCCTCTCCCGGAGCATTACTGGGGTGAAGGTGGGTCCTTAGGCATTACCAAGCAGCTCTTGGACAACCATATGTTTCCAATGACGGTTGAAGGGCTTGAGTCGGGCATGAAATATCTAAGCCGTTGATGATGGCGGGCGCATTGCTTAATTTCTTTTTTTGGAGAGAGTTGAGCCTTGTCCGTCATGTCGTTGCTTTTTTCTGTACTGAGGCTTTAAGCTTTACGACTTGTTTAAAAAACAATCATCTTTCTTGGTAATCTTCGGAATATGCAAATGAATTCAAAAACAGTCTTGTAAATTAGTGACATATCCCCGCTTTTTTCTAGAATTAGTTGTTATTATCTGACTAAATTTATCGGCTGAATATGAAATCTCTTATGCTTCATTGTTTTCGAACCTTTATAATTTTCTTTTGCGTTATAGCAACTTTCAGTATTGCTCAGGCTGCAAGCCCTAATGTGACGGCTAATCCCGATGCAGAAGAAGAGACTCTGGATGAGTCTGGTAATCCCGTCTCAGCTAAAGCACCTGTTAACGAAAATCTTAATGCCATTGTCAATGAAGCTGAAAAGATCAAACAAGATATTATTAAGATAAACCAAGATCTATATCGTTTTCAGGAAGCTTTGCTTTATCCCACGAATACCCAGCTAGCTATTTTTCTTTCTTATGCCGATAACAGTGCATTCATTTTAGACTCCATTGAAATTAACTTGGATGGCAAGCTGGTTTCTTCAGCTCTTTACCGGGAGTCAGAAGTTGAAGCGCTCAAAAAAGGCGGGATTCAGCGGGTGTTTTTAGGAAGCCTTTCAGATGGAAAGCATAAACTTTCGATTCAATTTAATGGTCAAGGCCGAAACGACCGATACTTTCGTCGCAAAAAGATTCTGAACTTTGTGAAAGAAGAGCAAGCTCGTTATATTCAATTAATTGTCAGTGACAATAACACGACGGGTGAGCCTATCTTTAAAGTTAAGCAGTGGTAGGGCGTTTATTTGTGAGTATGTTTAACGCGATACGCAATATATCGGCTTCTTTAGGGCTTGTTCTGGCTTTAACGTTTTCCTCGTGTCTATCTGCAAAAATTCATGATATTCCAGATGAGCTTTATCATGGCATGATCCAGTTTGAATTAAACAGTGGCCGATATTTCGATGCGCTGGTCATGATGGATGAAGATTATCGCAAGAATCATTTCGTTGATTATCTGACAGCACTTCAAGGCTTTAACATCAACAAGGACCTGCCAAAACTAATTGAGCAGCCCAAGCGCAACAACTCAACCAGTGACGAAGAATTCTTTAAGCTAGGTCGTTTGGAATATCATCAAGATAATTGTGTACCTGCCTTGAAAGCTTTCAAGAAAATAAAAAATACGGTGGCGTTGGAAGAAAAAGAAGAATGGTCTTTTTATCGCGCCAACTGCTTTATCAAATTAGGCAGTAATGTTCGAGCTGGCCAAGCTTTAAATGACATGATTGGGGGTATTTGGGCAGCCTATGCATACTACAATCTGGCCATATCTTACTCTGAAAGCAGCCGTGACAATACGCGTGCTTTAGGCGCGTTATATATTGCCGCTTCCCTGAATACCGGTAACTCAAAAGAAGCCAAAGCGTTAAACGATCGAATTCACCTCGCAGCCGGTCGACTCTATTTAGATGAAAATAAATATGATTCTGCCGTTCAATTTTTCAAAAAAATTCACCTAGATTCCGATAGTACAGCGCCAGGATTATATCTCAATGGTTTGGCGCAGTTAGAACTCGGTGACTTTCGGGCAGCAACTCAAACGTGGCATAGTCTAAAAACCTATCCAATTTTAAACCAAAGTGTTGCGGAAGGCTTGTTAGCCATTCCTTTTGCTTTTGAGCGTTCAGGCTACTTAAGTCAGACCTTGGAGGCTTATCTTGAAGCCAGTAACACGTTCGAATCTGAACTAGAAAAGATAGATAAAATTGACGGACTCGTCGCCAAGCATGGCGCGGCTAAGATATTTATTGAGGGCTCTGAAATAGAAGGTTTGGAGTGGTTTCTCGCTAAAGACGTCGTTAAAAATACAACACGAGCCGTTTACTATCAGTATCTGATGCAAGATGAAGCGCTCTATGATCAAGTGCGTTTATATTCAGAACTTAGCATGCTGCAAAATAGTTTGGTGTTCTGGCTGTCTCAGTTGAAGGTCTTTGATGAGTCTTTACTAAGAAAAACCAAAAGCTATAAAAAAGAACGCCAATCTTTTGATGCCCAGCATGTGCTAAGCAAAATTAATGAACAAAAAACGCAACTAGATCGCTTAAATTCTCAGCCAGGTCTAACTCAGACTATTGCCAGTAACCTTCAACTCGATGTTCTAAAAAATAGCATCGAGGTGCTTAAAATTCGCCTAGATTCACTGCAAGCGAAAGTGCAAAAAGGGGAGTCCCGACTCAATAAACAATTGGTTCAAAGCAAGTCCTTAAAACAATCTATTCAAGCTAGCCAGCAGAGCCTAATCCGTGTATCTGACAAATTAGCTGAAGAAATAACCAAAGCCGTTCGAGTACGACTTGCGAAACTAAGAACCAGGATGGTGTCTAATTTCGAACGATCTGAGCAAGGTTTGATTCATATTTTTGAAGATATGGCTGAAAGTAAGCAGATGAAAAAACGTAATTTATTGGATGGGCGCTATCGATGAGTTACAGCATGACGCCACCTAAATACGTTCTAAATGTTTTTGTTATCGGCATGATATTCTTCTGCGTGCTTTTCTTGCAGGTGAAAAGCGTTCAGGCTAATGAAGCATTTGTTATCGATGTCAAAACCGAGCCTAAAAAAATTGGCGATATTAAACCGGCTTTCATTGTGTATAAAGATAAACCCTTGCCGCAGGTTTCGATTAACTACGTACTAAAACGTTACATCAAACTGTTTGAGACTGCACAATCGCCTAGCGTCAAAATCGATGCACTTAACCGAGTGAATAACCTCAGAGCCAAGTATGAGTTAGATAGTAAAAAGTTAATCATAGATCCATTAAAACAAAGCCAAGTTGTACTGGATAGTTACGACAAAATTATGGATTCAGGTGAGTTTTATCAGCGAATGGATGAGCTCATCTATCAAACAGCTAAGGCCACTCAGTTTGTGGGTAATACTGAAGAATCGGTCAAACGCTTGAAACTCTTGGTCGGTTTGTATCCGCGCTCACTCTTGGTCGATGAAAGTAAATTTAGAATGGCTGAAGGCTATTTTGCACTCGGTGATTACGAAAATGCAGCAGCGCAATATAAAAAATTGCTGGCCTTTTCCCAATCTGATTACTTCCATTTACAAGCTCAATATAAGCTGGCCTGGTCCGAATATCGTTTAGACAATCTTGAAAACGCTGGGAAGATGGCGCTCAAAGTTCTTGATACCTTTCCTGAACTGAACAATGCCTTAAGCGTAGAAGCCGTACCAGAAGACAAACAAGATCTGGTGGAAGACAATTTCCGTTTGTTATCGACTATTTTTTCCAAGCAGGAAGGCAGCGAAACCTTAGAGGAGATACAGTCTCTAGCGGGGCATAAGCGATATGCCTACTTGCTTTATGACGCACTGTTCCGCTTTTATCTCGCCAAAGACCGTTTTCAGGATGCAGCAAAAATTGCGCATGCCTATACAGAAAATTACCCAACTAATTTCCACGCTTACCAAATGGCGCTTAACGAGATTAAATCTTACCGCACAGGTAAGTTTGAGATACAAGAATGGAAAGCCAAAGAACACTTAGTCGCGAGCTTTGGTTTAGACACTGATTATTGGCAAGGGCTTTCAGATAAGCAGAAGTTGCTTGTCAGGCCAATCTTAGTTGAACACTTGTTAGAGCTTGCTCACCTTTATTATGTTCGGATGCAAACCGCGTATGATTTGCAGCTTGCGCAGGCAGATAATAAATCCACTAAAAAGAATACGCTTCAGTCTAAAGATGCTAGCTACCATGCATTCGCTAAACAGTCGGCGGAATACTATTTGGACTTGGTGGCAGCACGAGAAAACAGTCGCATGAATGGCGGCAGTTTATATCTTGCTGCCGAAGCATTATTTAAAGCGGGTGAATACAAACAATCTATTGAGGTTTATGAGCGCGCTGCCTATGAGCAACCTGGCCATGCGGATGCGATTAAAGCAGGTTATGCCGCGATCCTGACGTATCAAAATTTAGCGGGTACTTATCAACCGAAGATCGACCCAGTTAATGCTGATTTACTGAATACCTCGCGCCGAGAGAGTGTCCAGCGTTTTGCCAAGTACTTCCCGGGTGCCAAGCAAACACCAGCATTGTTAAGTGGTTTGGCTAAAGAGTTTTATGAAGAAAAAGATTACGAAACCGCAGAGAAGGTATCCCGAGAAGTGCTGACTAAATCGAACGCGTCGGCTGATATTTTGTATGCAAGTGGTTTGATCAATGCACATAGTAACTTTGAGCTAGCGCGATACAAGGCCGCAGAACTGGGATACGAGCGCTTACTTGGCTTTAAGCGAGAGAAAGATGCCTCCATTCTTGGGGAACGATTGGCTGCCTCCATTTATAAACAAGCTGAAAGTGAATCGGTTATCGGTTTAAGTGCTGAGCTATACCTAAAAGCAGTTGATAAAGTGCCAAATTCTTCGATTGCTCCGCAGGCCTTATATGATGCTTCAAGCCAGTTCTTACAAGTAGAGAAATGGCGTCAGGCTATCGCCGCGTTGTCGGTGTTTCAGCAAAGATTCCCTAAACACCCGCTATACAATGATGCCTCTGATAAATTGGTCTTTGCCTATGAGAAAAATAAAGAACCGATTTCAGCAGCTGAAAAATTGGTTGAGATTGCTAATACTGTCAACGATAAAGCGAAAGCCTCTAATTCACTTTACCGAGCGGCAGAAATTTATTTAGAGAACGACTTCACTAACTTGGCTTTGCCGCTGCTAGCAGATTTTATCAAGAAATATCCAGATCAGTTTGGCTTGGTTATCGAAGCGTACAACTTACATATCGATTATTTTGCTAAGCAAAAAGACACTGCCGCAAAAGTTGCTTGGCAGCGTAAGTTGGTTGCCTTTGAAAAAGCAAACAAGAAAATCAGAACAGCACGCTCTTCAAGCTTAGCGGCGAACGCTGCATTTGAATTAACCTATGTTGATCTTGAAAAGTTTGAGGACATAAAACTGAGTTTGCCCTTGAAAAAATCCTTGGCTAAAAAGAAAGCAGCCTTGAAAACAATTGTGTCCCAGTTAGAAGGCTTGTCGGAGTATCAAGACTCTGTGATTATGTCGGCCGCCACATTCCAAATTGCCTCGATTTATCGTACCTTGGCGCGTGATATTTTGAATTCTGAACGCCCCGATAGCCTTAACGCAATGCAGCTTGAACAATACGATATATTGCTAGAAGAACAAGCTTATCCATTTGAAGAGCAGGCGATGGATATCTACGAAATTAACATCCAGAAGGTTGCGCAGGGTCAATACGATAAGTGGATAGAACGCACCTTCGACGTGATGGCGCAAATGAACCCGACAGAATATCAACGTAATTTAAAAGTGACGCCTTATGCTGAACAAATGTTTTAGATTATCTATTTACCTGTTAGCGATGAGTTTTCTGGTGGCTTGCGGTGGTGCACCGAAAAAACCTGCTATCGTGATTGAAAAAACAGTGGCGAATGACAAACCGGTACTGACTGAGCTGGATAAAGCGAACTATCAAAAAGCTGTTCAGCTTTTGTCGCAAGCTGAATTGGATAAAGCAGAATCACTGTTTACCCAGCTCGTAGATGCGCATCCCAAATTAACGGGCGCTTATGTCAACTTAGGGGTGATAAAAAAGGCACAAAACCAGTCTGAAGATGCCAAATCGTGGTTTAGTCGAGCTCTTGAAATTGACCCGAACTTTATCGATGCGCTTCTGCAGCAAGCACTGATAATGCAAGATGCGGGTAAATTTACCGAAGCTGAAGACTTATTAAGACGAGCAGAAGCAATCAACCCAAAGCATCCCTTAGTTCAATATAATTTAGGTGTTTTATATGAGCTTTACCTCCAAGAGTATTCTTTAGCAATCAAGCATTATGAGCAGTATGTTCAGTTATCAAGCGCTGATGATGTGGAAACTGTCAAACGCTGGATAATGTTGTTGGAGCGAAAATGATGCCTATTTCTCGTCAGTTTACTCAAGTAAGGATGCCGATAGCCGCTATTGCCGGTTTGTTATTGCTCGGAATGAGTTTTCTTTCACAAGCCGTTGAAAAGAATGTTGAAACCCTTGATGAAGTTACTATCATTGGTAACACCGAGCTACCGAGGGTTAATTTCGATGAACCTTGGCAATTACCGAGTATCGAAAAAAGTAGTGATAAATCGCCCCCTAAAGATATTCCGGGTGTATTAGTGCCTATCGAGCCTCATCGCTATAAACAACAAATACATTTTTCGCATTTTTTAGAAGTAGATGTAGAAACATTTCAATCAAAATAATAGCGTTTAAACGTTCAACTTTGACGTTATATCGCGCGACACATTACCTTTAAGGAAATATAAGCTATGTCAGTTAGTTATCAGGAGTTTTTAGCATGTTAGATACAATCGTTCGTTTTTTTCAGGAAGGCGGTGCGTTTATGTACCCGATAGCCTTGGTTTTGGTCATCGGATTGGCTATAGCGATTGAGCGTTATATCTATTTAAGTTCGGCCAAAAGATCGAATAGAAATGCATTTGATATGGGGCTTCTGCCTATTTTGAGAAAGCGCGAGTATAAAACAGCACTTAAGTTTGCTAATGATTCCCAAACGGCTATTGCCGCGATTATGGGGGCGGGGTTGAGCCGTTTATTGAACGGTGCTCAGCGTGATGATATCGAATACGCTATGGAAGAAGGGTTGATGGAAACGCTTCCTCGCCTAGAAAAACGCACTCAATACCTCGCTACGCTAGCAAATGTATCAACACTTTTAGGTTTACTTGGTACGATCATCGGCTTGATCGCAGCCTTCACCGCCGTTGCAAATGCAGACCCTGCTGAAAAGGCATCTTTACTATCGCAAAGTATCTCAGTGGCTATGAATACCACGGCCTTTGGGTTAATGGCAGCAATCCCGTTGTTATTGTTTCATTCAGTACTTCAAACAAAAACCAATGAAATTGTAGATAGTTTCGAAATGGCTGGGGTGAAGTTGCTTAATATGATTTCAGACCAGACGGGTCAATCTTCATAAGATACTCATACGTATTGATTTCAATGAACTGTTTATCGATCTCTCAAGGATTAATTTAGCATGGCAAGAAGGAAGCATAGGCGGCCTGTTCAGCAAGCAGATTTAGATATTACTGCTTTCATGAACTTAATGATTGTATTAGTGCCTGTTCTGTTGCTCAGTATGGTGTTTTCGCATACGGCAGTACTCGATTTAAATTTTCCAGCAAGCGACAACGCTTTAGTTGATCTGGATGATGAAAATCTTCAGTTACAATTAATCATTCGTGAAAATAGCTTAGCCGTGGGGGATACGAAAAACGGTTTAATCAGAAAGTTTAATAACATCGATGGTCAGCATGATTTTGATTCCTTAGTCAGTTTGCTAAAGCAAATAAAAACTAGGTTGCCTGATAAAACAGAAATCACCTTACTTTTGGCAGAAAATATTGACTACCAGACACTAGTAACCACCATGGATAAAACTCGTTCATACCCCGCAGTGGTAGCAGCCAATGTGGTTGATGCTGAGTTATTTCCTGATATTTCTATTGGCGACGCGCCTGACTTAGGAAATGGCTCAGAAGAGGGTGAATCATGAAACTCTCCAGACGTGCAAAAAGGATGAAGCGCCATTACAAGAGGATGGATAAGGCCGGTGGCTTAAACCTGGTTTCTCTGATGGATATTTTTACCATTTTGGTTTTTTTCTTAATGGTCAACTCATCTGATGTAAAGGTACTTCAGCAAGATAAATCCATCGATTTACCTATTTCGACTGCCAAAGAACAGCCTAAAGACAACCTCGTGATTACGGTGTCTGGAACCAACGTTCTTGTCCAAGGTCGTAATGTCGCTGTCACGAGCGCAATGAATGACGAAGGTTTGTTGCAAGGCTTAAAAGAAGAGTTGGAATATCAAGGCAATAAAATGTCGTCTAATCGGGATATTACTGATGGTTATCCTGCTACCTTGGTTGCTGATAAGAATACGCCCTACAAAGTGCTTAAAAGCATCATGGCGACCTGTACCGATGCAAACTTTACTCGAATTTCGTTGGCCGTGTCCAAGCAGGCTGAAAAAGGCGCTGATCAAGAAGGCGGCGCTTCAGCTCAAAATAGTAGTAAGGGTGTTTAATGGCTATTTCGCAAGATCGCTTAAATTTACCCTGGAGCTCTGAAAAAAAAGAAAGTCAGCGATTTAAGCTGATATTGATTCTACTTTTTACCATTTTAATAGTATTTTCAGTTTGGATTCCTTATATCACCGTGCCTGAGAAAGACAGAAATGATTTGGAAAAATTGCCGCC
Organism: Oleiphilus sp.; assembly: GCA_048058835.1. Lineage (GTDB taxonomy): Bacteria > Pseudomonadota > Gammaproteobacteria > Pseudomonadales > Oleiphilaceae > PZPK01. Next base: position 49,168 of record JBLLNS010000016.1, read on the forward strand.
TCAATTAGCTAAATTGGTCAAAAAGAAAGAACCACCAAAACCGGTTAAAAAAGAAGAGCCAAAGCCGCTGCCTAAAAAAGAACCGAAACCGGAGGTTAAAAAACCCGAACCAAAGCCTGAACCGAAGAAGAAAGAAATTCTTCCTAAGCTTGAAAAGCCCAAGGTGGTAAAAGATAAAGACCTGACTAAAGAAGTGAAGAAAGCGAGAGATGTTGCCAGAAAATCAGGGCTGCTTGCGCTTCAAAATGATTTGTCTGACCTCAAATCAGTGGTAGACGTTTCCAGCTTGAAGAAAAACATCAAGCCTCGAACAGAACGGACGATTGCTGCGAAGGCCAACTCAACCTCGACTTCAGATGTCATGAAGCGTAGCGGTGGGATCCAGACAGATACCATTTCTGCACCTGTAGAACAAGTTCAGTTAGCAGCTCGAGATGACGCAAGGTTAACCGCGACTGACGATGAGATAGCGCTAGCCAAAGCGGAAGCAGAAGCAGCAAATTCAGTGAGAGCAAGAAGTCGCGAGAATATCCGTTTAACCACAGAATCGCTTAAATCTTCTTTCAACAAGCTTTATTCGCGAGAGCTGCGTAAAGATCCGTTCTTAGAAGGTGAGCTATTGTTAGAAGTTGTGATTGAGCCGACAGGTGAAGTTTCTTATTGTCGTGTTGTCAGTTCTGAGTTAAATCATCCAGACTTTGAGTCGAAAATTGTCAGCAGAATGTATCTGGCAGATTTTGGCGAAGCAAACGTCTTAAAAACAACTGTTAATATTCCATTTCCTTTCAAACCCAACTAACGCCGGATGGCGTTAGTTTATTACCTGAATAGAACTAAGTACTTAAATTTAGAACAAAAAAAAGGCAGCTATTAAGCTGCCTTTACCAAGGAGAAATTAGTTCACAACAAAGAAGCGGCCTGACGGCTTCTTTTCTAATGTCTGGAATTATAGTACTCATAAAGAGGGCGTAGTTAAATCGTCCATAAGGCTTAGTTGGTAAAAAAATGAAAAAACTCTCCAGAACCTCTGTAAAAATTCCGCCGCCGATAGTGACCTTAATTTTTGCTGCATTTATGTTCCTGATTAATAGGTATTTTCCTCTTGAGATCACCTTTTCAGAAAAGCATTTCTTCATTATTCCAGCGCTTGTCATCGCTTTTCTGTTACTGTTTCCCGCGCTATCTCAATTTCGCCGTAATAAGACAACCGTCAATCCGCTAAAGCCCGAAGCTGCAAATACACTTGTAATAGCTGGGGTGTATCGTTATTCGCGAAATCCCATGTATCTAGGTATGGCCTTGGTGTTATTCAGTTGGGGGGTGTATTTGGCGAACCCGTTGAATCTGTTTATATTCATCGGGTATATCTTCTATATGAATTATTTTCAGATAGAAGTAGAAGAGCGCGCGTTAGAAAAGTTATTCGGGGAAGCGTTTCTCGACTACAAAAGACGTGTTCGGCGTTGGCTTTAAAGATAAACACGCCATCTGAGTTAGAGAAGACATGTTCATCTGATAGGCGTGTTTAAGCCTTATTCTGGAATGTTGATCGTTAAATCAAAGCCACCACCATCACGAGGCGTAATTTGAAGCGGGCCTTCATCAATGGCTTGGGGTAAGTTGATTGTGTCTATTTGCGGCAAATTACCGATAGAGAAAGTAAATTGGTCACCTACACGACTAATACCCAAATTATTTGAGTTTGTGCCGCCGACATAGGTAAAGTCAAAGTTACCATCTGGCACCGCATAACGAGGGTCGTCAAAAATTTCAGCGATGGGTGGTGTGATTAATTCTTGGTAGGTCGGAATGTTAACGACTAGCTCAGGAGCAAAGACAGAGTCTACGCTGGCATTCCTCAAAATTTCATCGTTTAACATCACTGAGGATGTTGTGCTGCTCATGTGGTTTTGAGAATTTTGTAGCTCAGTGATGTCTTGATCGGTATTTTCGATTGGCGCAATCGTTAAACTGGAATAGGTTTTTTGCTGCGTGTTAGCTTGTTTAGTCGGCGTAACGATAATGGTGGAATCTTTAATATAGGTCTCTGTTAACTCGTTGCTGCTTAACGACGTCACTTCTGCTTGGCTCAGTACGGGAAAAAGAAAAGACGATAGAAGAATCGAGCGTGAGAGTGTATAAAACGATAGATTTGATTTCATAATGATTGCCTAGCAAGCGAATAGCTTGAAACTGTTCGTTAATTAACCTAATTATTTAATCATGCCTGTGTTAATGCAAGTCTTTTAGACTATCTTATTGTTAAGAAAAGTAATTATGATGGAGCGATCACTCATTGTTTATCTCTTTGGAAAAACTAAGTCAGTGGATTTCCTCAAAATCACCTAGGCAAAAAATATTTCATTTATCGCAACGGAATATTTATATCTTTCCTAGTGCTTTGGGTGCAGGTTTTTTAGTCATGTTAGCTGTGATGCTGCTGACGGCGATTAACTACCAAAATAGTCTGATATATTTGCTCAGCTTTTTTTTAGGTACATTGTTCTTTTTATCTATCTGGATGTGTTTTCTCAACTTAGCGGGCTTAGCTGTCGAAGCGAAAGAGCCTGGTCGATGTTTCGCCGGAGAGCCTAGTCAGTTTAACCTAAGGTTAAGCAAGTTGAAGGGATTGCCTTTAGCGCTTAAGGTTGGTTTAAATAAAGACGATGCGAGGCTAGTACCATTTTCTGACCATGATTGTGTCGATTTAACTGTCGTCGGCAAAAAATGTCCACGAGGCAGACATGGTATCCATCGTTTATATATTGAATCACGTTTCCCTTTTGGTTTGGTGAAAACATGGACGTGGTTGAAGCTTGATGCTGAATGTTGGGTTTATCCTGAGCCAGACTTTGCTGAAGCCAATGCCAGTTCGAATGGTGAAGGGGGCAATGCCGACATGGCGTTGCCATCATCGGATTTGAATGAGCTTAGAGAATATCAGCATGGTGACTCGACAAAGCGAATTCTATGGAAAAAGTTTGCAGCCAAAGATGAATTGATTGTTCGTGATGTTGATCTCGGTTGCATTTCACCGGATTGGGTCGATTGGGCACATTATTCTGACCCAGTCGAAGCGCGGCTGAAACATTTGTGTTTTGATGTCTGTCAGTTGTCTGAAAAGGGCCAGCCTTTTGGTTTCAAAATACCAGGTCGTTCAATTCCGCCAAACGTAGGTGCGGCTCATAAACAGTCCTGCCTAGATGCTCTAGCCTTATTTAACCAGTAGTGCGACTTTATGACTAATAACAAGGTGCTAGATAAAACGATACCAACAGAGTATATCCCGGTTACGGGTTTGCTGCTGCTAACACTTTTACAGTTATTCGCGCATCAATCTCATACGCCGGCTTGGTTGAGTGGCTTTGTGCTATTGGTTTGTGGTTTACGTTACCTGACTTACCGACGGCGTCAGTCTGACATTCCATTTTTGGTACGCAGCGTCTTAGTGATCATGTCCATCACGGTATTTGTGCTGTATTACCGAACCAATTTCTCTGTTGATATGGCGGCCTCGTTCCTCTTCTTAGCCGCAGTTTTAAAGCTGATCGAATTAAAAAAAAGCAAAGATGTGCATGTGTTTATCTTTACCATGTTCTATCTATCTGCAGTGTCATTCTTGTTTGAACAAGGTATTTTGCAGACGATTATTCAATTGCTTATTGTGTCTCTTTGCTTCTTTTTACTCCTGCTCATTCAAGTAACCGATAAGTCTCTTAGTTTTTCTCATTTGTCATTGTTAGGGTCTCATACTAAGTCTATGGCGAAGTTGATCACCATTGCGTTGCCCTTGGTGATTATTTTATTTTTGTTTTTTCCACGTATTTCGCCGCTTTGGCAAATGCCAATTAAATCAGAAAAGGCAAAGACGGGCATGAGTTCTGAAATGTCTCCGGGTGATATCTCGGAATTAGCCCGATCTTCAGAAACAGCGTTTCGAGCGACTTTAGGTTTTGATATACCGGAAAGGTCTAGCTTGTATTGGCGCGGCTTAGTGCTTGACCATTTTGATGGTCGGAAATGGTCACAAAGTAGTGGGGCGGCTAACTGGGTTAAGCCTCAGAAGGTAGACGCTGGGAGATTTATCGCGACAAGAGACCCAGTTTACCAAGTGATGCTTGAGCCAAACCAAGAAAAATGGGTGTTTGCACTCAATGGATCCCAACCCGCTAGTACCAATGTTATCCGAGCTGATATGGGCTTATATCGTTTGAAAGCAGAGGCTATTCAGGCAACGCGCTATCAAATGTCTTTGCCTGAAAACGATCGTCTAAGCGTCATACCCGCCATACCTACGTCCAATGTGCTGCAAAATGTTGATAGGAAAGGACGCTATTATGGCCAGGATTTACAATTACCTTCTAAGCGATTGAATCCTAAAACTCAGGCGTTTATTGAACGGCTGAAGTTGTCTTTTACCCAGTCTGAAGATTTATTGGTGTATTTACTCAACCATTTTCGGGAGCAGGAATTTTTTTATACCCTGGAGCCAGATCTGCTAGAGGGTGAGTTTGTAGATCAGTTTATGTTTGAATCCCGCAAAGGCTTTTGTGAACATTATGCGAGCAGCCTAGCGTATATGCTACGTCTGGCGGGTATTCCTGCTCGCGTGGTGATGGGGTATCAAGGTGGAGAGCTCAACGAGCAGGCCAATTACATGATCGTTCACCAGTATGACGCGCACGCTTGGGTAGAAGCTTTTTTGCCTGACTATGGATGGTTCAGAGTTGACCCCACAGCGATGGTTTCTCCCCTTAGAATCAGTAATGGTCTGGGTGGCTCTTTAGGAAATGAAGATGCCTTTCTTGAAAACAGTCCCTTTGCCTCAGCGGCGATGAAGTTTGGTATGCTTAATTGGGTACGTTTGAAAATGGATGAAATAAACTTCCAATGGCAAACATTGGTGGTAAATTACAATCAAGATCAGCAAGACAGCTTCATTACCGCAACTTTAGGTGAAAACAGTTTGCTTCGAATTGCCTTATTTTTTGTTTATCTGATGGTGCTACTGTTTTTATCTATGCTTGCTTACCTTGGCATTAAACGCTTATCCGGTTATTCTTTTGCGGAAAAAAAATATTTGGCTTGGCTGTTTATATTGAGTAAGTTTGGTTATCGGCGAGAGCAGGGTGAGACACCAAGAATGTTTCTAGCGCGCATTCAAAAAACACGTGCCACAAAACTTGCTTCGATAACGCACAGACAAACAGAGTTATTGGAGCGTCACCAGTACAGCGGGAACCATAAATCGAATGAAGCAAAGTAATGGATATTGAGTTACAACTCCCATGGCATAAGGAACAGTGGCGCCGCATTGTTCAGCAACTTTCAACGAAGAGTCTACCTCATGCTTTTTTGTTTGAAGGGCATGCTGGCGTTGGAAAATCTCATTTTGTAAAGCAATTTTCGCGGCTTGTGTTGTGTGAAAAATCGGCTTTAGGGCGTGATAGCAGCACTAATAAATTGGCTGAACATGATCATCTTCAAGCCTGTGGCATCTGCAAGCAATGCAAACTGTTTGATAGCGACAGCCACCCTGATTTTAAAACCATTTCGCCTGAAGAAAGTGCCAGTAAAATAAAAGTAGATCAAGTCAGGCAGTTGGTTGACTTCTTTGGTCAATCTAGCCTGCAGGGCGGTAGAAAAATTTCTGTGATAAGCCCCGCTGAAGCGCTTAATCTTAATTCAGCCAATGCGCTATTAAAAACCTTAGAAGAACCAAGCGCAGACTCCGTACTCATACTCGTTTCTCATCAGCCAGGTTTGTTGTTACCCACGATAAAATCTCGTTGCCAGGTTGTTCATTTCAATTCGCCCAGTGTTGCTGAATCAATCTCATGGCTTCAACAGCAAACAGGTGAGATGAGCCTAGACAAAACATTATCTGAGGCAGACTTATCCGAGGTCTTGGCATTGGCACAATTTGCCCCACTCAAAGCGTTTGACTATCTACAAAATGATGCACTTGAAGAACACAGAACCATGTTGGATGAGTTGGCAGCATTTTTAAAAAATGAATTTGTTTCAAGCACCTTAGCGACAAGATGGAATGATGATAATGCCGTTTTGAGATTGGCTTGGATGATGGCGTGGGTCGAAACGATTCTTAAAATGAAGCTTAGCCACGATTTAGCTAATGAAGCACCAGCACAAAAAATGTTTATGTACTTGTCAGAAAAATCATCCAATGCTGAGTTATTCGACTTGTATGATACTTGCTTGCAACAGTTTAAGTTGTTTCAGGGAAGTTCAAACCCAAACAAGGTTCTGTCATTTGAACTGCTTTTACATAAATGGTCTGGATTAATGCGAAAAACGAAACCTGATGGCCGATAGCGATACTGAATGAGTTTTTCCAAAAAGCTTAAGCAAAAAAAAAGTCCTGTCCTATACTAAAAATACATAAAATTAAGAACTTACCAACAAGAGATTACTATGTCAGCTGGTTTTGGCGCGAGAAGCGGGATATTAACGTTAACCATTAAAGATAAGGCAGTGCTCTACGCTGCTTACATGCCCTTCATTAAAAATGGTGGCTTGTTTATTCCTACAGCAAAAAATTACCACTTGGGCGATGAGGTGTTTCTCCTCTTGAATTTAATGGATGAGCCCGAAAAAATTCCTGTTGCCGGTAAAGTAATCTGGGTCACACCGAAAGGCGCTCAAGGCAATAGGGCTGCGGGTATTGGCGTTCAATTTAATGCTGACGATCCCGCTGCGAAATTAAAAATTGAAACCTATCTTGCCGGCTCATTGAGTTCTGATCGACCAACACATACTATGTGATCGAATTTTCCAATAAGTTGAACCGGTAGTTATGTTTATAGATTCTCATTGTCACTTAGATAGACTCAAATTAGACCCTTATAATGGTCACCTTTCAAAAGCAATTGAAGCTGCAACAGAAAACCTAGTTGATTTAATGTTATGTGTCGCTATCGACTTAGAGCATATCGAAGATGTGTTAAGCATTGCCGCGACTCATGACAGTGTGTATGCCTCGGTGGGCGTTCATCCAGGTTCGACGGATTGTGAAGAGCCAACAGTGGATGGTTTGATCGCTCTATCAAAGCGTGACAAAGTCATTGCAATTGGCGAAACGGGCTTAGATTACTATTACGGTGTGGAGCATAAAGAACTCCAGTTAGAGTGGTTTAAACGACATCTCGAGGTCAGCAAACGAACACGTAAACCGGTCATCATTCATACCCGAGACGCGAAAGAAGATACCTTGCGTTATATTCACGATTACTCCGATCCAGACGTTGCTGGTGTGCTGCACTGTTTTACGGAAGACTTGGATATGGCTAAGCGGGCCATTGATCATAATTTTTACATTTCTTTTTCAGGTATTGTCACCTTTAAAAATGCGCTCGAATTAAAAGAGGTCGCGAAAGCTTTACCCTTGGATAGAATACTCATCGAAACAGATTCACCTTATCTTGCTCCTGTGCCGATGCGAGGCAAATCCAATGAGCCAAAGTTTGTACCGCATGTTGCGCGCTATTTAGCTGAACTTAAAGGTGTCTCGGTGGAAGAATTAGCGGAGCAGACCTCCCTTAACTTTAAAAAATTGTTTTTGAACAATGCGTAAGCTTACTTCCATATTGTTAGTCCTTAGAGGTTTGTGCTGTTGAATTTAACTGCTTTCGAAATGCAAACCAGCCGTATAAAACTGGCTGGACTAAAAAATACTATTACAACAGGTAGCCCTGTGATCGCTTTGCATGGTTGGCTTGATAACGCAGCATCTTTTATACCGTTGTCTCAATGTCTTGATCTTGACCGACCATTCTATGCGATAGACCTAGCTGGTCATGGTCTTTCAGAGCATCGCCCAGCGACATCCAGTTACCACTTGGTCGAGAATATAGTTGATGTAGTCGCTTTCATCGATGCACTGAATACTGACAAAGACGTGAACGAAAAAGTTACCTTGTTAGGTCACTCCTTAGGTGGCATTATTTGCGCGATGGTCGCCGCGTCGGTTCCAGAAAAAATAAAAGATGTCGTATTGCTAGATAGTATGGGACCTTTGACTGACGAGACAGAAATGGTTTTGCCTCAGCTTAGAAAAGCAGTGAATAAAGCACTTCAAATTAAATCCAAGGTCACTGTTTTTCCAACTCTCGAACTAGCCATTAGAGCGAGAATGACAGGAATAGGTCGTTTGGATAAGGCGTCAGCCAGCTTGTTAGTAGAGCGGGGGATTCGGCCTGTTGAAGGAGGCTTCTCTTGGACAACTGATCCCAAATTGCTTAAACCATCTTTTATGCGGTTTTCAGAATCTCAGGTCAAAGCAGTGTTTTCCGGTATTGAGTGCCCTGTAAAACTGTTGAAGGGGGATAAAGGTTACTTTACCTCTTATGAAAACCTAAGCAAACGCTTAGCTTATTTCAAACATATTGAAGATGTACAGGTGCCTGGTGGGCATCATTTTCATATGGATGGTGATGTACAAAAAACGGCGGAGTATCTACATGCTTATCTCACGAATTAAGGTCTGGTTTATTCTAGTGCTGCTAGTATTTTCCGGCCACGTGGCTTCTGAAAACGTTATTTCAGATACACTTTTAATGTATAACGCTCAGATTGAATACCAAAAGCAGCTCAGCGGAGAAGCGCATCAAATCGTTTTAAGCACGCCAAAACGCATTAATAATGAATTATCAATCGAAAAAGAAACCCGTGTAGATGGTTTGCTGCATATGGTTTTATCTAAACTGTCAGCTGCGACAAGCTTAAATGAAGCATTCCGTTATTATGAAACCTTGATTCATGACGCTGGTAGTTTGCTGTTTCAATGTCAGCAAAGGGCTTGCGGAGTCAGTAGTTATTGGGCGAATAATGTATTCGATGAACGTCGGCTATCTGGCAGGGATAGTGATCATTATTACCTGGCCGGTAGCATTAACATTTCTGGGCAAACGTATTGGATAAGTGTCTATTTAGTCTCGAATGCTTTGAGACAAAACCTTGTGTATGTCAATTATATAAAGCAAGCCGAAGCGGATAAAGATTGGCCAAACGGTGCACTACTGCCTGCTAATATATCTGATCGTTGGCTCCAATCATTAGCAGCGAATATTAAAGAACAGCCTGATAGCGTTGTATACCTTGCCTTATATTCCGAGTCTGGCCGTCATGCGCGACTGTCGGAAATTGAGCAAGAAGCCAATGCCCAGTTTATAAAAGCGAAAGAGGCATTAACGCAAAAGCTAAGTATTAAACCAAGCAAAATACAGAAACACTTTGTGGGACCGTTTCATACACAAGTAGGTTCTGCGGACACTAAAATATGGATAAGGTTATTCGTACATGCGCCCTAAAAATAATGGTCACTTTGAGTGAGAATTTTGTGGATAACTTAGTGCTTGAGGATTTAACAAATAGATACACAAAGTTTGGTTGATAAATTACAGAGTATAAACAATACTTTGAAGTGGGTTGCTTCTTCGTTTTTCTAATAAAAGCAACTAGGTGTGGCGGTTTCTTAATAAAAAAATTTAGTTTTGTCTGTCAATTTCTGATATGCGTATTAAATAACTGAGAAGCCTTGTAATAAAACTTAATTAAACAATAAAGGAAAATAAGTGATGATACGCAAGCTAGCCATTGCTCTATCACTACTCGGTGCATGTTTTACTGGGTTTGTTCATGCACTCGGTTTGGGTGAGGTGACGGTTCAATCAGCGCTTAACCAACCGCTTAATGCTGAAATTGAATTGGTCAATACGGCAGGCTTGACGATCGAAGAAATATTGCCAGGGTTAGCCACCCGAGAAGAATTTCAGAAAGCTAATGTTGATAGAGTCTACTTCTTGTCAGATTTGCGTTTTGAAGTGGTAAAGAATGCGCAAGGTAAGGCTGTCGTTATCCTAACGAGTAAAAAACCCGTTAGAGAGCCTTTCCTAAACTTTATTGTTGAGTTGATCTGGCCAAGCGGTCGACTCCTAAGAGAGTATGCGCTGTTAATTGATCCGCCACTCTTTTCTGAACAGCCAGCTGCAAAAGTAAGCGCTCCAGCAGTGAGTCGCGCTTCATCAGGCGATACATTAGCTGTTTCAAATAATACTGGCGTGACTAAACGGCCCATATTAGCGCCAGTGTCTAGTCGCATTGCTTCAGGAAACTACGGCCCAACTGACGCAAACGACACGCTTTGGGATATCGCTATTCAAGCGAGACCAGATCGTAGCGTTAGTCCTCAGCAAGTGATGCTGGCGATACAAGACTTAAACCCGAATGCATTCATCGATGACAACATTAATAAACTAAAGGCAGGTCAGGTACTCAGACTGCCTTCCATTGATCAAATTAAGCAGCGAAGCCAGCATCAAGCCATTCAAAATGTCATTGCTCAAAATGAAGCCTTATCTGGAAAAAGAACGGCGTCGGTGGCTGATGGTTCTTCCAAGACGAAAGCCGAGACTAAACCGTCTTCTCAAGCAAGCACCAATAATGTTGTGGCTAGAGCGGACGAGTTGAAACTTGTTGTCGCAGAAACAAATAAAAACACCAGTACCAATTCTGCTAACGCTGGTCAATCAGATAAAACCTCATCCGGCAATGATACTGAATTAGCGATTGCGCTTGAAAAACTGGATAAAACAAGTATTGAAAATACTGAGCTTAACAGTCGTCTTACCGACCTTGAAGAGCAGCTTTCGACTCTCCAAAGGCTGTTAACCCTCAAAAACGACCAGCTAGCGTCTATCCAGTCGCAAATGCGAGCAAATGAGCTAGAAAAACTGCAGGCTGGTGCTGAAGCGCAAAACCCAGTTGTTAGCGCTCCATCTGAACAAGATCAAAATATGGATTCTCAAGAACCCGTTGCTGAGTCGCAAGGTGATAAGTCTGGCGATATGATGGATGCTCAGGATACTGCATCGGCTGAGATGTCTGGTACTGATGAAAATGTAATGGCTGAGGACGGCGCGGCTGCAACAGAAGAGAAAGCCCTTTCAGCTAAACCAGTAGAAGAAACAGCTAAAGTAAAAGCTGAGGCCAAAAAGGATAGTGCGCCTGAGCCAGTTCGATCTCAAAATATTATTGAAATGATTCTTAGCAACCCGCTTTACCTTGCAATTTCCGTCATCAGTATTTTGGTCTTAGTGGTTATTCTGTGGTTGGTTTCTCGTCATAACGCTAAACGTGAGGAAGAGTTCCAGTCTCAACACGGTTTAGCGACAGATGAAGAGTTCGACGAAGTTAATGTTTTTGATGAAGAAGTGGGTGAAAACTTCGATGAAACGGATCTTGATGATGAACAATCGCTCATTGACGAAAATGAGGATGTTGGTGATTTCACTGAAGAGTTACAAGATGAATCTCACGATATTCTCGAAGAAGTTAATGCCTATATTAGCTACGGTCGTTTAGATCAGGCAGCCCAAGTTCTTGAAAAATCAATTTCTCAAGATCCGGTTCGCACAGATTATCGCTTAGCATTGTTGGGTGTCTATAAAGATTTAGGTGATCGCCAAGCTTTTGATAGACAGTTTAGTGAGTTAGAAGCGATACAAGATGATCAAGCCTTAGCTCAGGCAGAGCAAATTAAACTAGATATGTTGGATGCGGAAAATACATCCTTTATGGAAGAGAGCGAGGATATCCTCACGCCACAAGCTGAAGAGCAAGCAGCGGTTCCGCAAGATACTGCACCAAGTGATGATGCTGATAAGCTTGATGACGATGTACCTGAAGAGCTGAAATCCTTCGACTTCGATAGCGTTAGCTTGGAAGAGGATACTGAGCCTGAAGAATTAGATCTGTCCACTGAGCTTGACCTTGATAGCTTAAGCGCGGATGAAGACGACGTAGCTGAGCTCAGTGACGAACTTGAAACTGCAGCAGAGCTTTCAGAAGATGCCTTAGAAGTCGAGGATGAGTTGTCCTTAGATGGGCCTGACTTAGAAGAAGTGTCGACAGAGTCAGACTTTGATGACTCAATTTTAGACGTCGATTTAGATGACTTAGATCTAAATGCAGAGCTAGATCAAGAGTCTGAAATTGCTCTGACAGATGATTTTGATGCGTCACCTAAAGTATCTGAGACGCCAGAAGCGGATGAACTTCTTGTTAGTGATGACGTCTTGGAAGAAGCTGCTCAGGAATTTGATATAGATGCAACAGAAGGTTTGGATGATGATTTAACGGATGCCGATGAATTTGACTTTTTGAATGGTACTGATGAAGCGTCTACTAAGTTGGACTTAGCGAGAGCCTATATTGATATGGGCGATGTTGAAGGTGCTAAAGATATTCTGATGGAAGTGACGAAAGAAGGTTCAGAAGCGCAACAAGCTGAAGCAAAAGATCTCCTAGACTCAATAGATTAACCCTATGTGGGCGTATCGCTTGCTAGCGATAACGCCTTCTCAACTAGTATTCTCAAAATGTTAGCTCAAATTTCGGAATCAAACTCGGCCAGTGATGATAAAATCACTGGCCGAATTGCGTTATGTGTCGCCTATAATGGCCACCAATATTATGGTTGGCAGGCGCAAAAAAGCGGCTTGCCAACGATTCAAAAGTGTCTCGAAGAGGCGCTTTCAGTGGTGGCAAATGAACCAATAGAAGTCGTCTGTGCAGGGCGAACCGATAAATCGGTTCATGCTTCTTATCAAGTTGTTCATTTTGAAACAAAGTCTTCAAGAACACAGCGCTCTTGGGTCTTTGGTTGTAATGCGAATCTACCTAAAGATATCAGCGTTAGTTGGGCTGTGAGCGTTAATGATAATTTTCACGCACGCTTTTCAGCGACTAGTCGACGATACAATTATCTTATCTATAATCATCCGGTTCGACCTGCCAGTTTTGCGACAGAGCTATCTTGGTGTCATCACCCTTTGAATGCAGATGATATGCATTTAGCAGCACAGTCATTGGTTGGAGAGCATGACTTTACCTCTTTCAGAGCGGTTGGCTGTCAATCTAAAACACCTTTCAGGTTTCTGGAATTTGTTAATGTCACGCGGCACGGCGATATTGTACTGCTGGATATTAAAGGTAATGCTTTTCTCCATCATATGGTGCGAAATATAGCAGGTGTGCTTATGGCTATTGGCGCAGGAGAGCAAGGTGTTGAGTGGTGTAAGTTTGTATTAGAGGCAAAAGATAGAACCCAAGCTTCGGTCACGGCGCAGCCATTTGGTTTGTTTCTCACTCAGGTCGATTACCCAGAGGACTTTGGTTTGCCAAAATCCTCTGGCGCGCCATCTTTGGTTCAAGCGATGATACACGCAGGTGAGACTGCGGCTTTTTGTGATCAGTCTATGTGGAATATTGCATTTCTCGATAAGTAACTTGAAGCTGAATTTATATCCAAGATGTTCTTAATCTGACTCAATTGTCATGTTTCGCTGTCTTGTCATTCGTTATTCCGTGTTTTTAAAGCTTTAGTGTCATTGCGCATGTCGTTATAATGCTCGGCCAATAACGATATTTCTGTTAGCTTTAGCTTTTTATTTCGGAATCGTTCACGTGAGAGTTAGAACAAAAATATGTGGCATTACCTCTTTAAAGGATGCACTGCAGGCGATACATGCAGGTGCTGATGCGCTGGGTTTTGTTTTTTACAAGCCAAGCCCGAGATACATTGCACCAGAAGACGCTGCAGATATTTGTCGACAACTACCGCCTTTTATCACTAAAGTAGGCCTTTTCGTCAATGCAGATGAACAAGCTATACAAGCTGTTTGTGATAGCGTTGCCTTAGATCTGCTGCAATTTCATGGTGATGAACAAGAGGCAGATTGCCTTAAGTATAAACTGCCTTATATCAAAGCGATAAGAATACAAAATGATCAAGATGTAAAGCTCGCCGAACTTGCATATACATCGGCTTTGGCTATTTTGGTCGACGCTTATAAGCCTGGTGTGCCAGGCGGAACAGGTGAAAAGTTTGACTGGTCTTTGTTACCCAAAACTCGTACCAAGCCACTGATTCTTGCGGGTGGTTTAAATGAAAAAAATATTTATCAAGCAATACAGACGGTTCGTCCATACGCTGTCGATGTCAGCGGTGGCGTTGAACAAGCTAAAGGGAAAAAGAACCATACTATTGTGACTCAATTTATTAATGAGGTGTCGCGTGTCAGCGAATAATCGAATTACAGAAGAAATATTACAGAATCTGCCAGATAACAAAGGACATTTTGGTCCATACGGCGGACGCTTCGTATCTGAAACTCTCATGTCTTCTTTGGATGAACTTGAGCAGCAGTATTTATCTTTAAAAAACGACCCGGAATTCCGAAAGGAATTTGATAAGGATATGGCGGATTACGTCGGTAGACCTTCTCCTTTATATTTAGCTGAGCGCTTAACTCGCGAAGTTGGCGGTGCAAAAATCTACTTAAAGCGTGAAGACCTCAATCATACCGGCGCGCACAAGGTTAATAACACAATTGGTCAGGCGCTTCTCGCTAAGTATTTAGGTAAGCCTCGCGTAATAGCGGAAACAGGAGCAGGGCAGCACGGTGTTGCCACAGCGACGGTGGCAGCGCGCTTGGGTCTTGAATGTAAAGTATTTATGGGGGTTGACGATGTAAAACGTCAATCTCTGAATGTTTATCGAATGAAGTTACTGGGGGCTGAGGTAGAAGCGGTCAAAAGTGGTACGCGAACACTGAAGGATGCCATGAACGAAGCACTTCGTGACTGGGTCACGAACGTCGATAATACCTTTTATATCATTGGTACTGTCGCAGGGCCTCACCCATATCCAATGCTTGTTCGCGACTTCCAATCTATTATCGGTCGAGAAGCCAAGCTACAGTGCCTAGAGAAAGAAGGGCGTTTACCTGATGCCTTGGTGGCATGTGTCGGCGGTGGTTCAAATGCCATCGGCTTGTTCCATCCTTTTATTTGCGATCATGATGTTGAAATGTACGGTGTTGAAGCCGGTGGTAATGGTATCGAAACTGGTCAGCATGCGGCGCCGCTGTCGGCCGGTTCTCCTGGTGTCTTGCATGGTAACCGTACTTATCTGATGTCCGATGATGCCGGCCAGATTATGGGTACTCATTCAATTTCGGCAGGTTTGGATTACCCTGGTGTTGGCCCCGAGCATTCGTGGTTAAAAGACATGAAGCGTGCG
The DNA here is from genome assembly GCA_048058835.1 of Oleiphilus sp. Classification (GTDB taxonomy): domain Bacteria; phylum Pseudomonadota; class Gammaproteobacteria; order Pseudomonadales; family Oleiphilaceae; genus PZPK01. Next base: position 64,271 of record JBLLNS010000016.1, read on the forward strand.
GACTATGTTTCGGTTACGGATACTGAAGCGCTAGATGCATTTAGACGCTTAACTCTTGTAGAAGGTATCATGCCAGCACTGGAATCCAGTCATGCGATCGCCTATGGCATCAAGAAAGCCGCCACAATGTCTTCCGATAAGATTATGATCATCAATTTGTCTGGTCGTGGTGATAAAGACATTCATACAATCGCGAATTTAGATGGAATTGAGGTTTAAAATGAGTCGCATAAATCAAGTATTAACAGGCCTAGAAACCATTGGCAAGAAAGCGCTCATTCCTTACATCACCGGTGGTGATCCTGAGCCGGGTTTAACGGTCGATATCATGCATAAACTGGTTGATGCCGGTGCTGATATTATTGAATTAGGCGTGCCTTTCTCAGATCCCATGGCAGACGGCCCGGTGATACAGCTGGCCTGTGAAAGAGCCTTGATGCACCATGTGGGCTTAAAAGATATTTTTGCCATGGTGAAGGAATTCAGACAAGTTAATCAGATCACCCCAGTGGTGCTGATGGGCTATTTAAACCCATTGGAAAAAATGGGTTACGAAAACTTTGCTAAACAAGCGGCTGAAGTGGGTGTCGATGGCGCGTTGATCGTTGACCTCCCGCCTGAAGAAGCTGATACCTTGGTTCCTTTTCTGAAAGAGCAGGGTTTGGACTCAATATTTTTGATCGCGCCCACCACATCGGAAGCGCGTATCAAGCATATCTGTGATAACAGTACGGGCTATGTTTATTATGTATCCGTCAAAGGTGTAACTGGTTCTGCAGCATTAAGTGCGACGGATGTGGCCGAAAAAGTTGCTCAAATCCAGAAACATAACCCTATTCCGGTGGGGGTTGGTTTTGGTATTCGTGATGCTGAATCGGCAGCTGCTATTTCAAAAGTTGCAAATGGTGTGATTGTCGGCAGTGTCATTGTTAATTTAATTGCTGAAAATCAAGATAACCCAGAAAAGTTGAAGCAAGAGGTTTTTAATCTTGTTTCTTCAATGCGTAAAGCGATGGATAAAGCTTAATTCATCTTGGGTTTTCGATAATTGACATGTTAGATAGGAAGATACATGAGTAGCTGGCTAGATAAAATCAAACCAAAATCTATTCGATCCGATGCACAACCTAAAGGTAATATTCCTGAAGGTGTTTGGAAAAAATGCCCTAAATGCCAAGCTGCTTTGTATGGTCCTGAGTTAATAAAAAACCTCGATGTTTGCCCAAAGTGCCAACACCATATTCGGATTTCAGCGCGCCGTCGCATCGATTTATTTTTAGACCCAGACAACCGGGTTGAGTTAAATGCCAACCTTGAACCGACTGACCGATTGAAATTTAAGGATACGAAAAAATATAAAGATCGCTTGGTAGAAAATCAAAAAATAACGGGCGAAAAAGATGCCTTGATTACTTTCAAGGGTGAAGTTCAAGGTGTTCCTGTGATTGTCGCCGCTTTTGAATTTTCCTTTTTAGGCGGATCAATGGGCGCGGTCGTTGGTGAGAAGTTTGTTCGTGCAGTTAAATTCTGCCTTGATGAGCGCAAACCCTTGATTTGCTTTAGCGCCAGTGGTGGAGCAAGAATGCAGGAAGCGCTGATATCTCTGATGCAAATGGCCAAAACTGCTGCCGCTTTGGAGCGCTTAAAGTTGGAAGGCTTACCTTATATTTCGGTCTTAACCGATCCGGTATTTGGTGGCGTTTCAGCCAGTCTAGCTATGCTGGGAGATCTGAATATCGCCGAACCGAATGCTTTAATTGGTTTCGCCGGGCCGCGTGTAATCGAGCAAACAGTGCGCGAGAAGTTACCTGAGGGTTTTCAGCGTAGTGAGTTTCTTTTAGATCACGGTGCGATCGATATGATTCTGCCAAGGCATGAAATGAGAGAGCGAATTTCAACTATTCTTTCTAAGCTTATGCATGCTGAAAATAGCCTTAAAAGTAAGGCCTTAGCATCTGAAGTGTCAAGCGATGAGCCTGAGCCACAGAGCCAAGATGAGTTGTCAACTGACACCAAAAATGACTAATAAATCTCTGAAGCAATGGCTTGATTTTATTTCCACAA
>JBLLNS010000017.1:0-61569 GCA_048058835.1 Oleiphilus sp.
TCATTTTATCCAGCCTCAAGGCACAGTTGCAAAATAACCTACCCACAAACTACCAAATTGAAGTCGCCGAAAGTGCTGAAGAAGCACTAGAAATCATTGAAGATTTGATTAACGAGAATATCACGATTCCGTTGATCATTGCCGATCAAATCATGCCGGGCATGAAAGGCGATGAACTACTTGGCAAAGTAAAAAGGTTGCTTCCACAAACACTGACAATCATGCTTACCGGCCAAGCCAGTGCAGATGCCGTCGGTCATGCTGTGAATAAGGCAGGGCTTTTCCGCTACTTGTCCAAACCTTGGGATGAAGATGACCTTATCCTAACCATTCAAAGTGCACTAGACAGTTATGTCCATCAAAAAGAGCTAATCAAACAAAGCCATTATCAAACAGTGATCAATAAAACCTTGTCGCTCGCTTTAAACTCACTATCGCTTGATGAACAACTATGTCGCGCACTGAATTTTCTGGTTGAAGTACCCTGCCTAAGCCCACCTTCACATGCCGCTATTTATTTTAAGCATCATGCAGGCAATTTATTTGACCCCGTTGATAACAGAGAAAAAACTTCAACATCTGCTTCTCAGTCACAACATATAGTGCATTTTAAAAAACTCTGTGAAGTACCCAAAAACCAAACTCAACAGGATCTCCATTTATCAAACGAAGAATTAGCTGAATACTTGTCCCCTCAATTGCGTCAAGATGAAGCGAATAATAAACCTTACTTTTGCTATCCGATCATCCATGAGCAGGAGCTAACGGGATTAATCTTCATCTATACCAGTAAAGACTTCGTACTTACGCCAGAAATATCGTCTTTTCTTTCCTCGTTCTCGCAAGCTATCTCGGGTATGTATAATTTAACGGCTTCCAATCAAGCACTGCGGCATAGCAATATTCAACTGGAACATCATAAAGAAAAGTTGGAACAACTCGTCTTGGAAAGAACGGAGGCCTTGAATGTCGCTCTGGCAAAACAAGCAGAACACAATGCCATGCTTCAAACGGCGAATAAAGAACTGGCTTATTTCGCCACCACCGATTTTTTAACCGGCCTACTAAATCGCAGGCGTTTTTTTGAACTCGCCGAGGAGCACTACCTAAGCACTCAAAAAGAACAGTCCCCCTGCACAGTCGCCATGGTTGACATTGACCACTTTAAACAAATTAACGACACCTATGGTCACCAGGCGGGTGACGAATTATTGAAAAAAATCACCAACACGCTACTTCAAAACGTCGAAAAGCCAAATCTAGTTAGCCGTTTTGGCGGTGAAGAGTTTGCGTTGTTATTTCCGGATCATGATATTGAACGTACTTTGGCGGTTTGTCAGCGGGTATTGAAACAGATTGAAAGTACTGAGTTGCACACGCTATCCGAAACAATTTCTGCGACGGTAAGTATGGGGCTAGCTTCCTGTCATCTACAAGACAATAGCTTGGAAAAAGCGCTTATGTTTGCAGATAAAGCGTTATATGAAGCCAAAAACAATGGCCGAAATTCCATTTCTATCTATAAGAAAGCGAGTCATTAATGGGGATACGCAGCAAGTTATTGATGATTATTGCAGGAATCCTGATTGCGGTACTCAGCGTCCAAATGTACCTGCAAATGTCGATTCATAAAAAAGCCTTTGATCAAGAATTGGAACAGCGCACTCACCTTTTGAAAGAAAACCTCAAACAACGCGCTTTCTCACAAGCTGAAACCCTCAAGCATTTAGTGACCGAATATATTGCTTCTTATAAACTTTTTGAATTGAACAACACCGTTAATCAAGCAGCAATTGAAAGCGATGACCTAGCCAAAGTGGTGGTATTGGATAAGTTAAATCAAGTCTATGTTGATTCTTCAAAGCCTGGTTTTTCAGGTATTTATTTACCCGACCCAAATGCCCCTTCAGATAAGACCCTAGCAAAAAAAGCTGATCAAAATGAAGCTTTTCCCAGCCGACTCATCTCATTTAAACATGAAGAAGCAATAGAGTTCACCGTTCCTATTACCATAGGTCAGGAACGCTGGGGCAAACTTCTTCTGGTTTACTCTCTATCTGAACTCAACAAACAAATAAACTCAGCGTATCAAGCTCATGAACAAGAACAACATGATTTATTCATTAAAACAATACTGATCACCTTATCGATTTTGATTTTAGCTTCGATATTTATCTCTCAAATCAGTAAACGTTTGATTGCCCCGATTATCACTCTCACGGAGCACACCAAGGACTTAGCAAGGGGGGATTTCAGCCAAATAAAAGCCATAGATCAACCTAGACAGGATGAAATTGGCATTCTCACCCACAACTTTATCACCATGGCCCAAAACCTTGAGCAAAGCCACAAAGAATTAGCAAACTATAACCAGACCTTGGAACAAACAGTTAACAGCCGTACCTACGCACTCAACTTAAAAAATGTGGCGTTAAAAAAAGCTTTAGCAAAATTAGAAGACAGCCAACAGCAACTTATTCATTCTGAAAAAATGGCTGCGCTTGGGCAGTTAATTGCCGGTATCGCTCATGAAATAAACACCCCACTTGGAGCCATTCAAGCATCCGCTGGAAATAACTCAAAATCGTTTAGACACTTTGAAGGTAATCTACCCTCGTTTCTAAACACCATGACTGAAAACGATAAACTCCTACTCAGCTTATTACTGAATAAATCGATACATAAAATTGAGAGAGGCATCATTTACAGCACCCGTGAAGAGCGGCAACAAAAAAAGCGCATCCTTAACGCCTTATTAAAATACAACACACAAGATGCTGAAGCACTCACTGAACTTTTACTGGATATGGTTGAAGTTGAGGATATCGACTATATCGCACCTTATTTAATAGAGGAAAATGCCCTTAAGGTAGTGAGCTTGGCCCATAATTTAAGCGCCTTAGAAAGAAATAACCAAACTATCTTAACAGCAATTTCCAAAGCCTCGAAGGTTGTTTTCTCACTTAAAAATTTCAGCCATCACGACAACTCAGGCAATAAAATTTTAAGCAATATCAATCATGGTATAAAAACGGTTTTGGTTTTGTATCAAAACTTTTTAAAGCAAGGCTGCGAGGTGATTGAAGAGTACCAGGAACTGCCAGATATCTTATGTTTTCCGGATGAACTAAACCAAGTCTGGACTAACTTGATCCATAACGCTTTACACGCCATGCAAAACATGGGGACATTAACCATCACCACCACAGCATCTCCAACAGAGATCACGGTGAAAATTTCAGATAATGGTTCCGGCATTCCAAAAGAAATTCAAACGAAAGTGTTTGACTCCTTCTTCACCACAAAACCAGCCGGTGAAGGCAGCGGTTTAGGTCTGGGGATTTGCAAGCGAATTATTGATAAACACGATGGTCAGATCAGTCTGGAAAGCATGCCCGGAAAAACGACGTTTACCGTCACACTGCCTATTCTTGAAGCATAAAAAACCCCAATGGCTGACAGGCATTACTGCCTATAAATCATTGGGGTTTAGCAAAAAGCTTTTTTATCTAAAGCCTTCTATGAACTATTTGGATAAGTCCAATAACAGTTTATTTAACCTGCCAACAAACGCACCTGGCTCTTTTAATTGCTCACCACTGGCCAAAGCAGCCTGATCAAATAACACATATGTTAAGTCATTAAAGCGTTCATCATTCTGTTCGTCATTTAACTTCTTAACCAATGGGTGCTCTGGATTCACTTCGAAAGTCGGTTTGGACTCTGGCACTTTCTGACCTGCTGCTTCCATGATTTTCTTCATTTGTGCGTCCATGTCATGCGCACCAGAGACTAAACAAGCCGGAGAATCCGTTAGACGATTGGTAACCCGAACCGTATCGACTTTGTCTTTTAGCAACTCAGTAATCTGGTTGATCAGGCTTTCATAAGTCTTGCTGGCTTCTTCCTGTTGTTTCTTCTCTTCTTCGTTCTCGACTTCGCCCAAATCCAGTTCACCTTTAGTGATGTCCTGTAAGTGCTTGCCATCAAAGTCGCTTAAGTATGAAATCATCCAGCCATCAATACGATCGCTTAATACTAATACCTCAATACCTTTCTTGCGGAAAATTTCCATGTGCGGACTGCTAATGCCTGCCGCGTAACTTTCAGCACTAATATAGAAAATCTTTTCCTGACTCTCTTTCATGCGAGACACATATTCGTCTAAAGAATGCGTTTGCTTCCCGTCATTATTGTGCGTTGAAGCAAAACGAATCAGCTTGGCAATTTTGTCTTTATTCGCATAATCTTCGGCTAAACCTTCTTTGATCACTTGGCCGAACTCATCCCAAAATGCCTGATACTGCTCTGGCTCATTTTTAGCCATTTTGGTCAGCATATCCAAAACACGTTTCGTCAGTGCAGTCTTCATATTATCGACCGCTTTATCGCTTTGAAGAATTTCACGCGAGACATTAAGAGAAAGGTCTTTCGTATCCACAATACCTTTAACAAAACGTAAATACAGCGGCAAGAACTGCTCAGCATCATCCATAATAAAGACGCGCTGAACATACAATTTAAGCCCTCTTGGCACTTCTCTGTTATACAAGTCAAAAGGTGCTTTTGATGGGATATACAATAAGCTTGTGTAATCTAACTTACCTTCGACACGGTTATGAGACCATGTAAGCGGGTCTTGGAAGTCATGAGAGATATGCTTATAGAAAGACTTATAGTCTTCATCTTTCACTTCTGACTTAGACAAAGACCACAATGCGGTCGCTTCGTTTACTGCTTCTTCTTTCGCTTCTTCCTGCTCTTCGCCTTCTTTAGCGGGAGCGGGTTCAGACATCATGACAACCGGAAATGCGATATGGTCAGAATACTTCTTCACCAAGCCGCGTAGCTTCCATGAATCTGCGAATTCTGCTTCTTCATCTTTCAAGTGTAAGACAATCGAGGTGCCACGCGCTTCACGCTCAACATTAGCGATGGTAAATTCGCCTTCACCTTCAGAACTCCAGTGAACACCTTCCGCTTTATCTACGCCGGCTTTACGGGTAAACACTTCCACTTTTTTCGCCACGATAAACGCAGAGTAAAAACCAACACCGAACTGGCCAATTAATTGCGAGTCCTGTTTCTTGTCACCCGATAACTGCTTCATGAATTCAGCTGTTCCGGATTTTGCGATAGTCCCTAAGTGATTCACCACATCATCGCGAGTCATACCGATACCATTATCAGTAATCGTGACGGTCTTGGCCTCTTTATCAAAATCCAAGCGGATTTTTAGATCGCCATCATCTTCGTACAAAGCATTGTTAGACAGGGCTTCAAAGCGGAGTTTGTCTTCTGCATCAGAAGCATTCGAGATCAGCTCTCTAAGAAAGATTTCTTTATTGCTATAAAGTGAATGAATCATCAAATGCAGAAGCTGCTTAACCTCTGTTTGAAATCCCATGGTTTCCTGTTTAGCTTCGATATTTTCGTTTGCGCTCATAATCAATTTCTCTCAATTACGGTTGTTCTAAAAAGTGTTCAGACGTTGCTAAGCGTTCAACAACAGTTTTTTATTCTGGTGAAGTAACCATGCCACTCTATTTGGGGATCAGTGTTTTTTTTTCAAGCATTTTTATTGCGAAATTCAATTATCGAGTCAAAGCCTAATCTATGCTTAAATAGCAACACTTCCCAATTGACCTATGTTTGAGTAACTATGATTAAACTAATTGTGACCGTTCTGTTTTCACTCGTACTTTTTATTGGTTTAAGTGCCTCGGTACTTGATGCCATTTATGGTGGGGGCGAAACCTTTCCAGACCTCACCACCGAACCGACTCTGAATTCAGACTCACTTGAAGTCGTAGCCAACCTCCAGTATCCGCCGGGTAATATTTCTGTTTCAAACCAAGGCCGAGTTTTCTTCACCTATCATCCGGAAGCAAAGCCTCCCGTGAACATAGCGGAGCTGGTCGACGGCAAAGCCATTCCTTTAGCATTACCTAACGAATTAAATCTAAGTTCAGTTCTAAGCTTACGGGTTGATCGGCAAAACCGTCTTTGGCTACTGGATTTCGCAGAGCATGGTATGAAAACGCCACAAATTGCCGCTATTGATTTAAACACGATGCAACTGGTTCATCATTATGAGTTCCCCTCTGACATAGCTGGGATCGGCTCACACCTCAATGATTTTCAGGTCAGCCAAGATGGCAAGTTCATCTATATTGCAGAAGCAAGTATTCTGAGAAAAACGCCGGCACTCATAGTCTATGATGTCGAAAAGCAATCGGCGACTCGACTATTCGAAGACCATGATTCAGTTGAACCTGATTACTTCGTCCCCGTTGTGGATAAAGAAAAAATGCTGATTTTCGGGGTTTTTGCAATTCGTCCGGGAATCGATTCCATCGCCTTAGATAGACAGGAAAAATGGCTATACTTTGCGCCAGTCACCGACACGCATTTGCACCGCATTGCACTTGAAGATCTTCATAATCCAGACTTAAATGAAGAGCAGTTAGCTGAACGTATCGAAAAGTTTGCCGGAAAAAGTATGAGTGATGGTATTACCACCGATGATGCGGGCAATATTTATATTAGCGACTTAGAACACCGCACGATTAACCTGATAAACCCAGACGGCGAACTATCAACGCTACTGCAGGATGACACGCTGCGATGGCCTGACGGTTTCAGCTTTGGTCCTGATGGCTGGCTGTATGTCACGAATAGCGCGCTTAATGTCGTTATTGGCAAACCCAATAGCTATATTATGGAACAAGGGCCTTATCAAATTGTCAGGTTCAAACCAAATGGTTCAGCTTACCCAGGCCATTAGGCCAAAACTGAGCTCGAAGAAAACACCTCAGAGGCGAATGAGTTGCTATCAAAATAATCGAGCAAACCATTAATCTTCTAACAAAAAGTGCGCTCGTGCCAAAGCGATCGGTTTATCGCGACTGGCTTGCCAAGTGTGCACTTCTACATTCGCTACCCGGCCACCTTGTCGTGTCACTTCGCAAAATGCATAAGTATCTTGATCCATACCGGCACGCAGATAATCGAGTGAGAAATCAATAATTTTTGGGTATTTCAAGGTAGACTGTGAAACCAGCAAAAATAGCGCGCTGGACAGTTCCATAAATCCACCCAACACGCCGCCATGAATAGCAGGAATAATAGGGTTCCCGATGTTACTGGGCTTACGAGGCAGCTTAAAAATCAAATCCCCTTCCACTTGCTCAAATGTCACCCCAATCAATTGGGCGTAAGGAATTGCGTGAGTCAGTGCGGTATAGTCCAGATTTTCTCGCACCTTGGTAACCACTTCCTTGAAGTTAGCCTGAACCGGCGTTTCTGGCACAAATGGCGCCAAGCTAATACCTTCCGTCATTTGCTCCAAAGATTTAACGCCCTTATCCCCCATTCTCATAAAGGTTGCGACACAATGTGCAACGCTGCGATCAATTTGATACGCCTCGCAACGCATAAACAAAATATTGGAGGTACGACGATAACAAGACGCTCTGGCAAACACCGACTGACCCGGTTTAGCCGAACGCATGTAATCAACTCGCAAGTCCAATGTCGGGCAAAGTTCAAAGTCGGGCATGGCACACAATACGGCTGCCCCGGCGGCTGTATCCATTAAGGTGGTTATTGCTCCACCATGGATCACCCCACTGTCCGGATTGCCAATAATTTGCTCTGTGTAAGGTAATTCAAGAATAAGCTCGTTTTCACGCGCAGAGACAACCTTGATGCCTAAAGCCTGACATTGCGCTAATACACCTATAAAGCCAGTTACTTGAGCAAATAATTCTGTTTCATCACGCATCGTTTCTATTACACCTATTATCTAGAAAAGCTATTAGTCAGTGTCGGCATTATAGTCCAAAACTAGCCAAGCGCGGCGATTCTATTTGTCACACAGAGAGAATGCTGCGTTTCGTCTATAGAAAAAGTAGGCTCGGAAAGTTTGCCAAAAACTTGCTTTCACCGAAAAGGCTGACGCAAAATAGCCATCTATTTGGCACTGACTCATGGACCTAACTATGCCCAGCTTCAAGCAATCCACTTGCATCTCAAGTATTTTTTCAAACTCATTCTTCAAAACGCTATTTATCCTCACTGGACTATTCGCAATATCGGCTTGTTCTGTGAACCCAGTGACGGGCGAAGAGCATTTCTTGTTACCCAGCCAAGCAACCGATTATCAGATCGGGCAAAGCCAATACATTCCGGCACAACAATCCCAAGGCGGCGCATACACCTTGGATGAAGACTTGAACCGTTATATTTCAGAGGTAGGTCACAAGCTTGCTGCGGTCAGCGATGCTCCCGACCTGCCCTATGAGTTTGTCGTGCTTAACAATTCAGTTCCCAATGCTTGGGCTCTACCTGCCGGAAAAATAGCCATTAATCGCGGCTTATTACTGAAGCTTGAAGACGAAGCACAACTTGCGGCGGTGCTCGGGCATGAAATTGTTCATGCTGCTGCCAGACATGGCGCACAACAGATGCGGAACCAACAGTTTATTCAACTCGGCATGGCGGGCTTAGGTATTGCACTGCAAGACAATGACTATCGAAATATTGTGATTGGCGGTGCAGCTCTAGGTGCCCAACTGACGTCTGCAAAGTATGGCCGCGGCAATGAGCTGGAATCGGATGAACATGGCATGAAGTATATGGCGAAAGCCGGTTATGACCTTCAAGCCGCCGTCGAACTTCAAGAAATATTTCTAAGTTTATCTCAACAAGGTGCGAGCTCGTGGATAGAGGGTTTATTTGCTTCCCACCCACCGTCTCAAGAACGTATCGAGAAAAATCGCGCGCATGCAGCTAAGTTCGCATCAAACGGCAAGCGAGGCAAAGAAGCGTATCAGGCTGCCACAGCCTACATTCGGGAAAAAGCACCGGCTTATGACCTTGCTAGTCAGGCCACTAAGGCCTTCGCTGAGAAACAACTCAGCCAAGCCCAAGCACTGGTGCAACAAGCGCTGACGATAGAACCAGAGGAAGCACAGTTTTACAGCCTTAAGGGCAGCATTCTGCAGGCTCAGGATGAACCGACACAGGCTGTATCAGCGCATAACCAAGCAATTAAGCTTAATCCTCACCAATTTTCTTACCATTTAGCGCGCGGCGAAACCTTGCTCGAACAAGGAAAAATTGAACAAGCAAAGGCAGACTTTGAAAAAAGTATGTCTCTCGTCCCAACCAGTCTGGCGAAACATTACCTTCAGCTGTTGAATCCAAGCCAGCAATAGAGCCTATCAGCGAGCCCGAAATTTAGCCAGTTCAAGACGCAACTTACGCTTGATTTCAAGTGCAGTGTTTTTTGGCTGCTCTTGCATAAAACAATGCCCACCCGGCATTGCGATAAAGTCGTAATTCAAGTTTGATTCATGCAGTTTGGCGAGTGAATTCAACACAAACGGGTATGTTTTCTCGCCATATAGCATTGTCATGGGTTGCTGAATATCTCGAATAGATTGCCAAAGCTTGGCCGGATAACTAGCAAAAATAGCTGCTTCAATATCAGGTGGGCACTTTAGCGTTAATGCTCCCTGCGCATCCGTTTCCAGTGCATGATCCAGGTAAGACGTTAGGCACAGATCATCCCAGCCTTTAAAGGTGCCGCGCTGATAAAGGTAATCCCAAGCGGCTTGAGTCGAAGGCCAAGAGCGCGTTCGAATGCGGGCCTGTCTAGATAAAGGCATGTAGTGCAACAAACCGGCTTTACCCATGAAAGCCATAGTGCCCGCAGTTTTAGGCGGCGTATAAACCGGATCCATTAAAATGCCACCATCGAACAAGCTAGCGTCTTCCGCCATCATCAAGGTGGTCAACACAGCGCCAAAACTATGCCCTAAAGCAAACTTAGGCACATCCGACCATGCCGGTGAAAATGATTGCCAAACTTTACGCGCGAGTCTTGAGGTTTCATTCCAACCTTTAAAGCGATCTCCTGCATCACTCTCACCATGACCTTGTGCATCGCTAATAAAAAGATCAAAGTCAGTCTGTAACTCAGCCAAAAGATGTTCGTAAGTCAGACCACAAAAACCATTGCCGTGAATGAAGTGAATCACCGGTTTACCGCTGGGCACAGAGTGGTAACCACGTAATACAAAACCTGCTTTAACCTGATATTCCCAAGACGTCAAACCACTCAGAATAGTCAACATCCACTCCTATTATTGGCTCTTTAAGTAAAATGGCGGGTAAACGGCTTATCTCGATATTTGGATATATGCGATCCCTTAATTCATGAATAAAGCGCAAGGTCAAAAAGCCATCAAACCATGTATGAAAAGCGCTTCGAAGACGCTCTGGCGTTTTTTGCTGACCAAGATGATCGCGCTGTTTGTGCCAAGAGAATGACTCAAAAATCGTCCTCACGGCTCTGAATTCATCCGCATCACGCAGTTTAACCTCTAATGCAGAAAACAAAACATCCTCGTCTGAACTAATGTGTTCTATTAGCGCAACACAATCTAACACCTGTTTTAATATCTTAAATACCCGCGGGTGATAAACCCGATATTCACCATGTTTTTCATGCAACGCCTGAATCTTGAGTAAAGCCGGGCCTGTCCCGAAAGGCACACGCTGGCTGGGTCGTCCGGCAATAGCGATGCAGGGTGAAGTCAGACTTTTTACCTCACCCACCTTTTGTAACTTATTTAATAGATAAAAATCTTCAGCCCCGGCACGTTTTGGCATACCTCTAACCTGTGCATACGCGACCGCTGAAACGGCGATTAATGAACCTATGGTGTGAAAGGCGTAAGGCGAGCCAGCCGCTTTTAAAGACTGCACATAATAATGCAGAGAAAATTCATACTCTTGCATAGCGCGAAAATATTGCTCTTCGGGCAGATGTTTGAACGGGTAAACACAAGCAGAGACCCAACTTTCTTGCTCTGGGATCACACCATAGTCTGGCGGCAACTCGACATCGGCATCCGTGCTATGAACCCACTGCACCTGTTTACCTGTTCGCTCAAACTGATCCAGAATAAGCTTTAAAGCTAAATCCATCCCTAACTTGCGCGCCAAGCCCACACCTTGTTTTGCAGGTATGAGCACATCATGGCAACGATCAAGTAATAACAGCGATAGCGATTCGTGGATCTCAGCCTGCCAGAGCTGCTCTCCAATCTTTTGGCCCTCTAATTGGGCAAGCAATGCATTAAAAACCGCTTTGGTTCGTAAATGGCTAGACTGCCCGGTTTGCGTATCGGGGACATTAAAAACCCAGACCATTAAGGTGTTTGTTTGATTATTGAAGTTCAAGAATTGTTGGATCTGGTTTTCAGATTCATCAAAGATCGGAATCACAATGATTGTGTCAAACTCAGACAGGGCAAGTACTGTTTCCTCTCGAACAAGCGGTTCAGCATAATGTTCAAGGTAGTGAGCGATGGTCTTAAATTTTACAGTTTGATTGGACACTGAGTGTGCTCGGGCCGTTTAGAGAAACCATCGTTAGCATTGAGAGGCGGCAATGTCTGCCCAGTCCGGTTTGATCAAACAACTTAATTCATCAAGCCGTTGTTGCAAGATATCTTCAGAATATTGTCTAACCGGATGCCGCCCCCAAATGGGTGCTGGCCATGATATGTCAGCAGAAAAGCGAACCACATGATGGATGTGCAACTGAGAAACCACATTACCAAGCGCGGCTACATTTAACTTCTCTCCTTCAAAAACGGACATCAACATTTTAGACAAGAAAGTCGATTCCAGATCCAGTTGCTGACGCTGAGACCGAGATAAATGAAACAGTTCAGTCGCTCCTGTCACCCTGGGTACCAAGATGCACCAAGGGTATTGTTGGTCATTCATTAATAGCAAATCACAAAGCGGCCATTCAGCAAGCAGCATAGTATCTGCTTGCAAACGCTTATCCAATTGAAATACTCGCTCGTTACTCATGATAGCTGCTTATAATTCACTGCGTTTTTTTGGCTTGCCACTTGGCTTCCCAATCCAATGCCGACTGAACAATGACACCTAGGTCGTCGTGATCCGGTGTCCAAGCCAAAACTTGTTTAATTTTGGTGTTATCAGCCATGAGCGCATCTGGGTCACCGGCGCGTCTACCAACAAGTTCAACTGGAAAGTCTTTGCCAGACTTTTCTTTTACCGTATCAATCACTTCTGTGACGGTGAAGCCTCGACCATAACCGCAGTTCAATATTTGCGATTCGCCACCCTTCGCCATGTAATCAAGCGCCATGACATGTGCTTTAGCAAGGTCATCGACATGAATATAATCACGAATGCAAGTACCATCGCGCGTTTCATAATCAGTACCAAAAACCATCATGCCGTCTCGTGCACCGGTCACACATTCACACGCGACTTTAATTAAGTGCGTTGCTTCTGGCGTTGCTTGTCCGAGTCGGCTGGTAATATCGGCGCCCGCAACATTGAAATAGCGCAAGATAACGTGCTTTAGATTACTGGCAAACGATAGATCACGGATCATTTGCTCGCTCATCATTTTTGATGCACCGTAGGGGTTGATTGGCTGCAATGGCATATCTTCAGTCAATACTTTTTCATCGGGCATGCCATAGACCGCTGCGGTTGAAGAAAATACCATATAGGGAATTTGATGTTTATCGATCAAACCCAATAAATTCAGCGTATTACGGGTATTGTTTCGATAGTATTTAAGAGGATTTTCAACCGATTCGGGCACCACGATATTGGCAGCAAAGTGCAACACGGCCTCAAAGTTATGCTGAGCAAAAACGCCATCAAGTTTAGCCACATCCTCAATATCACCGACAACTAATTCACCGTAAGTCACGGCCCACTCATAACCAGTAGAAAGGTTATCGTATACCACGATGTCATGACCTGCTTCACCCAACTGTTTGACAACATGGCTACCTATATAGCCTGCCCCACCCGTTACCAATACTTTCATAATTGTTCCCTTTGATCATTATGCTCAGCTTGTTTCCCCATCAAGAAAACAGATGCACACGGTTTAACTTTCATTGTGAAAATCTAGCAGCTAAATATGAAGTTTACATGTAAAGATTCGAAAATTTAGGCTTCCCTTTATTCAATGAGTTTTTTTAACTCACTTTTCAACTGTCTTTTTTGTTCTCGCCGGCGCTCGAAAAAACCACTCAACAATTGGCTACTTTCTTCGGATAGAATACCTTCGGAGTAATTAACCGAAGTATTCATGGCATCATGCTCCAAGAGCCTATTTCGGCTTACAATCGCACCCGCTTTTGGCTCTCTGGCCGCAAAAACGACACGACTGATACGCGCATGAATCAAGGCACCCACACACATAGTGCAAGGCTCTAAGGTGACGTAGAGAGTGCTTCCCGGCAAACGATAGTTTTCTTCTTTTTTTGCCGCGAAACGAATTGCCCGAATTTCGGCATGGCCAGTCGGGTCACAATCAGCAATAGGTCGATTGCCCGCTGCAGCTAACAATTCGCCATTACGAACCAACACAGCCCCTACTGGCACTTCATTTTGCTCTGCGGCACTTTCCGCATAGTCAAGCGCCAACCGCATCCAGTCTTCATCTGTGGCCGTTGAATTAATCGTGCCAGGAGTGGTTGCATGTTTATTCATGAGTAAAAACGATTACTCCCACTCAATCGTGGCCGGTGGTTTAGAAGAAACATCATAAGCCACTCGGGAAATACCAGAAATTTCGTTAATAATACGATTAGATACCAATTCGAGAAACTCATAGGGTAAATGTGCCCAACGCGCCGTCATGAAATCAATTGTTTCGACCGCGCGTAACGTCACCACATATTCATAACGCCTTGCATCACCGACAACCCCGACTGATTTAACCGGCAAAAATACCGTAAATGCTTGGCTTGTCTTGTGGTATAAGTCAGCTTTTCGCAATTCTTCAATAAAAATATGGTCTGCCTGACGCAAGATATCCGCGTACTCTTTTTTCACTTCTCCGAGAATACGAACGCCTAAACCCGGCCCTGGGAACGGGTGACGGTAAACCATGTCATAAGGCAAGCCCAGCTCAAGTCCGATTTTGCGTACTTCATCTTTAAATAGCTCACGCAAGGGCTCAACCAAGCCCAGCTTCATCTCCTCAGGTAAACCACCGACATTATGGTGTGATTTAATCACGTGCGCCTTACCCGTTTTAGAGGCGGCTGACTCAATCACGTCCGGATAAATCGTACCTTGCGCCAACCATTTTACGTTGTCTATTTTGGAAGACTCTTCATCAAAGACTTCGATAAAGGCGTTACCAATAATTTTTCGTTTTGCTTCAGGGTCGGCGACGCCTTCAAGACGCGACAGAAATAAATCTTCGGCATCAGCGCGAATGACTTTCACACCCATATTATCAGCGAACATTTTCATGACCTGATCGCCTTCATTAAGACGCAGCAAGCCATTATCAACAAATACGCAAGTTAACTGGTCACCAATGGCTTTATGGAGTAAGGCTGCGACAACCGAAGAATCGACGCCGCCAGACAAGCCGAGTAAAACATGGTCACTACCGACCTGTTCACGCACCGTATTGATGGCGTCATCAACGATTTGACTGGGCGTCCAAAGCGCATCACAAGCCGCTATTTCCAGAATAAAGTGCTCCAGAATTCGCTTACCCTGAAGCGTATGAGTGACTTCTGGGTGAAACTGAACGCCATAAAAGTGCTTTTCAGCACAATACATACCGGCTATAGGGCAAGAAGCCGTTGAAGCCATTAACTCAAAGCCTTCAGGCATTTGAGACACTTTATCGCCGTGGCTCATCCAAACATCCAACAAAGCACCGCCATCTTCAGCGACATGATCTTTGATATCGGCCAACAATTGCGACTCACCACGCACATTAATCTGTGCATAGCCAAACTCACGTAAGTCTGAAGATTGAACCTTTCCACCCAGCTGTTCTGCCATGGTTTGCATACCATAACAAATGCCTAAAACCGGAACGCCCATCGTGAAAACACAATCCGGAGCTCTTGGCGTATCGCTACCGGTCACCGACTCAGGCCCGCCTGCCAAAATAATTGCCTTTGCTTGGTAATCGCGAATTTCTTCTTCTGTCATATCGAACGCGCGAATTTCACAGAAAACACCGATTTCCCGGATGCGTCTGGCGATTAGTTGGGTGTATTGAGAGCCGAAATCAAGAATAAGAATGCGATGAGCATGAATATTTTGTTCAGTAGACATGGATGAGTTTAAACCTCTTAGAAACACAAAACGGGGCACTCTGATGAGGTAGCCCCGTAAAATTCAATAATAGTGATAACGCGTTTTTCAGATACGAAATTTGCCTTCAACAAAAACGCATTTATCCTTGCAAAAAAACCAACTATCGAGCCCTGCCGCTTTTACGACAACTAACTGACTCGATATTAACTAACTCTATAGTTAGGCGCTTCTTTGGTGATCGTCACATCATGCACATGACTTTCTTTCATCCCTGCCGAAGTGATTCGCGTAAACTGAGGCTTGGTGCGCATTTCTTCAATATCTGCACTGCCGGTATAGCCCATGCTTGAACGTAAACCACCCATTAGCTGATGAATAATCGCAGTCATCGGGCCCTTACAGGCCACGCGACCTTCGATGCCTTCTGGAACAAGCTTATCAACACCTGAACGAATGTCCTGAAAATAACGATCACTGGAACCTTGAGACTGCCCCATTGCGCCCAAAGACCCCATACCACGGTAAGCCTTGTAGCTACGGCCTTGAAATAATTCAATTTCACCGGGTGCTTCGTCGGTTCCAGCGAGCAGACTGCCGATCATGATACAGTGTGCACCCGCAGCAATCGCTTTTGCTAGATCGCCAGAAAAACGGATACCACCGTCAGCAATGACCGGAACGCCGCGATCCGCTAGAGCAGCAGACACATTAGCAACCGCTGAAATTTGTGGCACGCCAATCCCCGCGACGATACGCGTGGTACATATTGAGCCTGGGCCAATGCCGACTTTAACGGCATCTGCGCCGGCATCTGCTAAGGCAATTGCGGCTTCAGCAGTCGCAATATTACCACCCACAACTTGCACATCCGGATAATTTTCTTTCACCCAACGAACACGATCAATCACGCCTTTCGAGTGACCATGTGCCGTATCGACAACCAAAACATCTACACCGGCTTTGACCAAAGCATCAATGCGTTCTGGCGTTCCTGCACCGGTACCGACTGCGGCACCTACGCGTAACTGACCGAACTCATCTTTACATGCATTGGGGAAGTCTTGTGATTTTTGGATATCTTTGACCGTGACCAAGCCTTTCAGCTCAAAGTCATCATTCACGACCAAGACTTTTTCGATACGGTGTTTATGTAATAAGTCTTTGATGACCTCAGAGGTTTCACCTTCTTTCACGGTGACTAACTTAGCCTTTGGTGTCATGATTTCAGAAACTAAGGTATCCAAACGGCTTTCGAAACGAATATCCCGTCCAGTCACTATACCAACCAGTTCATTTCCAGCTGAGGTATTGGAAACAACCGGTAAGCCAGAAATTTTATTAGCTGCTGTAATTTCCAAGACTTCACGAACCGTGGTGTTTGGCGTGACACAAATCGGGTCTTTCACCACACCACTTTCAAACTTCTTCACAGCACGGACAGTGGCTGCCTGCTGCTCAATAGTCATATTCTTGTGGATGATACCAATGCCACCTTCTTGCGCCATTGCAATTGCTAATGGGGCTTCAGTAACCGTATCCATGGCGGCTGAAACAAGTGGAACATTTAATGTGATTTTACGCGTCAAGCGTGTTTTAAGAGACACTTCATTTGGAAGAATCTCAGAATAACCGGGAAGTAAAAGAACGTCATCGAACGTGAGTGCGTCAAGAGCGATCCGCAACATATGGGCCAACCTTTATGTCCAGATAAAACCGAGCATTATACTGACTGAAAGCATATTTTTAAAGCTTAATTGGAAAAAAGCAATAAAGCATCTTACACTCCTTCCTCTTCGTTTTATCATGTTGAATAGCTTTATGAATTCTGATTACCCTTCTTCTCTTAATGCGGCATCTGCGCTACCTAGTCACGCACTATCGGGTCCATCCAAGCATTTAGAAAGCGCCCTAAGCGTTAGCGAGTTGAACCGACAAGTTAAACGGATGCTCGAGGTGAGCTATGCAAGAGTCTGGGTAAAAGGTGAAATGAGCGGCTTGTCCAAACCGCGCTCTGGACATTGGTACTTCAACCTTAAAGATGACAAAGCACAGATACGCTGCGCCATTTTTAAAGGCTACAATCAGAAACTTAAATTTCAACCGAAGGATGGCGATCTGGTACTTGTTCAAGCAAAAGTCAGCTTGTATGAAGGCCGCGGCGACTATCAGTTAATAGCCGAGTCCATCGAGCCTGCTGGTTTGGGTCAACTCCAAGCCGCCTTTGAAGCACTGAAGCTTAAATTATCACAAGAAGGTTTATTTAACCCGGAACACAAAAAAGCAATTCCTGCTATGCCGAAAAAAGTCGTGGTGATCACCTCTTCTAGCGGTGCCGTTATCCATGACATTATGTCGGTTAGCCAACGACGCTTTCCCTTGATGGACATTATTCTGATACCTGTCTCTGTGCAAGGCGAACAAGCGGCAAAAGAAATCGCGCAGGCCATCGAATTTGCCGACCAACATCATCTAGCCGAAGTCATTATTGTTGGGCGAGGCGGCGGATCACTTGAAGATTTATGGTCGTTTAACGAAGAAATGGTTGCTCGCGCCATCTTTCATAGCCATCTTCCGGTGATTAGCGCAGTCGGGCATCAGGTCGATTTCACCATCGCTGATTTAGTCGCCGACTATCGAGCACCAACCCCCTCTGCCGCGGCTGAAAAAATTACAGCAGACCAATTTGAACTGATGCAACAAATTGACCTGATTGAACGCCGTTTGAATTATCTACTCTTGCAGAAACTCAAAAACTGTCAGGAACGCCTAGAAAACCAGAGGAAGCGCTTAAAACACCCAGGTGATGCATTAAAAGAGCAAGCAGTCAAACTCAAGCAGTTCAAACAACGTATCGCACAAGCGATCAAACATCGGCTCGCCATGGCTGAGCAATCGCTACACACTCAGCACGCCACGCTTAAGCAGTTCAACCCGCTCTTAAACATGAAGCAACATCGCTTTACCCTGGATACATTAGAGCAACGCTTGTTTAAAGCAGAAAAACACTTGCTAGAATCAAAGAATCATCAACTACGCTTGCTTGCACAAACACTTCACACTGCAAGCCCTCTCGCAACACTTGGGCGCGGTTATGCGATTATTAATAAAGGCACAGAATCTCAGGCAAGCGCTTCAAAAGTGATAACCAGCAGCAAAAAAGTAAAAGCCGGTGACAAAATAACCGCAACGCTAAAAGATGGAAACGTGCATTGTACTGTCGACTCTACCCATCCCGATTTGGATTTATGATTCAACGTTATTGGCTAACAACGCTACGCTTTTCATGGACGAAGCCTTCGGGTGAAACAGCCCAATAAGACAGCATTTGAGTAAGCATGAGCGCATGCTCAGGTATGCCATAACCTTCATACTGCGCCAAGAATTTTGACTGTAGCCGAGAAGCCGCAAGACTTAACATTTGCTTGTGCTCCTCATTCAGAACAGCATTTTTACCATCGAGCTCCATAGTAAAATTCGCCAAATCAAAATAGGCGTTTAGCTCAACACCTTCCATATCCATTTGCTCTAAATTGATATTCAACAGCACTTCATTGCTGGGCAACAATTCGCTTTCAAACGCGACATCACCGATATCTGCTTTTGCTGAACCTTGGATCATATGATGGGTTGATTCATCAAGTTTAAATCGAAAATTAATCTCTTCTTCGGGTGAATACGGCGCTTTTGAATCATTCTGAGTCAAGCTCTCATCCTGCTGTTCAAGCTCAATATTTTCGCTACCCACATCCACTTGATCACCAGACAATACTGACAGGTCCTGCGCCAGCTGATTATCGGTCGATGCCGACAGAGTTTCGAGCTTAGCCGCCTCACTTGGAGCGACTTGGCGCGTCATCTCGGTAGGCGCTGGCATTGAAGTATCAGATGATGTTTCATCATCCAGAAAATGGGCAATGATTAACCCGACTGCAAGGATAGACGTTAAAGGAAATGCAATTCTCATAACTTACCTATTATTGTTGTTCTATGTTGGTGTTGAATCAAGCAATAGCTTAAACGAATAAGCGATTAAAACAGTTAAACGGTTTGCAAACTGCATGCTCTTAAACTGAACTGGCGTCTTCGTCGGCTTCTCGCTTTCTCCTTTGCGCCGCTTCCTCTTCTTCTTTGACGGCGTTTATTTCAGCCAGTACAGAAGCTACATCAGCATGAACATCGCCATCGGAAAACTCACCGGTGAGAGCCGTATCAGGGTGTAGCTCTCCATCTTCAAACAAAGTCCAAATTTCTTCCGCATAACGCGTCTGCATCAATTCAGGCGCATACTGAGCGTAGTAAACCGTCATATTTTGAACGTCACGCGCCAGCATTTTAGGCGCATTATTATTCGCCGCGGCAAAAACAGCTTGGGGTAAGTCGATAATGACCGGGCCGTAATCATCAACTAACACATTAAACTCAGAAAGATCACCATGTACTAAGCCAGCGCAGAGCATCAGCTTCACGTAGTGCATCATCACAGCATGATCTTCGAGCGCCTGCTCTTTTGACATCGTCACATCATTCAAACGTGGTGCAACAACACCTTCGTCATCGGTCACTAACTCCATTAGCAAAACGCCATCAAAACAGCCATAAGGTTGCGGCACCCTGACCCCTGCATCCGCTAAGCGGTAAAGTGCGTCTACCTCGGCATTTTGCCAAATCTGTTCTTGCTCGGCTCGGCCAAACTTTGAGCCTTTTTCCATCGCCCGAGCACGCCGACTATTTCTCACCTTTCGGCCTTCCTGATATTGCGCTGCTTTTTTAAAGCTTCGTTTCACCGCATCTTTATAGACCTTGGCACAACGAATCTCTTCACCGCATCGAACCACATAAACGGAGGCTTCTTTACCGCTCATTAATTGCCGAATGACCTCGTCGACAATTCCATCCTCAATGAGGGGCTGAATTTTCTTGGGAATTTTCATTCTATTCCTGACTCTCGAATAACGCGATGAAGAATGGATAAGGCAACAGCCACAACATTCATTTTTGGGTCAACGCTTCGATAATTAAACGACTATTGTACTGCATCATTTCAAGATAGCTTGGCGCTAGGTCTCGTGACAACGCGCCTGACACTAACGCACCTTTAATGGTCGCATCGGTTTCAGACTCAACCACACGTATCAATCGCTTATCCGAAACATTTTCGGTAAAAATGGCATGCACATTCAGCTTTCGAATAATACGCACTATTTTGGCTAAATCGGCCGCACTCGCTTCCGCATCTGTACTAATACCCTGAAGACTGTGAATTTGAACATGATAGTCACGGGCAAAATAGGCAAACGCATTATGAGGCACGACCAACTGTTTCTGCTGAGTAGACAAGCCAGCTAATTTTAACTTTATTGAGTCATCCAGCGCCTGCAAGCGCGTAATGAAGCGCTGGCTATTCTGCTGATAATAAGCCTCGCTTTCGGGGTCAATATCAATCAAGGCCTTTGTAATATTTCTCACATAAACCATAGCCGCTGTTAAACTATGCCAAGCATGTGGGTCATAAACACCCTTATCATCCTCATGTTCTGCATGTGAGGCATGATGATGCCCATCATGATGATCGTCATGCTCACTGTGCTGTAATTTTAGTCTGATTAAATCGACACCGCGGCTTACCTCGACTATTGAGCCTGAATATTGTGCCGCTGCCTTCAAGCGCGAAAGCCAAGCATCAAAGCCTAGTCCGTTTAATACCAGCAAATCAGCTTTGGCAATTTTTTTCACATCATCAGGCGATGGCTGAAAGACATGAGCATCTTCATCCCAATCCACCAAAGAATAGACATCCACCCGATCTTGACCCACCTGTGCGACTAAATCTGCCAATATACTAAAGGTACTCACCACATGAAGCTGAGGCCGCGCTTCTGAGGGTTTATGCTCACTTTGCTCAGCGCTCACCTTAAAAGCCATACTTAACAGGAAAACCAGAGCAACTAGGCCCGAACCAAGCAACCCGACAGAATCATTATTTACTGACAACATACATCTCATCCACACTCAAGTAGCGCGCATTATAGCGATAAGTCATCACGATCAACAAACTCAATACAACGCAGCCTAGAAATAAGTTACCCAAGGTTATTTACAAGCAAGTACTTTCGCGATACGCTAACTAAGTTACCTTGAGTTACTTACATAGCTAACCCACTTCAACCCTCTTTATTTTATTGATAAACAAAGGAAATAATCATGAGTTACACATTAATCACAGGCGCTAGCGCCGGTATAGGTGCAGTTTTCGCTAAACAACTAGCAGCTCAGGGCCATAACCTCATCTTAAGTGCGAGAAGAAAAGACAAACTAGATGAACTGGCTTCGCAATTAACACAGCAGTTCAAAATCAACGTTCAAACGCTCAGCGCAGACTTAGCCAAACCCGAAGGCAGCCAATTATTGGCCGACAGCATTCAAGCAAAAGGCTGGCAAATTCAGGGCCTGATCAATAACGCGGGCTTTGGTGATCGAGGCTTATTTAGTGACTTGCCGCTTGAAAGACAAATCCAAATGATTCAGCTTAATGTGACCAGCTTGGTCGAACTGACGCATCGTCTATTACCCAACATTCGACAGCAAAAAGAGGCTTTTATCATTAACGTGGCGTCGACAGCAGCCTTTCAGGCTGGCCCTAAAATGGCCATTTATTACGCAACTAAAGCCTTTGTTTTATCCTTTTCAGAAGCGCTGCACGAAGAACTAAAGCGCGACAGGATCTACGTCAGCACGCTCTGCCCTGGCGCGACACAATCTGAATTTGCTCAAGAAGCCAATATGACGGATACAAAACTGTTTAAGGCTGGCGCCATGACAGCAGAAGCGGTTGTGAAAAAGTCGCTTAAAAAGCGTAAAAAAGCCATCGTGATTACCGGCTGGAAGAATATTTTCGGTGTATGGTCTGGTAAAGTATCGCCCCGATCTGTTACCCGTAAACTTGCAGGATGGTTACAAGCTTAACAATGTGCTTAATTAAACAACGCGCCAATAACCCCGAACAAAAAGCGCTCCGTCGCCAGCAGATACTGCAGGCGACCGAAAAGCGCTTTCGTACTAGTGCTTATGAAGAAGTCAATTTGAACCACATAGCTAAAGATGTGGGCATCACAAAAGCGGCTTTATACCGCTACTTCAGAAATAAGGAAACCTTGTTCCTGGCCTTGTTTGTTGAGAGTTTGGAAGCGCTGATTGAGTCTAGCAACCAACAAGGTAAGCGTCACTCCGTATCAGATACCATTTGTAATGTACTCATCAAAAACCCGGTTTTCTGTAAATTGAGCGCCATTCTGCACACCATACTGGAAAGGAACCTTACCTTAGAAGAAGCCTCGGAATTCAAATTAAAACTGTTGGATTTAATGGCGCAATTTTCTTCACACATTCAAGCTTTACCCGGCGCAGCAAGTTTAAACCAAACCGAAGCGATTCAACTCTTGATGCAGGTTCAGCAAGCATTAATTGGAGTCTGGCACATGACCCATCCGACGGGTGCTATCGCTGAAGTCATCGAGACCCCACCCTTAACTATTTTCAAGCGACGCTTTGAAGATGCGTTAAAAGGCCATATTGAGCACTTGGTAAATCAAGCGCTTTGATACATGCTTGAGCACCATGAAAAGCAGAGATGGTCTGCAACCTGACTCCCCTTTTGTTTTTGCGAGACACGTCAAAGCTCAGCCATAAGCACTGTAGTATTCAAATATAATGGTGATATGCTGATGCATTAAAATTAGACTTTCGTTTTATGAGGTCTTAGTTTTTATAAAAAAGGGGATAAAAATGAATACAGGGCAGTTTATAGGGACTTTCCCTTTAAAAACGGATAGCTTGCCGAAGTTTAGATCGTTTATTTCATCAATACTGAAAGCAGAGAAATATACAATAAATGAATCCACAGTCAGCGGGGATAATTTAGTGATTGTTGCCGCTAAAGGCAATAAGCTGCTTCATTATATAGTAGAACAAATATTAGAATATTTACCCTTCTCAGAACTATTTGGCTGGGCTGTTCGAGTTCAAGTTAGCTTCACGACAGTAAGAAAGACTGAAGATGGTTATATGTTAAGGGTGATTTGTGAACCATCATGCAATGAAATGAACCCAATAGATAGGTATCTAGAGAAAGATGAACCAAGGGATTTTATCCAAGCCACAGGCGAAGATGAGAAGTGCCGTAAAGCATTTCAGCATCTTACCCGTCAATTAACGAAATCAAAATATTTTGCAAAATATAACGAACAAGGCCTACAAAAGAACCCTTAGAAGGACTTGCTTCGCTTAACGTCGCCAGTGACATTAGGCTTAATCAACATGAACCCCAAAGACATTGGTAGAGCGTACGATAACATTACGCATTTATGGGAAAGCCAGGATTTCAATCGAAATAATGGCATCGAACAGCATAAGCGCGCCCTAGCTTTTGTAGAAAATCGAGGCAAGGCGCTAGATGTCGGTTGCGGTTGTACTGGCCGGTTTATTGACCTTCTTCATAATGAAGGATTTACACCGGAGGGCATTGATATTTCTCAGGAGATGATTCGCTTAGCGAAAAACCGCCATCCAAACGTAACCTTTCATCATCAAGATATATGCGAATGGTCTATAGAAGAAAAGTACGACTTCATCACAGCATGGGATAGCATTTGGCATATCCCCATTGAGCAGCAAGAAAATGTATTGACCAAGTTAGTATCCTGTCTTAACGCTGGTGGCGTGTTAATTTTCTCTTTTGGCGGTACCGATGAACTAGGCGATCACACTGATGATTTTATGGGGCCGGAAGTCTATTACTCGACCTTAGGTACCAATGGTTTCCTTAAATTATTGATTGGTTTGGGATGCATTTGTAAGCACCTTGAATTCGATCAACACCCCGAACTTCACACATACTTAATCGTGCAAAAACCCTAAACAATTCCACATAATTACATCATGCCGCAGCCGATTAAACTGTATCGGCTAGATGCTTAATCTTAGAGTTTTTAAATTCAGGTTTGAATCTAATCTAACAATATTAATATTAGCCGACTATCTGAAATTCTGACCTTTAGCTTGGTTAACTCTGAGGCAGAAGTGGGTGAAGAGTAGTCATTGAGGTTTTCGTCTTTTGGTGTAAGTTTCGCCATAGACTAGGCTTTGTTTTCTTGACTTTAGGGGCGAACCTATGTGTTCGCCCGAGCTAATGCATAAGCAGGGTTTGCATGACAGGTAGTCAGGGCAGACACGCAGGTCTGCCCCTACGGATTGAGAAGTAGACTATTTCTGTCCCATTATCGGCTTAGGCTAATCTGATCCCGCCCCATCTGCTTGGCTTTATATAAAGCCTCGTCAGCTTTGTGCATGGCATTATCAAGATTACTGCCTTTTTCCCAAGGTGTGAGACCGATTGAAATAGTGGTACGAATAATAAACTCTTCATGCGCGATATAAAGTTCACGCACCGCATTTAACAAACGTCTGCTGAGTTCTGCTGCTTGCTCGACATTACTATCCTCGATAAAGACGCCAAACTCTTCTCCACCAAGACGTGCAACCATATCGACTGAACGCACCGTTTTTGCTAACACTTGAGCCACTTGAATCAACACTTTGTCACCTGCTGCATGTCCATAAGTGTCATTCACTTTTTTAAAGTGGTCGATATCAATCATCAATAGAAACAGGTTGGCAGGCTCTCTTCGATTAGCCCGCTCAATGAAGGTTTTGGCGCTTTCAAAAAAGGAACGCCGGTTGGCCAAGCCCGTTAATATATCGGTTCGGGCTTCTAATTCAGCTTTTTTGGCCGCTTCTTGTAGCAACTGGGTTTGTTCATTGACTTTCTGGGTCAATTCAAGCGCTGCATTTTCAAGATATCTGCGATGGTTTTCTTCCGCTGCATGCTTTTCAGTCTGCATATCTCTAACACGCAACACCATAATTGTTGTCAGTAAAAATATTTCTATAAAACCACCAATATAAATCAACCATTCCGCCATAAAGGTATCAGCGATATAACCGCGATAGCGAAGCGATGCTAAAGCCATGCCGACAATAAATACCGCCCAACTGGCAGTAAAAAGAAGCGCATGCGGCACACCTTTTTTATGGGCATATAAGCCAACAGGCGCTAATAGCAAATAAGCAAAGGCGGTATAGTCGATGATAATGCGGGATAAATAAGGATGACCGAATAAATTCAGAACGACACCCAGAATATCAATCCACACCACCGCTAACATTAGCATGTTAATGCGAGGAAGATGCTGTTTGATATTGAGGAAACGCCGAACGAAGAGTACTGCCGTAATCTGACAAATATTGATCTGCAGAACGACCATCCACAACTCATAATAATTTGGCGTTAAGAAGTAGCCCCACAAACCACTTAGGCCGGCGAATAAGGATGCGGCTGAAAATGCAAACACCGTATAATACAAAAATACCGTGTCTCTGGTCGTAAAAAACACGAAGAGTGTTGCAAGCCCCATCAAAATTTCAGTGCTTAACAGAATCAGTAGAAATAAGAGTTCGACATGGGTAGCGCGGTAAAAATCATCTTCTTGCCAAATACGCATTTTGGTAAAGCTATGCATGGGGAATTCAAAACCCTGAGCAATATGAACATATACCTCATAGCTTTCTTGGGCAGCTAATGTGATAGGGAATGCAGGACGGTAAAAAGAGATTGGCCGTGTCGAAACCGGCTCATTAAATATAAAAGCTTGTTGATAGAAGGCATCATCTGTTTGCTGTTTTCGATGATAGACAGCAATTTGCTGTGCAGAGGCATCAACATATTCCAAGATCAATCTAACATCATTTTCGCTGGGATTCTGTAAAGAGAATTTCATCCATGAAGATGCATCTGAAAAGCCACGATTATGGATATCCGCATCGGGCACCTTCCATTGGTTTTGTTGAATGACGGTCTGAAGCTCTATTTGATGATTTGTACTTTGAAAATATAGGTATTGGTTGCCTGTCGAGTCACCACTTGTATGAGTCGAGATATCAATCGGCTCTAAATTCTCGGCTTTCAACACAGTGGAAAGCAAGAAAAAACACAACAGCGGAATCGCCAAAGATAGACGTGCCAAGCATACTTTCAATAAAATGATTTTAGAGGGCAGTAACCTCCCGTTCACTGCCCTGGTGCACAATGTAGACAAATAATTCTCACAAAAAATATCACAGTCATGTTGTTGCAAAAGCCACTTTTTACTTTAGCTTCAAGGGTCTTATTTGCAACACACACTGATCATTAATATTACGCACAAGCCCTTAGATACTAATACTATTAGGTACCATTGAAGGTAACTGGAATAGATAAGGTAATGGCCGTTGGTTATTGCGCTGATGGATCTCAATCTCTGCTTGGTTTAACTCCATCTGGAATTGGCTAAGCAAGGGGGCAACACGTGAATCCTTGAAGTAAGGTACTCTCGGATTCTCGCTATAATGTCCCAGCGAGTCGTATTGTACACCTGTCAGTAAATAAGCAAAGGAAACTTGATAAAGCGCGACATCCAAAGGGGGCAACCAAGAAACGACGTCTTTTTGGCTAAGAGTTTCACTGCGGGTCGGTGCTGCTTTGTAGAGAGTCCCCGTTGCATTAGGGATATAAGACATTAAAGGATACTGTGCAAAATTCACCGCTGCATGTTGGGCGCTACCCGTATAAATAATCAACGACACAAGCTTTACCAAGTAATCAAAATCATCGATTTGATAAGGTCTTGTATCATCTCCCGTTTTCGTTAAACCGTCCATCCCTTTCACACAGGCATATTTTTGATTCACCATTTCATTGACCCAGTTTTGCAGCTCATAGTCATGTTTGACTTGGGTATTTTTCTCTGATGCATCCTCCCCTGTGTAGTAAAGGGATAGATAGTTTTTCACAAAGCGATTGATCGCACTCCAAAGTTCGAGCGTATCCTCTCTAAAGGGAAAACTCGGTAGCGTGTCATGAGAAACGCCACGGTCTTGAAACAGCCGATCTGGAAACTGCTCATCAAATTTCCAGGCTTCATGCGCTCTAACAAGTAGCTCACCGGTCGCTTGATGGCTGGTTGAAATAACCGAAGCAACCACACCACCCGGCACAATCAAACTATGTAAAGCACCGTCATTAATTTCTAGGGTAAATCGAAAATGAGGCGTCAGTAACACCATTAAGGGATGCGCCTTAGGCAATTGCCGGTGTGCTGCGACAATCATAGGTTCTAAGGTGAGATGACAGGCGCCAAGATGCGCCACCGTTTCATGCTGAATAGTGCACGCATTTTGCACAGCGATCTTGGCGAGTTTCCACTTGCTTCCGTCTGCATCATTGTTGTTTGTGCAGTCGTTGTGCGTAAATATTGGACAGGTTTCAACATCGTACTTCTGACCAAGTTGAATCGCGATTGGTTGCAGCGCCCCTGTTTTTGGGTAGCCAGCCGGCGGTGTTTCGTTCCAATAAAAAAGTGCGATAGGTGCTTCTGGAAAGCGTTGTAAATCATGAAGTGTACTGCCTTCAGAAGAGGCTAATAAGGAATAATCACAAGCATATAATTTTCCTTTTTCAGCCGCGTCCGCTAAAGAGATATCACGTTCTCCAACAACTTGCTGGAAGATTTCATCGGTGATCGGCATTTTGGTTTGAAGCTGCGATAGAATAAGCGCGCTTGACGCTGCCTGTTGGTCAAGCCTAACGGCTTTCAAGTTGGTGGTGTTGAAGCCGGCAATTTGCATGTAAGCAAAATACCAATCTTGCATGCAGATATCTTCTGGGCTGCTTTCAGCCATCCACTCTTTTTTCGGTAAGTCCAGTACCATAGGCCTCGGCAAGCCTTTAAAAAGTAATTCATACTCTTTCAAACTTTCAGCTTGAAGATAACAACGCCCCTGAGATGAATCTAATATGTCGTACATCGTATTCTTCAAAAATGCCGTGAAGCCTTCTGTTTCAAATTCTTTGAAGACCCGATTCAAACCTTCCAGTATTTTCACCAAATCGGCAGGAAGTCGTCCTAGGTTTTTAAATGCCTGCTCTATTACTTTGGGTAAATCTGCCATCGCCATAATCAGCTCATGCAAGTCTTGCACTTCCTTAACCACTTTCAAGGGTGAATGGCTGGCTTTATCTTGCTTTAACTGCGCATAAGCGGCTTCAACTTGTGCAATAGAAGTGATTGCTTCTGCCGGAAGATCACCGGCAATTTCCTTCTTTAATAAACTCATCACCACATCTTTAAAGTTTTCCAATATTGGAAGGAAAACCTTGAGAACTTTCGCCTCATATTCAGGCGTGAATTTTTCCTCTTTTGGCACACTGGCAGAGATAGGTATTGGTTCCAAGTAACTAAACATGTAATTGTAAGCTGTTTTAGCGATTGACAATTCGAAGGATCTTGCTTGTTGTTGCTCGTTATTTAAGTGTTGTGGAAGCGCAGGAATAGCTGCACTGAAAGGCTGGCTCATTGATAGTCCTTAGCATTGGTGACGAGAATTTTTGAGCTATCAAGCGTCAGACTGAAAGCCAAAAAAAGAATCAGGATACAATCAATCTTAGGCGGGAATTTAAAAATCGCCATTAATTAGAATGACTTAGCGACCATTACCTTGCGATGATTCTGGCCAGAAGGGCCTGATATGAGGGAATAACTTATTTAAATAAGTCCATAAACTTTTCTCCGAAGGAGCGCTCCTGCCCGGCTTCGACCAGCCATTGATGAGAAAACCAATAAAAGCGTTCGGGTATGGGGCTTTGACTAGTGCAGGTGTATCGGTGTCTGCCCGGCTCAAGCGTGGTTTCAGCACGCACTAGGAGTTGGTTATTTTCTCTGCTAATCGGCAGCACCTGACCTTTTTTGTTATAACAACGTGTCGATGCCAATAATGATTGATCCGCCGATGATACCGTCAGCAAGGGTGGATTATGTTCACTGGTGTATTGAATCGGGTTATCGGCTCCCGGAACAAATTTGGCAGGAAATGCCAAGCTCATGAGTTTGGTTGATAGGGTTTCTAAGTTGGCAAACTGCCCAGAAGCAGGAAACCTGGGCAATGCGCTGAAATCACTATGGTGACCGATTGCGCCCGACTGCTGACCAAAACCAATAAACCCGAGCTCTGAAACTAATTCGCTAAGCTCAGTGTTATATTCACCATAGGGGTAAGCAAACAAATAACGTGCATCGCGTAGCTTGTTGTCGATGATTCGTTGTGCGCCCATAATTTCTTCACGCATCATCTCACGCCACTGCACGGGGTTGGCGGTAAATTCTGCCGAAATCATATTAAGGTGACGGTGCGAATGATTTGCTGGCGTCATCAATCCAGATGCCGTCATTTCCTGCAATTGTGACCAAGTGCATTGTGACTTGAACTCGCGGGCGATCGGGTCGGTATTGATAAAGACGGTAAACGCAAGCTGATGTTTTTTTAGAATCGGCCAAGCAATATCACAGACAGAACGATTGGCATCATCAAAGGTAATCGCAACCACTTTTGAGTGTTTGAAGGCTTGTTTGTTTTTAAGGGTGTTCACCAGCTTTGGTAAGGGCAAAACACTAAATTGATTTTCTTCTAACCATTCAAGATGTTGCTCAAACATAGCAGGCGAAATGCTCGTGGAGGCCGGCGTTTCATCACTTACATGATGATATTGAAGCACCACCGCAGACTCATTTGCCTGGCTAGAAGCAGCGAAGAATAAGAAAGCGATCAAGAAAATGTAGTGAATCAAACCCAGCCACCCAAGTAAGATAAATGAAAGGCCAGCGCTTTCTGGCCCAAACTAAATACAGATTAAAGCAGTGCTTTTATATCAGAAGCGATATCTTTTGGCTCTGTGTTAGGCGCGTAACGTTTTATCACCTGCCCTTCTCGATTGACCAGAAACTTGGTGAAATTCCATTTTACTTTTTCCGAACCTAACAAGCCTTTTGCTTCTGATTTTAAATGTTGATAAAGAGGGTGTGCATTATCACCATTCACTTCTACTTTGGAAAACATGGGGAAAGTCACACCATAATTCAGACTGCAAAACTCACTAATTTCAGTATCGCTACCTGGGTCTTGCTTAAGAAATTGGTTACAGGGGAAACCCAATATTTCTAAGCCTTCGTTATGAAGTTCTGAATATAAACTTTCTAAACCGGTGAACTGAGGCGTGAAAGCACATTTGCTGGCGGTATTCACAATTAATAGCACCTTGCCTTTATAATCTGATAACGCGACTTGCTTACCAGAAATCGTATTCACTTCAAAATCATAGATACTTGCCATAGTGTTGCCTCGTGATTAGCTAACTCAGATAAACAGAAAATTGAACAAACCTTGTACCATCTATCTGTGTTGTACAGATGCAAACAGATTGATCAGACAGGGATACTAACGCAAAAATTTTACTCGGTGTAGTGATGATGAACTTAGCTCTTGACTTGCAAATGATAATCATTACTATTTGTGACTCGTGTTTGCAATCTCATAAAGGCGACCAACAATGCCACCGATGCTAAAGAAAGACACCCTAAGCGATCCAAGCAAGGTAAATGATACGGAAGCAACATTAAAACTCGGCTTAAAGTTTCTTCTGAGACGCTACCTTGAAAATCAACATGAAGCGATTGCCCAACGCATCGTTCAGCAATTGGAAACCATCCTGCGCCATGATGACTGCATTGGTTTCCCAAACGAACGCTGCCATTATCATCGTCTACTACATAACTGGCGCGCTCAATGTTTAAGACTAAAACCGGCCAAGACCTAAACCAACTAAGGGATCTGTAAGCTTTTTGGTTCAGGTGTTTACAAACGATCAAACAGCGTTAAAGACGTTATTCTGGAATAAGATGAATATGCCGCTTCTAAGGTAAATTGCTGGATAGATAACAAACTGACAGTTTCCGCATAATCTATCGATTCAAGATTACTCAGGATTTCTTTGGTCAATATCTCGACATCCTTTAGTTGTTCTGCCGTCGTATCGATGGTATTTAATCTCGCCCCTATCTGGCTTCGTGATTCCAGTATCGAGGTTTCAGCGCTATCTATATTAACTAAAGAACTTGCCAAGTTCGCATCAAATACTTCTCGACCTTCAACTGAAGGACTAAAGTTATCCAAGGTGTAAATAAACTTTTCTACGGTACTGAGCAAACCTTGTTTAGCAGTCGATTCTATGAAAAAAGAATCACCGGCTACCGGTGAACCTGTAATTTCAAACTGAACCCCGTTAACCACAATTGCCTGATTGGGTGAGTAAGCCTGGTTACTCAGAATTGCCCGCCCGGTTGATTTATCCGTGACAGAATACTGATTGGCATTATTAAAGGTTACCACCATGTCGTTAGGGTAAAACGCATCGTAAAGTTCCTGATCAACCACTGTTCCTGTGGTAATGCTGGCAGGCGGCACGGCTTGATTGCGTTCACTTGCTTGAGTATAAAAGGTGTTTTTATCCACCGGAATATTTTGAAATATCTGCTTACCATTTTGGGTCGTGGCAATCGTCACATTCGGTTCAACCTGAACAAAACGTCGGCCTTCATCACCTTGATAGGTATAGGCGCCGGAGATATTTTTTTCGAAAGGCTGAGTACCACCTTGGAAACCACTGAATAAATATTCGCCGCTTGCATCCTGGGAATTCAACAGACCCGCTAACTGATCAAGACGTTCTTTCACTTCAGAAGAGATCGCAGATAAGTCTGATTTCCCCAGCGCACCATTACCGGCTGTCACCATGAGTTCTCTGATTCGCTGCACCACCGTATTGATACCACCCAACAAATCATCTTGTAGGTTCAAGTGACCTTCAGCGAGCTCAACATTGCGTTGAAATTGCTTATTAATTTCTAGCTCTTGGTTCAACTCAAGGATGCGCGTCGATGCAACCGGATCATCCGCCGGAGACAGAATTTTTTTCCCGGTAGACAGCTGCAACTGTGTCTTTTGCTGCTGCGCAGTGACATCCTGGATAGACTCCAGTCCTCGATTGAATAACTGTTGAGTTGAAATTCTCATATGTCCTTCACTTCGGCTCTATGTGCCGTTTAGTATTGCAAAATCTGCTTGTGTCTTAGGTTTATCTAAAGGTATTCAGTAAGGTATCGAATAGCTGCCTAGCAATTGACACGACCTGAGCCGATGCATTATAGGCGGCTTGGTATTGCACCAACCTTCCCGCTTCTTCATCTAAATTGACACCGGATATAGACTCCCGATTATTTTCAGACTGCGTCAACAAGGCTTTTGCTGCTTCGGTATCCAGACGCGCCCGATTCGTGACCGTGCCAATCTCTTCGATTATTTGAGAGTAAGCTTCACCATAACTAATGACCCCGCCACCCACCGTACTGGCTCTTTCCAAGGCAGCCATATCGAGCGCGTTACGGTTATCTGAGACACCGCCCTGATTGTAGCTAATGGTAAAACTGTCACCCGCTTTGGGCTCACCTGTTATTTCAAACTGGAAGCCTAAGTAGCTGGATGTCCCAACCGGTGCTTGTTCAAACACACTATCAACATCCGCAGTCAGACTTATACCGTCAGCCAGTGTCACATCAATCGCGCCACCGACATTCACACCATCGCCAGAGGTGACCGTTTGTGTGCTCAGTGATACAGCACCCGCACTGTATGGATCGACGCTACTGACATCGACACTATCACCGACACCGCCAACGACTATTTGCAAATCTTTACCGGTGGTCGAGTGAATCTCTAGCGCCGTACCCGAGCTGACAGCATAAATATTCAAGTTCTGTAAACTGCTGTTGGAATTGATCAAATCCACTAATGTATCAGGGCTCGCCACTGTGCCAGCAGGCAGCGTCAACGCTTGTCCGTTCAATTCAATACTTAAAGGTGTTGCATCACCATTGTCGACAAAATTATCCAAACGAACATGGGTATAAGCCGTCGCTTGAACGCCTTGAATGGACTGCAAATTCATCGCGATGGTTTCCGCAGACGAGTTGGCCGCTATTGCCAAACTCTGGCTGGTTACCACGCCGCTATCGACATTGCGTGTCAATATACTCAAATTTTGAGCACCAAAACCATTGACCAAGGTTCCCGTACTTAATGCGGGTAAAGGTACTTGAAAACTATCACTACCCAAGGCAGACAAACGTTGCTCACCAGGGTCTGAGGTAAATAAAGTATTGGTGACACCCGGACGGTATAATTGATTGTTAATCGCAGGACTGAGCGGCACCGGGTTGGCCGGGTCAGTCACGTCCATGACTTGATAAACAGTATCCGTTAGAAACTCTATTTCTAAAGGTGGGCTTAACTGACCGGGCACAGCAAAACCTGATAGAACCTGATTGGTTTGCGGATTCGTCACGTCGAGCATTTTCCCTAAACTCAAGGAGGCATTACCGGTATTACCCTCATGAGAATTTGAACGAATCGGCGAAGCCAAAGCAATATCTTCGACACGCGCTATTTGAAGATCGATATCACGCGCCCCAGTGCGTGTGGGTTGAATGCTAAAACGATCACCCACTTTAAAGGTGCCAGCATCAAACTGAAGCTGAAAGCCATCAACTTCGACATTGGCAGGATAAATACCGGGTAAGGTCGACTTGAGTACATTTTCCCCATCGCTCAGACGAACAATATTGAAGTCGTTATCTCTTGGGCCTTCGAAACGTAGCTCATAATCACTGGTGGTCAATTCACCACTATCAATAATATTAATTTGCATGACTTGATCAACGGGCGGCGTATTCAAACTGTTCGAGGTAATCCGGCTTCTTGCCAGTGTCGTTTCATTGACATCTTGGAAAAACTCACCACCCAGATTACTTTCTAGATCCATACCCAACGAATGTTGCTTGTTTACCGTGTCTGCCAGCACCAAAGCAACTCGACCCAAGCCATTAATAGCAGAACTTAGCTCATTATTTCTGAAATTAAGCAAGCCACCAACTTTCCCCCCCGACAACTCATTACTGATGATATTTGATTCACCATTGATAATCAGCGCCACTTCTTTCTGGTTGGCATCGACCGGACTTTGCACCGAGGCTATTTTAGAGAACGAGTTACCCAGCACTAGAGGCTGGCCATTGCCGATAAAAATATTTAACTGACCCGACTGCCCTTCAGGAAAGACTGAGACGGTCACTAATTCAGACAATTTTCTTAAGGCTTCGTCACGGGCATCCAGTAGACTATTCGGCTGATCACCCTGACCGGCACCAACAGCCACCGAGATAGATTGATTCAACTGGGCTAAGCTCTGCGAAAGGCTGTTAATTTCTGACACCGCGGCATCTAGTTCAAAATCAACACTCTGCATTTGCGAGTTGAGACGGCTATCCAGAGATTTAAAACGCGAGACCAAGCCTTCCGATTGCGTCAATAAAAGCTGACGCTGAGGAACAGAGGTGGGGTCATCCGCACCGCCCTGAAAGGCCTGAAAAAAAGCACTCATCGCCGGGGTCAAACCGGTGGTGGTACTTGCCAGCAGGTTATCAACACTTTCTGCCTTTGACTTAAAAATATTACGCTCATTATAAACCGTGGTATCAGCACGTAACTGGGTGTTAATAAACTCTTCAGCATTACGGCGTATTGTCGATAAGGTAACGCCTTGCCCAATAAAACCCGCACCAGACAATACCGAAGGGTTATCGACAAAGACCGCATCTTGACGGCTATACCCAGGCGTATTGGTATTGGAAACGTTATTACCCGTAACAGAAAGCGCCGTCTGATGTGCCTGAAGCCCGGACAGGCCAATGCCAATTAAATCGCCCATTGCTTATCCTCCCTGCTTCTGCGAAGCAGGTGCGTCTTGCTTCGTTGCAGCTGAGCTTCCGCTCATAGTATCGAAATAACGATCCACAATACGGCTGATCTTATCCGCGTATTTAGGGTCAGTTGCATAACCCGCTTCCTGCAATTCTTTAGCAAATGCCTTGGGCTGATCACTTAATGCCAAGGCATCGTGATAGCGCTCATTATTCGATAAGAATTGTGCGTAATCTTCAAAGCTATCCGCGTAACTGGTGTACGCTCGGAAATTAGCCTGTTCTTTCATCGCAATACCACCACGGAATTCTGTGGTAGTAATAGTTGCCGCCTCTCCCTGCCAAGCTCGATTTGCTTTAATGCCGAAGAGATTAAAACTGGGTGAACCATCGGTTTTGAGAATCGGGTATTTGCCCCAGCCAGTTTCCAATGCAGATTGCGCTAACATGAGTCTCGCATCAATACCTGTTTTACTTTCAACTTCTTTGGCGTATGGGTACAAAGAGGAAATAAATTCATCCGGTCCGGAAAATTTCAATGGTAAGTCGTTTGCTAAGATTTTCT
The DNA here is from genome assembly GCA_048058835.1 of Oleiphilus sp. Taxonomy (GTDB): domain Bacteria; phylum Pseudomonadota; class Gammaproteobacteria; order Pseudomonadales; family Oleiphilaceae; genus PZPK01. The sequence continues at coordinate 35,449 of JBLLNS010000017.1, forward strand.
GTTCGGCCGAATGCTGAAGACTTTGCTCGGGCGACAAAGCGGCTGAATCGTCGCCAGCCAATAATGGCTGTGTTGGCTTGAGTTCAGCGATCAGTTCATCAACTGCCTCAACGGCATTTTCCATTTCAGCAGCTTTCGTTGGCGTGACAAAAGGCAATCGCACATAGTTTTCCAAGCTAAACAAGGTCGGCGTGCTGTCAGAATCCGCTAAAGTGTTCCGCTGGCCCTGCAAAGGTAAGCCTTGCGCTGGGATATCAAGGCTAGGCATCGAGGTATCTTTTGACATCTGACGCTTGATGACATCGGCCAGACCAATACCTTTGCCAGTGGATAGGCTGACGGCCAGTTGGCTATCAAACATTTGCTGATAAAACTCTGTTTGAGAACTTTGCAGCATGTTGCCTTCCGAGAACACCTTATTGGCGTCTCTCATGCTTTTTACCATCATCGATACAAAGATAGATTCAAAGTGCTTTGCCGCTGCATCCAGCGCCCCTTCTCTATCAGATTTGGACTGATACTTGATCGATTGCAAGGCATTAATATCGTTATAGTTATCGAGACGATCATACTGTGAGGTATACCGAGTCATATCGATATTCATTGCTTGTGCACTTGGCGGTAAGACAGCGTTACTCATACGTCACCTATATCACAATCAAATCGGCTTTGAGCGCGCCTGCTTGTTTAAGCGCTTCCAAAATAGCCATGATATCGCCAGGGGCAGCGCCAACCTGGTTAACTGCCTGAACAATTTGGCTCAATGTGGCCGCGGGGCCAAACTGGAACATTCGACTGGGCTCATTCGAGATATTGACATCCGAACGCGGCACTACCGCCGTTTGGCCTTGGCCGAAAGAATTGGGCTGGCTGACATCCGCTGCCTCTGCAATGGTGACCATTAAGCTACCGTGGGTCACCGCTGCAGGCAGTACTTTGACATTCTGTCCGACGACAATGGTGCCGGTGCGTGAATTGATAATCACCTTGGCCGGCGCTTCACCCGGTTCAACATTCATATTTTCCAGCATGGACAGAAAGCTCACCCGTTGAGACGCATCACGTGGCGCTTTGACCGAAATAGACGTCGCATCACTCGCGTATGCAGTACTTGGGCCGAGCAGATCATTGATTTTTTCGGCCACATTCATTGCCGTGGTAAAGTCGGGTTGGTGTAGGTCAAAAGTAAGAATGTCACCACGATGAAACGGGCTAGGAATCGATCGCTCGACAGTTGCGCCATTGGGGATTCGGCCAACACTTGGAATGTTCACCTGAATCGAAGAGCCATCCGCTCCTTCCGCTCCGAAACCACCTACTACCAAGCTACCTTGCGCCATGGCATAAATCTGCCCGTCAGCACCTTTCAACGGTGCCATTAATAAGCTACCACCGCGCAAGCTTTTCGAGTCACCCAATGACGACACGGTAATATCAATTTTCTGACCCGGCTTGGCAAATGGTGGGAGATCGGCATGCAATGACACCGCGGCGACATTTCTAGCCTTAGGATCAACACCGTTAGGAATAGTAATACCGAATTTATTCATTAGATTACGGAAGGTCTGACTGGTAAAAGGCGTATTATCTCCTGTGCCACTTAAACCCACCACCAAGCCGTAACCCACTAGTTGGTTAGTTCGCACACCTTGTACACTGGCGAGATCCTTCAAACGATCAGCAAGTGCCCACTGGGAAACGGACAAAAGCAATAAGCATAGTAAAATCGCTTGTTTCATATAACACCTCACATGAACCACCAATCACTATTAAAGAATCGAGTTAACCAGCCTTGCTTATTCACATCATCAAAAGCACCGGTACCGCCGTAGGCAATTCTTGCATCGGCAACTTTGGAAGACAGAATCGTATTATCGGTGCCAATATCTTGAGGTCTGACCATACCGGTGATTCGAATGTATTCATCACCTTGATTTAACTTAAGCCATTTCTCGCCTTTAATGCGAAGAATGCCATTCGGCAGTACCTCGGATACCGTCACGGAAATGCTGCCTCGCAAACTGTTGCTTTGGTCACTGGTCGCTGAGCCATCAAATGCCCGCGTCATGGCTGGATTGGTTAACAAGCTGAGGCCATGTCCGGCTATATTATTACCTAAAATAGTCGCTTCATTGAGCGTGACTTCGTCATCCTTATCGTAAGTCGTGTCAGCGGATTTTGATGAACTGGTATTTTCTTCTAACAATACCGTCAGAATATCGCCAACATTCAAGGCCACCTGATCACCATAAAAACTAAAGTTGCGAGCAGGTTGAAAGATTGCGCCTGTAACCATTTCACCCATTTGCATATCACTCGGTGAAACGGGCGCATAGGCTGGGTCATCTGGCATCGGTCTTTCGCGCATCATGGCACTACAGGCAGTTAAACTCATTATCACCAATGCGATCGTCATCACGCGAGCTGGAACATTCAAGCTCTGGCCGAATAGGTTTTTAAGATGTTGATACTGACTAAACATGTGCTTACCTCTAAAAACGTCTGGCATGAACATCGTTCTCAAGTTGCGTCTACTACAAGTTCTGACCAATGTATTGCAACATCTGATCCGCCGTGGATACGACTTTTGAATTCATTTCATAGGCCCGCTGCACCGTAATCATATCGACCAGCTCTTTCACTGTATCGACATTCGACTGCTCTAACATGCCTTGCTTAATTTCACCAAAGCCACCAATGCCTGGCGTACCCCCTTGAGGATTGCCACTGGCTTCAGACTCTCTGAATAAGTTATTGCCGATCGCTTTTAAGCCCTGAGGGTTAATAAAATCAACCGTGGTGATCTGTCCAACCTGAGTGATGCCAGCAGCATCTCGCAAAGCAACCCCCACAATCCCATCTTCACCAATGGTGACCGATGCGGCATTATCTGGAATGGTGATAGCGGGTTGCAGTAGATTGCCACCCGCCGTCACGACTTGTCCGTCGGAGTTAATCTGGAACTGGCCATCACGGGTATAGGTTGTGGTGCCATCGGGCAACAAGACCTGAAAGAAACCTCGACCGTTTACCGCCATATCCAAAGCCTGATCAGTGACTTCAAGAGAACCTTGGGTAAATTGTTTGGTGGTGCCTTCGATGCGTACACCGGTGCCGAGCTGAAGCCCCGAAGGTAGTTGGGAATTTTGAGAATTCAAACCGCCCGGTTCGCGCTTTACTTGATAGAGCAAGTCCTGAAATACAGCTTCATCACGTTTAAAACCAACCGTACTGACATTTGCCAAGTTGTTGGATATCGTGGTGAGCGCCATATCTTGAGCACTTAAACCCGTTTTACTGACATAAAGAGCTGGATGCATTACGCGTCTCCCGAATTGAAATTCTGATAACAAATCTATGAGACCTAGAAGCAACCATCTCGGCTATTCGATAGGGTGCTGGCGACATACAGCAACTGTATGTGTAAGATCATCAACCGACAAAACTCTGCCGGTTTTCTGACATTTACAAGGTCACATTAAGAGAACTGCAACAACCGTGCCGTAGATTGTGAAATTTGATCGGTTTGACTCATTAATTTCACTTGAAGCTCGTATTGACGAGACAGAGAGAGGATGTCGGTTAAAGCCGACACTGCATTGACATTAGACCCTTCGAGAAAGCCGGGCTCAACTTGAATGGTGGCATCAAAATCCGGAGGTGCTGCGCCCTCTTTCAAGTGAATTAAACCATCTTCACGTTTTTCGAGGTTTGCTGCATCGGGATTCACCAGTCGAATTCGATCAACCTGTGCTAAACCGACGGCATCAGCGCCGAGAGGCAACACCGAAATAGTGCCGTCTGCGCCAATTTCAATTTTGGCAGAGGGAGGCAATACGATTGGTCCGCCATTACCTAAAACAGGCAAACCTTTGCCTGTTCTTAGCTGACCATTGATATCGATATTCAAATCTCCGGAACGGGTATAGGCTTCCGTACCCTCTTCCGACTGAACCGCAATCCAGCCATCGCCTTTGAGCGCAATATCCAAATTATTGCCTGTTTGCATCAAAGGGCCCGCTTCAAAATTTGTTCCTGGACGCTCCGTCATCGCATAGGCGCGAGTCGGGTGATGCTCACCGTACACTGGCATGCTGCGCGCTTGGGTAAAATCTTCTTTAAATCCGGTGGTCTTCACATTAGCTAAATTATTCGCATGTGCTTGCTGCGCTAGCATGGTTTGCTTTGCGCCACTCATTGCAATAAATAATGCTTTATCCATCCTGCTTTACCTCAAAATACTGTCAAAAAACATCATGCTCAATGCATCATATTGACAATACAAAGCTTAAATCGTGCCAGTATTTAGTTTGTAGCCTGAGATTTTCAAAAAAATACTCAGGCTTTATCTAAGCCCCTTATATATTCAGAATTGTTTGCTGAACGGTATTGGCTGTTTCGATGGTTTTCGAGTTTGCCTGATAGTTACGCTGCGCGATGATCAGGTTAACCAGCTCATTTGATAGATCAACATTCGACTGCTCAACCGCGGATGAGGTCAATACCCCTAAGGACGCGGTTCCAGGCGCACCAATGATAGGATCACCAGACGCAAAGGTTTGCACCCAAGCTGTACTGCCATCCGGTGACAAGCCTTCAACATCATTAAAGTTAGCCAAGGCAACCTGTCCTAAGACCAAAGACTGACCATTTGAGAAACGCGATAATAGAACACCAGACTCATCAACATCCAAACCCACCAATCGGCCGGTGGTGAAACCATTCTGATTCAAATCATTAACCGCAAACGGGCTACCAAATTGGGTTAGTGCTGAGATATCCATCTCGAAATTGGAACTGGTTGGCGGGTTTGGAATGGGCAAAGTACCGCCATCAACAACATTCTGAGGTCTTGACGCACCGTTGGGTAAACCTTCTGAATCAAGCGGATCCCAGTTCGATATAAGCACATCATCCGAAAGAATATCATTCAAAGACCCATCTGCATTGAAGACCAGATTATAAGTTGCTCTGGAGGGTTCCGTTCCAATCAAAGGATCCCCCACATCTGCATTATCAATTTGAACATGCATTTGCCAGGTATTTGTGCCCGTCACCGAAGACTGCTGCTTGACAAAATACGAGGTCATAACATGTGAATTACCTAAGCTATCAAATATCGTTGTTGAAGTAGCATGATTATAGGTATTTGGATCTGTTGGTGAAAAGCTGTTATTCACAAATGGCTGCCCAGTAAAAGTCGCCACTAAGGGTGTGGTTGCACCACCATTAGCCAAGCTAATGCCTTCATCAAACACCAAATTAAAAGAACCACCCACTGTACCTTGAGGCTGCGCATCATCAAGGGTTACCGTGGTAGGTATGACATCGTTTCCAATAACCTCAAAACTGTCAGCGGCACCGCCAGCAAAGCCAAAAATCAAATCGGCCCCCTGATCCTGAATAATCTGCAAATCACCTGACGCATCGGTTACCGCCGTAATCCCCACTAACGCGGAGGCATTAATTTTTGTCCCTAAATCAGCTAATTGAAGTTCGGGAGTCGCTCCCGTTGGCTGAAACCTGACGCCATTAATACTAATACTCATGGAACCAGAGGTATTTGCATAATTGGCCAGCGAAATAGACGCTGAAGTGGATGCCGTCGCGACCACACCTTCAACTGCACTGAATTGCGCCGAAATGGCGCCAGCCGTTGCATCTGCGGCCGTTACAATTTGTGTTGTGGAACCGTCAGCCAAGGTCAAGTCAAACGTCTGAGAAGGGTAACCGTTCTGAGTCCCGGCTTGCGCCACTCCGATGCTGGTGCCATCACCATCAATCGTGGTACCACTTTGAGTCAGCACCTCTTCAGCTGAATTCAAGTTAAATGCCGCCTCAACACGAGTGGTTCTTACCGGAGCCAACTCACTGGCATCAACAACCAAATCGCCAAGAACACCTGAGACAGTTCCACTTTCATTGGCTTGAAAGCCCTGCACTCGCATGCCGGTGTTATTCACCAGAAAGCCATCTTTATCAACACTCAGCTGACCGGCTCGGGAGTACTTAGCCTCGCCTTGATCACTCAATACAAAAAAGCCGTTACCGGTAATCGCTAGATCAAGATTACTATCGGTAAAGCTAACATTACCCTGACTATACATCTGGCGTACTTTCTGAACACTGACACCATCACCCGTTGCCGTATCTCCACCACCAAAAAAGCTATTCGAATAAACATCTCCGAATTCAGTCCGTGAACGCTTAAATCCGACCGTACTGGCGTTGGCAATATTGTTACCGGTCACTTCCAGATCGACGGAGGATGCTCTTAACCCACCTAATGCTATGTTAAACGGCATGGTACACCTCTTTATTATTTATCTAATAATGAATGAGATTACTTAGTTAATCTCACGGACTTGTTCAAGCGGAATGGCACCCATTCCAGATAGGTTTAGAGAGATCCCCCCTCCTTGCGCTATCGATACACTATTCACATTGGCAGAAAGCAAGGTCGTAGCCTGTTCTGTTCCTGCTGTAGTCGATGACTGAGCCTGGATGGTGTAATTATCAAAAGGCATTTGTTCACCTTTATTATTTGTTCCATCCCATACAAACGGTACAGTTCCAGCAGGTTGCGGACCTAAATCAAATTGATTCACCAACTCACCCGAGCCATTCAAAATGCTGATTTTCAGTGCGCTCGTGGTTCCTTCTAGATCGACCACGCCACTAATCGTGCCAGCATGACTAAGTGGCGAGGTACTTGCCGGCACCAGAACGGTTCGGCCAACCATTGCCGAAGCCTGTAAGGCCTGGCTCGATTGAAACTGCGAAGAAAAGTTATTCACCGAACCGGAAATTTTTTGCATTTCCTCTAATGAACTGAATTCGGCCAACTGCGAAATGAAGGCACCATTATCCTGTGGCTCCAGCGGGTTCTGGTTTTCCATCTGGGCAATCATCAGTTTCATGAACTCATTTTTGCCTAATTCAGTCGAGCCGGAAGCCTGAGTTTTTGGCTCATAGCGATAATTGGATAGCGCATCGCTTACTGACTGGGTATTAAATTCTGACATAGACGTTCTCCTACTGACCCAGTGTTAATAAGCGTTGCATCATGGTTTTGGCAGCATCCATGATTTCCACATTCGTTTGAAAGCCCTGTGACGCGGACATCATGTCAGCCATTTCTTCCACCACATTTACATTCGGGTAAAACACATAACCGCGTTCATCGGCTTGTGGGTGGTCTGGCTGATAACGCATATCTAGCGGCGCATCACTTTCCACAATCCCTTTCACCGCAACTCCTTTTGCTTCAGGGGTTTCCGCTAGAAAATCACTACCCATTGCTTGGCGCATGGCATCATGCTGTACGGCGGCAAACACAGGTTTACGCGCTCGATAGACCTCGCCCGTGCTGCTGCTAGCGGTTTCAGCGTTCGCAATATTAGAGGCCGTGGTATTCAAACGAATGGATTGCGCTGCCATTCCTGAACCGGCTATATCAAAAATCTGACTAAGAGACATACTTATTCACCTCTAATAGCGCTAGTAAGGGATTTAAATCGACTATTCAAAAACTGAAAACTCGACTGATATTGCAATGTATTTTTCATAAATTCGGCTTTTTCGACTTGAGTGTCGACCGTATTGCCATCCAGAGATGGCTGGGAAGGTGTTCTATATAGCAGTTCAGCGGAATCATCTACGCCATTAACAGGCAAATGTTTACCGTTTGTCGTCGTCATAGCCAAGGACTGTTCGTTTGACATACCGCTGGTTTGTTGTTTAAGCAGCGTGTGAAAATCAATATCCCTGGCTTTAAATCCTGGGGTATCGGCATTTGCTAAATTGTTCGCCAGCACCTCTGCACGCTGGGTACGAAGCTCCAGCGCATGCTCGTGCACACCTAATGCTTTGCTAAACGAAATAGACATACGATCTCCAAACTATCTAACACGAACCCGTTTAAAAAGAGGCAAGTGCCTCGGGTGTCGTTTCTTAACTATAGAGAAAGCAATTGTAATGCCAATCAAATAAATTATTTTTTTATTGTTAAAATACAATAACTTATAAATTGTAAGGAAATTCAGGAACGGCAAAGGCTCACCCATTAAAAAATACGGCTTTGCTTGTCAGAGGTATATGTTCTGCTTAGCTTTACTGGAAAATGGGCTTTTGTATTACATCGGGCGAACACATAGGTTCGCCCCTACGGGGCAATGCGGGGAGCACCTGTCTTGGCGAAGTTTCAAATTATTTCGATTCCCGTAGGGGCGACTGCGAGGCTATTAAAAATTAATCACCGTGCGAATACTCTTGCCTTCATGCATTAAATCAAACGCTTCATTGATCGATTCAAGCGGCAAATTATGGGTAATAAAATCCTGTAAGGGAATCTCGCCAGCCAAGTACTGTTCCACTAAGCCAGGCAACTGACTGCGCCCTTTCACACCACCAAAGGCAGTACCTCGCCAGACACGCCCCGTGACTAACTGAAAAGGTCGAGTTGATATTTCCTGACCCGCTCCTGCGACACCAATAATCACCGACTCACCCCAGCCTTTATGGCAACATTCCAAGGCTGAACGCATCACATCGACATTGCCTATACATTCAAAAGAAAAATCGACGCCACCGTCGGTTAGTTCAACGATGACTTCTTGAATCGGCTTGTCATAATCACGCGGATTAATGCACTGCGTTGCACCTAACTTTTTAGCCAGATCAAATTTTGACTCATTGATATCAATCGCAATAATTTTACTGGCCTTTGCCATAACTGCACCAATGATTGCCGATAAACCTATCCCACCGAGACCAAACACCGCAACGGTATCTCCCGCCTGAACCTTGGCGGTATTCAACACCGCTCCCATGCCCGTCGTCACGCCACAGCCAAGGAGACAGACTTCTTTAAGCGGGGCGTCTTTATTGACTTTTGCCAGAGAAATCTCAGGCAAGACCGTGTATTCGGAAAATGTCGACGTGCCCATATAGTGATAGATGGGCTGGCCATCTTTATGAAAACGTGTCGTACCATCCGGCATCAAACCTTTACCTTGAGTTTCACGTATTTTTTGACAAAGATTGGTCTTACCAGAAGTACAAAACTTACATTCTCCGCATTCTGGCGTGTATAGCGGAATAACATGATCGCCAACCGAAACAGAGGTGACCCCCTCTCCGACAGCTTCAACGATGCCTCCACCTTCATGGCCTAATATGGCAGGAAAAATACCTTCTGGATCTTCACCAGACAAGGTAAATGCATCGGTATGACAAACGCCGCTGGCCTCGATCTTGACTCGGACCTCACCTTTTTTCGGCCACATAACCTCGACTTCTTCTATCGATAATGGCTGGTTTGGCCCCCAGGCGATCGCGGCTTTGCATTTGATTGTTGATTCTGCCATGAAGTGTCTCCTAGTAAACTCTGCTTTCATTTAAATGTGTATTTGCTGACGATGCCTTGGGTTTATTGCCAAACACGAAAGAAATCATCGGGGTTCAATTCAGGCACTGATTTAAGCTCGCCTGCGGGCGTACCAAGATAGAGAAACCCAACAATTGACTCATTCTCTGCTAGGCCCAAGTCTTGATAAACATGTTGGTCAAAGGCTAGATCTCCAGTGCGCCATATGCCACCAAAGCCCTGAGCCTGAAGCGCTAGCAACATGTAACCCACACCCACGCCGCATGACAATAGCTGTTCCTGTTCAGGTACTTTGGGATGCTCAACCAGTGAAGCGATCGCGACAATAATCATCGGCGCTCTATGCGTCATCGATTTAAGTTTATCTACTTTAAAGTCACTGAGAGGTTCGCCAAGACTTAATGCCTTGGCTTCTGCTGCTCGCAAAAAAATGTCGGATAATTTATTTCTGGCATCGCCCTCTATGACCAAATAACGCCAAGGCCTTAGCATCATGTGGTCAGGCGCTCGCAAAGCAGATTTGTAGATCAGGTTCAGTGCTTGTTTGTCGGGCGCGGGCTCTGTCAGCCGTGGTGAAGACACACGTTGACACAGTAGTTCCAGTATTGGGTTGCTCATAGTCTCTTCCTGCTAGACACCTTATTCTGCAAGACAACATAAAGGATCACGTTGCGGTATTCAATCGATGATAAGAAACACAGCTAATTTTATGTACGCCGTCACCCGATAACGACTTTAAATGATCAATTTTGGTTACGTTTTAGATTTGTTTCCAGCCTACGGAACTGATAATCTTCGCTGTTATTTTTCAAGCAGTGGTTACAATGATACCAATAAAATCGCCCTCTTTTAAAAACAAGCATGCCGAACCAGATGAAGCGCCGCCGTCAGTGATGCCGGCTTACAACGGGCGCATTGTGGCTTACCTTGCTTCCTGCCTGACCATATCTGTCGGCATTTTTGTTCAGCACATTCCTGCCTACATGATTTGGTTCATTCCCGGCGCCATGCTGTGGCCGCACATATTGTATTTTATTATCCGTTACTTAAAACTGGAGCAAAGTGCGCCTGCTAGAGAATACACCTTATTATTGGATGGCATCCTCGTTGGGCTAACCATTGTTCTCATCAATTTTAGTGTCACAGTCAGTGTGTTCAATGTGCTGATGGCCAGCTTTAGTTTTATCGTGGTTGGCGGCATTATGCTTTGGCTGAAAGGCATGCTGGTGGTTTTGTTATCGACCATTATTTCAACATTGATTTTTGGTTTGGACTTTGCCGCAGAGTCGCCCCCCTTGCTCGATCTTGTCGCTGGCTTAAGTGCCGGTTTCTACGTTTCCATCACCGCTTACTATACTCATCAACAGGCCAAAGCCTTGCATTTGGCCAAGCACCAAATCCAATCGCAACGAGAACAATCGATTTCACTGTCTCATAAGCTGGCGAAATACCTCTCTCCACAAGTCTGGCAGTCTATCTTCACTGGTGAACGCGATGTTCGTTTGGAAACCCAACGAAAACGTTTGACGATTTTCTTTTCGGATATAAAAGGGTTTACTGAGCTGTCCGAAGAAATGGAACCAGAAGGTCTGACTGATTTACTCAACAACTATTTTAATGAAATGTCTCAGATTGCTCTGAAATATGGTGGCACCATCGACAAGTTTATTGGTGACAGCATCATGATTTTCTTTGGCGACCCAACCAGTCGAGGCGCTAAAGAAGACACCATGGCCTGTGTCTCTATGGCCATTGAAATGCGCAAGCACATGAAAATACTTCGCCAAAAATGGCAAAGTAAAGGCATCAAAACTCCGCTACAAATTCGAATAGGGATTAGTACGGGCTTTAGTACCGTAGGTAATTTTGGTGCGGAAAACAGAATGGATTACACCATCATAGGAAAAGAGGTGAATTTAGCCTCTCGCCTAGAGTCCCTTTGTGAGCCTGGGGAAATCCTTGTTTCCTATGAAACCTTTTCTCTGATCAAGGACAAGGTAATGTGCCGGGACAAAGGTGAAATCACCGTAAAAGGCTTTGCCAGACCTGTTCCTATTTATCAGATCGTTGACTTAAGACGTGACATTGGCGCCGGACAAAGTTTCATCGAACATGAAACGGAAGGCTTTGCGATGTATCTCGATACTGGAAAAATCAACCTGCAACAGAAAGAAGCGATTATTAAGGCCCTAGACAGAGCCAGCGAAAAGCTTAAGGACAGTTAGCTTTACGCGTAAACCCTCTGTCAGTCGATAAGGACTTTACTGCCTTGGCGTTCTCATAGCGGGCGCCAACTCTGGCTCATCATGCGTGGCTCTGTACGGGTTAATATCCAAGCCCCCTCTTCGCGTATAACGTGCATAAACAGTCAACGATTCGCACTGACAAACTGAGATTAAGTCGGTAAAAATTCTTTCCACACAATGCTCATGAAAATCCTGGCATTGCCTAAACGATACAATGTATTTCAAGAGACTTTCTGGCTGAATTTTGGGGCCAGTATAATCGATATAAATAGATGCCCAGTCGGGCTGCCCCGTTACTGGGCAGTTTGAACGCAGCAAATGAGAACACAGCTTTTCAGACACGACGTTGCTACTATCCCGTTGCAACAGTGCATTATTTGGCTGATATTCAAAACCCTCCACCTCCAAGCTATCGAGACAGCGATAGTCAGTCTCACCAGACCCTAAATGAAAACCACCATCTGGCGGCATTAAATTAACAGATACATTCGCGCCAGCCGCAGCAGACAAGTCTTTTTCCAAGAGAGATTTAACCTGCTCTGAACCCTCAAAACGTTTGTGGTTTAAAGAGTTCAAATATAATTTGAATGACTTTGACTCTATCATGCAGCTTGAATTTGCCGGAACGTGAAATTCCGCAATGGCCACCACCGGCTTACCTTTCAGGTTCAACCAAGAAAGTTCGTAAGCGGTCCAGATATCCTCTCCATGAAAGGGTAAGTTTGTTGATAAGTTGAGGCTTGCTCTATTTTTTTCGCGGCTCAGAGGAAACAATAAATCCGTACTATAGGACTGTGAATAGTCCGTTTCTTTGCCTAATAAGCTTTTAGATGCATCTGTCATTGGTTTCACTCTGGCTGAACGTTAGCACATGTTAAAGGTCGACGGGCTAATCAGGAACGAATCCCGATGCCCTTGTTCAATAAATATAAGGCATAGGAAAACCCCACCACAATAAAACCGAGTATCATCATGTACGAAAACAGAATATCAACATCACTGACCCCTAATATGCCAAAACGGAAGGCGTTCACCATATACAGAATCGGGTTAAATTGTGACACGGACTGCCAGAATTCAGGCAACAAACTGATACTGTAAAACACCCCACCCAAATAGGTCAGTGGTGTTAGAATGAAGGTTGGGACAATTGATATATCATCAAATTTGGTGGCAAAGATAGCATTAATAAAACCGCCTATCGAAAACAGTACCGCTGTTAGAAACACTGTGCTGGCAGTAATCCAAAAGTGCTCAACCGCTAAGTCGGTGAATCCCAAGGACAAGACGGTCACAATCAAACCAACTGCTAAGCCGCGCCCGACACCGCCCATAATGTAGCCCAATAAAACGACCCAATTAGGTACAGGCGATACCAAGATTTCTTCTATGCTGTGTTGAAACTTCATACCAAAAAAAGAAGAGACAACATTGGAATAAGAGTTGGTGATTACCGACATCATAATCAGACCCGGGACGATAAACTCCATATACCCAAAACCATCCATTTCACCAATTCGTGAGCCAATTAAATTGCCAAAAATAACAAAATAAAGTGCCATCATAATGGCTGGCGGCAATAAGGTCTGGATCCAAATACGCGTAAATCGGCGAATTTCTTTAATGACGATAGTGACAAATGCCACCCAAATTTGCTGAATACTCATAATTCTTTCCTAAATTAAGCAGGCTTACCGGTTTCAACCAGATCGAGAAATAACTCTTCTAGGCGATTTGATTTACTTCGCATACTGGTGACATGCCATTCAAATTGATGCAGTTTTTCAAATAACTGGTTAAGATTTTGCTGTTTTTGAATATCCACCTCTAGCTGACCCTCATTGCTTAACCGGGTTTGAAAGCCCTCAATAGCTGGCGCTTGTTGCAGCTGTGTGTCTAGATCCAGAATATAGGTTTCAAGGCTAAGTTTGCTCAATAAGGATTTTTTGCTGGTATTTTCCAGAATGCTGCCTTTATCGATAATGGCGATATTCCGGCATAAGGCTTCCGCTTCTTCAAGGTAGTGTGTCGTCAGGATAATCGTCGTTCCCTGCTTATTAATCTCTTGCAAGAACTCCCACATAGAACGACGCAATTCGATATCTACACCGGCTGTTGGTTCATCGAGTATCAGTAACTTGGGTCGATGAACCAAGGCCCGCGCGATCATTAATCGGCGTTTCATGCCCCCGGACAACATACGAGAGGGCACATCTCTTTTTCCCACAAACCCAGTTTTTTTAGAAAAAAATCGGCGCTCTCGCCTGACTCAGATTCCGGAATGCCGTAGTAACCTGCCTGGGTTATCAGGATATCCCGCACTTTTTCAAACTGGTTAAAGTTAAACTCTTGCGGCACCACCCCTAAACAGGTTTTAGCATTGACCAAATCGGTATCGATATCATGATCGAAGATTTTAACCCGTCCTGAGGTTTTATTGACCAAAGAAGAGACAATGCCCAAGGTAGTCGATTTACCGGCACCATTTGGCCCCAGCAGCGCAAAAAAGTCACCCTGCTCTACTGAAAAACTCACATCTTTCAAGGCCTCATGACCATTATCATAGGTTTTATTTAACTCAGTAATGTCGAGCGCTTTCATCATAGTCAGCCTATCGGAACTGTATTGTATTTTTAGATTGAGTTGAGACCAGATTAAGTGGTGACGGTTTTGGATATTTCAAGTTTCGGGCGATTCTTATCAGCCAATACTCGACTGATAGTTTTTCTCAAACACCGCCTGCCCCATTTGTTCTATTTGCAGCGCGATCATTTTCTCGAAAGGCAACAGTAAGGTGTCAACATTCACGTCATCTGCCAAAACCGTTAAGGCCTTGGCGACCGCTTCAATCGTTGCCAAGGCGCCACTCTTCTGTGCTTGTCGAATTCGATAACGACTCGCCTCAGCATTTTTCAACTCTAATGTCGGAAAACGTCTTAACCACGGATTACAATGCAAAATCTCACGGGTATTTCGCCACGTCCCGTCGAGCAATATGATGCAGTCGTAGTGCTTCTGCAAGGGGGATGAGGTGAAACGATCTTTTTCAAAATCGTACATATAATGCGCATTTGTGTCGTTCAGCGCCTGTGGATAAATTAATAAAGGCTGGCTAGCCTGCAACGCTTTTAATTCATTCTGAATCAGCCGCTCATCCGGTTTAAGCTCTGCAGTGATGGTGCAGCGTTCCAAACTCAGCTTTACGATGCTTGCGGTACCAATCGCTTTCTTGACTTCATCAGGATGTTGAAGAATAAGCACAGCAACTTGATTGCCTTGCTTCGTTAACCAAGGGCATAAACAAACTTTCTCAGGCTTATGACATTTTGGGCAATATGACCTAGCCATTGCAGTACTCATGCAGCGATTAAACAGGTCGCACAGTTTAACGTAAGCGCCACTCGATGGCACTGACAGAATAAGTGGATGACGGCTAAAAAATTAAAACCACAGTAAGGAGATAATATTGGAAAGGAACAAGCGCCCGACGGCCAAGCGCTTGTTTATGCAAAATTAGACGTGATGTGTTGCCAAGACCATTTAGAGGTAGCCCCGCTGAGCAGGTATTTGTTTTCATCAATATCGTAAGCACCTTTTGGCAAACTATCTTTAATATAAACCGCGCCATGCTGCTTCGCATTGATATTTTTTTCTTTCAAATCCACAACTTTGCCACGCTTCAGCTTTTGCTTATTCTCATCCAGAACAATCATAACTTTAGGCAGAAGCCGTCTGTCCTGATTATGCCCTGTCACAATACCGACTTCATTTGAACTCAACTCGACTAAGGTGCCAGTCGGGAAAACCCCCACCGCCTCAATAAAGCGTTCGACCAAATCCTGCTGAAAGCCGATATTCCTTAGTTCATAAAGCTTAGAGACTGCCGCTAGTGGCGATAACCCTAACTCGTCATTACGCGGTGTAATGAGAGCTTGATAGTAGTGTACCAAGCCCGCAATTTTAGCCAATAAAGGAATCCTCTCGCCAGTGACGCCCTTAGGAAAACCGGTGCCATTGTGGCGTTCCTGATGATACTCAACGATTGACATAACCCCTTTCGGCAAGCCTTCTATATCGGAGAGGGCATTGACACTATGCTGTACGTACTCTCGGTATCTTGCCTGAAACTCGGGTTTGGATTCAGCTACACCTTGAATGACCTCTTGATCCAGCTTGGTTTTACCGACGTGCGATAACAGCACACCCATGGCCAAGGCTTTCAATTGTGATTTATCGAGCCCTAAAGAACGGCCAAAGACTAGCCCCCAAATAGAAGCTTTTACCGAGTGTTGATAGCTGTAAACATCACGGTCGCTCATTTTGGCCAACCACACCAAAGCATCTGGATTACGAATCACACTTTCGACCATGCCCTCAGCAACTTTGCCCGTATCTTCCACCGTTTGCTTTAACGTCATCGGGTTGTCTCTAGCCACACTGGCAAATACTTGGCCTAAGGCCTCATAAACATGCTCATGCAGTTTTTCCGCTTTGCTGACTTCTTTATTGATGGTCGCCTTGATTTGATAATTCTGGGGTGACTTGATCACAACGGGTGGAAGCTTGACGACATTTTCTTCCTGTACCGATTCAACTTTCTTCGGTTTGGGCTGGAAAGGAGCATGCTTTTCATGCACGGTTTTAGACTTCTGTTTTTGTACATCAATATAGACATACTTACAGTATTCAGTCAGCGCTTTGACATCATCATCCAAGCGGATATAGAAGCCCTGCAATGGAAAAGGCGTTTCATGCCAAGGCCTATCAAGGTCAGAAACAAACATTCCTTCCCGCAAAGCATTGACTTCAATTTTTAAACGGTTTGTAGACATGAAAATACCCACATAAAAGTGCGATAAACCATAATAAGGTCGTGCATACTTTTTATTCAAATAGTAGTACGTATTGACTTATTTTGCCTACTAAATCAATAAACACAACTTTCTAAGGTAGCATTCTGTAAGGAGACGTTACCGGACGGTATTTTTTCTTATTAATGATACCTAGCACTCAGTTTAACGCCCGAAACAGTTGCTCGTAGCACTTGCTTTCCTATCATATTCTCATGGGATAGGCGTACTGATAATACGTGGCTATTCTTTTTCACAGACGGAAGAGTGATTAAATAACGCTGGCACGATGGTTTCGATATCCTCGCCTGGAACCGATTTTGTCGACACCACATACGGCACTTCTGAACTCTTTAAATAATCGGTACTGATTTTTTTCCCATCGACGATTCGCTCCGTTTCTCTTGGGCGGCAGGACATGGTGAGCAACACCTCACCCGACAAGGATAAAATATCGCTAGAGCCCTGACGATCAGTAATCATGGCACAGGTTTGATTCTCCTGAATATCCAAGCCTCTCCTATCCGTATCCAGACGATTTTTGCCACAATAGCTGATACTCGGTGAGGTTCGATCGCGACAGCGCACGCCCTGACCAAAGCTTTCATCATAAAACCGCAAAGCACGTTCACTACACTGGGTTTCGAGCATAACGGGGAGAGCACGAAACTGATTGCTCTTCCAGCCTTGATAGCGAACAGTTTGCCAGTACACCCGAAACTGTCGAACTTCGCCACTGGCCGACTCAGCCGTGAATAAACCATAATGCGTGGTATATTCAGACGTCGCGCAGCCCGTCATGATGAGCGATAACAACACAAGTAGCGAGCAAAGGGTGCGATGCAAAACCAAGAGACTCTCCGACAAAAAAACTGGGCGTAGTTTACCGTGTGTTCTCAAGCATAGTCCATGTACATCTGAGTAAGGTTATTCAAGACATGCCTCTACACGAAAACCGTCAAAAAAAGCATCGCTGATCAAGAATAATTCTCAAATAGGCTTGACGAGCAAGCAAACTTTACGGAGAATGATTCTTATTTAGTTTAAGATTAACACTTGCTTAAAGGTTCATTCATGAGATCACTATATCGTAGTTTTATTTCCCTTCTATTACTCTCCTGCTTACTCGTTTCAAGCCTCGCTCATTCTGAAGAGGTTAACGTTTATTCTTACCGACAACCTTTTTTAGTCCAGCCATTATTTGACACCTTCACAGAAGCGACCGGAATTAAGGTCAATGTTGTGTTCGCCAAGAAAGGTCTGTCAGAAAGATTGGAGCGAGAAGGCAGAAACTCGCCTGCAGATTTAGTCTTCACTACCGATATTGGTCGCTTATTTGAAGTCGCCGATAAAAACCTGACTCAGCCTGTTTCCATCGACGAGCTGACACAAAACATACCAGCCCAGTACCGTCACCCAGATGGTCTTTGGTTCGGTTTAACCACGCGCACGCGCTCCATCTTTGCATCAAAAGAGCGGGTTGATTTAAGCACGATTAAAAATTACGAAGATATGAGTAAGCCAGAATGGAAAGGCCGCATCTGTAGCCGAAGCGGTAAGCACCCTTACAACTTAGCTTTGATTGCTTCGCTTATCGCGCATAACGGTGTTGAAGACACCAAGACTTGGTTAGAGGGTGTAAAAGCCAACCTTGCTCAAAAACCACAAGGCAATGACCGAGCACAAGTCAAAGCAATCAAAGAAGGCGTCTGTGATATTTCTCTAGGTAATAACTATTACTTTGGCAACATGCTGATGGATGCAGAACAAAAAACATGGGCAGATGCTGTACACATTACTTTTCCAAACCAAGACAATCGTGGCACGCATGTGAACATTAGCGGTATGGCTCTTACTAAACACGCGCCAAATGAAGAAAACGCCAAAAAACTCATGGTCTTTTTAAGCCAAGAAAAAGCGCAGAGTATGTATTCAGAACAAAACTTTGAGTATCCGGTTAATCCGTCTGTCGAAGCTTCTGAGCTTGTTCAGTCTTGGGGTGACTTCAAATCAGATACGCTAGCACTGAATAAAGTTGCCCAGCTTCGCAAGCAAGCAGCTCAATTAGTTGATCAAGTGGGCTTTGACGATTAAAGTTCATCACATTTTGAAAGCCCAATAAGCTGGCATTTTTCCTAGTGCCACGAGAAAGGGATTACCTCATTGAGGTAATCCCTTTTGGCTTTTCAAAAAACCAACTTATATCCATAATTTGCTCATAACCCCAGACTCAGAGACCTCATGACATCGACACTTAAACGCATGTTTTACCACCAAGGCTGGACTATTTCCGCTAGTCTAATCGCCTTATTAGTGTCCCTGCCGATTATTTCTGTGGTCTTTTTAGCGCTATTCCCTGAAGAAAATGCTTGGCCACACCTCTTAGATACGGTTCTGCCCTCTTACGTCAAAAACACCCTTATTTTAATGGCCGGAGTCGGCACGCTCAGCCTACTCATTGGAACCGGTGCTGCCTGGCTGGTCTCCATGTATGACTTTCCAGCTAAGAAATACCTAAGCTGGGCATTATTACTGCCTTTTGCCGTTCCCGCTTATGTGATTGCTTATGTCTACACAGACCTGCTGGAATTCGCCGGACCGGTTCAGACAAGTTTACGAACTCTAATGGCTTGGACCAGTGCCAAGGATTATTGGTTTCCGTCTATCCGAAGTATGGGCGGCGCCATTATAATGATGTCTCTCGTGCTTTATCCTTATGTTTATATGCTGGCTCGCGCTGCATTTTTAGAACAGTCAGTGTCGTTATATCGAGTATCACGCAGTTTAGGTGAAAGTCCTTTTGGCTTTTTTATTCGAGTCTCATTGCCCATCGCGCGTCCTGCTTTAGCCGTCGGCGTATCGCTAGTACTCATGGAAACCCTGAATGACTTTGGCACAGTCGATTATTTTGCCGTACGCACACTCACAGCGGGCTTATACGATACCTGGTTAAACATGGGGAACTTAGGCGGCGCGGCTCAAATCGCGGTTCTGATGGTCGTTGTCGTGGTGATTCTAATTACCCTAGAAAGATACTCTCGCCGAAAGCAGAAACAGTATCATTCTCGAAATCATGGTGACCCGATCCCAACAGTGCGTCTAACAGGGGCTAAGGCTTATCTGGCGACTGGTTTAGTCGCCATTCCGAT
Source organism: Oleiphilus sp. (assembly GCA_048058835.1). Lineage (GTDB taxonomy): Bacteria > Pseudomonadota > Gammaproteobacteria > Pseudomonadales > Oleiphilaceae > PZPK01. Next base: position 55,082 of record JBLLNS010000017.1, read on the forward strand.
TGTGCTTGGGTTTATTATCCCGATTAGCATTCTTGGCCACTATGCTTATGATAATTTTTCACGTTCTTTTGATGGCCACTTTTTAAGTTACACATTGAACAGCTTCGGTCTTGCGACAAGCGCCGCCTTCATCACGCTTTTGCTTGGCGTGGTATTAACCTACACAAAGCGCATCAAACCGAGCGCAGGCACCCAAGCACTCGTCAACATTTCAAGTCTCGGTTACGCCATTCCCGGCGCTGTTTTGGCGATAGGCATTATTGTGCCCTTTGCCGCGTTTGATAACTTAATCGACGGTTTTATGCGAGACTACTTTCAATTTTCAACCGGCTTAATTCTTAGCGGTACTGCTTTCGCTATCATGTTTTCGTATTCTGTACGTTTCCTTGCCGTGGCGTCTGGCTCGGTTGAATCCAGCCTGAGTAAAGTCACGCCCAATATGGATATGGCAGCCCGATCTCTCGGCCATTCACAATTTCAGACCTTGATCAGAATTCACCTCCCTATTATTCAAAAAGGTGCACTGACTGGCATGCTAGTGGTATTTGTCGATTGCTTGAAAGAACTTCCAGCCACCCTAATTCTACGACCCTTTAATTTTGAAACGCTTGCCACGCAAGTTTATCAATTTGCTTCAGACGAGCTCATTCAGCAAAGCGCATTGCCAGCCTTAGTCATCGTCTTGGTGGGCATTATTCCCATCATATTGCTAGACAAGAGCATTAACCGTAAGCCAAACTCTTCACAACGCTAGCCAATAGCCTTTTTAGGTATTCAAGCTATCATTAGAAAAATGTGTATTGGGTTCTTTTCATGAGTTTTATTTGGATTTTAGTTGCCTTTCTTTTTGGCTATGCGGCAAAGCAAGTTAGTCTCCCCCCTTTAGTGGGTTATCTGTTAGCAGGTTTTATTTTGCATGGCTTTGGTGTTGAACCCGAGGCATCCCTGGAAACGCTGGCCGATTTGGGCATTTCACTCATGCTGTTTACGATTGGCTTGAAAGTGAACCTTAAGCAACTATTAAGAATAGATATATGGAGCGCGACACTCGGTCATATGTCTGCTTGGGTTTTACTGCTTTTTCCCTTACTGAGTTTGCTTGGCACAGTTATCAGCGCAGATTATCTAGATTTATCTTTCGCAGAAGCTGCACTGGTCGGTTTTGCTTTGAGTTTCAGCTCAACAGTCTGTGCGATCAAGATGCTAGAGGATAACTCAGAACTGAAAACCAAACACAGTGATTTGGCTATCGGTATTTTAATCGTTCAAGACATTGTTGCTGTTGCCTTTCTTATTGCCGCAACCGGAAAAACGCCCAGTATTTGGGCCTTCAGTTTACTGGCTCTTTTTCTAATTAGACCCTTATTAAAGTGGTTATCCAACTCAAGTGGCCATGGCGAATTACTCCCCTTACTCGGCTTTCTATTAGCCCTAGGCGGCGTTCAATTATTCGAGCTGGTCAACCTGAAGGGTGACCTAGGCGCACTCGTTCTAGGTATGCTGGTCGCGGGCTTGCCGAAAGCCAATGAAATGTATAAGTCGTTAATGAGCTTTAAAGACTTATTTCTGATTAGTTTCTTCTTATTAATAGGCTTCAACGCCTTACCCACTGTCGACATGTGGATGATAGCCATCGTCCTTAGCTTAATACTTCCGATTAAACTCATTCTGTTTTTTGTTATTCTCACCAGCCTTGCCAGCAGAGCCAGGACCAGCCTGTTAAGCTCTTTACTGCTAGGCAATTACAGTGAGTTCGGTTTAATTGTTGCGAGCTTGAGCGTTACTCAAGGCTGGCTGTCTGAAGAGTGGCTGGTCATTATCGCGTTATCTGTATCTTTATCCTTTGTATTTAGCACGCTCATCTATAAATCTGCTCACCGAATCTATACCACAAATAAGCCCTGGCTATTAAAGTTTCAACACAAAACCAAGGTACGTGAAGCGCCCTATGAGACGTTACCAAATGCGAAAATTCTCATTATCGGTATGGGCCGTGTCGGCTCTGGAGCCTATGAGGAACTCACTAAGCATTACCCAAATGAAGTTTGGGCACTTGATGTAGAACAAAGTCGAGTCAAAAGCCATAAAGAAAAAGGCATGAACGTGACATGGGGCGATGCGGATGACATCGAGTTCTGGGAGTGTATTGATCTATCTCAAATGCGTCTTGTGATGCTCGCTATCCCTTCAGTGGTTGAAATGAAAAACGTGATTAGCCAATTAAAGCACTTGAATTATTCTGGAAGAATTGCGGCTATTGCGCGCTATGAAGATGAAAGGGAGGAACTCATAAAACTCGGTGCCGATGTGGCATTTAACTATTACGCAGAAGTCGGTATCGGCTTTGCTGAAGAAAGCATTCATCTCATAGACTAGCTGAAAGAAAAGATCTGCTGAGATAGCCACTTTCGAAAGTGGCGCAAACCAATGAAGCCATTAACTGCCTTCATTGTTGTTGAGCACAACATTCAAGGCAGTTAGGCCGCTCTGTTAGATATGAAACACTTCGTCGATTTCGTACTCCACCACGCCATCCGGCACTTTCACGCCAACTACATCGCCTTCTTCTTTACCAATAATGGCACGTGCGATAGGCGATGATACTGAGATTTTCCCCGCTTTAATATCCGCCTCATCATCACCAACCACTTGATAACGTACATTGTCGTCGGTATCGACATTGATTAACGAGACCGTGGTGCCGAAGATTACTTTTCCGGTATGCGGTATGGCTAAGACATCAATCACTTGAGAGTTTGAAAGCTTACCCTCAATTTCCTGAATGCGCCCCTCAATAAAGCTTTGCTGTTCACGTGCGGCATGATATTCAGCATTTTCTTTTAGGTCGCCGTGTTCCCGAGCATCTGCAATTGCTTCAATGACTTGCGGCCGTTTGATCGTTTTGAGATTTACTAGTTCGTCACGGAGGGCTTTTTCACCTTGAACGGTCATAGGAATTCGATTCATTATTGTTCCTTTTTATCCTGTATCACGACTAAAAGCGCACTCGGATTGAGCGCGCTTTTGTTGTCATCAATGTTTGAAGCAAACGTTTTAATGTAGGTCTTGTAAACGTCGAACTTTTTTCTCGGGACCAAAGCGAATAGCTCGTGCTGTTGCATCACCACCCGCTAAGGTTGTGCTGTACGCTATTTTCTTCTGTAATGCAGACTGTCTTATCTGAGCAGAATCAGCAATGGCACGACGCCCTTCAGTGGTGTTCACAATCAATGCTATATCACCATTTTTGATCGCATCCACAATATGTGGTCGACCTTCCATCACCTTATTTATATGCTCAACTTTCAAGCCTTCTGCTTCAAGCGAACGCGCTGTACCCGATGTCGCTATGAGCGAAAAGCCTAATTCAAGCAGACTTTTTGCCAATTCAATCACGCCTGGTTTATCGACTTCGCGAACACTTAAAAATGCCTTGCCCGAGGTAGGTAGAACACCACCGGAAGCGACAACACCTTTTGCAAAGGCCTCTTCAAAGCTGTCACCAATACCCATCACTTCACCGGTCGACTTCATTTCTGGGCCGAGAATGGGATCCACTGATGGAAACTTATTGAATGGGAAAACAGATTCTTTAACGCTGTAGTGCTTGGGAATAATTTCTTCTGTAAAGCCCAATTCTTTCAGGCTTTTTCCTGCCATGCAACGCGCTGCGACTTTCGCTAACGATAAGCCGATTGCCTTGGAAACAAAAGGCACCGTTCTGGATGCACGTGGGTTCACTTCGATAACGTATATAAGACCGTCTTGATAGGCCAACTGAACATTCATTAAACCCACGACGCCTAATTCAATTGCCATCGCTTTAACCGCTTCACGCATTTCGTCCTGAACATCTGCTGCCAGAGTATAAGGCGGTAACGAACATGCAGAGTCACCCGAGTGAACACCTGCTTGTTCAATGTGCTGCATAATTGAGCCAATCACCACTTGCTTGCCATCCGACACCGCGTCGATATCAACTTCTATCGCTGCATTCAAGAAGTGATCAAGCAGAACAGGGCTGTCATTAGAAACCGTGACCGCATCCTTCATGTATTTAACCAATTCGGACTCACTGTAGACGATCTCCATTGCACGCCCACCTAACACGTATGAAGGACGAACAACTAAAGGATAGCCAATATTTTGAGCCGCCTTAATCCCCTCATCAAGACTTCTTACCGTCGCATTTGAAGGCTGGCGTAAACCTAGGCGCTCTATCATTTGCTGAAAACGCTCTCGGTCTTCTGCTCTATCAATTGCATCAGGACTGGTACCAATAATAGGCACACCCGCCTCTTCAAGACCGCGCGCTAGTTTCAGCGGCGTCTGGCCACCGTAATGCACAATCACACCTTTAGGTTTTTCAAGCTGTACAATTTCAAGTACATCTTCCAAGGTAATAGATTCAAAATATAATCGGTCAGAGGTGTCGTAGTCGGTGGAGACTGTTTCCGGATTACAGTTGATCATGATGGTTTCATAGCCATCTTCACGCATTGCTAAAGCCGCGTGCACACAGCAGTAATCAAATTCAATCCCTTGACCAATTCTGTTCGGGCCGCCACCGATAACGATAATTTTTTCTCTATCGGAAGTTTGCGACTCACACTCTTCTTCATAGGTGGAATACATATATGCAGTTGAGGATGCAAATTCAGCCGCACAGGTATCTACACGCTTATAAACCGGGCGAACACCAAAGCCATGTCGCATAGTTCTGACTTCTTTTTCCGATATACTCAGCAAGTCTGCCAATCGTTTATCGGCAAAACCCTTGCGCTTTAATCGACGCATGGCCGCTTCTGTCATATCAGTGCGTGTCATATTAGATACAACACACTCTTCTTCGATCAAGTCTTCGATTTGGACCAAGAACCAAGGATCGATTCCACTTAACTTATAAATTTCATCGACCGATAAACCGGCTCTAAAGGCATCACCAACATACCATAATCGATCTGAGCTAGGGTTACGTAGCTCCTTAACCAGTCGAGAGTTTGATTCCTCGTTGCTTAGATCTAACACGGGCTCAAAACCAGCTGAATCAACCTCTAGGCCACGTATCGCTTTTTGTAATGACTCCTGAAACGTTCTGCCGATGGACATAACCTCGCCCACAGATTTCATTTGTGTGGTTAGGTGTGCATCCGCTTGCGGGAATTTTTCAAAGGTAAAGCGCGGAATTTTAGTCACGACATAGTCAATCGCCGGCTCAAAAGACGCTGGCGTTGCACCACCGGTAATATCATTTTGCAACTCATCCAGCGTGTAGCCAATCGCTAATTTGGCCGCTACTTTCGCAATTGGGAAACCCGTTGCCTTAGACGCCAAGGCTGAAGATCGAGACACACGCGGGTTCATTTCAATGACCACCATTCGGCCATCTTTAGGATTCATACCGAACTGAACATTTGAGCCGCCGGTTTCAACGCCGATTTCACGCAGTACAGCCAGAGAAGCATTTCGCATGATCTGGTATTCTTTGTCCGTCAGCGTCTGAGCTGGCGCGACAGTAATAGAATCACCGGTGTGAACGCCCATCGCATCGAAGTTTTCAATGGAGCAGATAATGATACAGTTGTCGTTCCTATCTCGAACCACTTCCATTTCATACTCTTTCCAACCAATCAAAGACTCGTCGATGAGCAATTCATTCGTCGGTGAAAGGTCGAGACCACGCTCACATATTTCAACAAACTCTTCTTTGTTGTAAGCGATACCGCCACCGCTGCCACCCATGGTGAAAGAGGGTCGAATAATACAAGGAAAGCCTAGTTGGTCTTGTACTTGTAAGGCCTCTTCCATGCTATGTGCTATAGCAGATCTTGGAGTTTCAAGGCCGATCGCTTTCATGGCTTTGTCAAAACGTTCACGGTCTTCCGCTTTATCGATCGTATCAGCGTTTGCCCCAACCATTTCGACATTATACTTTTCAAGCACACCTTCTCGTTCTAGATCGAGTGCACAGTTCAATGCAGTCTGACCACCCATGGTCGGCAACAAGACATCAGGACGTTCAACATCGATAATTTTTTCGACTGTTTGCCAAGTAATAGGCTCGATATAGGTCGCATCGGCCATGCTTGGATCTGTCATAATAGTTGCAGGATTCGAGTTAACCAAAATCACCCGATAACCTTCTTCACGCAGCGCCTTACACGCTTGCGCGCCAGAATAATCGAATTCACAAGCTTGGCCGATAACGATCGGGCCAGCGCCTAATATAAGAATACTCTTTATGTCGGTACGCTTTGGCATCTATTTTCTTTCCGTTTTCTAAGAGTGGGCTGCCACGAGTTGTTTGACTCAAGTGGCATTATTAATCATGTATTTTTCACTTTCTGGTTTGAATGTTGTCTTCAAACCTGGAAGCCATGTTGCCATCGCTTCCATGCAGAACTTATTGTTTTTGGTTCCGCATCATGTCAACAAATTGATCAAATAAAGGGGCAACATCATGAGGACCAGGGCTTGCTTCAGGGTGG
>JBLLNS010000018.1:0-44491 GCA_048058835.1 Oleiphilus sp.
ATTCCTCAGGTATTTTCTTTATAAATTTTGCTTGGCGCTGAATGTGGTGAGCAAATACTATGATCTAGGGAGACAATCTATGAAGCAATATTTCGTGAAAGAAAAAGTAGGGAAATTTCTAAGCATTGCCGGTTTATGTGCTGTCTTGGGCGCATGTGCTGTCAATGAAACAGCTACCGTCGTTGTTGAAGATGGCCAGGCGACGCAAATAATCGAAACCAATAACGGTGTCTTGGCCGATAGCTTGAGAATATCGAATACCCACATTGGCTATGCGGGTGATTTGTTGAAAGTTCAAGCCGCGATTACCAACGACTCGGATGACCACTTAAATTTTCGATATAAATTTAAGTGGCTAGATAAAAATGGTTTTGAAATTGCTATTGATGGCCGGCCTTGGACGCCAATGACAATTTCGCCCTACGAGACAAAAAATGTCCAAGCGATCGCGCCCAACCCAACGGCGAATTCATTTAAAATTTTAGTACAAAATTAACTGCTGTTTAATCGTTCTATTTTAGAACTCTTTTAAAGATATGGAGATATACATGAGATTAATACAAATATTCACTATTGTTCTGGCCAGCTTGTTTATGGTGGCGTGTTCGCAAAAGATTTCTTATGGCGATGCGACAGCTGTTGAAACCACAACTATGGGCTTTGGTTCAACTGATTTACAAAGCATTGCTGCGAAATTGGTTGATGACTTAATTAGTTTCCCACCGATTGTTCAAGTCACTAGCCAGCGTCGCCCCGTCGTTTTTGTGGATAAAATCAAAAATAAAACAACTGAGCATATTGATACAGAATCAATTACTGACACCATCCAGACTAAATTACTGCAATCGGGCAAATTTCGTTTTGTTGACATGACAGCGGTTAAAGCCGTTCAGGAGCAAATGCAATTCCAAATGGATAGCGGCATGGTAGATCCAGGTAAAGCGGTCGCATTTGGTAAGCAGACAGGTGCTGAGTTCATGCTATATGGCAACATGTCTAGTATTGTAAAGCGTAACAGCGATGCGAAAGATGTATATTACAAGTTCACCTTAAAGCTTGTGAACTTGGAAACAGGAATCATGGAATGGGCTGGCGAAAAGGAAATTCGTAAAAGCGGTGAGAAATCATTTTTCTAAATGATCGCTTAAGTCTTTAAAAGCCAGGTAAATATAGAAACCGGAATGAGATCTTCAGTGTTGTCATTCTGGTTTTTTTCATTCAAGGGAGCACATCATGCGAATAATAAACAAAGGGCTTATGCTTATATGCTTGTTACTGTCAGCGAGCGTATTTGCCAAAACAGAATTAGTAGAGAAGCAAACCACTGGTTACGGTGCAGATTATCAGGAAGCATTATCATCGGCGTTGATGGATGCTGTTAGACAAGTTAGAGGCTTGCAAGTGTCGAGCGAAAAACAATTAAAACTCGACTTTCAACATTTAATCAAAGATAAAACAGAAAACAAACAAGCGACTGTGGGCGTGGTTGAAGATATTTTTACCCGCTCTAAAGGCTGGGTTCATTCTTATTCCGTAATCTCGACAGAGAAACCAAAGGATAATAATGACACCTGGAAAGTGACGATATTGGCGAAAATTCCGACGCATAAATCTGCAATAAAAGATGATAAGCGTGACAGTATTGCCGTTATGCCATTTCGGTTTTCGCACCCTACCTTTGCCATCGATGAGTTAGGCAAGCCAAGTAATGGCTATCAGATGTCTGGCAGAATTCGCGACCGCATCCAAACTGCCTTTACACAAACACAGCAATTTGCGGTGGTTAATCGAAGCTTTGGCAGTGAATTTGCGTCGGAAAAAGCGTTGTTGTCTTCGGATAATGTGTCGCCGACCGAGGCAAGCCGTTTAGGAAATGTTGTCGGTGCTGATTTTATGATCGTAGGTAATATTTATGATTTATCGACCAAAGTTGAAGAAAAAGAATTTTACGGCATGAAGAAGGTCTCGATTAAAGATCGAGTTGATATGTCTTATCAGTTGATTGAGGTGGCGACTCAGAAGGTGCTTTGGGCCGATACGCTGACTCATGAAATTGATCGAAAAGCAGAAGATGATACAACGGTTACCCTCGACGCGGTGGCAAAACTGATTCTATCTGGTGTGATGGATGTACTTTTTCCTGTTAAGGTCTTAGATGTGGTCAGTGAAGATGAAATCTACTTGAATCAAGGTGCAGCAAGGCTCAGCGTGGATAATATGCTTGGTTTATACAGTGAAGGGCGAGTCATGAAAGACCCTGATACAGGACGTGAAATAAAGATTGCGGGTAGGAAAATGGGCACACTAAAGGTCATTGAAGTGATGCCAACGCATTCTTTAGCTGAGCTTAAAGAAGGTGAGTTGAGAAAAGTGAAGCCTGGCGCTGTCGTGAAAGTGCTGGTTAACGAAACGCTTGATCCTCATAAAGATAAAGAAGTGAGGCATACTGCCGGTTCATCAGAAGCACCTGTGAATTGGTAATGATTCACGGTGTAGCGCAAAGCCTAAGGGGAAAATTGTTACTTTGGAAGTGCTTTTCTGGTTATCCTTTGAGCGACAGACTATACTACGCCTCGTTTAAATAACGGGGCGTATTGTTAAGTAGTGCTTATGTCAGATTCCGATTTCCATAAACAAAAGTTTGCGCAAGCAAGTATTGAAAGTATGTACCGTGTCTTCACGGTACCAGAAGCACCCGATTCGACTTTAAGTCGAATCGATAAAGATGTTTCGAGTAATCTGGCCGGTTTCATGCAAGAACATATCGTGGCGGTAGAGCACGATTTGCAAGAAATGGAAAAGGACTTCTCCGAATCCCGCATTCCCGAAAAACCTATTTTTGTGTCGGAGCATACGCGCTTTCTTCTCGATAAACTGGTTGCCCAGTCCGTACACACCTCGTCCCCCAGCTTTGTTGGGCATATGACCTCGGCTTTGCCATACTTCATGTTGCCCTTATCCAAAATTATGATTGCTTTGAATCAGAATTTGGTTAAAACAGAAACCTCAAAAGCCTTTACCCCCCTTGAGAGACAAGTCTTAGGGATGTTGCATCGGCTAGTTTATGGTCAAGATGCAGAGTTTTACACTGCTTGGATGCACGATGCAGAGCATGCGCTTGGCTCAATGTGCTCTGGCGGTACGATTGCAAACATTACGGCCTTGTGGGCAGCCAAAAACTTAGCTTTACCTCGTGAAGGTAATTTTAAAGGGGTCGCTTACGAAGGCTTATTTCGTGCGCTGAAATATTATGGTTACGAAGGGGCCGCCGTGGTGATTTCAAAGCGAGGGCATTACTCGTTTAGAAAAGCGGCAGACCTGTTAGGTATTGGACGAGATTACTTAATCGCGGTCGAAACCGACGATGATAATCGAATCGACTTGGATGCCTTAAGGGAAACCTGTGTCCGTTTGAAAAAAGATAATATCTGTATTTTGAGTATTGTTGGTATTGCAGGCACGACTGAAACCGGCACGATAGACCCTCTGGAAGAAATGGCGGAAATCGCGCGTGAATTCAAAGCGCATTTTCATATCGATGCCGCATGGGGAGGGCCGACATTATTTTCTTATCGTTATCGACATTTATTAAAAGGTATAGAAAAGGCAGATTCAGTGACCTTGGATGCGCATAAGCAACTTTATGTGCCAATGGGCAGTGGTCTTGTGCTTTTTAAAGACCCTAAAAAATTAAAATCTATTGCTCATCATGCGCAGTATGTCGTACGAAAAGGCTCAAAAGATTTAGGCAGCACAACTTTGGAAGGGTCTCGTCCGGGGATGGCAATGCTCATTCATTCCGGTCTGAAAATAATTGCGAAAGAAGGTTATGAAATTTTAATCGATCAAGGCATAGATAAGGCCAAAGCCTTTGCAAAAATGATTGATGAAGACCCCGATTTCGAAGTCATTAGTTATCCAGAATTGAATATTATCACCTACCGGTATTGTCCAGAATTTGCCCGTTTAGCATTGCGAGATGCCGATGATATTCAGATGGATAAAATAAACGCTGTGCTAGATCGAATTACCAAGTTTATTCAGAAAGTTCAGCGTGAAAAAGGTTTATCTTTTGTTTCTCGAACGCGTTTGGAACCAATCAAGTACCACCTCCGGCCATGCGTGGTTTTCAGGGTTGTGTTAGCAAACCCACTGACAACCCTGGATATTCTCCAAGATATTTTACTGGAGCAAAAAAATATCGCACGTGAGTCTGAAGAAATTCAAAATGCCTTCAAACTGCTACATGGTTTGTGCTTGAAAGAAGCGCTTTAATTGTCATTTACCTATTGAAGTAGCACTTTTAGTAAAGTGCTGCTTCGTCATCTAATACTTCGTGAATGATGTCTAAAAAGATTTTATCCGCATCGCTCATCTCTTCAGGGATACGCACGATTGTTGATGCACTGATTTTTTCAGCAATCTTTTCTGTCGCATTTTGCTCATTCTGGAGCTCACGTGCAATCTCCATACAGCTACTGGCAACAGATGGCTCGCTTAGTACTTTTCGAATAAATACCCGCAATTCACTAATAATTTTAGCCTGCCTACTTTCTTCTGCACTACTCATATAAATACTCCTTAAATAAAAAATGCTTAGACTGAGTATAAGATGAAGCCGTCCATTTCGCATGTACTTTATGAGAAATACTTCTAAAGGGGAGGGGTAGAATGACAGGAAAATAACGTTATACCTGCTACGCTTAAAGCTTAGAGACTCAATACCTTTGTTAAAAATACCCGCTTATGACTTTAGCAAGTAATCTGCTCAACAAAACCTTCGTGCTAGCTATGAAAATCATGGCTTGTATGGTTGTTATGTTTACTCAGCAGCTGGTCTATGCAGTCGAGAACTATTTACCAGATGATAAAAGTAGCACCATCATCAAGGTAGAATACCAAGTTGATGTGTCAAATGTTTTAAAACTAGACGATATACGTCAGCCCTCAAGCAGCCGTGCTTGGAAGGTGCTTGAAGATGAATATGCCAATTTTGGCTACCAGCCAGTTCCTTATTGGTATCGCTTTTCTATAATGAACCCAAAGAACACGCCCGTTAGCCAAATTATCGATATTAGTTACCCCTTGCTGGATACCATCGATGTGTATGTATTTAGTGAAGGTGAACAAGTTGAAGAACTTCATTTGGGAGATCGATTACCTTATGGCGACAGATTGATTGACCATCCTCATTTTTTATTGCCAATCGACCTGCAAGCACATGAAAAGCGGACCTATTATGTTCGCGTGATGACCCAAGGCTCTCAGCTATTTCCCATCAAACTTTGGCAGAGCAATGATCTATTTGTTAAGTTGAATAAGGAAGATGAGTTACATGCTATTTACTTTGGTGTGGTGTCGGTCATTGTTTTCTTTAACCTGCTGATCTTTGTTGCTTTAAAAGAAAAGATGTATCTTTACTATGCACTCTCAGCCTTAGTTTTCATGTCGTTTTTTGCGATTATGAGGGCTAAATTATTCCCCTTTATTTTCCCTAACACCCCAGGCTTCCACCACTTTCTGCTGCTTATTTTACCGTCCAGTTGTTTATTGTTTTCTGCTTTATTTAGTCGTGAGCTATTAAAACCTGACGTTTATTTACCTAGTTTGAAATGGTTGTTCTCAACATTAGTTGTGATTGCTTTTTTGGGTTTATTCGGCGTCCTTATATTCGATAGTCAGACTTCATTGAAACTTTCAGTGCTGAGCGCCATCCCTAGTTGTTTTTTGTTGTTCCTTATAGGGCCTATTTTTGGTTGGAAAGGGAATAAAATGGCTTGGGTGTACTCAGCCGCATGGGGCACTTTCATGCTAGGCGCTACGATCACAGCGGCAAGCAAACAAGGCTTTATCCCCGTTAATTTTCTAACTGAATATGGTATGCAAATCGGTTCAGCCATCGAGTTGTTTATTCTAAATGCGGCACTAGCATTCAGGTTCCATACCGAGCATCAAGGTCGCATCGCGGCTCAATCGGCACAAATAAAAGAACAAAAAGATAAACAGGAAACTGAGCGAAAGCTGCTAATTAAATCCATGTCTGACAGTGTCACAAACCTGCCAAATCGAGCGTGTTTTGAGTCAAGCTTACAAGATTTGCTGGATTCTGCTTCGGAAAAAAGAATTGGAGTCTGTGTACTTGAGGTTCACCGTTATAATGAAATTAATAGAACCCTAGGCCATCACAATACTGAACTATTGATGGCTGAAATAGGCCAACATTTTAATGACCTAATTGCCAAAATTCCGGGTTTACAGCCGATTGAAAGCCTTGCTGTCAATGCCAACATTTGCTCTCTTGAACAAGGAAGTTTTGGCATTCTGTTGGATGCGGATGAAGTAGAAAAGAAACGAGATGTGGTGCGATTAGTGATAAAAAAGATGACGCAACCCATTGTGTTTCGGGAAATGCGCCTCGAGTTGAGGCCGGTTATTGGTGTGGCGATTTATCCTGAACACGGGGTCAATACATCCTCATTGATTCGACATGCACAAGTCGCTGCTGATATGCCAGAGGCATTACAGTATGCGGTGTCATTTTATCGCCCTGAGCATGACCAATATAACACGCGACGTTTGATGATTGTGTCCGAATTGAAGCATGCGATTGAGCAAAACCACCTAGAATTGTTTTTTCAACCCAAGTTAGACTTACAAAGCAAACGCATTACTGGCTTAGAAGCCTTAGTCAGGTGGCATCATGAACGTTATGGCTTGGTGCGTCCGGATGAGTTTATCGGGCTTGCAGAAGAAACCGGTATTATTAGGTCGCTCACTCGATGGGTGATTCAGGCCGCATTTCAAGCTCAAAACAGGTTTAAAGATCAGGGATACGATTACACCATGTCGATCAATATTTCGGCATTGAATTTGCGAGAGTCGGATTTGATCGTGTTCCTAAAAGAACAAATTTTTGTCGCTGGGCTTAGTCCAAACAAAATATGTTTGGAGTTAACTGAAACCTCAATGATGACCAAGCCGCTGGAAGCGATTGAGGTCTTGGAACGTTTGCGACATTTGGGTTTGCATATATCAATCGATGATTTTGGCGCAGGTTATTCTTCACTTGCTTACTTGAAATCTTTACCTGCGACTGAAATAAAAATCGATAAATCATTGATTAGTGGTATCTGTGAAGATGTAAATAGCGATATGGTCGCTCGTGCCACCATCAATATGTGTCGTGGTCTAGGGTTTAAGGTTGTGGCAGAAGGTGTTGAAACTGAATTGGTATTGAATCGTCTTGTTGAGCTGGGATGTGATACGGTGCAAGGCTATATCTTGACGCCACCCCTGCCATACAGTGAATTAATTCATTGGTTGGAAGAAAACCTAAGCGATCAACGCTTTGTTTCCTGAATGACGTTAAGATGATTTTCTTTTTCTGATCAAGGCTTCTTGGCAGACGGAGGCGACTAATTGGCCTGCTTGGTTGTAAATATTGCCTCGATTAAAACCACGGCCGTTTGAAGCACTTGGGCTATCCATATCATACAACAACCACTCATCAACCTTGAAAGGGCGATGAAACCAAATGGCATGGTCTAGGCTGGTCACTTGCATATCTTTCTGAGCGAAGCTCACTCCATGCGGCAACATACTTGTACCGAGTAGGCCAAAGTCGGATGCGTAGCTTAAGATGCAGTGATGCAGTGCTAGGTCATTTGGCACGGAGGCGACGGTTCTGAACCAGTTTTGCTTATAAGGTGCACGGACATCCGGGTTGGAATAATTAATTGGATTGACCGGACGAATTTCAATCGGCCTATCGCGAGTAAACTGCTCACGTATACTTTCTGGAATAAGGTGTTTGAATCTTCTTCGCATTTCGAGTTCGGACAACAAGACATCGGGGTCTGTCGAATCTGGCATATCAAACTGGTGTTCAAAACCTAATTCGTCTTTTTGAAAGGAAACGTTGAGTGTGAAAATTTCTTTATTGTGTTGTCTGGCAATTATTCGTCGAGCCGAAAAGCTACTGCCATCGCGAATAATTTGTGCTTCGTACTGAATGGGTAATGACGGGTCGCCTGCACGCAAAAAGTAACCATGCATCGAGTGTGCCGTGAGATTTTCAACGGTTTGATAGGCCGCCATCATGGCTTGACCGCAAACTTGTCCACCAAAAACATTGCGAAAGCCTAAATCTTCACTGCAGCCTTCAAAGTGAAGTTCATCAAGCTGTGTTAACTTTAAGACTTCAATTAATTGGTTCAGTACTTCATTCATAGTTCTGACAAAATATTTATAGGTCTGTGCTGGAAATGTTTAGATTTCACTCACAACAAAATTGACTAGAAGGGCTTCTTGCGCACTCATTTCCCAACCATCCTTATTCTTGTTTATTTGCTGGTGTTGTTTATCTGGCCGCTTTACTACAGAAGAACTTTTATTTTCTCTTAGCTGTTTTGCTGCGCGTGATTTATAGATAACACGCGACATCGTCTCTCTCTCAATTAGTAAATATAGGGCGTAGGAAAATATAGTATTACAAAACAAAGGCATACGCGATACCTTTGTTTTATTAAATAAAAAAGTTGCAATGAAATTAGCAGGATACAGGTGAGTAGTTACAAACTTACCGGTTTTTTCCTATCACTGTTCTCAGTTGTTACTTAGCTCTTTAATAAGCTTTGTTTTCTCACTTAATGCATCGCCTGTTAAGACAAAACCGTTAAGCTTTTCAGACGGATCATAAAATCGTCCAATTAAGCCACGCTCATGGGTTGAAAATTGCCAATCCCCTTTCGTATTTGGCGGGGGAACGGTCACAACAGGGCAAGCGGGGGTTTTAGTCGCTATTGGCATCACACCAAAGTTAACTGCTGTTTTTTCTCCCGATAACGTTTTAGCAAGTGCGCGTGCGCTAGCCATTAAAGGCAATACATAGAGTCGCACAGCTTCCAGAGTTTCAGCGCAATCACCTAGAGCAAACACATTGTTTTTTGATGTTTCTAGGTAGGGGTTAGTCAGAATACCCTGACGGCACTCGATGCCTGCTGCTTCAGCTAAGTGTAAGTCAGGTTTAAGCCCAACAGCGGATATAATCAAGTCTGCCAGTACTTTTTTGCCACTATGCAGGGTTGCACAGAGCTGACCATCATCAAGTTCTTCAATATGCTGGACATAATTACCAAAGTGAAAGTGTGCACCGGCTTGCTGCAAGCCCTGACTTAACGCCGTACCCGCTTCCGCTGGAATCAACCCGTTCATGGCCGTTTCTGATGGATCGACAACGCTCACTTGGTAGCCGCCTATCAGTAGGTCATTGGCATACTCACAGCCAATTAAACCCGCACCCATAATTAAGACATGCTGGTTGGGCTGCAGCTGATCTCGAAACGCCCGGTAATCCATTAAGTTGTTGATTGAAATAACTTTAGGGTGATCGCTTCCCGGGAAATTTAATTTATTGACCTGAGCCCCTAAGGCGAGAACGAGCTTCTGATAGCCAAGCGCTTCTTCGCCTAATAGCACTTGTTCGTTTTGCGTATCGATTTTGGTGACGGTTGAAAAGTTTCGAATGGAAACATTGAGTTGACTCGCCATCTTGCCTGGATCTGCCATGGATAGGTCATCGGCTGTTTTATTCTTGGTAAAGCCGGTGGAGAGCATCGGTTTGGAATAGGAATGACCATCGTCTTGCGTAATCATTAATACTGGTGTCTCTTTGTCGAGTTTTCTGAACTCACGGACCAATGAGTAACCAGCCAAACCACTTCCCAGCACAATAATGGGTTTGTCGTTGATCATTAAATTTCTACCATTTCAAAGTCTTCTTTGCCGACACCGCAATCGGGGCAAAGCCAGTCTTCGGGAACATCTTGCCAAGCTGTTCCTGGTTGAATGTCATCATCAGGCCAGCCTTCTGCTTCATCGTAAATTAGACCACACACTACACACTGCCATTTTTTCATCGAAACTACCCGTTCTGTTACTGAAACACGCCCCTATTTTGAATAGGCATGACTAAGTTAAAAACCCTCGGTAATTTACCGAATGAAAACAATTAGTACAAATGTTTCTTGATCAAGCAGATTTGTCTAGAGATCGATTAGCCATCGAGACCCTGCGTCGATATAATTTGGATTTTTCATTCTGGCGAAATAAGCATGGATCACGATCAAAGCCCTCAGCCCTTAAACACGATGCGCGATGTATTTGAAGAGGCTGACTGTCTCTACACTGAAGAAGACGTTATAGCCGTGATAGATCGAATGGGGCAGGAAATTAGTCAAGTTTGTCAGGATGAAAATCCCTTGGTCTTGATCGTCATGAATGGCGGTTTAGTGTTCGGTGGCCAATTATTAACACGCTTGAATTTTCCATTACAAGTCGATTATTTACATGCTTCTCGCTATGGACAAGGTACTCAAGGTCAGCAATTAAACTGGTTAGTGAAACCCTCAACGGAACTGTTAGGGCGCTCAATTCTGTTAATCGATGATATATTGGATGAAGGTAAAACCTTATTGGATATAATTTCTTACTGCTATGAGCAGGGTGCCGCTCAGGTGAGAACGGCGGTATTGACTGAAAAATGCCATAATCGCAAAGTAGATAGCAATTTTAAAAGCGATTTCTCAGGTATTGAATTAGAAGATCGATTTGTTTTTGGTTTTGGTATGGACTATCAAGGTTATTGGCGGAATGCGCCGGGTATATTTGCAGTAAAAGGCCTTTAAATGCCAGTCAAATTCAAACAGTCCTATGCTAAGGTTTGGCGGACATATCGCCGGGTGCCGGTCAGCAAAATTCCTTATAAAAGGCGGCCTTGGGTCTTGGACCGGGGCTCTTTAACCAAACGTTTGATCGCCGCTTCGGACGGCGATTTTAAAGTGCTGGTGACTTCGCAACAATGGGCGAAACCGCAACGCGATGAGCAACAATTGCTGGGGCTTGCGCTTGGTCAGCACGCATTGATCAGAGAGGTGTCACTGATTTGTGGTTCAGAGGTCTGGGTCAAAGCACGTAGTATTATTCCTGTGAACACCTTGACTGGTCCCGAAAGACAATTAGCTTGTTTAGGCGAACGGCCTCTAGGTGCTTTCTTGTTTAAAGCGCGAACGATGCACCGTGGTCCCTTGCAGATTAGTTCAGTTAAAAGTGCAGAAGGCCATGTCATTTCGGCGCGGCGTTCCATTTTCTTTATTCACAATAAGCCTATACTGGTAAGTGAATTTTTCATGCCTGAGATATTTGAGCGCTAGCGGTTTGAGTTAGAGCAACTGCGACAACCGAATCGTGCTAAGTTAAAGGATTTACGTTTGATGATCCATAAAGAAAAACTAAGAGCCTATCTGCAACTTGCCAGATTGGATAAACCCATCGGTATTTATCTGGTGCTCTGGCCGACCTTGTGGTCTTTATGGCTAGCAGCAGAAGGTCTGCCTTCCACAGATGTACTTATTGTGTTTGTTTTGGGCGTGGTGTTAATGCGTTCAGCCGGCTGTGTAATTAATGACTTTGCTGATCGAAAAATTGATGGTGCGGTGAAACGGACTAAAGAGCGACCGTTGATCAAGGGCACTATTTCGCCCAAGCAGGCTCTTATATTCTTTGCTTTGCTATGTCTTGCTGCATTTTTATTAGTGCTGACGATGAACACTCTAACGATTTATTTATCCTTTGGTGGCGTTTTTCTGGCGGCACTTTATCCTTTTATGAAACGTTATACCCATCTGCCACAAATTTTCTTGGGCGCAGCGTTTGCGTGGGCAGTACCCATGGCATTTGCCGCACAAACGGATAGTTTACCGAGCATTGTATGGCTGATCTATTTAGCCACCTTAGTGTGGACAGTTGCCTACGACACCATGTACGCCATGGTTGATCGGGATGATGATCTTAAAATTGGTGTGAAGTCGACAGCGATTCTATTTGGCCAAGCCGACCGCGCTATCATTGCTGCACTGCAAGTGTTAGTTGTCTTAACGTTTTGCATTATTGGCCAACAAGCTAAACTTGGAGAATACTACTTTTTAGGTGTGGTGGCGGTTTCTGTGTTATTTGTTTATCAGCAACACTTGATCCGTCATCGTGACCGAGATGCCTGTTTTCAAGCATTTTTGAATAACAACTGGGTCGGATTGATTCTGTTTTGTGCCTTGGTTCTAGATTTTTTTGTAAGATAAATTGACGCTTACTGCCTGTCATAAAACTGTAACAGCAAATAGGTTTAATACAATCTGACTTTTGGAGTGGATAAGATGTCAGAAAAAACTGTATTAATTGTCGATGATGAGAGCGCCATTCGTGAAATGATCGCGGTGGCTTTAGAAATGGCAGACTACAATTGTGTCGAAGCATCTAATGCGCAAGATGCATTTATTGCCATTGTTGATCAGCGCCCGGATATGATTCTGCTAGATTGGATGCTTCCTGGTACCAGTGGCATTGAATTAGCCCGACGTCTAAAACGAAATGAAACGACGGCTGATATTCCTATTATTATGCTCACCGCTAAGACGGAAGAGGATAATAAAGTGCAGGGTCTTGAAGTTGGCGCCGATGACTATATCACGAAGCCCTTTTCTCCGCGTGAGTTGGTGGCGCGCTTAAAAGCGGTGCTGAGACGCGCAACCCCACAAGGCATTGAAAGTGAAATCGAAGTCGATGGCCTGATTCTTGATCCTGTTTGTCATCGTGTTACATCCCATAGTGAATCCTTAACCATGGGGCCGACGGAATATAAGCTCCTTCAATTCTTTATGACCCATCAGGACCGGGTTTACACCCGCTCTCAATTGCTCGATCAAGTCTGGGGGGGAAATGTCTATGTCGAAGACCGAACAGTCGATGTACATATACGCCGTCTTCGTAAAGCATTGGGTGAAAATCATGAACACCTTGTCCAAACTGTGCGCGGCACGGGGTATCGTTTTTCAGCACAAGCCGTGGTCTAGTGCGAAAAACGCATCGCTTTTGACTTGCATTGATCGAAAAGGTAGAAATATTCTCCGGTTATGAATAAGCTGTCATGGCTTATTTTATATCCTCGACAGCGAGGACTAGCATCGTAGCTAAGCAAGTGATGTGAAGACATAACAATAAAGGATGCCTTAATGCACAAGCGGAGCATTGGACATATCAGAACTCTTTGCTGGGCTATATTTAGCTTGGTTATTGTAGGCTTACTGTTGGGTGAGCTTGCCTGGGTCTTGGCCATCGGCTTATTTGTTTATCTCCTCTGGACAATTAGACAGTCCGTTCGTTTGCACCGCTGGCTCTACGGTGGCAATGATGAACAAGGTATACCTCAAAGCTACGGGCTCTGGGGCGACCTGTTTGAAGGTATTTATCAACTTCAGTATCAAAACAAACAGACACAAAACCACCTTAAATCCCTCGTTAATCGCGTTCAAATGTCGACCAATGCCTTGAAAGATGCCGTGATTATGACCAATTCAGCCGGCGAAATGGATTGGTGGAATTTTGCAGCAGGCGATTTATTAGGTTTTCGTTTGGAAACAGACCGGGGGCAGCTCGTCTCTAACTTAATTCGAAACCCTGCCTTTAAACGGTATTTTGATGGTAAGGATTACAGTGAACCCTTGGAAATCAACTCGCCGATCAACAATAAACTGCGTCTACGTATACATATCACCTTGTTTGGCCAAGAAGATCGACTGGTATTTGCGCAAGATATCACTCGAATCAGCCGGCTTGAACAAATGCGCAAAGACTTTGTTAGTAATGTCTCACATGACCTTAGAACACCCTTGACCGTTCTCAAAGGCTATATTGAAACATTTCAACAAACCCCCGATACTCCTAAAAAGTGGCAACGGCCACTAAAAAGTATGTCGACACAGGCGCAAAGAATGGAAAGCCTGATCCATGACTTGTTGTTACTGGCCAAGTTTGAAACGGCAGATTTATCGCAGAGTAAAGAAATTATTGATATAGAGAGTTTGCTGAGACTGATTTGCCACGATGCTCGAGCTTTGAGTGGCGATAGGCAGCATGCGATTAGCTTAGCGATAGACAATACCCAGATTGAATTGGGCTCCCAAGGTCAGCAGGTACACCTTCATAAGCGTCTATCTATCTTAGGGGATGAGCGTCAACTTTATAGTGCCTTCACTAATTTAGTCTTTAATGCGGTGAAGTATACGCCGGATCAAGGCAAGATCGAGCTGGCTTGGTGGAAAGATAATCAAGGATTTCATTTTTCAGTGCGTGATACTGGGCTAGGATTTGATCCGATCCACATTCCTCATCTCACCGAGCGGTTTTACCGGACTGACCCAAGCCGTGATAATGAAACCGGTGGCTCTGGGCTCGGTCTAGCGATAGTGAAGCATGTGCTGATAAATCATAAAGCCAGTCTCGAGATCCACAGTAAGGTCGGTGTGGGAAGTGACTTTACCTGTCACTTTCCTCTTAATATCGAAGCGAGTGAAGAGATTTTATCGGCCAGTTAATTTCTTTTGGGCTTCCACGTCAAAATTGATGTTTATCTTGTCGAACGCGCGTGGCTCATTCACCCAGAAGGCTACCGCTCCGCAGACTGCCGCCGGTAAGGCAAAGAAATTCAAAATAGGCAGTAATGTTAAACCGAATGCCAGTAAACCAAAACCCAATGACGTGAAACGATGCCGTGACAGATACTTGCGCATGTCAGCAAAACTCAAGTGGTTGTTATCAGCCGGGTAGTCGATGTATTGAATGGCCATCATCCATCCTGAAAATAGAATCCAAACAAAGGCCACCACTAAATTGATGCCCGGAATTAAGCCGAGTATTAATAAACCAATGACTCTGGGGAGATAGTAAATAATTTTTTGCAATTCTCGCATCACCGTTCTGGGGATCATGCCAATCAGGATTTTCCAAGAAAAAGGCTCATCTTTGCTTTGACCACTGAGGTGCTGCTCGGTTAATTCTGCAAGGTAACCGTAAAAAGGGGCGCCGATCAGGTTCGCTGCCGCAACAAAGCCATAAAACAAAGTCATGACGATGACGACCAAGTAAGCTGCCCATAAAAGCCATTCAAGAAACCCTAGCCAGTCAGGCATCCAGGATAATAATACCGCCATCCAGCCATCAATTAAGCTATAAGCCCACATGATTAATAAACTGAATAAAACAATATTGACCACTAAGGGCACCAATAAGAATAATCGAAACCCAGGTTGAAGGATGATATGAAAGCCTTGAGCCATGTAAGCAAAGCCCTTAAATAAATTTCCGTTCATTTGTTAATGCCTTGTTGCTAAAGGTAAGCTTATAATGTTGTTAAAATAAGAGAGATAAATACATTTTGAAAGTGTTTTCAATACACCATCACATTCAAGCATGGTCTTGGTTTTTAAAGATTGTGTTTTACACCGCGCTGATCACAGGTTGCTATTTAGCTTTCTCGCCTGTTGAATCCGGTATTCAAACACAGTTCAACGATAAATTATTGCACTTTATCGGTTTTTTCCTCATGGCACTGATGGCACAGTTGGCGCATCCAAATACACATTTTTGGATCTTAACACTTGGCCTCGCGGCTTTTGGTTTGACCATCGAGTTGGTACAAGAGTTTTTGCCTTATCGAAGTTTTTCGATGTGGGATTGGGCTGCGGATATCTTTGGTGTGTGTCTGTATTTCATGTTTCTGGGGCGCCTGCTGAATGATAAATCCGTACCTGATTAAATTCCTCAAACTCATTCAAGTCAGGCCATGTGCGTGCTTCAATACAGGCAAGCTGATGATAAGCCTGTGAGGGTAAGTGTTTAATCCGTGAGTCTGCCAGCATCACTTCTTGTGCTTGCTCCAAGAACAAATCTAAGCACGGAAAATTATCTTTATCATAAAGCACATCTGCAGCCAGGATGAAATCGATAGGTTCGCGTATTTGTTTGATATCTTGAACACAACTGACGGAGACGTGGTTTAATGAGGCGTTGAGCTCACAGGCCGTCAAAGCATGCTGGTCGATATCACAGGCATAAACCTGTTTTGCGCCCGCCATCGCCGCAGCGATTGCTACCACGCCAGAACCACTACCGAAATCAGCCACCACTTTGTCTCGGACGTAGTCCGGGTGATCGAGAATATATTGGGCTAGAACTTGTCCACTGGCCCAACAAAATGACCAGTAAGCTGGCTCAGCCACGATCGCTTGCGCCTCGTCATGTGAAATAGGGCCTTCCAAGACATCTGGGTCAAATAGATGCAGCGCAATGCGAGGGCAGGCTGCCGGTTGACTCACCTTGACTCTGGATTTTTTTAGGGTTTCTTGTAAATAACGATTTAATTGATGAGACATAAGAAAGTTCGTGTGCATAGAAAAGTTGGAGCAAGGTTTTTTATTGACCGAGCAGAAGGCTCTCCATTAAGATCCTTGTGGCAAAGCGTCTTAGGCTTCGACCGTTAAATTCAGCCAAGTCTCTAAAAATACATATTCAAAACATACAATAATAATTTGCTAATTCAAGCGGCTCATTTTATCCACAACCGGGGAATTATTTCATGGAAAGTTTAAACGAAAACGTAGGGCAAGCTTCAAAATATATCGAAATTATTTTTGAAGCATTAATCAGTTATGGTCCGAAGGTTATTTTAGCCATTTTTACCTTAATTATCGGGCTTTGGATTATCAAAAGGCTGGTGAACAAAACCAATGTTCATTTCAGTGCAAAAGCGGATCCTAGTCTCGCATCTTTCATGAGCAGCTTGGTCTCAGTTCTGCTTAAACTGATGCTGTTTATCGCCGTTGCGTCGATGGTCGGAATCCAGACAACCTCGTTTATTGCTGTATTAGGTGCCGCGGGTCTTGCCGTGGGTTTAGCCTTGCAGGGTAGTTTGGCTAACTTTGCGGGAGGCGTACTGATTTTATTGTTCAAGCCATTCAAAGTGGGCGATGTGATCGAAGCACAAGGTCATATTGGTGTGGTGAGACAAATTCAGATCTTCAATACTATGTTAACCACAGGGGATAACCGAGTGGTCATTATTCCTAACGGGCCATTATCTAACAGTAGCTTGGTCAATATTAATCAAGAAAGCACACGCCGTATCGATTTCTCTTTTGGCATCGGCTATGGCGACGATATTGATAAAGCGCGTTCTGTGCTTGAAGGCTTGGTCGCTAAGGAAGAACGTATTTTGAAAGACCCAGCACACTTAATTGTCATTGAAGCCTTGGCGGATAGTTCGGTCAATTTCAAGGTTCGGGTTTGGGTCAATACACCTGATTATTGGGGTGTGAATTTTGCCATGATAGAAGCGGTTAAGAAGGCCTTTGATGCTGAAGGCATTAGCATTCCTTTCCCGCAAAGCGATGTATATATGCATAAAGTGAGTTAATACAGCATTGGTTTTAAAAGCGACTTCGGTCGCTTTTTTTATGGCTATTAATTTTCTGCTTAAACTTCTTGTTTAAGTTACGGCGTTTAGAAATTTGCAAACAAATGTAATACTCGGCCTTTAAAAGTGGCGAAATCTTAAACAATGGGCGACTCTATAACTAGAAAGGTAGAGGTAATTATCTGAGTCAGGTTACTACGCAGAAATTTGCTAGTCGATGACAGAGTTTGTTCTGACACAATGAGCGCAATCACGCGACAAATCTGGGCATAGAAATGCTGTAAACAGGCTGAAAGGGTGTGTCGAACAATACAATGAAAGTTGTTGAGGGTTGTGAACATGCCAGTAGAAAAATTAAAAGAATTTCTAGATTCCCATAATGTTAAATATGTCTCTGTAGAGCATTCTCTTGCTTACACAGCTAAAGAAATAGCCGAACGAATTAATATCAAAGGTGACCAAATGGCGAAAACCGTCATGGTTAATCTGGATGGCTGTATGTCGATGGTGGTATTACCCGCTTCGTGCCGAATTCGTTGGGATCGCTTCATGCATGCCATGGGTACGGAACTCGTTGCGCTAGCCAGTGAAGAGGAGTTTCAGGATCGCTTTCCATCGTGTGAAGTCGGTGCGATGCCGCCTTTTGGTAACCTCTATGATGTGCCTGTCTATATGTATGAAGGTTTCGACTATGATGCCGACATCGCGTTTCGAGCGGGTAACCATCACGAAGTGATCAAAATGAAGCTAAGCGATTATCTGGAGTTGGCGCATCCCATGACCTTAAATGAAGGGTTTGCCAAAATCGGGGTGAAAAAACCCAGTTGGTTAATGCGCAAAAAAGCATCGTAGTTTATCGCGACACTTTTTTAACAAAGTTTCTAATCTCTGGGCCGTCTGCAGGCGGCCTGAACTGCAGCCCAGAGATTATCCTTGGCTCATCTCATATAAATGATGAAGTCTTCGTAGCCGCGGCGTATTTTAAAGGCTTGGGCATTTCGCTTCGACAAGTAGCGTTTCAGCTCATCAATGCTATGCACGCGCGTTCGGTTCACACCAAAGATGATATCGTCTTCCTCAAACCCCAGCTGCGCCGCGTTAGACGACTTGTTGAGTGTTTTAATCCGAATACCCACCGATTCTTCCTGGTCACTTGGAATGACGTCCATCAGTTGAGCGCCAGCAAGATACGGTGAAATAAGCTCTCCATTGATTTCAGGAATGGGGATTGGGGTAATTAACACTTGTATATTTTTTTCAGTGCCATTGCGAATAACTCTTAAATCGACATACTCCCCAATTGACGACAAACCGATACGGTTGTTGATATCAATTGCATTTGTGATGGCGCGATTGCCAGCAAAGACCACAATATCACCCGGTTTTAAGCCTGCTTTTTCAGCTGAACTACCGGCGAGTATGCTGCTGATAATAGCGCCTTGATAGGTTGCCTGACGTGAGTTCAAGGCAAAGGCCTCGGCCAATTCCGGGCTTAGATCTTGAAAGCGCGCACCAATTCCTCCGCGGCGCACTTTTCCGAATTCAATTAGCTGTTTCATAATCGATTGGGTGACGGCGGTCGGAATGGCGAAGCCTATGCCCACATTTCCGCCAGCGGGTGCGATAATCGCAGAGTTAATACCGACTAAGCGTCCATTCAAATCAATTAATGCACCGCCCGAGTTACCCGGATTAATAGAGGCATCCGTTTGAATAAAGTCTTCATAACCCTGAATACCCAAACCATTGCGGCCGAGTGCGCTGACAATACCGCTGGTAACGGTTTGCCCAAGCCCGAAAGGGTTACCAATCGCCATGACAAAGTCGCCCACTTTTAAAGAGTCCGAATCGGCGATATTTAAGGCGGATAAATTAATGGCGGGAATTTTTAATAACGCGATATCGACTTTCTCATCAGAACCAATCAAGTTTGCTTTCAAACTGCGGCCATCTTGAAGTTTCACTTCAATATCATTCGAGCCGGCAATCACATGGTGATTGGTCAGCACGTAGCCTAACTCGGCATCCACAATCACACCAGAGCCCGCACTCTGAACTCGTCGCGTTTCTTCTACATCCTCTGGAAACGAGAAAAAGTGTCGAAAGAAAGGCGACCGCATTAAAGGGTTATAACGCTTCTGAACGGTATAAGTAGCAATATTGACCACCGCAGGCGCGGTTCTTTCAATGATCGGTGCGAGTGAGGGTTGTGCTTGGCCTTCTATGAGTCGCGAAGGAAACTGGTTAGCCTGAACCGGGAGTGACCATAACAAGCAAAAAGACACAAACAAGACAGCTGAATAGGGATACCTAACTAATCGGAGACGGTGCATGTTCTTCCTCAAAGAATATTTATCTGCAATCGGATGAGATTTCATCATACATTAAGCATAATAGAGTTAATTTATAACAAAGAGTGACCTGAATGAGTAGTGAATTTGATGTCGTCATTGTCGGTGCAGGAATGGTGGGCGCGACTATTGCGTGTGGCTTGGCTCGGTCTAGTTTAAAAGTCGCCATCATCGATCCTAAATTACCAGCGCCTTATCAGCAGAATGATGTGCCTCACATTCGGGTGTCTGCGATAAGTTATGCCAGTGAGCAGGTACTGAAACACGTCGGCGCATGGGTGAATATTAGCCAAAAACGCTCTTGCCCATATCGCCGTCTTGCGGTCAATGAGCTGCCTGCTAAAACTGGCTTAGGGGCCAAACTACCTGATATTTCTAGTTGGGCAAGAACCGAGTTCAATGCTGACGCAATCGGACAAACTCACCTTGGCCATATTATTGAAAATGACGTGGTGCATTTGGGGCTGCATGAAACAATGCAGCAACTCAGCGGGCTGAGTATGTTATGTCCTGATGAGATTGTCTCGATGTCATTGCAAGGTGAGCGAAAAAGCCTTCGTTTAGCAAAGCATGGTGAGATATCCGCCCGCTTGGTCATTGGTGCAGAAGGTGCGCAATCTCAAGTCAGATTAAGTGCAGGCATTGGACAAACACGCGAACAGTATGAGCAGCATGCATTTGTTTGTACGGTTTCCTATGAAGGTGCGCAAGAAGATATGACTTGGCAATCTTTTACGCCGCATGGCCCGATTGCATTTCTTCCCTTAAGTGATGTCGATGATACACATTACGCGTCTTTGGTTTGGTATGATTCTGCAGACGCCATTGCCCGTCTGAAAGCATTCACTGAACCGGAGCTCATGGCGCATTTTCAAGAGCAATATCCTAGCACACTCCCAAAGCTGCTTAGTATAAAGGCGCGCGCCAGTTTTCCTCTATTTAGGTCACATGCTCTGAGTTACATTCAACAAGGTGTCGCACTAGCGGGAGATGCTGCCCATACGATTAATCCACTAGCAGGTCAGGGCGTCAACCTCGGCTTTTTGGACGCGGCTGAATTGATCGAGGTGTTGATTCAAGCCAATATGAACAACGAAGATATTGCTTCTCAGGCGGTGTTGGCACGATACGAAAAGGCGCGACGTAAAGAGAATCAGATCATGATGACAACCATGGATGCATTTTATTATGGTTTCAGTAATAACCTCTTACCCTTAAGAATACTACGGAATATCGGCTTAGGGCTGGCTAATCATGCTGGGCCAGCTAAGCATAATGTGATGAAATATGCCATTGGCGCATCAGGTGACTTGCCTAAGTTAGCCAAAGCCTGAGCCTTGCCAATTAACGATAAGAAATAGAGGGATGCCACTATGTCAGACACGATTTTCACTAAAATCATCAATCGCGAAATTCCAGCTGATATTATCTATGAAGATGATATCAGCTTGGCGTTTAACGATATTCAAGCTCAAGCCCCCGTACATTGTTTAATCATTCCGAAAAAGCCAATCGCCACCATTAATGATATGAGCGAAGAAGATAAACCCTTACTGGGTCACTTATTTTGGGTCGCCAAAAAGATAGCGGCGGAAAAAGGTTTTGCCGAAGATGGATACCGGGTCGTGATGAACTGTAATGAATACGGTGG
Source organism: Oleiphilus sp. (assembly GCA_048058835.1). Lineage (GTDB taxonomy): Bacteria > Pseudomonadota > Gammaproteobacteria > Pseudomonadales > Oleiphilaceae > PZPK01. The sequence goes on from JBLLNS010000018.1 coordinate 21,305, forward strand.
CCAGTCTGTTTACCACATCCATCTGCACTTATTAGCAGGTAAGCCACTGGGTTGGCCGCCTTATACCGAAAAGTTAAAGGTTTAAAAAAAACTTGGGTTAGGCTTGTTTGGAAAGCTCTAGAATAGTATTTTTATCTTTTTTAAAGAGCTGTTAAATATCAAACCTGACTGACCCCTTTAAAGCCTAGAAGGAACTAATTATGCCGATAACAAAAGTGTTGCCTAACGCCCCTATTATTGACCACCACCTCGATATGGGTTTTAAACACAGTAAACTCCACGCAATGGCGATAACCCACGGTGGCGCGTGTATCAAAAAATTTAGCCAAGGCTCTGACGACAATAGCAAAGGTGTTGGTCTTTGGTATCACCAAAGAAACAAAAACAATGGTTCTCGTTGGGCAGGTATCTGCAAGGCAATGTCAGTGTATTGGATATCCTGCCACGCCACTGATGTCGATTTCTGGGGATGGCTTACCCGTAATAGCACAACAATTAGCCAAGAAAGCGCGATTCATCTTTGTGATCTACATGGTTCATATAGCAGCCGAAATGATCATGGTAACTTTGCGACTCGCTCTGAGCTTGGCATGACTAAGCATCAGTGGGTGGCATTTCAGCTGGGCAAGGCAGGTGTTGTGGAAAGAACCTCAATTAGTAATGGAGGGTCTTTGTCACATGACTCTGGCTTCACCAGTGCCAATTCCAGACTTCTCAGGGGCCGACAAATAGCCACTGCCTTAGCAGAAAACCCTGGGTGTTATAAGCAGTTAAGTTTTCATCGTAGCGGTGGTGGCCATGCCACGGCGCTATGGGTGGGGGATGATGTGACATTCTTTGACCCCAACTACGGGGAGTTTTGGTTTGAAAAACGCGCGAATTTCCAGCGTTGGTTCGAATTATTTTGGCGGGAGTGCTATGGCCATTACAATGCCAGCTTTCAAATTTCAAACTGGGGTAAGGCATGGGGGTAAAAAAATTAGCGGGGGATATATACTAGGTATTCAGAGATTTAATGGATAGCAATGGGATCAGGTTCGATTGAAAAGTTTTAATAGCATACCTAAATTTTTTCATGCTATAGCGACTGTCTATCGAGCCTGATCATTTTTTTATACTGGTAAGTTGAGCTAATCTTTGGAAATTTATTCCTTACTTTTTAGCTATATTTAGCCTCCAAGTCTTACAAAGAAAATAGTCGTTTCAATTCTTCGCCTGGATCTTCTGCCCGCATAAAAGCTTCGCCGACTAAAAAGCTATTCACCTGTTTTGCTTGCATGGCTGCAACGTCTTCAGGCGTATGAATGCCACTTTCGGTGACCACAATTTTGCTCTCGGGAATTTGATCCAGTAATTTAAAGGTGTTCTCTAAGGACACTTCAAAACTATGCAGGTCACGGTTATTAATGCCGAGTAAGCGTGTGTCGAGGGTGAGTGCTTGGTGCAATTCCTTTTCGTCATGAACTTCGACTAGTACATCTAAATTTATTTCTTGGGCGATACCAGCAAGTTCTTGCATTTGATCTTTCGTTAGGCAAGCAGCGATGAGTAAAACACAATCGGCATTCACGACACGGCTTTCATATATTTGATAAGGCGCGACCATAAAGTCTTTACGAATAATCGGCAGTGAGCTTGCAGTGCGTGCTTGCTGTAAATAATCTTCATGGCCTTGGAAAAAATCATGATCAGTAAGCACTGACAAACATGCAGCACCTGCTGATTCATAGCTTTCAGCTATATCGGCAGGGATAAAGTTTTCTCTAATAATGCCCTTGCTGGGTGATGCTTTTTTTATTTCAGCAATAATTGCCGGTAAATTAGCCTGTAACTTTGCTTCAATGCTATTTACAAAACCACGTGTTTCGGGCAAATCAAACGCGCGTGCTTTGCAATCGGCTAGCGTGAGTTTCTTCTGTCTTTGCTCTATTTCTTCCCACTTGCGCGCGACAATATTTTTAAGAATCGTTGGCGTGCTATCTAAAGATGCGCTGGGCCCGAATTGAATAGAAGACATGATAGTAACCTAAGTATTAAGATGAAAAAACACGGGTGAAGCTGGCAAGATCAGCCATTTTCGTTAAAGCTAAGCCACTGCCAATGGCATCGGCCGCTAACTCAACCCCTTCAGAAAGCGTATTAGCAAGATCAGATGCATAGATCGCCGCACCCGCATTTAGGGTAATAATATCACGCGCTTTAGTGGCGCGTTCATCGCTTGCTTTACCTAAGGCATCTTTAATTAGCTGCAGGCTTTCTTCGGCACTGGTGACGCTCAGTCCATCGAGCGTATTTTCGGTTAAACCAAACTCGCTGGCCGAGACAGTATATTCAGTAATTTGCTGATCTTTCAGTTCAGCCACGAAGGTTTTCCCCATAATGCTGATCTCATCGAGACCCACTTCAGCATGGACGACCAGTACATGCTTGCTGCCAAGTCGCTTTAACACCTCTGCCATGGGGCGACACAGATCGGGTGAGAATACGCCGATGACTTGGTTCTGCACGCCAGCGGGATTGGTCATTGGCCCCAGCATATTGAATATCGTCCGAATGCCCATTTCTTTGCGTGGGCCAATGGCATGTTTCATTGCACTGTGGTGAGCAGGCGCAAACATAAAGCCAAGGCCGATCTCATCAATACAACGCTGAACTTGATCTGGGCTGATGTTTAAATTCACGCCAGCAGCTTCGAGTAAATCGGCACTTCCTGTTGTACTGGAGACACTGCGATTGCCATGCTTCGCCACTTTTGCGCCTGCCGCGGCGACCACAAATGCCGCTGCAGTTGAGACGTTGAATAAATCCGCACCATCGCCCCCCGTGCCACAGGTATCAACAAGGTATTGACCCGATACATTGACCGGAGTAGATAAGCTTCGCATGACCTCGACTGCGCCGGTAATCTCATCAATGCTTTCACCTTTCATGCGAAGCGCAACCAAAAAGCCACCAATTTGTGCGTGTGTGGTTTCTCCAGTCATGATTTTTTGCATCACGGATTTCATTTCAGCGGTCGATAAGTCTTGCTTATTGACAAGTTTCTCGAGGGCTTGGTTCATCTCCATGTGGGTACCTGCTGTTATTTTTTATTAGTGTCATGGGTCATTCATGAATGGCCCTTGTTAAGTTATCGTTCTAGAAAATTTTTCAGTAAGTCGTGGCCATGTTCACTCAGGATAGATTCAGGGTGGAACTGTACCCCTTCAATATCCATGGTTTTATGGCGCACGCCCATAATTTCTTCAATGCTGCCATCTTGGTTTTGAGTCCAAGCTGTAATTTCAAGGCAGTCTGGAGTGTGCGCACGATCAATGACCAAGGAATGGTATCGTGTCGCTAAAAAGGGGTTACTCAAGCCTTTAAAAACGCCACTGTTATTATGGAAAACCTGAGACGTCTTGCCATGCATCACTTGCCCGGCGCGAATAATTTTTCCACCAAAGGCCTGACCAATACTTTGGTGGCCCAGGCAAATTCCCAGAATAGGAATCTTGCCTTTAAACTGCTCTATAACAGCTAAGGAAACACCTGCTTCGGTTGGGGTACAGGGGCCGGGTGAAATGACAATTTTGCTAGGCGCTAATTTCTTAATCGTTTCAATGTCTATTTCATCATTGCGGTAAACGTGCACGTCTGCGCCTAGTTCGCCCATGTATTGCACAACGTTGTAGGTGAAGGAGTCGTAATTATCGATCATTAATAACATAGTTAGTCTCCTTGTCCGTCTAAACCATGGGTTGCCATTGCGACCGCTTTGAAAATGGCTCTGCCTTTGTTCATGGTTTCATCCCATTCACTTTGTGGAACCGAGTCGGCAACGACACCTGCACCGGCTTGTATATGTAATACCTTATCCTTGATGACTGCGGTTCTAATGGCTATAGCTGTATCCATGTTGCCATTCCAGGATAAATAACCGACAGCCCCGCCATAGACACCACGTTTGACGGGCTCGAGTTGGTCAATGATTTCCATGGCGCGTATTTTTGGTGCGCCACTAAGAGTGCCTGCTGGAAACGTCGCGCGTAATACATCGATGGGGGTGGTGTTAGCTTTTAACTTGCCGGTGACGTTGGAGACAATATGCATGACATGCGAGTAGCGTTCGATGACCATTTTGTCGGTTAATTTAACGCTTCCAATTTCACTGACTCGGCCGGCATCATTTCGTCCTAAATCTATTAGCATTAAATGTTCGGCACATTCTTTCGGGTCAGCAAGTAAGTCTGCTTCGAGCGCTAAGTCATCTTCTTCGGTCAACCCGCGTTTTCGGGTGCCGGCTATCGGTCGGACAGTGACTTCTCCGTGTTCGACACGAGCAAGTATTTCCGGAGAAGAACCGACAATATGAAAATCGTCCAGATTCAGGAAGTACATGTAAGGTGAAGGGTTCAGGCAACGCAGCGCGCGATAAAGGTCAAGCGGGTTGGATTCAAAAGGGATCGACATGCGCTGAGAAATAACGGTTTGCATCACATCGCCGGACAAAACATATTCTTTAATCTCATCAACCGCGTGCTTAAACTTGTCTTCTGAAAAGCCGGAAATAAAGTCTGTTTCTTCTATTGGGCTCTTCTGCGCGCCTAAGTTATCAAGACCTAAATTCGGTGCTTGATTGCGCAAACGGTGGACCAGTAAGTCCAAGACTGATTGGGCTAATTGATAAGCGTCTTCAACGGCGGGGTCGGCATGGTAGATGAGGATTAATTTGCCGCTTAAATTATCGAAGACCACCAGCTGATCCGACACCATTAATAAGATATCAGGGGTTTTTAGCGGATCAGGCGGACAACTTTTTGCCAGTTTTGGTTCGATATATCGAACTGTGTCATAACCAAAATACCCAACTAATCCACCGTTAAAACGTGGTAAGCCGTCCAATTCAGGCACCTTGAAACGGGTTTGGAATTGTTCCACGAAAGTCAGCGGGTCATCAAGCTCATGTTCTTCAATCACCTCGCCATTCAGTTCAAGTGTTGCGCGGTGGCCGCTGATTTTTAAGACTTGTTGACAGGGTAAACCGATGATCGAATATCGGCCCCATTTTTCACCACCATGGACGGATTCAAGCAGGTAAGAATATTTGCCATCGGCCAGTTTGAGGTAACTGCTAAGTGGCGTATCTAAGTCGGCCAGGACTTCGCGGGTAACGGGGATGCGGTTATATCCTTGACTCGCCAAGGAAGTAAAAAGCTCAGGTGTCATATCAATTCCAATTCTCGAATAGCAAACTTCATCTGGGATGCGGTGACACATCCGAATAATTATTTAGAGGAGGAGCTAGTGACGCCAACGAGTTGACAAAACAACGCAAGCACGTTGAACGTCAGCGCAGGATCGGCCGAGTTGAATTAGTACACGTTGAATGAGTGTAGACACGTAAAGGTCTCTCTTGTTTGAAGTAGGCTATTAGTTTTCTGAATACATTACCCAGAATAATAGCTGAAAGATTACAACAGGCCAGTGAGTCAATCAATCTCTAGACAGAGATAAGTTTCCCTGAATCACAAAAAATCACACAAAGATTTAAAAGTCCTCGAAACTTCAGTATATTCTTCACGTGCGCGGATCTTGGATTCGAGCACATCAATGCGAACAGGAGGTTTGTATTGGTGCTGACTCTGTCAGCAAATTATTCTCTTACGCTTTCTAAAAAGGACTTTGTATGAAACGCTCTCACGTGTTTTTTTGCTCATTTTTGTTTATCTCTTTTAGCCATTTCAGTCATGCGCTTCCGCAATATATCAATGAATTTCACTACGATAATACCGGTGCCGACCAATTTGAATATGTTGAAATTGCCGGGGTGGCTGGTTCCGATTTGAGTGGTTGGCATTTGGATTTTTATAACGGAACAAATGGTCGTGTCTATGCTTCGTGGAGCCTTTCTGGGCTTATTGATGATGAAGGCGCGGGATTTGGTGCCTTGACATTTTCAGGTTCTGCCGGCTTACAAAACGGGCCAAACGATGCCATTGCATTGGTTGATAGCTTTGGAGCACTTCGGCAGTTTATCAGTTATGAAGGTAGCTTGGTCGGTACTGAAGGCGCGGCAAATGGTATCGCTAGTCAGAATATCGGACTCACTGAAAATGGCAGTACTCCAGTGGGATACTCCTTACAATTGAGCGGTGTTGCGACTGATTCTGAAGGCTTTTCTTGGCAAAGTGGCGTGTCATCATTTGGCGTGTTAAATGCAGGTCAAGCTTACCAAACGGCGCAACAAACTGCTGCTGTTGTTCAATCAGTTAATGAACCGCAACAGTTTACCTTGATGGCGCTCGCCTTATTCGGGTTGTGCTGCCGTCGCCAGCGCTTTGGTGTTAGTGGCCTTAAAGCTTAGTTTCAGCTAACTTGGTGCGCATTGCTGAAATAGTCGCTTGATAATCATCGGTATTGAAAATTGCTGAGCCTGCAACGAAAGTATCGGCGCCAGCGGCGGCAATTTCAGCAATGTTATTGACGGTGACGCCTCCGTCAATCTCTAGACGGATAGTGGGGTCGACTGCATCGATTTTTGCTCTGGCTTGTTTCAGTTTATCGAGTGTAGCAGGAATGAATTTTTGACCGCCAAAACCTGGGTTCACTGACATCAGCAACACCATGTCGATCTTGTCCATCACATGGTCAAGGTAGTGCAAAGGTGTTGCGGGGTTGAAGACTAAACCCGCTTTGCAGCCGCCATCTTTAATGATTTGAAGTGATCGATCGATGTGTTCAGAGGCCTCTGGGTGGAAGGTGATATAACTGGCACCCGCATCAATAAAGCGTTTGATCATGTCGTCGACGGGTTTAACCATTAAGTGCGCATCGATGGGCGCGGTCACACCATGCTTTCGTAGCGCTTCACAGACCATTGGCCCAATGGTTAGATTAGGCACATAGTGGTTATCCATTACATCAAAATGTACTACATCGGCACCTGCCGCCAAGACATTGTCGACTTCCTCGCCTAAGCGCGCAAAATTGGCAGATAAAATAGATGGAGCGATTAAAAATGGGTTCATAGTATCCTCGACGCAATAAATTTAGGCTATTCTAACTGACACGGGCCTGAGGGAATAGTCACAATCTCTTGGCGACATTGTTTCGAAAAATTAGTTAGGCAGATGATATGCGCACGTTTTTGACTTGGGTGGCCTTGGTTTTGATATCAACATTTGGTTGGGCTGAAGAAACCGCTAATCAGGAAACCCTGAAAAACCAGGAACAATCTGGTGAAGCAGAGGAACGAGTCGGTTATTTAGATCCAGAATACAAAAAACAGCAAGCCTTAGCTGCCACCTTAAAAGCCCATGAAATTACTTGGTTAGATATTACCTATCCAGACTATCCTGATACCCAAAAAGTATTGGCGATTGCACATCCTTCGCTTATTCCTGAAAAGCAGGGTGCTATTTTACTGATTCACGATAAGGAGCAGCACGCGGATTGGCCACAGATTATTCGCCCATTGAGACAAAGCCTACCTGAATCTGGTTGGTATACGTTTTCTGTCAATTTGCCCGATGAGACGCGTATACGAATGCCCGAACGTTCACTGGAAGCTAAAAAATATGATCAGCTTGAATTAACCCAAAGCCTTAAACAAAACTTGGATTCGGGGATTAGAAAAACCTCAAAGGCTGAGCAAAACGAACAAGGTGGAGCGGTGTCAGGCTCTGAGGCACCAGAAAATAATGATGAGGCAAGCTCGGCGCAGGATGACGCAGAAGGGGAGTCAGTCGATATTGATTTAGCCGCCGCCCAAAATAAGCCCGAACTAAACCGTATTCCATATAAGACAAGGGCTTTGGCTCACATAGAAAAAGCAATGGAGCATCTAAAAAGCCAGAATTATCAAAATATTATATTAATGACGCATCGACATTCAGCGGAACTGGCGCTCAGTTATATTGAAGCGCATCAAAGTAAAATATCGTCACCTGGTTTTGCTCTAGTAATGATAGAGCCCATTTTACCAGAGTTACATTTACAGGATTTAACTAAGTGGTTGGGTGAGTCGTTTCAAGCGCCGATACTGGAAATTATCGATAGAAGTAGTTTAAAGAAATCCCAGCTGGCAGAAAGTATGCGGCTTGCTTTGGTAAGGGCAGGAGCAAAAAATCATCGACAAATATTCTTGTCTGTCAGCAATACGGAGGTGTTCGAAAAGACACTAGCTCGGCGAATTCAGCAATGGTTAGATTCAAATGCACCGGGCATGAAAATTGGAAATTGAGCTGAATGCTTAGGGGGCGATTAGTTCAGTCGCCTGCTTTAAAACACTTGGGTAATCAGAAGCCGAGTGACCGGTAATGATCTCTAAGCGTTTAATTTTTATATCAAATTCCTTAAGTACCTTATCTAGTTCACCATATAGGTTTTTGATATCTGTTTGCGTAACGTTAATATCCTTTTTCAGTGTTTCTAGGGTTTGTAAGGAATCCTCAGTGATGCCTAATCCTTTCCTTTGACGCTCAGCGGCATGCGCCTCTTCTTCAAGAATTTGATTTTCTAAACTCTTAATCTTACTTCGTTTCACCTCGATGACGCCTTGAATATCCTGAACACGCCGGCTTAACACTCGCACAGCATCATTCGGATGGCTGAATAATTGTTTTAACTCTTCATCGATGAGGTCTTGCCGTTGTTTCGCAATTTGCTTTAACCGTTCAGCTTCTAATGCCGCATCTCTCGCTTGAATTTCTTCAGGCGTGAGTGCGGGAGGAATAGACTTAATGACACGGCCTTTCAGGTTCAGAATATCATAACCTTTATCGACATATTCAGCCGGTAAGGTTTGCGTCAACACCAGCACGCCGTTGTCATTTTTGTAACGGTATAATTGACTCGCGAAACTTGTTAGCGAGAGAGTAGATAAAACCATTAAACATAACGCGCGATTAAGTATAATGCGCCACTTACATGAGCCGTGGCTTTGGCGGAAATAATGGGATGTATTAACCATTGATACCCTTGGTCGTAAATAATGTCTTGGCTATATAAAAATGAGTATAACGGATTTTGCTCTATCTGGCCTCTATCTCGCGCATGAACAGCTATTAATTTGCTGTCATAAATTCTCTGACGGAATGTAGCCCTCGCAATAGGGTCAGTAATACAGCTTCGCTGAAGGTAATCTTTTTATGGAATATTTGGTCGAGCAATGTTTGTTGTTCCTTATTTCGTTGATCGCGAATGGTCTAAGTGCTATGGCGGGTGGCGGAGCGGGTTTGTTGCAATTTCCAGCGCTGCTATTTCTTGGGCTCAGTTTTACGGTAGCTCTAGCAACTCACAAGGTAGCCAGTGTCGCGCTAGGCGTGGGCGCGACCTTCAGACACTTGCGTGAAAAACGCCTGAGTTGGAAGTTTGCCCTACATATTCTCATTTTTGGTTTACCTGGGGTCATCTTAGGCGCCATGCTTATACTGTCGGTTCCGGATGATATTGCCAGGATAGTATTAGGTTTTTTAACCATGGGCTTAGGTGTGTATTCTTGGCTGAAACCTGAATTAGGGCTTCAAGCCCGTGCTCGGCAATTTGTGAGTTGGCAGTGGCTAGTTGGTGGGATCGTATTATTCTTGATCGGCCTATTAAATGGCTCCATTACTTCGGGCACCGGTCTCTTCGTGACCCTCTGGCTGGTGAGGTGGTATGGTCTAGATTATCAACGTGCCGTTGCCTATACCTTAATCCTGGTTGGCATGTTATGGAATGGCATGGGAGCACTGACTCTCGCCATGCAAACCCCAGTCAAATGGGAGTGGGTATTCCCCTTGGTATTAGGTGCGCTATTAGGCGGTTACTTGGGGGCGCACCTGTCGATTGCCAAGGGGAGTCAGTTAGTAAAGCGGTGCTTTGAAGGAGTGACCATACTGGTAGGCTTATCACTGATAATTGACGGCAGTTTCTGACACAATATCAGCACTGCCATTATTATCAGGCTATTCCGTATTGTGAACGATATAGCGAAATTGCTTCAGCATACTGGGATAAACTTGCATCATCCTGAATGTAGTCTAATACTTGAGTTAAGTTTACGATGCTGATAACGGGAATATTGTAGTCACGCTCCACCTCTTGAATAGCAGATAATTCACCTTTGCCTTTCTCTTGGCGGTCTAGTGCAACAATAACGCCTGCGGGTTCTGCTCCGGCAGCTTGGATGATATCAATCACCTCACGAATTGCCGTTCCAGCTGTAATCACATCGTCAATTATCATGATTTTGCCAGATAAGGCTGCACCAACAATGCTGCCACCTTCGCCGTGTGTTTTGGCTTCTTTGCGGTTGAAGGCAAAAGGGATGTTTTTCTGGTGTATAGATGAGAGTTTGACTGCCGTCGCGGCACCAAGAGGAATGCCTTTGTAGGCTGGGCCAAACAGCACATCGAATGCGAGAGAGGAGTCTACAATCGTTTGTGCGTAGAAATCGCCTAAATTGGCAAGTGAAAGGCCATCGTCAAACAGACCTGCATTAAAAAAATAAGGGCTGACGCGGCCAGATTTAAGGGTGAATTCACCAAACTTAAGTACGTTCTTTTGGATGGCAAAACGGATGAAATCGCGTTGGTGCGACTTTAAAGTAGATTGATCGAGCATTAAATACGCCTAAAGTGTCAAATATTACAGTGTTTTTCTTTTCAAAAAATGTGAAACAAGTATCATACCACGCAAATTAGTGAAGAGGCAGTTATGCGAGTAGTATCGATTAATGTAAACGGCTTGAAACGCGCAGCCGAACATGGTTTTTATGATTGGATGCGTGAAATTGATGCGGATGTGGTATGTGTTCAAGATCTTCAAGGCAAGGTCTATGACTTTGATGATGCAATCTATCACCCGGAAGGTTATCAGTCTTACTTTATCGACGCAGAAAACCCAGAAGATGGCGGCGTAGGTATTTATACCAAACACTTTCCCAAGGCCATTATGTATGGTTTTGCCTATGGTCCGGCCGATACAGAAGGGCGCTTCATCCAAGCAGATTTTGAAAATGTCAGCGTAGCATCCATGTTGGCTCCGAATGCCCTTGGCCGACCAGAAAAGCAAGAAGCAAAAGACGCCTTTCAAGATGCCTTTCAATCACACCTCGAAAAAACTTTGCGCAAGCGTCGCCAGTTTATTTTTGCAGGCAGTTTCAACTCCGCGCACTTAGTGATGGATGCCAGTAAAAAGTACCATGAGTTAGATGTCAGTGGTTTCAAGGCACATGAACGTGCTTGGTTTGATACCGTTTTTGATGAATTTGGCTATATTGATGCCTTCAGACAAGTCAATGTCCAGAAAAACCAATATACGTGGTGGCCAGAGTGGGCCAAAGGTTGGCGAAAGAATGCAGGCTGGCGAACCGATTACCAAATAACCACAGAGCTAATGAAAAATCTGATTGAAGATGGCTTTATTGATATGGATACCCGCTTTTCAGATCATGCGCCGTTGGTGATGGACTATGATATTTTCATGTAAGGTCGATGACCTTCCGGATGGGTTTACTAGTTAAGCTGATTAGACAAATCAATTAGGGCGGATCTGTGGGTCCGCCCTAATTGATATTCATTTTAAAACTGCCTATTCAGACAAAGCTGCTTCTTGTAGTTCAAAAATTTCTTTCAAACCCTTTTTAGCCAGATCCAACATGGCATTAAATTCATCTTGATCAAAGGCTTCCTCTTCTGCCGTTCCCTGTACTTCAATAAATTTACCCGCATCATTCATCACAACATTCATATCTGTTTCAGCAGCCGAGTCCTCGGGGTAATCTAAATCCAGAACTGGTGAGCCTTGGTAGATACCCACCGAAATAGCAGCGATTTTTTGTTTCAAGGGTAAACTGCTTAGTTTGCCTGAAGCGACTAAACCTTTCAGTGCGTCAATTAGTGCAATACAACCACCGGTGATAGACGCTGTTCGAGTGCCGCCGTCCGCCTGAATAACATCACAATCGATTTGGATGGAGCGTTCGCCAAGGGCTTTCAGGTCAACAGCAGCGCGAAGAGAACGGCCAATTAAACGCTGAATCTCGACTGTACGGCCTGTTTGCTTTCCTCTGGCAGCTTCACGGTTCATGCGCGAGCCAGTCGAGCGGGGTAGCATGCCATATTCTGCCGTTACCCAGCCTTTCCCCGTACCTTTTAGAAAGGGTGGGGTTTTCTCATCGACACTGGCAGTGCAAATGACTTTTGTATCACCAAACTCGATGAGCACAGATCCTTCTGCATGTTTCGTAAATTGACGCGTAATTTTAATATCACGTGCTTGGTCAAGTTGGCGTCCGCTAGGTCTCATTCGTATATCCTGTCGTTAGTGAAAAAATGTTCGATGAAAAGTGGGTCGGGAGTTTAACATTTTAAGGGTAGGTTTCTAAGAGGCGAAGGCGTAGAATTTGTCCCCCTGTACAAAATAGTCAAAATATTTGCTAGGAGAAGGCAATGCTGAAAAGCATGACTGCGTTTGCGAGAGTCGAACATCAAGTGTCTGGCGGCAGCCTGACGTGGGAGATTAGAACGGTCAATCATCGATACCTTGAGCCGAATTTAAAACTCCCAGATAACCTAAGAGAGGCCGAGCCAAAACTGCGTAATTTAATGCGCCAATATTTGTCGCGGGGAAAGCTAGATGGCATGCTGAAATGGCAGGCAAATTTGTCAGAAAGCCAAAGCCTACAACTGAATGAAGATGTGCTCGTTTCGATTCATGCCGCGCATGCCAAACTGGGCAAACATTTTGATCAGCTCGCAGCGATCGACCCTTTGGACCTGATGCAATGGCCGGGTGTAATTGATACGCAAGCGCGCAATCAGCAGTTGTTAGTAGAGGGTGCGGTGGAAGCCTTCGAAACCTGTCTGAAAATATTACACGAGAATCGGCTTCGCGAGGGAAGTCAATTAGCGCCCTTATTTGAAACACGTTTATCTGAAATGAGCGACATCGTCAGCTCTGTTCGCCAAGCTTTACCGGAAATATTGCAAAAGCAACGTGAGCAGATTCTTAAACGTTTTCAGGAAGTCAGTATCGATTTAAACAATGAACGGCTAGAACAAGAAATGGTGTTGCTCGCACAAAAAACCGATGTAGCCGAAGAACTCGACCGCCTAGATGCCCATGTTGTCGAAGTCAGAAATGTACTCAAGAAGAACGAACCCGTGGGCCGGCGCTTAGACTTCCTAATGCAAGAGCTAAATCGAGAAGCCAATACCTTATCCTCAAAATCAATTGTTACCGACACTACTAAAGCAGCGGTTGATTTGAAGGTCTTGATCGAACAGATGCGTGAGCAGGTTCAGAATATAGAGTGATATTTCATGGGTTTTCATGAAACTATTAAATATATAAAAATCAATAATATAAGCTGGTTATACGTTTCATAGTCTTTCTCACGATTGCTTAAGATTGCTTTTATATGGTGACAGAGTTGGTGGCAAATAAAATGGCTATATGCCATATTTACATCATCTGTCACCATATGGGCACTTAGGGATGAATGACGCACAAATCAAAGCCAAGCTAAAAGCGGGCGTTGTAGGTAAATACAATGTAGATAAAGGTCTGTATTTTAGGGTTACAGAAGAAGGCAGCGGATTCTGGATTTTGAGATATACCATTCATGGGAAGCGAAGGGAATTCACCTTAGGTCGTTACGGGAAACCACCTGAAGGACTGCCCCTCTCAGACGCACGACTTGAAGCAGCGCAAATCAGAGCTTCAGTTAAAAAAGGTGTCGATCCAATTGCGGAAAAGCATCGATCCGCACTCATAAATATTCAAACAGTTAACCATGTCGCACAGGACTGGTTAAGCGATTGTCAGAAAAGGCTAGAAAACCCTCAAATACCAGAGCGTGTCTATCGGAAAGATATTTGCCCTAAAATTGGTGATTTAGCTGTCGATAGGGTGAACCCACGCGACATCCTAGGGATTATTAGGGCGATCAATGACAGTGGTCGGCCTACAATCGCAAACGATGCGCTGACTTACTGTAAACAGATTTTTAATCACGCTATCAAGCTAGGCTTAATAACAAGCAATCCTGCCATAGCGTTTAATGTTAAAGATGCTGGGGGGCATGAAAAATCAAGAGACCGAATTCTTAGTATTGATGAATTAAAAACTGTCTTCCTATTATTTCGCGATAACTCTGCAATTTTTACACGAGAAAATTACTTGGCGATAGCTCTCTTAGTTATTTTGGGAGTGAGGAAGGGAGAATTGATAGCTGCTAAGTGGGATGAATTAGACTTTGAACAGAAAGTTTTGAAGCTCACACCTGCACGAACTAAAACGAGTGCAGGCATTACGATTCCAATACCAGATCAAATAATCCCCTGGTTTAAAGAGCTAGCAGTTCGTGCCAATGGGTCTGAGTATATTTTTCCTGCTAGAAGAGCGAGCAAACGGCGTTCATACATATCCCACGACACTCTAAACCATGCATTAGCTAAGCTTTTTGGCATGAAAGTAGATAGCAAGAAAAAGCCTTTGCCTAATTTACTGGGCGAAGCTGGGATTGAACATTTTGTTGTGCACGATTTGCGAAGAACATGCAGAAGTTTATTGGCCTCCAATGGTGTTCCGCCTCACATTGCAGAACGGTGTTTAAATCATAAGCTACGAGGTGTTGAGGGGATTTATGACCGATATGACTACCTTGAAGAACGGAGAGAAGCCTTATCGCAAGTTGCCGAACAGATTGCGCCACTAGTTAACTTTGGAGACCCATTTAAGTTCTAGAGGTGATTATAGTTTTCAACAATATACGGAAAAGGAGATTCAGTTTGTTTCTAAAGAAAATGTTCGACGTGAAGTCACAGAAAGAATTTGCTCGAGCGAACTGGAGTGAGTTTCAGGCAAAGACTAGCGAATCTTTTAAAGGTGCAACGATAATAGCCTTTTTATTTGGGTTACTCGCAGTCTTTACAAGTGGAGTGGCGTCGCAAATTTTTAGTAGTGGAATTATTGAACATATAGCGAAAATAACACTGCCTTTTGCGTTGTGCACAGGCATGTTCTTGACTGGTGTTACTGGTTTGTTAAGAGGTAGGTGTCTAAAGCTTTGTCGTTTCTTTCGACATCTATCGAATAGCTGCTTAATTCTGTCGATTAATTTAATCTCAATTACCTCAGGTTTATGTTTTGGGTTAGCCATTCCTGGCGCCATCTCAAGCGGTTGGCAATGGTTTTTTATCTGGCCAATTTTAGGGCTGTGCATGTATCTATTTGCAGTGTTTTGTCATTACCTAATAATTATCAATTACGAATACATCAAACGTAGCAGCAGAAGATATATCTATCTTGTAATGTTTGTATTGCTGTTCTTAGGTTTGTACGGGATTTTTTGGTCCTTAGAGTCGGCGGCACATGACATAGTATTTGCTGCTTATCAAAAACAATATTCTACAATTGAGTAAACTGTTTAAAAGAAATCGAGAAATAGATATCAACACGAGTTATTGTCCTGATGCCTATTATTTCAAGCATCCACTTTATCTGCTATTGCCTTAATTGACTGCAATGCGTTGTACACGGTTTTCTCAGAGACATCTAATTTTATTGCAATGTCTTTCTGTGACATTCCCGCATATTGTAAGTCGAGAATAGTTCTTTGTTTTTCTGACAATCTTTCACCAAGCTCATTTATTAAATCGATGGCTGAATTAATTGTTTCTGGGGTTGAATTTTCAACTGGTCGGCTGCTCAAAGCTTCTTCCTCGACGTCATGGTAACTTGGGAACTGAAGGTTATCTTCGGTATCGCCCTGCTGTCGGCGTCTGATGCTCTTTCGCATTATTTCTATGGTTCGCTTTGAAGTTATGTCATAAATTAGTCCGCCTAAATCAGGATGTTTCTCCCAGTCAAACGTACTTTTTTTAAACACTCCTGTCCAAACCAAAGACTCAATATCGTCTAAAAGCCCTGCTGGGCTAATTGATAGCTGCACATCTAACTCACCTTTGGATAATAGCTTTCTAAATGTAGCCGAAATTGTTGCTCGATATCTATGCTTTAAGGCTTCAAACGATTTAGTGTCATTGCCCTTAGCTTTACTAAGTAATTCTTTATCAGATAGTTCTTTCAATTCTTCCATTTCAATTCCTTGTCCAGCCGGACTGATCACACGTGAATGCACTTTTACAAAATATCGCGGGAAATAATTACCGGTTTTCTAACCATTTCTCGATGTTTAAAGGTGAGGAGGTAAAAGGTATTGAAAAGCCTATTACCTCTGGACAGTTTATCGCAATCAGAAGAGGAAGTTGAATGAATTATTCAGGAATTAGCCTTGGAAACAGGCAGTTATTAAGAACTGCCGAGCTTTCAAATGCATTAGGCATCAGTCAAACCACCCTTTGGCGCTGGAGGAAAAACGGGACGATTCCTCACCCAATAACATTGGGCCCGAGAATGGTTGGTTGGCTCAGGAAAGATATTGAAGAGTGGCTAAACAGTTTAAGCGATGAAGGAGGTGTGCAATGAGTAATGGTGATGACATCGAAAAGAAAATACAGGAATGGCTGGATCAAAATAAATCTGTTCGTCTTTATGATCCTGATGCTTACAACTTGAGCGATTCATTTGAATGCGTTCAGTCGCTATTGAAGACGAAGTTTATAGAGCCCCTAGGAGCTGATGATCGAGAACAAATTATTTATGAAGCCTTTTCGAAAATTTGTATGGCTGAAAATAAAAACATGAACTCGATCGAGCTGTTTGCCGATTTGCTGTATGCAAAACACCGACTTGAAGCTAGTTGTGGTGACATCGTTAAACCACGCAGAAAGCCCTGGTGGAGACTCAGACCCTAACGCACCTTGATGTGCTGAACTATGCGCCAAGTAATCATCTCTTATACAGCTCACTTGGGCGGAGAGGTCGTTTACTTGGCGGTAACGAATACATTTTAAAAACCCTTGTTAATCCATGTGGTTACTCGGGTTTACAAAGTTTACTGTCAGGAATTTATATGAGTAAAAACAGAAAAACTAAGAAGTATCCAGAAGTAGTGAGTGTACGATTTAGTTCCGGTGATCTCAACATGATAACCGCCGAAGCTGAGAAAGCGAATACCAGTGTCGCGGATATCATTAGAAAGTCATGGCAAGAATATCTCTTGCAGAAAAACGTTAACGAATCGTTGATTTCTTTAGAGCAACGGCTCGTTAGAAAAACATTTGAAATCGTCGCAGCCGTAGCAGGAATAGATGACCAAGAGCGTTTAATCGCGCTCAAGACATTTAAGAGTCGATTGAAGCAGGAGGCAACGAAATGAATAAACCTCCTAGTTATAGATATCAATTATGGCCTCAGATGGCTTTGTTGTTTGCGTTATTGTTCCCTGCTTCGACAGTAGGTCTTTGGTTCTTAACCTGGGATCTATTCGAAGAGAAGGATTGGGGAAGTTTTAGTCTGCATTGGCCAAACATTGTTGCGGTAGCTGGTAGCGTTTTACCTCATTTAGAGTTTAGCAGCTGGACCTCTTATTGGAGCTTACTGGTTGATAACAATGCGCAGCTTAAGTTTGCACTGCATTTGTGTCTTCCTGTTGTTGTAGGTTGTGCATGGTCAATGTGGATGACATGGCTTTTCTTGTGGATGCCCGGAGGTAGAGAAGTTATAGCTCATGTCAAAGGCGGGAAAGTACTACAGGGTAAAGACGCGGTTAATCATGCCGTCATCATGAACAGGAAAGAACTAGGAGAAAATTCAAGAGCGGAGAGCGGCATAAGTATTCACCCAGATATAAAAATAAGTACCGCCAGAGAGCAAGCGAACTTTTGTATATTCGGTACAACGGGTGCCGGTAAATCAATGTGTTTCAAACCTCTTGTTTATCAGGCAATTCAGAGGGGCGACTTCGCAGTAATTTACGACGAGAAAGGGGAATATACGTCCGCATTTTTCGATCAAGATACGACACACTTGATTGCGCCCTGGGATATACGAAGCGCCTACTGGGATCTTTATCGAGATGTGGGAACAAAGCACGAAGCAGACTTAGTTGCGCAGTGCATGGTTCCTGACGAAGGCGAGAAAGAGAAAATGTGGGTTGAAGGAGCCAGGCTTTTGTTTGTTGGGTTGATGGTTACTCTTATAAATACGAGAAAAGCATGGGGTTGGAAGGAGCTTTACAGTTTGATATCGGCTTCTCAGGAAGATGCTTTGAAAATGTTGCAGCAGAATTACCCTATTGCAAATACATTCATCCAAAAAGAATCAAGAACAACTCAAGGTTTCTATGTGCATCTCATTGCGAGGCTAAAGTGGATTGAAGACATGGCCACTGCTTGGCCAGAGAGAATAGGAGACGGATTTAGTATTAAAAGTTGGGTACAAAGGAGTGATGCCAAAAAGATTATTATCATTCAGTCAGACAGTCGTTTTGACGCAATTGGTGCACCGTTGTGCAACACATTGATAGCGCTCATGACGCAATACTATTTGGCGCTCGATGAAGGTATAGAAAAAAGGATCTGGTTGTTTATTGATGAGTTTGCAAACTTGCCAAAAAATGACGAGATAAAACGGTGGTTAGAGTTGTCCAGAAGCAGAGGGGCTAGGTCGGTTATCTGTACACAGTCAATTTCGCAGCTAAAGGAAATATATGGTGAACATGATACCAGTGTTATTTTAAACCTTCTCTCAAATGCAATTAGCCTCAGATTAGGTTCTGGCGGCGAGGATGCGAAGTATGTTGCGAATCTATTGGGCGAACGGATAGTAGAGCGCCCCAACAAATTAAGTGAGGGCTATAGCTGGAATCGCACTAAAGAACACATCGTCGAAAGTTTTGAAATTACTCAGCTCAAGCCAGCTAATAACAACGGGGTGGAGGGCTTTATGACTATACCTGGTTGGAATGCCGTATTTAAGATGGTTTGGCCCCTATACAACGAGAAATCAATTGCAGAACGGCATTGTCCGGCGAAATGGTTACAAAGTGAATATGGTGAGATAGATACTTTCCCAAGTAAGAAGCCTGCAAACCGTTTAAATAAGAGGGCTAAATAATGTTAACAATAAGCCCTGTAAACAATATCGATTATTACGCCGACCTGGCTAAAGAGGATTATTACTTGGGTTCAGGTGAGCCACCTGGCATCTGGCGAGGGCTTGGCGCCCGACAACTAGGGATCAATGACACTATTGTTCAAGACGCCGATTATCACCAATTGATGAAGGGATATGCTCCAACTGGCGAAGCTTTGGTTCAGAACGCGGGTGAAACAGAAAAGAGGCGGGCTGCCTGGGACTGCTGTTTCAGTGCTCCTAAATCGGTGAGTCTGGCTTGGGCGGCTAGTGATGCAAAGCTTCGCTCTAACATAAAAGTGGCTCAGGAACGCGCCGTTAGCAAAGCAATAGACTTCATGGAACGAAATGCTGCCACCACTCGTAGAGGAAGGTCAGGGAAAACTTATGAACGAACTGCTGGGTTAGTTGTAGCGACCTTTGATCATTGCACGAACCGAGAACAGCAACCCCAATTACATACCCATGCTTTAGTTTGTAATGCCGCGCCAAGGATGGATGGTTCGTGGGGAAGTATAGATTCGAGAAAAATCTATCAGTGGCAAAAAGCAAGTGGCGCTATATATCGGGCCGAGTTGGCGCATCAGTTGCGCGGGCTTGGTTTTGGATTAGAAAGGGATGAAGAATCCTTTCGAATAGTTGGCATTGAAAAAAGCCTTTGTGATAGATACTCAAAGCGTGCTCAGGATATAAATAAACTCCTCAACGAGTCCGGGATAAAAAGCAGTGCTAGTAAAACTGGCGACAGGTTAAAGCTGCTCACTCGCAAGAACAAGCAACCCGTTGAGCACAATCTGTTGCTAGAGCAGTGGCAAGATGAAATGGCTGCTCATGGTCTTACAAATGAGGCAGTCGTAAATTTGCGGAAAATCAAAGAAGAGGAAGAATACCTAAATATCGAGCCAGATATAGTTTTTGATGAAATTGCAGAACAAAACGCTGTTTTTACTGAACGAGAAGTTTACCAACGCTTTGCTTTGGAAGCTGTTTCGGCAGGTAGAACCGCTGAGGAAGCAGAAAAAATTGCGCGACATGCGCTTTCCAGCAGCAGCTTGATTGAACTGGAGCCAGCGGAACCCTTTTCAAAACTTTTTACCACCGAAGAAGTTGTTGAAACGGAACGCCTTATGATTAGTAATGCACGAGAGTTGGCAAATAGAGCAACAAAAGGTCTCTGGAACGAGTCTATTCTGAAAGCGATTG
The DNA here is from genome assembly GCA_048058835.1 of Oleiphilus sp. Lineage (GTDB taxonomy): Bacteria > Pseudomonadota > Gammaproteobacteria > Pseudomonadales > Oleiphilaceae > PZPK01. The sequence continues at coordinate 41,516 of JBLLNS010000018.1, forward strand.
CCTCAGCAGAGAGGGATCTGGGCTTTAACTTTGACGATGAGCAGTATGAGGCGATCTACTCAACCTTAAATGGCAGTGACCTATGTATCACGCAAGGTAGCGCGGGAGCGGGAAAAACCACGATGATGCTCGCTGCAAAATACGCATATGGTGGACCTGGTCTAAAGCTTCGAGGAGCTTGTATTGCCAAGAAAGCCGCAGATAACCTTGCCCAAGAAACCGGTATTGAGTCACAGACTATTGCTTCACTTTTGAAACCAATGGAAGATGGAAAAAATCCACTCAAGGGAATAGATGTCATGGTATTGGATGAAGGGGGGCAAATTCCCGTCACAGATATGCAGTTGCTTCTTCATGCAGCAAAAGAGGCAGAATGCAAAATCATTATTACTGGAGAAGATAAACAGCTTGATGCTATTAGTCGAGGTGGCGCACTTCGCTACCTCTCACGCCCTAGTGTGATTGGTGCTCAGAGAATTCAGAACATCCGTCGACAAAATGAAGAATGGGCAAGAGATACGGTGGCAAACCTTAGAGATGGTAACGCTAAATTTGCGCTAAATACGTTAAAAGAAAGAAACTGCCTTCACTGGGGTAGTGGCAGAGAAGATACAAAAAACAAGCTCATCGAGGATTGGCGATATTTTCACAAAACTAACCCGGATAAGCGTTCGCTGGTAATGGCTCAGAAATGGACTGACGTGAAAGAGCTCTCTGAAATCATTCGATCAATCTACATTGAAGAGGGAAAGGTCGGCGAAGAAAATATCTCCATAACATGCAGCGTGGCGGACAAAAAATTCGAGTATGAATTTTCCGTTGGTGACCGAATTAAATTTTGCCGAAACGAATACCAACAGTTAAAGGTTTCAAATGGAACACTAGGCACCATCAGGAATATTGAACAGTTGGAAGATGATGTTCGGCTAAGCGTCGAAACCGACGATGAAAGAGAGGTTTCTTTTCTTGCTTCAGAATACAGAGATGAAAAAGGTACAAATATTTGCCTCGCCTATGCGCTCACTGTTTATTCTGCACAGGGCACAACAGTTAGAGGAAATACTTTCACGCTTTATTCTGGAGGGATGGATCGTGCCAATAGCTATGTCGGGCTTAGCAGGCATAAGGACGAGGCGCACCTCTATGTTAATCAATCAGAGATAGATGAACGTGCAGGGGCATACGATACCGGCAAGGCTATAACCGATAGTGAAAGAATGGATACCTTATCAAAGCTGATGTGCAGGGATAATTACTCATCACTGGCAATTGAGCATTTACCTGAGCAGCAAATAGCTATTGAAGAAACAGTTGAGCTTGAAATAATGGATTAAGATTAAGATGGAAAATCAAACCATTACTTGATAAATTCATCCTCGGCTTATGGGCAGATTTTGGATCGCGTATCGCGATCAGTGAAAAAAATGCCCGGCAGGATTGCATCCTTCAGAGTGTTACAGTTGACGCTCAGTGGACCTTTAGTGCAAAAGAGTGCCCATAAGCCACACCTTTCTTAATAAATGGACTTATCGACTAGCTGTTATGGATAAACTCGATACGCTTAAAAATATAACAACTAAGAAAGCGCTGGCTGAACTGCTTGGGGTTAAAGCTACCTTCCTTACTAATGTTCTTTACAGGATAAGACCTGAGAATCAGTACACCCAGTTCACTATTCCTAAGAAAACTGGTGGAGTGCGTAAAATCAATGCACCAGTCGACAAGTTAAAAAGCCTTCAATCAAGACTTTCAACGCTCTTGTTAGATTGTATTGACGAAATAAATAAAGCGAAGTTCCCAAACTCAGAGCTAAACAAGGTGAGAGACAAGAACTCTAAATCGAATAATCATGAAGCCCTCAAGGTCAAAGTGCCAAACTCTGAGATAAAGCAACCGTCACTTTCTCATGGATTTGTTCGAAAACGCTCGATCATCACTAACGCCATGATGCACATAGGGCAGAAAAATGTTCTGAATATTGATTTAGAGGATTTTTTTGATAACTTCAATTTCGGTAGAGTCAGAGGCTTTTTTATTAAAAATGAAAATTTTAAATTAGACCCTCATATCGCGACAGTTATTGCTCAAATCGCCTGCTATAATAACAAGCTGCCACAAGGTAGTCCTTGCTCGCCAGTTATTACTAACTTGATTACCCATGTCTTAGATATTCGGTTGGCTGCATTGGCGGAAAAATATTCGTGTATTTATTCCAGATATGCAGACGATCTTAGTTTCTCTACACGTGAGACTGTTTTTCCGCGCCAGCTTATGAGACTGGATAACGGAGAGTATGCCGCAGGCAAGAAACTGAAAAGTGAGATCAAACGCGCTGGTTTTTCTATCAACGATAAAAAAACCAGAATACAATTTAAAGATTCTAGGCAAGATGTAACAGGGCTCGTGGTTAACCAAAAGCCCAGCGTGAAAAAAGAGTATTGGCGAAGAGTTAAAGCTCAATGCCATAGCTTATTCCGAACGGGAAGCTTCACAACGAAAGTTGCTGGTTTGGACGTTAATGGCAATGTTAACGAGCTTGAAGGGCAACTTAACTTTATTGACCAAGTCGATAGCTATAATCGTCTAAGACAAAAGCCACCATTGAATCACATTTATCAAAAGGCTAAGCACGGGCATAATACATCGCCCCTGTTAAGCAACAGAGAAAGAACATTTAGTCGTTTTTTATATTACCGCCTGTTTTATGGTAATGCTAAACCAACGATTCTTTGCGAAGGTAAAACGGATAATGTCTATCTCAAGACTGCTATTAATCAACTCGTAGGCGCTTACCCGATTCTAGCTAAAACGACATCTAATCCTAAAACTAGCAATCTAGATTATGAGCTACTCGTTAGTTTTTTAGAGTATTCCAAGCGCACGCGGTTTTTATTAGAGTTGTATGGGGGCACGTCATATCTAAATTACTTCATTAGTAAGTTTGATTCGCATTACGAGTTTTACAATGCGCCGAAA
>JBLLNS010000019.1:0-59016 GCA_048058835.1 Oleiphilus sp.
AAGGGTTTCGATCTTGCCAGGTAAGGCATCCAACTCCATCTTGAGTTTATAGCTTAATTTTTTAGGCTTGGCGTCAGGCTTTTGACTTTCTGTTTGAACTGGCTCAGCCTTCGCATTTGCAGTGACCTCTTGCTCTTCAACAACGTCATCGCAGCTTTGAGATTCGACAGGTAATAGTCCACCAGTTTGTCTAACCCAGTCTTTGTAGCCACCAACATATTGATTCACCACGCCAGCGCCTTCGAATACCAAAGTACTGGTGACAACTTGGTCGAGAAAATCACGGTCATGACTTGTCAACAGCAAGGTACCCTGAAAGTCAGACAACTTATCTTCCAAGAGCTCCAAGGTGTCCACATCTAAATCATTGGTGGGCTCATCCATCACGATGACATTAGCCGGCTTTGCAAATAACTTAGCCAATAGCAATCGGTTAGTTTCACCGCCTGACAAAGCATTGATCGGTGTTCGTGCTCGTTCAGCAGTGAAAAGGAAGTCATTAAGATAACTCATCACATGCTGGGACTTTCCGTTCACTTCAATAAAGTCATGGCCATCTGCGACATTTTCAAAAACTGTCTTTGTAAAGTCCAAACCGGAACGTAACTGATCAAAATAAGCCACTTCAATTTTTGAACCTAGCTTAACGCTTCCTGAAGTCGGCTGCAGTTCAGATAATAAAATACGTATTAAGGTCGTTTTACCCGCGCCATTTGCCCCTATAAGACCAATCCTATCGCCACGCATCACTGTTAAAGAAAAATCGTTGATTACCTTTCTGCCATTAGCGAATTTATGGGTAACATTATCCGCTTCGATAACAAGCTTGCCAGATTTCTCTGCTTCGGCGATTTTAATCTCGACCTTGCCTTGCTGATTAATCCTTGATTTATAGGTATCCCGCATCGCTTTTAATGCCCGAACTCTACCTTCATTTCGAGTCCGTCTTGCCTTAATCCCTTGCCTAATCCAGACTTCTTCTTCTGAGAGACGCTTATCAAATAATTGGTTTTGCCTGTCCTCTTCTTCGAGCAGCTTCTGCTTCGCTTCTAGGTAATCACCATAGGAGCCATTGAAAGACGTCAGCGCTCCTCTATCGAGCTCAATAATGTTTGAAGCTAAGGCTTTGATAAAAGCACGATCATGGCTAACAAATAGCAGAGAGCCATTAAACTCTTGCAAACGCGCTTCTAACCATTTAATTGTTTCAATATCCAAATGGTTCGTCGGCTCATCTAATAGAAGTAAGTCAGGCTCATTAATCAGGGATTTAGCCAATAACACACGCCTTCGCCAACCACCGGAAAGGTCCTTCATTTTTTGCTCAGGCGATAGACCAAAACGCTTTAGCATTGACTCTATTTTATTTTGAAAAGCCCACCCATCTCGCGCTTCAATATTTTCTTGGAGCCTTTCCAGTTTTTCCAGCACGGCTGGCTGCTCTTCTTCACTACAAGTCGCCGTTAAATCCAGTAAAGCATGATAATCACGAAGAAAGCCTCCTAGCTCTTCAAGCCCATCCGCAACTACCTCAAAAACGGTTTTATCATCTGCATCCGGGAGACTTTGCGGTAAAGCCCCAATTTTTGTGCCCTTTTGAAAATTAATTTCTCCTGAGTCAGGTAAGGCAGCCTTTGTTAACAAACTCATCAGAGACGACTTCCCTTCACCATTTCTTCCAAGCAAACAAATCTTTTGCTTTTCTTCTATAGCAAAGTTCACTTGATCTAATAAAGGCCTTAAACCATAGGCTAATGACACATTTTCAAAACGGACAATACTCATAGCACCTGCAAATTTTGGTAATTAAAAAACGAGAATAGACACAATAAAATCACAGCGTCTAAGGAGTGATGAACTCACAAACAAATCAACACACTTAAATAAATCTTAAAAGATGCTCATTATGCATATTAAAGCACTGACAGCCACCGTTTTAATGTGGCGCAGTTTTGAGTATGAGTTGCGAATTGAGCCGACAGCCCCTCCAGGGCTTGTTAGTCCGCAAAGTTGCAGTTGATATTTAAACTCAAGAGGCTCGATTGTCCACACTCGAGACCCTCAGCTTACTTATCTAAGAATGAGTTTTGGTATTTTTCGAGGATAGTTTGATAGCCTAGGCGCAAGGAATTGGCGACTTGCTTGCCGTCGATTTTGGCAGCAGTTAATGCCAGTTGGGCTGAGGATAAATCTGCTTCTTTGAGGTTTAAACGAATTCCTGGATTTTGATTGATGCTAAAACCAATATCTAATTCTGGTTTAACTGGATCGTTGTCACCTGAAGTTGTGACGAAGCCATAGCGGTAAACGTTAATTTGAAGATCTGAATTAGACGCACATAGGGCATTAGGTTTCTTTTCTTTCTCACAGGTTTCAGATAGCCACGATTTAGTTTCAGCTTGTATTAACATAGAAAAATCACCACCCTCAGCAACAAAAGCCGAATGAATATCTTTACCGATACCTTCATCAATCGCCACGCCAATGGCTATGCCCATTGCACCCATAGAAGATGACATCATCATGCCTGCGCCAGCGCCTTTACCTGAAAAACGAATTCGATCTTGGTCTTTTATCGAAACTAAAATTTGGGGTAGTTTGGGCTGAGTCTTTTAAATTTGAGCGCAGCTCGTTGATAGAAATACGCCAATACTTAAAATGAAGGCCAGTAATTTAATCATTTGGGTATTCAGGTTTTAAGAGTTTTAGATAGAGGTAGGCACATTAATAATATTTTCAAATTACTTGTTTATTTAAAAAATAGGATCTTCTAAAAACTCATAAGGATTATCATAATAATCCAGTGGTTTAACAGGTAACAGTTCAGAAATTATTAACGGATGATCTATTTCAATTTGATAACCACAAATCCATGCTAGTTTTGCAAACCACATTCCAGGGGCACACATAAATTTACCTAAAGGCAAATGTTTGAACTCTTTATTCAATTTAATTACGCTTTCTACACTAAGAATATCTGCCAAGGTGCTTTCAACTTTGAAAGCATTTTGTTCACATAGGGCTCCATAAAAATCTAACCTTTGCTTAAGCCATGGCTCCTTTTCTAACCAACCTTTATCTTTAAACAATAAACAAAAATGTTTGATTGTATCCCAATCCTTAACCAAGCCTGCTTGATATAAACGGCCTAAGCCATAAGATACCCAACTTGGTTTTCCGTTCAAAGACTCCTCATCCTTATGCCTAATTTTAGAAAATGCAGGTATGAGGTGCACTGCATCAGAGAAAATAGATTGAAATGCTACTTGAATGTGCGTTTTGTAAAACATGTTAATAGCCTGACTATCCATACAAGCTTTGAGCTGTGATAAAGCACTTAAATAAAATAAGCTTTTAGATTTAAAAAGGTCATTGTTTATTACTGCTTCATATAATGCTAGAACAGCCAAATTATTTGAAAACACACTATATCCACCCGCTACTTTTGGAGGAGATTTAGTAAAGATTTCTGCTGTTTTAGTTACTTTCTTTTCATAAGTCATAGACACTAATTTTGCCAAATGCTCATGACGCGAATCTAATATTGGGCAATTTACAACTTGAATCATTTTTATTTATTCCAAAGGCACAATAACCAATTGCTTTTTAATTCGATCTACACCAGCAACTACTTTTTTAAGCTTGCCAGAGTAGTATGCCTCTTCAATCTTCTCAGCCGTTTGTACAGTAAAGGTGTCTGCAGTAAAGGTGTCTGCAGTAAAGGTGTCAGATCTATTTAATCGACTAAACATACTTCCCAGAAGTATCGCTTTAGTTTGTTTGTCATCGTTTAATATTCTAACTATTTTATATCGCTTTTGCTCTTTTTAAAGCATTTTCGAAGACTGAAAAGTAACTTCAAAAAAGGCTGCTTTAGAAGCAAAGCCTTAATTTTCCAGCACCCTAGTTTATGACGATTAGGCCAAAACTAATTTGCACCTTCAACGGCAAGTTTTGGCACAAACGAGCCTATACATTACCTCGGGCGAACACACAGGTTCGCCCCTACAGGGATGTATGGCCAACTCCTCGTAGGGGCAGACCTAGGTGTCTACCCTGACTCCATCTGGCACACACTCGTCATTGACGCGCAGGCGTCAATCTATTGTCTTGATCGCTAGTTCATTCGCTAGATTTTTACCTCCAAGCTTCGAATAACTTAAACCATAGATTCCGTAACGAGTACGGAATGACGAGAAGGGAGAGTTGTGCTTTTAGAGGTAACGATTGCGGCTTAATTTGGCTCCTTTAGGCTAGTTAATGCTTGGTATGTGTATGCTCTACTTGGAATTTTCATTTTTTTTGTCGCTCAGCTTAAATGCTGACTTTGTCAAATGAATCAACAGAGCATTTCACTCAAAACTAACCTCATCCCCTACGCGTATTTTGCCCTGCGCGAGATGAACCAGGTTTTGTCCAAAACAAATACCGAACTCATTGCGGCGATAGGTACTGAGGGTCTTTAAGGGCTCTTTATCATGGGACTTTTCACCAGCTGCATTAATGGTCGTCATTATGCATCGACTACAAGGCTTGACCATTTCAAAGGATATTTCCCCAATAGTGATTCGCTGAGTCACATCTTCTGCATAAGGCGAGATGCCGCCGGCAATCACGATATTTGGACGAAAGTTGGTGGCGGATACGGGTTCAGCTAAACGAGTATTAAGATCTTGAATAGATGCTTCAGACACTAATAAAAATGGATAGCCATCGGCAAAACTGACGCGCTTATCTTCTGAAAAAAACTGTCTATCTATCTGACGAAAAGACGATGCTGGCATATACGCCAGCCTAACAGGCTCACCCAGAAAGCTAGATAACACATCAGTCACCTGATTCTGCAAAACTAAAGCGTCGACTTGTTCTCCCCACACCACCACTTTAAACGGGTTTTGCTTGTTCTCGATGAAGTCTGAAAAGGAAATAATGAGCGGCGTGAACTTAGGCGAACTAAGCGTAAGCCGGGCAAGACGGCCTGAGCCCTCTTCCTGTAGCTGAACCTCAATCAATGCCAACTTAGGGTGTGTTCGTTGCGTAACAAACTTATCGTTCGCGTCAATCAACATAAAACGCCTGTCGTTAGCTAAGCCAAAGTCATCAACATCAGCTTCCTGGACATGAATACCTTTGAGGGATTTAACCGGATAATAAATAATATCGCTAACGTGGCATGAACTTAACATAATCAAGATAGCCCGCGTATATATTCCAGCACTGCTTCGGCTAGCTCATCAGGCTGAAATTTGGATAACAATTTATTGCACCCCACTCTTTGGGACATCGCTAGATTAAAGCTGCCACTTAAAGATGTATGCATGATGACATGCAAATGCTTTAAGCGCTCATCTTGCCTAATTTCTTTGGTTAGTCGATAGCCATCCATTTCTGGCATTTCTGCATCAGTTAACACCATCAGGCAGTCTTTTATTTTTTCAGGCGATTCTTGAAGAAGCGATTTTAAAAAGTTAAATGCCTTCTTGCCATTCGTTGCAGTAACCACATCTAGGCCTATTTTTTCAAGCGTACCCTTTGCTTGAGTAATGGCGATGGGCGAATCATCAACGACCAGAACAAAGCGCCCTTTTACAGTATTAATAAGTTCATGATCCAAAAGCGAATCCGACACATCTGTTGAATAGGGTGAAATCTCTGCCAGTACCTTTTCTACATCGATGATTTCAACCATCTGATTTTGATACTGGGTAATCGCCGTTAAATAATGCGCTCTTCCCGCTGCTCTTGGAGGTGGTAGTATATCAGCCCAATTTAGATTAATTATCTGCTCAATACCCGCAACCAGAAACGCCTGAACCGTTCTATTATATTCTGTGACGATAATAATTGAGTTTTTATTGACTTCAAGCGCCCGCATACCAATTGCTTGGCTTAGATTTATAACAGGTAGAGTTTGTCCTCTAAAGTGCGTTACTCCAGCAATGTAAGGATGTCGGTGAGGCATTTGCGTTAGATTAGGCAAATTGAGAACTTCTTGCACTTTGAAAACATTGATTGCAAAGGTTTGGCGACCAGAAAGCTTGAACAAAAGAATTTCGAGTCGGTTTTCACCCACCAATTTTGTTCTTTGATCAACCGAATCCATGATGCCTGACATTCATTCCTCCAACCTATTACAGGCCCTGCAAAAGAAAAGCGATGTTAACAACTAACCCCGTCAGAAATGCTTAGGCTGCTAAAATCGACATGATATAACGCTATAAGTTTAGACCAAGATAGACAAAGTGGATTAGCTTTTGGCGAGATATTGACTAAATAACAGAATGTTAAGGATATGGAGGATAGAAACGAAATTTCAATAGTATACGGATTGGAGCGGGAAACGAGATTCGAACTCGCGACCCCAACCTTGGCAAGGTTGTGCTCTACCAGCTGAGCTATTCCCGCTTTATCTGGTAATGCTGAAAATAATAAGCTTTTCAGCAAGTTGATTACTTATCAACGGCGCGCATTATATTAAGCACCTAAGTCACTTGCAAGCGATAATTCGCATATAAAGTGACTTAGGTAACACTTTAAGGACAAACAAGCCCGAGTGGATCATGACACATGCAGTTAGGGCTTATCTTCTGGGTCTGGCAGGTCGTCGGTATCCCCAATATCAAAATCTTCTAGATTGAATTCTTCGTCGTCATCATCGTCATCGTCATCATTGATATCAAGTGCCTTTTCGATCTCTTCATCCAAGGCTTCATCTGGCTCTTCCGCTGACTCTTCGATAGCTTGTGCAATATCCGCTAAATCGGTTTCTTCTTCAGGCTCTTCTTCTATGTCAGGCTGCTCAAGAATATCTGGCTCTAACTCTTCAATCGCTTCGGTAATATCCTCTGGCGAAAGATCTAGCGCCTCTTCAGGATCGGCATCAGCTGGTGGCTCCTCGACTGGATCAAGATCCGCTGGCGCTTCGGTAAAGTCCAGATCCTCATTTAAATCCAAGTCTTCCATTTCTACTTCTGGTTCAGGTTCTTCCTCTGGCTCTTCCATTTCAACAATAGCCGGTTCCGGCTCTTCTTCTACCAGCGGTGCAGCCTCAAGCTCTTCGGGCTCATCAAAAGCGGCATCCTCGACAACCGGTACATCTTCAGATGCTGACTCATCAAGACTTTCTAGATCTTCATCTGTCAGTATTTCGCCTGGCTCGTCTTCATTATTTTCTCGACGCTTCTTCAACACAAACCAAGTAATTCCCCCTATCAAAAGCGTTCCAGCCGCAATAGCGCCGCCCACTAGCCACCAGAAAAATCCTGAGTCTTCGGTATTTTCTTCAACCGGCTCTTCTTCAACCACTGGCTCTTCTGGTGCAGGCTCAGGCTCTGGAACAGGTTCTTCTGGCGTCACTTCTTTGGGTGCTTCTTCAACGACTGGCTCAACAGGCTCTTCCACTTCCTCTTCTTCATTCACTGAAACGATCTTATTTGCCGCGCCAACAGGAATAGGAAATTCAGCTTCAAAAGGCTTAGGCTTGAACTGAAACTCTTTCCCAGCATTGGTTAGCGACTTCACTTTCACTGCCACCTCATAAATACCGTCGCCTTTGTCTGGGGTAATTTCAAGCACCCACCTTGAATTAGACTCGTCCATTTCAAGCGCACTAATAAGGCTACTGTTATCTGGAAATTTAGTTTTCACAAAAATACTTGTTTCATCGATTTTGATACTGTCATTTAGAGGCGTGACAACAAGCTCATAGTAAGGAATAGCAACATCAGACTTCACTGAAAACTCAAAATCAAAAGGCGCTCTGAGATTAACAATCTGGCGCTTACTTCTTTTGAAGGTTTTCCCATCGACTAATACATTGACCTCATATTGGCCAACTTTAGATAGCTTGGTGATAGACTCTCGGAATACGCCATCCTCAGGCGGCGTTGAGGAATCAGACATTGACTTACTAGCAGACTTTCCCTCTTCGGTAGTGAGCTGAAGCTCGACATCTAACAATGATAGAAATTCCGGATTGGTAACACGCTTATTTTCTTCTATAAAGCTGACATTGACATCCAACTGTTCGCCAGCAAAAAAGTTTGCAGGCAGCTTCGACACATCCAATTGCAAGTTACTAACCACAGTAACCCTGCTTTCTGGCTGAATATCTGACTTTATTCGCCAGGTTCCTTCGAGTGGACGGGTAATAGTGATGAGGTCGTAGCCTGCATCTTGGAACCATTTTACGTCAGGGTCTTTTTTTCCATATTGATAAACCGTTTCATCGGGCGAAATAATTTCAGTCGGGACACCATTCTCACCCCTAAAAATTAAGGCTGTAAATTCCTCAATACTTGAATCAATAGCAAATTCATTACCTTCTATGGGAACTTGCTCACTTGGCACCGCCTGATCCAAAGCTTGTACGAAAATTTTCGTTAGATCCTCAGAAGTTTCAGCCACCGCTGACTGACCACCGGTCTGAATCGCTAATTTATCCATTAAGGATAAATCAGCATTATTCGATAAGGAGATCGCATGAATCTTTGCGCCCTTTTGTTTAAAGGTATCCAAAACACTGGTTAATACACGTTCGCGCTCAATATCATTCTTAGACGCATCACGATCGATATCTATCATGCCGTCAGTCAACAAGATGAAGTGCGTATTGGTGAAATCTGCGTCTGTTTTATAAAAATCGTCAGACGCTTTTTCCAAAACAGCGCCAATATTGGTAAACAAGGCGACCGAGTTGATTTTTTTTGCTTGTTCTTTTGCATCTGCTCGCCAAGCATCGTCAACGGTTTTATGTTTAACCAGATTATTGACCCACTGACCAAAGGTCCAAACCCCCGCTTTGTCGCCATCAGGGATCAGCTCTGTCAGCAAAGACACCGAAGGGACGCGCAAATTAGCCGGGTCATTTTTTTTCATACTCCCAGAAATATCGATCAACAAACGAATATCCGCCTGTTTATGGTCTGAAATAATCGTTTCGGAAAGTAAACTAGTTGAAAATAGAGTGGCAAAAAAAATGATTCCCAAACGAGCAGGATTCAGCTTAAGTCGCTGAATAGGCGTCATTATTTGGGCTAATTTTAGAAGAAAAGGCATAGATTCCCCTGCTAAATATTGTAAACAGGAATGCTTGTCGCAAACTCAGCATTCTGTGGCTTTAATAATTTATAGCAGGTTTTACAATAACAACAATGTGAAATTGAATGTATCGCCTTAGATTTTAGCGTTTACTCATTGTTTTTGAGGCACTTTAGTGCTTATTGAAATGAAAAAAGAAAATACAAGAAAAACCTTAGATAGGCTTAATAAATTCAAAGCGAGGCACCAGCTTACCCTCAATTTCGACTTGCTCGATAAACATAGCTAAAGGTCGAACCCATAAACCTTGGTTTCCATACAGCGCCTTATATAGAACTAAATCCTCTTCTGTTTCACTGTGTTTAACCAAGTCAATCACCTGATACTCAGGGCCTTTATAATGTTTATACAGACCCGCTTGTATTTCACTCACTTTCCATACTCCATATTAAACAATCGACGTAAAACTGATTCTAGCAACACCATTAAAATCACCACACCATAGGCCGCCGATAAGAGTAAAGCGGCCATTTCTGCACGTTGTGTCTCGCCAAGCACCCAATCATATGCACCGACTAAGTAAGCGGGCGCAAGCCAAACCCCAGTTTGGGAAATATTAATAGGGGTGAACAAGATAACTGCGATCAAGGCTCGCAAACTACGCCGGGTCCGTCGCAAGCGGATATTTCTCGTAGCTCGCCAGAGCACAAAAGTGAGACCTATTGCCCCCAATAAATAGAGCGACCAAGCAATTGCATAGGATGTACTTTCCAAATTTTCTTCCTTACTGATTCTAAAATAATTTGCTCTAAGCTAACTGATATGAATAATGTAGTCTTCCCAGTCTTCTTCGTTTACCTCAAGTTCACTGATCACTTTATCTCTAACAGAGTGATTATAACGATGGATAGTTTCGCTATCATGTGTGTTCAGATGGTGCCAATCTGGCAGTTTTTTCCCCTCATGAACCAACTTATATGAACAGCTTGACGGCAACCATGGCAGCGTTTCAGCTAGATTAGCTTTCGTTAAGTTAAGACATTCTGGCAAATATTCGAAGCGCCGTTCATAAACTTTGCACCGACATGCCTGAGTATCGAGATACTGACAACTGACGGCGGTATAGACCACCTCTTCGCTCTCTTCATCTTGGAGTTTTTGTAAACAACACAAACCACAGCCATCACAAAGTGACTCCCACTCTTGTTGAGAGAAATCGAGCAAGGGTTTAGATTCCCAAAATCGTTTTACCTTATCAGCCATGAAGAGAGTCTTTTGGTGCTTGTTGTTGTCCCGCCACATCGACAAGGCCTGTGGGCGGCATTTGCAAGAAAAAGTCCTGCGATTCTATCGCTTCCAAAACCTGCGATGCCTTGACTCTCGCGAGTTTTTTTTCTGGCGTTAGCACTAAATCCATTACATGCAGTGGCTCACCAAACGCCGCCTTAAGTGAATCCGGTAAGCTGTCTAAGTCGAACTTGCGGTCAACATAGAGGTACATTTCCGCTTTTTTGCTGGACTTATAAACAGAACAAAAACGCTTTACGTTTGAAGTATATTGAGTCATTTATAACCTGCTCATCACATTAGTAAAAATTAAACATCACCTTGGTGTCAGACATTCGCCAATAAAACCTGCTTGAAACGAGACGCCAACAAGCCTGAACGCCAGCCTTGGTACTCTTTGGTAAACGTAGCTTGGTCATGTCTAAAACAATGAATAACAAGAGATTCGAGCATTTTTCTGGAGCCTAATAACTGTGCCGGAATGCCCGTTGATTTCGACACGTCGCTTACAATCGCTTTTAACTGCTTATATTTTTTAAGCTCCTCTGCTCTCACCGGTCCCTCGATGAGCATAAAATTTGGTGAATTGTTTGCTTGAAAGCTTGCAACTATCTGCGTGACAGGACCTGAAAATTGCCTGAACGATTTACCCTGTATACCTCGAATACGCTTAAGACACGCTGGGCTGTCAGGCGCTATTCTGGCAATTTCTATCAGAGTCGCATCATTAAACACCCAGGGCTTTGGGATATTTTCGTTTAGCGCCGTCTCATCACGCCACATAACTAAGGCCTGAAGTAGTTTTTGTTGATCTTCCGATAACTCCCAACCACCGCGCAACTTCAAGTAGGCAAGTTCGGGCTCTTCCCAAGCTGAAAAAACCTGCTGAATTAGCTCGCCGGTTTCTTGAAACATAGCGTCTAAATAACCACTCGCTTTTAGTTTTGGTGCCAATTTGTGATAGAGCTTAAGCAAATAAATAACATCAAGCGCCGCATAATGCAGCTGGCTTTGCGTTAAAGGGCGCTGTAACCAATTGGAGCGCGTTTCACCCTTATCCAACTCGATGTCTAAGACTTCTGCTACTAGGTTTTGATACCCCAATGACGGACCGATCCCAAGAAATGAAGCCGCTACCTGAGTATCGAACACATTCGTAATTTTGGCACCTACAGAGTGAAATAAAAGACCTACATCTTCATTCATAGAGTGCATTATTTTAACGACATTTGGGTTTTCAAGAACAGGCACTAACGCACTTAAGTCAGAAATTGCCACAGGGTCGATTAAATAGACAGCTTGTTCGTCTGCTATTTGTATTAGGCCAGGTTCGGCGAAGAAGGTATTGATTCGAATAAACTCTGTATCTATCGCAAGAAAACTTGAATCCTGCCAACGACTAACCAGTTCTATTAATTTATGTGGGTCAGTGAGTAAAGTAAATTCTGGATTTTCAATCAGATCATTAGCTTGGCTCATTCAGATTCATCCGCCATTGGTTTACGCCCAGAAAATGCATGATTGAGGGTGCCACCATCGACATACCCTAGTGATCCGCCCACAGGAATTCCATGCGCCAAGCGGGTGATTAAAATTGAAGACCCTTTGAACACATCAGCCAAGTAATGCGCCGTGGCTTCACCTTCTACAGTTGGGTTTGTAGCGACAATGATTTCAGTTACCTTGAGGAGGTCGACACGCTTGAATAATTCAGGAAAGCCTATTTCATCTGGCCCCTTACCATCTAAAGGTGACAAACAGCCATGCAAAACAAAGTACCCACCTTTAAAGTGATGCGCTTGCTCAATAGCGATTAAATCAGCCGGTGACTCAACCACGCAAAGCAACTGATGGTCACGACTGCTATCGGCACAGATTCGACAAACATCAAATTCTGACAGTGTCCGACAGGCGGAACAGTGGCCAACTTGGTCGATCGCATGATCAAGCGCCTTAGCCAATCGTCTGGAACCAAGGCGTTCATTATCCAACAACATTAAAGCCATTCTTTGCGCAGACTTCTGCCCCACTCCCGGTAAAATTTTCAGGGATTCGATTAACTCATCAACGATTGGACCAAAACTCATGAATATCTCTCAATACAACTCGAAATAGGCTATTTTTTTAGAATGGCATTTTAAAACCTGGCGGCATTCCCATTCCTTCCGCCAGACCAGACAAGGAACTCTTATTGTTTTCTTCAACTTTCCGCACAGCATCGTTGACAGCCGCCGCCAGCAAATCTTCTAGAATTTCTTTATCTTCACTTAATAAAGATTCATCGACTGTTACGCGTTTAACATCATGACGGCCTGTCATCACGACTTTCACTAAGCCAGCTCCTGACTCACCGTTGACTTCGGCAGAGGCAAGCGCTTCTTGTTGCTTCTGCAATTGTTCTTGCATTTTTTGAGCTTGTTTCATTAGCTCAGACATATTTCCACCAATCATATCTACCTCACTTGCAAAGACTTAAGCTGGTTACATTTACTTCAGCGCATCCACTGGCTGAATACTCTGTTCAATAATATTTGCCTGAAACTCTTGTACTATCTGATCAACATTGGGGTCATTGAAAATAAGGTCTCGAGCATGCTCTTTCCTTTCTTTCATCAACCTCTCACGCCACATCATGGGTGTCTCATGACCTTGTTTTAGGCCTTCGACACAAACAATATGTGAATAATCCGAATAAAAAGCTAATAAAGCCTCGGTTATTCGTTTCTCATGATTATCGTTGAATAAGCGGTAATGACCTGTTTCAACAAAGACCTGTATTGTATCTCCCTGAAACTCCACCACACTATTGAGCAGGAAGTTTAACGTCATTCCGGATAGACCTAGCTCCGTCACATCCGCATTCCAACCTGAAGGAATAGTATTCGGCTCAGCCCTTAACTTTTTTTTTTGATCCGAAAGGTCACTATTCGCGTCTGACGTACTTATTGGCTCAGCTGATTGCGACTCATTAGTAGCCCTAAATTGCTGGTCATCAGTTTGATCAGGTTTCATGTCTAAGCTTGAATCGGAACTTGATTCAACAGCCTGTATGGCTTCAGATCCTTCTATTTCAGAGACGGCATCTTGAGAAATACCGGAGTCAGAAGGCTCAAGAGTTGACGCCTCAACAATTGGCGCTTGTTCAGTATCGACTACCTGCTCACTTGCTTCAGCTTGTGGCGAAGCCTGCCTAGGCTGCATATTGCTATTGGTCTCTGCTTCATTAGCTGTCGGTTCCGGCGAAACAATTTCACTGTGATTAACATCACCCGAATTCAAATCTGCGCGCTGCCCTTCTTCCAAAGGCGCTAACTGGAAGGCTAGCATTCTGAGTAAGGCCATTTCAAAACCTGACTTCAGATCGGGTGAAATCTGGAGATCTTGCCTACTGGTTAATGCGATTTGGTAAAAGAGTTGGACATCTTCGGCACAAAGGCTTTGCGCATAAAAAGAAACCTGTTCTTTATCACCCATCGAATTATCGGTCACCCCCGGCACAACCTGCTCAAGCGCAATCCGGTGTAATATTGAAGAAAATGACGCCAGCACAGAACGATAGTCTGGCGAAAAGTCGGATAAATCCCTGACTTCTTGGAGCAAGCGTGAGGCTTCTTTATGAACCAAGGCATCGAGAATACGATACACCTTTTTGATCAACCGTGCCAAGCATGGCGCTAACGCCAGTTTCACTCAGAACATGATTACCATAGGCAATGGCTTGATCCGTTAAGCTTAAGGCATCGCGCATACTGCCATCGGCAGCTCTAGCTAATGCCCACAGAGCCGAATCTTCAAAATTAACACTTTCTTCATTCAGAACATGGCTCAAATGAGACACAATTTTCTCAGGTGGCATATTCTTTAAATTAAACTGCAAACAACGCGACAAAATAGTCACAGGCAGTTTTTGTGGATCCGTCGTCGCGAACAGAAACTTTACGTGTTCAGGGGGTTCTTCCAAGGTCTTCAGCAAAGCATTAAAACTAGACTGAGAAAGCATATGTACTTCATCGATGAGATAGATCTTGAAACGCCCCTGTGTAGGCGCATATTGGACATTTTCGAGAAGCTCACGCATATCCTCGACCTTGGTCCGTGAGGCGGCATCTATCTCAATGAGGTCTACATAGCGGCCATCGGAAATAGCGGTACAGGCACCGCACTGACCACAGGGTTCAGAGGTTATTTTTTCATGACAGCTCAGACATTTAGCAAGTATTCGACCAATGGTTGTTTTACCGACGCCACGAGTGCCAGTAAACAGATAGGCGTGATGTAAACGCTGGCTATCCAGTGCATGAATTAACGCTTGTAAAACATGCTCTTGGCCAACCATTTGTTTAAAATTTTGGGGTCGCCACTTACGGGCTAGGACTTGATAACTCATAATGCATTCTTATCTTGAATCAAGTTACGCATATTACACTGTGAAGAGATATGAGAACACATCAACCTCTCAGTATTTAGAAAGATTATATCGAATTCATTCACTATTGCGTCGATTGATCGCAAGAATGTGAGTTAACACAGGGAATCAGAGGGAATATGATGAAAGGACTTAGGGTGATGACTTCCATCAGCTACACCTCGGCACATAAGTCGACCGCTGTGGCTGCTCCCTTCCGGGCCTGACCAGGTTCACGGTTTATTATTGCGTGGGAACCAATGAAAGTCACCATAACATTCCAAGGAAGCGTCCCCTCAGAAAGTGCGCGCATTCTAGCAAAGCTATTCCACCAAATAAAGCCCACCTCCTTGAAAAAGGTAAAAATTTTCTACTTTTCCAAATACTTACCCTATTAGCGAAGTTAAGCATCGTCATGAAGGATTAATCGCATCTGCTCAAGCTGAACGATCGCATAAAACGGCTATGATCAGCATTCATAAAGCATTAATATAGGCAACTTTATTTTTTCAAACAAAGACTACTTTGCCATGCCTGCACAATTGCCTATTTTTCTTGATATTGATGTCAGCACACCTGACGAAAATGGATTTCCTACCGCTATAGCCTGGTCACTACCCGATGGCCAACTAAAATCCGTTTTCATTATTCCAGATGACGAATGGGATCCTTGGGACAATGCTGACCCAGATGTCGATCTCCAGCATCTTTTTGACCATGGCGTATCCGGCCCCGATGTGATTCGTGAATTGAATGAAGATTTAGATGGACAAACAGTTTATGTGGATGGACTGGATGAAGATGAACTATTGCTTGAAAAGTTATTTGATACCTATCAACAGAGCCTAGGGTTTGAAATCGCCACAGCACAACAACTGATTACCAAGCATAACCTAGATGCCATTCTTGACCTTCGCCACGTCACTGCCAGAGAGTACCAGTTAGACATGGAGTCAATTGAAGATAAAGTACGCGCATTCATTTTCTTGGTAAACGATTCACCTGAATTGTTATAAATGGCTCTTTTTATAACAATTTCAAACATTAATTAAACAATTTGTGACGCTCATCAGTGCAGCTTCTAGCGTGACATGTAAATATGAACCCCTTTAGAATCAAGCCTAGTTTTTACTAGTCATCACACAAGGTGTATTTAAGGATGATCTGTCGTCTTTTTTCTGCGGCGTCTTTTCGATTAGCGTGTTTATTTCTATGTCTAACCAGCGCCTTTATCGCTAATGCGCAAGATCAGGAAATACCTGCCAAAAAAGATAGAACTTATATCTCCGGTAGTATTGCCTTACATGAGTTCAGATCTTTATCCGTGCCTTTTGTCGCCTCCTCTTCTCCTAACGCCATCATCCCGAGTGACAGTTTTCCACTGACAGCACAAACTTACTCACTTGCGGTAACTTATGGCACCTACATAACTGAAAATTTCAGAACAGAGCTACGCATGGGAAAAGGCGTTATCAGCGACACCGTTGATAAGATTTTAGAAATCAAAATGAGCTACTATTTCAACTGGTACATTGGCGGAACCATCCCCGTGACAGACTACCTTTCAGCATACGCTCTTGCCGGTGTATCTTTCTATGATGCCAATATCAAACGCAAAGAAGACAACAGACAATTCACAAATAATGACAACATCCCTGTCACCGAACCGGTTCAACCCTACCCTGAGCAATTCAAAGACGGTTTATTCGGCACTAAATTCAGCATGAGCTGGCTACTTGGTTTCGATTACAAATTAAATGAACAGTGGTACCTCGGTTTTGAATATGGCCGTTTATTAAGCGATACCGATACCAACATTAAGGTATACCAAGCTAGCAGCCAACTTCGCTACGAGTTTTAACGCGCTTTTACCTGAGGCTATTTGGCCGCCTCAATAATCCAGCACTGATGAATTGCCTGATTTCGCTCAAAGTCCTTATCAATGGACATTTTTGTGATATTTTTCACTTGATAGCGGTTCGTTAAGTCATCATCCAACTTGAATTTTCTAAGGTTATTCGAGAACACTAACTGACCACCATCGTCCAACAATGACATTGCAGCGTCGATGAGTGCCACATGATCCCGCTGAATATCCAAAACGCCCTCCATCCTTTTAGAATTCGAAAAGCTAGGCGGATCTAGAAAAATCAAATCGTATTTGTTTATTTGATGACCCGAGCTTGCGCCCATGGATTCTTTTTTCAACCACTCAATGCAATCTGCTTGCTGACATTTATGCCGAGTCAGATCCAGACCATTCAACTCAAAATTGTCTTTCGCCCAAGCTAAGTAGGTTTTTGACATATCAACACTCAGTGATCGACTAGCACCACCCAGCCCAGCATAAACCGATACCGCACCGGTATAGCAAAACAAATTCAGAAAGCGCTTGCCTTTAGCATTCTCGTAGACCCATTTTCGTATCGGCCTGTGATCAAGAAATAAGCCAGTATCTAGGTAGTCTTTTAAATTGATATAAAACTCAGCATTATTTTCCTGAACAATAAGCAAATCGCCAGCACTATCCTGACGCTCGTATTGTTTGGCGCCCTTTTGCATCTCTCTGCGCTTCAATGTGATATGAGAATCAGGGACATGATAATTTTCTTTAGCGAAATCAGATAGGACAGCCAAGGCCTCACGTAGACGTTCCATACTGCTCTCTTTGTCAACAGACTTAGGCGCTGCATACTCCTGAACATGCAGCCATGTATCAGCATCGCGTGACTGATAAACATCTATGGCCATGGAAAACTCTGGCATATCTGCATCATATAACCTAAATGCGTTAATTTTTTGCTTTCTTGCCCACTTTCCTGTGGTTCTCAGGTTTTTAAGCAGACGATTTTTAAACATTTGAGCGCGCTCCTCATGAGCAATACGCCAATAACTAGGAGAATGAACTTTCTGCTCTGGCGTTTGCCAAGCCTCCTTGAAGCGATTGTCGGCCTTTAGGTCAAACAAAAGAAGCTGACTTTCGATCGCGCCATTTAATAACTTATATTGCTTATGACTACGCCAACCAACTGAACGCCCCAAAGCGTCATTACCTGTGAAAATAGCAGCCTTCCAGCCTAACAAGTGCGATTCAAAATGAAGCCCTAATTTCTGGTACAGAGCTTTTAGCTCTTCAACCTCGCCTAGTCGAGCACCATAAGGCGGGTTGGTTAAAATAAGCCCTTCAGACATCTTGTCGAACAACACAAAATCATCGAGCGATTTCTTTTCAACATGAATTAACTGCTCAAAACCTGCCTTTTTAATGTTCTCCCAAGCCCTTTGAATCACTTTATTATCCGCATCAAAGCCCACAATCCTGCCTGAATATGCTTGCTTTCCCTGCTCGAAAATATCGACTGCAGAACCCATTAATGCTGACCAACTCCGCTTATCATGCTGCAACCAGGCATCAAAACCCCAAACCTGCCTGTCCAATGCGGGCGCTTTATTACAGGCGATCATTGCCGCTTCGATCAACAAGGTTCCTGAGCCACACATAGGATCAATAAAGCTTGCTTGGCTATCGAATTTATCAGGCCAACCAGAAAGAGCTAGCAGACCAGCCGCCAAATTTTCTTTGAGCGGGGCTAAACCCGTTAAATTTCTATAGCCTCTTCGATGAAGACTTTCGCCAGACAAATCTAAACCTAGCGTTAGCTTGTCTTGATAGAGATGTGCGGAAATACGTATTTCCGGATTCTCACGACTTACATTGGGTCGCACGCCGGTGAGGTCACGAAACTGATCGACGATGGCATCTTTTACTCTAAGACCACCAAACGAGGTGTGATTAATAATTTTGTTAGTCCCTAAAAACTCGACTGAAAATGTATTCTCTGCCGTGAAGTGCGCCGACCAATCAATACTTTGAGCCAAATCATAAACATCATCTGCCTGATCAATTTTTTGTGTCCCCAGTTCGAGAATGACTCGATTAGCCACCCGCGACCATAACAAAACACGATACATACTCAGCTTATCAAGATGAGCTGAAACCCCGGATGGCGTAGCTTTGAGCTGGGAAACGCCCAATTTTTTCAGCTCTGCCTCCAGAACATATTGCAAACCTTTTGGGCAGGTGACAAAAACCGTAAACTGTTCAGGTGTTAAATTCATTTACCAAACTCATACAAATTGAAAATATCAAAGACGGAAGCCGCTGAGCTTCTTTTATAGCATTAAATCAGATACTTATAGTCTTTTATTCTTAATAGCTATATAAAAAGTCATCTATAGAAAAATAAAATCATGTACTTTTAAAGCGCTATTGGCTTAACTAGACAGACGGCCAGACAACTTGAAATGAAAAACAAGAGTTCCAAGTGTCTTCCGTATGCAGTATTCAAAACATGATTTATGTATTTCTAATTCACAAAACTAACAGGAGTTTGCAAGACCTTTTGTAGCTAGTCCAGTTTTACTTTAATAAAGGCTCCAACTAGAACCCTTTATGGCACACTTAAAACTGAACTCAAACTATTAAATAAATAAAGACAGCAAGTTCATGAGGTTCATAACGAATGAAAAGACAAAAACGTGATATTGATCAACGCGCATTTAAAAAAGGCTACCAAGCTGGCGTATCTGGTAAATCTAAATCTCTCTGCCCCAACACATCTCTTTCTGCAAAACAAAATTGGCTTAGCGGCTGGCGTGAAGGTCGCGGCGACAACTGGGACGGCTTTGTCGGCGTTTCCGGCTTACACAAACTCCCAGGCATTTCCACTTAAACGACTTAAATAAAAATACTAATCGGATTGATGAGATCAACATTCTCAATACGAATAAAAAAGGCTCATAACTGAGCCTTTTTTATGCCACACGACTTTACTTCGCTTTTCCTGAAAACCGAATAGCTTCAACGCAATCTCTAATCAAAGCAGGTCCGTGGTAGATAAACCCAGTATATAGCTGTACTAAACTAGCCCCAGCCTCAATTTTATCAACCGCATGCTGACCATTCATTATGCCACCCACCCCTATAATAGGCAGTGACTCACCCAGAACCTCACGCAGCTGCTTAATAACGTGGGTCGATTTATCCGTTAAAGGCGCACCGCTCAGGCCGCCTGCCTCACTTGCAAAGACAGAAGACTGAACACTTTCTCGATCTAGGGTTGTATTACCCGCAATGACGCCGTCTAATTCTCTTGCCTTCAATGACTCTGCGACCAATTTTATTTCTTCATCCGTCATATCCGGTGCAATCTTTATGACCAATGGCACATAGCGACCAAACTGACTCGCAAGTAACGCTTGCTGCTCTTTTAACACATCCAGTAAGCTATTTAATGAGTCACCAAATTGCAAACTTCTTAGCCCTGGCGTATTTGGTGAAGATACATTCACCGTAATGTAAGTTGCATAAGGATAAGCTTCTCGCAAGCCATGCAAATAATCAGCATTTGCTTGCTCAACAGGTGTATCTATATTTTTGCCGATATTAATACCAATCGGGCCAGAAAATTGACTCTTTCTAACTCGCTCAATTAAATGGTCGATCCCTTTATTGTTAAAACCCATTCTATTAATAATCGCTTGTTGATCCGTTAACCTGAACAACCTTGGTTTCGGGTTACCCGGCTGCGGTCTTGGCGTAATAGTGCCCACCTCCACAAAACCAAAGCCTAACGCTCCCAGAGCCGCTACATGGTCTGCGTTTTTATCTAAGCCAGCTGCAAGACCAACCTGGTTCGGAAAGTGGATCCCCATCACTTTAACAGGTGAGTTAGGAATAGGACTCACAAAAGGCGATAACAGTTTTAGCCTGTGCGCGGCACTCATCCAGTCTAAAGAGAGATCATGAGAGGTCTCGGGTGGAAGACGAAATAAGATATTACGCAACAAGGAGTAAGACATAACGAACCTTTGAATCTTAGTGAAAAGGAAGATGCGAACGCATTATAAACAGATCATCGCATAAATAAATTATCTTTAGCCGCGAGAACACAATTCAGTTCAAATGCAACCAAGTTTTGCGACTATTTTAAAAAAACATCTAAATTTTTTGCACCTTTAGGGATTGACAATACGACCAATTCTTCGGCCAATTATTAATAAGGCGATCAACTATGACAATTCCGTCATTTATCCACTAAATCTGTGGATAACTTTGTTGAAAACCTTTTTACAGACGCTTGTATCCCTTTAAACATGGTAGCTAGACACAAACTGATCATTTTTTGATCAATTATTTTTACCTTAATTATCAATAACTTATAAGTTTTTTATGGTTTTTTTAGGTTTTACACGAATATCGTCAAATGTTGTATTGACTTATGCGCTAAAAATCAGAATGTGAATAAAGTTGTCGGTTTTTTGACGCATTTAAAACATTATTGCTTCAATTACATCAGCAAACGCTGCTTCATCACCGAAATTTGATCCCTTAGAGATGCCGCCTTTTCGAACTGAAGATCCTTAGCTGCCTGATACATCTCGTTTTCTAACTTATCAATCTCTTTTCGTAATTCATCCGGGGTGCGCGCCAACAATTGAACATCATATTCCGAGGGTTGCTCAGCCACTTTAGAGAGGCTCTGACGCTTTTTACCTGGCAACAGCACCGCCCCTTCCATAATATCGAGGACGTTTTTATTCAAGCTTTGCGGTGTAATGCCATTATCTTCATTAAACTGAATTTGTTTTTGTCGACGTCGCTCCGTTTCATCAATCGCTTTTTTCATGGAACCCGTAATTCTATCGCCATATAAAATGGCCCGACCATTCACATTTCTTGCTGCGCGACCAATCGTCTGAATTAAGGAGCGCTCTGAACGTAAAAACCCTTCTTTATCAGCATCCAAGATCGTGACGAGTGCGACCTCTGGCATATCTAAGCCTTCTCTCAGCAAATTAATGCCCACCAAAACATCAAACACACCTTTGCGAAGATCCTGAATAATCTCGATACGTTCTACAGTATCGATATCAGAGTGCAGATAGCGCACCCGCACACCGTGCTCCATCAAAAAGTCAGTCAAATCTTCTGACATACGCTTAGTTAAGGTCGTCACCAAGACTCTTTCTTCTTTTTCAACTGCTTTATGAATTTCGGACAATAAATCGTCGACTTGGGTCGAAGCAGGTCTGACCTCTATCTCTGGATCTAATAAGCCAGTCGGGCGTACCACCTGCTCTACAATATTATCAGCATGCTCAGCCTCATAAACAGAAGGCGTCGCAGAGACAAAAATAGCCTGCGGAGCAATTCTTTCCCACTCATCAAATCGCATCGGGCGATTATCCAGGGCAGACGGCAATCTGAAGCCATATTCAACTAATGTTTCTTTACGAGAACGATCCCCTTTATACATAGCTCCGATCTGTGGAATCGTCACATGTGACTCATCTATCACCAACAATGCATTTTCAGGAAGATAATCAAACAAGGTCGGCGGCGCTGCACCGTGATCACGCCCAGACAAATAACGTGAATAGTTTTCGATACCATTACAGTAACCTAACTCGGTCATCATTTCCGTATCATAACGCGTTCGTTCTTCCAGGCGCTGCGCTTCAACTAATTTATTACTGTCCTTCAAATAGGTTAAGCGATCCGCCAACTCTGCTTTGATACCTTCAACTGCGTCGAGAATAGTCTGCCGCGGTGTCACATAATGAGATTTAGGATAAATGGTCACTCGTGGCACTTTCCGAATAAGCTCACCGGTCAAAGGGTCAAAAAAGCTAAGATTTTCAACCTCATCATCAAACAGCTCAATACGCACCGCTTCTTTTTCAGACTCGGCTGGAAAGATATCGATCACATCCCCTCTGACTCGATAAGTTGCTCGATGCAGCTCTACATCATTTCGAGTGTATTGAATCTCGGCTAGACGTTTTAAAATGGCGCGCTGGCCTATTTGCTCGCCTCTATCCAAATGCAGCATCATTTTTAAGTAGGATTCAGGGTCCCCCAAACCATAAATAGCTGACACAGTCGCGATGATAATAGCATCATCTCGCTCCATTAACGCTTTCGTCGCAGACAACCGCATCTGCTCGATATGCTCATTCACCGAGGCATCTTTTTCGATAAAGGTATTAGAAGAAGGCACATAAGCTTCTGGCTGGTAATAGTCATAATACGAGACAAAATATTCTACGGAATTATTTGGGAAGAAGGCTTTAAACTCACCATAGAGCTGAGCTGCTAAGGTTTTGTTGTGCGCCATAATAATCGTTGGCCGTTGAACCGCTTCTATCACATTGGCGATAGTGTAGGTTTTGCCAGACCCCGTTACCCCAAGTAATGTTTGGTACATCAAACCATCATTTATACCATTAACCAGACCTTCGATTGCCTTCGGTTGATCCCCAGCAGGCTTGAATTTTGACTGAACTTTAAATTCCTTTACCATGATGATTTCGTATACCAATATTAGATGTTATAATTTCGCGATTTCACTGAATACAGAATTTTCTTCGCAAGTATTCGGAATCACGCTAGTTAATACAGCGCAAAGCCGGTTATTGAATTGTCGCTACAGTAGCAAAATTAGACACTAAATAACCACCTAAAACACCATAAGGTGACCACTAATTCCTGATTGAGGAAACAGTTTTGGACGTACAATTATCCAACACAGCAGTATCAAACTCAGCACTCTCTGATCGAGTTCAACTCATTAAACCCTCTCCTACTCTGGCTGTCACCAACAAAGCCAATGAACTAAAAGCTGCCGGCAAAGATATCGTTGGCCTAGGCGCGGGTGAACCGGACTTCGACACACCACAACATATAAAAGAAGCTGCTATCAAAGCCATCAATGACGGCCAGACCCGTTATACTGCCGTAGATGGTACGCCTGCCTTAAAGAAAGCCATTATCTCCAAATTCAAACGTGAAAATAATCTAAGTTACGAAGCAAACCAGATTTTGGTTTCATCTGGCGGCAAGCAAAGCTTCTTTAATCTATCATTGGCAATGATTAACCCTGGCGATGAAGTCATTATCCCCGCTCCATACTGGGTGTCTTACCCAGATATGGTTCTGATCGCTCAAGGCAAACCGGTTATTCTAGAAACCAATCTTGAAAGCCGCTTCAAGGTCACACCAGAGCAAATCGAAAAGGCCATTACACCCAAAACAAAAGCATTGGTGCTGAACAGCCCATCTAACCCGACAGGCATTGCCTATTCTCTTGATGAGCTAAAAGCAATTGGCGAGATGCTGAAAAAGTACCCTGACATCTATGTTGTGACTGACGACATGTATGAGCACATCCTCTGGACCGGCGGCGACTTTATCAATATTTTGAATGCTTGCCCCGAACTCTACGATCGTACATTTGTGCTCAACGGTGTTTCGAAAGCCTATTCGATGACGGGTTGGCGAATTGGTTATGCGGCCGGGCCTGAAAAGATTATCGGCGCGATGAAAAAAATTCAGTCTCAAAGCACCTCAAACCCCTGCTCTATATCTCAAGCAGCAGCGACAGAAGCTCTGAATGGCCCGCAAGACTGCGTCAAACAAATGGTCGTTGCCTTTAAAAAACGACATGACTACCTTGTGGATGCACTTAACACCATACCCGGCGTAGAGTGCATCAAAGGTGACGGCACTTTTTATGCCTTCCCTAATTTTCAGGGAGCTATTGATGCAAAACCAGAGATTAATAATGATGTCGAGATGGCTGAATTTATCTTAAGCGAAGCAGGCGTAGCACTGGTTCCCGGCTCTGCATTTGGTGCCGCAGGTTGCATGAGATTAAGCTTTGCCACCAGCATGGAAACCCTAGAAGAAGCAATCAACAGGCTAAAAAAAGTTTTAGTTTAGTGTGATTTTGACTTGACCAAGGCCACTTAGATTATTAGTATACGCGGCCTTGGTTAAGCACTCGCAACGATTGCTACATCAATCCCCGATAACTCAGTTGGTAGAGTAGCGGACTGTTAATCCGTTTGTCGCTGGTTCGAGCCCAGCTCGGGGAGCCATTTTCCCTTCATTTCATTTATCCCTTTTATTATTTGCGCAATCTAGAGTAACCTCTCTTTTCAAAATAGTCGCTTTCTAAATTCATATCAGATTTACGCATTATAATTTGGTCAACATTCAGTTAAGGAAGGCAAGCAATGAATGCTAAAACTAATCCCCCTGAAGCCATGCTCATAACCTTGGCAAAGTCACTATTAGCGCTACGCTTAGGCATATTCATCGTTATGCTAATGTGGACGCTCGACAAATTTGTAAACCCTGCACATGCTGGAAAAGTATTTGATAAATTCTATGGCATTAGCTGGCTGACCGATCATTTATCGTTTGTTATCGGGGCTGCCGAACTACTTCTTGTGTTAGCGTTTGTCGCAGGCATTTGGAAACGCTGGACTTATGGCGCCATATTTTTACTCCATGCCGTATCGACACTTTCTTCTTACAAACAATATCTGGCACCTTTCGATCATTTATTATTCTTTGCCGCATGGCCGATGCTAGCAGCGTGCTTCACACTTTATTTACTAAGAGATTGGGATACCTTATTCACATTCCCAAGTAAAACTGCCCGCTAAAACCTTAGCTGCTACACAATATCTGGATTTGTCTTTCACAGAAATAGAATGCGTGGGTTGATCTCTTTAACCCATTTTCCTGATTAAATCGCTCCATATACAAACATCAATCAGTATTACCGCAAATCATTAATATTAAAGATGTTTTAGGTTTTAAATTCTGTTTTGTGCTGCTATTCACGTATATCCAACATGTAAATAACTATGCTTCGATCTCATTTCAAAAACTAAAAAATGGAGAAATTAATGAAGGATACGTTATTCAAATCAATCATAGGTCTATCTGCGCTACATGCTAGTAGCATGGCATTGGCTATAACAGTTTCATTCACTGAAATTCCGGGGATTGAACCTAAACTAAACGGTGAAAAACCACTTGCTATATCTAATGACGGCACGGTTGCAATGATGAATACAGACTTCGAATTGCTTAATTGGAATGCAATAACCGGAACTGAGTTCATATATGCCACACCAGAATATAATGGCACCAATGCGATATGGCCAACAATATCAGAAGATGGTAATACCATTCTTTTCAGCAGCTTCCTTCAAGGTACTGCTAATGAAAATGGTAGTCCAGAACATGATTATTACTACCATGATGGCGCAGTAACTATTTACGACTATAGCTCGTCAGGTCAATTAGTACCTAATTTGTACGCTATGTCTGGTGATGGTTCCGTTATGGGGGGGTATCATACAAGCTGGCCTGGTAAATGGCCGTCGTCGCTTACCCCAGAAAACCAATTTACGAAACACTTAAATGCACCTGAAGACACCGTCATTGCTGCGATAAATATGGATGGCTCAAAATTTGTTTCGCACCTTCATTTCAATGGTATATCCTCAGCGCAAGCCACCGCCTATGTCTGGGAGACTGACGGCACACCGATAGCTTCAGACATACCAATGGCAGTAAAAGGTTTCTCTGCGGCTGGTGATGTTGTGCTTGGTGCGATATCCGATCAAAGCCTATTTGGCCCCAAATATACGGTATTGTGGAATGCAAACACTAATCAATATACAGACATCAACGACATGCCTTACCCACAAGCATTTAGTGATGATACCAGCATCGTAGTAGGCAACTCATCTAAAAAACCTTACACAGCAAACAACATGATGCTCATTTGGGATAACATTAATGGAGTAAGAAACCTAAATGATGTACTTACTTCATATGGGGTCAGCTTATCTGGATGGAGCGATGTAATCATACAGAACATTTCACGAGACGGCACAAAGATGGTTGGCAGCGGCATTAATCCTGACGGCCAATCGAGGGCATTTATTATTAATATTACTGAAGAGTGCAGCCCGTTCCTCTGATAGGTCGCGACATAACCTGGATCACCCTGAAAGGGTGATCCTCTCTGATTACCTTCACCCAGAACTTTCCCTTTTTGTTGCCTTTGATCATACCAAAACTCTAATTTTCGACATTAAACTCAAACCGATTCTTACTCACCCTAGCGAAAAACTAATCTAAACAGAAGCAGCAGACATCAATAGTTTTCTCCCTTTATTTAAGGCAAAAAAAAAACGAGCCCTATAGCTCGCTTTTTTGAAAACAAAATACACTCTCAAATTCTACTTATAATAGGCATTTTCCGTCACCGAGTGGTCTGTCGAGTCCTTCACGCCGGTAAGCTCTGGAATGACTTCGAGAAGTCGTTTCTCAACACCGTCTTTTAAGGTAATTGAAACTGCACTACATCCCTGACAGCCACCACCAAACTCAAGAATCGCCACATTGTCTTCAGTTAACTTCACCAATGACACGTCTCCGCCATGTGAAGCAAGGCCTGGGTTAATATCTGTCACCAAAATATATTTAACCTTATCTTCGATAGACGAATTTTCATCAATTTTAGGCATTTTAGCATTAGGTGCTTTAATGGTGAGCTGACCACCCATTTTTTCTTCGGCATAATCGACAAAGGCCTCATCTAGAAAAGGCACGCTCTTTTTTTCAAGGTAGAGCTTAAAGCCGTCCAACTCCATCACCTCGTCATCTTCGACAATATCTTCAGGCTGACAGTATGCCAAACAGGTTTCAGCCTGCTTTGTTCCAGGCTGAGTAACAAACATTCGCACTCCCATCCCTTTAGATTCCTGATTTGAAACTAACTGAGCAAGATAGCGTTGAGCAGATTCAGACACGGTCACCATAACAACAAAGGCCTCATAACTTTAAAATTTTATGCATTCTACGTGGATTATCCCCCAGACGAAAGCCTTAGTAAAATACTCAAGTAATATTTAAACTATATCAAAATATTTCAATATACTTTTATTTGCTTTAGAATATTGTCACTTTAATGCTTATTACACTTTCATCTCTCACCGAGAGTTGGAAGAAGCAGTAAGCCGTTTAGAAAAATGCTAATATGCAGCACTTTTTTTGCACTCTATTAATAAGGTAATGTTTTGATGTCAGATTTAGCCAACCGTATTCGCCAGTTAAACAAAGCGTTAACAGAACGCATTTTGATACTCGACGGTGCAACCGGCACGATGATTCAGCAATGTCAATTTGATGAGCAGGACTATCGCGGCGAACGCTTCAAGGATTACCCGACTGAAATCAAAGGGAATAATGACCTTCTCTGCTTAACTCAGCCCGATGCTATTGCGCATATCCACAGACAATATCTGGATGCCGGTGCGGATATTATCGAGACAAACACATTTAACTCTACACAAGTTTCTCAAGCCGATTACGGCATGGAATCACTTGCGCATGAACTCAACGTCGCGGCAGCAAAAATTGCCCGAGAGCAAGCGGATCTTAAAACTGAAGAAACCCCGGAAAAGCCAAGATTTGTTGCCGGTGTAATCGGCCCGACGTCTAGAACAGCTTCGATTAGCCCTGACGTAAATGACCCTGGCTACCGGAATGTCACTTTCGAAGAACTCTACGACAATTACTATGAAGCGACTGATGGTTTAGTCAAAGGCGGTTCCGACATTATCATGATCGAAACTATTTTTGACACCCTCAATGCTGAAGCCGCCATTTATGCGGTGGAACAGTATTTCATCGATCATGACATTGCATTACCGATCATGATTTCCGGTACCATCACCGATGCCTCAGGCCGTACTCTTTCGGGACAAACTGCCGAAGCCTTCCAGATTTCGGTGAAGCATTGCAAACCCATGAGCATTGGTTTCAACTGTGCACTCGGAGCCGATGCACTTCGCCCGTACATTGAGGAACTTTCGAATAAATCGGAAACATTTGTCAGCGCACATCCCAACGCGGGCCTGCCAAATGAGTTTGGTGAATACGATCAAACACCCGAAGAAATGGCCGACATTGTCGAAGCTTTCGCTAAAGATAAACTAATCAACATCATTGGTGGCTGTTGCGGCTCATCACCAGAGCATATTGCAGAAATCGCAAAACGCATGGCGAATCATGCGCCCAGAGAAATTCCTACGCTACCTCGAAAGTTTAAATTATCCGGTTTAGAGCCTTTCGTCGCAGATGAAAACTCTCTGTTTATCAATGTAGGCGAACGAACTAACGTTACGGGCTCTAAGCGTTTTCTTCGCCTGATCAAAGAAGAGTCTTTTGAAGAAGCGCTGGACGTCGCCAGAGATCAGGTTGAAAACGGTGCGCAGATCATAGATATCAACATGGATGAGGGCATGCTCGAATCCAAAGAGGCAATGGTCCATTACTTAAACCTTATTGCGTCTGAACCTGACATTTCTAAAATCCCAATCATGATCGACTCCTCTAAATGGGAAGTGATCGAAGCCGGTTTGCGCGTCACCCAAGGTAAATGCGTTGTTAACTCGATCAGCCTTAAAGAAGGTGAAGAGGCGTTTAAAGCGCATGCAAAAAGCTGCATACGCTATGGCGCCGCAGCCGTTGTCATGGCATTTGATGAAAAAGGCCAAGCCGACACTTATGAGCGTAAGATAGAAATATGTCAGCGGTCTTATGACATTTTGGTTGAACTTGGCATGCCTGCTGAAGATATTATTTTTGACCCAAATATATTTGCAGTCGCCACCGGTATAGAAGAGCACAACAACTACGCCGTGGACTTCATTAATGCAACGCGATGGATTCGTGAAAACCTCCCGCATGCAAGTGTTTCAGGTGGTGTGAGTAACGTATCGTTCTCTTTCCGCGGTAACGACCCCGTTCGTGAAGCGATCCATTCCGTATTTTTATACCACGCCATCAAAGCTGGTATGAATATGGGCATAGTTAACCCCGGCCAACTTGTTATCTATGATGAGATCGACCCTGAGTTAAAAGAACGCGTCGAGGATGTCGTATTGAACCGGCGTGCAGATTCAACGGATCGATTGCTAGAAATTGCTGACAATTTCCGTGGTGACGGACAGAAAAAACAAGTTGAGAATCTTGAGTGGCGAGAGCTGCCCGTGAATCAACGGCTTGCTCACGCTTTAGTAAAAGGCATCACCACCTTCATAATCGAAGACACAGAAGCCGCTAGGCTCGAAGCCAATCGCCCTATTGAAGTGATTGAAGGGCCGCTTATGGACGGCATGAATATCGTCGGCGACCTTTTCGGTGAAGGTAAAATGTTTCTACCCCAAGTCGTGAAAAGCGCGCGCGTCATGAAGCAATCTGTGGCGCACTTAATCCCCTTTATCGAAGCTGAAAAAGGCGATGTCCAACAAACCAAGGGCAAAATCCTAATGGCGACCGCGAAAGGCGATGTCCATGATATTGGCAAAAACATTGTTGGCGTGGTACTTCAATGTAACAACTATGAAGTCATTGACCTTGGCGTCATGGTTCCAGCTGACAAAATATTAAAAGCGGCAAAAGAACATCAAGTCGATATTATTGGTGTCAGTGGTCTGATTACCCCTTCATTGGATGAAATGGTTCATATCGCAAAAGAGTTGCAACGGGAAAACATGAATATTCCTCTCATGATTGGTGGTGCAACTACATCAAAAGCCCATACAGCGGTTAAAATTGAACCACAGTACAAAAATAACCTAGCTGTCTACGTGTCCGATGCATCAAGAAGCGTCAGTGTTGCTACGGCTTTATTAAGTGATACACAAAAAGATAAGTTCGTTCAAAGCACTCAAGAAGAATACGAGGTTGTGCGTGAGCGCCGGAAAAACCGTCAAGCCAAGAGCAAGCTACTTCCCTACTCGGCTGCTTGTAGTAATAAGTTCAAAATTGACTGGGCTGACTATACCCCGCCCAAGCCCAGCTTTACTGGCGTTAAAGTCTTTGATGATTATCCTCTCGAGGAGTTAGTCGATTATATCGACTGGACCCCCTTCTTCATTTCGTGGGATCTGGCTGGAAAATACCCTAAGATACTCGAAGATGAAAAAGTCGGAGAAGCGGCAACAAGTTTGTTCAATGATGCTCAGGCAATGCTTCGTAAACTAATCGATGA
This sequence comes from Oleiphilus sp., assembly GCA_048058835.1. Lineage (GTDB taxonomy): Bacteria > Pseudomonadota > Gammaproteobacteria > Pseudomonadales > Oleiphilaceae > PZPK01. Next base: position 30,661 of record JBLLNS010000019.1, read on the forward strand.
GAAGCTTTTGAAAGCCAAAGCAGTGATTGGTTTTTGGCCAGCCAATGCCAGCAAAGATGATGAAGTGACTGTGTACCAAGATGACTCTAGATCTGAAGCTCTACTCACACTGAATCACTTACGTCAGCAAAGCGATAAAGCTGGCGGCTTAACCAGCCACTCTTTGGCCGATTTTATCGCACCAAAAAGTTCTGAAAAACCTGATTATATTGGTGGCTTTGCCGTTACTGCCGGCATCGGTGCCGAAGCACTTGCCAGCGAATACCAAAAAAATCACGATGACTATAACTCCATCATGGTAAAAGCGCTTGCAGACAGACTAGCCGAAGCCTTTGCTGAACGCATGCATGAACGTGTTCGTAAGGAATTCTGGTCTTATCAAAGCAGCGAAAAGCTGACTAACGAAGAACTGATCAAAGAAAAGTATCAGGGCATTCGTCCAGCTCCTGGTTACCCTGCTTGCCCGGATCATACCGAAAAAACTCAACTATTTGACTTACTCAAGGCGACTGAGCATACCGGTATAGAGCTCACGGAGCATTTCGCCATGTTCCCGGCTGCAGCGGTTAGCGGCTTTTATTATTCTCATCCACAATCCAAATACTTCTCTGTGGGTAAAATTGCCAAAGATCAGGTCGTCGATTACGCAGAAAGAAAAGGCATGAGCGTTAACGAAACTGAAAAGTGGCTGAGCCCTGTGCTCGGTTACGACAACTAAACACGAGTACAGACACAGAAAAGATATTTAACCAAAACGTAAAAACTGCTACCCTAGGCGCCCAAATTTTTGAGTCCCCCTAGGGTAAACTTCCGAGAAGGTGCAATGTATACATACGACGGATACGATAAACAGATCATTAAAGAACGCGTAGCTCAGTTTCGCGGTCAAACCGAACGTTACTTTAATGGCACGCTTTCAGCTGATGAATTCCTGCCTTTACGACTCCAGAATGGACTCTACGTCCAACGCTTGGCGCCGATGCTTCGTGTTGCCATTCCATACGGCATGCTCTCGTCCGTTCAATTAAGAAAACTGGCCGATGTCAGCAGAAAGTATGACAAAGGCTATGTGCATTTCACCACTCGCCAGAATGTTCAGTTCAACTGGCCGGAAATAAAAGACGTGCCAGACATCCTCGAAGAGTTAATGTCTGTTGAAATGCACGCCGTCCAGACAAGTGGTAATTGTATCCGTAATACCACCACAGACCAGTTTGCAGGCGTGATCAGCAATGAAGTAATAGACCCACGCCCTTACTGTGAAGTGATTCGCCAATGGTCTACCTTCCACCCTGAATTTGCCTTTTTACCGCGTAAATTCAAAATTGCAGTTAACGCTTGTCCAGACGCTGACCGCGCAGCCACTATGGTGCACGATATCGGCTTGGAACTAGTTAAAAATGATGCGGGTGAAGTGGGTTTCAAAGTTTTTGTTGGTGGTGGTTTAGGCCGTACCCCTGTGATTGCGTCTGAAATTAGAAGCTTCCTACCAGAAAAAGACATACTCAGTTATTTAGATGCCATTTTGCGTATTTATAACATGCACGGACGTCGTGACAACAAATACAAAGCTCGCATCAAAATATTGGTGAAAGCACTTGGTGCAGATGAGTTTGCACGTTTAGTCGAGGAAGAGTGGCAACATCATAAAGATAAAGAAACCACATTAACGCAAGCAGAGCTAGACCGCGTTAAAGGATTCTTTACCGAGCCTGCCTACGCTGAACTTGAGCACGACTCAGATGCATTTATTCAACAGAAAGAAGCCCATAAAGGCTTTGCCAATTGGGTTGCTCGAAATACAAACGAACATAAAAAACCAGGCTATTCGATTGTTACACTGACGCTTAAGAAAACTGGCGTGCCACCCGGCGACGCGAGTGATAAGCAAGTGGAAGCCATTGCCGATATGGCGGAAAAATACAGCTTTGGCGAAGTACGTGTCACCCACGACCAAAACATTGTGTTGGCCGACGTCAGACAAGACCAGTTATTTGACCTTTGGAACGACGCAAAAGCAGCCGGTTTTGCTACCCCGAATTTAAATATGCTCACCGATATTATCTGCTGTCCAGGTGGCGATTTTTGTGGTCTGGCGAATGCTAAGTCGATCCCTGTTGCCGAGCAAATCCAAATCAAGTTTGATGATTTAGACTTCATCTACGACTTAGGTGAATTGCACCTGAATATTTCAGGCTGCATGAATGCCTGTGGTCACCACCACGTTGGAAATATTGGTGTCTTAGGCGTTGATAAACGTGGCGATGAGTTTTATCAGGTTTCTCTTGGTGGTAGTGCCGGCCGTGATGCTTCACTGGGTAAAATTTTAGGCCCTTCTTTCGCACGCTCCGACATGCCTGAAGTGATTGAAAAAGTCCTCCAGGTTTTTGTTGAAAAAAGAACGGATGAAGAGTTATTTATTGATACTTACCGACGAGTCGGTATGGACCCATTCAAGGAGCGTGTATATGCCAAAGCTAATTAAGCAATCAATCGTTGTCGATAATGTATGGCAAACGCTAGACGCGGATTTTTCTGAAAGCACCGAGGGTAAAGCGGTACTCGTGCCACTTGAACGCTTCCTTGAACAGCCTGAACTGGTATTGGAAAATGCACAAGCTGGTGTCTGGCTAGAAAGTGATCAAGGCCCAGAAAAGCTTGAGCCTTTTATCGAAAAACTGTCTCTGATTGCCATTAACTTTCCAAAATTTGTCGATGGTCGTGGTTACTCTTATGCACGCATCCTTAGAGACCGGTATAAGTACCAAGGTGAACTTCGCGCCATTGGCGATATTCTGCACGATCAACTTTTTTATCTAAAACGCTGTGGCTTTGACGCTTTTGCCATTCGTGACGATAAAAATGCTGAAGATGCGATGAATGGTTTGCAGGACTTTACGGAAACCTATCAAGCAGCAACGGATCAACCACAACCTTTATTTAGACGCCGATAAGCGCCACTTTTAGCCCCTTCAAAACGCAGCTGGCCAGTGGTCACTGCGTTTTTCAATCACCTTCCCCTTGATACACGCATCATACAGTCGAGCTTTCGTCTATACTGATACCAACAGAAAACTCTTTTCACCCGATAATTTTTATTCTCAGTAACACTGCAAAGCCTTACCTTTCAGGAGTGATCACAATGAATATCGGTGTCCCGAAAGAAATCAAAAACAATGAATACCGAGTCGGGCTAACGCCTGCGAGTGTTCAAGAGCTCACCCACCAACAGCATCAAGTATGGATAGAGCATGACGCAGGCCGCGGCAGTGGTTTTTCTGATCGCGATTATCAGGATGCCGGCGCCTGCATCGTAAACACTGCAAGTGCGTTATTTAGTACCGCAGAACTAATCATAAAAGTTAAAGAGCCTCAAGCATCCGAAACCGCTCAGCTCACTAAGCAACATACCCTATTCACTTATCTACATTTAGCACCTGACCCTGAACAAACGACTCAATTACTGAATAGCAAGGCGTGTAGCATTGCCTATGAAACAGTCACCAATAGCGCTGGCCAATTACCTCTACTCATACCTATGTCGGAAATAGCTGGCCGAATGAGTGTCATTGCCGGCGCCAATTATTTGCAAAAGAATCATCATGGCTCTGGCATTCTTTTGCCCGGTGTACCGGGCGTAGAGCCTGCCACCGTTGTAATTATCGGCGGTGGTGTGGTCGGTTCAAATGCCTTGAAAATAGCCTGCGGCATGGGGGCAAGAGTCTTGGTGCTAGACAAAAGCATCGATGTACTTCGTTCACTGGAAATGCGCTATGGGAATCAAATTCAAACTTACTACGCCAATGCGAATAATCTGAAAAAAAGCCTTCAACTGGCAGACCTCATCATCGGTGCAGTATTAATCCCCGGCGCCGCTGCGCCCAAAGTCGTCAGCCGGGAAGACCTTAAACTAATGAAAAAAGGCGCGGTGATCGTTGATGTGGCGATTGACCAAGGTGGCTGCTTTGAAACTACTCGCCCAACGTCTCACGAAAACCCAGTATTTATAGACAATGACGTAGTGCATTATTGCGTCGCCAATATGCCAGGTGCGTACCCAAAAACCGCCACCGAAGCGCTCAATACCGCCACACTGCCTTTTATTCTAGCCTTGGCAAACAAAGGCATTATGTCTGCTCTCGAAGAAAACACACACCTATTGGCAGGTTTACATACCGTTGATGGCCAGCTATGTAATAAAGCCGTGGCATCCGCTCAAGGACTGGATTACATTCAGCCCCGAGACGCCTTAGCCTTATTAAGCTAAACGGGCTAACTTAGCCTGTCCCAGCACAGCTAATTGGCTCGCTAGACTAATACTGCAACAAGGATGTTAAGCCATCCAGAATAAACTGAATAGCTAAGGCGGCTAGCAACACCCCGAGAAAACGACGCAGTATTTCATCACCGGTTTTACCCACCATTTTTTTCACATAAATGGAATAGGTCATGCATAGGCAGGTCAAGCAACAAATCGTGATCACCGCCATAAATATGGCCAGCTGATCCACTGTAGTGGACACATTTGAGAAAAGTAAAATCGATACGGTCAATGAGCCCGGCCCAGCCAGCAATGGAATGGACATCGGATAGACAGAAATATCCTCAACTTTACTTTCCATTTTAAAGGTTAAGGAACTATTAATCATTTGGAATGCTGTATAGAAAAGCAAAAGCCCGCCGGAAATTTTCAAAGCATCAATGCTTATCCCTAAGTAGGCAAGCAGTCCTGCACCATAGTTTCCGAACAAAACGAGTAAGACTGCTGAAATAAGACTCGCTTTTAACGCTTGAGAAAACCTCGAGCGTAAATCTTGCCTTTTGCTCAAGGCATTAAAAATGAGCGCCGTACCAATCGGATCTATAATGACAAAAAATGCTGTCAGCGCATTCAAAAAGATCAACACATCCAAACGCTTTCTCCTGAATTTGTTTATTCACTTAAGGTAATGCAAGACTAAAACAAGCTAACAATAGCCAGCCAACAGTATAAGCATAGTTGATTGATCAAATAACGTTTAGCCAAGCTACAATTCATCAAGGCCAGACGACAGATCATCACTGCCCCACCGAAAGATCATCTCTGCCAAGTGACAATTCAGGCATGTTAAGCTCGCTTTTATGCCATAATACCGTCCCCAGTAAAGACGCTTTCGCTTAGCAAGGAATGTACATGAGCCTAAAATCTTTTTTGAAAGACAAACTCGTTTCTAAAGAACTCGATGCGCAACTTGATAAAATAAAAAAACCTGTGGGTAGCTTGGGGTATGATCCTTGGGGCTTCAACACAGACACGAACAAAATCGTTTTATCCCTTTTTTCAAACATCTACGATAAATATTTCCGCGTCGAAACTTCTGGCATAGAGCATGTCCCTGATACCGGCCCTGTTTTAATCATAGGCAATCATAGTGGCCAACTTCCCATCGACGGCACATTAATCGCCTATGCCATTGCTAGCCGAAAAAAAGCGCCTCGCCTACCCAGAGCGATGATCGAACGCTTCTTTCCAACGGTGCCGTTTTTAGGCAATTTTCTCAACCAAATTGGTGCTGTGCTTGGTGACCCGATCAATTGCGCGCGTATGCTTGAGAATGGCGAAGCAATTGTAGTGTTTCCTGAAGGCATCCGAGGCTCGGGCAAAATGTACAAAGACCGATATCAGTTGAAACGATTTGGAAACGGCTTTCTGCATTTAGCAATGAAACATAACACGCCGATTGTGCCCGTTGGCGTCGTGGGTTGTGAAGAAACGATTCCCGCTTTCGCCAACCTGAAACCTTTAGCCAGCTTGCTCAATGTGCCGTATGTCCCTGTCGCATTACCCTTTATTTTTCCGGCTAAAGTTCGCTTAAACTTTGGCAAGCCCATCTACTTTGAAAATGAAGATTTAACCGAAGAGCAAGTCACAAGAAGAGTCGAGAAAGTAAAGAGTGCGATTAGTGACCTAATTGCAAAAGGACTCAATCAACGACAAGGAATTTTTGAATGAGCACCGATGCAAGCCGCAAGAAACTCAGTGAAACCAGTAAAACCGTTAAGAAAACCAGTGCTTCAGCGATTCGAGCCGGGCTAAACAAGCGCGTATCTGACCGACGCAAACCGGCCAAGAAGAAAACCGTGATGATTACCGGTGCAGCAGGTGCCTTAGCACAACAAGTGATCAACCGTTTACGAGACAGCCATCATATCGTGGCCGTTGATTTTAGAAAACTTACCTATCATAGCGATGACATCCCCAGTTATAAAATAGACTTTACCAAGCGGGGTTTTGAAGACCTATTCAAACAGTATGATTTCGACAGTGTGATCCATCTTGGTCGCATCACCTCTTCTGAAGAAACGCGTATGCGACGTTACAATGCCAATGTACTCGGTACTCAGAAACTACTGGACCTTAGCCATAAATATGGCATTGGGAATGTCATCGTACTTTCCACCTATCATGTGTATGGCGCGTCACCGTACAACCCTGCTTTGATTGAAGAAACGGCTCCCTTGAAAGCAGCTGAACTCACCTTGGATCTAGTCGATTCGGTTGAGTTAGAAAACCTCGCAAACATTTACCTCTGGCGTTACCCGGATCTAAATATCACCATCTTAAGACCAAGCAATATCGTGGGACCTGGAGTAAGAAACACCATCAGTAATTTGCTATCGAGTAAATATTCCCCAGTATTAATGGGCTTTTCCCCCATCATGCAGTTTATTCATATTGATGACATGGCAGACGCCGTTAGCCTTGCTCATAAAGCCTGCCGACGCGGTGTATATAATGTGGCGAGCGATGATTGGATTTCCTATCAGGAAGCGTTGGAACTGTGTAATTGTACCGCTATTCCGATTCCTTCCATTCCCCCTATTCTGCCGAAGGCCATAACCAGCTTTTTGAATTTAAAAGTATTTCCCTCTTACTTGGTAAACTACTTTAAATATCCGGTTGTTATTAATGGCGGTAATTTCAACAAAACCTTCGGCTTTAAAGCCAAGCGACCATTGAAAGAGATCTTCAGATCTTATCGGGAGGAAAAAGAATAAAAGGAAAAGATATTGATGAAATAAATCGAGCCCTGTAATCGGGCTCGTTTTATAGTATTTTTCACCCTTTCGAATGAAAGTCTTCATTTTCAGTGATCAAAAAAGTAAGCGCTAAACACCGATATTTTTTAAGGTATTCAGCACCTGCACCAAGACACCCGCTGCCGTCGGATGCTCTACTTCGATCTCTGCAACCAAACGCTCTACCGTATCCAAAAAAGATGGATCAGCCGGTTCTTCTTCATTCATATTATGGATATGGTTTTTCACTTCTTGCAGCAAAGCAAGCTGTTCAGGGCTGGTCAAATCATCAGCAAAGCGTTCATGAAGATCTGTTATGAGGTGTTCCGCTTTTTGTTTTGCCATATTCACGATCCTCTTTATTTAAAATTTAAGCTTAGCCTTATTCCTTCACCTTGCCAAGATAACAAGGTAAAGGAATGTATCGTGTTTAACCTAAAGGTAAGTCTTTTAACATAAAGAAAACACTAGCAGCGATTGTCGCGGAAGCAGGAACAGTTATGATCCAAGCGGCGACTATTTTCTTAACTGCGGAACGCTTGACTAGCTTTTCACTGTAAAGCTTTTTCATTTTTTTACGTTCAGCTTTTTTAATCCCTAATTCAGCTTTTTGCTTTTTGGCTTGTTTAAGCATTTTTTCCATGTCTTCAACAGATGCTGACTGAAAGTTAGACAGGAAGGTTTGCAGACGAACTTTCTCTTCCCCCTCATGGTCACTAATCATATCCTGAAGCTGATTGGCGTAACTGGTTTTAAGATACTCCCTTAAAAAACCAACCCCAAAGATCCCACCAATTGCAATATGCGTGGAACTCACCGGTAAACCAAGTTGTGAAGCAATAATGACCGTAATTGCTGCTGCCATCGCAACGCAGAAAGCACGAGACTTATCCAGTTCGGTAATTTCACCACCAACGGTTTTAATAATTTTAGGGCCAAACAACAACAGCCCCAATGAGATCCCTAATGCACCAATCATCATAACCCATAAAGGGATAGGCGCTTTGCCCGATATACCACCGTTCGAAAGCGCATCAGCGATCGCGGCTAGAGGACCGACAGCATTGGCCACATCATTCGCACCGTGAGCAAAACTTAATAAAGCCGCTGCGAAAATTAACGGCACAGTAAACAAGTTATTCACGCTTTCTCGGTTATTTTCCGCGCCCTCAGACTTTCGGTTAATAAAAGGTTTTACGAGGAAGTAGATAAACAGAGCAACAGAAAAACCAATCAATAGCGCCGTTTGAAAATCAATTTTCCAGATTTTCTTTAAGCCTTTCAGCGCAAGATAGGTACTAAACGCCCAAGCCATTAGACCGATTAGAATCGGTACAAACTTTCTTGCCGACTCAATCATGTCATTCTGATAGATAATTTTTTTCTTAATAAACAACTGGAAACTGGCAGCAATCACACCACCCAGAACAGGTGAGATTATCCAGCTTGCAGCAATAGCGCTCATTTTTTCCCAATCAGCAATAGCAAAACCACCAGCAGCGATACCCGCGCCCAATACACCACCGACAATTGAGTGCGTCGTTGAGACGGGAGCGCCAAAGAGCGTTGCAAGGTTTAACCAAACCGCCCCAGCCAAAAGTGCAGAGACCATCAACCAGATGAAGGTCTTGGTATCATCTAACGCGGAAGGGTCTATGATGCCTTTTTTGATGGTTGAAACCACCTCACCACCGGCTAAGAGCGCACCAGCAGCTTCAAAAATAGCGGCAATCACAATGGCCCAAAATAAGGTGATCGCTTTGGAGCCAACAGCCGGGCCGACATTGTTTGCGACATCGTTGGCACCGATATTCATCGCCATATAGCCGCCAATTACTGATGCAGCTAATAACACAATACTGCCATGCATCCCTTTTGATATAAGGTAGACGTACAACAGAATTCCAGCCATAAAGAAAATTGTCAGACCGAAACGTATAAACTGGCTCTGTTGTTGAAAAGCTAGCTCGTCATTCTTTTTTAAGCCCATTTGAAGCCCTCATAATTGCTTTAATTTGGTGGGACGCACTATAAAGCTTGAAGCCTAAAAATGTAATATTTCTTTCATATTTATTTCATCATTTTGTAACCAATAACAGGATCTAGTTATTTTGTGGGGCTTGAAATTGCAAAAAAGTAGCAAGAAATATGATAAATAAAGCATCAACGCAGCATATTCACACCCTGAATAGAATTCCATTCACTAAATAGATTTCATTAATATTATATTTTTTTATATGCTGAACGTATGACTCAAACACACTTACTTTGTTGACCTACTTATGTCGAAAATTATTCTCGTGAGACACGCCCAAGCCTCCTTAGGCAAAACAGAATATGATCAACTATCCGATCTCGGCTTCACACAAGCCAAGCTATTAGGCGAATACTTTGCTAAAACAGGCCAACAGCCAAAAAATATCATTCACGGTAGTTTAAAAAGACATCAACAAACGGCAAATACCTTCCAACAAGCGCAAGCTCGCGACATTTCATTGCAGGAAAACCCCGACTGGAATGAATTCGATTTCAAGAAATTGATTCAACTTTATCTGGAAGCTTTTCCGAAAGAAGTACCCGAACCGGGAAATGTCCGCGCTTTTTTTAGCATATTAAAAAAATCCATGCTGGCCTGGTCAGAAGACCAGCTTGACCATCAAAAACATACTTTAGAAAGCTGGCACGCGTTCTCTGCTCGAATATCCCGCGCACTGAATAGTATTCCAAAGAATGAACAAGACGAGCCAACCATCGTAGTAACCTCCGGGGGTGCTATTGCCATGCTAATGGCGAACTTATTAAGGGTTTCCCCGCGCGTGATGATTGATATGAATTTCCAGATTAGAAATACCAGTTTTTCAGAGATAATAAAAAAGCCACATAAGGAACACTTAGTGGCTTTTAATCAAATAAATCATCTAATCGATCAGCAAGACTCAAAACTGATTACTTTTGCATAAGTTTTTTTTGCAATACCATGACACGATCAAATATTGATACAAAGGAGGTGCGAACACCTCCTTTGTATGCCTTACTGTCCAGTGAAGTTAGAAGCCAAGTACTTCCCGTTGATCGTATAGAAAATGAAAAGCGTTTGCTTTTCAGAGTCTTCAATAGCCTTATTTTCAAATGTAACGACCCATTCAGGGCCATGTCCAAATGATTTTTCCTCAACTGATTTAGAGCTAACGCTAGACCAAGAGGCATCAAGTGTTCCCTTCTTGATTAGCTTCTGGATATGTTTTTTAGCTTTCTTTAGTGCTTGCTCACTAGTTATGGGGCCTTGATGGTGTTCATGGCCGTGTGAATGGCCGCTTCCAGGTCCTGCTAAAGCAGTTTGCCCGAATAGAAACATCATTATGATCAATGGGACGCTAATAAAGTATTTCATATCTATTCCTCTATAAATAATTTTCGTTTTAGTCAATTGAGTCGTGAGAACTTCTTGGTCGTTGATTCGCCATTTCACTCTCCATTTTCTCGTGTTCGTGGAGATGAATATCGGCACTAAAGCCAAAATCATCGGGGTGAGATGTGTGCGAGTAGCCATGCAATTGCTGTAACAGCAGCAAAGTGCCAAGAGACATTAGAAAAACATTCGCTGCGTTACTGAAGTGTTTGAACGAATTAGTTTTACGCCAAGAAGCCAATAAACCAAGCATAACAGTCAATGCGGCAATTTGGCCGAGCTCAACACCTAGGTTAAAGGAAAGAATGTTAAGTACTAAACCTTCTTCAGTTAAGGGAAGCATTTGTAGGCGAGTTGAAAGACCAAAGCCATGAATCAAACCAAAAATAAAGACCATCAGCAGCAGGTTTGGCGAAGCAATATTTAAATACTTTTTGAACCCACCGATATTATCAAAACCTTTGTATATGACGGTCAACGCAATGACGGCATCAATAAGATAGTAATTTGCTTGGATATGATACAGCGTTGCAAAAAGCAGCGTGATTGAATGCCCAATTGTAAAAGCAGTGACAAACTTAACAATGTCATTAAATCGAGTCAGAAAGAAAACAACGCCAAAGAGAAAGAGTAAATGGTCATAACCGGTGACCATGTGGCTTGCGCCTAGCTCAATAAAATCCCAGTTAGTTGCTTCTAACGCTTTTGCCTTGTCCGCTTCAGACATGCCATGCCCGAAAACCAAACTACAGATAAAATAGAAACCAACAGCGATAGGCCATCGGCATTTTTTAAATACGGATAACATTATTTACCTCAATAATAAGTCCTAGCTTTCGCTAGTAAAAGTTTAGGGTTTAAACGCGAGAGGAAAATAATATTGGAGGCGCTCTAGCTTTCACATTGGAGCGAAAATAAAAGCTGTGATGAGCACATGAATTGTCAAAATAGCATTGAGTGACAAGGGTCGAGTCACCGCAAGAAAAATGGGTTACAAGAGCAGCTTGAGACTCGAGATCATCTAACCACTTTAGGTATTTAACAATCCAATCTTGGCTTAGCTCGACGACCTGGTCTGTGTGACTAGTCTGATTTTGTTCAAAAGCATCAACATGGTGAGATGCAACATTATGTGAATGAGATACTTGTGTGTGGGAATGGTCCGACCCATCATGATTATGGCTAGATGCCAAATGAATATGCGCCGAAGCAGACTGCATTGAAAGAAATGCAATCGCTAAGAAAAGTTGCCAAATTTTGTTTGTCAAAATAGTGCGCATAAGTGAGCCAAGAATTAGGGTTCAATGGATTATAATTACGGAGCCATTCCGATATTAAACATCATCGTATTGAAATAGCACACCCCCCCTTTGAAAATCATACAGGTACTAAACAAGTTTCAGCTTTTGCTGCGCCCCTTATCCAACACTGCAAGCTCAAGTTTGAAACGATGCAGCCAGCTAAGCTGTTTGTATATTGTTAAACCAAATGCCCCCACATGTCGTATTCATCTGCTTCTTCAATTTTCACTGTGACAAAATCACCTGGGCTTAAATGAGTCGCACCGTCAATAAAAACACTCCCATCTATTTCCGGTGCATCGGCACGGCTTCTTGCCACAGCGCCTTCTGGGGTGACTTCATCGACTAAAACTTGCTGAATACTGCCTACTTTTGCTTGCAGTCTGTCTGCGCTGATTTTCGCCTGCACTTCCATAAACCGTTTCTGGCGTTCTAATTTCACTTCCTCTGAGACTGGATCGGCCAGCTCGTTTGCTCTGGCTCCATCAACGGCTGAATAAGTAAAGCACCCAACGCGATCCAGTTGCGCCTGCTCAAGAAAATCCAACAGTAACTGAAAATCTTCTTCTGTTTCACCAGGAAAACCGACTATGAAGGTACTTCGAATGGTTAATTCCGGACATATCTTACGCCACGCTTTGATGCGTTCGAGGTTATTCTCGGTAGCCGCTGGTCGCTTCATGGCTTTTAAAATTTTGGGGCTGGCATGCTGAAATGGAATATCCAGATAAGGCACAATTTTTCCAGCCGCCATAAGCGGAATCACCTCATCGACATGCGGGTAAGGATAAACATAATGCAAACGAACCCAGACTCCCATGTCGCCAAGCGCTTCACACAACTCTAACATTCGTGTTTTAACTGGTCGGCCTTGCCAAAACGAGGTCTTATACTTCAAATCCACACCATAGGCACTGGTATCTTGAGAGATCACTAATAGCTCTTTCGTACCAGCAGCCACGAGCCTTTCTGCTTCATCAAGCACTGACCCAGCCTCTCGGCTAACCAGCTTACCCCGCATATCGGGAATAATGCAGAATGTGCATTTGTGATTACATCCTTCAGAAATTTTCAAATAGGAGTAATGTCTTGGCGTCAGCTTAATACCTTGAGCGGGGATGAGGTCTATATGCGGGTTATGCTCTTTCGACGGCGGTAACCAGTCATGCACTGCACCAACAACTTCTTCATAGGCTTGAGGGCCCGTTACTGCTAGCACGCCGGGGTTCAGGTCTTTAATGGTCTGGGCATCTTTACCTTTACCCATACAACCAGTCACAATAACTTTACCGTTTTCTTTCATCGCCTCACTAATTGCATCCAGCGACTCCTGCTTTGCTGAGTCAATAAACCCGCAGGTATTGATCACCACCACGTCGGCATCATCGTATGTGGGAACAACATCATAGCCTTCGAGCCGAAGCTGGGTCAGGATTCGCTCAGAATCAACTAGCGCTTTGGGGCAACCCAAGCTCACCATACCAACTCGTTTCGAGGCGTTTGAATTATTCAGCGTTTGACTCACAGCAACCTACCTAATACTCATTATCGGCTATTCTAAATAGCCTTTAAAAATCGACGAAAAAAAACAGGTGGATTCTAGCACAAATGCACTAAGGCAAGAGAGCTTTTTCCCTCCACCTTTATCGAGCAGGCTGAAGAGTAAGGTTAACATTCGTAAAATAGCTTTATCGAAGCTAAAAACTCACAGAAAAAATCTAAAGAATAGTCTACTATTTATACTAATTTTTTCATGGAAGAAGCGTTTTTTTAAACTCGTTTACTTTTACAGGCCGGATCTTTGATTCTATTTCCGATACATCTACTTGAGCTCACAACCTTAGCTCTGATTTTTCTTTTTATATACAAGATAGTGAAGGCTCTTTCGCTCGAAACAAATCAGCATAAGCAGAGTATGCCCGAGTGCGCGGCTAAACAAGGAAATAACCAGCAGCGACTTGATCAAACTAAAGCGACACAAAAAACAAGCACACAAGATAAAAGCATAAAAAAAACAGAACCATCGACGGCATATCAACCGTCAAGCTCACCAGAAGCATCACCTGCGACGGCAAATCAATCCGTTCTGAACAACTACATTGGCGACTTTTTTTAATTTATTTCTGTTAAATAAGTCTTTAAGTCAACAAACAACATTTCATAATTCAGGCTTTTGGCTGACTACGACATTACAAAAATATCCTCAGATAAATCCTGTTCTCGCCAGTGCTTTTACCAAAATCGGGTGGTACTATATTTTGTAAAATAAAGTACGTTGTTCCATCTACGTATTTTTTCTGTTTTTTAATTTCTTTTCACTTAGGTTTTCAATATCAGTGCAAAACTTTATTCAACTCACTCGATGCTTGTCAGGCAAACGTTTCTTCTGTTTATTATTGTCGCTCTGCTTTCACTCTTTTACCTATGGCGAAAATAGTTCCCCTGAAACTCCAGAGCAATGGTATCAAATCGAATACATCATTTTTGAGCATCTTGACACTGATGACCACATACTTCGTTATGAAGACACGCCCTATCCAAGCCGCCCAAATAAACAATTCACGCATATCATCTCCGGAAAACAACCTGCGTCCAGATTTCAATACAGCCAGTTGGATGCGGATAAAATGGTGCTCTCCGATGCCCTTCAGAAATTAAACAGAAGCCGCTCGGTACATGTCATGGATATGGGAGCGTGGCAACAACCACTGTCTTCAGAACAGACTAGTCCACCGGTTAAGATAGATAAACTAGTGACAAAAGACAGGGTGCTATTTGGTGAGCTGCAGATTCGTAAAAGCCGCTATACCCATGCAGAGTTCAAGGTATTTCTAAGTAAGCCGATCACCGTTCCCTATAAAAATATTACGCATTGGTTTCTCCAAAAAAACACCCACCTGCAAGCCCTTGATATAGTCAGACCTTTGGAAACAACTAGCTATAGCAATCTAACGGGTGAAAGCGTGGTTTATCAGGATATTCGCTATTTAGGTGAATCTAGGCGAATTAAGGAAAGCGAAATCCATTACATAGACCACCCCGTTATCGGCGCAATTGTCACCATCAAAGAAGTACCATCGCCCTATCAATTCTCTGATGACACGGCGTATTAAGACAATAACGATGCACACCGAAGACGACTCGCAAACAAAAAACCAAACAGAAAAACCCTCAGCAAGTATTTGGGTGGATGCTGACGCCTGTCCCGGCACGTTAAAAGAAATGCTAATCCGCGCAGCCAAACGCACCGGCATTAAAATTACCTTTGTTGCAAACCAGTCCATTGCCCTTCCCGCCTTGAAAAACCTCAAGTCAATTCAAGTCAGTAGTGGTTTTGATGTCGCGGATAATTGGATAGTACAAAACACGCAAACAGGTGATTTAGTTATCACTCAAGATATCCCTTTAGCGGATGAAGTGATTAGCAAAGGCGCTCTCGCTATTGGCCCAAGAGGGCAGGCATACACCCGAGAAAATATTAAATCACGCCTGAACATGCGAGATTTTATGGAAACCATGCGTTCCAGCGGCATTCATAGCGGAGGCCCCGGACCACTCAACCAACAAGACAAACAAAACTTCGCTAACCAATTAGATAAGTGGCTAGCGAAAAATAATAAGAAAAACTAAGCGATAGCATTATCAGATCAAAACGCATTACTTTCCGTTTGTCGTCGCGTAATAGAACAGCCCATTAGTCGTTTCATTAGTCGAGTCGTCGCGATATCCGCGAGTTAGGTTAAATTTAGAACGAATAATTTAGGCGAGTTAGCTGCTACAAACTGCTATCAAGTGCCTTTACTCTAACTCTCTCTGTACCTGAAAAGTTGGTTTCAATTAAGTCATTAATCGCAACTAATTGATCTTGCCGACTTAGCCCTGAGTCAATGATTGCATCTCGTTGCTGGGCATAGTGACTTAAGCGTTGTTGCCAGTGTTCGCGATCTTTATCGAGTTTAGCCAAGGCTTTTGCTGCTTCAGTGCCTAAAGATTGCTCTCTTATTTGAAAAATCTCTTCGTCACTTGCGCCTTCAGATTTTAGTTTTTCCGCGTGCTCATAGACGTTTCCGTGTAATGACACTTTTTGTCTTACATATCGAACCTCTTCAGGAAGACTCTGCTCTAAGGCTTCGATATTTTGCATCTTAGTTTCTTCATCTAGCGTTTGATCTTGGACTATTTCTAAATGACGAATCATAAAGACATCGTAGCTTTCTTCTTGCTCGAAAAACTGTTGATATTCAGTGGGATCAAAATAGCGTGTTCTTAATGCACTGAGCTGAGACTTTTGATGCTTGATGTTGTCAATGTCAGAATTTGAATCACTCAACAAGTGTGGCGTTTCCTGTGTGATGCTCGCTAGTTCAATTTTATAATCAACATAACGTTTCAGTAAGGATAAAGCTTGTTCAAGTGCAGGTGATTGTAATTGAGAATCTAGTTCTGACTGAATTCTGTGGAGAATTTGCTCTAAAGGCTCTTCACCAATTGACGATAAATAAAATTCAAACAGCTCTTTTATGGAGGCATCTACCCGTAAGTTGCCGTCGCTGTCTGTTAGGATGTTTGCTTCAAGCTCTACGCCCAATAAAGAAGGAACCTTGTCTTGGTGTACCTTCATTATTTTATGATTGAGAGCTTCATCAAGTAGTCGTTGATTAGTTGCTTTGGCAGATGCAATGATGTCTTCACTTGTGCCATCGCCAGATATTAGATGGCTATGCATTTTCGTGTTGGTCGTTTTAAGCGGGCTGATTAGATCGTAGCCGGCAAATACAACTAGTAATAACAATATACCGCTTGTGACGAGTGTTTTTTTAGTGCTCATGATATAAACCGTCGCATTCATTGAGATAAGTTAAATAGAAAGTTGCTACCTAAGTAGCAACCTTCAAAGTGCAATCGATGATTACCCTTATAACCCAGCTTTCTTTAAACGGTTCGCATGGTTTTTGAAAACAGTTTTAGGATTCGTTTCAAAAATAGAAACTAGCCCTAGCACATGGTTATTAATATCAAGATGATTCATGAAATAATCATCTCTTAAAACTGATCCAAAGTGATTCGCACAAACCCCTGTCACACCATCATTTGCCTCATCGAATGCAAGACTAGTAATAGCAAATAAGGCATCCGAAATATCAAGGCCACCGGTTAGATGACCGGTCCCACCCCAAGAATATAGTTTGATATTTTCGCCGTTAATAGTGACATTCGATGGCCCTGTTCCACAGTCTGACGCCGGTAAGCCAAGCGGGAAATTAGCATTGAACTGTGCTGCGCCTGCTTGATTAAATTCGCCTAACATGGCGTAAATGTCAGACTGATCCTTTTGATTATCAGAAAGCAGATTGACTAAATCGCCAACAGCATTTGCAAACACTTCAAACAGCACGCCTTGTATAGATTCTGGTGGCGCAATATCTGTTACTAAGTCAGCAAGAGGTGAACCCGTATGCGGTGTTGCCATGGTGGTAACAGATGCGACAAGATCAGGACGTACGTTCATAACATAACGCGCCGTCATGCCGCCTTGACTGTGCCCCATCAGATTGAACTTCTGGATACTACCGCCAGATGCAGCCTGAATCTCTTCCAATTGCGCAATGAGTGTTTCGCCACGCATTGCAGAACTATCAAAGGCATTTATTTTTGCAACATGAACGTCTGCCCCTTTTGCTTCTAAACTTGCAGGTATTTGATACCAATAATCTATACCAGCAATAGTGTCAAAAGCGAAGATACCAGGGACTAACACAATGGGGTGCTTTGTTTTGGTGTAGCTGAAGAAATCGGAATACCATCCGGCTTGTGCCTGAGATGATATTGCAATTGACAATACAGCCACTATGGGTGCGAGCATTTTTTTCATAACGTTGTCCTTTAGATTTTATTTTTATTGCTGAAAAAATTTCAACGAGGCAAGGATAGATTCTCTGAAATAAAGAACGCTTGTAAGATTTGACGATGATTAAATTTATGTATCAAAAGCGATAAGTAGCTCACTAAACCTCACTGACAAGCGTGAACTTCGCACTTCTCTAAACTATAGTGCCTTGAAGTACAGCAAACGACTGTAAGCTAAACACAAAGAATTTCGTTTCATACTTACATCTAAGTAACTTGTCGCTGCTGTAGATTAGAAAAAAATAAAAATTTGAGACACACAATGGCGCGTAACTCCTACCCATCACTTTTATACCTATGGGATAAGCGAACCCTATATATTGGCCCTTTGTTTGAACGGTTAAATATCTCCCAAGGGGCGGCAACATTATTTATCTCGATAGATAAACCCATTTCTTTTCAGACAAAAGATCAGTCTAAACCAATTGAGTGCTGGAGTTTGCTTTTACCTGCAGGGATGTCGTTATGCGTTAATACGCACAATGCTGTCGTAGTGAACTGTAATTTGGATCCGCTTGGTGCCGACTTTGCGGCTCTATCTAGCATGATGCAGGCAAAACAGAGTGGCGTAGCTTATCAACTTAGTTGTGAAGAGAGCTTTATTGCTTCTTTTTGGGATATGTATCGATCTCAGTTAGATTCAGCGGCAGCTTACGAAAAGCTTGAAGACATACTCTCCTGTGGTAATCAACATTGCGAAAGTAACTATCAAGTAGATCAACGCGTGGTCACTGTTATTAAACTGATTAAACAAACCGTTGATGCAAATTTGTCTGTTGATGATCTTGCGCTGAGAGTCAATTTGTCAGTCTCTCGTTTGGTGCAATTATTTAAACAACAAACAGGTATTCCAATTAGGCGTTATCGACAATGGCATCGATTATACGTTACAGCTATTCGGGTTGGACAAGGGGAAAACTTAACTGAAGCCGCTGTGGCTGCGGGCTTTAACGACTCTTCACACTACTGCCATACATTCAGATCAATGCTTGGCATGCCGCCTTCTTTTTTAACAGAGCAACCTAACTCACTTTTAATCATCCCCCCCGAAGCCAGCACATAAAGAAAGCCAGTGATGACAGTATAAAATCAACATTGCTCTTGTTCGCTTAATACATCCTTGGCCTAGAAGCCCTAATCTCACGAAAGAATAACAGCTTTCAATAGCGTTTGGATTTCACCCATTCCTTGCTCCACAGCGTCTTCAATGTCTTTCATGGTGATCACCTGCTCTGTGATACCCGCAGCCCAGTTCACACTGAGTGCTACGCAGGCATAGTTCAAGCCAAGCTCTCTAGCTAAAGCGGCTTCTGGCATGCCGGTCATACCTACCATGTCGCAACCATCTCGTTGCAGGCGTTTTATATCTGCTGCAGTTTCTAATCGCGGACCCTGAGTTGCGCCATACGTTCCTTGTGCCAAAACCTTGATATTTTCTTTTACCGCTGAGGTCAGCAGTTTTTGCCTTATCGATTCTGAGTAGGGGTGGGAAAAATCGATATGTTCGACACCTTCTAGGTGACAACCATCGTAAATAGTCGCTGCTCGACCATGGGTGTAATCAATGATCTGGTCTGGAATAGCGATGCAGGTCGGCCCTAGATTGGGGTGAATGCCACCCACAGCATTGACCGCAACAATATTGGCTACGCCAGCTTGTTTAAAGGCACTCAAATTAGCACGATAATTAATTAAATGCGGGGCATACTTGTGAGGTTTTCCATGCCTTGGCATAAAGATAAAGTCTTGACCGTTCATCTGAGCGAAGGTCAGTGGAGCGCTTGGCTCACCAAAGGGCGTTTCAAACCATTTTTGCTCCGTTATTTGAACGCCGTCGAAATGATTTAACCCCGTTCCACCAATAACACCTATCATATCTCACACGCCTCTTGTTATTCTGTCATTTTCGCGTCGGGCGTTTGCTGGCCGTCATTGAGCCGCAAAACATCGGCAAAGTGAAGCGTTGATGTAGGAAACGCCACTTCAGCCCCCTTCTCTTCAATGATATTGAGCACTTTCAGCAAAACATCCTGCTTAACTTCATGATATTTAATCCAATCAATCGTATGAGTAAACGTATAGATAAAAAAGTCTAAAGAGGACTTTCCGAAACTAGTAAAATTAACGATCATGGTTTGGGTGGTATCAATCTCTGGGTGCGCCAGTAACATGGACTTTACTTGATCTATAATTTCCGGAAGGTCTTGTGCATCCGAATAACGCACGCCCAAGGTTTCAAAAATACGACGATGAGTCATGCGTGAAGGGTTCTGAACGGAAATGGTAGTAAAGAATGAATTCGGCACATACAGGGGGCGTTTATCAAAGGTCATAATAGTGGTTAAACGCCAACCCACTTTTATCACCGTCCCTTCAATTTCTTTATCAGGAGAACGAATCCAGTCACCGACTTTGAACGGCCTGTCCAGATAAATCATCAGGCCACCAAAAAAGTTTGCTAACAAGTCTTTTGCAGCAAAACCAATGGCAAGACCACCAACACCACCAAACGCGAGTACCCCGCTAATGCTGTAACCCGTTGTTTGTAAAATCACTAACACAGCAATGATCACGCAAATCGCTTTGAGCAATTTTCCCACCGCAAATACCGTCGTGGCATCCATCGGCTCTTTCATTTTCTCTTCGGATATTACGATATGCTCAACACCTGTGATGAAGCGAGTGACAAACCAGGTGAGACAAAAAATGATGGTAATGCGTTGCGCATAATAAAACAGATTAGGAATTTCTGAACCGAATTGACGCTGAATACTATAGACAACCCATGTGATACCCAAGAGCCACACCGCCATCATGATGGGGCCTCTCGCTGAATGAAGCAGCGTGTCATCCCATAAATTCTTTGTTTTGCTAAACTGCCGCTCGACTCGGGAAAATATAAAACCAATGAGATAGCTAACTAACGCAGTGGTGACAAGAATAATCAGCATTTCAAGCAATTGACGGGTTAGAAGTGATTCGATGCCCTGCACTTTCAGCCAAGCGTTGATAATATTCCAATTCATAATTTCGTTTATACACCTATTTCTTTGGGGGAGTTATCAGGACTAATATTCACAACTACAGCCCGCGCGTTGCACTTTTCCATCGTTTACTCGCTTGCAATTCAGCCAGTTTTATACGCTTATCAACATTGAAGCGGAGCCGCTGCAAACGCTTGTTATCTCTTAGCTCTGGTGTAGCCGGCAATTCACCCTCAAGATAGCTTAAAACTTCTTTTGCTCCTTCAGGATGATTGCAAACCAAGACCATATCACAGCCAGCATCCAGCGCGGCTTTGGCTCTTTCTGAAAAACTACCCGCCACTGTCGCGCCTTCCATGGCGAGATCATCACTAAATATCACACCGTCGAAGCCTAACTCTTTACGCAGAATTGTTTGTAGCCAAGTGCGCGAAAAACCGGCTGGTTGCTTATCCACAGACGGATAAATCACATGCGCTGGCATCACAGCATCCAGTTTTTGTTCATCACTCATCAAGGAGCTGAAAATGTATAAGTCATCATCCTGCAATGCTTTCAAGGACCGGTCATCAACAGGAATAGCATGATGTGAGTCTGCTGCGACACCGCCATGTCCGGGAAAGTGCTTCCCTGTTGCGATCATTCCTGCCTTATGCATGCCATCGATAAAGGCGCTTGTCAGCTCAACGATTGTATCTGCATCATGAGAAAAAGCCCGATCACCAATGACCGCTGATATACCATGATTGCGATCCAGCACCGGCGTAAAGCTCAGATCAATGTCAAACGCTAGTAGCTCAGAGGCAATAATCCATCCGTAATCTTTAGCCTTCTGCAAAGCATCTTCAGGCGATTTAATAAACAGCTCACCCAGCGTTGCCATCGGCGGAATCAAGGTAAAGCCCTCCCTGAAACGCTGTACTCGCCCGCCTTCATGATCAACCGCAATAATAATATCGGGAGCCACCGCTCTAACCTCGGAAATCAATTTTTCAAGCTGATGTAGCGATGCAAAATTGCGGCTAAACAAAATCAAGCCTCCGACTAAGGGGTTAGCCAGTATCGTGCGTTCTTCTTCGGAGAGCGTCAGACCTGCAACATCTAACATAAGAGGGCCAACTGGGGCAGATGTATTAACTGAATGAGTATCGTTGACAGAAGACATAGGTGGTCACTTAGGAGAGCTGAAAAAAATGTGTTAATTAAGCCTCGATTAGAACCTCTGTCCCAACCGGCGTTAACTCAAATAACTCTTTCACATCGATATTACG
Organism: Oleiphilus sp.; assembly: GCA_048058835.1. GTDB lineage: Bacteria > Pseudomonadota > Gammaproteobacteria > Pseudomonadales > Oleiphilaceae > PZPK01. The sequence goes on from JBLLNS010000019.1 coordinate 52,592, forward strand.
CATTCTAATACATCCATGTGACAGAGGTTTGCCCATTGGTTCAGAATCGGGCGTGCCGTGAATATAAATATAACGACGCATAGAATCAACAGGGCCAAGTCGATTAAAGCCTGTTTCTTTACCTGACAGCCAAAGTATCCGCGTTAAGATCCAATCCCTTTCTGGATATTCCGCTGCCAATGCTTCTGAATAAATTTCACCGGTCCACCGCCTGCCACGGTAAACCGCATTTAAAGGCAGGCCTTCGCCAATACGTGCCCGAACAATATGACGCCCCAAAGGTGTACAACCGGAGCCATTTTGCTGGCCCACACCATTTTTGGCGCTAGATATAGAATAGCGGAGAGAGTGTTGATCCGATTTGAAATGCAGAGTTTGAGTGCTTAGATTAATTGAAATAAGCGTTTGTTCACTTGGCACACTCAGCCCTCTTCATTATTGAGAGAGCTTTGCACGACGTGACGAGCGCAGCAAAGACAAGGCAAAAAATGACGAAAAAGCACAGTAGTCGTGCAAAGCTCTCATTGAGAAATTGCGACCTTTTTTGCAGGAGAAGCACTTAAGCCTGCGGCTAAAAATGGCACCAGATAATCTACCACTTCTTCAGGGTTGGGAGTAGAGCCAGCCTTGTTTTCTAATATATCTGTCAACTGTTGAATGCTCGACATGGTAAATGCCATGGAGCCGAGCACGAACTGAGTCCGCCAAAAACGCTCCTTGGTACTTAGTTCTGGGGTAATTTGTTTAATCAAACTTAAAAACGGCCAGAATGTCTGAGCGTACTCATCTTCCAAATATTTACGAAGATGTCCCTGTGACTGGGTATAGGCCAAACCCAAAAGGCGCATAAATATTGAAACCCCATTTTGTTGACGTGTAGGGATCTTAAGCAGGCTGCGAGTGTATAAACCCAAGACATCCTCAACAGTCGGAATATTGCCCCCATCTTGGCCCCAGCGGTTGGCTTTAAGACCCGCTACCATGAAGTCATTTAGAGGAGAGAGAAAACGATTAAACACTGCTTGAATAAGCGCATTTTTGGAACCAAAATGATAATTCACCGCTGCGAGATTAACCTTCGCTTTACCTGTAATTGAGCGCAAGGAGGTTTCAGAAAAGCCTTTCTCTGCAAAGAGAATTTCTGCGGCGTCGAGTATACGATCAACAGTTTCTGTATGGGCCATAAAAAATCTTAGTATAAACATTCCAAACGTATGTTTGAAACATACGTTTGATAGGCTGCAATGTCAAGATTGCTTTGGCTTGGTATCTGTTTGCTTAGTATTATTTAACATTTGTTCAATTTTGTTTGCTTCTTGAGCCTCAATTCTGTCATCCAGACCAGCCTCAAGGTTGCTAAAGTGATTTTCTAAATAGTCTTTTTCTAATCGTTTATAAGCTTTTTGAGCCTCTATCATTAGAAGCAGATATAGCCTGATATGTTTCTTTTGTCTAACCACATTTAATAGCTGACGCTTTTTTGAATAGTGGTACAAACCAGAAAAAATCGTTTTTGCTAAGTTTGAATTATATTTTTTTAATTTTTCACAACGCCATGCTAAACCATCTTTACCTTCAAGGTATTGGATATGATTCAATGCGCGAAATTCCACTCTCTTACGCTGAGCGAGAATTTGATGTAAAGGAGGACGACTAAAAAAATGTTTTCTGACAGGTGAAAAGGCAAAGATGGCTGACAAAAAACCAAGACCACAGGACACACCCGCCACGCCCGGAGAAACAAAGCCCAAAAGCCCGAAAAAGAAAACACTGCCCAACACCGCACAAATCAATAACCAATAATCACGGTCTCGTCTGGCTGCTGCAACAAGTGCGTTTTCGGGATAATCATCCATCGCCAAAAAATCAAAATTGAAGCCCATAACCGGCTCACATCCCGCTAATAGAATTTTCTTTCTGTGCTGCTGGAGCTTAATCTCATCTTCTGCTTGTTTTTTTTCAGCATCAGTTTTCGGGGCGGGTGCTTTTTGACGTCGTCCTTGCTGCCTTCTATCTAATGCGGCTGAACTTTGCTTGGCGCTTTTTCCTGCATCATTGCCTTTTTTATCTGACTCTCTGCGATCTATATTTTTTCTCCGGCCAGATGACACAACGGGTGAGCGCATTGATCGATCTGTACTCGCTTTATCAATTTGCGCATCAATATCATTCAAAAAATTACCATCCCCTTTTGGCTGAGCAAATGGTTCAGCAAAATCAACATTGGGTGTGTGTTTGGCTGGCAACGTTTGTATCCCTATAAAGGTGTATCAGTATGTAATTTATCGGAAAAATACTTCATTTCTTTAATAAATAAAGTAAATACCTACCTGCTTTAGAGGCTTTTCTTGGCTAAAACGGAAATACAAATATAAACTAGTCAGCCTATTTATTGCTATTAATGAGGGGCTTATGTTTACAGGTATTGTTCAAGGTCAAGCTGTGCTCAACCGCAAAAAAGGCGATGACAAACATTCAAGCCTTCGCTTCACTTTTCCAAATGGCGCACTAGCCAATATACAAACCGGCGCCAGTATCGCGATAAACGGCACCTGCCTGACCGTTACTGAATTTGACATTGAAAACAGCACCGCCTGTTTTGATGCCATCAGTGAAACCCTCAAACTGACTAACTTGGGGTTATTGAAACCGGGTGATTCAGTAAATTATGAACGCGCGGCCAAGGTTGGTGATGAAATCGGTGGTCATATGATGTCGGGGCATATTTTCTGCAGCGTCGAACTCATGGATATACAAAAGTCACCGGAAAACTGCAGCCTCTTTTTCAAGCTAAACAAAGACATTGCCCCTTACATTCTGGCAAAAGGCTTTGTTGGTCTTAATGGTTGCAGCTTAACGATTGGAGATGTCACCGAACAGTTCTTCAATGTTCACCTGATCCCGGAAACACTCAAGCTCACCACCTTTGATACACTTAAGCTTGGCGACAAGGTTAATTTAGAGCTAGATAGCCAAACGCAGGCTATTGTCGATACTGTCGAGAAGGTACTCGCTAGAAAAGACAAGGTTTGAAATAAACACCGAAGACAGAAAAGTTAGCGTTGTCATCGCATGAAAAGGGACAAGTAAAAGCCAACTTAAACTTAGCCATAAACCTGCCAGATTCTGCACTCATCGTCATCCCGTATTTATTACGGGATCCATTGTTTGATCTCTTTGAAGTACAGCATTTTGAAGCTGTTTAAAAACCTAACAAGTGTTATTAAGCATAAAGTTGTTGGCGAATAACATCTTAAAACAATGGATTACGCCTACGCGAAAATGACGAGTGTATGCCAGAAGAGGAGTGTCTGCGAACTAAGGAATAATGATTAGACTAAGGCGGTGCGCATGGCGCACCCTATTCGCGCTATATAAGTAGTTAAAGCGGACTTTCTTGTCATACAAATAATACCTAAAATTCTTGCTAGATATCTTATTTGTTTGCAGAAATAACCAGTGAGGTATCAGTGATATGGAAGTCGGTAAAGTAAACCTTACCAATACTTTGCCCGGTATCACCAAATGAAATATGTGGTAAATCCCAATCCCATTTCACGTTTACATCGTAAAGGGCTTGGCCATCGACATAATGGCTAGAGCTTGAAGAGTCGATATAGTTAATCCCATTTAGGACACCCATTGCGGCACCTAGCTTAGCTTCTACGCTAGCATAGCCGAAGCTACCTAAAGTGTCGTAACCACGCTCGTTATGGATACGCATATCACGAAGAGTCAACCCCGGGTTGGTCACAGAGCGCGGGATAACACGGTTTAAAGCGTTACTGGTGTTATCCACATCCAGATCTTCTACGCGGAATTTTAAATCAATATCGACATAAGAGTCGGCTAAGCGAATATTATTTGGCTTACCCGGCGTCGCACCTGAACCTGTATCGGTAAAACCATTACCGTTGTTAGTCAGAACGATATCCAAGTAACCCAAGTAGGCTTGCACAGAAAAGTTCTGGGTTAAGCTGGTTTCCATTAATTTATCCGAACTACGGATACCGAAATCACCTTGTTGCATATGGAAATCGACAGCATTTTTGGTCGCTAGTAAGTTGGCAGCTTGCTGGCTAGTGGATGTCGGAACAGGCAGAGTAAAATCAATCCCGAAATCTTTTGAAGTGACATGTATAACCAAGTCGCCATCATTATGTTTCTTACCAAATTTACCAGCACCGTCGTTATATTCCGCCATCGCCCAAGCGATATCTGTTTCCGTGGCATCTAGGTAGCCCATTTGAGCAAGCATGGCGAGATCAGAAAAACCACGCGCTAAGGTTTCAACACCGTCTGTGGCATCAATTTTTGCCCGAATGTTATCAACCAGCCCCCCACCGATTCCGGTCAGAGAGTAATCTTTGTAATAAATTGAACCCGCGTCGACATATTCAACTTCACCAATCGTCATTCTCGTTTCAATATCGATCGTTAAACCAGACTGCCCCGTCACTTCTGCTAACGATTCCTCATTCAGCCAAACTAATTCAGAATGAACCGGGAGGGAGGTAAAACTTGCTGCCATAATTCCCATGGGAATGGCAATTCGTTTTAACTGTGATTTGATCGATAGCGACAGACGCGAAAACATGACTTTAGCCTATGAACAAGTTGAAAACTCAAACGCTAGTAAAAGAGAAGCACCGCGTTCGAGTTTTTCGATTTATAATTGTTCACAAATTATCACACATTGTTACATTCACCAACCAGCATCTGATGAAAAAGTGATCGTTTACCAAAGCATGCTTAACAACTGTGACCAAGTTCAAATTTTAGTATGATTATTCTAAAAATTAAGCCTATTATTCACTTATTGAAACGACAGACTGTTTCTTCAGGTTTTATCGCTAGCGCAAGCTAGAGTGGACTCGCCCTTGCAATGCAAGGGCTTTTTTTTGCCTACCAGTTTCAGCTATCACAATATTAACGAAAGCTTTTATATACTCTGAATTTGCGGTTCTCCGCCAATACATCACAACGCCCAAAGGTCTTTTCAATAATCGCCGCGTACTTTAAAAAGCTGTTTGCCACCAATAAAAAAGGTGCAAATTTAGCCATTTTGTCTTTTGCTTTATGGATAAAATATTCTGTGGTTTGGTATTCGGTCGCGATGCCACTATGGAACGGAGGATTCGTGACCACCCCGTTCACCCTTCCCTCGATACTATCCCAGCCATCACTTGGATAGATTTTTCCTTCTATATCATTTAAAGCCAAGGTTTTTTCAGCACACAGCAAAGCCAATAGATTGATGTCGACCATTTCCAGCTGAATATCGGGGTTAAGTTTTTTAGTATATGCACCCAACACGCCGCAACCGCAACCGAAATCAAGAATTCGACCTTCCAAGCGCGTAAACATATGTTCCATCAACAAGGCCGTACCTTCATCTAGTTCAGCAAAACTGAATACGCCGGGAATAGCTGCAATTTTTAAAGAAACATCATTAAAAGACAGGCTGCTGACCTCTAACCAGTCTTCTAAGTTAAATGGTTTGGTGTCGACACCTAAACTGACATGCCATAGCTGACAGTGTTTTGCAGAATCCAGTTTACTATTATTGCTACCATAGCCATTAAGTTTCTTAGACGCACTGGCGATACCACCTTTCTTTTCACCCACTAAATATAGGTCCGCCCCTTTCGTCAACATAGGTGTAATATATGCCAAGACTAAATCTAACTCGCCTTTAGATTTAGGCAAGAAAACCACGACCGCATCGTAAACCGAGTCAGCAACATGGGATAAACTATATTCAATTTTGTCTTCTAAGGCTGACTGCTGGGATAAATAAACCCTGTAATCCAGCGTTAATACCTTTTTCGGCATTAAAAAGCTGAGATCATCATTTGCCGGCGGGCTCATCACCAGTAAGTTTTGATAATCTGAAAATTCCTGCGCATTCCGTTCGAGTACTTGTGTGGTTAATTGCATTCAGTATTACTTCTCTTGGTTGGATTCTTTTTCGAAAGGCATAAGTTCGTATTTTGTCCCATCTGATGCCCAAGACAAAGAAAGGTATTTGTATTTTTCTAAATAAGTACTAGAAATTTCAAATTGAAAACCCATTATTTTATTTATGGCAAGCATTAATGAGTTGTCTAGCTGAGGAAAGCGGCTCTTTAAGTAAACGTATGGCTTTTCTACAAAACCATTTTCATTTATCTGAAACCTTATTTTAACTGAAGCACCTTCCTTTATTTCTGAAGGGGTTAGTGGATTTGTCCAGTTAGCAAAGATAGCATCTGCAATTTGCTTAGTATAAATATTAATCATTTTCAGCTCTTTTCCTTTTTTATCACTAAAAGGATCTTTAACGAAAGCCGAATCTAATTCTGTATCCGTCAGAAACTGATAATTACCTGCTTGCTTCGCTTCTGAAGGTACCTGTTTTTCAGAAGTGTGATCTATAGTAGATT
>JBLLNS010000020.1:0-40257 GCA_048058835.1 Oleiphilus sp.
TGGTTTTCATTTGTAATAGTTATAATCTTTTGCCCCAATTGACTAGCTTTTTCTAATACAGAGATGGTGGATATTCCCGTTAAGGGCTCCTCTTCCTGACTAAAAAACATCTGTGGTACCAACCCCTCCATATAGGAATAACGTGCCCCTTGGCTTTGATTAAACGCTCGATACTTATCCAAATCAAAGTCCTTCGAGATGGTTACGGTTTTAACCTGATCGATATCCATCACCATTCCCGGAAAAGACACTTCCTTCGCCACACCCCATTGATAGAGTGGGTCTAGCTGAGTGCGGAATAAACCAAGCGAGGGTGCGCGATAGGTAACAATATCGGCACTACGCGCGGCGAGTTCATCCTGTACATTGTTCAGGGCGAAGTAGCTCAATACATTACTGTAAAGCATATTACCTGTGAGCTTATGCTTAGTAATCGTTGAATAGTCTTCTGCTTCAATTTGGGCTTGTGTCGTTTCCAGTTCTTTTTTGACTTTATCCAGTTGTTCGCTGGCAATGCCTTGCAGATCAATTGCAATGGCTGCATATTCACCAGCTATCGGTTTGTTGTATGAAGTCGTCCAGCCTTCACTGGGTGAATACAAACCTAGTGATGAGTGTAATTGCGTGCCCATGGTAACTGCGCTCGCTGTGTTGACTATCGTATCGTCAATCACTAACTCTGGAATCATGTGAATCAGATAACCCGGCAGTTTATCGGGTAAATCATTGGGGTCGATGGGGGAGCCATCAGCTGGCGCTTCAGGCAGATAACTGGCAATCAAGTCTTCATCAGCCTGAGTTTCAGGGCTGAAGGACAGTGCGATTTTCTTACCGGCGATGTTAACGGTGGGCTGTTCGTAGACAAATGCAGGCGTGCCATATTGATCCGCATCCAGTTGGAAGCGGAACTTATGTCTTAGATTATCAGGCACTTCATTGAACCATTCTTTAGTCGCAATACGCTCGTAGGGTAAGCCTGACGAAAGTGGCGCATGGGGGCGAACTTTGATGTCTTGAAGGCCAAGTACATCCCCTACTGTGGCGTCTGCGTTTTGGTTGTTAATATAGTCTTCGAGCTGTTGTTGATAGGCTTGAAGCTGTGTATCAATCGTGTCTTGAGGTATACCTGATACCCAACCATTTTCTTCATCAATGGTCGCGGCCTGGGTAATTTGCTCGATTAGGCCTTGCGCATCAAAGGGTACTTGGTTCTCCAGATCCATACCTTCGGTAAAGTCATACTGTTTGAAACTCGCATCCATTGGAATCCAACGGTCACCGGTGATGTGTTTCATCCCTCGGCTGGGTTCAAAGTCGATATAGGCTTCTACCCAAACATGCTCTAGCTGAATGGCTTTGTGAATGCCATTGACGATGATGCCCTTATTTGGAATACCGCCTTGGCTGAACAGTTGTTGTGCCGCTTCGGGTACGGTGACGCCCCCTACCCAATTCATGGCTTTTTCTGAGGAAACTTCAACCGTTCCGTAGACATATCGCGTATGTATTCCGGATGCTCTCAGCAGTGCGGACAATAAGCTTGCCGTATCCATTGCGTTTCCACGCTTGGTTTGCAAGGTCATATCAGCACCTTGTATCGAACCATAACTTGGAATGAAACGAATGTTGTTATGCACCCACGAGTATATTTCGACAGGGTCATTATTTAACGCTTGCGCTAACTGTTGGATGTCAGCGGTGATTTGAATATCTAACGTGGTTTCAAGCTGTTCAGCGCTTGGTGCGGTATTGGGTGTCAGGCTGTCGTCGTAGCCTCCCACACTTGCTAGCCGAACAGGGAAGCTTTGCTTCAGTAGCGCTTGCAAGTCTTGTGATTTGGTAAAGGGTTCGCGTGTTTCGCCTTTAGGGTTTCCCCATGGCAGTTTATTCGGGTCAAACGGTGCTGCATTTTTTTGGAACTGCTGTTTCTGAAGCGCAGCATTCAGCGCGTCAAAAGCTTTCACTTGCTCTTCAAGGTTTTCCGCTTTCTCTACCATCGATATTTTAGTTTGAACATCTTGGTAACTGTCTTCAAAATGATTTAAGGCTTGGTGGTGACGCTGCAAAATAGACTCAGGAAGTTTTTTGGTTTTCAAGTGTTGTTCGGTCACACTGAAACTTGCAAGCGAGCTTTCATTGAGTTCAGCTAAGTCATCTTTTAAGTCACTTAGTTGATCAACCTCTTTGGCGGGAAACGATTGCTTACCAAAGAGTAAGTCCAACAGCCAAAAGCGATTTTCCTGTTCTTTTTTAAGCGCTGCTAACTCTTTTTGAACGAGCGTGGTTTCGTCCGACACGTGGTTCTTTAAGTTTTGCAGCGTAAGCGACAAATTGGCGTCTGCCTCAAGCTTTTGCTCGGCAATCACCTTCTCAGCTTCTTGCTTAACCGCCAGTACGTTAGGCGCGTAAAACACAAAGGTGAAGAAAAAAGTGGTTAATGCTGCAATACTTCGTAAAAAGCATTGCGCATTCCTCATCTTGGTAATTAGAGAGATACCTTCTAAATCTTGACGAGACAATTGATCCATAATGACTCTACTACTCATTTTCCGTTCCATTATTAAAATTTAGTGTTTAAACAATATAGCGTGTATTTGGTAACTCACGAATTATTGCAAGCGCCTTGCATTATCATGCAAAGCATTATCGATAGCGTAACGCGCTTGCGCGACCACCTCTGCGTCATCAAGTAATAACCAGTTTGTGGCGGCCAACATTAAGTACTGAGCTTTTTCATACTGGGACTTCTCAATTGCCCGCTTTGCGGATTTAAGCTTTTGATACGCCACACGATATCTACTCATATACCAATATGTACGTTTAATGTCATTCAGCTGATCGATCGCATCCGATAGGCCACTGCGCGCGCCTGCGTTAAAGTACAATGTGCCTGCATCTTGTTCAAAGTAATCGTCATTTATACGTGCTTCAACAGAGTACGCTAACTGCACTTCAGATTGCTGAAAGCCGATTGGCGCTTGCACATAGACAGTATTGGTAGCAAGCTGGTTCGGTTCTAGCGCGAACTCCCATAACCATCCATTACTGAGTTTCAAGAAGTTACCTGTATCCACAAGATAGTCTTCGTGGGATGCTTGCAATAATGCTCGCCCAGAAAGGGTAGAACTCTCATTAAGAATAGATAAGCTTATCGGTACAGCAACGCCGTCTGACAAGTCTAGGGTACTCGGTGCAACAAAGTTTAAAGCGTTTAGCAGTACGCTCGCGTAGTCTCCGTCAACACCTTGATCTGCCGCATAGGCCAATAAGTCGAAACCAATGAAAACAGACTTCCCTTTGCCGTAATTGAAATAGGTCGCCGCTGTATCGAGTTCTAAGAAACTCAAACTATTGCTGAACCCTCGCTCTAGCCATTTCCAATTCTCTGGCAAATTACTATCGGCAAAAGTATAGCTTCCGGCTTGGTTTGCGCTATAAGCATGAGCTACCTGTACAGGCGCACTGAATGGCACGCTTTCAGACAAAGACTCACTCAATTCGCTTGGCTCTAGATTGATACCTTGGCCCCATGGATTACGACCAACCACGGTGACCCCCAGTGCTGGCTCTACTAGTAGATTTCGTTTGTCATGCGCGCCCGCAAACAGCAAGCCTCGACCATTGAATACCGCTTCGCGTAACTCTTTCTGAACGCCTAAGTGCAACATAGGACGCTCAGATAGCATCGCGTAAGTACTGTATTGACCGGTACGATGTTCACGCTTAAAGTCAGTGGCGGTATGCACCAATGTATAGTCCCAGCCAAATTGATCTAGCAGACTTATGAGGAAGTTTGTCTGTTCAGTCACCGTCGGCGCATCTATCGGCCCGTAAGGGTCAGCATCGTGTAAATCTACTTCCGGATCTAACCATGGTCTGTATCTCAGCAACTTAACATCTTCATGCAACTCACCAATTGTAAACGGCCGATCACAGTGGCTTTCAAGCTGCCAGTGCTTATGGCTTCTGCCCCAAAACCCTTTATCAATTTCAAGTTCCAAATGATAGTTCTGCCCTAATCTATGTAAATTCCCCGAGCCAATATGCGCTCTGATCAGACCATTCGGAGTCACATGAATACTAAGATCCTCTGTATCACTACCATAGCGTGAGTCATTTATATCTCTATCAAAGTGCGATACAACTTCCTGATCCAAGATAGCATTGCTATCGTCATATAGCCTTAGCGTTATAGTATGTCTGGAAGAAAGTGAGCTCGCAGCATCAAGCTCTACTTCAATATCTTCCAAAGCAGAGCATTCCCTTGGTTCATCCGCTAACACTAACAAACGTCCTCGTGTATTAGTGCTGCTAACGCTCGATAGACTGACGGGTGACTCTTGCACTTCAAACGTCGCCACATCCAGCTCTTGCTCTATGCCATCAACCCGCGCGACCAAGCGACAAACATAGCCTGCAACATCTAGCCCGGCCGTACTAATAGTACGACTAAACTCTCTGCTCTCACCCAAGCTTAATGTTTCACTCAGCGTATTCTCGCTTACCAGCGCTAAGGTATCGAGGTTAAAAAGTTGCTGTACAAATTCTGCATTTACGCTTGAAGATGCAGAACGGTTTGTGACCTGATCAGTACAACTCAGTACGTCACCTTGCTGAACACGATTAGCCGATACAGTCACTTTACCCGCAATGGTTCTTGCTGCCACTTGGTTAACCGTGAACGTTTTCGTCGAACTCGCTAACTCGGCTTGAGAACCGGCGTCACTGACAATAATTCTCATGGTAAAAGAATCGCTAGCAGTGTCATCAATTAAAAATGCACGCTGAATATCTTTGATCTCACCGGGCACCATTTCAGGCAATGATAAGGTTTCTTCAAGCCATACTTTGTTTTGGTTATCTACAACTTGAATAAATGCTGAAGCTTCACCTTGAATAGAATTAACGGCTTGGTTAATCACTCTCCCGCTTATTTCAATCCGCTCAAAGTATTCGTAACTTGGCTTGTTACTGTAGATAGAGGCCCTAGTTAACGCCTCACCATCGTCCGCAGAGTTCGCAATTGAAAAAGCAAATGAAGATTCAGACAGCACTTTGCCTTCAGCGTTACTCAAATGCCCTTTTATCATATAGCTACCTGCACGCGTGGTTGCGACATTCCAAGAATTGCCCACCGTGGCCGATTCACCCATGCTTAAGGCATTCAGTGTTTCAATCGGTAACTCTGCTATCGGCGTATCACTTCCCGATGGATATATCATTACCTGCCACGTCCCTTCAGTAACAGGCGCTCCATCATTCGAAATAAGTGATGTAATCGAAATATCTTCATTGGCCGCATAAATTGTCTTGTCAGCACTTGTACTTATTGAGATTTGGCTCAGTGCTGCTAATACAGGAATATCGATGCTTCGTGTTACTAAGCCGTTAGTGAAAGAATTCGCAAACCTCAAATTAGCGCTGTCCGCGATTAATCGAGTCTCATTCAACAACATATCCACAGCAGTAACATCAAAGGTGATACTCTGGTCTGAACCTTCATCGCCATTCAGGCCCCAAACATATGCTGTTGACCCATCAATATTTACTGTCAGTTCACTTGGTTCTACGGAAAAGTTACCTAGACTGATACTAGTAGGAACTTGCACTTCAAGGCCGGCATCAAAGCCGCCTAACCATTCCAGTGCTACAGGTAGAAAAGCCATTACCATGCTGGTTGTACCAAAACGAGAGGCTAAAAATGAATTCGCTCCGCCCGGCCATGAACCATCACCCTCTTGAGTATTTAGTAGGTAATCTATAGCGCCTCGTATTGCTGGGTCTGTCATTGGCGGGTTGGTATATCGTAGGGCAATGCCTGACCAAGCTGTCATCAGAGGATCTGTACCCGCTTTTTGACTATCCATTTTCCAGCCACCATCGCTTAGCTGACGACTGCGGATTAGTTGCTCAAGGTGAGACAGGGCGCTCTCAACCTCAGCCTGAAGCCCCGTTTCCAAGTAAGGCTTCATCTCATTCAAGGCCATAAACATGAATACTGGGCGAATAGTTTCATCACTATCTAGGTACACGCGATCTAAGAAATAACGCGCAATTTTAGGAAATTTGTTTTTGTAAATAGTGAGTGTAGAGGTATCAATTTCGACCTTTTCAAATACCGATAGTTTAGCTAGATGGTCGATACTGACATAAATTTTGCCTCCCTCCTGAACCATATCCTGGATATAGTCACCTGCTAATATTCGGGTAAGAACCCCTTCTGAACTTAAAACGTGTGCACCAGATACATTGGAGTAAAAGTCATTGGTTCTATAGGTTGTGACCAGATACTGACCATTACTTCCACGATTTATTCGATGAGGTTTATCATAGAAGCCATCAGCGAAAATACTTATTTCACCATTGGTTGAGATCTTAAGTAAGTTATACGCGCCAGAATTAGAAACAATTAAGCTACCGTCATCTTCTATCAATAGTGATGAGGGGTTGATCAGTAAGCCGCCACTATAAATAACCTCAGCGACGCCATCAGGAGATACCCTCCATATTTGACTATAGGTCTGATCAGCTACATAGGCGAAACCGTCAGCATCCACCTCAACATCTTTAAGTAGGCCATCACCTAACTGAATTATCGAGTGTGAGCCGTCTGTGTTTACTTTGACAAGATTACCACCTCTAGCAGATTGGTATATCGTGCCGTCACTGTGGATCGCAAGACCCTCGGCAACTTTTAAAGGCGAATTGAAAATTACTTCATATACCTTGGTCGCCAAGTCAAACCGGTCTATTCTCGCATTCCGACCTGTATAATAAATCCATCCATCATGGACTTCCATATCTTGCGGCTTTCCAGCGGCATGATGCTCTGTGGATTCCCAAGACTTCAGTTGCGATGAATCCAAGCCGTCTAGATCTCTCATTAATGATCCAGCTGTGATAACGTTTAGTCCGGTTATCGCTTCATCTTTTGACCACCAACTTTGTCCATCAGGGAGTGTCCAATGTGACACATCTTCACCTTCGACTAGCTCCCCAAGTAAATGTTGTAAGGCATCTAATTGAATCGCCACACGCTCTTCTAAGTTGTCCCACGCACTCATTGCCCAAACACCTAAGCCGGTCTCTCCCAAGGTGTCTAATCGCCGACCAGAGAAATTTCCATCTTGTTGTGGGCTGCTGCCATAATAGTTATATAAGGTTTTCAAGCCTGTCTCATCAATATCAGCCTTACCTTTTGACAAGGCCATGCCATACAGTGATTGAGACTGAACATGACAGCCTAGGCAACGATTTTGCTGTGTCCATTGAATCGATCTAGGTGCTGAATAATCTGCAGCGCTTTCAATCGCCGCCTTTATCAATGGCACAATAGGGTCCACAAATGCTTGAGATCCGGTTTCAATTCCAGAGATATTTAATCTGGCAGACACTGTTTGCGTCCCTTCCGCGACGAGCGTTTGATCGAGCTGAAACTCCCCAGAAGCAATATTTCCAGCGTAAAACGTACCAAGTACTTCCCCAGCAGGCTGAGTTAGATTGGAAACCCGAATTTCATAATGCCCTGCATCACTTATCGACCATTGCCCAAAGTCCAACTCTCTGACTTCATATACATCTAGTGCAGTTGACTGAATTACCCTTTCTTCTACCAAGCTACCATCTAACTGATTATGAATCGTTAATTGATAGTCACTTGCTTGCAGATCACTGTTACTACTGTTGCGAATCAATACTTTTAGATCAACAAATTCATCTGACCCCGCCTGTATCATCGGCGGGTTAAAATTGATACCTCCTGTCAAATTATAAGATTCTTCAATACTAAAATTTACTCTGTTGGAAGCTAACACTGCCCCATAAGGGTTATTTCTAGTGATGGTACCAGGCACGATGACTCGCACCACTAATGTATAACTACCTGACTCTGTTAATGCTGTTTCCCAAGGAATCACGAGATCTAAGGTTTCATTGGCATCGAAATCAATCAGAGACGTTGTGACCTCTGTTCCCACTGCATAGGGATTAAGTCGTAAAACAACACCACCCGAGCTATTTCTAACTTCGCCTTGAACAATGACGTCAGCAGTTTGAGCAGCCAAATTTTCAATACTAGTCATAAATAGCGCTGTTTGGTTTGCAACAATCGAATCAATAGGAGGAGCAATAGCAATGACAGAAAAAGAGTCTTCTGCTCTCACTGTATCAAGAGAGAAATCCAATACGTAAGAGCCATGATGACGTAAAGAAGGCGCAACATCTTGCGTTAAGAAATTTGCTAGATGAACCCTAATTTCAGGATTTAATGACAACACACCCTCTAAAGAGTACTCACCATTGGTGTTCGTTAGGACCGATAAGTTTTGTGCCGGAACCTCGACCACCACAGCTTCGAGAGGAATACCTGAATCATCAGTGACCACACCGCTAAACGAAGATGAAGTTAGCCCAGCCACACCTTCAGGCACAAGCTCTATATTGACAAAAAAGTCACCATGTCCAGTTTCTGAATAAGACAATGTCGCACCTACATAGCCTTGGGCACTAGCAGTAAGATCAATATTGCTTAAATCAATGCCCGCAAACACTACATCACCACTCGCATTGGAGATCTTTGTAGCTACTTCAGCGCCATCGACAACAACGCCTTCCACTGGGTGTTTACTGACGCTATCAATAAAGCGCGCCTTGAAATTAGAGTTCGCTCTAAGATCAATACTTCCGGCCGTATGAACAATATAAGAACCTAACTGACGCTCAATGCCTTCTGTCACACTGACATCGATAAAAAATGTTTCATAGCCGTCCTTCGTCACTTTAAGAGTATAAGTACCGGCGGGCAAAGAACTTAGCCAAAATCGACCATATTCATTGGTTGTCGCTTCAAACCCTGGCATGCCGACAATGCTGATATCAGCGAACGCCAATACATCATTGGTCCCATTGATCTGTAACGCGCCAGAAACGGAACCGTATGCTCCACTACTCGACCCCGAAATAGTTTCTACTAGCTTAATAGCTTGTATCGATAATGCTGTCGTATAAACGTCACGATCCCAACTACCGTCTTCTTGCTGTTTGCTTTTGATATGTTCAATTGAGGTTTGTAGTTCAACTAACTCTGGGTCAACCAATGCAATAGCTGTAATGGCCGCAGCGCTGGATACGGAATCGTTCCAACCGCCATCAAGAGAGCGCTCAAGTAAAAGATATTGCAACGCGGCATTTAAAGAGTCTTGTACACCTTCTAGTGATGTTCTATAGGAGTAGATAGTTTGAACAACTAAACTTGTGAGGTATACCGAAGGGTCCAGCGAACTATAGCTCCAGCTACCATCGGAGTTCTGTTGACCTAAAAGGTAGGCAACAGCCGCTATCGCCTCACTTGACTGTGGGTCGGATATTTTCATTGCTTGCAGAAGCCAAACCGTATCAAATGTAGTGCTATCGCCTTGCGAGTAGTCTCCTGCACCGCCATCAATATTCTGTGTTTTATCTAAACATTCACCAATATTTTCTAGCATCGGAACTTGAATGCCCAATTCAATAAACTTCGCACACAACTCCATATTAACGAAGCTGCTTGAAGCAAGAGCGCTTTTTGCCAAGCTCATATCGAAGCCTGCTGCGCTACCATTAAGAGAAAATGATTTTATAGTCTCCAATGTAGCGAAATCTTCTGAAGTGATGGCATCACTGGAGGTCACGAAGCCTGAGGGCTCCTGATGATCGATAAGCCATTGGTACCCTTCAGGAATAGCAGAATAACTTGGCGAGGATAACGTAAAAAGAAATAGCGCAGAGGTGGCGAGTCCACATAAAACACGAGTCGAATACAACACAGCAATTCCCTAGCAAATTCAAACCGACATCCAAGTCGATATTACAACTGAGATATCGGCCTTCGGTTAAATTTCGCGCAAAATATCACACCAAAATTAACCTTACAAGGAGTTAACAATCAGGCTCTTTTGCACTTTTAGCGCATAAGTCGCTTTTTATTTGCTACGTGTTGGTCTAAATCTCCGCCACGCGTACTTCCACTGGGTTGCAGTAGTTAATTGCAAACAACTGTGAATAATTTCAACAAATCACAAACCTTCAAAAAATGATCGGGTTAAGTGGGATGTAAGGTTCATTTATCAGCGCATATTTGGAGCCTACTTTAAGGTTTCAATGCAATCGATGAGCTTTTAAGCTCGTAAAGCAGGATAAAGATCAAGTGCAGCATCATGACCTACTTTGTATACCGTAAAACCTTCAATTAAAGGCAGAAAAGCTGAACCATTGCGTTTCTATCTTTTCCTCACACGCCAAGTCTGTTAAATTTCCTGCCCATAGTGCATTAAGACGCATTCCATTCGGATTAAACTAAAAAAATAAAAGGGAACTACCTCATGTTTAAGTTTAGACACCTTATTTCATTGCTGATCGCGACGTCCGTTGTCGTGTTATCTGCCTGTAGTCAGCAAGAGGAAACTTCTTCTCAGAGCGCATCGACTAAAACCTACCGCCTAAAACTTGCCGAAACGTGGGGGCCAAACTTCCCTATTTTCGGCGATGCATCCAAAGATATGGCCGCTATGGTTGAGAAAATGTCTGGTGGACGCTTAACCATACAAATTGATTCTTCCAACAAACATAAGTCGCCTTTCGGTGTGTTCGATATGGTGAAGTCTGGTCAGTACGATATGGGCCACTCGGCTTCTTATTATTGGAAGGGCAAAATTCCGGCTACCATGTTTTTTACGACCATGCCCTTCAGCATGGTCGCTTCTGAGCAATTTGCTTGGTTCTACTATGGTGGCGGCTTAGAACTCATGAACGAGCTGTATGCACCGCATAATTTACTTTCTTTCCCGGGCGGTAATACCGGGAATCAAATGGCCGGTTGGTTTCAAAAAGAAATTAATTCGCTGGAAGACCTTCAGGGTTTGAAGATTCGGATACCGGGCTTCGCAGGAGAAGTACTCGCTGAGTTAGGAGCCAAACCCACGAATATCGCGCCGGGCGAACTATATACTGCGCTGGAACGCGGCACCGTGGACGCAGTTGAATGGGTCGGCCCTTCATTAGATCTGCGTATGGGTTTTCATAAAATCGCGCCTTACTACTACACAGGCTGGCATGAACCCGCTGCTGAATTACAGTTTTTGGTGAATAAGAAAACCTTTGAGTCGTTGCCTGAAGATTTACAGGAAATTCTTCGCATCGCGATGAAGGCTTCCGCTTACGACATGTACGCACACTCTACCCATGCCAGTGGTGAAAACTGGTCTAGCATGAGCAGTGAGTACCCCAACATTCAGGTAAAAACCTTCCCTAAAGAAGTACTCGATGCGATGCAAGCAGCTAATCAGAAGCTCGTTGAAAAAAGTGCGGCTGACGATCCTTTTGCTGCCAAGGTGCTCACCTCACAACAGAGCTATTTAGCGAAAGTTCGCCAATGGACAAAAATGTCTGATATGGCTTATTTAAACAGCACCACTGATGCACCCTAAGGTTCACGCATAGAGTCTCATGACGCTTTTAATCAAGTTAGATCAGTTTTTCGCTTCCCTTGCCAAGCTCTGCGGTGTTTTGGCAGGGATTGCGATGATCCTGTTATTGTTCAACGTCTTTTATGATGTTGTCATGCGCTATGCGTTTAATGATGTCTCGATTGCCATGCAAGAACTTGAGTGGCATCTATTTTCTTGCGTTTTCTTACTGGGTATTCCTTTCGCTATCCATGAAAACAGCCATGTTCGAGTCGATATTCTGTATGATCGTTGGTCTATTAAAACGCAAGCCATCATCAACTTGCTTGGCGCCCTAGTGCTTATTTTACCCTTTATCAGCTTGGTCACCTTTTATAGCATTTCTTTCACAATTGACTCGTTTCAGATGGGCGAAGGCAGTGGCGACCCAGGCGGCTTACCCTATCGTTGGGCCATTAAAAGTTTAATCCCGTTTTCATTTATTATGATGGGTCTAGTGAGTTTAGGTATGGTGACTCGCTCACTGATCAACTTGCAACAACCGCCTCCGCAAAAACCTTCTCAAGACAAGGCCGTATTATGATTCGCTTGCACCTGCCAAATAAGGATGTCGCATGCTGGGAATAATCATGTTCGTCGTTGCCTTGGCCATGCTGTTACTTGGTTTTCCTGTCGCATTTACCTTTGCTGGCGTAGCCCTATTTTTTGGCATTTTGGCAGAAGGTATGGACCTATTCGCCTTCATGCCCTACCGAATTCAAAGCGTGATGGAAAATACCATTCTAATGGCCATTCCCTTGTTTATATTTATGGGCGTCGTGCTACAAAAAACCCGTTTAGCAGAGCAACTGCTGGTGGCCATGGCTCAGCTATTTGGGCGGGTCAATGGTGGGATTGCCATCAGCACAATTCTAGTCGGTGCATTGCTCGCCGCTTCGACAGGTGTGGTCGGCGCAAGCGTCGTCGCAATGGGGCTTATTTCACTGCCCAGCATGCTGAAACATAATTACGATAAAGCATTAAGCTGTGGCACAATTTGCGCTTCCGGCACCTTGGGGCAAATCATCCCGCCCTCTATTATCCTTATTATTCTTGGCGATGTTTTAGGCATCCCCGTAGGTGAATTGTTCCAAGCGGCGGTTGCTCCCGGCGTATTATTAATCGCGTTATACATTGGCTATATTCTTTTTGTCACTGCACGCCATCCGGAAAAAGCACCCTCCTTACCCCCTTCAACTGAGAGCACCGCAATACAATTTAAACAAGCCGCGATGGCTATCCTACCGCCGCTCGCTTTGATGTTAGTTGTCTTAGGTTCTATTTTTTCTGGTATCGCAACACCCACCGAAAGTTCTGCTTTAGGTGGTGTGGGCGCGATCATTCTGGCGATGTGCTACCGTCAATTCGATGCCAAAATGCTCTGGGAAAGTGCCAATGAAACCGTCAAGGTCACTGCGATGGTATTTGCCATTCTAATTGGCGCCACAGCCTTTTCGATGACCTTCAGCTATTCAGGCGGTGACCAAATACTTGAGCAATGGTTATTAAATCTTCCTGGCGAAAAGTGGGGCTTTCTGATCCTTTCAATGCTGGTCATATTGGTACTAGGTTTCTTTATCGATTTTGTTGAAATCTCATTTATTATCATCCCCTTACTGGCACCTATCGCGGAAATGCTCGGCATTAGCATGCTTTGGTTTGCCATTCTCATTGCCATGAATTTACAAACCAGTTTTTTAACCCCACCTTTCGGTTTCAGTTTATTTTATTTAAAGGGCGTTGCGCCGCCCGAGATCAAAACAAATGAGATCTATAAAGGCGTGATCCCTTTTATCATGATTCAAGTTTCCGTCTTGCTGTTACTTTTGTTTCAACCATCTCTGTTTGGGCTTGCTTAACCCGCTCAGATGACTTTTAGTCACTTTTCCCACGAAGCCCTTATAAAGCCTTGATAATTCCTTTTCTGGCTCATTTTTTAAGCTATGCTTAAAAAATGGTTTACCAAATAATGATGGATTAGGTTTCTATGAGTATCACAAAATGCCCTGATTTCACCGAGCTCGACAGCGAAATCATTGCAGATTTTTCCGAATGTCTTCATGAAAATATTGAACAAATTGAAGCGGTGATAGCCCTTCTCGATCGAGGCTATAGTTCTGAATTAATTAACCGTTTATTTCGGGACGTCCATTCATTGAAAGGCAATTGCCGTATGGTGTTTCTCGACCCATTGGTAGAAACCATTCATGCTTTAGAAGAAATCGTTTCAGATATGCGAGAAGAGATCGTTCGCTACAACCAGTTATACGGCGAATTTATTATCGCCGTCGTGATGCGCATCAACCAAATGATTCAGGATCTGGTTAATCATGGCCAGGTAGAAGGCGCCCCGCAAGAACTTATGCTCGAGGTGATTGAACATGTCCACCAAAGCGACCCGCAAAAACAAACCGACGCGTTAAACAAAGCACTGGATGATTTAGCTGGAAACAAACAGGCCAAACAGGCTGAAGAGCCAAGCAAAACGAGCACAGAGAACAAAGCTGAACCCAAAGAGCTTGTTGCTGAGGCAAAAGGTGAAAGTCACCCTGACCTAATCTTTTTCAAGAAACTTGCTCTGCAATTAGATGAAATCAGTATTTACAAGCGTGGTCGCACTCAGGATATTTTGGACTTGTGCCACTCCACCAACGAGCGGCTTGGCAATATTGTCGATAGTGATCAACTGTCCGCGGCTATTTATTTACACGATCTTGGTATGTCACTAGTACCCGCTGAGATTCTGAATAAACCCGGTAAATTAACCAAAGAAGAGTTTCAACTCATCCGTAATCATATTGAAATGGGCGCAGAAATACTTGGCAGAATTCCTGGTTGGGAGGAAGCCTCCATCATGGTTCAGCAACATCACGAAAAATATAATGGCACCGGCTATCCAGACAAACTATGCAAAGATGATATCCACCCAGGCGCGAGAATCATTGCCCTAGCCGATACCTTTTATGCCATTACCAATGAACGTGCCGACAGAAGCTATAAAAAATCACTTTTCAGCGCCGTCACCCTAATCAATGGTGAAAGCGGGCTTCAGTTTGACCCAAAATTCGTCGAAGCATTCAACGATACTATTCGTCGGCACTACGTCGCACAAAAATAAGCGGGCACCGGCTCAGCACTGAACACTCAATCGACACATCACAGTCTATTTTTTAACTAATAGGAACGAAATATGACCCTATCTTCACTGCGACATTACTTTTCTGCTCTGCTTACGATTACCTTGTTAGCAGGCTGTGCCAACAGCAAAATTGCCAATACAGACATACTTAGCCAGCAAGCTAAACAGCTCGCCAGCCAGTCAGATTTGTCGCCTCAGGCAGCGATATTGGCTTCGGCAAAAGATATCGAACAAAGTCGACAGGATGAGCTTCACTTTTTTGCGCCTCTGCATTATGGCGCCGCTCAAGAGGCATTAACGGAAGCCCAGTCTTTACTCAACAGTAAAGCCGACAATGCTCTTGTTCTCGAACAAACCTTCAAAGTGTCGAGTTTATTAAAATCAGCCTACACCAACAAAACGACCGTGCTATCTGCGTTGGAAAAATCTCTAGCACATAAACAAGTCTTGGAAGAGTTAGGTTCGCCAGAAGTGCTTCCTGACGCTTTTCAGGACACCGTTGACGACTTAAAAGATTTGATCAAAGAAATTGAGGGTGGCTTTCTCGATAAAGCTGCCAAAGGCCAGGCCGACTTACTCAGTGCGATGACAGACGTCGAAATTAATACCTTAAAGAAACAGCACTTGTCCCAAGCAGAAAGCATGCTAGATAAAGCTGACTCGGTTGATGCCGATGATTTCGCCGAAACAACCTTTGAGCAAGCCGAACAAACTCTCGAAAGTGCCACCAAGTTTATTGAGAAAAATTACAGTGATAGAGACGGTGTACGTAAAACAGGGCTGGAAGCCTTATATGCGGCTTCACACGCTTACTTTATTGCCAAGGAGTCAGCTGAGCTTATCGAACTAAAGCCTTCAGATGCTGAGAAAAAAGCGCTCTATTTCGAGTCTCTGTTAGCACGCATCAATAAAAGCGTCGGGGTAGAGAACCTCAGCACAATGTCCTTATACGACCAGTCCGTTAGGCTCGCCGAAGAAATTGAAACGGCTTTCAAACGAACAGAGGCGAACGAAACTAACGACGTTATCCAACCAGCAGCTTCAACCGAAACGGTTCAACTCGAAGCCATGCCAGAAACGATTGTGCTGGAAACACGCCCGATTGCAGATGATTCATCAGAGGAAAATATCGAACCAAGTAGCGCAGATAGTACAATGGAAAATACCCCGGAAAGCGCAAGTGACGAAACACCCGAGCTGCTAGATGATGCCGAAGAAGAACAAACTGAAGCGCCTGCTAGCGAAACTCCTGAGGCCGCCGAGAGCAGCGACCAGCCTCAAGCATCTACTTCAGAGTAAATATGGTGATGGTGGGTAGCTAGGCTTGGGCAGACACGCAGGTCTGCCCCTACATGTATCGGGTGATTTAAGATTATCAAGATAAGCGCCTTTCATTTGACCACCCGAAGGGGCGAACCACTGTGTTCGCCCGAAGCCAGACTGCTTGTTAGGTAATTAAGGCTTACACCTAAGAAACTTGGGCTCAAACACACTTCCCACTAATAAAGTATCTTGCCACTTAGCGGCTACACTGGCTCCCGATAGGGTTTCGCCTTTATTGAGGTAAATGGTTTCATAGCTCATGGGGTCACTGTTTACATTTATTTGAATAACTTGAGACGGCGCCGTGACACTGGCATCTTTCATATGCGCCTGAAATTCAAATAACTTAGGATGGCCTGCATTCAACAAGTTACCTGAACCGTCCCATTCAAAGTTATCGACGCCCATATCAACATCTAAGCTTTCATCCAATTTCCAACCTAAACGACTGCGCACCTGCTTATAACGAGATACTCGACCTGCCGTCGTTTCTGCAACATAAAGGTTTTCTTGATCATCCGACAACGCCAAGCCATTAGCATAACGTAAGTTTGAAATAACAATATGGCCTTGTACACCATCAAAATAAGACACCGAAGCTAAGGGTAACCCAAGATAGTCCTCGAGATAGTACATCACTGAATGAGGCGGGTTTCCATGATCATTACTGACGTAGAACTGATCCTTGCCGACCACCACTAAATCATTCGGGCCGATTAACTCAGGATAAGTAATCCGACGCCTAACTTTCAATTCACCTGAAGGTAAAATCGAAAACACAACAATTTCATGCTGATCTGGTTTTGTGTGGCTAATCGCATAAAGTTCGATAGCGCGCCCTTGATCTGTACTCTCCGGCTTACTAAATCGGAGCGCAATACCGTGTGGGTGAAAATCACCCATCATATCAATCTCTAGCTTTTCGGCTTGGCTATCGGGTTTGCTTAAATCCAAGCGCCAAATCGCACCACTCGGATAAGAAGGCAGTTCCGAATCGTTAAATACCGCTCGACGGTCATCGGCGGAAATATAGGCCACCTTCGAAACGCGATCGATCGTAATATCTTCGGCCCCAACTGGCCCGGTCAATTGCTCACAAACGCCGTAGTCAACAGTTTGCTCAACGGAACGAAAAATACCTGCATCTTGGGAAATTCTAAGCCCTTGCAACACCACTAATACCAAGACAATCAACAAGACTGACTTCTTCATTCTGCCTTCTCCATACGATTATTGATGCCCTACTCTCTGAATCAGCTAGCTTGGCGAGATCATGCCCCTTAAAAAGGCTGAGAGAGTGTATCAAAAAAAAGCCTACTTACGACACGCTAAATAAATACCCGGCTCGTAATTATGCGTATAATGCGCGCCTTAGCTAAAATCGAGTTTGTTTAGGATAGCGTGATGACGCTGCCGTTTTTAAGGAGCCACTATGTTAGATGTGAATGAATATTTTGATGGCAAGGTCAAATCCATTGCCTTCCAAAGCGTAAGCTTGCCAGCCACGGTAGGTGTCATGAAAGCCGGTGACTACACCTTTGGCACTTCCCAGAAAGAGTATATGAGTGTCGTCTGTGGCGAACTGATCGTGAAACTACCCGGTGAAGATGACTTCGTTTCTTATAAAGACGGCGAAAGTTTTATTGTCGAAGCCAACCAATCTTTTGATCTAAAGGTGCCGGTGGATACCGCTTATTTGTGTAAATACGAATAAAACCACTATCACCGTTAAACAGATTGGGGGCCCGCCCCAATCTGTTTATATGGTCTTAATTGCCAGTCCAGAGTATTTTATAAAGGTCGCGACGACGATCTAAATAGTTCCGCACAGAACCTTCATTTTTAAGTTTTTTCAGTTTTTCTAAGTCGAGGTCCACGATCAACGTCATTTCTGTGTTTGGGGTACTTTCGGCAATAATAGCGTCATGCGGAAAGGCGAAGTCTGAGGGAGAAAACACCACCGCTTGGGAATACTGTATGACAGCATTATCTACCTTGGGTAGGTTACCGACACTCCCTGCAATCGCAACATAACATTCATTTTCAATCGCTCTCGCTTGAGCACAATGTCGAACCCGCTGATAACCATTTTTTGTATCTGTCCAAAAAGGTACAAAGAGAATCTCCATATCCTGATCTGATAATAGCCGTGCCAGCTCGGGAAACTCGGCATCATAACAAATCAAAATACCAATTTTTCCGAAGTCAGTTTCAAACACTTGCAACGCATCCCCACCTTGCATGATCCAGTCACGCTTTTCCATCGGGGTTGGGTGAATTTTATATTGAGCCTCTTTTGTACCATCTCGGCGACACAGATATGCCACATTATACAACTCATTGCTTTCCAGCACTGGCATGGAACCGGCAATAATGTTGATGTTATAGGTCACGGATAGCTTGGAGACCGCGTCGAGTATTTCATCAGTATACCCGGCCAACGCTTTGATCGCGTCCAGATCATTGCTATGGTTTTCCAAGCCCATTAGAGGGGCGTTGAAGAATTCAGGAAATAACGCCACATCGCATTGATAGTCAGACAAAGCATCGACAAAGAACTCGACTTGTTGAATCACATCATCGACCGATTTAACCGGCCGCATTTGCCATTGCACACAACCAATGCGGGCAGAGGTTTTGGTCGCGCCAATTAAAGGTGTTTTTTTCTTGTCATAATATAGGTTGTGCCACTGTAGCAAGGTCGCATAACCATGAGATTCTTTATCTTCCGGAAGATAGGCATCAAGCACGGCTTTGACTTCAAAGTCATTCGCCAGTTGAAAAGATAAAATAGGATCGTAAATTAGTTTCTTTTTAACTTTCTCTATGTAGGCTTGGGGCGTCATTTCGTGGCGGTATTCGGTATAGTTCGGAATCCGACCGCCGGCAATAATCGCTTTTAGGTTCAGGTTCTGGCATAACTCTTTACGCCCTTCGTACAAACGTCGCCCCAAGCGCATCCCTCGGTAGTCAGGCGATACAAAGACATCGACACCATAAAGCACATCGCCTTTCGGATCATGAGTGGTGATATAAGCATCGCCGGTAATTTCCTCATAAGTGTGCTTATCACCAAACTTGTCATAATCGACAATGACCGAGAAAGCGGCAGCGACAACCTTACCATGATCCTCGATACAGATTTGGCCATCCGGGAACGTTGTTAACTGTGCTTTAAACTTCTTCTCCGCTCGCGGTATATCCATGGTTTCATAGACTCGATCCATGATTTCCTTTATATCCGGGTAATCCTCCATGCGAAGGTGACGTAAGGTTAATCGGTGTTCTGTGTCGTCGGCGTTCTGTAAATCTGTCATGAGGAGGGCACCTAAAATAAAGAAAGAACATTGCCAATACAATAAATAGGAAGGCTGCTTATTCTGCGGCAATTAGTCAGAAACGACTATCATTATTTTAGATAAGAGGGGAACTCAGTTCCCCTTTATTTAGTTATAAGCCAGAGGCGAAGTTGCAGCTTATATCCGGGTGTTTATCCTCGGTGGCTCGGCTACTCAGGACTCAGCGCGGCCCATGAATTTCTTTTCTGCCGTATTGATTTTAATACGTTCGCCTGGGGCTAGATATTCTGGAACTTGCACAATTAAACCCGTTGAAAACTCAGCCGGCTTGGTACGCGCACTCGCTGACGCCCCTTTAATCGCTGGCGACGTCTCAATAATGTCCATTTCGACAGATTGGGGCAACTCCAGACCAATGACCTGATCATCAACAATCAGCGCGAGCATTCCTTTAATTGAGTCCGTAATGAACAAGCGTTCTTCTTCTAGCTCATCTTTATCTAGCATGTATTGCGTGTAATCAGCATCATCCATGAACACCATTGAAGGACCGTCATCATAAGAATAGCTAACAGGTTTCCGAGACAGTTCAATTTTTTCGAGCACTTCATCGCCTTTAAAGCGCTGTTCATGTTTAGCGCCGGTTTTCACGTTATTAAAACGCATTTTATAGAGTGTCGCTGCGCCTCGGGCGCTAGGACTTTGTACTTCAATATTTTTCACTTGCAGCATCTGATCATTAATTAAAATAACATCACTGCGTTTTACTTCACTCGCTTTTGGCATAACTCACCTTTTACTCACTATGCTGGGTAGGATAATTAATCTTAAGACGATCGGCGAAAACGGCGACTCTGAAAATAATCCGCCTCTTCATTTGTATTTAGCAATTCGCGTCGAATTAAATCTAGCGCTAAGGCAGACACTATTTTTTGGAAGAATAGCCGATTACCCGGAAAATAAAATTGATGTGCGTGCATTTTTTCGAGGCTTCCCCATGCCAGCCACACCGTCCCAACCGGTTTATCCTCGGTTCCACCAGAGGGACCGGCGACGCCTGATACAGCCACACCGATATCTGCAGAACTAAGCCTTAAGGCACCCTCAAGCATTTCACGAACAACGGCTTCGCTCACCGCACCGTGTTCAGTCAAACTTGCGTCTGAAACACCTAAAACTGAGTGCTTGATCTGATTTGAGTAGCTCACAATGCCGGCTTCAAAAACTGCCGATGCGCCGCTCACTTCTGTTAACATGGCCGCGATTTTGCCACCGGTGCAGGATTCTGCACAGGTAATCTGCATCTTTTTTTCTGCTAGCAGGTTGATCACGACTTGCGCCAGAGAGCGGTCATCATCAGTGACAATATGAGCGCCTAACAAAGCCTCGATCTTAGCTTTCCATTGTTCTAGTAAAGGGTAATCCTGTTTCCGGTCCACTTTCAGTTTCAATTCTAATAAGGGCATGGAGGCCCGAAACCCCAATTCAACCTGTTCTGGCCAATCGGGAAACTGCTCATGGATCGCTTGCTGTAAATTAGATTCGCCGTAGCCGAATATTCGGTAGCGCACACGTCTTGGTTGAATATCATCGGGTAATAAGCCTCTTAGCTCAGGCAAAATTTCCTTCACTAGCATGGTTTTTAATTCATGCGGGACACCTGGCGTACAGAAGATTTGGCAACCATTATGCTTCACTTTAAACCCGACTGCGGAACCGTTTTCATTGGCCACTAATTCAATCCCCTGTGGGAGAAGGGCTTGCTTGCGATTAGCTTCGCTCAAGGCATAATTCCGTTTAATTGACCAAGCGTGCAGGTGGGCTAGGGCCTCATCATGCATTGCCAAAGGCAGACCGATCACCTTAGCTAGAGCTTCAGCGGTCAAGTCGTCGGACGTTGGCCCAAGCCCACCATTCACAATGAGCACGTCAGCGCCTTGGGTCAGACGTTCAATCTCGCTCACCAACAAATCCATACCGTCGGGAATTGTGCTCTTTAGCGCCACTAATATGCCCTGATCAAAGCATAACTGAGCGATCATCGCCGAGTTACTATCCAGTGTGTCACCGGTCATTAATTCATTGCCAGTTAACAAGAGGTTCAATCGCATTGGAGGTCCTTATTGTTCTTTTTTTGCTAAATCATACAGCGTCATTAATGTTAGTTTTATTGCGCACTTAAACCATAGATTACGTTTCGCTACTGCTTAAGATGACAGCCAATTCTTTAGAACGATCTGCCGCTGCCTGCATGGCGTCTTCGACAATACCTGGAAAATTGTTATCTTCAAATGTCTGTATCGCTCTTTCCGTAGTACCGCCGGGAGACATCACATTTTTCTTTAATTGACCCGGTGATAGCTCGCTATCCAGAACCATGGTCGCCGCCCCTAAAACCGTTTGCGCCGCCAGTTTTTTAGCCGTATCCGTCTCCATACCCTGCTTAACGGCTGCCGCTGCCATTGCCTCTATCATCAAGAAAACATAAGCTGGACCAGAGCCTGACAGAGCGGTCACAGCATGCATTTCTGCCTCTTCGACCAGCCATTCAACAATACCGATTCCAGAGAAAAGTTCTGCGCTTAACGCGCGTTGCTCATCAGAAACATGCTCATTGGCTAATAAGCCACTTGCACCACACAAAACTTGTGCCGGTGTATTTGGCATACATCTAACAATCGCATGTTGGGGGCCTAGCCAAGCACGTAAACTTGCCAATTCGATACCCGCGGCAATGGAAATCACCAAAGGCTGATGACTTAGATGTGCTGCCAGCTCTTGGCAAACTTGTTTCAACACCTGAGGTTTCACACTCAATACAATCACATCGGCACTGGCGACAGAGCTTGCATTATCCTGCGAGGTATTGACGCCCCAGTTTTGCGCTATTTGCGATAAATGTTCCGGCGATGGCGAACACGCAGTGATGTTTTCAGCACCTAGGCCTTGCTTGACCAAACCACCGATAATGGCATTCGCCATGTTGCCAGCCCCAACAAAACAGATTTTTTTATTCGCTAATCCCATGAGTTTTCCTATTGTATTTTTCGATTCATCAAGTCTGTTATCAAACGACACTAGGCTAAGTTCGTTCACCAAAAATAGCGGTGCCAACTCGCACTAGCGTGGAGCCGCATTCAATCGCGATGTCCATATCCGCTGACATTCCCATTGATAAGGTGTCGACACTCGGGTAAGTCTGCTTTAGTTGATCAAATGCCGCAGACATCCGTTGAAATGAGGCACGGATCACTGCCGCATCCTGACCCGGTTCGGGGATACACATCAGCCCACGTAAGGATAAATTGGGAGCCTCAGCAACTTCTTTTGCCAATGAATCCAACTCTGCTAATAATATGCCCGACTTGGTTTCTTCTTGGTCTATATTGATTTGAATACAGCAATTAAGCGGCGCTAGATTAGAAGGTCGCTGGTCATTCAGTCGCTGCACAATTTTGGAACGTTCTAGGGTATGTACCCACGCAAAGTTTTCGGCGATTTGGCGGGTTTTATTCGATTGGATAGGCCCAATAAAATGCCAATCGACTTGCTTATACGCTTGTTCCGAGCCTATCGCTTGCAGCGCTTCTTGCTTCGCCAAGGCTTCATTTAAATAGTTTTCTCCGAACAAGGTTTGCCCATTTTGCACAGCGTCATAAACGCTCTGAGCCGAGTGTTTTTTAGAAACGGCTAACAGTTGCACAGAATCAGGCGGTCGGTTCGCACCAATTGTGGTTTTTTGTATCCTTGCTCTTACGTTATTGAGCTTGTCTGCTATGCTGAAAGTCATACTATTTTTGGATCGTTTATTTTAAAGAATACGCTTCGAGACATCCGCTGCCACACAGCCCTTTGATTGCTGCGCAGTGACTGGAAAAATACCCCTGAAACGTGAAGAATATTGACCTGAATGGCGGTCATTTGAGCAAAAAGTGCTTTCATTCACAAGTATTATCCATCTCGAAAAAGCATTTAATGTCTCTCCTTCGATGAGACACCGAATTTAAAGCATCTATGAGACTTTGAGGACCCGTATGGATATTACCGAACTACTCGCTTTTTCTGCCAAGCAAGGCGCTTCAGACTTACACCTTTCGGCCGGCCTTCCGCCAATGATTCGGGTAGACGGCGATGTCAGACGTATTAATTTGCCCGCCATGGAGCACAAGGAAGTTCATTCATTAATCTATGACATTATGAATGACAAACAGCGTAAAGATTTTGAAGAGTTTCTTGAAACCGATTTTTCCTTTGAAGTTCCGGGTGTCGCCCGATTCAGGGTAAACGCATTCAACCAAAATCGCGGCGCGGGCGCGGTCTTCCGAACCATTCCATCGAAAGTACTAACCATGGAAGATTTGGGTATGGGCCAGGTATTTAAAGATATTGCTGAAGTACCTAGGGGACTTGTTCTCGTCACCGGCCCAACCGGTTCGGGTAAGTCGACCACTTTGGCGGCCATGATCGATCACATAAACGACAACCGATATGATCATATCCTGACCATCGAAGACCCCATCGAGTTTGTTCATGAAAGTAAAAAGTGCCTGATGAACCAGCGGGAAGTGCATCGGGATACCTTGGGGTTTAATGAAGCATTGCGCTCAGCACTGCGTGAAGATCCGGACATCATTCTTGTCGGTGAGCTTCGTGACCTTGAAACCATCCGCTTAGCCTTAACGGCAGCCGAAACCGGCCACTTGGTGTTTGGCACACTACATACCACGTCAGCGGCAAAAACCATTGACCGTGTTGTCGATGTTTTTCCTGCCGAAGAAAAATCCATGGTTCGCTCCATGCTCTCGGAATCACTGCAAGCCGTTGTGTCTCAGACACTATTGAAGAAAACCAATGGCGGGCGAGTCGCCGCTCATGAAATTATGATAGGCACCCCCGCGATTCGAAACTTGATCCGTGAAGATAAGGTCGCGCAAATGTACAGCGCCATTCAAACCGGTGCATCCGTGGGCATGCAAACACTTGATCAATGCCTGCAAAACTTGCTCAGCAAAGGCTTCATTACGCGCGAAATTGCACGCGAAAAAGCCAAAGTACCAGATAATTTTTAGACGACGAGAAACACCGTCGTCAATGTCGTAACGTAACAACATTTCTTGGCCACCCACTTAGCGTGGTGGCTTGAGAATCAAGATAGGATGGAAAGCAAGGTGGATTTCGAAAAGCTCTTACAAATCATGGTGGAAAAAGGCGGTTCTGACTTATTTATTACGGTGGGTGTGGCACCCAGCATCAAAATAAATGGCAAGATTCTCCCTGTCACCAAGCACCCGCTCACACCAGAACAGTGCCGGGAAATTGTTTACGATGTCATGAGTGAAAAGCAGCGTGAAGAATTTGCCGAAAAAAATGAGTGTAATTTTGCCATCAGCGCGCGTGGTATTGGCCGATTCCGGGTAAGCGCCTTTTATCAGCGTAATTTATGCGGCATGGTACTCAGGCGCATTGAAACCAACATCCCACGAATAGAAGACTTGGAACTTCCTGAAACCATTAACCAACTGGCCATGACTAAACGCGGCCTGATTATTTTTGTCGGCGCGACCGGCACCGGTAAATCAACCTCTCTGGCGGCTATGATCGGGCATCGAAATCGAAACAGCAAAGGCCATATTATTTCGATTGAAGATCCGATCGAATATATCCACCAACACCAGAACTGCATCGTGACACAACGGGAAGTCGGCATTGATACCGAAACCTTTGAAGTCGCCTTGAAAAACACCCTGCGGCAGGCTCCGGATGTCATTATGATTGGGGAGATCCGCAGCAAGGAAACGATGGACTATGCCGTCACCTTCGCGGAAACCGGGCATTTGTGCTTGGCCACCTTGCACGCAAATAACGCAAACCAGGCGCTGGACCGTATCATTAACTTTTTCCCACCAGAGCAACATAACCAAATCTGGATGGACCTATCACTCAACCTAAAAGCGATCGTCGCTCAGCAACTGATTCCCACGCCCGACGGAAAAGGCCGAAAAGCCGTGGTCGAAATTTTACTGAACACGCCCCTGTGTGCTGACTTAATTCGTAAAAAAGAAGTTCATAAGCTGAAAGAAATTATGACTAAATCGCGTGATATCGGCATGCAGACCTTTGATCAGGCCTTATATGATCTTTATGCGGCAGGTGAGATTACCTATGAAGATGCGCTTGCCTATGCTGACTCTGCAAACGATCTACGCTTGATGATTAAACTGGGCTCCGACGCAAACACGCCGACTCAGCTGCAATCCTCGACAGACCGCTTAAGCATTCAGGATGACAAACTCGACTTTGCGCCTTAATCGTTCAACTTAATCGCGCTCATCCAGACGTTCTCTGTGTGCTGAGTAAATGCTGCATTTGCTCAGCACACAAGGGTTTGGACACTAAATAGCCTTGAACCATATCGCAGCCATTTTCTCGCAATAAGTCCATTTGATCCTTATTTTCGACGCCTTCAGCCACAATCTTAAGATCTAAATTATGCCCCAAGACAATAATGGCACGCACAATCGCCAGCTGTGAGTTTGATAGTTCCATGCCATCGACAAAGCTTTTATCAATTTTTAAGGTATCGACCGGGAAGTCTTTCAAATAACTCAGTGAAGAATACCCCGTACCAAAGTCATCAACAGATATTTTCAAGCCAAGCGATTTTAGTTCCTGCAAACAGCGAATCGCGGACTGAGAATCTTCCATAATCATGCTCTCGGTTAACTCAAGTTCAAGAAGAGATGGGTCTATCTGGGTCTCCGCGATGATCGTTTGAAGCATAGCCTTGAGTTCCGGATCTCTTAATTGCCGGGGTGACAAGTTGACCGCAACGCTAACTTCACCCAAGCCTTGCTGGCGCCATAGCGTCGACTGTTCACAAGCGGCTCTTAACACAAATAAGCCAAGATCACTGATCAGCGCACTTTCTTCTGCGATGTTGACAAAATCGACCGGCGTCACCAAACCTTTGACAGGGTGATTCCAGCGGATCAGTGATTCCACTGAGTGAATTTTTTGCGCGGCTACATCTAATTTAGGCTGATAAAACACCTCTAATTCATTATTTTCGAGCGCCTTTCTTAGCTCGTGCTCCATTTCTAACTTTTCTCGGGAGAACGACTTTAAGGTTTCATCAAATACTTGGATCTGATCGCCCCCTTGAAACTTAGCTTTTTGTACTGCCAAGGCGGCATACTGCATCAGAATTTCAATGTCCTGAGTATGCTCGGGAATCAGTGCAATCCCTACACTGCATGAAATTGCCAGGCCTTGCCCCGCAATTTCATAATGATTCTGGGTAACGGTTTCAAACAAGCGCTGGGCAAACTTCTGCACATTAAAAGTGGGGCTACAACCAACAACGCATGCGAATTCATTACCGCCAACTCGCGCCAATATGTCTACCTTCTGTACATTCTGGGATAAACGGGAAGCAATCTCACAGAGCAATTGATCCGCCGCTTCATGACCAAAACTTTCATTAAATTGTTTGAAGCGGTCAATATCTAGCATGACCAACGCAAAAGGCAGGCCTTCATCTTTGAATCTAACCAACGCACGATGTAGCTGATCTTTGAATTGCACACGGTTTGCTAGTTTGGTCAAATCATCATAATTTAATAAGTAATCGAGCTTTTTATCTGCCGCTTTTCGAAACGACAAATCAGACACCATGCCGGCATAATATTTAATCAGGCCATGCTCATCGTGAATGGCATTTATCTGGGTCCATTGTGGGTAATAGTCGCCCTGAAAGCGT
Organism: Oleiphilus sp.; assembly: GCA_048058835.1. Classification (GTDB taxonomy): domain Bacteria; phylum Pseudomonadota; class Gammaproteobacteria; order Pseudomonadales; family Oleiphilaceae; genus PZPK01. Next base: position 27,001 of record JBLLNS010000020.1, read on the forward strand.
TTTTCCAACAGTTCACCTTGCCACTGATCCTTGGCTTGTACTTGCTGAAATATTTCCTCATAAACTTGCTCGCGTTTAGGCGTGTCAGAGATATCTTGAATACGTTTGCCGCTAAACTTATCAGCCTTTAGACCCATGATTTTCGCAAATGCCGGATTCACCGACAGAAAACGGAATTGAGGATCCAGCACGAAAACCCCTTCAGAGGTATGATCAACCACGGACTTAGCAAGCCTTACCTGCTCATCTCTGAGTACTTCTGACTGAATATTCCGGCGCGTACCCAACAACCTTAAGGCTTTACCTTTTGAATCGGCATCGACAATTTTTCCGCATTCCTCAATCCAGAGCCAGGTCTTATCATCCTGAGAAATCCGGTACTGAATAACATAGTCGGCCAAACGTCCTTCCAGACAGGCATTCAATGTTTCACGAACAGTTAAATAATCCAAGGGATGGATCACCCGCTTAAGGGTTTTAATGATCTCTTCAGAGCTTTGTTCTTTAGCGCCAAAAGTGGCCAGGAAATCAGATTGATAAAACTGGCCATGATAAATATCCCAATCAATCAAACCTAAACGCGAGGCTGACATCGCTTGGGTAAGCCGGGTTTGGCTTTTGACCAAGGCGTCACTGATGGCTTTACGCAGCGCAATTTGCTCACTTAATTGCGTATTCGCTTCACTCAGTTCACGTAGCCTATCTTTCAATAACACATCAAAATCAGTTTGGTTTTTTTCCAAATCTTTTTCTAACGTTTTTCGTAACTGACGTTCGGAGACTAAGGCATCATAGAGTTGTTTTTTTTCAGGATCACCAGACCCGCTAGTTAAAGCTGTTGAGCGCAGAAGAAACTTTTTAATACGGCCAAGATTCATAGTTGTTATTCTGGAAGGAAAGCGTGCGTTAAGTATAGCCTTTTTTAGCGGGGATATTCACCCAGCTTTTCACGCCTGTTTTCACTGAAAAGCACGATATCCAGCTTAAATTCCCTAAACATATCAACACGGCAATGTTATTCTTGCCAGCCAATCGTTAATCACCTAAGAAAGTTCTCATGGATGTTTCACATATTTTAGATGGCTTGAATGACGCGCAACGTAATGCTGTCGCAGCGCCGATGCAAAACCTATTAATTCTAGCAGGGGCAGGCAGTGGTAAAACCCGCGTTTTGGTTCATCGCATTGCTTGGTTGATCGAAATTGAGCGATTAAGCCCGTCTTCGATTATGGCCGTGACCTTTACCAATAAGGCTGCGAAAGAAATGCGCGGGCGTATAGAGGAGCTTCTCCAGCTTCCCGGTCGAAACCTCTGGTTTGGTACTTTTCATGGTATTGCACACCGGCTTTTAAGAGCACATTCACGCGACGCCAATCTACCCGAAAACTTTCAGATACTCGATTCCGATGACCAGTTACGCATTATCAAACGGATTATGCGAGAGAACCATGTCGACGAAACCCGTTGGCCCCCCAAACAGGTTCAATCATTTATTAATGGCAAAAAAGACGAGGGTATTAGAGCCGCTTATTTGCCACCCAGTCACAGCCAATACGACCAAGTCATGGCCAAGCTATATCTGGCTTATGAAAACCAGTGTCAGCAGTCCGGCATGGTTGATTTTGGCGAATTACTGCTTCGCTCACATGAACTCTGGTTGAACAACCCCGCTCTTCTGGCACATTACCAAGACCGTTTCAGGTATTTATTAGTCGACGAATTTCAGGACACGAACACGATCCAATATGCGTGGCTGAGAGTGCTCGCGGGTGACCGTATTCCGATCATGGTGGTCGGCGATGATGACCAGTCAATATATGGCTGGCGCGGGGCTAAAATTGAAAACATTCAACAGTTTGAGCATGACTTCCAGCAGCCCTTATGCATCAAACTGGAACAAAACTATCGTTCAACTTCGACCATTCTTAGCGCAGCAAATGCGCTGATCCACAATAACAGTGGTCGTCTCGGAAAAGAATTATGGACTGACGGAAACGAAGGCGAATTGATCGACTTGTACGCCGCTTTCAATGAGCAAGATGAAGCCAATTACATAGCGGATAGAATTTCAGCATGGGTTAATCAAGCGCGCGATCGAAGCGAATGCGCCATTCTATATCGCTCCAATGCCCAATCACGTATTCTGGAAGAGTTTTTAATCCGGCAAGGCATTCCTTATCGTATCTATGGCGGACTACGTTTTTATGATCGCCAAGAGATTCGAAATGCCTTGGCTTATCTCAGACTTATCTATTATCGGCATGATGATGCGGCCTTTGAACGCGTCGTTAATATCCCAACTCGAGGGGTCGGCAACAAAACCTTGAGTGATTTACGTGAGCATGCACGCGAGCAATCTGTATCGCTCTGGCAAGCCTGTGTCGAGCGACTTGAACTGGGGCTAATCAAAGGGAAAGCGGGCTCCTCTCTAAAGCACTTTATTCACATTATCGATGATCTATGCGAACAACAGAGCGAGCTCACTCTCTCTCAACTGACCGAAAAAGTATTAGAACAAACCGGGCTCAAAGACCATCACGCCAAAGAAAAGGGTGAAAAGGGCCAAGCGCGCGTGGAAAACTTGAATGAGCTGCTTTCTGCAACCAAAGATTATGAACCTGAGGATGACGACCTCGGACCCTTAGCGACCTTTATTGCGCAAGCCGCTCTGGACGCCGGTGAGCAACAAGCCGATGAGCACCAAGACTGCGTACAAATGATGACCTTGCACTCTGCCAAAGGCTTAGAGTTTCCCTGCGTATTTTTAGCCGGCATGGAAGAAGGCTTGTTCCCTCATCAAATGTCGATGGAAGAGCCGGGGCGTTTAGAAGAAGAACGTCGGCTATGCTACGTCGGTCTCACCCGCGCCATGGAGAAGTTAGTGATTACCTACGCGGAGTCACGTCGTCTTTACGGGCAAGAAAAGTTCAACCCGATTTCTCGTTTCGTACGGGAAATCCCTAATAACCTGATGCAAGAAGTCAGAATCAAGAACAGTGTGTCGATGCCGGTGTCTTTCCAGCGGGAGTCAGTTTCAGGGTTTGCTCAGGAATCTTGCCCCTTTCAACTTGGCCAATTAGTCAATCACCCTAAGTTTGGTGAAGGGGCGGTGCTAAATTATGAAGGCCAAGGCGCTCATGCTCGGATTCAAGTTAACTTTTTGGAAAGTGGCAGCAAATGGCTAGTCCTGTCATATGCAAAGCTGGAAGCCATATAACGGCAGAGCTGACATGCAAATTAACAGTTTTCAACTAAGCTAAAATTTACTATCGCAACATTGTACATGGGACAGCACAGGTTATGGCTTCGGCAGACGAATTAAAGTTAGAGCAAAAAACCAGAGCATTACGCTTAAAAGAAGACGCACTGGCCCGACAGGCACACCACCAAACGCGTACCGAAAAACGACTTTCCAGCCATCAAGAAGAAGTCGCCCAGAAAGAACGCGCCAATCGGCTAAAGGCCCAAGAGCTCAATAAACGAGAACAAAAGCTGGAAGAAGACGCACTATTACTAAAAAAAGAAAGTGCCTCTCTGGCCACTCGACAGTCTGAGCTTGAGGCAAAACGTAAAAATGCAAATTTCATCATATTACCGGTTTTGTTAATCGTGTGTATCGTCGGCGGCTACTTTGCGTACGATCATATGCAGCAACAACAGGTTCAATATAACCAAATTGCCAATGCTTCAAAAAATATTGGGAAACTGGCGGGCATACTGAACATGACGCAGGAAGAAGTCATCGATAAAACCAGTGCTTTGCAAAACAAGAAACTGGAGCTCGATAAAACCAAAACCATGCTAGTGGATTTAAAAAGCACCAGCGATCAACTGCAAACTGAAATAACAAAACTTAAAGACACTCAGGAGCATAGCGAAAGTGAAAAAGATGCGCTGAGCAGCTCTGCCGATATTCTTGCATCACAGTTAGCAAGCCTAAAAACGCAGCTGGAAGATAATTACCTCACGATCGACATCAACGAAGCCTTTATCGATTATCAGGAAAATGACTTAAAAGTATTCGAAGCCGCACTCAGCGATTACCAGAAAAAGCTCGCGATGAAAGAGGGCAGTTTAACGGAGCACCAAGCGAGACAAGTTTTACTGGAACAATTACTTGCCTCCAGCAAACAACAAAACAATAAACTATCCAAACAGTTAGACGAGATGAATCGCAGCTTGAAGGACATTCAAAGCCAACTGAAACAAACATTGCAAGAGAACAAAGCGCTTAGCCAACAAAATAACCAATTGAGTAACCAGCTTGAGAAAATTTCAACAGACAAGCAGGCCGACATTGGCAGCTCGGCAACGGAAACGCTGTAAACCTTAGCTGTAAAAGTCAGTGACCTATTAAAACTCCGCTTTCAACTAGAGCGTATAAACCAAATTCAATGCTTAATAGGCAAAGTTCCAAATTAAGCCGCAGACACTACATCTGAAATTGGCTAAATATGTTCCTGATAGCTGACAAATTCACGTATAGAGGTTTACCCCCTTACACTATAATATCCCACCGTCGTCATTCCCGCACAGGCGCACTACTGTCCGGAATAAAATTGGGGGATTGGTTAAGAAGGGTTGCAGCACCTGACCTATAAAGGTACAAAGTTAAGACACGACTCGAAACTTAGGTGCTGCAAGATGTATAGAAATACACGATTTAGAGATCTAATGAAAGGCCTCCCTCGAGGAAGTTTTGAAAAAATAGTTCAGCAACAAGGTAATGATAAATACAGCAAGAGTTTTACTAGTTGGGATCAACTCATTGCGATGGTATATGCACAGGTTTCAGGGTGCGAGAGTTTGAGGGAGTTGAAAGCCGGTTTTAATGCTCACAAGGAACATCATTATCACCTAGGGACGCGTGAGATTAAGCGCTCGACATTAGCTGATGCCAATAGAAACCGAAGCTGTAAACTATTCGAACATGTTTGTGGAAGGCTGATAGGACAAACACACCGGCAAGTCAGAAGTGAATTAACAGATTTACTGTACTTGATTGATTCAAGCCCAATTTCCCTTAAGGGCTTAGGGTACGATGAATGGACAAAAGATAACCACAATCATCGAACTCAAGGGCTAAAAGTTCACATGATCTATGCGCCAGAACTTGAGCTGCCTGTTCATATGAAGATGACAGCGCCCAATATTACCGATGTTGAAGTCGGTCGGGAAACGGTATTGGAAGAAAGTGCCACTTATGTATTTGATAAAGGCTATTACGACTATAACTGGTGGCACGAAATTGAGCAGAACAACGCAAAATTCGTAACACGCTTTAAGAGCAATGCCAGTGTAAATGTGGTGAAAGATATTGTTGTGCCGATGGATGATGAAGGCAAGATACTAAAAGACGAAGTAGTAAAGTTTAAAAATAAACGCCCAGGTGGAAGTCGAGTGAATCGATATTATGATAAGAGTTTGAGGCGAATTACTGTTCATAGACCAGATAAAAAATATCCGTTGATATTAGCTTCCAATGACTTTGAAAGATCGGCAGAAGAGATTGCTGGGTTATATAAGAAGCGTTGGAGTATTGAGTTATTTTTCAAATGGTTAAAACAAAACTTGAAAATTAAAAAGTTTTTGGGGCGAAGTGAGAATGCCGTAAAAATACAGATTTACACTGCACTAATTAGCTACTTATTGGCATACAGCATGAAGAAGCGAGAATGCGGTTGTGGCGCGATGAAGCACTGGTTTATAGAATTGAGATCAACATTGTTTAAGCGTACTGAAATTGAGAGCGATAGAGCGAAAAAACGAAGGAAGTGGGAAAAAGAGTTCCATCACCTCCAAGGAAATTTATCGATATGATTTTATTCCGGACAGTGGTGCGCACAGGCGGGAATCCATTGTTTAAAAGTACCAATCTGCACATTATTCAAGGAAGAATATATGCAACCAACAGTTTATATCATGGCTAGTGAAAAGCGTGGCACGCTTTATGTCGGTGTCACTAGTGACTTGATCCAAAGAGCTTGGCAGCACAAGCAAGGCCTAGCAGAAGGCTTTTCTCATAGATATGGGACTAAGAGTCTTGTTTACTTTGAACAACATGAATCTATGGAGTCGGCAATTCTAAGAGAAAAGCAAATAAAGAAATGGCGCCGCCAATGGAAATTAGATTTAATCTTCAAGACTAACCCAGACTGGCAAGACCTGTGGAAATCGATCATTGAGGCTTCGTGAAGCAAAGTCAGTGGATTCCCGCCTACGCGGGAATGACGTAGTAGTATGGCTGAATTTCGGTGGCTAAAGAATTATGAACGACCACTTTCCGGGACTTAAGCGACTAAGTCGTTTTGTCAGACTGTGTCTAAACCTCAATCTAGAGCTGTGAACTGGGGTTCGACGATGCACCCAAGCCCCCTAGCTCAGCGACTCTGCTTAAGGAGCAAGTCGCTGAACATGCCAAGAGTTATCGTCAGCTCTGGCATATTGCAATCGATCATGTAAGCGGTTTTCTCTGCCCTGCCAAAACTCAAAACGCTTTGGAATAATTCGATAACCTCCCCATGACGACGGAAGCGGCACTGCACCATTCTTAAATTTTTCTGCCGCTTCACGGTATTTTTGTTCAAGAAAGCTTCGTGATTCGATGATTTCACTCTGATCACTACACCATGCGCCGATCTGGCTGCCTCTGGGTCGTGTGGTAAAGTATTTAAGCGACGCGGCACTAGAAATTTTTTCGCATTTACCTTCTATACGCACCTGGCGATTCAGCACCAGCCAGGGGAAAAGCATGGCGACATGCGGGTAACGCTGTATTTGTTTGGCTTTGCTACTGTTGTAGTTGGTGAAAAATATAAAGCCTTGCTCATCAAACAACTTGAGTAACACGGTACGAACCGAGGGCCCGTCATCAGGGTCACAGGTGGCAATACTGAAGGCATTTGCATCCTGAATATTGGCTTCTCGTGCCTGTTGAAACCAGAACTCAAACTGTTTAAACGGGTCGCTATCTAATTCCGCTAGATCCAGTCCTTGGCTCATATATTCACGCCGATAATCACTTATATCCATACTTCACCTTGGCTATGCCTTTGTGAGAAATTGCTGCTTTAGGTTATACGTTTGCCAAGCGCTGAATGCCACCTAAAAATATCTGACCGAGAAATTCCGCTTTTTGCTTCGCAGTGTGGGAACTAATATCCTCAGAAAATATTTCGATACTAGCCCCCATCATCGCCGAGGTCATTAAATTTACAGGAAAAGATGGCATGATTCCGCTATCCACTGCTGCTTGCATATCTTGCTCAAGGTCAGCAATCAACCCGGCCAATTCTTGATCGGTGGTAATATAGCGCCGAAAGGCATTGGAATTGACTTGGATAAGCTGCTGCATTTTCGGCTGTGCTTCCATCAGTGCACTGTAGGCATGAAAGGCACCGAGAATGAAAGATTCGATGTCATAAGCTTTACTGCGTGACTCACTAAGGACCGCCCTCACTTCTCTGACTAAATTCCCCACTAGCTCAGCAAAGATCGTATCCTTGTCACCAAAATGATTATACAGCGTACCTACTGACAAACCACTCGCTTCGACAACATCCATAATGGTTGCCCGTTCATAACCAATGGTCGAAAAAACAGTCAGCCCAGCATCTAAAATAGCTCGCCGATTGGTTAATTTCTTCTGTTCGCGCCGTCCCGTCTTTAAGCTCAAAATACATTCCTTTTGTGAAAAATATAGTGTTATCCAATAACACTAAGCCGAAGGAGTATATACCCCAATATGAGTATGCCCCATGGTTTTTAAGTGGCTCGCATGGAGCTGGCTCATTGAGCCCTTATCACAATAGAGCAAATAATTTTTATCGGGGTCGAGGCCATCTTTTTTAGATAGAAGTTCATAAAACGGGATCAATTCAATGGCATTATTGGTTAGCATCAAAGGTGCTTTCTGGCGATCTTCCGGGTGTCGAATATCAATAATTACGTCATTCACATGCGGGACCGAAACAATATCAACCTCGGCAATGGTTTGAACCCGAGTCAACACTTCATCAATTTTGATGGTCATGCGACTGTTCAAAGCGGCTTCCAATATACCAAAGTCAAAGTTGGCTTCTTCTTCTTTTAAGCGCTCTTCTTTTGCGCAGGTTGTCGGCTTATCGGAAATAACACCACAATATTCAGGCATATTTTTAGCGAAATCTTCAGTACCAATTTTTCGTGACAAAGAGATGATATCTTGCTTATCCATGGTAATGAGAGGCCGCAACACCAGCTTGCTCGTCACGGCATCGATCACACACATATTGGTTAATGTTTGACTAGAGACTTGCGCAACACTGTCGCCCATGACCAAAGCTTGAATCGCTAGCGAGTCAGCCACCTGCTCAGCCGCGCGTAACATCATACGCTTAAGCACGACGCCACGTTGAGAGTGATGAATTTTTTGTACGATCTCACCCACCACGCCTTCAAAAGGTACACTCACGAATTTCACTCGGTGGGAAATGCCGTACTTTTCCCAAAGATATAGAGCAACTTGCTTCACCCCTATTTCATGTGCTGCGCCACCCAAATTAAAGAAACAAAAATGGGTTTTTAAGCCGCGCTTCATGGTGAGATAACTGGCAACCGTGGAGTCAAAGCCACCGGACATCAGAGATAGAACATCATCCAGGGTCGCCATAGGGTAGCCACCCAAACCTTCATAACGCTCTTCGATGATATAAATTTCGTTGTCACGCACTTCCAAACGAATCGTGACATCCGGATTTTTCAGATCCACGCCGCCGGTTTCAAGACGCTGTAACAAGCCGCCACCAATGTACCTTTCCAGCTCCGTTGAGGTGAAGCTATGCTTTCCGGCCCGTTTAATGCGTACAACGAAGGTTTTACCTTGTAACTCGTTTTGGAAAACGTCTTGGGTGAGTTGCAGCATTTGTTCGAAGTTGTTTTCAATGTCTTCGATCGTATAGTTCTGAACTCTGAGAATATTCGCAATACCCGGAATACGTTGAAGGGTTTTCGCCACTTTTTGGGCATAGTCGAGATCAGCATCTTTCACCCGCACTTCAATCTTGTCCCAATAACCCTGAACTGCGACATTATCAAATTCACGTTTCAGCACTTCACTCACGTTTTGTCTTAACTGTTTTACAAAACGCTGACGCACTGGCCGGCTTTTGATGGATATTTCAGGGAAAAGTTTAACGATAAATTTCATAAGTCACTCATGTCGAGGGGCAATTTGGCGCACTATTCTACCCGATTTCATAGAGGCTTCAAAATCCACAAAAAAGGCAAGCTTGTCGCTTGCCTTATACCGAAGGTAGCCGGTTTGTGTGCTTACCTTGTAACAAAAGAAGTATCCGGCTTTGACAGAAAATTTATGGCTTTAACGTACTATAGTATTCAGCCAGGTTATTCATATCTTCATCCGACAATGCCGCTGCCTGACCTTGCATAATAACAGCCAGACCACCTGTTCGTTGTTTATTCTTGTATGCCTTCAAAGCACTGACCAAGTAGGCTTTGTTTTGACCCGCCAAGTTAGGGTAGTTCGGCACTGCAGCCTTACCCTGAGCGCCGTGACACGCGGCACAGACAGCTGATCGCGCCTTGCCAGCCTCAGCATCTCCGGCTATGCCATCAGACGTTATAAACAAACACCCTATCATACACATTGAACTCATTAATTTTTTCATCATATCTCTCTCTATGAGGCTATCTAGTTTCCTCCCTAGTATAGGCATGCCCGTTAGAATTTCCCTTATTGTTTTCACCTTTTTATGCGCGAAATGCCTCGTGCGATCATTGCTTGGCCATATTTTATTAAGTGCTGACACATTTTTGTCATATTACTAAAAGATAATCTGCTACAGTTATTAAATACATGGCAGTTAGTTGAGTGTATGATGATCGCACTCAGCGCAATAACAATAACAATTCACTCAAAATGGCAGTTTTATGAAACCAATTGAAAATATTGCTCTCATTGCACACGATAACCGAAAACCAGATCTCGTGAAGTGGCTCAATGACCATCACGATGATTTGAAAAACTGCTCTATGGTAACCACGGGCACCACGGGCTTACTCATCGAAAAAGAAACCGACCTTAGAGTGGAGCGGGTACAAAGCGGCCCACTCGGTGGAGACCAGCAAATAGGTGCTCGCATTGCCGAGGGCACAGTAGACCTCCTTATTTTCTTCTGGGACCCATTAGAACCCATGTCTCATGACCCTGACATCAAGGCGCTACTTAGAGTCGCCACCCTTTGGAACATTCCTGTTGCCTGCAACAAAAGCACAGCTGACTTTATCGTTCACTCCCCCTTGATGAAACACTACCAACGCGAAAAACCGAATTTCGACGAGTATCAATCTCGACGAATCTCTGTTTGACGCCAAGATTCAGTGCACTACAGACGGTAAATAACTGACCGTCTGGGTGCCACGCATTATAAAATCTGATTTTCTTTCATGTTTTTGAGACATTCTTCCATTTCCAGATTTCAGCGAATCAGGTAGGATTCATAGCTCAATATTTTTCTACGTTTGTGTTTATTTATGAGCCTTACTATGTCTGTCATAACCCGTGTTATCAAACTTTCCTTGTTCGCTTTTCTACTCAGCTCAGCCTCACTAGTACAAGCCAACGCCTCGGCTAAACAATCAAACTTAATGCCCCTTACTATGTGCGTGTTTGATTTTATTGGTCATGACGGCCCCGTTCATAAAGCGATGAAAGAATATAAGATTGATGCTTACCGCTGGGGCGTCGATTTATCGTTCAAGGTCTATACCGACGACCGGGTGGCTTCTGAGGAATTCAAAAACGGTGTCTGTGACATGCTCAACCTGCCGGGCATCCGCGCCCGGGAATATAATGACTTCACCGGCTCAATCAATGCGGTTGGCGCACTTCCCACCTATGAACACTTGGGCATGATCATTAAGACCCTGAGCAGCCCGAAAGCAGAAAAACTGATGCGTAAGGGTGAATATGAAATTATTGGCATCTCGCCGATTGGTGCCATATTTTTATTTGTGAATGATCGCAAGATTCGCGTCCCAGCCGATATGGCCGGTAAACGTATCACCGTATTAGACAATGCGCCGGAAACCGGCTATCTCGCGGAAAGAATTGGTATGACGCCGGTGTCATCCAGCATCATGAATGCTTTACAGAAATTCAATAACCACGCTGTCGACATTACTGGGGCACCCGGCTTAGCGTATGAACCGATGGAGATGTATAAAGGGCTCGAGCCAAATGGCGGTATTATCAAATGGCCATCTCTTCAAGTCACCATGCAGTTAATCGTTCGCTGGGAAAAAATACCGGCTGAATTTGGGCAAAACTCCAGAGAGTTGCTAGCGAACAAGTACCTTGAAAGCATCAAAACTATCGAACAAAGCGAACAAACCATTCCAGAAAAATATTGGATAGAAATATCAGAAGCCGATAAAAACAGCTGGAACGAAATGTTTAGGGAAAGTCGCTTAGCATTGCGAGATAGAAATATTTATAACGCAAAAGCGCTCACCTTGTTTCGAAAAGTCCGCTGTAAGGTAGACCCAAATCTTGCTGAGTGTACCTCTAAAGATAAAGAGTAAGCTTTAGCCTCTAAAAAAATAACAGTTATTGAGTAAGCATCATGGTCACCGCGCGGAACATGTTGAGTAAAAGCCTATCGATCAGCGTTTTGATTCTATTGCTGACCACCGTTCTGGCCGGAACGAGTGAAAATATCAATGCCCAGCTTCTTAAACTGGGCCTGTCTGTTTGGGATAACTATTTTATTCTAAGAGGGGAAGAGCCTCAGCCATCCTGCGACCCTGATGTCGATGTTGAGGTACGCCTTGATCAGCTTGAAGCGCGGTTTCATGCAGAAAACAGCGGCTTTAGTTTAGTCGAGGAAGAGTTCGACCGAGAAAGTTCGCGCATTTCGCTGATCAAACAATTGAAAGTCTGTAAGAAGAAACACCTGGATGCCGCCATCTATCAACAAGAATATTCTTTTTCGGTCTCTCTTTTCGCGCGATTGGAATCAGTATTCGCCCAATTAAGCTTATTTTCGATCAACCACCAAAAAACCATTTTAATTCTACTTTTGATGCTTTGCGCAAATTATGCAACCTGGAAAAGCGAACATATTGCGTTTCGAAGCATTCACTCCAAGATGGATCACTTACTTTCCTATGGCGCCCAATTTCTAGCCAGTTTGGGTTTATCGCTTTCTAGCTTGTTCTTTTTCTTGGGCGCACTCGAGTCCGGCACCAAGCTTTCATCACCTCAATTGTTGATCATTTTATCGCTTGGAAGCGGTTCTATCGCGGCCATGTCACTATATCGTTTCGTCACGATGCCAGCGCATTTAAACAATCAAAAGCAGCTCTTTCATAGTCTGTTAACCGTTCCTATTCATACCTGGATGCTACTGGCTGCCAGCTATCATTTTCTGATCAATGAACAGCATCTTCCTGGCATCGCGGTGTATTTCACCCAAATATTCCACTTAACCAATCTTCACCTCTCAATCGCTTTATATATCTGGGTAGGCATGCTGTTAAAAGAAACGCTATTGCCGGCTCAATTATTTTCAGTATTCACCCCATGGCGCTTGCCACCCGAGCTTCTAGCCTGCGTGGCCATTGTCTTAATGGCTGTACCGACGGCTTATACCGGCGCATCCGGCATCATTATTATTGCGATGGGCGCCGTTGCTTATCAAGAGCTACGAAGAATTGGCACCCGGCGTCAACTGGCATTGGCAGTCACCGCCATGACCGGCAGCTCCGGGGTTGTTCTAAGACCTTGTCTATTAGTCGTCGGCATCGCTATTCTGAATAAAGAAGTACTCTCAGATGAACTCTTTTACTGGGGAAGCCGGGTATTTTTGCTGACACTCTGCGTCTTTTGCTTCTTTGTATTACTGACCAAGCAAAGCCGCTTAAGCTTACCCTCAGTCAAAGAATCGCTAGGCCCTAGCTTGCAGAATGCGAAGAGTCTGTTGCCTTACCTTGTTATTTTGAGCTTACTCATGCTGGTATTTGCTTTCGCTTTAGACGCCTATCTGGATGAGTTTTCTGCGCCGATATTACTGCCCTTTATAATGATAGCGATCATTTTATATGAGCATCGCAAGCGACGGAATAACCCAGATGTATCGCTCAGCCAGCGCCGTTTGAGCACCACCTTTGATACCTCTATCCGTCATGCGGCGATTCAAATTGGCGCATTACTGATGTTGATGGCTTGCTCTTTTACAGTCGGGGGTATTATTGAAC
>JBLLNS010000021.1:0-84867 GCA_048058835.1 Oleiphilus sp.
TTCACCAACTGGATGAAGACCAGCGCGCCGCCGTTCGAGCACAGGGCGTGGGCTTTGTGTTTCAGAATTTTCAATTATTACCGGGTTTAACCGCCTTAGAAAACGTCAGTTTACCGATCGAAATCACCGGCCAATCATCACAGCAACAGGCACAGGAAAAAGCCAAAGAATGGCTCAGCAAAGTCGGTTTGGCGCAACGTATTCACCATTACCCCAGGCAACTTTCAGGCGGCGAGCAACAACGGGTTGCGATTGCCCGAGCCTTTGCAGCTGAACCCAAAGTACTGTTTGCTGACGAACCGACAGGGAATCTGGACAGCCACACCGGCGAGCAAATCATCAACATGCTGTTTGAGCTGAATCAATCTGCTACCACTACCTTGGTATTAGTCACCCACGATAATCATTTAGCCGAGTCGTGTGAGCGAACACTCACCATGCATGATGGCAAATTGCATGAGACCGTCACGCCAAATGAGGGTGTATAAGCGATGACAGCACAGCCGATGCAAGCATTTCCAAAACAAGCTCGCTTGTCCTTTATCAACCTGCTATCACTGAGCAAACGCTTACTTTGGCGTGAACTGAAAGCCGGTCAACTAAGCATTATCAACCTGGCCTTAATCCTGGCGGTCACTGTTGCTACAGTGATCAGTGTTTTTTCGAATCGTTTGGATAGTGGCATGCTCAGTAAGTCGACCGAAATACTCGGGGCAGATTTACGTATCCGCAGTAGCGAAGCGATTCCTGAAAACTTTGTGCTGCAGGCAGAAAGCTTAGGCTTAAATACCACACGCACGCTGAGCTTTCCGAGTGTGGTCGTGGCGGGCGAGTCGATGTCACTTGCGGCAATCAAAGGTGTCGAAGCCGCCTACCCCTTGAAAGGCACCGTCATCATCAGTGAAGATGCCTTTAGCGAAGGCTATCAAGTCCAATCCGGGCCGGCCCGAGGTGAAGTGTGGCTAGAGTCACGCTTGCTTGCCTTGTTAGATTTACAGGTTGGCGATCAAGTCGAAGTAGGTCGAAGCCAGTTTATCGTGGCCGCAGTGATTAATCAGGAAAGTGATCGGGGCGGTAACTTCTATAGCTTATCGCCTCGTTTAATGATGCACCTTTCAGACATTGAAGCCGCCGGGCTGATACAAACAGGCAGCCGATTACGATGGCGCTTATTGGTGGCTGCGCCGCATGAATGGCCACTGACTCAGACTCAAACGACAGTGGCACAATACCAACAATGGCTCGAATCCGAGTTAAGCATTAGCCAAAACCTCGAAAGTCTGTCGGATAATAATCAGGCCTTATCAGCGTCTTTGGATAAAGCTCGGCAATACCTGTCTTTGTCGGCGATCCTCGCGATTTTACTGTCTGGCATTGCGATTGCCATGGCGGCACGCGACTACGCATTACATCACTTTGATACCAGCGCGCTACTTAGAACACTGGGCGCCAGCCAGAAACAGGTTCTGATGTTGTTCAGCCTACAGCTACTGTATTTGGCAATTTTCTGTTCCCTTATTGGTTTAGTCTTGGGTACGCTGGCGCAAACCGTGTTGGTCAGCTTGCTCAGCGGTTTATTTCAGAATGCTTTACCTGAAGCCTCGCTTTCTGCATGGCTTCTTGCATCCGTCACTGCACCCGCGACTTTATTAGGCTTCGCGCTACCTCACTTATTGAGTTTGGGTAAGGTGTCTCCTTTGCGTATTCTGAGGCGAGAACTTGAACCGCTGGGTTGGGGAGCCATTAGCATTTATTCCTTAGCCATGCTGGCAATATTCGGATTGAGTTTATGGTTTACCCAGAATGCCTTGATGTCCGCCATTCTGGTGATTGGCGGCTGTCTCGGCTTACTGATTCTGGTACAGGGTGTTCGGCTTTTCCTAGGTTTTTTAAATCGTTTGGTGCCTGTTGCACGTTTATCCCTGTACCTGCGCTTTGCTTGGCGACAGGTTATGCAGAATCCGCAGCAAACTGCGACACAAGTCTTGGCCTTTTCGATGATTTTGATGATTATGCTGATCATCAGTATCGTCCGTCATGACCTATTAGCCGACTGGCAACGCGCTTTGCCAGATGATGCGCCTAACTTTTTCTCGATGAATATCCAGCAACATGAAAAAACACGCTATGAGGCGAAACTTGCCGACGTCGGTTTTGAACACAAACCACTATTTCCAATGGTGCCAGGCCGCTTGACCCAAATTAATGCACTCAATGTTCATGAACAAAACGAGCTAAAAGAAGATCCGGCCCTACAGCGGGACTTGGCCTTAACCTGGAGCCAGCTCTTACCTGAAGGCAATGACATTCTGCAAGGCAGTTGGCATGACAACCAATCCCCCGTGCAGCAAGTGTCAGTGGAGTCCGGTTTAGCGAAACGCTTGGGCATCACACTGAATGACGAGTTAACGTTTGAGGTTGCCGGTCAGCGCGTTACCGCTACCGTGAGTAGTATTCGAAAGGTGGATTGGGGCACACTCAGCCCGAACTTTTATATGATTCTGTCTTCATCGGCCCTGGAAAGCTTGCCCTTATCCTACCTCACCAGCTTTTATGTTCCCGCAGAGAAACAAGATCAGCTAATGTCACTGATTCGTGACTTTCCGACCATCACCTTATTAGACATGAGCATGGTGTTCGGGCAGATTCAAACCCTGGTTAATCAAGTCACCTTAGCGGTCGAATATCTTTTATTGCTAGTCCTGTTTGCCGGGTTATTAGTGCTGCTTGCAGCGCTATATAGCAGCCTAGATGAACGTATTCATCAAGGCGCCATCTTGCGAACCCTAGGCGTTAGCAAAGCGAATTTAAGGCGAAAACAGTGGAGTGAATTCGCTTTTCTCGGCTTAATCTCTGGCCTGATTGCTTTGCTCGGCGCCGAAGTGATTAGCTTCTGCCTGTATCGATTTTTACTCGATTTAAACTACAGCCCACAATATACCTTATGGCTTTGGGTACCCACATGTTCAGCCCTATTGATCATGTTCCTTGGCGCCATCACGACCCGAAAAGTCAGTCAACACCCGCCTATTGTGGTGTTGAGGGAAATCTAAGAACGCCAACAAGATCTAAGTTTGATCAAGCCTATCTTGCTTTAAATATCTAGGCGGGCATAATCCCGCCTCTCCAAAGGCATTAGCAGGTAAAGGGTTGAAGATGTTGATAAAAAGTCTGTTTGGTTTTGTTGTCGCGATCATTAGCCTCGCGTCGATACAAGCAAGTGCACAAAACACGCACCAATATGTTGTAGGACTGAGCAGTTCATCTATCAAGTTTGAAGATACCGACGATGAATTCAGTTCAGGCAGAACAGAAACCAAGGAGAACACAGGGTATCTGAAAGCCTACCTAAGCCCCGTGGTCAAATCGTCTGAGCTACCCTATGCAAGAGCCGGGTTTTACAATCGTGTTGCCAATCTATCCTTATCAGCGAATCAACTAGAGTGGAAAAATCTAAATACGGTGGTTCGCGGCCAGATACTGAAAGCGACGAAGTCGAAACGATATTCATTGTCATCATTTTTGGCGCATCAGGCGCTCCCTGTTTGGGCAGAGCTGGGCTATCAATACCTGGATGAAGCGCGTTTTTATTATGCAAGCGGCGTTAATGAGAAAAGAAAATCCTATCGCACAAAAGAAGTTCAACTGGGTCTGTTTTTAACGGATAGAGTGAGCATTTTCGGCCGTTATGAAAAAACAGAAGATAAAACCTATGGCTTTGGTTTTACTGCGCTATTTGAATTAGCAGAGTTTGGTTTTCTCGAGCCCGAAATGTCAGTATCGAAAACAGACCGAGACTCTTTAGCGTTAATTGCCCATGATGATCATCTGCTTAACCGCGATGTTCGACTGATGATTGACGAAAAAGAGGCCGAATTCAAACTCACGTACTACCCGATTCCGCAATCCAGCATCAGCTTGATTTACCAGCAAACCGGCTTTGAGGTGAACAATGCTAAAGATCACTATTATAGTATGGCTCTGTCGCACTATTTCATCCCACAATTCAAGCTGGGCCTACACTACACGCACAAAGATGCGGCCTCATTTTACAATGACTATAAGCAGCTAATCGTTGATATCAGTACTGAGTTTTAGCGAGTCAGCAACTCTAAAATTCTTTTTGCGTATTTTCAGTAAGTTCGTCATAACGGAAGATTTGACCAAGCACCACCGAGGCTAATACATCACCGGTTTCGGTCTCGACTGCAAGGTCAAACCTGAGAATGTCCTGCCCAAAAATAGAGGGAATATCGAATCGTAAGCCCCAACCGACATTGGCTTTTAAGTCTTTGAACTCCATGGCTTCGCCTTGTTTCCACGCAAAACCTGAATCAACAAAAAAAGCTTGCCCAATTGCAACCTTAGACCAGATGGTCGGTAAGCGGTGACGATATTCCAGGTTCAATAAAAGGCTTTTATTTCCTGTAAAACTACTGGCTTCATAGCCTCTTAAACCAACGTCTCCCCCCATCGTTAAGGGGCTATTTAGGATATCGTCGCCATAGCGATATTGGTAGGTCACCCCGCCTAACCATACGTGACCGGGGCGAGGTAAATAATAACAATGGTAGAATGCGGTGGTGTGCGCTTCTAGCAACTTTCCTTGATGAAACCGGCCACTATGACTCAAGTAATACGACGATAAAACATTCTCATGGTTATAACGGGTTTGCCGAATACCAATTTGATATTTCGGATGAATTTCAGTGTTGTTACCATCATCTCGCCATTGCGCACCCACGCCAAAAAAGATGGACTTCAACAATTCGATATCTTCACGATAAACAAGGCTATCCAAACCCTCCATCACAATATACTCATTGCGATCCGTGATGGAGCCCGTTATGTCGAAGTCGATTTTTTTTAGTCGCTCCGGAATACTGGCTTGCTCGGAGACCAGCTCACTAAAGTAGTCTTGCTGCGCGCTTGATAGGGCAAAGCCGAGCCGCTCTGACTTTTGACGAGAGCCAAACTCATGGTGATAAGCAACTTCCTGACTCTCATAGAACTGGGGCACTTCCAGCTCTTCATTGTCATCAAGGTTGATAACAAAATCTTGCGTATTTTTAACATAGCCGAAGCTGTAGGAAGACCGGTCGTCTAGTGATCGAAAAGGTTCGATAAAATAGTAGCTTTCCAAGCCTCCGTCTCGTCCATCAATGTAAGCTGCGCTCACCGCATAATCATGAAAAAAACGGCTATCGTTATAGATATAGCGAGAAAGCGTTTCACCTTCTTCTTTCGACTGACTGAAGTGCAGCGACTTATTTAAGCCAAACATATTCTTATCACCAAAACTAATACGGGTTTTGGTGGTGCCTGAGTTGTGGCTGGCCGAAATTTCAGCACGTAAGGTAAAGCGGTCTTTTGTTTGCACGTAAACATCGACATCTTGGCTGTCGGGTAAGGGCGTCAGAGAAATATGGGCATCGGAGAAAATTGGTAAAGCCCGAAGATTTCGTGCTGTCTCCTCGACTAGCTCAGTATCAAGACAGCCATTTTCTTCAAACAAGAGCTCTTTGCGAACCACGCTTTCTTGCGTGGTAAAATGAAAAAAATTCAATGACGATTCGAGAAAGTTAGGATCATCTTCCTCTTCGTAAACATCACGAACATCGATATGAATGTGACGTATTTTTGGGCAGCTGTCTGGGACCGGCTGAACTTCAGCTTGCACGATCTGAGACCATACAAGCATAAAGATTAGGTTGAGACAGCCATATTTCAAGATCATAAGAAATATGCTCTAAAAGTAGTAGAACACGGGGACTCAGATCCTCCGTTTAGTGATAAATCATCTCTCCACGCATCGGTGCCAAGCGGGCTAAAATTTGGTTCTGCAAACGATGCGGAATATCAACATTTGTCATGGCATTAATCAGCAGTTCCACAACACGGTTAAAGTCAGCCTCCGTAATATTCATTCCCTTATGAACCTGCGTCATATCGTCTCCGGTATACTCGCATGGCCCATCAATCGTGGCACATATATGTTCGATAAATTTGCTTCGAAACCGGTCAATATCGCTATCTAAAAAGAATGACAAGGTTTGCTTGTCATATTGAATTTCAGCAATAAATGCATCACTCAGTTGCTCAACCGTTTGCTGGCCACCGATTTGCTGATACAACGAGCTTTGTTGGTGACTTGCACAGGCACTTATCATGGCCAATAGAGCGCCTAATTTGACGATTGAAGACAACATTTTTAGCGGATTACTCATATTCATAAGTTTCACCTGAGGTCATAGTTTCTCTGGTTTATATTGCTTGTACGCGGTTAAAAGAGCCTATCGACTCATAAGTTCGCATTTAACGAAACATACCAACCATTCTGATCCTTGGCCCCTGCAATTGTGCCTAGTTCAGCCCAAGCCAAGGTGATATTCATATTTTTATTGGGAATATAACTAATAAAGGCGTCTTTCCAGTCATGTTCCTTAAACGCCAAATTATCTGGTTTTTGACGATATTCCAACCCGACCGCAACATGTTCGTTTAAGAGCATGCCAACACTGGCTTCCGACATCACTTCATAGCTGGAGTTTTCACTACCACCATAACCGAGCAAGCCCATCTGATTCGCTTTTGTCGCCCGTAATGTAAGATTCCAAACCACGTTATAACCGCATAGCAAACCCAAATGTACTTTGGTTGCAGCAAGGTAGAAGTCGGTTCCATGATCACTATCTTTTGCGCCCAAGGCATCAGCAGTCGTTGGACTCACTCCCGTGTTTTGATCAATCAAACGTTTATGCTGCACACCAAACGATACTTGAGGCCAAGTGCTATACACCACATCACCATAAAGGCGCGCTTTGACGCCAATAATATTTTGTCGAATATCGCCGCTGGCAGGTTCTAATTCAAAGGTCTGCTGGGCCAAGCTCACTTCGACCCGATCATAAAAACTGGCATTCGCCCCCCAAGACTGTAAGCGAAAATCATCGACATTCACTTGGGTATTAAAAGCGCCAAAGGAGATTTGCTCACGGGTGTCATACCCTGAGAGTGTTGCCCAGGGCACCAAACCGCCGCCACCGGAACCTTCTACCTGGGTTAAACCTGCCGTTGCGATAATTTTGCCATCTCCAGCGTGAGCCGACAGTGCGCCACAGAAACTCAGAATAGCAAGCGGAAGAACAAGCTTGTTCTTCGCATGTTGAGTCAACACACGTATCATCATTATGCTCCTTTATTTACTATCAAATTCTGTCAGAAATGTTAACAGCGTTGCGCTGTCGACAGGGCGGGAAATATGATAACCCTGTATCCAATCACAGCCCCAGCCTTTCAGCATTTGCAAGGCTTCTTCGTTCTCAACACCTTCGGCAACCAGTTCCAAATTAAAGCGTTTAGCCAGATCAATAATGACCTGGACGATGGTCTGATCATCGGTGTTTTCATGTAAGTTCAAAACAAAACTTTTATCAATTTTTAAGGTGCCGACTGGCATATTTTTTAAGTAGGACATCGATGAATAACCCGTGCCAAAATCATCGATTGCTAATGAGAAGCCCATTTCTTTTAATGCTTCTAACTGAGATATCGCTTTGTGAGGGTCATCCATCAAGTCACTTTCCGTTACCTCAAACTCCATTAAGTCGGTGCCGATATTATTTTTTTTCAACACAGTATGAATGTGTTCGATCAGTGGCGCATCGGTCAAGTCGTGAACGGATAGGTTGACGGCAGCACTAATGGTGAAGCCCAACTCACGCCAATTCGCTAGATCTCTAACTACCCGACCAATAACCCATTGGGTCAATTCATTGATCAGTCCGGCCTTTTCGGCAATGGGAATAAATAAGTCTGGCGGCACGAACCCCAAGGCTTTGCTATTCCATCGAATAAGCGCCTCGACTTTGGTAATCTTCCCTGAACCGAGATGCAGCTTAGGTTGATAAAACATGTTTAATTCGCAGTCGTCACTGGATGGGTCAGCAAGGCCTTTCTCTAACGTGATTTCAAGCTCTCTTAAAATCGCTAGGCGTTTAAGATACTCCTGCTCCATACCTTCGTTATAAACCTGATATAGGCCCGGATCTTCTTCTGCTTTTTGCACGACAATGCTCAAATGGCGGAACAATTCCTCCACTGTCGCCGCGTCATGCGGTAGCCGTAAATGCCCAATAGCGAGCTTCAACCTAATTTCTAAACCATCTAGAGAGTGCGCGGCTTCCAGCACCTCGCGAATGCCTTCTAGGTCTTCTGCCGTTACTTGCGATTCTGGTAGCCATAAGAGTTCACTGCCATTCAGCCGAGATGCCCGACCGCCCAATTGCTGCACGCGTTTACCGAGCGATTCGAGACAGGCATCGCCAGAGCCATAACCAAAGGCATTATTCACTTCGCGAAAACCGATTACCTTAAAGCTAACCACATCAAAGGGTTCCGGCTTTTTAAATTCTTCTCGAATTAAATCTGTGATTTGATAACGGTTAAACAGCTGTGTCAGTAAGTCATATTTCGCCTGATATTCAATTTTTTCTTCGCGTTTTTTTATCCCCTCTTGCATGGTAAAAAAAGCATCTTCTAAACGACTAATCTCTTGTGTTTTCGTACCTTGCTGGGCATCTTCTTTCTTCTGATAATTTCCCGCCGCGACATTTTTAGCAAACAGAACCAACGTGGCCAGAGGCCGAGTGATGTTTCTAGAAAAGATGAGTCCCAATAGAATCGCCAGTGCCATAAACAAAATGGCGATCATCACGATATCGATTAACAACTTATAAAAACTCGTTAGCCAGTTTTCTAAGCGTTCACTTAAAATAATTTCAACACGCCCTTGGGGCACAGTCACACCAGTCATCGAAAAGTGTCTGGAAACAAAGTCATCGGGTTTGAAGCTCATCGGGTTCAGGTTTTTCGCCGTATCATCATGTGCACGAACTGCCTGAGTCACGAGTTCTTCCGACAGCGAGCTGACATATGTCTGCTCACCCTCAACCGATTCTGCCAAGATAGTGACATGCAGTTTGGTGATATTTTTTAAGTCGTTCATCAAGCGGGTATTAATTTCAAAGCCAACAATCGCCACCGCGATGGGGTTTGGCGCTTCCACCGTCAGTAGAATAATTTGATAAAGCTTGTCACCAACACTGAGCATTGAAATAACCCCTCCATCTTCCACAGCTTGTGAGACGAGGCTGGGTTGAGAAAAAGGACTACCTACTGCTATTTGAGAGAACGTACTGGCTAGGGTTTCACCCTCTAAAGACAACAGCAACATAAGATCTGCTGAAATCCGTTGACCATGGTTGCTTAATGCGCTTTCAATCGTGTAGCGGTCACGTGAGGCAACAGCCTGTTTAAAGCCAAAGTCTGAGGTGAGTACATCAGCGGTGCTATAGAGCAAACTACTACGATTTTCGAAAACACGCTCAATCACACTTTCACCCACTGCCAAATCTTTAGACACCTGTGAGCCAATCTGATTGACACCCGTGATCCAGACCGTTAGCAAAATAGCTAAGGCGCTAGCGACAACTAATCCACCTATTAATTTAAAAATTCTAAAATTCAGTGTCATGCTAAACAATTTAGAAATACCTTGGTTTGAACTTACGTGTATTGGTTTTTTTGGCTTCGGGTAATAAGTTCAGCTTGATTGTCCAGACACCTTGGTCATTTTTTTCTTTCAGAAGCCTGTTAACTCGGTCCGTTTTATTACTGGATAACTGGCTATGCCAGATACTCACAGATGAGGGGGACGTCACTTCATCAGGCAAACGCCGATCAAATACAACCAGTCCATTGGCATCGCTTATTTTGGCTGACTCCTCACCCTGAACGTATAGGTAGCCGACCATTTGATCATGAATATTGCACCCGAGCACGACAACACCTGGGTGATCAAAATGTTCTGGCTCAGTCTGGTTACCACTGTATAAACGTATTTCGAAGTCATTGGGTTTGGAAAAACTGTATACATGGTGGCGAACTTGGTCGCTATTCGGAAAAACAACCGCTTGCCCAGGTTGAACGAGTAACACTCGCGGAGAGAATTGTTTATCCACTTGATCCATCACGGCAGGTGGAAGTGTCTTAGGCTTAGCCTCGCTTGCGTCTTCAAGCGGAGCGGCTGACTGATGTGATTGCTCGTTGTGCAGAAAAGACACAACAGCGTGTTCAACAGGCGCACCCGACTGATCCAGCAACTGTATTTTGACCTCTGCGACACTCGAATTGTGCCAAAAAATGCACAAGCCTATTAATACGATAAGTCTATTCACACTCAATTCTCCAAACTCCGAATAGTAAGTTTAGAACAGAGGCGCTATTTTGCGAGGCCAGATTGGCTTTTATATCGGCGAAGTATTAAATCTAAGCCCCTATTTTATATAAGGGTTTAGATTTAATAGTTCGGAAAATGGGGATTCACCTAGCAGGCAAAACCAGCCTAGGAAGCACCTAGCCTGTCAGGCAAAATCATACTAACAAAGCCTAAGTCTTAGTCAGACTATTCTGAAGGCTCAGGTTTGACCACTAAATACTCTTGAGACGGGTTCACTAAAATATTATTTTGCATGGCCTGCCGACCCAATAGCATTAAATAACTCATGCTGGAACGGTCGGTTAGCGTGACTTCAATAGGCCAAGATCGTCCGCCCATAGCGATACGTGTTTCAATCACATAGCGCTGCTCTTTAGCTGCATTGGAACTTTTTATCGAGCGGATTTCTTTCAGTTTGGATGCGCGCCTGACCACGCGTTCCACGTTATGAATATCCGGGTGAATATCGAAGCTCACCCATGGCTCACCCTCGCGGGTTTCGGCTTCGATATTATCGACATGTAGAGAAGACGTTTTTGCTCCTGTATCTACCCTGACATGCAAATCAGTGATTTGTAATTCTGGCAAACTACACACCTCTAATGCACCCAGTATCAAGTTTTCATCTTTGTCGCTCATGTTTGATCATTTCCTGGTTGATCGTCTTGGTAATTTGTTATTCCGGTATCTCATCTTCCGGTATTAGTACGTCTTGCATTAACTCGATGTTCTCGATTACATCATCGGGTTTGCTGAAATAGGCAATATGGTAAACCGCCTCTCCTTCCTGAACTAAGGGGATATTTTGCTTACCGATAATAATGCCTTTTGCGTTACTGGTGACCTTGTCCAAGGTCGCACCAAACGGGTCTTTGATAATCGCCAAACAATCGCCCTTTTCAACATAATCACCCAGCTCTTTTTGATGGCTGACAAACCCGCTATCGGGCGCTCTAACCCAGCCGCTCTGACGTGCGACTAAGGGCTCAACAGTTCCCTTTTTCGACGGAGTTTTCTTTATAGAGCATGCCCAGCTGTCTCATGACATTCTTTACGCCATTCAAACCCGCCCTAATCGATAACTCATCAAAACGTAAGGCCTCACCCGCCTCATACAAAATCATACTCACGCCCATACTGCCAGCAGCTTCTCGCAGCGAACCGTCGCGTAAATTCGAGTTCAACATAACGGGCACACCAAAGGCTCTAGCCATTTCAAAGGCTTTTTCATCATCTAGATTGGCACGTATTTGTGGTAAGTTGCTGCGATGTATCGCGCCCGTGTGCAGATCAATGCCGTAATCACATTTCGACACGATTTCATTTAAAAAAAGGTTGGCAACACGGCCCGCAAAAGAGCCGCGCTTGGATCCGGGAAAAGAACGATTCAGGTCTCGCCTGTCAGGTAGGTAACGGCTTTGGCTTAACACGCCATAGCCATTAACAAACGGCACCGCAATCAGGGTGCCTTTAATAGTGGATATTGCCTTGCTGTTAATCAAGCGGCTGATAATTTCAATCCCATTGAGTTCGTCACCGTGAATGGCGGCACTGACAAACAAGGTCGGTCCAGCACGCTTACCGCGCCGGACGAAGATAGGAATCGACATATTGGTATCGGTATAAAGCGAAACGGTGGGTAACTCAAGATGCTTTGTCTCTCCGGGAAGAATCGTGACACCTGCAATGATTAATTCATCAGCCATGATTAGCCTTTACCTCTGGTTTTTGTGTTATTGGGTTTGGCGTTTTTTGCGATGTAGTCAAACACCATTTTGGCGACATTTTTACCCGTCGCCAGTTCAATCCCTTCCAGCCCCGGAGAAGAATTCACTTCCATCACCACCGGGCCATGGTTCGAGCGTAGTATATCAACACCACACATAGCCAAGCCCATAGTTTTCGCGGCATCTACCGCGGTTTTGCGTTCTGCAGGCGACAATCTAACTAACTCGGCTGAACCTCCCCGATGCAGATTAGAACGAAACTCTCCAGCTGCCGCCTGGCGTTTCATTGCAGCAACCACTTTATCGCCAATCACCAAGCAGCGGATATCAGCCCCGCCAGCTTCTTTTATGTATTCCTGTACCAAAATATTAGCCTTTAATCCCATAAATGCCTCAATAATACTTTCTGCGGCTTTTTCGGTATCTGCCAGTACCACACCGATACCTTGCGTGCCTTCAAGCAGTTTGATCACCACCGGTGCGCCACCGACATTTTTTAACAGGTCTGAGATCTTATCTGGGTGACGGGCAAAACCGGTTCGTGGCAAACCAATACCTTTACGTGAAAGTAATTGCAGAGAGCGTAATTTATCGCGTGACCGACTAATCGCTACCGATTCATTGACACAAAAGGTGCCCATCATTTCAAATTGGCGAACCACGGCAGTGCCATAAAATGTAATCGAGGCACCGATCCGCGGAATCACCGCGTCATAACAGGGCAAGGGTTTTCCTTGATAACGCACTGCAGGTTTGTTGCTAGTAATATCCATGTAGCAATGCGCTGTATCAATAATATCAATCTGATGACCTTGCTCTTCTCCCGCTTCTTTCAAACGCCTGGTCGAATACAAATTAGGGTTACGGGATAAAATAGCAATCTGCATAAAGTCTTCCTGAATGTCGGCGAACAGAGCGCGAGGTCAATGAACCGCTTATCCATAAAGTAGAAAAAGCAGCGCATAAGCTGTTCAGTAATTAAGGCCGGTATTGTCGTAGCCTTGCTGGTTTAGGTAAAACAAAATCTATTTATGGTCAGTACAAAGAACTTTGCCTTGGCGCGCCCTAGCCTTAAGCGCAAAAATATAGACACCGTAAAACAGCTTATCCTTTTCAACTCTCGAGACTTAACAGGCCCAAGCTTTGATGCAACAAGATACTCCTATTAGCGGGCAATCTTCTGGTTTGCCTGACGATGATCAGCCATCGATACAATCCGTGAATTTAACAAAACCCAACACGCTGTTGAGTGAATCGTATCGAAACCATTGCTTGGTCTATGCCCTTGAGGGAGAGCTCTGCATCGGAGAAGTGTTCCATTTAGAAGAAAAAGTGGCGTACTGTGAGTCGCTTGATCTGATCAACGCACAGCAACATTGCCGACAAATTGTGGATGCAAGGCTGGTTCTTGAGGCGACTGAAAACAAGGGTAATCTACCTGATATCGCGAGTATTGCTGCAGCCATTCGCTCAGTTGGCAGTTTTTCCGATCCCGTTTTCAAGGCACTATTGAGTCGTCACCTAAACGCGAAAAATCAGCCCATCGCGATCAATGATTTAATCACCACCGCCGGACTGCATTCGAGCACCGAGCTTGTCTTCAAATATGCGGCCTTAGCCCGGCTAATCGCAGACGCGCTCGGCTATTTGCCTCCCACCCAAGCATCAGGCCAAGACCCTTACTTAGCCATGATGATTCACACTGAAGAAGCCGCAGTCCAAGATTCACGCGGATTGACTAGCTACCTGACACCCACCCTGCGCCTCAAACCAGCTATATTTCAAGCTTTGGCGCAAATAAGCCCAGTTTAGAATTGACATCGTTCAGCTATCCGTTATCTTTGCCTGAGCGCT
Source organism: Oleiphilus sp. (assembly GCA_048058835.1). GTDB lineage: Bacteria > Pseudomonadota > Gammaproteobacteria > Pseudomonadales > Oleiphilaceae > PZPK01. Next base: position 13,861 of record JBLLNS010000021.1, read on the forward strand.
CGGCCCGACTCAAAATAACCCGACGATAAAACGGTAAAGGCTCAGCAGACAGGCAGTCTTTTCAGCGTAGAAAAGTCTTAAAACTCTTCCGGAGAATAATAACGAGTCTTTATGGATATTGAACTGCTCAGAACGTTTCTAGAAGTTAAACATACTCGACATTTTGGCAAAGCCGCTGAAAACCTCTATCTGACTCAAGCCGCTGTGAGCGCCCGAATCAAGCAACTAGAAAGCATCATCGGTGCCCCCCTCTTTACCCGTTTCAGAAATAATTTACAGCTCACCGTCACCGGAGAGCGCTTGATCAATCATGCGGAAACCATCTTGATCGCGTGGGAGCGGGCTAAGCAAGATGTCAGCATCAAACAGCGCCAAAAACATGTTCTCTCTCTCGGCGGCACTAGTGGTCTGTGGGACTTACTACTGCAAGACGTGTTGCAGAGCATTCATTTGAATTACCCTCAGATGCCGCTTCGAGCAGAAGCACACGGGCCGGAAACCTTGATTCGATTGTTGATGGAACGCAGCCTTGATCTTGCGCTGATCTATGAACCCGCCAAATTGACCGATATTGTGTCGATTGCCTTAACACCGGCCGAATTAATCTTAGTCAGTACACGCGCCGAGCTATCGGTTCAGGATGCCTTGCAGTCTGACTTTGTCGCGGTTGATTGGGGACAAACCTTTCACCTGCATTTTTCCCAGTTATTTCCTGACGCATCTGCACCGGTGTTGCAAACCTCGCTAGCACGTATCGGCCTGGATTTTATTCAACAGCATGGTGGCAGCGCTTACTTACCCTATCATATGGTCGAAGCTGAGCTGGAAAACCGCTTATTTCAAGTAGCTGACGCGCCAGTCATTTCTCGACAGATTTATGCCTGTCACCATCGTGACAATCTTTATTTGAAAGAAATTGAATCGGTGCTGGAGTTGATTCGAGATAAGCACCAAACCCTTGAAGACGCTGAAACCGATATTCAAATTTAAACAACAACTACAGTTCAGCTCATGACTATCGCCGACTGATGTTGCGAAAATATTTTTATTGTAAACACAAAAATATTTCGTTTTTCAGCACCCCTAAGTGTATCCATAATCCAATTAATTTAATTGGAGTCTGTTTCATGCATACATTGACTAAACCTGTTTTCATTAGCTGTCTGCTATTTAGCATGTCAGCACTTCAAATGGCATCCGCGCAAAGCATTAACGATATTCAGGAATACTGCCAATCCATGGGCAGTTCGGGAATGAGCCAAGAAGATGCAAAAACCTTTATGGATGATTGTATTGCGGAACAGAGCAGTTATCTCGAACAAGACATGCCTGCTGAACAGTATGATGACAACAGTGCCTACGACAGTTCTTATGAGAACAGTTCTTATGAAGATAGTCATTCAGAAGATGACCGTACTGGAAACAGCGACGACACGTCCCACTATGAACAAGAAGATTACGGATATGAACAAAACTGCTATGCCAAAGTCGATGAGAAGATTCAGACGCTTTTGGATAGTGACCCAAACAGCGAGTTTGATTATGAGCAATTGCTAGAACAATGCCTCAACAGCAAACCATAATGAACAGGAAGCCAAACTATGTCAGATAATCCTTTTTACTCCAAAAGCAGCTTTTACGATTCCGTCCACTTCCCTCATGGTTTTGCGCGCTCTGGGCACTTTACCAAAAAAGAAGCTGATATCTTGACCGAATCCGGCTATATCATTAAACAATTATCGTTAGGAAATATTCAGCCAGAAAGTCCTGAACAACAAGCCATGCTGTTGGTCACACAAGGCCAAAAACCTGTTGAGACAGTGTACGAACGTGTCTGGGAAAAATACATGCTGCTCACGCAGCAAAAGAAAACTCGATATTATGCTTTAGCGGGCAATATTGATCATCAGGGTGATTATTCAGACCAGAGCGCTTGGTAAACTACTTTCTCCCGTCGCTGAAACCTCGCCGACGGGAGAAAATAGATCAAGCACGCAGATATTTAGCGCAGCAACAGTAATGGAACCGGGCTTCTGGCGATCATTTTTGAGGTCTGGCTACCGACAAAGAATTCGCGTAAACGCGAGTGACCGTAAGCGCCCATAACGATGAGATCTATCTGGTTTTTTACCCGATATTCACTCAGCACTTCTTGAACATTGCCTTGCAACAAAACCGGCACAACCTGACGTCCTGCTGCTTCGAGAATCGTTTCTGCCTGCGTTAACTGTTGTTGATGCTCTCGATTATCGGCGCCCACCATCACCAAGTGTAAGGGCAAATCTTTCAACAAAGGGCTATCGGAAAACTCCCGAATTGCCTTATCCGCCGTGGCACTACCATCATAGGCAATCATCACCTTTTTCGGCGCGGTAAATTTCCCAACCGTCACCAAAATAGGCGTGTGGACAGCACGAACCACATTCTCTAAATGCGCCCCAATGGCTTGAGCCTGCACATCATGATCTTCGCCTAAACGCCCCATAACAAAGACACGAGTCTCACTTTCAGATTCGTTCAGGGCTTCGATCAAATCACCATGGCGCTGTTTTAGCTGCACCGATGCAACGCCTAAATCCTGTACCCGATGCTGGGCATCGTCCAACATGTGCTTGCCATGCTCTAGTGCCAATTTGCTTCGCTGTTCATCCAGCGCAGTCATTTCTTGTAGAAGGTGCTCGCGACTACCCAAACCGATAGCGCCAGACAAATTATCATTTACCGGCACTACTGCTTTTTCGAGTACATGCAGTAGTTTAACCGGAGCGTCCAAAGATAGACTGAGCCATGCCGCCGCATCACAGACATAAGCTGAGATTTTGGAACCGTCAATACATGCCGTTATCATTGTCATTATTTATTCTCCTGAATATTCGCCGCGATTAGTGACCTGCCATCATTTTTTCAACTTCTTCTGGCTTATCGTGTATACCGAACTTATCCACCACTGTTTGGGTTGCTTCATTCATGCCGACCACATTGACCAACGCCCCTTCCCGGCGGAACTTGATCACGACTTTATCCAAAGCAGCAACTGAGGTTAAGTCCCAGAAATGCGCTTGCGAGAGATCGATGGTGACTTCTTCCAAGACTTCTTTAAAGTCAAAAGATTGGGCGAATTGATCAGAAGAAGCAAAAAATACCTGGCCGATGACACGATATTCTCGCTTACCCTCTGCCATGCTATCGCTTTTAATCACCATAAAGCGGCCAATTTTGTTGGCAAAAAACAAGGATGCCAAGAGGACACCAACAAACACACCAATCGCTAGATTATGCGTGGCGACCACAACCGATACCGTGGTCAGCATCACTAAATTGCTCGATAAAGGATAGTTTTTCAGGTTAATAATCGAGTCCCAAGAGAAGGTGCCGATGGACACCATGATCATCACTGCCACGAGGGCTGCCATCGGGATTTGGCTGATCCACTCATCGAGAAAGACCACCATGATCAACAAGAACGTGCCGGCAACGAATGTTGATAATCGACCTCGACCACCCGACTTCACATTAATAATGGATTGACCAATCATGGCACAACCAGCCATACCGCCCAGTAAACCAGAGCCAATATTAGCAATACCCTGACCTTTACACTCTCTGTTTTTATCACTTGAGGTATCGGTCAAGTCATCGACGATGGTCGCGGTCATCATAGATTCAAGCAAACCCACCACAGCTAAACCGGCTGAATAGGGGAAGATGATCGCTAAGGTTTCAAAATTTAAGGGCACATCTGGCCATAAGAAAATAGGCAAGGTATCTGGCAGTTCGCCCATATCACCCACAGTGCGAATATCCATGCCGACCATCATCGCCAATGCGGTCAACACCACGATGCACACTAAAGGCGAAGGCACCGCTTTACCGATTCCCGGCAATAAAGGAAAGAGGTAAATGATACCCAAACCGGCTGCGGTCATGGCGTAAACATGCCACGTAACATCGGTCAATTCAGGCAGCTGCGCCATAAAGATAAGGATTGCCAAGGCATTCACAAAACCAGTCACCACGGAACGGGAAACAAAACGCATCAAGTCGCCGAGCTTTAAATAGCCGGCTGCGATCTGCAAAACCCCGGTGAGTAAGGTTGCCGCGAGCAAATATTGCAGGCCATGTTCTTTGACCAGCGTCAGCATTAACAGCGCCATCGCACCGGTGGCCGCAGAGATCATACCCGGCCGCCCCCCGACAAAGGCAATCACCACAGCGATACAAAACGAAGCATACAAGCCTACTTTGGGGTCGACACCTGCAATGATGGAGAAAGCGATGGCTTCCGGGATCAATGCCAGCGCCACGACAGTACCGGCTAGCACATCATTTTTCACGTTAGAGAACCAGTCTCGTTTTATGCTTTCTATCATACAACACCACGCATCGTTTCATGTCCAAAGTCTAATGGGCTTGCTCGTCTCTGCCATAACATCACCACGCTGTTATCACATCACCGTAAATTGACGCAAGCCATCTTTAAAGAGTCGCGAAGTCTAGGGAAGAGCGTCGAACTTGTAAAGCGAGGCGGCTTGTCTGATGACAATATTCAGATGACATCTCAAGTATAGAATACTAAGCTCACGATTCCTGACTGCCCGTGCAACATTCAATCATTGCTGATTAATTGATGCAGACAGCCCTGTTAACTCGCGCTACCTAAAACAAGGATCTTTCTAAGCATGACCATTTCACACGATACTTTGCTATTCATCGCCGCCATTTGTTTATTGTTTTCTTTGGCGCTCGCTTGGCTCGCCTCGTTTATCTTATACGCTAAAGTCGCTTGGCTGAAGAAACGTATCAAAGCCAACCATCAATTAATCCGAGCGCATATCGATTATTTGTTAATGAGTCTGCTTCTTGTGGTGACTTATTACTTGTGTGATGTCAGAGCGGTGGTATTACCCGACTGGTGCGTGGTGACAGCTTGTATTGGGGCTTTATATAACCCTTTCGGTTTTATTGTTCTCGCTTTTAAACCCGCGATGGCCAACCCGGAAACCCGATTAGAGCAAGCCCGTGTTCTGCTTGGCTTTTTACCGGCGACCGTTGGTTTCTCCTACCCCATGATTCAAGTACTGAGCACGTTTTAGCAGATAAGCGGCGGTGTCGAAAAATTTTACACACAAGGATATTCATCACCCGACTATAGCAATATAAGTAATTGATAAATATAGTTTTTTATTTTCAGGCACAATTAGTGCTAAAGGCAGGAGAGTTCTTATTTGTCCCAATGTGTGAGAGCACATTACTTTTTTATTTTTCAGTTCTTTAACTGATTTTCCAGCCCCGCTTGTCGGGGCTTTTTTTCGCTTATTATTTATAAATCTGATTCGCCCATACCGTCAAACCAGCCGCGACACTGCCAAAGTGGTCGCCGTCCAAGACTTGAATATTGCCAAACTTTGCCTTGATGGCCGAGCGAACCACCGGCGACTGACCCGAGCCACCGGTAATAAAGATCAACTGAGGATCAACGCCAGCCTGAGTGATGGCATCCTGCATTAAGTGGAGCATTTTCTCTAGCGGGCGCTGGATAGCCGCGGCAAAGTCAGATTCCTTAACTTGATGCTGCAAGCCAGCTTCAATGTAGGAAAAATCGACTGCCACCTGAGACTGCGAAGACAAACTTATTTTAGTCGTTTCAGCACTGCGTACCACTTGATGCTGCTGTTGTGCGGCGCGCATCCGAATAAATCGTTTAATTAAGTCTGGCTCTCGACAATCCCGTGCTAATTGCTCTAAATGCAAGGTCGTATCTAAATGATTAAAACTTGCTTGAGCTGAAACATCGTTGGTACTAATCGCATCCCAAAAACTCTGCGTCGGGACCGGCAAACCATTCTTCAACATGGAACGCATCCCAAACAAAGGCATTAAGTGTTTTCCGGCAAGCAGAATATCTAAGTCATTCCCCCCGACACGTTCACCACTATGACCTAAAAAGTCTGCGCTGCGATCATTGGAAGCTTTAAACGAAGGCCCCATTCTCACCATGGCACAATCTGTGGTACCGCCACCGATATCGACCACAAGTACCCGTTTGTCTTCAGTCAGGCTTTGTTCAAAATTTAAACCAGCGGCAATCGGTTCGAACAAAAATTCGACCTCTTTAAAACCAGCGCGTTTGGCTGAAACCGTTAATATATCAAGCGCCTGCTGATTACTTTGCTCCGCTTGCAAGCCCTGAAAGTTGACGGGTCGACCTATGACGGTGTGCGTGAGCGTTTCGCCAAGACTTAATTCAGCCCGCTGTTTGATTGCCTGCATCATCGCCGTCACAATATCTTCAAACAAATAGATGGCTTCTGGCCTGAGGCCGCTGGCGCCTAAAAACGACTTAGGTGATTTTACAAAGTAGCCTTCGCCCGGCCATTGAATATATTCATCAAATGCCGACTGACCGACAAACACCGTTTGCTCATCGCGTGCAAAGCCTTCTTCCAGATGAACCTGTTGGGCTCTGGCTAGCTGTTCTGCACGAACATTAATAAAATCTTGGCGGATTGAATCGGAGGAAATGGACTGCCCTACCTTTTCGCAAATCAGTTCTCGATTCAGTGCGTAGAGTAATGAAGGCATAAAAGCCTGGTCATTTTCTAAGCCAAGTAGCTTTACGTTGTCTGAATTGTCGTTTGATACACCTACCGCACAATTCGATGTGCCGTAATCAAAGCCGGATATCATCTGGTTTCCTCAATTATGTCAACGCTAACTGATCGTTGTGATCAGAAGAAAACCGCGAAAGTTATCATAGCCAAAGGTACTAGGCCAGCGACTTTATACTCTCGTTTGCCGAGCTAGTCGAAATTTCTCTGGTGGGGCGGGCAACCTTGTTTTCAATAAATAATTTAGCGGTACGTTTGACGATGTCGCTCTGGAACGCTTTTTCATAATGAACATCGATCACGTAGGCTTTTACTTTAAGTTGCAGCGCTAAACGTTCGGCAATCACCACTTCACTGAGCACAAAATTGACTGGTTTTTTTAAGTAGGCGAAACGACTGGTCACCACCACTTCATGGATCAGGCTCTGCGCCAATTCGATATCAGCATCCAGTGCCAAGTGGAAGTCACAGACCACCATCATATCCAAAGCACCCGCATTGCCGCTGGATACCATTTCGGTGATGAAACGGGAATTAGGGATCGTCACTAGGTTGTCGTCTAAAGTATTTAACCTGACCGAACGCAAGCCGATACTGACGATTTCACCGTAGGTGTCATTAAAGTTAACCCGGTCACCCACTTGAAAGGGCCGGTCAAACAATAAAATCACACCGGCGATGATCGAAGCCACCACGTCTTTAAGCGCAATACCGATCGCAACGGCGGCCGAACCACCCAGTGCAAGCACCATTTCTTTGGGTGGCTGGATAATGCCGGTAATAATCCAGTAAGTGCCCACGAAGTACCAAACGAAGGTAAATAAGGTCGCAAACTGAAGAATGAAAAAACGTCGTGCCGGAATGGATACCATGAGGACTTCACAAACATGACGAATGACTTTGTTCAAAGCCCACAGCACAAACATCGCAGACAAGAGCATAATAACTTTGCTCAAATCCAACAGATCGCCGATGGCTGAAATATCTTGAAGCGCTTGATTATCCATGACTTATCTCCAGCCTAATGCCACAATAAATTTTTACGATGTAAAAAGCTCGACAACGAGCCGTACCAATAAGGGTCGATATTATAGCGACGGTGTTCATCGCGAACGATCATGCCCATATTGATACCCTGCTTCACCGCATGACGGACCATGGACTCGGAGAAATGCGTCACCTGCATAATCTCTTCGGTCGATAAAGAGGCATGCAACACAATCGCGGTATAAACGAAGTAGAGGTCATCTTTCATACCATTCAATAAGTTAGCCGAAGGGCGTTCCGGCACACCCACCTCAGCAATACGGCCTTTCACTTTAACCGCATTCAACCATAGCTCAATGGCTGCAAGCGGGTTACCCCCCGACTGTTCCCACAAAATATTAAAGACCCGAGAGTCCGCAGCACGAATACTACTGGATTCACTACTGGCCGCCGCCGATAGCAAAAGATTATTGTATTTGAGCCGACGTTTACCGCCCTTATGGCGGGACAGAATCAGTTTTCTAATGTCCATGGGTGACCAACGCGGCATTTTAAAGATATTGCTCACCCGCTGCTGGCGAGAAAACACATTGCTTAGATATGCCCAGCTTGGCGCATTCATGACGACCACCCAGTAGATATTGTCTAAGTGTGCATTCATGCATTCCATGAGCGCCCGATAGGCATTAAAAAAACCAACCTCGGCCATGAACAAATTATGTGCGGCATCAATCACCACCACTTGTGGCTCCAGATCTTTTTCCTGCTTCACCAAGCCACCAGCATCTGAAATCAAGTCGATCCCCAACAACTCTGTGAGCTGTAAATAAAAGTCTTGCGGCTCCGTTAATTTTTCAGACACCATCAATAGCTTAACGGGGGTGTGCTCCCAGATGGAGGGCAAGCGCCTGATAAGCGTTGTTTTTCCGCTACCTGACTCACCGACCACCACGGTAACGTTTTCATCCGTTTTATCAGCATGCCATTTTTTCAACGGCTCTAGCAGGCCGCTTAGGTCACCAACATCAAATAGCGTGTCATCAACCACCTCACGCAGCATCCAGTCGGTGTAATTCTGATCCGGCTCGGCTTCATCTTCTTCGAGCACCTCTTCTGAGCGACTTTCTAAACGCACCCGCAACAACTTCACCGAAAGCGAACGATAAACATCAAACACCATCAGCTTCTGATGCAAACTCAACAAGATATCCACCAAATGAACGAAGATGAATACCAGAGGCCAAGCCACCCGCAGCATTAATTTCAAGAAGAAGCTTACCTCAGCCTGAGCACTGCTTATCTTTGTTCTCAAGACGCGTTCAACTAACTTGTCGACCGGTCCTTTGTAGCGAGACAATAACCATAAACAGGCGCACCAAAGGATAACGACATCAACCAGACTAATCAGGTAGATCGAATAGCCGCCACCGGCACCATAGGCCAGCCACCAAAACAAGAGGCACCCCAACGCGACCCAAGCGATACGTTCGCTGTCGTGAACCAATTGTTCTGCCGCCTGACTCGATAAAAAAATATCGCTACGGGTATAGGTGCGGGACAAGACCCATTCGGTGAGTACTTTCAAACCACGAAAAACGGCGTAGATCGTGCCTAAAGGGGCAATCAGCGACAAGATTTTCCAATTCTCATGAAAAAGCAACACGATTGAATTCGCTGAAAAAAGAATAAACAACCAGGATGCGTTTGGTTTCACCACCCAGAAAAAGCCGCTAACGACGGAATGAAGCGATGCGCCGTTAACCCTAGCAATCAAAGCCTGCTGCAAACCAGCTAACCAGGACGTGGCAGCACTCGCCATTTTGATCAAAATAAACGCCATTAACAACAGACCCAAGACCTGAGACGTCCAGGCCAGCAATAATGTCAGGAGTCGGTCTTCTTTATCTGCCAACTTGTATTCTTTAATAAAAGGACGACTCAAATTGTCGAGAAAGTTTTTTGGTGCAGACACCACTTCTTGATACAGCCCATCTAAAAAGTTCGCGGGCGAGCTCAGTTGGGCAAAAAAGCTCAACCAGCCATGACTTAACAAGGCCTGATGACGCCAGCGGCTGACGTCTTTGAATAAACTGGAACGCGCCTCATTCAGGGCATACAACCACTCAGCTACCGGCGGCACGGACTTTGCCAAACGTTCAGAATCAATCAGCTCATCTTCTGGTCTGACCAAGCTGAGCGTCGACAACCAGACCTGATCAACACGATCGAATTCGACGTCTTGGCTCATGTACACCTGAAACCAGCTTAGAAAGCTAGCTTGATACCGCTTCGTCCAGTCTGCCAGATAATCCAACTCCAACAACACCGCTTCATTTTTTTCAAACATCTGTTGCTGAAGACTTAGCTCTTCTGTGATCGTTTCAACCTTGCCCCATAGGCTTAACTCACGGAGTAACAATGCGCGTTTTAACACTGGCATCTTCAAAAATACCAGCCTGGCTTCTAACAGTTTAGCTTCTGCCAAGCGATGTCGATTACTCAGAAAAAGCCAGTCTGTGCCTTGCTTTGAACACGCGACAATTGAATCGGTTTTCGCCAAAGGCTTCGACAAATTGTCGAGTTGTGTTTCGATCAGCTGAATAGCACTGGCAACCTTAGCATTGTTATCCAAAGGAACTTTGAATAAAGAAATAAACTGTTTGCCACTTGGCAAGGCATCAACATCGATTGAGCCCTTTAATAAGCCGTCGAGAAACTGACTGGATTTTTCAAAGCTTTCCACTTCTTGCTGGAGCCGAGGCAACGCATCGGTGAACTGATTACAATTTGCCTGCACTAGGTTTGCAGATAGCAAGAGCATCAACATCAGCCCATAAGGAATCAGGTTGGCTGGATTAAAACTGGACATGAGTATGGAGGATCTCCCTAAGACAGCTTGCCGTGTCATTAGTATAGGTAGTTTGTATCAAAGAGTGCAGATAATGCCATGTTCCGATAGCATTCACGACCATTCTTTTTGTCGGTCACAACGGGCTTGTTTAATTTCGGCGGCGCAGCAATGCCTGGATGAAGATAATGAATAGAAAACTGTAGACGCTAAAAATAAACCCCTGAGGGTAACGCGTAAACAAGGTCGGGGGATCACCCTCAACAATTGGCACATCGACCAAATAACCACCGGCTTGCTGAAAGTCAGTCACAAAGCTCACTTCTCCTGTTGGCAAAGCAACAATAGAAGGCCCGTTATTCACCACGTGAATCAAGGTTGATCTATTTTCAACGGCCCTAAGTATCGAGGCGTTAACATGCTGATAAGGCTGCTGTGTATCGCCAAACCACGCATTACTCGATAAACCAAGCAATACCCTGCGTCCAGGTTTGTCCTGTTGTGCTGCTGTCACCGCACTAGCCACAAATTCCGGAAACATCACTTCATAGCAGATCAACGGAATCAGCGACAAACCATCATGATGAAATGACTGATGAGTTTGCCCCTTTGCCATCTCATTGAGGAACTTACCAAAAAAACCTTCGACCCACTGCTTCAATACCGGCACATCACTCACCAGCGGAACATATTCGCCAAAGGGAATGCGTTTCATTTTCTGGTATTTACCCAGCTCCCGCCCCTGCTCATCAATCATCAAGGCAGTATTATATTTCAAGGTGCCCGGCGCTTGGTTGTCCGGCCAACGATTGTCAGTGCGTCGCTCATGCTCAATATCCTGAAATATCAAGCGCGTACCGAAGCGCTTTACCTGTTGACGAAATGCGCTGCCCACCTGTGCTTGGTCAAAATACGCTTTGTATTTTGCTTCAGGCCAAATGACCCACTCTGCCCCCGCTTGGCTGAGCCGCTCGGTCATCGCCATCTCAGGCGGGTGGCTCCAGCTATAGCCGGGATAAGGGCTTGGCTTTTCTAAGGTGGGGAGTTCATTTGGCTGCACCAAGCCCATTGGCTGGCTATCGGCCTTTGCCACAGATACCTGCCAGTGAGACAAGGAGACCCAACCATAGCTAAACCACGCTATCAGAGGAAAAACACCCAAGAGGTAGGGCCAAAAGCGGTTGTTTTTTGGGCCCACGAATACATCCATCAAGCCACGAAATAGCAGGATATTGGTCAGCGCAATAATACCATCCAGACCATAGACCCCGGTAAATTCTATCGCTTGCAGAGCCGTTAAGAACTGGCTTTGGCTCTCCCCTAAACGAACTGGAAACAATAGCGGAAACAGCGCAAAGAAGGCTACGATCAGCAAAGGGAAGACGATAAATTCATGCATCTGGCTATGCTTTCTCAGCCAGACGTAACTTAGCGCTAGTCCAGCTAGCAATTGCGCAGAATACAACCAGAAAACAAAGGCCCAAATAATGCTGTTCGCCAGATTGTAAGCTTTCGAAAGCATTAGAAAATCAACAACCCAATAAGCCGCACTGGCGCTGAACACCACGCCGCAAAGCATGCCCAAACAATAAGCTCGCAACAGGCCAACTGAGCGAATTGCCCACAGGAACGGTACAAAAGCGAACCAAAGGCAAACATAGTAATCTTTATCGACTAAGGGCAAGCTCAACAGCAAGCCCGAAATACCGGCCAGTAAGCTCTGCTGCCAGCCATTCAGCCCTGCACTTGGGCAGGTCTTGATCTCAGGGTTCATCTGCCTTGAACGCCTGTTGGAGCTGTTTTAGCTTGGCTTGTTTTTCAAGCACATTAAGAGAGCTATCTTGATGAATGCGTCGCCGTGTCAGCAGGTACTGATTCACTGCATTTTGCTGACCAAATAATTGCTCTGCCACCTCCGGCCCGAAATAGCGCTGTTGCTGCTGCAGCTTATAGTCATGGAGCCAATCTTTATCTAGCTCGGAAGCACTAGATGACTGAGTCTCTGCAAGCAACAGCGCCTGTTGATAACGATAAAAATTAGTGAGCAGTTTCGCCTTCACATTACCGGCATCATGGAGAAATGCGGTTTCCACTAGAAATGCCACACGCATTAACTCGGGCTCAGATAGCTTTTTTGGCAAGCTGGCTAACAACACCTCTAACTGGCGTACCGTATTTGGGCCCAGTATTAGCTCACCACTTTCGCTTACCTTGATGCTTGGAAACCTGTGTTCAATCGTTTGAAAGTCGACCTTCCATTCTCTGGGTGAAATAGCGTCTGGAAAATCCTGAGCGACAGCCGAAGGTTGCCGCCAAAGAGAGCCGTCGCTTAGTAAAGCATGACCAGCCTTATCGGTGTGTATCATAATATGAACAGCCAACAACATGACCAAGACCAGGCTTAACCCGACACTCAATGTTGAAGCTTTGCTATGCGCCAGCACCATTTAACATACCCTTTTAAGACTAGTTCAAAGAGTCTAGCTCAAGGTGGCGCACATTTTCTAACTCTTGATCACTGAAATGTTCATGCATTAATGCATTCAGTTGCGCTTGCTTTTCGCGTTCACTGATCGATGCACTCACAATATACTGTTTGTCTTCAAGAAAAGCTTGATAGCGCGCACCCCAGTTATCCACATTAGTGGTTTTTACGGCGTGCTTTTCTACCAGCTCGGCTTGCGCTTGCTGCTTCTCAGACTCACTCAAATGAGCACTTGCCTGCAACTTCATCGTATCGAACATATATTGCGAGTTCGCATTGGATTCAGCAAACAACTTGGCGGCCACTTCGTCACCTAAATAAAGCTGACGCAAGGCGACCAGCTCTGCATATTGCGCTTCGTAGTGCTCTAAACTGTTATCTACACGCTGATCAGCGGTTTCGCTTTGCTCACTCAAGTAAAAAGCATTGAATTCATTTTTTGCTGATAAGTATTGATAGTAATCATTCACGATACGCGCCGTCTGCTCGCCCGCTTCACCCGGCAAGCTTTTTCGGATCATGTTTTGAAGCGCTTCCAATTCCGCTGCATTCAACTGGATGTCCGGCTGATCCAATGTCGCATTGAGTGCATTCAAGGCATCGTTATCCAGAATAATGTCGTTATTATCATCCAGTTTCACAGCATGTAATGCTTGAAAAACGGACGCTTCAGTAAACGGCAAGGACGCGCTTTGAGGTGAGCTTTCATGCGTTTCAACAGTCGCATTTGACTCCTTGGACAGCGTACTTCCGCCAGGCATCTTATGCCATTGCCAAACGTCAGCAAGGGTATTTCCTCGCCCTTCAGCTTGTAAGGGCTCGTGTTGATTATTGATAGCATCGGCTTGAGTAACCTGTTCTTCAGATTCAGGCGACATAACAAAGATAACAATCAAGAAAAGTATCGCCACACTGAGGGCGATCATGATGTATTTTTGGACACTGCTTTCCATTTTTACGACTCACAAATCTAAGTGCTAGACGATTAAACAGGCGCATGGCTGGCGTTATCCGGTACCAGTCTCATCATCAGGTTTTATTGTTATTGTTCTATTATTACAAGGATGTTGATTTTGACAAGGTTCGTCTCTGGGCAAGCCTAAAAAGACCCGGTAAATAACTTTACCGGGTGGCTATAGACTCAGCCTAACCGGCCTAAAAGGCCGCTCGCTTACTCACTTCCAGGGAGTTCTAGTAATTACAGGTTTCTCTATATTCTGAAATAGCGCTGTTTGCTGCGTGGTTTGGACCGCATAGGAACTGGCTATAACGAGTATCCTGATCAATAAAGCGTTTCATCCAAGAAACACCATACTTACCTAACAGGCCACCATTCGATCCACCGCCATTGGCGCATGAATGACTACCATTATTGATTTCCAAATAGGCTTTATCAGTTGAGGTAGGAATGCGGTTATAAAAAGGTGAAGCATGGCTACCGACAGGCGCTGTTGAGTCATTTTCACAAGCAATGATCAGAGTCGGCGTATCAATCTGATTAAAATTATTACTACCTGAATGCCATGGCGCTAAAGGAATCGCTGCACTTAAGCGCGTACCGGAAGCAAGTCTCAAGGTGCCACCGCCCCCCATTGACCAACCCATTGCACCAACACGGGTACTGTCTACCATACCGGAGATTGGGCTGCTGCCAGAATTACTTTGGCTGATAACATAGTCCAAGGCATTTCCTAATTGCGTTTCTCGGCTAGCAGGCTGATCAAAACCTGAGTTCGTTGCTATGGTAATCACGACAAAACCATGCGATGCCAAACGTGGGCCCCACCAGGAAATAGACGACTCGCCAGCAAGAAAACCAGGAACAATGGCAACGGCGCCCATGGTGCCTGTGGTATTTGTAGGATAATGAATGGTACCGCCACCAAAGCCACTTACAGAGCGAGATACACTTATCGTGCTAACGGAATAAGGTCCGCTATTCGCTTCTAGGTAGCTCGATGTTGGGTTTGGCCCTCGGGTAAAGTCACAGTCACTTTGGCAAGGACCTGGACCCGGATCTGGGTCTGGATCAGGAGTCGGGTCTGGCGTAAAACTGAAGGCACTGATGGAGAACAATAATGCACTCGCGCCAACCGCCATTTTTTCTAGTATTGATGTATTCATAGGATCAACCTCGTTGATGGGTTATATTTATTTTTTTTAGGGTTGTCGACAATCCTGCCATCAATTTACAAAAGACAATTGTATCCTGCTTTCACGATTTGGCACTTTTAGTAAATCCGTGTCACATTCCGAACATACCAGTAGATATGGCGCTATCAATTCATTCGTTAGTGAATATTTCAGTTAACACTTGTCTTTTTTATGACGTTTAACACATCATCCGAAATAAACGCTTCAACGAAGGGAGGCTTAAGAAAAGGCGTGGAAGGCTGGACACCAATCATATCGCTAAAGCATCGAGAAAAGTGAGCAGAACTGGAAAAGCCGGCTTCATAGGCGGCGTCCGTGACACTGTAGCCTGCCGCAAGAAGAATCACACCAATAGATAAGCGCAACTGTAGGCGATATTTTGTAATCGGTATGCCGATCTGATTTTTAAACAACTTGTTGAGGCGCGATTCGGATAAATGCACGTCCTCTGCATAGCAGCTCACAGAGACATTCTGACTAATGGTTTCGCGGATTTTTTGCAGGGTCTCCAGAATGCGCGGGTCAAACTCTTTCACCGTCACGCCCTTTAAGTGTTCGGGCAGTAAGACAGCATCCATCAAACGGTAAGTCTCAGAGGCGGAGCAAGTCTCCAGCAAAATAGTTTGAAGCTGCTGAACTAAGTTGGATTCCTCGGGGTGTTGAAAGCAAATATATTTTTTTGCTCTTTGCATTTGCTGCTCAAGAATGTAGAAGTCTTGAGAAATTGGGTTGAAATAATAGATCGCAATAATCGCATCGCGGGTATCGATGTCGACCTGATTCACCACACCGCCCGCTTTAAGCATACAAGAACGGGTCTCGACAACAGAGCCATCCTCTAGCTTCACCTTCATCGAACCTTTAAGCGAAACCAGCAACTGGCTCCAAGCCAAGGTATATTTGCGAAAAGGCTGATGGTTCAGACCAACAAATAGCCGGCTATTTTTCCAGATATAAAGCTTGGGGCGTATCAAAACTGCATCCACTTTTTTACCCCTGAATCACTTAGTTGTGCCCATAGATTCGAGGTCGCTCATAGCGATAGAACTCCAGCTCCTCTTCTTCCTTTTTAATGGTACTCGCTTCATGGGCAAAAAATTTCTCGCGTATTTTATCTAGCTCTTGGTTAAGCGCCTCACCGGTCAAGCTTGCTTTGGCGGCCTTACTCGCTTCCATATAAGCATAGCCGTTCTGCCAGCGCTTCTCTCTTTTTTGATCCGCTTCGGCTAATTTCTTCACTTGCTCTTCTGAAAACCCCATCGATGTGCGAATCTGATTAATTTGAGCCTGTCTGTCTTCAGAAGACATTTTTTTGAGATCACGCTGAACAGCATCAAAACCGAAAAACACTTGCGCCAAGACGCCTTTCGGATCAATCACCATATTCTGCAGTTTGTCTGCATAACTTTCTTCAAAGGTACTTTGCAGGAGATACAGTCTTTCCTGCATTTGTGTGTCATAGGACTGATCCAGAATTTCCATCGTCCGGCGCATCGTCATCTGCCGCTCCTGTTCGGCCGAAATTTCTTCCTGCCAAATCTGGATCGCAGCATCACCAAACAGTGCCCTGCGCTTTTCCCAAAGCACCCCTTGCTGCTCCAAGGCGTTCATATCATTTAGGTCAAGCAACATACTTTGCAGCCAAGCATTGTATTCATCCATCAATGCAATCGCGTTTAAAATTGCCTCTGTCCACTCGGGAAACGCTTTATTGAGAATACGGACAAACAAGGCCTGACCCTGCTCAGCATAGCCTCGAATCAAGTCATCGCGCAGATTCTTTAAGCCGACCTGCACCGAAACCAAATGAATGCTATCGCTGAATTGGCGCTTCATCCGTTCTGCCAACTCTGCCACCATTCGGTCAATTTCGCTCATTTCAGTCACGGATTGGGCCTTGTGTGCCAACACTTTCTCGGTGCTTGGAATCGGTACATCAGGCACCACCAGATCCGAGTCAGGTGCCGGTGCGGCAAAAATTGCTTTGGGTAACTGTTGGTAGGTGAAGTAACCGACCGCGATTAGTAACACCAAGCCAATGACGATGTAGAAAGATAGTTTATTTGAAGGTTTGCTTGCCGATTGGCGCATACGTCGAGCCTCTGAGCCTTATTATTTTTTTATTGAGAGGAGCTGATCATAACCATTATTCCGTTAGAGAGATGCTAATTCCGTCACTAACTAGAGGGGGAGATAAAGTCGGTAGCTTCCCTGCTACCTATCAAACTATAACGACATCCCTAGTGTATTGATCTTGTTTTATTGCAGTAGTTTACGACATGTTTTTTCATATCGATTCGGCAGGAGGGTTACAGCAATGGCTGTAAAACTGGCCAAATCTGGTTTGCCAAGTTAACCGAACCTGCTGGTGTTGGGTGAATGTTATCACTCTCAACCTGTGAAGCAGGGATCGTGCCTCTTGGGTCAACAAATTGGCAATTTGCATTACCCGACACTTCACAAGCATATTGCAAATAAGCATCACCATAGTTTAAGGCTTGCGTTAAGTTTGAGTTGCCACGAGGTAGCTCGTAGTAACCTAACCAAACCACATCATCAACACCATCCGCTGCCATTTGATTTAACAAATTAACGGCCGTGACATATTGATCTTCAATCAGGTTCACGCAACGGCTTGAGATGTTCCAGCGATACCACTGAGTACGGCAACCATAAGGGTCAAACAAGGTAGCCGGAATCAAAATATCGTTGCCTGCACCATCCATGAGTATCGTATTGATATTGCTATCAGTACTTTTAGCATCAGCGTACTGTTGGTCAATCGCCGTTGCGAAAGCACCGCCAGATAGTTCAGCGCCACTCTGCGTGTAGTTACGGAAAGTCTGACCGGCATAGCTGTACAAGGTATCTTCAATGACGCCATTCAAATCGAAAATAGAATCACCAATGGTGATCACATCGCTACGATCTGCATTTTCTTCGTACGGATTTCCAGTACAGGCAACTAAGTTTAAAGCAAAGGCAATCATGCCGATGACTTTTACCAGGCCGGTGCTATGAGAGAGTATGTTATTGAGCTTTATTGTTTTCATATGTTCTCCAGTCTTTTTTTGTTATTGGAGAGATAAGCGTACAAGACTTACATTTTGTTTAGTGAATACAAATGCGCACCATCCACAGGGTATTGTTCGTATTTGGTGCCCTCACAGACCTAGTCAGAAAACCCTAAACAGTTTTGTGACACACATCACATTCACTCTTCCGGTAAATCCCAAAAGCCGCGAGAGAACTCTTCTTTCGCTTCAGATTCACTAATACCGATATCTCTCAGCTGCGCCGCATCAAGCTGTGCAAGGCGGCTGCGCTGGCTGGCAATTTGCTTAGCAAAGATCCAGCGACGCCACCTCGCCCGCACCCAAAGGCTAACACGCCGTATTAAAAGACACCTGATCTGCCTAGGCAGCCGCACTACCCAACTATTCGAAGCCATTGTCACATTCCTTTTCGCCAAAAAACCAAAACCGCTTAAGGTAAAGAAGTGCTTATGGTAAGGAAAATGATTGAACCGATACAGATTCAGATGATACCTTATCAAACCATAACAGAGCATCTTTCCCAGCTCTGTTATGGCCTTATTTCCTCGTTCTGTACTGGCTGGTTACAATCTGTATCGCTATGGGCAATCTACATCAGAGCAATAGTTAAATTGTCCGACCGCCAAGTCAGCACTATCACGACATAAAGCCAAAATTACCTGACACCGCATAACACAGCTCAACTGTTATGCTTATTCAAGCCAAAAAGGTGAAGTCCATGCCCGACTCAAGTAGCTATGCCAAAGAAACTCATCTGTATTCACGCCTGGCCAACCAGCTTCAAGAACAGATTCGTAAAGGTGTTTATCGGACAGATGAAAAGCTACCCTCCGTTAGAGAATTAGCGCGCAGCCAAAGCATCAGCATTTCCACAGCGCTGGCAGCCTACGGACAGTTAGAAGATCTTGGGGTGATTTATGTAAAACCCAAGTCAGGCTATTTCGTCAAGCAACTCAGCAGTCGCGAAGTTAAGACGCCACACATTGGTCAGGAAGCAACCCTACCTGCTGAAGTGTCTTCGATGGAAAGAGTCATGGAGGTTATGCGCGACTCCAGCGATCCGTCATTCATCAGCTTTGGTGCAGCCGTTCCCAGCGCCGATTTCGCGGTGCTATCTCAACTAAAAAAAATATTTTCCCAAAAGGTCCGACAAGAGACCTTTTTAGGCATTGGCTACGACTCCCCCAAAGGCAATGAACCCTTGCGCCGACAACTGGCTCGCCGGGCTGTCGATGCTGGCGTGCATGTATCGCCTGATGAGATCGTGGTGACACCGGGTTGCCAAGGCGGCATTGCTCTCTGCCTTCGAACGCTGACCGAGGCAGGAGACATCATTGCCGTTGAGTCACCCAGTTATTATGGTCTTTTGCAATTAATTCAGGCCTTGGGTTTAAAAGCTATTGAGATTCCCTCCGATGCAGAAACCGGAATGAGCTTGGATGCTCTGAGAATGGCGCTTGAGCAGTGGTCGATCAAAGTCATTCTCACCATCCCCAACTTCAACAACCCAGTTGGGGCGCTTATGCCGGATGAAAACAAAAAGCGTCTCGTCGAGCTGATCGAGTTTTACGACATCCCCTTAATTGAAGACGATATTTATGGTGATCTTTGCTATGACGACGTTCGGCCGCGGGCGGTCAAATCGTTCGATACTGACGGGCGCGTCCTACTCTGCTCTTCTGTTTCCAAAACACTGGAACCCCAGTTGGGTATCGGCTGGGTAATGCCAGGAAAATACCAACAACAAATTGAGTACGAACGTTTTTTGACCAGCATCACCAGCTTCCGCCTGCCACAGTTAGCGGTAGCAGAGCTGCTGTCTCACGGAGGCTACGAAAGGCATATTAGACAAGCGCGGGAAGTCTATCGCCAACGTCGGGATAGACTAATTGACCTGGTTGCCGAACACTTCCCGGAAGGCACTCGGATGTCTAAACCACAAGGGGGCTTTGTTGCTTGGTTACAATTACCAAGCTGGGTGAACTCCACTCAGCTATACATCGAGGCGCGCGAACAAAAAATACTGATTGCCCCGGGGGAAATATTTTCGTCTAACGCCAAAAAATACCCACATTCTATTCGAATCAGTTATGCAAATACTTGGACCCCAGAGCGCGAGTCCGCGATTAAAACCCTGGGTGATTTAGCCCAGGCTCAGCAAGCTTAGTGAGTCAAATTGAACCACGACGGGGTAGCGTTCATTTTGCTACTGCGCGGAAATCAGTCGATACGCTTGCCGTGTTTTGAACATCACATCTGAAGCGTATTGATCTGAAGTGTGAATGTTTCGCCTTGCCAGATGGATTGGCTGGTCTACCTTGCTGGAGCCAGTCATAGCCTCAGGCAGCCCTTGAGTCGTGACAAAGGCATCCAGCTTATCTGCCTGCTCAGCCGTCACCAAAAAGGCTAACTCATTGACATCGAGCCTAGCCGTGATGAGCGTCCCCGATTCCATGGAAAGGGTATATTTCTCAAGCTGAAAGACTAACTGTTTGATCATGTTCAAAACGATCGAACGCTGCACCCGACTAGGGTCTAAAAGAACAGAGGGCAGCCGCAAAAGCACCAAAGCATTGTTTTCAGATGCGTGCTTCGCTGGCAACAACAACTTGTTCTGAATCTGTTTAGACAAGCCTGCCGCATTGAACAAACTGGTATCCTGATCATGCATTTCAAGCCACTGTCGCTCGCTATCCATACTCGGTTTGCTCAGAGGTAGCCCAAGCAAAATGAGTTGCCGAGATAAGGAATCTTGCCCAGAGGCCATGCAGGTCACTCGCCACCAATGAGTATGAGGATTGCCATATTCATCCTTACACTTTGCGGTAAATTCGTAGTCGCCAAGACCGCCTTCAAGAACGTCTTCCAAGCGTTGCATTAAACCTTGCGAGGTCGACAGAAATTGCGTAATGTCCTGCCCGACTAGTCGAGTAGCACTCAGGCACAACTGCTGCCTTAAAAACACATTACTCTGCTGAATTTTAAACGCACCATCCAACACTAATACGGGCGCATTGAACGCATTCAGTAAGGCTGGAAATTCGACTTGCTGATCCTCCAAATGATCACCTAATGCCTTCAAGCTCTGAGCTTGTTCGGTAATCTTTTTCTGCATAGTAATAAACTGATCACCTAACCTCAGTGCTTCCTGAGCCATGTCTTTTTGCTGAGGCCTAGCTCGTTCAAAAGCCCGTTTCAGCTCATCAAAACGTTTATCTGCGACCATACTCAAGAGAGTTTCACTAAACTTTATCCGCGATAATGGCGACCATAAAAATGCAAACAACAAGCCCTCTCCGATTAGCAACACGATCAATGCCAATTGCGCAGATTGAGACTTAAGCTGCGCTAACTGCTGATAATCTTTTGAGGCTTCAGTCATCACCACCAACTGGGAATTATTAAACGGTAAAGCTTTCAGCTCGTATGTCCGGTTATCGTGATCTATCACCTGTGGCGCTTGTTGTAATTCCTCCAACGAATACGCTTGCGCCGCCTGTGCCAAAATAGCACGGCTTTGTTCCGGGCTAGTCACGGCTTCTAGGTACCATGCCCAGTTTTCAGCGACATTTCCTTTATCAGGCGAGGCTGTTAATTGCGTCAGCAGACCGGTATCAATATTTGCGACATGATGGAAACGCAGCAAGACATGACTTAAGGGCTCGGACAAGGCGAGCACCGCCACCAAGACACCTTCCGCTAACAGCGGGGTATAGCTGATAATCTGGCAACTTGCGCCACAATCTACCGACCATAGGGGGGATTCATTGCGCAGCACCTTGGCCAGGTTCGCGTCATGCTGCGATAGGACGTCATGAAGATGATACGCCTTGCCCTGAGCATCAAACATGCCCACCACCGACAAGCCGGCATCCGCTTGCAGATGCCAATCCAATGACTCCAGTTCCTGCTCAACCCGGAAGGTCTGCTGGTTTTGTAGGGCATTAATCAAGGCATCATTAAGACTGGCTGCGCCGGAAATCTGAATCATTTTGTCCGCCGAGGACTCCACCAAACGCTCTAGCTGAAAAGCATATTGAGCTTGGATATTGTGGCGATGCAAGGAGAACTGCTGTTCATTCATACTTCTATCGATCAGCAATAAAGAGCCAACAAGCACAACCAAAACCAGACTGATACGCAGAAAGGTTTGCCATTTAATGGCATCAGATACAGGCCATAATTTTAAGCGGCTCATTATCATAAGGTCACCATCGATACGCTATTTGAAGCATGCCGGCATGCCAGTAGGTAGGCTCACCCTCGTAGGGTGCATTATCACGACTAAATAAGCGAGCTCGCCCATTGATGTAATGAAACTCTGAACGAATTAGCCAATGCTCATCTGGCCTGAAAGTCAGACCAATATTAATATCTTTGAAACGGGTCCAGTAAGCATCCAGACCTCGTAAGCGTGTTGAATCATAGCGAATATAGCTTTCCCATTTCGGATTGATCCGCAGCAAACCCTGTAAGTAAAAGGCTTCTTCATAATAGGCGTTCTTACTTTCTCTCTCCGGCACGGTTTCTAAAACCGGAATATGGGTAAAAAACTTATGCCGAATATACTCTGCAGTCAGCGCCCAATTCAGGGCATTGTATTCTAGCGAGGTCACCATGTTCTCGGAATAAAAGGACGCATTATCTTCATTAACGACCACGGCAGGTGATTCACTGACAGGAAAAGACACCGCGACATCATACTCTGGCCGGTAATAGGTAAACGCCATACGAAAGCCTTCGATGTCCGAACCAACACTGATCTTCGCCAGAATACTTTTGTCTCCATCCAAATCACGTGCTTGCAGGCTAGCGGCCTCTTGGGTTTCTTCCTTATCTGCAACAGGCTGGCTGATAAATACCTGAAAAGCCAGGCGCTGATCGGCAAAGTCACCAACATCACGAAACGCGTAGAACTCAATTCCATCAGAAGAAAAAAAACTATTCCGCGTCATATCGAAATAGACCGATTGAGGCATGATCACCCCAGTGCGTGTATGAGGGATGTCGCGAGTTTCATTATAAAAGCCATAAGAAGAGCGAATCCGGCCCACCCTCAGGCCAACTGTCTGCTTAACATCACGATAAAAGGGATAGCTTAAAAAAGCATAATCCAAACGAATATCTTCATCACTGAACTCACTAACCTTTCGCCCAAGCAACTGAGCGGAGAAAGCGAGGTCATGTTTCATTGTTGCCGAGAATAAGACCCCCGCTTCCCATAAATCGAAGGAGACTCTGTCATCAGAGCGGCTTAGAAAGTTGTAGTCAGAACTATAAATGGCACTTTGACTAATAAATGCCGACCACTGAGTGCTGCGAACAAAGTCGCTGTCTCCGTTTTGACCGAAGCAAAGCGCAGCATAAAACAGGCTGCCCAGCAGAAAAACCGCTGCCTTATTGAATAGGGAGTATTTTAATATCATGGTCTCGGTGTGTCCGGTCTGAATTATTATTGTTGATCTCATCCTGCTGAAAACGCGGTCGATCGATATAGCCAATAGCGCCCGGCGTATTGCTTACGCGATCTAATAGCGCTTCCCGCGTTGGCACTTCAATCGGTGCCTGTCCTGTTCCTGTATACACTTGCCGGTACCAGATTGACTCTAATTGATTCGGAAAGATGTTGAGAATTTTCTTACAAAAGGCACTATGCAGACGATGCCCTTTGGGTAAGACAAAAACGGTGACAGGCTTATCTTGCGCCCAAAACCGCTGCTTCATGGCAAATACGCTGCGTAATTGTTTCAATGACAAGGTATCCACGCCCACGTCTTGGTGCACGATGACTAGCGGATCTTCAGGCGAAGGGGCCTGAACGGACTCGGAAGATGAGGTGTCAGCAAACGCCTCACCCACGCTGACACAGAATAACAACGGCAAGCTTATCCATACCCTTCGATCAGCCTGTTTCAACACAGGAAAGAGAGCACAAATAATGATGGCAGCTAAGAAAAATAATAGCGCCATACCATACAGGCAGGATATCAACATAATTTCATCTAAATCGTTTATTGGCCTAGCAACTATTTTCTACCAAGCCTCATTCTGTTTACCATTGGAGAGCAAACAAGGTCGCGTTTCGCCCCCTCATCCAGCCATGAGAAAAGCCTCTCATGATAGAAGGATTGGCGATAGGCTACTGTAGCATGTAGATGAAATTTTGCAGGCACTAAATACGAACAGATCAGATTTTTTGTTCGTTTTTATGTTTTGTGAATATACAAAGCGATACAATCTGATTAGCATAAAGCCCGCGTCGAGACTTAATAGAAAAGTCCCTGGCCTGTATTCTGGCATTTAGCCAGGCTAAAAAAATAATAATTAACCGCTCTTAGTAGTCACGACAAACCTGATGCTTGATGAAATCTATCTTCGCTTATTAGTTGAGCTAATACCCGGCACGGTGAAATTCACCCAACTGGATATTAAGCGACTCATAGATCAATTCAATGAAGGCTCCCGGGCAAAAGCCGCCTACGCTGAAATCATCAAAGCCGTCTATAACGACAACCCTGACAGTAATATTGGCCTTGCTTTCGGAAAACACCTTCACCCCTCAACCTTGTGCGATTTATCCAGAACATTGATGACCACTGACACCTTCCAGCAAATGATTAAACTGGTTGAGCTTTATCATTTCACTCATGGTGTCAGTTATTTCCCCTCGACACATCATCAGCCGGGGAGTTTTTCCATCGCTCTGACTTATCCCTATAAAGTGCACACTAATCTTTACCAACGGCGATTTTGTGGCGAAGCCGTGTTTTCTTATATCACCAATAGTTTGCACGAAATCGTCGCCTCTCACCTTCAACCCACAGAAGTTTGTTTCGATTTTCCTGAGCCTAGTTATTCTGATGAGTACGCCTGTTGGCAATGTCCAATCAAATTCGACCAGCCATTATCCTTGATTCGCTTTGAAGATGGTTTTTTCCAACAAAACCTAATCACGCGAAACGAAGTCTTACATCCGATTTATTTAAATAAATGCCTAGACGGATGGCGAAAATCGGAACGCTTACACGAGCTTGAATACCGCGCTATCTCATTGATGATGCAACATCACCCACATGCTTTTAACAGTGAACAGCTCGCCAACAGTTTGAATATTTCGGTTCGCGGTTTACAGAAACGCCTTAGCAAACAGGGTGAGTCATTTTCCCACCTAGCGAACCTAGCCAGACGCGAGTTAAGCAAAGTGTATTTATTTCAAAAAGGCCATGACACCGAATTTACCGCCGAGCAACTTGGCTTTCAAAGCAGCTCAGGATTCAGACGTTTTTTTAAACAAGAATTCCAGCTGACACCTGCCGAATACCGGAAAACCTTCTCGACTGAAGTGGCAGATTAAGCTATTTTTTTCGACGCAGCTTCACTTATTTTCTAGCTTTAGCGTACACTAGCCAGCAAATTTATTGACCTAGCACCGGTCTCTACTAGGATTTTTTCTGCACCGTGAACATGAGATTAGATAAGTATATTTGTGAATGTACCCAATTAACCCGAAGCCTTGCTACGCGCGCACTGAAAAATAAATTAGTGTCAGTGAATAAACAGGTCACCAAAAGTGGCTCAACCAAGATAGAAGTCGGGATAGATGAAGTCTTATTAGAAGGCCAAGCGCTGGTACTTTATCCTGGTTTTCGCTATTACATGATGCATAAGCCGGAGGGCATGGTCTGCGCCAATACCGACCATGACCACCCTATTATCTTCGACCTATTGTACGACGAACCGGCCATTCATAAGTTGCACACCGTGGGTCGCTTAGATCTCGATACCACCGGCCTTTTACTGATTACGGACGACGGGAAGTGGTCCCATTTCATTACCTCACCAAAACACCATAAACCCAAAACTTACCGCGTTTGGCTAGCAGAAGAGCTCATCGACGATGCTGAGCAACAGTTTGAAAACGGCATACAGCTTCGCGGTGAACAAGAGCTAACTCAACCCGCTGCATTAGAGCGCATATCAAGTACCGAAGTCTTAGTGACGCTGCATGAAGGCAAATATCATCAAGTAAAAAGAATGTTTGCCGCTTTAGGCAACCATGTTGAAGGCCTGCATCGTGAACGAATTGGCGATGTCGCTTTAGATGAGGACTTAGGTGAAGGCGAATACCGAGAACTTACGCCAGAAGAGGTGTCTAGCTTAGCTCAGCCGAGCTAGACACTAACTGATCCTTTCAAGGCCCAGCGCTCGCCTCAAGCGCCCCCGAAATAGCTAGACCAGTAAAGATACTGACAGTACGCCGATCAATTTTTATGACGCTCTATGCACTAAAGTGCCTGTCAGCCTTTTTTACAAACATCAAAAATGATCCAAGATTTAGTTTTTATTAACTAATGAGACATATCGAAAAAAATAATTTAGGCCTATTTATTGCTGATAACTTTTTTGGTGACTGAAGGTCATTGAATTAGAGGACATCACGAACCAATCAACTTACATTATAAATAAATGGAAGAGTCTCATGAAAAATCTACTGAAACTAGCCTTCGCTGCCTGCATTTTTGCAGTATCTGCTGGCGCAAATGCAATCGTCGTTACTGACGTGCACAACGTAAACAACTTTTTTAATCATGTTGGTGAAACCAGAAGCTGGGTTCACGATATTACAGATGATGGATTTTCTATCGGTGATACGGTGAATTCTGCACAACTAGACTTCAACCTCAGAGATGATAACACTGGAAGCAGAGTATGCTTTATCTTCTGTATCAACATCCCTGATGGCGGAGAGTGGGCGACCATCATTATTCAAGACATTGACTTAGAAGATGGTGGAGTCTTTGAAATTGATACCGGCTTATTAGGCTTAGGCGTGGGTTCAACAGGTATCGGCTCACTGAATGCTAGCGGCTTGCTTTCTGTAACAGTAATAGGCGGGGCTGGCGATTTTTATCTTGACGATGTCACCCTAAGTGCAGACGTGACTACGGCGCCAGTTTCTGAGCCAGGCACTTTTGCTTTATTAGGTCTTGGACTTATGTTCTTAGGATTTAGCCGTAAGAAACTAAGCTAAGTTCTTGGGGCAGGCCCTTGTGTCTGCCCTTACAATGACAACAACGCTCGCCACTAAAATAGCCCTCAACACTCTGCCTTCGCCCATTTGAATTCATCATTCGCGTAATAGCGTCCGCCACTTTTTGCCCGATTATCCATGAAACAATAAGGCCGCAAAACATCAAAAATTAAATTCAAATGATATTGATTCGCATTACTATTAGTGTTAGCTTTAGCAAAATTTTTGAACCAGAGAAGTACTTTATGTCCCAGCAATGCTTTAACCATGACTCACCCAGCAAATACGCTTCCCTCTTTAAGTTTCCAGTCATACTGACCTGTTTGGCTTTGATGGCTTGTGGTAATTCTGGTGGCGGTTCAGTCGGCAACTCAAACAATATCTGCACGAACTTTTCATGCCAGGAAATGATTGAAAATCTTGCGGATAACGTTATCACCCCAATGATTGTGGATTTCGAGAACAAAGCCGCTACTCTCGATAACGCGATGGCCGCCTGGCTCGAGACACCGACGAATGACGAGCTAAAATTAACGGCGCGTCAGTCGTGGGATAATGCCATGCTTGCTTGGCAATCACTTGAGGTCGTTCAAACCGGCCCCTTAATAGAAAACACATTCCTGCTTAGAGATAGCATTTATTCTTGGCCAGCGGTAAGCACTTGCGTGGTTGATCAAGAGGTCATCGAAGCAGAAACACAGGGAGAAAGTTACGATATAAGCAGCCGCACCCCCGTGCGAAAAGGGCTAGCGGCGCTAGAATACCTTCTTTATACACCGACACTGGATCATACCTGCCCATCCACAACAAACAAAACACTCAACTGGGACGCCCGCCCAGATACAGAACGCCTGAGCCTTCGCGCCCAATTTGCAAAGGCAGTCAGTGAAGACTTAGTCAGCCTAGCAGGCGAACTTAAATCTCGTTGGGTCACGAATGCTGACAGCTTTCGAGTTGAATTACTTAATCCGAATAGTGCTGTCAGTCGGTTCAGCAGCCCTACCGCCGTCATTAATGCATTATCAGACGCACTCTTTTATATCGAGACACAGGTTAAAGACATTAAGCTAGCGGAACCACTCGCACTGAAAGGCGACAAATGCATTCAAGGCGAAGCAGACTGCGCGACCCTGGTAGAGAATGTATTAAGCGCGCGAAGCAAGGAACATATCCGTCAAAACCTTCTTGCCTTTGAGCAGGTATTTCTTGGTAATTCAGCAGCGGGCGTCGAAGGTTTGGGCTACGACGATCTAATAGACGCCGCGAATGGCGGTGAAAATGTGTCTGCCGCAATGGAAGCCGACATCAGCAATGCGCTTAACGCCCTCGATGCACTTGGCAGCCTATCACTGAAGCAGGCAGTCACTGATGTAAACGGCATTAACTTAGCGACAGGCGTGCATGAGTCGACCAAGAAAATTACAGACCGCCTCAAGAGTGATTTCCTCAACCTCCTTGGCCTCTCTATACCGGGCACCGCCGCTGGTGATGGCGACTAAGCAATACAGCTCACTTCAGCGTGGAAAATACACTTAACGCAATTCAGGGATATGTTATATCCCTGTTAAGCTACCCATTCGATCCCTCTCGGCGCATCTATCTTGTTTACCTTCTCGGCAGCTTATTACTTGTACTGTGCTACATGATGTTCGCCCAGTTGCGGGGAAATAAACTCGACGCTAAAAACTTGTGGCAAAACATGATCGATCCAGCGATCTGGTGGCATCCTTCGGCTAAGCTGGATTATCAATTATGGATAGCCAACCCCGCGATACGCTTGGGAATAATGGCATTCGTGGGCATCTCACTGACACCCATCGCACTAGCCACTGACAATTTTCTAAATACACAATTTGGCGACATCTCAATTAGCTGGAGCAATCTTCAACTGACTGCCGCCTATACGCTTGCACTATTTGTCGCAGATGACTTATCCCGATTCCTCCTGCATTTTTTGATGCATAAAGTGCCCTGTTTATGGTCACTCCACCGCTTGCACCATTCGGCAGAAGTTATGACCCCCTTTACGGTTTACCGCATACATCCCATCGAAAGTTTTCTGTATAGCCTACGGTCGATTCTCACACAGGGGCTGGTATTAGGCTTATTTTTCTTCTGTTTCGGTTTGCATCTTTCTGTTTGGGAAATCGCCGGTGCCAACCTATTTACCTATCTGTTCAACCTTGCTGGGGCGAACCTTCGCCACTCACATGTCTGGCTTTCTTGGGGCCCTTACTTGGAAAGAATCTTTATCAGTCCAGCCCAACACCAAATCCACCATAGTGTCGATCCAAAGCATTTCAACAAAAATATGGGGGCATGCTTGGCTATTTGGGACGCCCTCTTTGGCACCCTGCTAATCGCGCGACATCAAACTGTGACAGCGTTTGGCTTACAGCGAAAACACAGATCTCCCCATCAGAACCTCCTTAAGGCTTATTCCGAACCCTGCATTCACTTTATCAGAAACTTCAAACACAACAAGATAATGCAATTGCAAATCGTTATCATTTGCATTATCTTTAGCGTCCAAATTTTAAACTAGCAATCATTGAGGTAAACATGCGTAAAAAGTTAATGGCCTTACTCATCTCTGGCGCCTTTGTCAGCTTAAACGGGTGCAGCAATTCTTCCGATTCTTCCGACACGCTTTCTGAGAAAGAGCAGTTTTTATCTAACCTTAGCATTCCAGCAAGCTATAATTTTGAAAGCCGCTTTAACACCGGCGAAGAAAGTGTAAGTTACTCTGGCCAGGTCACACGGCAGGTTTTGATTGCTGACCTAAACACCGAAATTTCTACAAAGTTGGAAGACCGAATTTCGGCTGGAACATGGAACAGCGATACAAGCAGCGCAGATGTGTTGGCCGTATTAAACAGTTATTTTGCTTCAGGCACCGACGCTGTGGGTGATAACAATTTACTGCTCACAACCACCCCTTCTACCTTACAAGCAAGCTATAACGATATCTCTTCAGACAAGAACCTCGTTGGCAAACTAGCCGGCAATGACAGTGTCACCGATCATCAGGACTGGGACAACGGCGGTTTTACAGGTTGGACGATTGCCTCACCTCAAGCACTAATCGAAAACTGGTTTGCGACCATTGCCGACAATACCGCTGAAAAGGCAAATGGCGTTGATCGCAACTATGCAGGCACGGGTGAATCGTTAAAGGTTTATCACACGCAAGATGGGCTTGACCTAAAGCAACTAGTACAAAAATTCTTACTGGTTGCAATTACCTTCTCTCAAGGCAGTGATGATTACCTCGATGATGCGACCGAAGGAAAGGGTTTACTAACGGATAACACACAAGCTGACGGTGTTGGCAAAGCGTATTCTAAACTGGAGCATCAATTCGATGAAGGCTTTGGCTACTTTGGCGCAGCACGTGATTATTTAGCCTATACCGATACTGAGATCGCTAGCAGCACAAGCTATAAAGATAGCAATGAAGATACCCAGATCGACCTGAATAGTGAGCATAATTTTGCACTGTCAATCAATGCAGCCAAGCGTGACCTAGGCAGCACAACAGGCACTGACTTTACGAATGACGCCATGACTGCGTTTTTAACCGGCCGAACCATTATCGCTCGTGCCGGTGATGATGGCGACGGTGAACTGACGAGCCTCGAAATGGAAGTCTTACAAGAACAACGCGATATTGCCGTGTTAGCTTGGGAAAAAGCCATTTCAGCCACTGTCGTGCACTACATCAATGACACCTTAGCTGATATGGATAAGGCCGACATGAATGACAATAGCTACAGCTATCTCGATCACGCTAAACACTGGTCGGAAATGAAAGGCTTCTCATTAGGTTTGCAGTTTAACCCGCGCTCCCCAATGCATGAAGGGACGCGTTTGGCAGACTTTAACAGTTATGTGGGTGAACGCCCTGCTCTTCCCAACGATGCAAACTTCACCACGTATCGTCAAGATTTACTCAATGCTCGGGCTATCCTACAGACCGCCTATGACTTCGCACAAACAGATGTAGAAAACTGGTAATTTCTTACCTACTTGGAAGGCGTTGCGCAACACGCTTCGCCTTTCATCTACACTGAGAACTTAAGACCGATGACTAGTACATTATTTAAGTAAAGCTGACTTGAACATTTTGGGCACTTCCAGGTTGTTCTCAGTCAAGATTTTTTGATAGGTGCCATTTTTCAAAATAATATCCAAGCCTTTATTGAAAGCACCAATCAATTCCTGATGTTTCGGATGCCGATAACCCGCTACCACATATACATAATTATCTGACACTGGCTCCTCAACAAATTCGATTAGCGGCATTAAATCAGGAGCTTCACGCATAATGCGGGTACGAGCAACCAGTTCATTTTCAAGCGTCAAGTCAACCCGGTTTCTGACCAACATCTGAATACTCTGCATAAAATCGTGAGACATATAGCGAGTATAGTTTGTTGACTTTAACAACTCATCGCCATAGGCGTAATCTCTCACCAATACGATAGATTTATCATCAAGACTTCTTAAACCATCATAGTGAAAATCGACGCCTTTTCGTTTGATAAACTTAACCGGGCCATTAATGTAAGGGCGGCTATATAAAAATTCTTCACTACGCGCTTGGCTCCACCAAGCATCTAGGATCAAATCTACTCTCGCATGCCGGGTTTCCTCCATCGCGCGCGCCCAAGGCAAAATACGATTAGTGACGGTATAACCTTGGGTACGCAAAGCGGCATCGGCAATTTGCACAGACACACCGCCCTTGGGTAGGTTTTCATCAATATAGGGTGGCCAAGGATCGGCACCCGCAGAAAGCATCACCAACTCTTTGGACAGTGAATACCCTGAGTGAACGCCAATAGTCAGCGCCGCAATAAAGCAGAGAAAAAAGCGGTTCATAGATTGGTTCCTTAATCAGCATCGCTATGAGTATAGGTGAGAATTAGATTTATGATGCAAAGAAGATAGGCAAGCTCAGTTATATTAAGACTCTCTGCTGTGTAAAAATTAATCATTGAAAAAGTAGACGACTGGTCGTATTATTGGCCGCATGATGAAAAACACACTCAAACCTAAAAAATCAGAACTGACCCGATCAGCGCTTATTGAAGAAGGCATTCAACAGCTTTCTGCGCATGGCTACCATGGCACAGGCATTAAGCAGGTGCTTGATGCCGTTAAGGTGCCAAAGGGCTCTTTCTATAATTACTTTGGTAGCAAAGAAGCGTATGTCGCCGAAATAATTGTTGAATATAACCTTCAAGCTTTGGCGATGTTTGATGAATTTGTTAATCAATCAAACCTTCCTGCTTTAGATCAACTCAAAACAATTTATGAATACATGCTTAATAAGTTTTCAGACAACAGCTGCCAGAAAGGTTGCTTAATAGGCAGTATCGCGGCCGAAATTGGCAACACTTTTGAATTATGCCAAAAGGAGATGCAGGTGAGTGTAGGCGATTGGTTACTTCGCTTAGACACATTGGTCAGCAAAGGCCAAGAGGAAGGGGCCATTCGTAAAGACATCCCTTCCGCTGACTTAGCGGAACTTATTTGGTCTGCTTGGGAAGGCAGTTTGATCAAGATGAAAATGGATGGTGATATTCAATCACCTAAAAAGATTATTTACTTAACCCTAGAAACCTTATTAAAACCCTAACAGCAAAGGGCAGGAGTACTTTGTCAATCCTGCCAATTTTTTACTTTATTTTTAGACGACCGGTCTAATAAACCGATCAAATAAATACAACGAACGGAGCCAACATGACGAACATCAAACTAGACTCATCATTCACCTTACCAACCGGCACGGTGATCAAGAATAGACTTTTCAAATCAGCGATGAGTGAACAGCTCGGCGATAAGCACCATAACCCGACTTTAGGCTTGGCTAATCTTTACAAGCGTTGGGCGCAAGGTGGTTTGGGGCTATCCATGTCGGGCAATATCATGATTGATAGAACCGCCTTGGGTGAACCGAAGAATGTGGTATTAGATGAAAAAAGTAACTTGGATTTATTCCGCCAGTGGACCACTTCTGGCACTGAAAATGGAACACATTTATGGGCTCAGCTAAATCATCCTGGCAAGCAGATTCCTAACTTTATGACGAAAGTGCCGGTTGCACCTTCTGCTATTGCCTTAAAGCGCGGCCTAGAGAAAGGCTTCAACAAACCGCGCGCATTAGAAGAAACTGAGATTCTCGATATCATCCAAAAGTTTGCGACATCGGCGCGTTTGGCAAAAGAATCGGGCTTTACCGGCGTTCAAATTCATGGCGCGCACGGCTATTTGGTCAGTCAGTTTTTATCGCCTAGTCATAACCAGCGTGATGATCAATGGGGTGGCGCCTTAGAAAACCGTATGCGTTTTGTCCGTGAAGTCTATAAAGCCATTCGCGCTGAAGTCGGTGCTGACTTCCCTATCGGCATCAAGCTTAATTCAGCTGATTTCATGAAGGGTGGTTTTTCGGAAGAAGATTCCATGCAAGTGATTAAGCAGTTATCCGAAGACGGTATCGACTTAATCGAAGTATCTGGTGGCACCTATGAAAGCCCCGCCATGGTTGGTCACCGCGATAAAGCAGACCAACCTAAAGCTAGCACTGTAAAACGCGAAGCCTACTTTTTAGAATACGCCGAGTCTGTTCGCCAACACACAGATAAACCGCTGGTAGTGACGGGTGGCTTCAGAAGCGCTAGAGGAATGGTCGAGGCATTAAACAGTGGTGCCTGTGACTTTGTAGGCCTAGGTCGTCCGTTTGCCGTTGACCCAGACTTACCAAACAGTGCAATGCAAAACCCAACTTATGAGATCAACTTACGCCCTTTAACCACTGGCGTAAAAGCGGTCGATAAAATGGCAATGTTAGATATCACTTGGTATGAATTTCAGTTGGCCAGAATGGCCGATAAGAAAGCCCCCAAACCTGAAATGAGTGAATGGATGGCTTTCGCTAAAACCTTAGCCGGTGCTGGCATGTATGCGTTTAGAAAGCGTCGCGCTTAAAGTCTATTCAGACTAATTAAACAAGCTCGCCAATGATACAGGCATCGTGATAACCCAATGCCTTCAACTCCTGCAAGCAAGCTTCAGCCTTACTTGCAGGAATACCTGCGAGTAAACCACCTGCGGTTTGCGGGTCGAAGAGAATATCGCTGAAATTAAAGAAATTAAAGGGGTCAGACCCCAAGGGTCTGACCCCTTTAATTTCTTTAATTCCAACAACCTCTATATACGCCATCATCTTTTGTTCTATCTGCTTATTCTGCTCATGTAAGCTGCTGAAAAAACCTTTTGCCATCAGTTCAAGCGCGCCGTCTAAAACAGGTAAATTATCTAGATCTAACTTAGCTCGGCATCGTGAAGCTTGAAGCATTTCTAACAAATGCCCTGCTAGGCCAAACCCCGTGACATCGGTACAGGCTTTCACGCCATGGAAAAATAAAACCTCACTGGCTTTCTGGTTCGACACCAGCATGGTGTCAATCGCCGACTTTATCCAGACACCTTTTGCTTGGCCACGCATATCTGCGGCAAACAAGGCCCCTGTG
The DNA here is from genome assembly GCA_048058835.1 of Oleiphilus sp. Classification (GTDB taxonomy): domain Bacteria; phylum Pseudomonadota; class Gammaproteobacteria; order Pseudomonadales; family Oleiphilaceae; genus PZPK01. The sequence continues at coordinate 48,568 of JBLLNS010000021.1, forward strand.
CCCAAGGCTTTGGTCAGAATCAACACATCACCCGCCTGCAACCCGCCTTTAGTGAGCAGCTTGGCTTCGTCGGCCAAACCATTCACTGCAAAGCCTAGACTTAACTCACCGCCTTCTGCGGTATGCCCACCAATAATAGGCATATTCGCCGCATCAAAGACCTTAGTCGCACCAAGCATTAAATGAAGAAGTTGCTGCTCAACTTTTTCTTCGCTCGCAAAAGGTAAGGTCACCATGGCTTGCGCACTATGAGGCGCTGCTCCCATCGCAAAAATATCACCCAAGGCATGATTGGCTGCGATCTGACCAAAGAGAAAGTCATCATCGATAAAACGTCGAAACGCATCGACAGACTGAACAAGAAGTTTATTCTCTGGCACTGAAAAAACCGCTGCATCATCAGGGGAAGATAAAGACACCTTGAGATGACTAGCGTGGACAGAAGGCAACTGAGAGATTACGCGCTGAAGAATGGGCTGACCGACCTTTGCGCCACAGCCACCACAACGCATGGAAAGATTCATGTCCTGCGTCTGAGTTGAAGACGCTGTCGATAATTCATACTTACCCAAGTCATTCAAACTACGCATAAACTTTTGGTCAATGACGTCTTTCCATCGCCAGACCCATTTTCCTGATAAAGCCCAGTTTCCTCTAGACGCCACGGCATATTTATCACCTGTACTGACCAAACTTAAAAACTGCGTTTGAGGTTTAAATGCTTTTAAGGGTCTGCCCTTTAATGCTCGCACTAAATTTTCTGCCAAAGGTTTACCTTGTCTTACAGCAAACACGCCAGCTTTCGGTCGTGGATGATCAATCACATCCGCTATATCACCCGTGGCAAACACCTTGGCATGCGATACGCTTTGTAAGCACTCATTAACCTGAATAAAGCCTTTATCGCTACAGCCTAAACCGGCTGATTGTGGCCAAGCCGGCGCTGATGCCGAAATAGCCCAAATAATTTCATCCACCTTTAATTGTCTGACGTTTTCTCCATCGGACTCATCAAATAAACAACCTTGCTCTACACGCGAAACCCGAAAACCTGAATGCACTGTCACATCGCGTTTAGCCAATACTTTTCGATAACGCGCACGCACCTTGGGGTTATGGCTAGGTAAAATATCTGAGGTTGCTGAAACGATATGAAAATTGATCTCGGCGTATTTTTTTGCTGCTTTCAACTTTTGTTTCAACACATGCTGCATGGCCAAAGCGACTTCGACACCACTGGCACCCGCGCCGACCAAAGCAATATTCAGCGCTTGATCGCTTTGTTTCGAGTCTAAAACACTTTCCTGTAGACCATCCCAATACCTTAGAAAGGCTTCAACAGGCTTCACCGGTTGTGTGTACTTTTTGGCACCCGGTATGAACGAGATATCGGGAGACGAACCAATATCAATGGATAACACGTCATAACGAAAATCAGGATGATTCGCACAGTGAATCTGCTGATTATCTAAATCGAGTGATTCAACAGAATCTTCTATAAAACGTACACCTAGGGCTCGACATAAGCGTGCAAGGTCGATATGCACCTCGTCATAAGTATAATGACCAGCAATTAAGCCCGGCAGCATGCCAGAATAAGGCGTTAAGTAAGCACTTGAAATCAGTGTAATGCGAACACCCGGTAAGGAATGCATGGCGAGCTTTTTAAGGGCAATGACATGCGAGTGACCGCCACCGATTAAGACTAAATCTTGTTTAATTGGGATGTCATGTGTTTGCTGCATGTTAACTCGTTGAGGATGTTCAGGATAACTCAGCTTAACGCATTTCTGGCAAGGCCGTCAGTCTAAGTTTCTTGCGTATTAACCGAGAAGCAGAATCAACCATGAGGTTTAATAAGGCACACAGTAGAATCAAGAAAAAGGCACGATCAAAACGCAGTTCTTCAAAGGCCGAATCGACATAGAAACCTAGGGTGTGGATGCCCAAAATTCCCAAAATTGCAGTCTCGCGCAAGATGACTTCCCAACGATAAAACAAGAAAGCCAAGAAGGGTCGATATAACCTGGGGGTCACCTCGTAAAGGTATAGATTGATACCTTTCGGCGCATCATGACGTAGGTTGATGGTTCTGCTAGATTGCCCAATTAAGTGCGCAATGATGGCTCCGTTATGTAAGCTAAGCGCAATAATGGCTGGCAACATTGAGGGGCCGATCATCACCACAATAATAAATGCCAACATTAACTCGGGTAGCGAGCGCATTACCACCAAAAACAGATGCCCCGGCCAACGTACTTTTTTCCCAAAAAACAACGGTGACACGAAGGGGTATAAGAGCATGGTCACGATGCCACTGCCCACAAGTGCAATCATCGTTAGCAATAAGGTATTCCATACCCCTTCCTGAATTTGATGGCTAAAGAGCCACCCCCCCCAATGCCATGTTTGTTGCCATACCGCAAGATTCCACCATGTTTCGGCATAGCGCAAAGGAGACGGAAGAATATCTTGGGTTAAGAAGCGTTGAATATTGTCAGTCTGAATACTGAGATCAAACGGTAAGACAAACAAAGCGAAAACCAGCAAAGCCAGCAAGCTGCGGCGATGACTCCAAAACTTCAGGGTCGCAATCATCAAAAAGAATACATAGAGCACACCAGCGGCTTCGGCATAATCACCTTGTTTGAAGAAACTTTCCAAGTGAAAGCCCAAGGTGGGTAAACCGACAAAACCCAATATGGCACTACTACGAATACCGCACTCCAAACGATAGCGCGTGTACATCACCAGCTGTGGCCATGCCACCGCCAAGCGCGCATAGAGATAGCCAGAACTACTTGTGAATGCCTTGGCTGGTAAAGATTGAAGTGGTTTCTGATCAGCCTCTTCAATAATTTCCGCATAGACTTTGGTAAAAATTCCGGTAAACGGAATAATGATCGCCAACAAGCCGGTCAGCGTTTGCAGGCCAAAAATCTGCAAAAACAACAGTGCCCAAAAGAGCTCGTGAACAGAACGTATAAAGGCACAAAAAACACGAACCATTCGCCAATGAAAAAAGCGCGCTAAGACCAAGCCCAATATCGAAGCGACGGCAACCCCTATCAAGGCAAAAGCTAAGGTATTGGCCACACTTTTTAATAACTCAGGCCAAGAAAAAAAAGCGGGCAAGACAAAGCCCATCGCCATGTGACTTAGCTCGCTCCAAGGGTCAGCCGAAATAATCGCGACATCCGCCAAGCAAAGACAAATCAGTGCAATAATAAAAAATGAGGTGGTGACTTTACGCAGCGACCACATACTTAAGCAACAGAGTTATGACAGCTTGAAGCTGTTTCAGTCAGCGAATGAGTTTCTTGACGGGGCGACGGGCTGTGCGAATAAAATTGGCTCAAGTCAGCTTGTTGAAGGCCTACGCTAGGCTTATCCAGAACAATCCGACCCTCTTGCAAACCGATCACTCGGTCACAATATTTAAGAGCTTGCTGGGTATGATGTAAGGCGAGGATGACCGTTTCATGTCGAGACATAATAAGTGCAAGCAAGTCATCCGCTTGAGTTTCATCGAGAGCCGAAACCGGTTCGTCTCCCAGAAAAATAGTTTTCTCTTGAAAGAGACATCTCGCCAAGGCCACTCTCTGCTGCTGGCCACCGGAGAGCGTTTCAGCTTTCGCCTTAAGTTTATCCACTAAACCCACTGCTTGGGCTAATTCGGAGACCGCCTTGAATTCCGCTTTAAAAGGAAAAAATAAGTTAATGGCGTTATAAATGAAAGAGTGACGATCTAACTGCCCCATATAAATATTATGGAAGCTTGAAAGACTAGGTACTAAGCCCGGGCTTTGCTCACAAAACGCAACAGCGTTTTTTTGAGCCTGATACAGATGCTTTAAGAGCGTACTTTTACCTGAACCACTTTTACCAATCAAGGCGACTTTTTCGCCTTGCTTTACCTCTAGTGTGAGCGAGTCAAACACTTTATGACCAGGCCAGCCAATGCCTTCATTTTCTAAATGAAATAGCGGTTTCGTGTTTGACGCCCCCTGTTCGATCATCTTAGTCAATCAAGCCTATACTTTTGGCCGTATCCAAAATCGGTTGGTAATCGGCATTTGTTGCTTCAACAAAGCTTTGTCTTGGGAAGCTAGCAAGTAAGTCTGGGTCATTCATGTCTAATAAGGCTTTTTTTACTTTTGCTGAAAACCCCTCACCCCAAGTTGCATCGACATCGCCACGAATACTCCACTGGTAATCTGGATAGACAGGCGTTTCCCAAATCACTTTAACTTTAGTGGGGTCAACCTTGCCCGTGGCCAAGTCCGCTTCCCACACTTTGTAATTCACTGCGCCAACTTGGTACGCACCCGTATTCACCAGAGCGATGGTACGTGAATGGTCGCCACTAAAACCAACACGACTGAATACCTCATCAGGAGATTTTTTAAATGTTTCACGGATATGAAATTCAGGCATTAAACGACCCGAGGTTGAGCCTTTTGAGCCAAAGGTCAGCGTTTTGCCTTCAAGCGCTTTAGATAAAGAGTCACTCTTCGTTAAGCCCGCACTTTCATGGGCAATAAAATAGGTTTTGAAGAATTGATCTTCATAACCTTGCGCGATAGCTTCAGAACCTTCAACACGCATTCTTGCTTGAACGCCAGATAAACCACCAAACCACGCAAGCTGAACATCATTATTAGTAAAAGAAGTTACCGCTGCCGCGTAAGATTTAACAGGAACATAAACGACCTTGATGCCCAACTGCGCTTCAAGATAAGCAGCCACTTTGCCAAAGCGCTGTTCCAGTTTGGTGCTGTCTTGATCGGGAATCGCGGTAAAGGTGAAGTCTTTCGCATGAACACAAAAGCTGAATAACATACCAATAACTAGCAGTGAAGATTTAAACAAGGTCATTTTAAGAGTTCCTTCTTTAAGGTGTTTTTGTCGCCACGCAATACAACGCGTTCGACTTTTTTGGATAATTGGTAATCGTACATGGGGTCATAATATTCGCTGAGTAAACATGTGATCCATGATCGATGGGCCTCAAAAGAGCCTTGTTGTTTTTGAAGATTTAATGCCTCCTTCATTTGTGACAGCAAGGTGTTTTTTCGTTCACTGCCTAGGCGGCGTTCTATGCGCTCTATACTGGCAAACAAATACTGGCTAAAGCTTTCAAGTCCAAGCGTTTCCCCATCTCGTTCGATAAAGCCTGCCGTCATATCAATCACGTAATCTTGCAAGACCACATCGACGCGCTCTTCCAGCGTCGATTCCAACACAACAAGAGGGCAATTCGACATCCGCTCTTTTAACGCTAAAGGTAAGGCGCAGCGGCCAATTAATCGGCTTTCATCTTCCAGATAAATAGGCCCTGTCTTTTGGTGTTCTGCTTTCAACAGAGCAATAGATAAACTATTTTCGAAGTCAATCTGACTCGGCTGCGGAATTAACATACGACCAAAACTAGAACCGCGATGATGTGCTAAACCTTCTAGGTCGACATAATTGTTCAGTGTTTTTAAAAAACGGGTTTTACCGGTACCGGTTCGACCGCTGAGTACAACAAAATCATGCTGCTGACTTAAGCGCTCCAATTGGTCAATTAAAAAGCGTCGCATGGCTTTATAGCCACCCGTAATGAGTGGGTAGTCGATGCCAGCTTCTTTGATCCATTGCTGAGTGGTGCGCGAGCGTAAACCGCCACGAAAACAATATAAATAACCTTGCGGATTTTCTTCTGCAAAGGCCAACCACTGCTGAACCCGCTGTTTTTTTGTCTCACCAGAAACTAATTCATGGCCTAATTGAATAGCGCTATCTTGACCCTGCTCTTTATAGCGCGTACCGACAAGGTGGCGCTCTTCATTGGTCATCAGAGGCAGGTTAAGCGCCTGTGGAAATGCACCTTTTTCAAATTCAACAGGTGCCCGTAAATCCATCATCGGGGTATCGTTGAGAAATAGTGCGAGATAGTTATCTGTATTCGGGCGCGGCTTCATTTTTTATTCTTTTCAGAAATGCGATAAACAGGCGTGGATTATAGGGAAAAGCGAGTTGAAGTGCTATGCAAGGAAGCCTCAAAAGCGATGCGACTTATACGCCTCAATTTAGCTAAAGGGTTTAAATAGTCTGGACGATCATATTTATCCACTCTATTCTGTTTAAGTACTTCAGCAAGATCCGTGTCCTCCTTACGTGAAGAGAGTAACAAATGACTGATCATTCTTATGAACAACAATTGGCTGAACTTAAAAAAGAATACCTTGAGTTACTCCCTAAAGAGCTAAAAGACATTAAAGCGGCATGGGAACACATCCAACATGTGAACTGGGATCCAAAAAAACTTGCAGAACTCAAACTCGCCAGTCACCGATTAGTCGGTAGCGGTGCCAGTTATGGCTTCGCCAACATCAGCACAGCGGCGAAGCTACTTGAAGAACAACTACTACAGATTGAGTCAGAAGCCGGAAGCGAAGACCGGAAGCTGATCAATCAACACCTAGAAAAATTAACGGAAGCTGTTTCAGCAGCCTGTCAGTCAAAGATAGAAGCACCAAGAGGTGTAGCTAAAAGTACAACAAAGTCGGGCTCTGAGGAGTCAAAAGCTGTCTCTATTGCTGTTATCGAAGATGACCCTGCTCAGGCTGAATTCCTAAAATTAAATCTGCAGCAGTTTGGCTATAATGTATTCGTGTTCGAAAGCCCAACCAACTTTGCAAACGATAAGAATAACACGCCTATTGAGCTAATTATTTTAGATGTCAGCTTTCCAGAAGGCCCACTAGAAGGTCTGTTTTGGTTAGAGCAAATCCATAATCAGCTTAATACGCATTGCCCGATTATTATTATATCTGCCCGTTCAGACTTCGTAGCTAGAATGCGCGCTGTTCGTGCTGGTGCCTCTGCTTATATATCAAAACCATTAGACTTAGAGTCAGTAAATACACAGATTCAAAACTGCCTGTCTATTCATCGTTCAAGCCCCACTCGCATACTGTGGGTAGATGATGACGCTCAACTTCTCGCGTTATACAAAAGAGTTCTCACCGCACAAGGCTTTGAGTTTAAGGGGATCACCCAACCCTTAAAGTTGATTGAAAGCTTAGAAGAGTTTGCTCCTGATATTGTACTGATGGATTACCAAATGCCCGGTTGCAATGGTGCCGAACTCGCTACCATGCTGAAACAAGATGTTAGATTCATGACGATACCGATTATTTTTGCTTCCGGTTCAAACTCTGCCATCGCCCAAAAAGAGCAGCTAGGCATTCTTGGAAACTCATTTTTGAAAAAACCCTTTGAAACTGAGGCGCTGCTGGCAACGATCCAAACACAGTTGCGCAAAGCCAAATTTGTTTCCGGTAAGATCAAACAAGTAAGCCAACGATTAGATAAGGATAGTCTTCAAACCAAACGCTTCTTCCTTGAAAAACTAGAAACACTATTGATTCAGGACAATCTTTCCAAAGACGACGAAAAAGCATTCTTGGTTTATGCGACAGTTGATAATATTGACTACTTACAAGAACGGTTCGGACTTCGCAAACTGTCAAACATACATAGTCAGCTCGAACACTTTTTATCTGCTCACCCTTTGATCATGGGTAACGGTTGCACCATAGGCAATACAAGCTTCTTACTGCTTATGACCTTTAAAAAGACGGTCGTTGAATCCGATGCTCTGTATAAATTCCTCCAAACAGTGGAAACGCAATCTTACTCAGTTGATGGCAAAAGGTGTCAGTTAACTCTGACAATGGGTGCAATGTTATTACAAAACCATCATCAGCTTGATGATGTCATTTCATCGGTTGAGCAAGCGTGTTATGACGGCATGGCTGCAGGCGGCAATCGCGTTGAATGGGTTAAGCAAGATGAACAGACTCCAGACCTACCCAATACCGCCATTAAATCACTCTTAGAAAAACAGGCTTTCAAACTATACTTTCAGCCGATCGTTAATATCGAAACCGACGAAGCGATATTTGAATCCCTGATTCGCTTACAAGATGAAGAGGGCCGAACGTATGCCCCGAAACAGTTTATGCCTTGGATTGACAGGGCACTTGAGGGTGGTACCAATACCTTAGATCGTTGGTTAATCAGCCAAGCCACCACTGAACTTAAAGAAATATCCAACAATCATGGAAAAGGCGCCAGCTTAGTGATTAAACTAGCGTCCTCCTTGTCACAGATTGTCGGTTTACTTCCTGAACTAGGCTTTGCTTTCCCAAAAAATACAGCGAAGACAGACGCAAAACTTATTTTCGCACTGCCGGTGTCCGTGATAATCAAAGATGCAGAAAAAGCCAAACAAATAATCGAAAGCTTAAATGAATTAGGCTGTGGCTTTATGATTGAAAAGGTTGAGGCAGTCGATGCTCATCTGAAACTTTTGAAAGAGCTTGGGCCAGTAAGTTATGTAAAAGTTCTACCTCACCAGAAAGTATCTAAAACCATGGATAAATTTATTACTCACATTCAAGCAGAGTTAACACCGAAGCCCACTGTCGTGGTGTCGGAAGTTGAGGATTCAGTAATGTTGGCGCATTATTGGGAGTTAGGCGTGCGTAATTTTCAAGGATATTTTATCCAAAAGCCAGGGGAGCAAATCAGCTATGCGGGCGAAGCAGAAACACACGCTTAGCAATAGGTAAAATGGGTCTATATTTTTTGGTGGCGATCACCGAAAATAGTCGCTTTTATCACTTTAATTCCCGCTGCCTTCAATAGAGTTTAGTTAATGGACATACAAGTTTATATCGATACACGCGACCTAGATTCCGAGACAAAAAATGAGCTGACACCCAAAGCTCACAAAGACATGTCCGAGTGGATCACGCAACAGTCACAAAACATTTCGATGATTTCAGATGCCAACGACGAGCAGGAAGAAGCCGACAAACTGGGTATGCATATCCAAGTTAAATCGGCCTATAAATTAAAAGACGTACTTAACTTTTTATATGCTTTGGCTAAAACCTATAAGTGCGAGTTTGTCATCGCTCAAATTCAGCCGGACTCAGACCTTGCAGAGGACGTCTGCTATTTTGGTTATGAAGAAGGCCGCCCAGACTTATTTGAAATTGCCAATTACCTTTCCCTGTAACACATAGCCTAAAAAACGCTTACGCTTCTGTGCCATAAGTTTGCTGCATAAGATAACCATAGGCACTCGCAAAAGCTGGCTCCTGAAAAACCTTCAAACCGGTATCGCTAAACGATACCGGCACTGGGTTACGTTTGATCAGAGCTTTGATATCAGCAGGCGCGATCAATTGAACCTTAACCCCCTCCAAAAGCTGAATGGCGGCTTCCAGTTTAAAACCAATTGCTCCTCCTGAAAATTTGCCTTTCATCGGTCTTTCTCGAATCACAACGGTCTCAATTTTGTAGTCTGTCATTAACTTAGAAAACGCAAACTGGAAGGTTTTGATGCTTTCCTGATTATTTAGCTTGTCGTAGGAAAGCTTTCTAACCCGACAATCTGGAATATCAAAGATTTCATCTTCCAGTGTTAGCAAGCAGATGATTGCATCATTTGCACTTAATTCAACGCCGCATACTCTCATTCGTTCATCCTTATCATAAATAGCTCAGTATATTTTAATGTAAGTAATGAACCGAGCACTATTAACGCTAGATTATTCAATCTTTATATTTATCTGTTTCTGCCGTTAAATTTGTTGATTGAAGCTCTACTCAAAAACGATACTGTTTGGAGTAATATAAGCTTCTAGGCTTACCTTAAGATAGCAAAAGTAGACAATTGTAGAAAGTTCAAAGCCACGTCACTAATGACAGGAAAATGTTGAAGTCGTATATGGGATTATGAAAGAAAGCGAACAAATCACGTAGCCTATGTTACTTAAGTTTGTCCGAAGCGGACAATCTTATGTCGCAATAACACAGTTTTGACTGAACTTTATAGAAATGGTGCCCCCTCCCTGACTTGAACAGGGGACCTACCGATTATGAGTTTGCAAGGAACAGCATTCATACATATTCACGAAAATTCTTATATCTATATTTATATAATAAATTCAACAATATAAATAAAATTATTGATTCCTACCCATCCATGAACTTTAATAGAAATTCACTTTAAAAGCGGCACATAGGCGGCACATGAAACTTGCCAGCTACCTTATAGCCATCAACATTATCAGACTGGATTTTATTCCATGACATATAAAGATAAGCCATTTTCTTTTACCAAAAAAGAGATCGACAAATTACCGACGCAAGACAAACGCTACCGCTGCAACGACCCGAAAACGCGAGGCCTATTTATTGAAGTAATGCCATCTGGTGAAAAGTACTTTAGAGTCAGGGGTAAGGTTAATAAAAAAGACGCCACTTCAACATTGGGCCGCTTCCCAGACATGACCAGAGATCAAGCTAGAACACAAGCCGCTATGCACCGCAATAAAATGGCATCAGGCATCAACCCCAATCAACTTAAGCAAGTCCAGAAGAATGAAGCAATAACACTTGAAGAGGTTTATCTAGATTACATTGCACACCGAAATCTCAAGCCTCGAAGCATTCAAAACTATAAACAAAACTTAGACTGCTATCTTGAAAAGTGGAAAACCAAACCTCTCAAATTAATGAATGAAGAGGCAATAAAACTAATACACAAGACGATAAGCATCAGCAGCGAAGCTCAAGCCAATCAAACAATGCGCTTCCTTAGGGCAATTTTTAATTTCGCTAAGCATGAATATCGTGGATTAAACGATGCATACATTTTCACTGAAAACCCTGTGAAAATTCTGAATCACCTTCGTATGTGGAATCCAGCAAAAAGAAAGCAAACACGGCTACATGAGGATGAGCTAGGTAACTGGTTTAAGGCTTTAGAACAAACAAAATTTAACGCATCAAAAGTACAGGACGTTTTTACGGTTTCTGTGTGTGATGCGCTAATCATGGCTCTACTGACTGGCTTACGAAAATCTGAAATACTTGAACTAACTTGGGATCGGGTAAATTTACAACGTAAATGCTTTTTTATTGATAAAACAAAAAATGGCCTTGAATTATATTTACCAACAACACCTTTTATACAAAGTATGCTCTCTGAAAGATGGAATTCCAGAACAGAAAGCCCGTATGTCTTTAATGCACCGAATGCAAAAGGCCGCGTTCTTGAACCTAAAAAAACACTAGCAAAGCTTCAAGGGATTTCAGGCATAATCTTTGGCTGGCATGACTTACGAAGAACATTTGCATCGACGGCTGAACGCGTTAACATCGGCACATACACACTAAAAAGATTAATGAACCACAAGTCTGACAAAAACGATGTTACAGAAGGATATATTATACAAACGGCTGAAGAGCTTAGAGATCCTGCTGTGTTAATTGCTAACAGAATACTGGATCAAGCAGGAACCAAAGAACCGAAAACCAATCTAGAGTCACAGATCAGTGATTTATTGAATAGTTTAGACAATGAATCTAAAACGCAATTACTACGAAAATTATCTGAACAAAAAGAAAAAGTTGTCGATAAAAAATAGACAACTATCATATGTATGCAGACAATATCCTACGCGCACGATTCACACTAACTAGCTTATTTGATAAGCGCGCTTTGCACAGATATATCCAATTCAGCTTGTGCCTGGATGCCAGACTTAGTCTCAGTTTTTTGATCAACCTCGATACCAGTAGCAGCAGGGCTAGATAACACAGGAGCATTAGAATAGGTCGGAACCTGCTCAGGCTTTAAATAGTTGAGAATAGAAGCTGTTGCAATGACCCCACCAAAAAATGCAGAAACACCAGCAATAAGGATTGGCCTACGATTTTGCGCCAACTTCGCATTCAATTCGTCAGTGGATGACTCTAATGTGCGCTTGATTTCCTTTAACTTATCAAGCATTTCAGCAATACTCTCAAAATGCTTATCTTTATCTTTGTAATTAACAGAAAGTAAATCTTGCGCTTTGTTTCTAGTTGCTAGCATCTCGCTATAATTTGAAATAACATCGCTAATTACCAACTTCTTTTTTACATATACAGCAGTAAATAAATAAAGCTCTTCAAGCAGAGTAGTTACACCAAGATCTAAAGCATCATAAGAAGCCCTTCTACAATGACGCTTCGCTCTCGACAACTCACTTGCTTGAGACGACTGATCTGTCGCTGCCAACGCTTTAACAATATGATAAGAACAATATCGAAGCTCATTAATTGAAGGTATTAAAAGGCCATTTTTAGCAGGATCTATAATTTCAGCTTGTTTTATATGCGCTTCAGCCTCCGAGAATGCACACAACAAACTACGATACTGACATTCATTCTCTTGAAATATAACAGAAATATTTGATGTGCTTGCGGGTATGGATTCTGGCAAATGCTTTTGCCCATCAAAATCCCTAGTACAATCAATATCAGGTGTTTGGTTAACGGGCACTCTATATCCTTATACCTTTAGCGTAGCCGCCAATTACTAAACAAACTTTCGCTTACAGATTGCAGCCTTACGCTCTTCAAGCTGCTTTAATGTAGTATATCTTTGAAGCTGAAGAGAGTTACTTCCGGAAGAGTATCTAGCAACCAACCTTCGAGTATGGGGAGTATCATATTTGCACGCTGGCTTTATCAACTGAATTAATCTTTTAAATATCATAATATTTAGTATGACCGCCATGAGCTCTTTTTAATTTGAGCTTAGGAGTCTTATCCCTTATTGGTTTCATTTGGGGCAACTTTTTATTTCTAGAGGTATCTTTGCAACACTAAACTAACCTCTACCTAAAGTATTTTGCCACGATATTAATAATAATTACGTTAAAAAGTACCAATATCATCATTTAGACGCATAAAAAGTCACACAATTAACACATGTGGCTTTTATTCTATTTCGCGCCATCAACCTTTAACCACATAGTGAAAACATCCATGCGTGAATATATTTACTCGCTACTCACTATCTAGTCAAGCCTGTATTCTAATATTTTGCAAGCTCCGTTTATAAAAAAACGAAAAAAGAGACGCAAAAAAGGCCGCATATTTTAGCAAATATAAATTTGTTATTCAATACTGCTTTTAGGCATCTACCCCAGCCATCGATATCAACAAACGATCATTTGATGATACCAAACCTTAGTTTTAAAATTAGTATCATAAATATAGCCTTTACATTAATGACACCAAACCCTATTATTGATACCACTTTATGACACCTTCAGCGGAGCATCACATGGGTAGGCTATTTGGCTATGCTAGAGTCAGCACATCAGATCAGGATTTTGAAAACCAAAGACTAGCAATTAACAATGCAGGTTATGACATCGACCAGAACCGCTTCATTTCTGAAATAGTATCTGGCAGTACTCAGGCCATGCAACGAAAACAGTTTAAGCTGCTTGTGGAGCACAAATTAGAAGAAGGCGACACATTAGTTGTATTAAAGCTAGACCGTCTAGGCAGGGATAATATCGACGTACAACAGACAATTGAAATGCTAATTAATAAAAAAATAAAAGTTATATGTCTAGACCTACCTGTAAGAGACTTAAGCAGCTCTGAAGGCAAATTAATGCTACAGCTTTTCTCTAGCTTTGCTGAATTTGAACGAAGCCGAATAAGGGAAAGAACACAGGAAGGTCTAGCAAAAGCGAAAGCCCAAGGAAAAAAACTAGGCAGGCCTATTGCCAGCAAAACAACTAAGTTAGTATTGGACAAAAAGAATCAGGGGTTAAGCCAATCTGAAGTTGCAAATGCACTAGGGGTTAGCCTTCCAACAGTTAAAAGGCACTGGAACAAAAAAATCTAAAACCAAAGGAGACAATTGTATGACGCAAAATTTTATCCCAGCTGAGATATACGCCTTAAGAGAGGATATTGAGCCTGAGCAAGTAATAAATAACATTAAAGACGGAACGTTACCCGGGCGGCAAATTGACAACACATGGCATGTAGAACAAATAAACGAACAATCCTCATCTAGCTTAACAGATACGCCTCCAACAAAACCTGAACCTATCGTTAAAATACTAAACGTGTTTGCAGGGCTATCTTTAATAGCAGGTTTATTTATTTGCTTTACTTTATGGCCTGAAAAAACATACTCACGCTCACCCGATGCGAGTGAATACATGACTTCTGTTTTATGGCTAATAGCTGGAATGCTTCAATTCACTTTGTTAGCAGGTCTTGGCAAAGGCTTGCATTACCTTAGACAGATTGCTGAAAATACAAAAAAATAAAGTTATATATCTAGACCTACCTGTAAGAGACTTAAGCAGCTCTGAAATGCTACAGATTTTCTCTAGCTTTGCTGAATTTGAACGAAGCCCAATAAAAGAAAGAACACAGGAAGGTCTAGCAAAAATAGAACTACAGTGAAGGAATTGACGGTCTAAACCGAAATATAATGACCTATGATATTTTGACAAAATAGCTGAAAACCTTAGCCAATCAGAGACAGCATCAATTCTTGGGATAGGACTAGCCACTGTAAAAAGACATTGGAATAAACCCATACCCCATGCTTAACCATGAAGCTATTAGCTAAGTGATAATGCCATAATCATGTGAGTTAACAGGTTTTATATTTTTAAAGTGCTCAAGATAAACATTACTATCATAGCCAGCCGATAAATTTGAAGAACCGTAATTAACAAGAATAATTCGAACTGCCTCGCTAATTAAAGTCATTGCGCACACATATGTTCCATAAACACTAGCGCCGTAGTCAGTCGTACAATGTCGCGTGGCGTAAAATGCTCACCCGCGGTCTCATTAGAACCCTCTGCAAAGCGCCTGATCAATTCTTCAAAAACTAAGCCCATGTCGTGATTGGAAATGGCTTTCGGGCTTAGGTCAGTCTGCTTCACCTTTTGTACAATCTTGTAGAGCAAGTCAGCATCATTGAGCTGGCCGATGAATTCCGCAAAGTTAAAATATTCGAATATTTCACGGGCATCTTTTGAAAAGCTTTGGATGTAGCTAACGAGGTTTTCTTTAATGCCTGACTCACCCAATTTGGATAAGTCCATTTTTGAGGTGCTATAAAACTGCAAGCCATCTGGGCTATCTTTCGTTTGCGTGGCACGTATTAAAAACTTCTCTTGCGCTTCTTCTGCAAGGTTCATACTTTGCAAACGGTCATACTCTGAAAGCACCGGCTCTTTACTACTCTCTAGGACGCATTCTAAGCGCCTTAAAAGCGTAAATGGAAGAATGATACGACCATACTGAGATTGCTTAAAACCTCCCCTAAGAAGATCTGCGATTGACCAGCAATATGCCGCGAGATTGTTTGGGGCCGTACTACTTTCAAACAGACTCATTTACTCTTTCCTTGAAGCATGAATTGACTTTCTCACTTAACAGTTTTTCGAGTCATTCATGACAATTTATTTTTTTAGTGGTTATTACAGAAGCACTAAGACTTTCGATTCTTATCATTGATAATTTTTAAGGCCGTAAGGTATCGCTTACTAAATTGAGCGTCAATCAGAGAGGGGAAAGAATTTGCTTTGCTTCATTTAATTTGTATGCATAAACCAAACTGTAAGAAAAGACACCGATAAAATTTAATATATAAAACACGCTAAAACCTAGCCTTAGTTATTTACAAAAACAGCATAGAAATTTCATCACTAAGCTAAGTTAATCCTTAATAAAATATAAAAAATTAACATGCTATTTATAGATAAACTCAGACTAAAACACTTTAGCTTTTAAACAAGTTGAGAAACATCAAGACATGGCTCTGTAAGGATAGTTTTTGAGGCTGACTTTTTTTGAAGGCATCCGGGTGAATTACAGTTCTTTTCACCTAAGACATTGACAGATTAATGACTAATAGCGACCTATTCTAAAGGTCGCTATTAAACGTAATTAAACCTTATAAGTCAGTTCACCATATTTCGCTCGATCTTTCTCAGTCGTTATATTTAAAGCCCTCCAAACGACCTCACTGAATAAGAAGTATGCCGCATCCTCCAATGCGACATTCATCTCAGCCTCTGAATTTGGCTTAGGCTCTAAATTAAACTCAAGATTGAAATATTCATCTTCACTTTGCGCGAAACATAATGTTTGTCCATCCAAAAGAATTCCAGAATAGACCTCAACTTCGATTTGATGATGGTTCATCACATCGTTTTCACGATAAACACCGTCTTCGATTAACAAATTCTTTAACGATGAAAAGCTTTCTTGCGTAATTAATTCTAAATTCATAAGACATCCTTTAAAGTAACATTGGTAAATATATAAAGGTCTCTGCTATGAGGAGCAGCACTTTCAACGAAAATACGTTTGACTGCTCCACAGAACGGTACAAGCAAAGACATAAAAAAGTGACACTGCACCAGCTATAGGTTCAAGCGGCTCTCATATTAGGAACAAGAGCATTAAAAACACGATAGTTAGCAACGGTTGAATTTATATCTAACTTACCCTTGCACTCATCAATATTTTTCCAAGTGACTGCATACAAGGAGCACCGGTTACGTCCACCTTGACGGGCTACAACAATAAGCCCCCTTTCCAACAACTCATCACGCGCCTTATAAATTTGAGATACTGAATTCCACCCCCTAGTCTTTAAAAAATCTTTCGTAAGAATCAAATCACCATTATTGCTTCCGTTGTACTGACCATACAAATCAATCAACAACTTTGTCGCTTTTGGTGACGAGGATACGAAATCATGATGAAGCCAAACATTATATGGAATGGCTAAGAAGCGCCCTTTTTCAGCACGCCCCTTCACTTTTCTTCTTTTAGCAGCCATTACTTGCCCTCCGTTCTTGAATCGATAAAAGCAAGCACGTCTGATTCACGGTACATGCAGCGGCTACCAATTTTCACATATGGCAAGCTGTAGCGCTTATTGCAGCGCCATACAGCTAGAGTGTGGACAGCAACACCTAGCACTTTTGATACTTCAGCGGGATTTAATAACCTTCCATTGTCTACTTGGACGATATCAAGAACTGCATCCCGACCAATTGTTTTTGTAGATGTATTTAGTTGTTGGCTTACTTGGTTCACTTTTATCTTCTCCTGATTGATTAATATTCACAGGAGTAATTGTTGAGCAAGTAAAGTTTTAGAAACAGAACACCAAACAGAAAAACGGATTTATTTTTTATCCGTTTTTTTAACCTTCGATGGTAATTTCTTCTTCTTTAATCCATCTCTAGTTATGATGCGCTCATGAAAGGTACTAAATTCAACGGATATGAAGTTACTTTCGCCAAAAAGTTTCAGTTGATTATCGTACATATAATCAGCCAAGAGCCGACCGTTTATTTTGTAACTCCCCTCGCGATGACTAGACTTGAATGAAAATGCTTTTGGGTTGTCCTCTATAAGTCTATTTGCAACCTCATAAATCTCATCATTTCTGGGCAGCACCCTAAGGCTATTGCCATGAGGATTAGCTTTAAGCACACCATTCGGTGAATGATTGGGGTTCAACTCTGGCAACTTTGCAAATAAAATGTCAGGTTTTATTGAAACGTCTTCCTCAAGCACAACTTTGTCTAAACCAGAGTGCGAAACAAAAATTTTAGAAACTGCATAGCCTTTCAAATATATTTTACGACAAAGAGCCGCATTAACTGGAAGAGTGACGTCAGAAATAACAGGTTCATGACCCAGAAAGACAAAACATCCATGGTCATCATCAAAATCATAACGCTCAACCGACTCAATATTCGTTAGCGTCATATATAATCGCAAATCTCCATTAATTGCGTGAGTCAAAAGAGCCTCCTCACTCATCTTAATCTGAATACTTAGACTGCTCATAGGGATAGTTTCAAACGGGGCTTTCATATCTTTAACACTCTTTCCATGTAATCATAAGATCAGCGGCAATGGCACAAAAAGGATTGCTTACATACTAAAAGCGGCACATAGGCGGCACATGGAAATCACAGAAATATTAACGAGGGGTAAGTTATTGATTTAAATGGTGCCCCCTCCCTGACTTGAACAGGGGACCTACCGATTATGAGTCGGGTGCTCTAACCAACTGAGCTAAGGGGGCATTTTGGAAAAATCGGGGCGCATTATAATGCGCCCTTTATTAAGATACCAGTTTAAAACGAAATTATTCGTCTAGGAAACTTCTCAGATGATCTGAGCGGCTTGGGTGGCGAAGCTTTCTTAGAGCTTTGGCTTCAATCTGACGAATACGCTCACGCGTGACATCAAACTGCTTACCCACTTCTTCCAAGGTATGGTCTGTATTCATTTCAATACCGAAACGCATACGTAAGACTTTTGCTTCTCTTGCAGTTAACCCAGCGAGAACCATTCGCGTTGATTCTTTCAAGCCTTGGCCCGTTGCGGTATCAATGGGTGACTCAGCCATACTATCTTCAATAAAATCACCTAAATGCGAATCTTCATCATCACCAATGGGGGTTTCCATAGAGATAGGTTCTTTCGCAATTTTTAATACTTTGCGTACCTTATCTTCTGGCATATCCATGCGCTCGCCTAATTCTTCAGGTGTTGGCTCGCGGCCCATTTCCTGAAGCATTTGACGTGAGATACGGTTGAGCTTATTGATGGTTTCAATCATATGAACAGGGATACGAATGGTACGCGCCTGATCGGCAATGGAACGCGTGATCGCCTGTCGAATCCACCAGGTGGCATAAGTCGAAAACTTGTAACCACGACGGTATTCAAACTTATCAACGGCTTTCATCAAACCGATGTTACCTTCTTGAATAAGATCAAGGAACTGCAAGCCACGGTTGGTGTATTTTTTAGCGATAGAGATAACCAAACGCAAGTTCGCCTCTACCATCTCTTTCTTAGCACGACGTGCTTTTGCTTCGCCGATTGAAACACGACGATTCACATCTTTAATTTCAGCTACCGTCATACCTGTTTCAGCGGCCATTTCAGCTATTTTTCGCTGCGCACGGGTAATTTCAACACGGTTTTCTTCGAGTTTAGCTGAGCATGAATGGCCTTCGTCAATTAAGGTATCAATCCATTCTACATTTGCTTCGTTACCCGGGAAGCGTTTAATAAATTCTTTTCGGTCCATACCCGAATAACGTGCACACAAGGCCATAACTTGGCGCTCGTTGTAACGAATAACGTCATTGGTGCCGCGAACCTGGTTAATCAGAATATCGAACTGCTTTGCATTTAGTTTGAAAGGCGCAAAAATACGACCCAGCTCATTGTATTCTTTAACGGCTTCTTTATGGCTTCGGTCATGCTTTTTCTCAGCCGCAATGGCTTTTGCTAATTGAGCACGCAACTCTTCCATACGAAGGCGAACTTCTTCGGGATCTGGGCCTTTCTCCCCTTCCTCCTCATCAGAGTCGTCATCGTCGTCGTTATCGTCATCGACGTCATCAGCAAGATTATCGTCATCAGTAGGCAGGGTCGCTTCTGGAATCGCTTCTACGTCATCATCTGGGTCAACGAAGCCCGACAAAATATCACTTAAGCGACCTTCTTCCTCTACGGTTGTGTCATATCTATCCAAGATAGATTGAGCCACACCGGGAAAGTGCGCCAAAGATGCCATTACATCACGCACACCTTCTTCTATACGTTTTGCTATACGTATTTCGCCTTCACGCGTTAATAGCTCAACCGTACCCATTTCACGCATATACATACGAACAGGATCGGTGGTTCTTCCGGCTTCTGTTTCGACAGCGGCCAACGCGGCAGCAGCTTCTGCGGCGGCAACTTCATCCGTTGAGTCGCCATCTGACATTAATAAAGCATCGGCATCAGGTGCCACTTCAACGACCTGGATACCCATGTCGTTAATCATACGTATGATATCTTCTACCTGATCTGGATCTGCAATATCTTCAGGTAAGTGGTCATTTACTTCTGAGTAAGTCAGGTACCCTTGTTCTTTACCACGTGCGATGAGATCTTTTAAACGAGACTGTTGTGAATTGCCTGACATGTTCACCCTATTGGTTGGTGGCCGATCAAAAAATAGTCGGCCATTATATAGAAACTTTAGTTTGCAACCAAATCAATATGGTTCGAAATTTGGATTTTTCAAGCCTGATTTGTAATTACTTACCCTTATTTGGCGTAAAAGCGCCTATTCCTTCGATTTAATCACAGAAATCGCGCGTAGTGCCTGTTTTTCGGCATCGGTCATTTGACTTGGCGATTTAAACATTTTCGTTGCTTTCAAAGCCTGTGCTTGGTTTTTTTCTTTGATAACTCGCTGCAACAAGTCATCAGCAACCTGTCTTGCTTCTTCGGCACCTGGTAACCAGTCCAGACGATCAAACAACTTGGTAAAGCGCGCCTGAAACCCGGTTTGGTCCGTTGCCAAAAAATACAGCAAATCTTCGGTATTCCGAATCGAAGCGGTACGGAGAAAACCCGCAAAGTCGAGCGCATTCGGAAAGTTTTCTAAACCATCGACAGCAACCAACACTTCGTCCGATAAGTCTGGCGTGTAATACATTGCCAAACATAAAGACACATCAGGGTCTGGCATCATGCGATCACTCGAAAGCTCTCGCGTACCAGGCATCTCTTTGGCGTCATGCTTCTGCCAACGAAAGCTTAACTGGTTAAGCCGCTGCCTCAGGGCAGATTTGAAGACGGGAGATCGAACCTGTTCTATTTGTGGCTCGACTCGCTGCTTTAAAATCCCTTTATGCTCCGCTTGGTTTAAATTCAAGTCCGCGGCATAAATATCAAACATAAACTCAGACAATGGTTTTGCATTATCCACTCGTTTTTCAAAGGCTTCTTTACCCTCTTCACGCACCAAAGTATCCGGATCTTCACCCTGAGGAAGAATTAAAAAACTCAACTGCATGCCATCTTCATAAAGCGGCAAAGCATTTTCCATGGCTTTTCGAGCGGCATTAATGCCTGCATTATCACCGTCAAAACAAAACACCAAGTTCTGACAACGCTGCAACATCTGGCTCAGATTATCACTATTGGTTGCTGTTCCCAACGTGGCCACGGCATACGTAATGCCATACTGCGCCAGAGACACCACATCCATATAGCCCTCAACCACGAGCAAACGCTGCAAGCGCCTGTTAGCCTGATTCGCTTCGTACAAGCCGTAAAGCTCATGACTTTTATGAAAAACTTCAGATTCAGGCGAGTTAATATACTTGGCTTTGTCGCCACCTAGTGTTCTCCCGCCGAAAGCAATGGTTTTGCCACGGCTATTACGAATCGGGAACATCAATCGATTCTGAAATAAATCGTAAGGCCGAGAGCCTTTGTCAGATATTGTTCGCGTCTCAATTAATGACTTCAGAACTGCAGGCGAGGCTTTAGCACTTAAAAAATCAGATTGTGCTGGCGCAAAGCCAATCGAAAAAAGAGAGACAACCTCTTCGGTCAAACCCCTTTTCGCTAAATAAGACTGGGCAAGATCTTTATCCTGATGGTTTTTTAACGCTTCTCGATACCTGACATTGGCATACTCCAAGGCATCCCACATCTTGTTTTGCAAGCTGTAAACCTTTTTAACCGCCTCATCTCTAGGTATTTCGACGCCTGCAATTTTCGCTAACTCTTCCACGGCTTCGTTAAAACTTAAATTGTCATGCTCACGCAAAAAGTTAATGCTGTTTCCGTTGGCCTCGCAGCCAAAACAGTGATAGAAGTTCTTTTGAACATTCACATGAAACGAAGGTGTTTTTTCTTGATGAAAAGGACAACAGGCAGTAAGACTTGAACCACTCTTTTTTAATGTTATACGCGAACCAATGACTTCGGAAAGCGGTACCCGCTCTACCAAATCCGCGATAAAATCTTGAGGAATTAAACCTGCCATACTCGTTTATTCACCTACTGTGGATAATATGAAGCAAGTTATAACACATTGCCTGGAGACAAAAACTCCAAGAGAGATACAGAAAACAGACTAGGAAAGCGTCTTTTTGACTAGCTGACTCACACTACCGACATCAGCACGACCTTGTAGCTGAGGCTTTAGTAAAGCCATGACTTTGCCCATGTCTCTGACAGATTCAGCACCTGAACTCGCGATAGCACTATTCACCATATTGGCTATCTCTTCATCCGTTAATGCCTCTGGCAGAAACTCTTCGATGACGGCAATTTCAGCAATCTCAACATCCGCTAAATCATCTCGACCAGCACTCTGATACTGATTAATTGAATCACGACGCTGCTTTAACATTTTATCAAGCACAGCCAACACACGAGCATCGTCCAACTCTATTCGCTCATCGACCTCTATGCGTTTGAACTCAGCCATAATTAATCGAATAGCTGAGAGACGCTCTTTCGCACGGGCGCGCATAGCGTCCTTCATTGCAGCCGAGATAGTTGCTTTGAGATTGGACTTTTGGTCAGTCATTTTCTGTTTCACCACACGCTAAGACAGAACGATGATCACGCTCATTAACCAAACCCATCAACGATGAGTTCTTACACGACATGCTTACTCTGTTTGCACAAATTAAACCGATCAACTTCCTAGAAGAAAAAAAGATTTAAAACGATACCCACATTCTAAACTAGTACATACGCTCGAAACGTTTAGTTTCACGCTGAACTTTCTTAGCATGACGCTTAACTGCTGCAGCCGCTTTACGCTTACGAACAGAAGTAGGTTTTTCATAGAATTCACGACGACGAACTTCAGACAATACGCCTGCTTTTTCACAAGTACGCTTAAAACGACGTAACGCGATATCAAATGGTTCGTTTTCTTTCAATTTTACTGAAGGCATTCAAATTACCATTAATGTAAGTGTGTTTGTTTCCTGTGTTCAAAATATATACACAGTTTTACTAGGGGCGCGAATTTTAATTGGATTTTTTTAGCAAGTAAAGTGTTAAACTTGAAAAACACAAAAACCACGCAACATGGGAAGATTTTTAATGACGATCGAGCAATTTCTGGCAGCTCTTCAAGAAAAACCAAACGATATTCAGTTTCCAGACACAATGAAGGTCATCGACACCTACTACACCTTTATACCGACAGCGTTTCAAAACGGCAGCTTATTGAATGAAGCAGGCCAAAACAATGGCTCTTGTAAACTTCTAGCCTTTGCCAAACTACAGCAACTGGACACACAACAAGCACTGCATTGCTTTGGTGAGTTTTACCGAAAAGATGTGTTGGAGCACCCGAATAATGATGACCACCAAAACATCCGCAACCTGATAAAATCTGGCCTTGATGGCGTTAAGTTCCCTCAAATACCCTTAAAGCTGAAACAAGCCAGTTAAAGCATAGCGCTTGCCATTAAAACAAGTACTTAGTGGCGAGCGCTTTTTTTTGTCTTTCTATCACTAATATTTGCCAACCAGGTTGGCGCAGCCTCCTCTAAAAGCCCGCTATAATCGCTTAAAATCTAAACAACTTAACTGTTTTTTTTCAACGATGGAGCATCACATGGCTTTCAAGGCACCGATTATTTTGCTGATAAGCACCCTTTTATGCATCAGCGCCTTACATTGCCAAGCTCGCAGCATTCCCGACAGCAAACGCCAGCTTATTGATACCATTATGAAACAAACCGGAACAGCTAAAGCACTGCCCCTGTTGACCAACCAACTAAGCGGTGAAATTTTAAACATGCTAAATGGGAAAAATGTCCCAATGAATCAACACTTGATACATCTGGTCCAGCAGGAAAGCAAAACCGTGGTTTACGAGGAGTTTGTGCTAAGCAATAAATTTAATGAGATTTTCTATGAGCTGTACGATGAGTACTTTACCGAAGCGCAACTTCAGGAAATTGCCTCTTTTTATGCTTCATCAACTGGAAAACGGCTGCTTGGTATCATGCCAGAGATCAGCCGCCGCAGTATCGAAGTCGCTCAAGAACATAGTAAAGGCATCGGTCATAAAGTTCAGCAACGCTTACTAAAGCGCTTTGATGCTCTCGAAGGCAAACTCAACCAAAGTAAGCCGAATGAAACCTCTCCCCGAGACCACTAGCATTCCTCTTGTTCGGCCTGTTCTATCTCCTCGCTTAACTCAAACCAAACATTTTCTGCCTCATCAAGGCGCTGTTTCTGGGCTGCCTGATCATCTAACAATACTTTCAGCTTGTCTTTGTTTTCATGCGAATAAATATCAGAGTCTGCCAAAGATTCTTCCAGCAGCGCCAAAGCCTGCTGCGCCTCTGCCATGGTAGTTTCCGCTTGGCTTAGCTGTTTTTTCAACGGGCTTAGTTTTTTCCTACGCTCAGCGGCTAGTCGCTTTCGTTCTTTTTTGTCTTCAGACGACTCACTTTTAACGGCGTTTGAGCTTTCCGATTCACTGGCCTCAGTAGCATTTTCTACATTATTTGGCTGGTAGTCTTGCAACCATAATTCATAGTCATGCAAGTCGCCTTTGAATTCCTCTACTTTTGCTTGCGCCACAAGCCAGAAGGTATCGACGGTATTCTTTAATAAATGTCGATCGTGCGAGACAACAATAATTGCGCCTTCGAAGTTCTGTAAGGCTTCTGTTAAGGCATGGCGCATCTCTAGATCGAGATGGTTGGTCGGCTCATCCAGCATCAGAAGGTTTGGTTTTTGCCATGCGATAATGGCTAAGGCAAGTCGGGCTTTTTCACCGCCGGAAAATCGGGTAATTTTTTCAAGCGCAGCATCGCCTCGAAAATCAAACCCACCTAAGAAATTACGAATCTCTTGATCACTGGCTGCTGGGCTCAACCGCTGTAAATGTAGAAACGGGCTGGCATTCAAGTCCAACGCTTCAAGCTGATGCTGAGCAAAATACCCCACGCGTAAATGCTCCCCCGTTGAACGCTGCCCCGTTAATGGCGGCAGATCTCCGACCAGACTTTTGATCAGCGTTGATTTACCCGCGCCGTTCGGGCCCAACAAGCCAATACGCATACCCGGCAAAATGCTGGCAGTAAACTGCTTCAAGATAGCCTTTTCACCATAGCCCAAGTCGCACTTTTGCAAGTTCAATAAAGGGCTCGACATTTTTTCGCTTACGGGGAAGCTAAAATTAAAGGGTGAGTCGATATGCGCCGGCGCGATGACCGCCATGCGTTCCAACTCCTTTACTCGGCTTTGTGCTTGTTTCGCCTTACTGGCTTTGGCCTTAAAGCGATTAACGAATGATTCTATTTCAGAAATGCGCTGCTGTTGTTTTTCATATTTCGCCTGTTGTTGAGACAGTTTCTCTGCACGCTGCATTTCGAAGGCGCTATAACTACCCGTATATTGATTCAATTGCTTATGTTCGAAATGCAAGATATGCGTCGACACTGCATCGATAAAATCGCGGTCGTGCGATATAAACAGGACCGTTCCAGCGAAACGTTTCAACCATTGCTCTAGCCAAAGCATGGCGTCCAAGTCCAAGTGGTTGGTTGGCTCATCCAACAACAATAAATCGCAAGGGGACATCAAGGCTTGGGCCAAGTTCAAGCGAATACGCCAACCGCCAGAAAAATCATTTACTGGTCGAGTCATATCGCTTTGCTGAAAACCCAAGCCATGCAACAATTTTTCAGCCGTCACCGGCGCAAGATAGGCAGAAATGGCATCTAATTCACCATGTATATGTGCGAGCTTCTGGTTATCTTCGGCTTGCTCAGCGAATGCTAACTGAGCTTCCAAGTGACGAAGTTGCTGATGACCATCGAGCACATAATCCAAGGCTACGCGGTCGCCTGCGGTGACTTCTTGCGCCATATGCGACACCCGGCAATTACCAGGCAAGCTATAGGCGCCGGAATCAGGGCTAAGCTCACCTAAAATCAGCTTAAATAAACTGGTTTTACCCGCGCCGTTTGCACCAATAATGGCAACGCGCTGCCCCGCATGCATGAGAGCATTCGCATTTTCCAGAAGCGGTTCAGGGCCACGTCGCAAGGTAAGCGCATCTATTTTCAGCATGGGTTATGGTCACTCAAATAAGCAAAAGAAGGGCTGGTAAAAAACGAGAAGGTAACGGATATCGCTTTTAACATCAATTCATCTTAGCAATATGCAGGCTGACTCTTGTTAAACACTTTGCTTCTGCTAGACAAAGCCTTATGCTTTTGGCGCACTACCTCGCATTGATGACTGAGTTTACAGGATAGCTATGAGCACAGATAACAGCGCAGCACCGACAGGTTCAGAGCTGGACAATTTAATCATGGACAACCCGTTCTGGCAGTGTTCTTTAACGCTTTGGCAGAACAAAGGTTTGCAATCACACTTACTAAGACTTCAAAACACGCAGCATTATCGCGTCAATTTATTATTGCTGGCAATTTGGCTAGGGCTCGAAGGAAAAGACCTTCGAGCGCATTTACACAAGCTATCCGAGCAGGTGAATACTTGGCATGAGAGCATCGTGGCACCTATCAGGCAAGTCAGACAAGCCTTACCGAAGAGCCTGCCAGACCCAGTAGCCAGCTTAAAAGCGCAACTTCAAGCGTGCGAGCTTCAGGCAGAACAAGTCGAGCAAGCCTTGCTGTATCAATACACACAAGATCTACCTTGCCTGCAAGACCCTACGTTTGACGACTTAGACTGTTTGATCATTAATTTGTCGGCTAGCGAGTTAAGCGAAAGCGATCTATTATTGATACTACAACACTGCTTACCGAACTATTCCGTGCAACAAATCAAGCAACGGATACAGTCACATCGATAGGCAGCTCACTCTAGGCAATTCAGTCGCTGTCAGCCAAGCTCCGCTTGTATTTGATCACGGCAAGCAGATTCGGAAGATTTGATATGAAATGGTTTTATCGTTTATTTACCGTGGGCATGCTAGCGGCTGTGGTCATCGGCCCCTTCTTACTCAAAAAGCCCGATGGTAAACCTATTATGGAAATGCCGACGGCGGGTGACTTCATACCAGATAAACTCATGCCGGGAAATGATGACAGCTCAGAACAATCAAGCGTTTCAGGCCAGGGCAACCAAACCTTCTATAAATGGCAGGATGAACAAGGCCAATGGCACTATGGCGATCAGCCGCCGGTGGAATCAGCCAAAGTCTCTACCTTGCAGGTCGATACAAATACCAATATCATCCAGAGCCTGAAAGTTGCGCCTAAAGAAGCTGACACATCAGAGCCTGATATCCCGCAACAAAAGAAGTTGCCAGAGCGCTTGAGTAATGGCGAGCTATCTTTTGAAAATGCGAGCAACGCAATGAATGATGCCATTCTCGTGCGAGACATGATGGAAACACGCAACAGCCAATTAAAAGCAATCACTGGCGAATAATGCATGCAAGGCTAAACGTTATTTATGCCTCGTGCAGCCGTTAACGGAAATTAGTCTTACCATGTATCGAGTGAAGGAAATGTTCTACAGCCTGCAGGGTGAAGGTGCTCGCGCCGGCCGCGCAGCTGTTTTTTGCCGTTTCAGTAAATGCAATTTATGGAATGGCCGTGAAGACAGCCGAAGCAGCGCAGTCTGTCAGTTTTGCGATACCGACATCTTAGGCATTGATGGCCAACATGGCGGAGAGTTTCCAACACCAGCGGCCTTAGCGGATGCCATTCAGGCACTCTGGCAAAGCCAGCTTGCCCCCCAAGCTATTCACCCAGCACACTCAGCCGCCGCTATTCCTTACGTTATTTTTACCGGTGGCGAACCTTTACTTCAACTAGATGATGACCTCATCAAAGAAATGCATACGCGACAGTTTGAAGTGGCCATAGAAAGCAACGGAACACTACCCTTACCTCAGGGCGTTGACTGGGTCTGTTTGAGCCCAAAAGCCGATGCTAAGGTGGTGTTTGAACGCTGCGATGAATTAAAACTGGTCTACCCACAAGACTTGGCACAACCTGAAACATTTCAAAATTTTCCTGCCGATTTCTATTTTTTGTCCCCAATGGCAGACCCAGCCATTCGTTTTGGCAAAGATAACACTAAACAAAGCAACACCCAGAAAGCCCTTGAATATTGTTTAAAGAACCCACAGTGGCGCCTGAGCCTACAAATGCACAAACTCTTGGGCATCGATTAACGGGCATCCGTTTAGTTATATAGGTAGAAGAAAAACCAAAAGCGGTGATTGTTTCATGCTACAACTTGGGATAACGTAAGTGCTGTTTTTGTGAATCGATATGGACTCTCGATATGACCAACTTTAAACCTTGTTTAACTACCGTCCCCAAACTTATTTTTATCCTCCTTTGCTTCTCTATACTAAGCGCCTGTTCTACCCGAGATCTTCAGCCTAAATACAACGGTTCTTCTGCTCAACGTTTGATCAGTCACAGTATTGATGACTTGGTTAGCAAATTAGAAGATGTCCATCTGGATGCTTTGAAAGATAAAAAGGTTTTTATCAACTCTTACTTTTTAATGGAAAGCCCCTTCAAACATTACGCTGATAAGCGTCTCGCTTTAGAGCTGGAATCACGTTTCGGGGCGACCATAGCAAGTTCACAAGCGGAATCTGATCAAGTCATGACAGTTTTCTATACCTCGCTGGCCACGGACGTAGACAACTTCGGTATCAGTATTCCTTTGGGCTATATTCCCGGACTGGAGCAGTCGACCGAACTAAACATCATTACCTTGGAAAAATTTCATGGTGTTTCCGAAATGTATTACTACGTCGGGCCAACAGGCACCGAAAACCGCAGCCAGGTCATTCATGCGAAAGTAAAAACCGATGCGTTAGGTTTGCCTTTCATCACCATTCCACTTTCCAGCGTAGATCGGCACGATTCTTGGTTCTAATTTAAAGAGACAGTTTATTTTGGAACATTAAAGGGAGTCGCACGATGCAGCACCAGAACTTTCAAACATTTCTAGACACGCATCAGCTCCCACCAAGTTACCTTGATTCAGCCTTTACGCACTTCGCATCAATCATCGACGATATTTTATCTCGGTTAAAGGCTCAGAGGCCTATTGTCCTAGGCATCAATGGCTGCCAAGGTTCCGGTAAAAGTACGGCTGCCGCCTTTTTGCAACAGGCCTTTGAAAGCGAATACTCACTTAAAGTCGTCAACATATCACTGGATGATTTTTATTTGAGTCAAGCTACACGCCAACATAACGCTCAGAACATTCATCCGCTATTTGCCACGCGAGGCGTGCCTGGCACTCACGACACCGAATTAGCTATTTCCACACTAGAGGCTTTAAAAGCAGGAGACGACCCACTAATTTCCCGCTTTAATAAAGCAACAGACGATTTATTCCCCCAAGAGGAATGGGATAAAGCACCAAAGCAGGTCGACCTGATTATTTTAGAAGGCTGGTGCTTGGGCGCTAGGGCCGACACAGAGGAAAGCCTTGTGCAGCCTATCAATGCGCTTGAGCGCAATGAAGACCCGCAAGGTGTTTGGCGCCGACAAGTCAACAAGCATTTAAAACAGCGCTATGCAACACTCTTCGACTATATAGACTGCCTTGTCATGCTGAAAGCCCCGTCATTTGACAGCGTCTTTCACTGGCGACTAGAGCAAGAAAAAAAGCTGGCAAAGAAGTTGCTTTCATCAGGTACAAGGCAAGCAAGCACTTCTGGTTTGATGAACGAAGCAGAGATTCAACATTTTGTTCAGTTTTTTCAGCGTCTCACAGAGAACATGCTAACGGAAATGCCAGCAAGGGCAGACCACTGTTATTTTTTAAACGGCAAACGGCAGATAGTTCATGAACAGCACAATACAACCCCCAGCATCATGGCAGACCCTGATATTCACTGACCTGGATGGTTCTCTACTGGATCATTTTGATTACCAAACAGCGCCGGCAGAACCGGCACTACGCGAACTTGAAGTACTTGGGTATCCGGTCATTTTTTGTACCAGCAAAACCTTTGACGAAACCCTACAGATCCGTGCGCAACTCAATAATCATCACCCGTTCATCGTTGAAAATGGCGCCGGTATTTATGTACCTGTGGGCTACTTCCCTGCTGATACCTGCCAATCTTTCCAAGCCAGCCACCACCCAGACTATCTCTGCGTCAGTCTTTGTGAAGACCGGGCGCACTGGTTAAGTATTTTAGAAGAAGTAAAACCACGCTACCAACACGCGTTTAGCCACTTTCATGAAATGGGCGTCAACGGCATTGTTCGCGCGACCGGCTTAAGCAAAGAAAAAGCGATCCTAGCGAATCGGCGTCATCATAGCGAGCCAATACTCTGGCAAGGGAATGACTTTGAAAAAATTCGCTTCATTGAAGAGATGCGCCATCTTGGTGCAAATATTGAAGAAGGGGGCCGCTTTCTGCACTTGATCGGTCATTGCAATAAAGGTGATGCGCTATCGCACTTGCTCGCACACTATCAGCAATTACAAAGTGACCCCATTTCTAGCATTGCCCTAGGCGACGGAAAAAATGATGTGCCAATGTTGAGCGCCGCTGACCATGCCATTCTCATCCGCTCTCCCGTGCACCCTTTCCCCGACGTTCCTAAACAATCCAACCTATTAAAAACGGATCATTATGGCCCACACGGCTGGGCAGAAGGTATCCACAAATATTTAACAACAAGCATTAAAACAAACATTTAATTTCTTACATACGACTCTGGAGTAACTTATGGCTGACTTTTACCAAAATGGCAGAATCACCACTTTACATAATCTTTCTCGTCGCCCCGTTGAAGACTTGGAAGCAGACCTTGTCCGACACGCCAAAAAACGCCCGCTGGGGCTCATTCTGCCTTCTTTGTTTTCAGAACTCGAAGGGAAAGCCCTGTCTAATATCGTCAAGGAGCTCAAGCACGTCCCCTACTTGAATGAAATCGTCATTGGTTTAGATAGAGCGGACGAAGCCCAATACCGCTACGCCTTGGACTTTTTCTCAGAACTGCCGCAGCATCACCGTGTGCTATGGAATGATGGCCCAGCCTTGTTAGCGCTCGATAAGGAACTGCAAGAAATGGGTTTGGCCCCCAAAGAGTTAGGCAAAGGCCGCAACGTTTGGTATTGCATGGGCTATATTTTGGCATCCGGTCGTGCAGAATCCGTTGCTTTACATGATTGTGACATTCTGACCTATGACAGAGAGTTACTTGCGCGCTTAATTTATCCGGTTGCCCATCCGCAGTTTAACTATCTGTTCTGTAAAGGCTATTACAGCCGAGTGGCCGATGGCAAAATCAATGGCCGAGTCTGTCGTTTATTAGTCACCCCCTTAATTCGTGCGTTAAAGAAAATATATGGCGACATGGACTACCTAAATTATATGGACAGCTTTCGCTACGCTTTAGCTGGGGAGTTTTCCTTCCGTAAAGATGTTTTAAGCGATATCCGAATTCCCAGTGATTGGGGTTTGGAAATAGGTGTGCTCTCGGAAATGTTCCGGAATTGTTCCACCAACCGTTTGTGTCAGGTCGACATTGCTGATATTTACGATCACAAACATCAAGATTTATCGCTCGGAAATGATCAGGGTGGTTTGTCGAAAATGTCTGTCGATATCGCTAAAGCCTTATTTAGAAAACTCGCCACACAAGGCAAAACCTTCAACAGTGAAACCTTTCGCTCGATCAAAGCAACCTATTTTCGAATTGCCCTCGATTTGATCGAAACCTATCACAATGATGCTGTGATGAATGGCTTGTCTCTGGATATTCATAAAGAGGAAGAAGCCGTCGAAATGTTTGCTCAAAACATCATCACGGCAGGTGAGACCTTTTTGGAAAACCCAATGGAAACGCCGTTTATTCCTAGCTGGAACAGAGTCATCAGCGCGAAACCAGACATCCTGGAGCGACTGCTTGACGCTGTGGAAAAAGATAACGCGACATTTTCAAAATAAGCCATTCACTGATTGCCCTGCTGCATAGACAAGACATGACCAAGCGTGCAAGCAGCAGGTAGAGGGAGCCGTTATATGAAACAGGTGCTAGATAGTTTATATCAACATGTACTAGAACACTTGAACGTGATTTATGCAGATATACCGGACATTGATTATGGTGTTTTAAGCCACCAGTTGGTTTCCGAGATGAGATTGACTGAATCCATCACTGAGCCACAACAATACGCCAACCATTGGTCTGAAAAAGACGCCATTATGATTACCTATGGCGATAGTTTGTTGGCTGAAGGTGAAAAACCACTCCATACGCTCGAAAGCTTTCTCGATAGATACAGTGACCAAGTCATCAATAGCGTTCACATTTTGCCATTTTTTCCCTATAGCTCAGACGATGGTTTTTCCGTTATGGACTTTACCTCAGTCAATGAATCTCTCGGTGACTGGGCAGACATTGAAACCATTGCCAAGAAATACCGCCTGATGTCAGACTTGGTGATCAACCACTGTTCTGCGAAAGGCCAATGGTTTCAAAATTTTATCCACCAGATAGACCCAGGTAAGGATTATTTCTTCACCGCGTCACCAGATGATGACTTAAAAGATGTGGTTCGACCTAGAACCAATCCACTTCTCCAAGAAATTGAAACCGCAGAGGGGACTAAACATGTCTGGTGCACCTTCAGCTTTGATCAGGTTGATTTAGATTTTCGTAACCCGGATGTACTCATTCAATTTGTTCGCATCATTCGCTTGTATTTGGATAAAGGCGTGCGTATTTTTCGCCTGGACGCCATTGCATTTTTATGGAAAAAAGCCGGCACGCGCAGCGTCAACTTACCCGAAACTCATGAAGTGGTCCGTCTACTGAGAACGCTGATCGAACATGCGCAAGAAGACGCGGTCATTATTACCGAAACCAACATCCCGAACCGAGAGAATCTTGAATACTTTGGCAACAATAACGAAGCCCATTGGATCTACAATTTTTCCTTACCGCCGCTGCTTGTTCACGCCCTGATCACCGGAAATAACTATTATTTCAAACAATGGCTGATGGCCATGCCACCCGCGCAAAACGGTACGACCTACTTTAATTTTATCGCCTCTCACGATGGCATTGGTTTGCGGCCGATAGAAGGCCTGATCTCAGCAGAAGAAGA
Organism: Oleiphilus sp.; assembly: GCA_048058835.1. Classification (GTDB taxonomy): domain Bacteria; phylum Pseudomonadota; class Gammaproteobacteria; order Pseudomonadales; family Oleiphilaceae; genus PZPK01. Next base: position 81,403 of record JBLLNS010000021.1, read on the forward strand.
AAAGCAGTTGGTCGACACCATGCAGGCTTTTGGTGGACGCATTTCTTGGCGTTCGCTAGAAAATGGCGAAAGCAAACCTTATGAAATTAATATCGCACTTTATGATGCCTTAAAAGGCACCGTAAAGGGTGAGGATGAATGGAACCAAGCACGTTTTATCTGCGCTCATACCATTATGTTTGGCTTGGAAGGCGTACCGGCGATTTATATCCACAGCCTATTAGCAACTGGAAATGATTACCACAAAATGGAACATCGCGGGCATAACCGCGCGATTAATCGACATCAGTGGCATTATCCCAGTTTGGAGTTGGCTCTGAATGACCCGGAAAACCATCATGCTCAGGTCTTTAGCCAACTAAAACATTTGCTAGGTATTCGACAGCAGCAAGCCGCCTTCCACCCGAATGCGGTTCAGTTTACTCAGCACTTGGGTGAGGGCATTGTGGCGTTTAGTCGTCAAAGTCTCGCTCAAGAAAATACAGCCACGCCGGAGCTGACACAGCATATTTTCTGTATTAGCAACATCTTAGCTAAGGAGCAAGTCTTGAGTGTATCTAGCATCAACTTGATACATGAACAATCGTGGCAAGATTTGATCTCTGGGCAACACATCTCCCAAGAAGACGGTGAAACCATCACACTAGCCCCTTATCAAAGCATGTGGATCAGCAATTGAGGCTGAACGAACAAAACCTGCAATATCCGCCAATGCCTTTTTGGCTTCTGGCACTAAGGGGCTAAAGGTTTGAAAAACGTGAAACTGATCTGGGTAGATATCGAAGCGATGATCAATATTCTGCTGTTCTAATTGCTGAGAGAATTGTTTGATTTGCGCTAAAAAAACTTCAGCGCCAGCCGCTTGAAGATAGAGACTTGGCCATCGTTTAGCCGGCAACCCTAAAGACAGGATATCGCTAAAATCCACCTCTGACTTCAAGGCTTCAGAGCGATAGAAAGTATCCACCCAGTACTGAGTGATATGCCGATCCAGCATATCATTCGCTTCATGCTCCAAACTCAGATTTTCATAAGATAAAGGCGCAAGCCATGGCGAGATAAGCACACACGCTGCGATCGGCTGAGCCTGTGTTTGCCCTGCTGGATGCTGATTGGCATCCAGTTTTTTCAGCGTCGATAAACATAATGCCCCACCAGCGGAATCCCCCATTAAAATGACCTTTTGATTGGCATGTTGTTCGAGCACATGTCGACAAAGTGCATAACAGTCGTTCTGCGCTGCGGGCAAAGGGAATTCTGGCACTAAACGATAATCGACCATGAGTACTTTGGCTCGACATAACAGAGCAAGCTTTGCCCCCATTAACCTGTAGCCAGCAGCCGAGCCAACGGCATAACCGCCACCATGAAGGTAGACAATCACTGTATCTGGTTCAGGTAATGACTTGGGGTGTATCTCAAGGCACGCGACCCCAGACAGGTCTGCCCATTTGCTAGAGACACGAAATAAATCAGGAGCGTACAGCGTCAACAAAGATTGTCGAGCGCGTACCCAGATAAAGTTTTTTCCGATTGAGCGGCGCAGCAGGTCTCTTGCCAACCTAACAATAAACTCACCACGCCAAGAACGCTCGGGTAGTTTTTTTTGCGTAATCAGGCACGAGAAAAACGTTTTAAGCAAAGTAAAGAACACATCTAAGGCTGCACGCATGTCAGCTCCTTATTATTGTTATTGTAAAACCATGGCTCATTATCATCGGGATATTTATTGTAGCAATAAATCATTCATCTCCGGCTCTGCCATTTCATTCACCCACTGCTGCCAACTATAAGGCCACATGGCCGGATCGCCATCTTTATCAAGATACCAACTCTGGCAACCACCCAACCAGACAGTTTTTTCCATCCCCTGTTTAAGGTAACGATTGAATGCTTCAAGCGCAGACTGTTTGGCTGAAACTTCATTAAAATCCTGATTCTGCCATTTTTCGATTAACTGCAGAATATAACCTGTCTGCACCTCGCTCATGGCGATGACCGAAAAATTACCAATCGGTGTATTCGGTCCAAGCATAAGAAAGAAATTAGGAAAATCAGGGATCAACAGTGAACGATAAGCTTGCACTTTTTGCCCCCATCGCTCATCAATTTTAAGGCCATACTTACCGCGTAAGTCCATCGGGCGCATAAAATTGAAAGGATGAAAACCGGTAGAAAGCACCAGCACATCCAAATCATGCCGCTTACCGTCTTTTGTGATCACCCCTTCTGGCACCACTTTTTCAATCCTTTCTGTCACCAGATCCGCATTGTCTTTCTGAATGGCTTTATAAAACGTGGTATTAACAATAATCCGCTTACAGCCAACACGGTAGTTAGGCGTTAATTTGGCTCGCAAGCTCGGATCTTTGATGCTCAGCCAAAGGTTTAAACGACACCATAAATTCACTAACCCATGCTGAAGTTTTTTTCCAATCACCGCTTTAGAAAAGGTTTGTTCAACACCGAAGGTATACCAACGTCTGAGGCGATGCATTCGTTCCGGTTTTTTTGACCAACGCTGGCGCAGTTTTTCTGAAAAAAACTTATTCGACAAATTCACAATCCATTGCGGTGTGCGTTGGAATACCGATACTTTGTCGGCCACCTTAAGCAATTCTGGAATAACCTGAGCGGCTGTCGATCCTGTGCCGATAACTCCCACCTTTTTATCGGCCATGTCCACCTGATGATCCCATTCTGCGGTATGGAAGCAATCACCGGCAAATGAGTCTAAGCCCGGAATATCGGGTTTTGCCGGATGGTGAAGGATGCCGGTCGCACTAACCACGAAATCGGCGACGAGGGTGTCGCCTGTATCGGTACTCAGTGTCCATTTGGCGTCTTTAAAATGACAGGACACCACGGCTTGGTTAAAACGTATCAGCGGCATCACCTGATATTTTTCAGCAACATGTTCAAAATAAGCCTGAATTTCATCACCATGCGGAAAGCGATGACTCCAATTGGGGTTAGGTTCAAATGAATAGGTGTACATGTGAGCCGGAATATCACAAGCCACGCCGGGGTAAGTATTTTCACGCCACGTTCCGCCAATTTTACTTTTCTTTTCAAGAATAATGACATCGTCAATACCGGCTTCACGAAGCTTAATCGCCACTAGAATACCCGTCATGCCCGCGCCAATGATGACCACCTTTGGCTGTCGTTTGTTCTGTTTATTCATGGCCCGCCCTTCATAGAGTTTTTGAATACATGCTATTTGGTTATTTATCTTTTTTTTAGATAGCAGTATTAAAATCTAATTAAGAAGAGGCTTGAATGTGCAAAAATTGCTTTTATATGTGAATTTCGGCCACAACAAGATAAACTCAATAAAAATAACAAGAGTCACTGCGAGAGACCTTATGCCTTCAAAGAAACAGGCCTTCAACAACACATCAAGCTGGCCTCCACTTTCCGAAACCAATATCGCACATCACATTAAAGGCATCCGACCCGCAT
>JBLLNS010000022.1:0-21881 GCA_048058835.1 Oleiphilus sp.
TGAAAGGTCACCCGACCACTCGATAGCGGATCTGCCAATGCCTCTTCCAAGGCCAGGCGCCGTTGTTCTTCAGCCTGTCTTTTAGCAACCTCTTCTTCCAGACTTTTAGACAATTCGAGCTGATAACCAATTACCCAAATCAGCAAGAGCACAAACACGCCCACCAGAGCAGACATCAAATCACCAAAAATAGCCCAGATAGGAGGCGAGTCTTCTCTTACCTCTTCCAGTTCCATCGCTTATGCTTCCTCTGCTTCGAGGCGTTGAACAGCCATTTGGTTGATCTCTTCAATCAACCCTCGCTGGGACATCATGCTATGATCAATGATCTCTCTGGCTTGCGCGACATAATAGGCAAGCTGTTCATTATTGCGTTCCCCTGCGGTTTCCAGTGCCACTTCGATCGTACCCAGCTTTTCCACGAGTACATTATTGGATTCACTAAAACGCTCCACGGCGCCTAAAAAGGCTGAGCTCATACTGGAAAGATCAATACTGCTCTCAGAAAACTGCATCGCGATATCTGACAATTTACTCACCTCGCGCTCAACTTTCTGGTCGAAACGTTCACTGATATCCGCCAACATGCCGCCAGAAGACTCTAGCAATGCCTCCATCGCTTTACCTTGATTCACGGTACTTTGAGCTAAAGAATCGGATAAGCCGTCAAGTTCCGACATAATCCGCCGACGCTCTTCGAGTAAGGTATTATCTCGTTCTAAATTCACTGACATTTCTTGTTTTAACTTTGATATGACTTCCGCTGCTGCCTTCGGCGCTTCGGAGGCTGTTTCAATCAATCGGTGCATCGGCGCTTCCAGCGCTTGGCCTAACTCAGCTAATTGATTAGCCACTGTCTGCTCTAATTTACCCAACTGACCTAGCGCTTTATCAGCACGTTCACTTTCTTGGTCACGTAAGGCTCTCAGCTGTTGTTCTAATTGTTTCGAGACAGAATCCATCATCTGACTATGCTGCTTGATCCAACTAGCTTCCGCTTTCTCTCGCGTTTCGATACTGCGCTCAGTGGCGGCATCTAACGCTTCAGCCTGTTTAGTTGCTTGTTCTGTTGCGCTTTGTGCCGCTAGCTGAAGCCCCTCAATAGTGTTTGATAGTTGCTCAAGAGATGCAGTATGCGCATCGCTTTGGCTCTGTGCAGCTAAGCTTAAAGCATCCGCTACCTGTGTGGATTGCTCAACAAAGGAGGACGAGGCGGTTTGCCAAAGTTGCATCTGCGTTTGAGCGCTCGCGTCAATCTTAGCTTGCGAGGCCTGCTGAAACTCATTAAATGCCTCAGTCCACTGAGAAAACTTACGCGCATCTGAGGCCTCTCGGTTCGCTTCATTTGCTTGTGTCTGCGCTAAAAACTGCTTGACCAGCTCGGCTGACATGTCTTCAAATTGTTGTTTAAAATCTGCTAGCGATTGAGACATAGATTCGCTGACGTTCACTTGAATCTCTTGATGCGACCTCAAACCATCTTGCCAGGTCGTCTGTGAAGCAAGGACATGCTCATGGAGTTGTTGCGACACCGCACCCAAACAGTGCTCCGTTTGTTCCAGCAGCGACGCTTGCGTGTTCAACAAATGTTTTTTCATGGTGTCCGACATCTCAGCCATGACACCTGCCACAGCCGGACTAACTTGTTCAGCCACCAAATGACCACTTTTTTGAACTACTTGGTTCAGGCTGCTACTCACCGAGTCAGCGAGTGCTTGGTAGCGCTTTTCTACCGCGTCATGGAAGTTATCTTGCTTAGCGTTTAACTGTTCTCCAAGACGCTGCCCCATGCTTTCCAAGGTCTGCGCCATTAGAGAAATCTGTGAGGCGACTTCGGGTAAAGCCCTTGCCTGCTGTTGAAGTGATTTGTAGGTTTCCTGCCGATTGAAATTGAGCGAAAAAGGTCGAAAATCCGTATTAATTTTGGCATCCAGCTCTCGCGTCACAAGAATCCGTTCGCGACGACAAAGCGTCGACATTAAGCCTAACATCGCCGAGGCTGCAACACCGGCGACTGAGGTGCCAAATGCCGCGCCCAAGCCTGTAATCGGTGCAGCTAAACCTTCTCGAATAGCCGCCAAGTCTGTACTACCCTGCAGTGCAATCACCGAGCCTTGGAGTGTATCAACCATACCGACAAAGGTGCCTAATAGGCCTAGCATCACCAACAGCCCCACCAAGTATGGCGTTAAAACAGGAGATGGCAGACCTTTGCTTTCGCCTTCAATACGTGAATGAACAGCGTATTTTAAGGAACGGTGTAAATTGTCTAACCATTGAGTGAGTTGTTGATTTGACTCTACTTGCTGTGTCGAAAAATCGGGTATTTGCTTCAAGCCAAGATGAAGGCTTTGTGTTGCCAAATGAAACTGTATCAATTCAATCGCGCCAATGGCGTACACAAATGCGATGATCAAGGTAATCCCGAGCGCCAGCATATCTGTGCCTAAAAAGATCAGGCTCATCCCGGTCACTGCCGCCGCGCCCGCTAGAAAAGCGAATAAAAACATTAACCTAATCATTTATTCTTTCACCTCTTGCGTGAATGCTGCTAACAGACCATGGATAGGCTGCAAGCGTAATTCTAATTCTGCTAATAAAAACTGATGAAGTTCAACATGAAATTCATCGATAGACTGCTGTTTCACCTTGGTATTTGTCTTACTATCATGACAGGCTGTTTGAATAACTTGCGCATGTTGTTGCATAACGAAATTAAGCGCACTGAAGCCTCTGCGTAAGGGCAAACCTATGGTTTCTTCCAATGTCTTATCGAGTAAAACAAGCTTCGCCATGGTCGGTGAAGCGGCTGACATAGTCTCGCAGATATAGCTGCGTAAACCCTGAATTTTTGCCGACATTTCTTTTTGATGCGCTAAATAGAAATTTTCATAAACAGAAAAATCCAAGTTCTCTGCTTCGGGACACAACACCGGTAAGGGAAACCTAGCTTGCTTCGTTTGGTCATCAAAGCTTTGTTCGATATTTAACAGAATTGAACGTTTCACCCGACTCAAGGCCGCCTGAACAGATTCTGCCTTAACAGCAAGATCGGCTGAAGAGCCTTGTGTCTGGGCTGACTGACTGTGGCGTTTATCGATTAACCTTAATTGACCATGTATCTCCGAGAGTTTCAGCGAGCTAGAAAAGTCCATGTTTTGCGTCAATCTCTCAGAAAAACGCCCTGAAGCCCTTGGAATATCTTTAGCAAGCAATGACTGCACGCGCCTTATTAGCTCCGAGTGACCAAGCAGGTCTGAACCAGAGGGCTTCTTCATTTTCGATTTCTGGGAAATTTGAGACATGAGTACAGCTACAGCAGTAAAAACAGCAAGGCATTATCGCTTTTATTGAACATTATTCAAGGTTGATCCACTCGGACCACAGGCCAATTCATCATGATCACACCAAACAAATATGCGATACTCTTGGCGCTCAAACCTAATAACAAAAGCAAATTGACACTAGAGATCCTACTATGACCAAGCTAGTTTCCGATAAAACCACGTCAGCGCACACTTTCTGTGACGATGCGTTAAAAATGGATGATGCTGTGAGTCTTGCTTCACGCATCGCGAAAGGTGAAATATCAACTCTCGAATTAGCGCAAGCTGCATTATCCCGATCAAAAAAAATTAATCCTGCTATTTGGGCTGCGAATTTTTTAGTGGATGAATCAGATCTAGAACAACAGGTACTGGCAAGCCAAGCAGTCAACAACCATCACGACAGAGCAAACTTTTTTTCGGGCATACCCAGCTTTTTAAAAGATAATGTGGCATTCAAAGGCATGCCCACCTCCTTTGGCAGCAATGCTTTTCCACCAAAGTTGGAAAAGAAAACCAGCCCCTACGCCACTCATTTTCAAAGCCTCGGCATGACCATTATCGGCAAATCATCCTTACCCGAATTTGGCTTTAATGCTTCTACCGAACCCGCCCACTCCCCTGCGACCCGAAACCCATGGAATTTAGCTTACACCTCAGGTGCATCCTCCGGTGGCTCTGCGGCATTGGTTGCCTCAGGTGTCGTGCCCTTTGCCCACGGAAATGATGGCGGCGGCTCGATACGAATTCCAGCCGCATGTTGTGGCTTAGTCGGTCTAAAACCCAGTAGAGACCGACACATTAATGACCATGCGGCGCGAAGTATGCCGATCAATATCGTCAGCGAAGGCATTGTCAGCCGCAGCGTTCGTGACATGGCTTATTATCATTTCGAACTGGAAAAACGTTACCAGAATGCCAATCTTCCGCCTTTACCGCTAGTCAAACAAGCTGGCGAAAAACGTTTAAGAATAGGTTGTTACACAGACTCGATCACGGGCTACAGCACGGATAAAGATACCCGAGAGGCCTGTTTACGCACCGCAGAAAAACTAGCCAAAGCGGGTCACCAAGTCGAGGAAATGCGTTTTCCGGTATCCGCTCAGTTTCCAGACGACTTCAGTATGTATTGGGGCATGTTGGCTTACATGGTGAAAAAAACCGGCAAATTCACTATTAACAGGCATTTCAACGCCAAGAAACTAGACTTACTTTCTCTCGGCCTGGCCCAACATTTCCGTAAAAATGCCCATAAAACACCGTTTATGCTAGCCCGTTTAAAGAAGCATGGCCTGATGTTTCAGCAGCCCTTCGATACTTACGACGCGTTTCTCTCGCCGGTCATCGCACAAGCACCTCGCCCTCTGGGAGAACTCAGCCCGACTCAGACTTTCGATAGTTTATTTGATCGTTTGATGCGTTACGCCAGTTTTACCCCAATGGCCAATATCGCAGGTACGCCCGCCATATCGATTCCAGCCGGACAAACTGCGCAAGGCGTACCTATTGGTATTCAGCTTTCAGCGGCAAAAGGGCGGGAACAACGATTACTAGAGTTGGCCTTTGAGCTTGAAGAAATTCAACCTTGGCCACTATTAGCTAACTATCAAAGGACTTAAGCCCGAATAAGAACGGGCTCAATCTCCAAGGTGACAGCAAATAAATCATACACGCTGCATTGAATTTTGTCGGCGAGCGCTAGGATATCTGATTGGCGGCCTTGGTTATGGTTAATAATCACCAAAGCCTGTTTATCATGAACACCAACACGCTCGTTTCTATAGCCTTTCCACCCTGCTTGATCGATCAACCAAGCTGCAGCTATTTTACTTTTCCCCGAATCCAGCGGGTAATGCACAATCGCTGGAAAACCTTGTTTCAATCGTTCCATGTCAAACTGGCTGACAATCGGGTTCTTAAAAAAGCTACCTGCATTCGCTAAATCAGCAGGATCCGGCAATTTGGCTTGGCGAGTCTTGATAACTTTCTCACGCACCTTAGTGGCCGCCAACGGGCTTTCTGTTTTTAAACTAGCCAACTCGCCATAATCTAGGACAAACTCAGGCCGCTTGCTTAAGCTAAAAACGACACTGACAATGATATACATACCCGGGTGACGTTTAAAAATACTGTCCCGATAAGCAAACTCACACGCTTCTAGCGTGAAGTCTTGAAAACACTGTTGCGCCACATTGAATACTCTAACCGAGGCTAAGCAGTCCGATACTTCTACGCCATAAGCACCAATATTCTGAATCGGCGCGGCACCCACTGTGCCGGGTATCAAGGACAAGTTTTCTAAACCAGAATAAGCCTGTTCTACCGTAAACGCGACCAGATCATCCCAGTTCACACCGGCCTCGACTTCGAGCAATACAGTATCATCATTTTCAGATTTAATATGACATGCCACGCCAGCTGGTTTTTGCTTAAAACGTAGAACATAACAATCCAGCTGGGTCGGTAGAATCACATTGCTGCCACCACCGAGCACCAAAAAACCAGCTGTATTAAGTGAGTATAGTTGAAAGGCTTGCTGTAAATCGTGTTCGCTTTCTAGCTCGATATAATGCTTTGCTAGGCACTCAAGACTTAAGGTATTGGCCAAACGCAAATCGACTGAATGCCGAACCGCCACCATTAGGCTTGACTCTTGGCCAAATGCGCAATGAAACCATCACTGGCAGATTCAATCAAATCAAGCACATGATTGAATCCTTGTTCGCCGCCATAATAAGGGTCCGGCACTTCCTGCTCACTTCCTTCAGCATAATCTAAAAACAAAGCAAGTTTATCTTGGAATTGCCTTGGACAACGCGCTTGAAGCGTCGCTAAATTGGCCTTATCCATGGCAAAAATATAATCGAATTTCTGAAAGTCTTGATCATTTACTTGCCGTGCGGCGAGTTTGCTTAAATCGTAACCACGTTGCTCAGCGGCTAATTGCGAACGAGAATCCGGAGACTTTCCAATATGCCAAGCAGCGGTGCCGGCTGAGTCAACCTGAACGCTGGGCAATTGCGCTACTCGCTCTGGTGACAAGCTGGCTAGCTTACCCTCAAACACACCTTGCGCGGTTGGGGAGCGGCATATATTTCCTAAGCAAACAAATAAAATATTCAAACAGCTTACCCCTGATGGCTCATTAGCTGGCGAAGCCGGTCGAGATCTTCTTGCGTATCCACTCCTGCTGGAGGAGAGATAAAGGCTTCTTCAATATGGATATTGACCCCGTTTGACAGCGCGCGCAGTTGTTCCAAAGATTCGGTCAACTCACTCATGGCGGGTATCCAAGTGACGTAATTTTTCAGGAATTCTACTCGGTAAGCATACATCCCGATATGTCGGAAATACTCTGCTCCGGCAGGCATTGTATCCGCATGTATTTCCTTAAAGGTATCCCTCGACCATGGAATGGGCGCACGGCTGAAGTAGTTCGCGAAGCCATGGTCATTAAACACGACTTTAACAACATTTGGATTGAACACTTGCTTAATGTCATGAACTTTTTCACATAATGTGGCGATTCCCGCTTCTTGGCGTGCCTCTAGATTCCTGGCAACCTGATTAATTATTTCAGGTGGAATCAAAGGTTCATCGCCTTGCACATTGACTACAATATGCTCATCGGGCAAACCGAGTTTCGAGACCACTTCTTCCAAGCGGTCGGTTCCGGAAGGATGGTTGGCCGATGTCATCACGACTTCAGCGCCAATAGCGCGCGCTAGATCTTCGATGCGACTATCGTCTGTCGCAATGACCACATGCTCGGCTTCCGATTTTTTGGCCTGCTCATAAACATGCTGAATCATCGGTTTTCCAGCAATATCTAATAAAGGCTTGCCGGGCAAACGTGTCGATGCAAAACGTGCTGGAATAATGACTGTAAATGACATAGCTACTTACCCAATTTTTCATCCACACTGAGCGTTCTGGCTTCTGTTTCCAACATCACCGGAATATCATCGCGTATCGGATAAGCTAGACCATCAGCCCGACAGATCAATTCATGCTTCTCTTTGTCTAATTTCAGCTCACCTTTACAAAGCGGGCAAGCCAATATCGAGAGTAATTTATTATCCATTGCTTCACCTTTCTCTAAACCTCTGACACTAAGCCAGAGGACAAATAATATGAGATATAATAATCGACCAAGCGTAACTGTATCGACCCACCCTTTCAGCTTAACTCAAGCCTAATTCTTTAATCAGCTGGCCTGCTAAATCGCCGTTTAATTTTGCTTGCACTGGGAGATACCAAGCATTTTCTAAATGAAATAACTCGCATTTCACTGCGTCTTTTTCAGTCATGATAATGGGTAAATCCCCATCAAAATTGAAATCACTTTGCTGATAGGCGTGATGATCTTCAAAAGCATGAGTCATTAAGAACAAGCCTGACTGCTCAAGTGTGTTAAAAAAGCGTTCAGGGTTACCAATAGCGGCCACGGCGTGAACCGTCTGCCCCATAAAACTTTCGAGGGTTTTGCTTTCACCGCTTGAAAGGTTGATGAGCAAGTTTGCTTCTAACATCATGCTGAACGATTTTTGATCCAGCGTGGCTTGGCCATAGGAGCGATAGTTGCTGGTACCATTTACCACTAAATAAGGAATGCTTTTTAAGCGGCTAAGAGGTTCCCGTAAAGGGCCAGTAGGGAGTAACTGACCATTCCCCCATTTGCGTTGGCCATCGAATACACAAATTTCGATATCTCGTTCAAGCGCATAATGCTGCAGGCCATCATCTGAAATAATGATATCGCAGCCTGTATCTGCCAATGTTTGTGCTGCAAGCACTCTGGATGGGCTGACAAACACCCGACAATCCAGCCGTTTTTTCAGCATCAAGGGTTCATCACCCACTTCACTGGCAAAGCTATGCGTGAAAACTTCTCTTACCTGGTTTTTAGCAATTTTGGCGCCATAACCTCGACTGATAATACCGGGCGAGAAACCGGCCTGCCTCAGCGACTCCACAAGATGGCAAACAAGAGGCGACTTACCGGTTCCTCCCACGGTAATATTCCCCACTACCACAACAGGCACTGAAACTCGGTGCACCTTGAAAAAACCACGTTGATACAAAGACCGTCTGAGGCGAATCACCAGATAGTAAATAAGGCTTAATGGCCACAATAGATATAGCCAAAGCGCGCCTTCATACCAGGCTCTCGTTATTATCGCATCACGCGCTTGCGTCATTGTTAAATCCGGTTACCACGTTGTTAAACTAGTGATCAGCTTGTATGGCTGGCATCTTCTGCAAAGTTCATCCTGTAGAGTTTGGCGTACTCGCCATTTGCATCCAGCAAGTCCTGATGTTTACCTTCTTCGATAATACGTCCTTGATCCATCACCACAATTTTATCTGCATTCTCAACCGTCGAGAGACGATGCGCAATCACCAGCGTGGTTCGTCCTTTCATGAGAAGATCAAGCTCACCTTGAATCACTTTTTCAGACTCGGTATCCAAGGCAGACGTGGCCTCATCCAGAATCAATATTGGTGCATCTTTAAGCAGTGCTCGGGCGATGGCGATTCTTTGTCGTTGGCCGCCGGATAATGAGATGCCATTATCGCCGACCATGGTATCAAAACTGTGTTCCTTTTCTTCGATGAAAGATAGGGCATTGGCTTTGCGAGCGGCATCTTCCAGTTCAGCGAGATTAGAATTTTCCAAACTACCGTAGGCGATATTCTTTGCTAAGGTATCGTTAAATAAAGTCACCTGCTGCGTGACAAGGGCAATCTGGTCTCTTAGAGAGCGAAGCGTTATGTCATCAATAGGTGTGTTATCCAAGGTAATGGCGCCGGAATTGATGTCGTAAAAGCGCGGGATCAAATTAGCTAAAGTCGACTTACCGCTTCCAGAACGCCCGACTAGAGCAACCGTTTCACCGGCCTTGATCGTCAGATTGATATTCTTGAGAATTTGTTGAGGACTGGTGTCATATTTAAAACAGACATCGTTAAACACCAACTCGCCCTTAACACGGCCCAATTCGATGGTTCCTTCGTCTTTTTCTTTAGGCGTATCAATAATTTGGAACAAATCTCGGGCTGCTGCTACGCCTCGCTGGATTTTTTCATTAACCTGAGTCAATTCTTTAATCGGTTTGGCCATCGTTGAAGCTGCAGCAATAATGACAACAAAGCTAGCCGCCGTCATATCACCACGAATATCGGGTGCTAACGCGATCCAGACCAGAATGGCAATCGCGAGCGACACCAACACTTGGATAATAGGCGTGCTGACGGATTTAGTCATTTCCATCTTTAAGCCCTGCTTAAGATTATATTGGCTTGCCTGGTTAAAGCGTTCAGCTTCATACTTTTCACCACCAAAAATCCTCACCACGCGATAGCCGTTCACAACTTCAGAGGCAACATGGGTCACCGTACCCACCGATGCCATAATGCGCTTACTGAGTTTTCTGAAGCGTTTGCTGACATAAGCAACCATTAAGCCAATAAACGGCCCCAGCGCTAGAAACACCAAGGTAAGCTTCCAGTTAGACGAGATCATCACAATCATTAGGCCGACGACTGTCAGACCTTCACGAACAATAATAGTGACTGCATTGGTACAAGCTGAAGAGACCTGTTCTACGTTATAGGTTATCCGTGAAATGAGATGGCCTGAAGAACTGGTATCAAAGAATCGGCTGGGCAAGGTGAGGTAGCGACCAAAGACTTCCGTTCGCAGGTTGTGGATCACATGCCGCCCAACATAGGCAATAAAATAGCCGCCTAGAAACCCGCCAAATCCTCTTAAAGCGAATAGCCCAACAATCAATAAGGGCAGCAAAATTCGGTTTACTTCGGTGGGGTTCTCAACGGTTTGAATGACATATTCCAATGCCTTTGCCATTGAGGCACTTGCTGCAGCATAAATCGCATTCCCTAAGATACTCACTATGAAAAAGAATTTAAGGGGTTTGACGTAATAAAGCAGCCGCTTATAAATATCCCAGTTTGAGTTAGTTTTGTCAGTCATGAAAGGGTAACCTGTGGATGGCTTAAAGGCATCATTAGTGCTCGAGAGACTAATAATGCCTTACAACTAGTTCTTGCCTGAGCGCTGGGTTGTGATACTTAACTGAACAAAACCGAGCTGACCAGCAATATCCATTACCCGGACAACATATTCATGCTGGGTTTTGGAATCTGCTGTGATAATAAAAGGAATGTCATTCTTACCTTCTGAGAGCTTTTGAACGGCACGCTTTAAGGTATCTTCCTGATTGTTGACCAAACTACGATCATTCACCGAGTACTCACCTGCGGCATTGATAATCACCTCAATTTGTTCAACTGAGGGTTTAGCTGGCTCCGCACTAGACTGCGGTAAGTCAATTTCTAAATGACTTTCCTTAGTAAAGGTCGTTGATACCATGAAGAAGATAAGCAGAAGAAATACTACGTCGATCATGGGGGTTAAATCAACGGCGACGTTTTGATCTACTTGGCGTTTAAATTTCAAGCGTCTTTCTCTCCCTGATTTTGTGCTTCGCGGTCACCATGAAGCACTTCAACCAATCGCAAAGATTCTTGTTCCATATCAACCACAATTTCATCAACACGGCGCAAGAAGTAACGGTGAAAAATTAAAGCAGGTATTGCCACAGTCATACCTGCAGCCGTTGTAATTAAGGCTTCTGAAATGCCACCAGCTAAGGCTGCTGCGTTGCCAGCGCCTTCCAGCTGTAATTGAGCAAACACTTTTATCATACCGATAACGGTACCCAACAAGCCCAGTAAAGGCGTGATGACTGCAATCGTCCCGAGTGCGGTTAAGAAGCGCTCCATTTCATGCACCACATGACTCGCCTCTTCCTGAATGCTCTCCTTCATGATCTCACGGCCATGCTTGGCATTAACCAGACCGGCTGCCAAAACTCGTCCTAAAGGCGCTGCTTCTTTTAGTTCTTTAATTTTTCGGGCGTTTAACTCTTTCTTTCGAATCGATACCCACAAATCCTGTACTAATGTTTTCGGGGCTAGCCGACTCACTCGCAAGGTCCAAAAACGCTCAATAATAATCGCTAAAGCCAATACTGAACAAAGCAGTAAGGGGAACATGATGATGCCACCAGGCTTCAATAAATCTAACACTGACATTCTCCTCGAATGAGCTTACCTTTAAAAAACATAGAAACCCCAACCGCACATATGGTCATTCAATATTATTTTTCTCAATAACCGACCATAGTAAAGGTATGAAATAATTTGGGCTACTTTAGCACAACCAGAAATTTAGAAAAGCCTCATATTTCGCAGCCATTGAAATCGACTTTAAAAAGCGACAACTCTTAAACACCCCGTCGTCTCTTAGTACCGAGCAAATTCGGCTTGTAAGTTCCCCGCTTGTGGATAAAACGTAAACCGGATTGCGCCCAGCTCTGCGGTATTTAGGGCGACAAGCTCTAAGTGCTTCGCTCGTCTTGTGACATCCTTGGCAGGGTGCCCAAATTTATTCAGATACCCCGCTGAAAAAACAATATAGTCAGGCTTTACGTGTTTTAATAACGCGTAAGACGAACCACGTGATGCACCATGATGAGAAGCGATTAACACATCCGCTTTCAAGCCATCCCGATAATGTTTCACTAAATCTAATTCGATTTGATCATCGACATCCCCCATTAATAAGAACACCTTGCCGCCTGCACTAATACGAACAATGCAGGATTGATTGTTTGCACTGAGGGTATTCTGTTTGGTTGCTTTAAAAGGATAAAGAACGGACACCTTAAACCCTTCACCCTGCCATTCATCTCCTTGCTCACATGGACGAAATAGTTGGCTAGCTAATCGATCTGACTCACCCGACCAAGCAAGCTTCGGGACAAACTCCTGCAACAAAGCCTGAATATCACCAGCATGATCCGCATCGCCATGACTCACCACAACACCCGAGAGCTGATTGGATTTACGATGCTGCCTGAGATAAGGCAAAACAACTTGTGAAGTAGAAGAACTCTTGGCATAAGCCGGGCCCAAATCATAGAGCCAGATTTGGCCTTGCGCGCGAACAGAAATCGCCAAACCTTGCCCGACATCGAACACCGTGAATTCGAAATCATCTGAATAAAATTTTGAAGAGAAGTTCATTAACAAGGCCAAACCCAGCATACTGGGGACACTTAAGGTGGCAAATCGGGTAAATATCACGGACAGGAAAATCAGCGCGTAAAAGCAGAGAATCAACAGCGAATCGACAGCTACCGCTTGAGGTAATTGAATGATCTCCAGAGACGAGAGGAAAGCAAACAACACCTCAATACTGCCATCCAATAAGGGTAAGACGAAACCAGCCAAGGTATCGCTCAACAAGGAGACAAGAAACCAAAAAAAAACGAACGGTAATACTAAGAGCGTCACCCAAGGAACTGCAAAGGCATTCGCCAGCATATTTTCCAAGCCGGCTTTCAAGCCTAAATGGCTATTAATCGGTAACATGAATATAAGTAGAAATACTTGAATGAAGATCAATGATGCTGGGTGCTTGTATTGAATCGGCAGGGCCTGCAACAACATAAGAATTGCCGCCACACAAAGAAATGAAAACCAAAAACCCATAGTAAAGGTGGCTAAGGGATCCAGCAGCAAGACTAAAAACATGGCCATAAAAAAGGTTGGCCAAGCTTGTTTTCTAATCAAGCCAGTTAAGACAAATAATGCGCAGATGCTCATCACCCATGCGCGCTGTGCTGAAGGCGCAAAACCAACCAGTAAAATATAAGCGAAACCCAAGACGGAAATAATCACCACAGAGGAAAACGATTTTTTGAGCAGGCAATAAAGACCTAACATCACCAAACCAACGTGCAAGCCTGAAATAGCAATCAAATGCTGAGTGCCAGTGTTGCCCAATGTTTGGTATTCAGTCATGGATAACTGGGCTTTATCACCCAGCAAAAGCGCCCGAATAACGCCTTTATGCAAAGTATTTTCCAGCAGTGAATCTAAATAAGTGCTGATATAATGGCGAGTCTGATGATATTGATAGATTATTTTATTTATGAATGAGAGCGAATCTAAACCTGCGACACCTTCAAGCGCCTCTACCCGGCCGACAAATAAAATTCGATCATAAAAAGAAACCGTTTCATAGTTTTGCCCCTCAAAGTTAAAAGCTGCCTTTGTGCGCTTGCTTTTAACTAAAAGTCTTTGCACCCCACGATCAAGTTCTATGTCGGGAGACCATGTTAAATTGGCATAAAAACCTTTTCCCTTTAAGGGTAAGCCTGATGCATCATGCACCTCCAAAAGACAGAACTTTGCTGAATCAGAGAATTGATTACGCTTGGGTAAACTGCAAAGAAAGCCGCTTATGTGGATTAAGGTATTATCCAGCTCGAGTGATTGTTTTACCTTCAAGAAAGCGTCTGCCTGACTAAGGGCATAACTGAAACCAAACAACATGGAGATAAAGAAGAGAAAGGCGCGACTGGCCAAAGATGATCGAGTGAAGACCAGCCCTATCAACAAGCTGATAGTCAGTAGTATCAGCGTTTTTTGTAGAACCCGACAATAATTTAACGTTTCCTGGCTACTATTTATCAAATCCCCACTAAAATAGAGTAAGATAACGCCGGATATAAAACCCAGTATTGATTTAAACATACACTCATCCTTGAGCCTGAACTTTAGTGGTCGACCATTACAATGCCCAAAGATTTTATCAAGAAGTATTTACCCGACCCGAATTCAGTCAAAGATAACAAATCCTTACGCTTCTTGGGGCCTTTGATTCACGACCCAAATCTGTGGCATCTAAATCGACATTCCGTGTCGAAAGCTTTCGCGATTGGGCTTTTCTGGGGCTGCATCCCAATGCCCTTTCAAATGGTAGCCGCCGCATTTTTTGCTATGCGCTTTAAAGCAAACTTAGCGCTATCGATTGTCATCGTCTGGTTTAGTAACCCGCTTACCATGCCACCCATTTTTTATGCTGAATATATTTTAGGTGCATGGATTTTAGATATACCACCGGCACCATTTGAGTATGAACTGAGTTTTAGCTGGCTGAAGGATAAAATCTATAAAATTGGTATTCCGATGTATTTTGGCTCGTTTATCGCCGGCAGTATTTTGAGTATCTTTGGTTACTATTCCATTCAATATTTATGGCGAAAGAATATTGCAGCCAAGTGGAAGAAACGTGCCGAAGAAAGACGACAACGAAAGCAAGATTAAATCCGAAACAACTTAGCTCGCTAAAGTAAGCGTACCAGCTTCCATCACAAACACTTTATCCATCGTCTGCGCCAAACGCTTATCATGTGTCACCAAGACAAAGCTTGTACCTAAACGTTGCTGCAAATCGAGCATCAATTTTTGTATTTTACTGGCCGTTGCTTCGTCGAGATTACCAGTAGGCTCGTCCATTAAGACACACTTAGGGTCGTTCACCAAAGCTCTGGCGATCGCGACTCGTTGACGTTCACCGCCAGATAGCTCAGAAGGCTTATGCTTAACGCGGTGAGATAGCCCCACCAACTCCAACAGGTTTAACGCTTTTTTCTCTGCTTCACGACGTGATAACCCGGAAATATAAAGCGGCATTGCCACATTTTCGGCGGCAGAAAATTCCGGCAACAAATGATGAAATTGATAGACGAAACCTAAGTGCTGATTGCGCATTTTTGTAATATCACGCGAGGAGCTTTTATCCAGCTTAATACCACAAACTTCGACAGAACCAGCAGTTGCTTTATCAAGCCCACCTAAAATATTTAACAAGGTTGTTTTACCCGAACCAGAGCTACCCAATATAGCCAGCGACTCACCTTTAATGAGCTGAAAATCTAAATTCTGAAAAATGGTAATCGCATCGGCCGCTTCACTGTAGGTTTTTGCAATACCCGTAGCACGAATTACAACATCGTTTTCTTCAACCCTATCATTCATATCGCAATGCCTCGGCAGGTTGCACTTTCGATGCTCGCCACGCTGGATACAAAGTCGCTAACAAACTCATCAGCAAAGCACTTCCGGTAACCACAATGACATCATCAATCCGTAACTCTGAAGGCAAGTCACTAATAAAGTAAACTTCAGGGTTTAAAAACTGGGTTTTCATCAGCGTTTCTATTGCCTGAATAATATCACTAACATTCAGTGACAATAATATCCCAATCACCGTACCTACAAGCGTACCAACGACCCCGATATAAGCACCTTGAACTATAAAAATAGACATAATAGCTTTCGGCGTTGCCCCCATTGTTCTCAAGATAGCAATGTCAGCTTTTTTGTCTGTGACCACCATGACCAAGGTAGAAATGATATTGAATGCAGCGACGGCAACGATCACCATCAACAACAAACCAATCATGGTTTTTTCCATGCGAATCGCCTGAAATAAATTACCATGCGTTCGTGTCCAATCGACACTGTAATAACCGGCATCTAGGTCGTAGGCTATTTCTCGAGCTACGCTGGGCGCATCTAATAAATCATCCATTTTCAAACGTAAGCCGTGCACTGAATCCGTCATTCGCAAAATCTTGGCGGCATCATCCATGTGAATCATGGTAAGCGAAGAGTCCAAATCAGCTCCCACCTTGAAAATACCCGCCACAGTAAATCGCTTAAGCCGGGGAAATACACCCGCTGGCGTTAAAGAAGCTTCGGGCAATACCACCGTGACTTTATCGCCTAGCGAAACCTGTAACTGCCTGGACAATATTTCACCAATAATAATACTGAATTCGCCTGACTTGAGATCACTCAAACTCCCTCTAACCATGTGTTTTGCAATGATAGAGACCTTGAGCTCTTCCTCAGGAAGTATGCCGTTTAACTGAACACCAAGCACAGCACCATTTTTAGTCACCATACCTTGTGCATTAATAAAAGGCGCGGCGGCCTCAACTTTTTCATGTTCGGTGACTTTTTGCTCGAGTAGTTGCCAGTTTCGCATATCAGCATAGGGTTTTATGACCGCATGAGGCACCATCCCTAAAATGCGTTGTTGTAATTCGCGATCAAATCCATTCATAACGGAAAGAACGGTAATGAGCAGCGCAACACCAATAATGAGCCCCACCATTGACGTTAAAGATATGAAAGAAATGAAGTGATTTCGGCGTTTGACAGCCGTATAGCGTAAGCCGATTAGGATAGGATAGAGTTTCATCATCGCGAGATTAAACCACAGCATATCGGTGCAAACAATAAATTATTCAAGCTTTAGCAAATGTATTCTGCGGACTTGGCTTTTTTTTGCTTTAATGAATAGATACCCATACAAAAATTACCCAAACACTATGAATGATGAATACGAGACTTTAGACGAGCTAATCAACAGGCGCCAATACTTTCGCGTAGTTGATCGGGTTTCTATCGAAATTGCCAAGATAGAAGAACAGCAACTCGCCGCCGAGCAATTCGAACTTTTGCCAGAATTCGGCCTGATATCTGAATTCCAGTTATTAGATGTCGAATCCAAACATCTATTGAGAGCCTTAACTGATAAAGATAAAAACCTTGGCCAGTATTTAAAAATACTCAACAAGAAACTGGATGCCTTGGCTCGCGTTATTTCACTCAACCATCAAGTCATTCCAAAAGACAGCATCCAGGAAGTTAACCTAAGTGAAGGCGGTATCTCGCTATCCAGCCAACAGGCTTTGAATCGAAAGGATAAGGTCGCCATTAAACTGATTTTACTGCCAAATTACAGCGGCCTGGTGATCGAAGGAAAAGTCCTTTCTTGCCAAAAACAAGGTGATCAATATTCTCTTCATATCGAATTTTTGGATATAACCGAGGCGCACCAACAATTAATTGCTCGCCATATCATGCGAATCCAGAGTCAGCAAAAGCAACAAGGTAATTAATTCATTCAAACTAAGAGTCTGAAACAAATGCCCAATATCAAAGCAATAGACCAAAGCTTGAAGCAGCTTAATCAAATTATTTTAGGCAAAGAGCATGAAATTAAACTGGCCTTAACCTGCATGCTAGCGAAAGGCCACCTATTGATTGAAGACCTGCCGGGGATGGGGAAAACCACGCTCTCGCACGCCTTGGCAAACTGTTTGGGTTTGAGCTATCAACGGATTCAATTTACCAGCGACCTCCTACCAGGCGACCTTTTGGGCGTCAATATTTTCGATCGCGACGCTGGCAGTTATAACTTTCATCCCGGGCCTATATTTGCCAACTTGATTTTGGCGGATGAGATCAATCGAGCCAACCCAAAAACCCAAAGCGCCCTACTCGAAGCCATGGAAGAAGGACAAGTCACCCACGAAGGCGAGACCCGACAACTTCCAGAGCCGTTCTTTGTCATTGCCACGCAAAACCCTAGCGAGCAAGCTGGAACTCACCCCTTGCCGGAATCGCAACTAGACCGCTTCATGATGCGCATCAGCCTTGGCTATCCTCATGCAGATGCTGAAAAACAGCTATTAAAAGGCAAAAGCCGGCGAGACCTACTTTCATCCATTCAGCCACTACTTGACGAAAGCATCTTATCCAAAGTACAAAAGCTAGTCGGTCAAGTGAAGTGCTCTGACAGCCTGATAGATTATATTTATCGCTTAGCCGCCTACACTCGCCAAAGCGACCAGTGTAAGCATGGTTTATCACCCAGAGCAGTGATTGCCCTATTGCATGCATCTAAGTCATGGGCGTTGATTGAGGGAAGAGACTATTTAATTCCAGATGATGTTCAAGCGGTTTTCCCTTATTTAGCTGAGCATCGAATTAGTCAACACACCACGACGCAATCGGGTTTACCACAAGATTACACCCCAATTAGTCAAAATATTCTGAGATTGGTTGATATTTTTTGAAATCCCCCCATAAACAGCACTAAACTAGAGGCACATTTTTTTCTCCATCAAATGGCAATCATTGATTGCACTTAAGGAATTTTCTCTCGATGAGCAAGACTAAGCATGTAAAATTATTAATTTTGGGCTCTGGCCCTGCGGGCTATACCGCTGCGGTTTATGCAGCAAGAGCTAACCTGAACCCAGTGGTCATCACAGGTATTCAAGCTGGCGGACAACTGACTCAAACTACCGATGTCGACAACTGGCCAGGTGATGTAGAAGGCCTTCAAGGACCAGCCTTGATGGAAAGAATGCAAGCACATGCGGAACGTTTTGATACGGAAGTTATTTTTGATCATATCAACAGCGCTGACTTATCGCAGAAGCCTTTCAAGTTAAGCGGTGACTCCGCAGAATATACCTGTGACGCCTTAATCATTTGTACAGGCGCGTCAGCTATGTATTTAGGCTTGGAGTCAGAAGAAAAATTTGCTGGCCGAGGCGTAAGTGCTTGCGCGACATGCGACGGCTTCTTTTATCGCAAACAAACTGTGTGCGTGATTGGCGGCGGTAATACTGCCGTTGAAGAAGCCTTGTATCTCTCAAATATCGCCAAAGAAGTCATTCTAATCCACCGTCGTGACACACTCAGGTCGGAAAAAATCCTGCAAGACAAGCTTCTGGAAAAAGCTAAAAATGGCAACATTCGAATTGAATGGAACCATACCTTAGAAGAGATTGTTGGCGATGACGCCGGCGTAACCGGTGTTCGAATCAAATCCACTGAAAATGGCCAAGAAAAGCAACTCGATGTTGCTGGCGTATTCATAGCGATCGGTCATCGCCCTAACACTGAGCTGTTCAAAGATCAGCTGGAGATGAAAAATGGCTACCTCACAATTCAGTCTGGACTTGAAGGTGGCGTCACCAGCACAAGCGTACCAGGCGTATTTGCCGCTGGCGATGTGACCGACCAAGTCTACCGCCAAGCCATCACCTCAGCTGGCTTTGGTTGCATGGCAGCACTTGATGCAGAAAAATACCTAGACGAGCTTCACTAGCCATAACTGAAAGCGTTTAAGAAAACCTTATTAAACGCTTTCTGCTCCCTCCCTCTATTCAGTTCTCGCTAGATACTTATGTCCGAATTACCTTGGCTAGATAAACATACTGACTTTCCAAACCCTAGCGCTGCGCTCAGCGAACCAAACGGCTTACTCGCTGCCAGTAGCGAATTATGTACGGAACAAATCCTACTCGCCTATCGATCTGGAATCTTTCCATGGTACTCTGAGGAGCAACCTGTTTTATGGTGGAGCCCAGACCCGAGATGCATCATCTATCCTAATCAAGTTCATATTTCAAGAAGCCTGAAAAAACACAATAAACAACACCAACCAAGACTCACCTTTGACAGTCACTTTGCTCAAGTAATTCGTCACTGCGCAAGACTAGATTCAGAAGAAGGCACTTGGATTACAGCTGAAATGGAAGAAGCCTATATCGCACTTCATGAAGCCGGCTATGCGCATTCCGTTGAAGTTTGGGAAAATAATACTCTCATCGGAGGCCTCTACGGCATCGCAATGGGCCAGTGTTTTTTTGGCGAATCAATGTTTTCTCTGGCACCGAATGCATCCAAAATAGCCTTTGCATATCTATGTCGACAGTTAGAGAAATGGAATTACCAAATCATCGACTGCCAAGTAGACAACCCACACCTAAGAACGCTGGGTGCAATAACCATTCCTAGAAAAACCTTTCTTGAACAGCTTGAGCGCTCAGTGAACAAACCTGCCAGAAAGCACGAATGGACCTTTGACATAAGCGATTTAAAATAAGAATATTCATTTGACCCCTTATAAACGGGACAATAAAGGTGATCGATGACTGATTTGGAACAATTACTGTTTTTTACGACACCAGAGCAGAAATGCGGTTACCTACCAGAACAAGCCTCAACGACCCTGTTCGTCGACCCCAAAGCGACCATAAATACCGCTCACTACTCAGAACTTTCTGCCTTGGGCTTTCGTCGCAGCGGCAAGCATTTTTATCGACCCTATTGTGATGACTGCCAAGCTTGCACCCCGATTAGAGTCATCGCTTCTGAGTTTTCACCCTCCAAAAGCCAAAAACGCATTTTAAGAAAAAATCGTGATGTAAAAACGCAAGTCATAACAGCAGACTTCCATGAAGACCATTACTTACTGTATGAAAAATACCTTCATAGTCGCCATGCTGACGGAGACATGTACCCACCCAGCCGATCGCAATATCGTTCATTCCTAGTTGACGGGCACAGTAGTACCCATTTCATTGAGTTCACTCTCGACGAGCATCTTTATGCCGTTGCAGTATGCGACCATTTAAACGATGGGCTTTCGGCTATCTATACATTTTTTGACCCTGACTACGCATCGCTAAGCCCTGGTAAAATGGCTATTTTATGGCAAATTAATGAAGCTAAACGAAAAAAACTAGATTATTTATATTTAGGTTATTTTATTAAAGACTGCCGAAAAATGTCGTACAAAAACCAATACTCCCCTTTCGAAGCCAGAATCGACAACCATTGGTTTAACGAAAAACAATTAAATGAATTGGCTGACCAATCCCATAATAACGCTGCTCAATAAATAAACACTTTGCGTAATCGATTAGATTCAGGCAGAATGTCGCACTTTTCTTATAGGCGAGTTTTACTTAGTAGTGTTCGTGGGAAGTATTATCTTCAAATGAACAATTCAGAATTACTTACCTGCGAATCACATGCTCTAATTACTATGAGGTTAGTCATTAATGGCGAAAGAAGATGTCATTGAAATGGAAGGCACAATTGTTGACACCCTTCCTAATACAATGTTCCGTGTTGAACTGGAAAACGGCCATATTGTCACTGCACACATTTCAGGAAAAATGCGAAAAAACTATATCCGCATTTTAACAGGCGACAAAGTCAAAGTTGAAATGACGCCTTACGACTTAACTAAAGGTCGAATTACCTACCGAGCAAGATAAAACGCTGATTGGTTCTAGTTTATTTTTTGGCAACTAGTTTCATGAAGCTCTATTTAGCATTTTTCTCGGCTCATAAAAAAACCCCATTTTAATATGGGGTTTTGCTTTAGTGGCTATATTAACTAAGCGGGAACTTCATCAAAATCAAAGGTAATCTGACCTTCTCTCAAGTTTACGTGAACCTCGCCACCATTCGCTAAATTGCCAAACAAGATTTCTTCTGCAAGCGGCTTCTTAATATCTTCCTGAATTAATCTAGCCATCGGACGCGCGCCCATCTTGTCATCATAACCTTTTTCAGCCAGATAGGTTTTCACTTCGTCATCCACATGGATCACCACGTTTTTGCTATCCAGCTGAACTTGCAATTCCATTAAGAACTTATCAACCACATAACAAACAGTTTCTCTCGACAAGGGCGCGAATGGAATAATGCCATCCAAGCGGTTTCGGAATTCGGGAGTAAACACTTTTGTTAACGCTTCCATTCCATCAGAAGAGTGATCCTGCTCACTAAAGCCGATAGAACGGCGACTAATGACTTCTGCACCAGCATTCGTTGTCATCACTAGAATGACATGCCTAAAGTCAGCTTTGCGGCCATTGTTATCGGTTAAGGTTCCGTGATCCATGACCTGCAACAATAAATTAAATACTTCTGGATGCGCTTTCTCAATTTCATCAAGCAACAAGACACAATGAGGATGCTTATTAACCGCTTCAGTCAATAAACCGCCCTGAT
>JBLLNS010000023.1:0-43148 GCA_048058835.1 Oleiphilus sp.
ATTTTTTTGGAAGACTCACGACAAAGAGTCTGACTCAACACACACAGAATTCATAGAAAACGACGACATACCCAACATCACAAATGACTTAAGCAGCCCCGAAAATGAATTAATCAGTGAACAATTGGGGCAGAAACTTTTAGCCTGTCTCGAAGCGTTACCTATTCAGCAACAGCAGTGTTTTATCCTGCGCAGTTGGGAAGGCTTATCGATAAAAGACACGGCTAACGCCATGAACCTGAACGAGAATAGCGTTAAAACTCACTATGCACGAGCGCTGAGTAAACTAAAAATAGCACAGCAATAGCACCAAGAATGAAGATATATCAGCCGAACAAGACGAACACCAAAGGTAACGCGATGAAGCAGCCAGACAAGCAAGATATCGAAGCACAAGCACGAGCAGCCCTAGATGCGAGCCTAGAGAAAATAACACCCGAGACCCAATCGAGATTGCGATCAATCCGTCAAGCCGCTCTGGACAAAGCGGAATCATCTCCGAAGGTGTGGCGTGGTTTATTAAAACCGGGCACAATTGCAGCCATCACATTTAGCTTTGCCTTAGTGTTTATTTTGCCTCAAGTAAGCCCTGTTTCAGAGCCGACTGAGCAGACGATGACACAACAATTTGACGACTTTCTACTATTAAGCGAACTGGATGATGACACCTTAGAATTAATAGAAGAATTAGAGTTTGCCGAATGGTTATCCGACGAAATCGCTCAGCAAAGTAAGGGTAGTAAGCTTGAACAAAACACTTCAATACGGTCGAGATCTCCACTTTTTGGTACAAACTCACCTTCTAAAACGCTGGGGATTCAAGCTCATTTTCGCGGGGCTCATCATGGTTAATCCAGGTCACATCACGGACCTTCAAGCAAACGAAAGCTCAGCCCTGAAACTTGAGGAATTCATGCTATTTCTAGCCGATTCTATTGAAGAACAGGGTCAGTTAGTCACCCCCTTGGATTTAGCGGAAGAGATTGAAGATTCAGAATCACAAAACGATCAACAAACAGAGGAGGCAGTGCAATGAAAACAGTGATAATCCTGCTGGTGTTGTTGTTCAGTATTCAGGCCGCTGCCCAAACCTGGGAGTCTCTGCCGGAGTCTGCGAAATCGGTTTTATCGCCACTAGCTGAGCGCTGGGACAGTTTCGATACAGATAAACAAGCACGCTTATTGATGGGCGCTAATAAATGGCTTGATCTCAATCCGGATGCAAGAGATCAAGCGACTCAGCGTTTTCAAAAGTGGCAATCCTTAACACCTGAAAAGCGCCAAGAGCTGCGCCAAAAAATGCAGGTATTTCGAACACTCCCTGCTGAAAAGAAACAGCAGTTGCGTGACAACTTAAGCTCATTCAAACGCTTACCAGACAACAAAAGACAGGAATTACGACAGAAATTTAAAAGCTTATCACCTGCTCAAAAGCGCGCCATTCGACTCAAGTTTAAAAAACGCTAAGTGAAGCATTAAAAGCTATAACCTAACTCAAGCGAGGTGGTCTCGGCATTTTCTTCCAGGGCGAC
Source organism: Oleiphilus sp. (assembly GCA_048058835.1). Taxonomy (GTDB): domain Bacteria; phylum Pseudomonadota; class Gammaproteobacteria; order Pseudomonadales; family Oleiphilaceae; genus PZPK01. Next base: position 1,533 of record JBLLNS010000023.1, read on the forward strand.
GGTACGAACGTAATTGACACGAAGCTGAATGGCTTCGATCAACAAAGCGAGCGACACGGCGATAAAACCAGAGCCATCACCCTCTAAGTCTGAATCAGTTTCAGCACTAAAGCGCCTCTGCTGACCGCGACCTTGACCCACTCTGCTCAGGCTTGAAGTGGCTTCGCCCTCAATCGATTCAGTCCAACTTAGTTGAAGGTTCGGCAACAAAAAAACATCTGAATGTAGATCAAACCACGTGCTGACACTTAAGCCGATAAAACCAAAAGTGCTTTCTTGTTCTTCGTTATTTTGATCCTCCAAAGCAAAACTGCCCGGAAACACACTGGCGCGAGTCGCTTTGACCTTGGAACGCTGAAAGCCCAAACCAACACTGGGCACGACATCCATAAACCGAAACGCAAACAGGTGATCGAGCGTTAAATTGATATCCGAATACTGGTTATCTTCTTCATATAAAAACGTGGCGGATTGGGAACGTACATCCAGCTCGCTATCTGATCGGCTCATAGCAAGATGCCAACTCCAGTTTTCATAATAAGCCGTCACATTTAGCCCGAAGCCTTTATGTTCTTCTTTAAAGGGCAGCTCAGCGTCACCAAAGCGCTCTTCAGTACTTCCCCGCCAAATCGATGCGCCAACATGCCAAAAATCATTCGCCGTATAGGTGTAATACAGAGTATTTGTTTCTGGCTGATAGCGATAACGCTGACTCTGACCTTGCAGATAACGGTCGGTTTTGGCGTATTCAACAGACAGGCTATGCGTCGATGCGGCAAACAACGGCGCGCTGCTCAGCGTCAATAACATAAGAAAAGTAAAGCGAAAGAATGTAGCTCGGAATAGCATCGTGTTCCAGATAATAAGGCTTAAATCAGTGGAGTAACAGACTATAGCAAACCGTCATTTAAAATCAGGAACAGAGTCGTCAAAAAGAATAAACAAAAAGGGGGCCGGATTGCCCCCTAGCGATATAACCGAACGTCGTGATCGGTTTATGTGATCAAGCCGCTTGATGGTCTTTATTTAACGACCGGGCTTCATGCTGGATGACCTGATCTTGATCCTCAGCACCACCATTAATTTTAATGCGCTTTGGTTTCATAGCTTCAGGTATTTCCTTCACCATTTTAACCGTGAGCAAGCCATTATTCAGCGCCGCGCCTGTCACTTCGATATGGTCGGCGAGATTAAACTTGCGCTCGAAAGACCGGTTTGCAATACCCTGGTAGAGAAAATTGCGTTCCTCATCGGTTTGTTTTTTACCACGTACCGTTAACGCACCTTTTTCCACATGAATATCCAATTCCTCTTCTTCAAACCCAGCAACCGCTAAGGTGATCGCATAACGATTTTCAGAAAGGACTTCAATATTATAGGGCGGATAATTTGGCGTCACCGACTCTGAGCTATAGGCTCTATCAAGCAAAGAAGCCAAACCATCAAAACCAATACTACTGCGATATAAGGGAGTTAAATCAATTGAGTTCATAACATATCCTCCAAAAGAAGCTATATGAAAAAAGTACAATTTGTTGCCGCGACATACTCATCGAGTCATATCGCCTGCACTTATTTATTTATGATTTCTCAAAAAAAATTCAAGGGGCAATTTTTTAAAAAATGACTCAGCGATAAAAAATAGCGTGTGAGGTATTGAAAGACCGCACTAAAACCCAAAGCGACCCAAGATTTTTTGGTAGGTGCCGTCCGTTTTTATTTCAGTGAGGGCATCATTAAAGCGATCAATGACTTCTTGGCTGTCCGACCTTTTCTTGGTGATAGGAACATAAAGAGGATAAACCCTGAAAGGCTTTTTCAGGATTGCGAGTGTTTCCCTTTCGGAAAAGATCTCAGCATCATTTTCTGAGATATATTGAAAGTGCATTTTGGACATCAAGACAACATCAACTCGGCCCTTACACAACATTTTCAAAGACTGTAATTCGTGGTTATTTTCAATAATATTGAAACCTTTGTGCTTCAACTCCTCGGCATAAGCAGCGCCTCTCATCACCGCGATGCGATAGGCTTTCAACTCATTTAAATCCTGATAATCGATTAAATCTTTGCGTTTGGTGATAAAAATATCCTGATTCTCAAACACCACATCTGAATAATGCAATTTACTCGCTCGGGCTTCGTTGAAATACGCACCTAACAAACCATCATAATCACCTTTGATCGTGGTTTCGAGAGCACGCTTCCAAGGCTGAAATTCTATTTTAATGTCATAACCCGCTCGGTTAAATGCCTCACGAGTAATCGCCGAAAAAAAACCTTTCTCTGGTATATCATGACCAAAAAAAGGCTGCCAATCGACCGTGGTCAACTTTAGAGTATCGGCCTGCAAGGAAAGTGGGCTAAGGAGTGAATGCCATACAAAAAGGAAAAAGAGACTACTAGAAACTAACCGAGCTTTTGCTTTCTTTGTCGAAGTAATCACAATCCATGCCTATTGATATTCAATTTTCGCTAAAACTCTGTTTGGAAACATAGAACCATCATAAATAAAACCCAACACCTATCTACTGAAGATAGGACAGCTTTAACGCAATAGAAAGTTTTTGCCTGAATTTAAGCTTAGTCTTGCTTTGCAAAATCTTGGTGTGCCTCACCCGTAGCCAGACAAGTGATAGCATTTGCGCAACCCTTCTGTGCTAAATCGTTTCGGATAAAGGATGTGTAAGTCGCTTAACTGATATGATCGGCGTAATCCCCCTTCCCCCAACAATAAGCACACGCAGCTTTGTTAAAGCCAAGCGAAATGGGAAAATCGGGCGTGTAAGCATTTATCCCGAGCGAGTGAAAGACGAAACTCAAAACATATAGGCACTTCAGAACTATCGACACTGATAGACAAAAAAATGCCCCAACAGATTACCTGCTGAGGCCAACTCACCGCTTTTTTTCAACTCAAGCAGAACAGAGGCACATCCTTGTGTCTGACTCTACTCGGGAGAACCAGAGTTAATCTTCAACACGTTGGTGTCGGAAAAACACACCGCCGTCACCAAAGGCTGAGCTATTGAAGTCTGAAGTCAAACGAATTGTTCCCACTTTAACGGCGCTATCTCGTCTCTGTTTGGCATATTTCTTGTGAAAGTAAGAAAAGATAGAGGTTCGAATACGCTGACTGGTCGCATAGACATCGTAAACTGGCGTACCTGCGCTGAGCGAATTAAGATCGTCTCGGAAGTCATGCGGGTCGCTAGCAAACAAGCCAGTCACTTCGGGCCTTGGCACAAAATAGACTTGCGTCGGTGTCACAATGTTGCTTTCGACATTGCCATCGACCGTCACCTTGGCCATTTTACTGACCGATAATGTCGTCGGCTTACTTGATACAAGTGAGAATAGTGCTGTCGTGCCAAGGGTTTCGTTCACTTCCTTGTCGACGTACTGCGATAACTCATTGGCAAAAAAGTCATGGTTACCACCTTGGCCTGATAAGGTATATAACGCTGACACGTTCCGTGAGTTTTTACCATCGACGAATACTTTCCAAGCTAAACCAGGCGCGAAGCCCTTATCGTTTGGGTCTCCTGTGACTGAAAGTCTTAACAGACCACACTCGGCACCTTTGAATACACCGGTGTAAGGATGACCTGGAGCTGGATCAAAAGCGACCGTTGCCATCGAGCCATAGGCATGAATTGGTTTTTCATAGCCGAGTGGAGCGACATCGCCTTTGTTGTTTACTTTTTCCCACAGTATAGAGTTTATTAAGCCGCCAATATCGACAGGTTCTAGCCCTGGGCGATTACCTAACTCATACTCTGTTCGTAAGGCACCATTCGACCATAACAAGGCTTCTTTATCGCACGCAGCCCAGTCTTTATAGTCCTCGGGGACATGCAAGGCCCAAGGTTTAAAGGCATTTTCAACCCCTACCAAACTGAATGCCAACTCAGGAAAATGACGTTTAAGCACATCCACCATCGTATTGTTTTCGACCCAATCGATACCTTGCGGCGTATAGGTTTCAGGTGTGTAATCTTCGGTAAAAAACCGGTCCGTCATTAAACGCCTTGAGGCATTAAGAATGAATATTTGAAAGGCCGTTTCACCGAACGCAAAACCATCTGGACGGATCGTTTCTGCTAATTGCCCCACTAGCGCATCAATCTGTTCAACGTCGTTATTATAAATATCTTTTAACGCTGCCAAGGTGTGTGGTTCCGTTGTCAGATCTTCAAATTGTGTAATCGCTTTTAGACCAATTTGCCGACGAAACTCATTATAACGAGGCACACCGCGTTCACGGTCTCGAATGATATCGATCGCAGCTAGGTCAATATCACCAACAAGAGGTATAGACAGGTTACGCAAGAATTCAGGGTAGTTGTGTAAGGTCAGAGAGCCAGGGTTAGTAATACCAAAGGAGTACCATAAACGGTCACCACCTTCACTAACCATGATATCTTCGGCTTCACCATCGCGTGTTTCTTCCATAGGAATCCGGTTGGCAACAACATTAGAACCAATGTCATAGACTTCCAAGTCATCTCGCATCAGGGGGTGCATACGGTAAACCGCGACAAACTCTTCCGTTAACACATAAGGCACATCATAATTATTCGGTTTACTTTGCCCGACCAAACCACCAAGCGCATGATCAACCGCGCCTGGCGTACTTAGTTTTTCCGCTTTTTCAGGGTTGAATAAAGCGATGGTATTGATAATCCAAGAACTTGGCCCCTTCAGGTCATCTATCGCATCCTGAATTTTATCTCGCGTATCCCGGTCACGGCTGATTCCCCACCAGTTAGCTTCCATTGAAAGCTCTAACACAGGGTTATTTAACAGTGCTGGCGTCCACTCAACCGTGTGTATTTTAGCCATTAATGCCGCATTGATTAGGCGCGCTTTGTCATATAACCATTGGTCATTTGCATCTGGATAAGCCTGCTTCAAGGTTTCAGCTATGGCGTTATGCTCTTTGGTAAAAAGTTGGTGCAGCATACTTAAACCTACCCACCAATTATTATTAAACCCTGTCACGGGTATACCGCTCCAATAATCAGTCGGTAGCGTCCCGTCACTTTCAAGTTTTAACTTACCATCCACAAACGAACGAATGCTGTCGTTGGTGGCTTTGTCGCTTCCATATAACTGCGAGCCATCCCACCAATGCGTATTCGTATTGCGATAAGTCTGCGGCAAATGGGCTTCGGACGCAGCTCGATCGGGATCTGGAGCTGTGCGATTCACGCTCATCACTCCCACACCCAGTGGGTCGCCCGGAGGTAACTCGAATTCAATCGGATCAGCACTGCTATTTGGTCCATGGTCAAACCAGTCATGCACCATAAATTGAACCCAAGACGCGGCAATAAAGTTGATACTGGTTGCCGGTTTAAATTGCTCTCTCGCCATCAAACTATTACTGACTTCTCGAGGGTTAGGACTCAATAGGGTATCTGCCTCCGTTTCACCATACGTCGCTTGTAATTCTACATTGCGGCCAAAACGACGCTGCGCCGAACCTTCTGAAGGGTTTTCTAAAATATTACAGGTACCATCTTCGGTTCTGGCAGTCAGGCTACGCTCATCACAAACAATATCCCTATTTGCCGTTTCAAAGTCTTCGGTAGAAAACATATTATTTTCTAACAACTCACCCCGCTCAAGACCAAGCATTAATGCTGCAGCAGCGACACCGAGCGTACCTAATTTCACAAGTGACGGCCAAGTCACCCATACAGAATTAATCATAAGACTCTCCTTTTTATTATTTTTTAAGATCCTTCTTACCTCTGCCTTTTCAGCTTGGGGACATCTCGGGCATGAGGTAAGAAAGATTTCTCTTATAAGAGACTGGGCAGAGTAAGAACTTCGTTAGAGATAAACCACCCTACCAAAGTAGGGGGAAGGGTTTGTATTCAGCTTACATATCGGCGCTGAAACCCCATTCTGATTGGCGATGCAATAAAAACTTGCGCAACGATAAAACGCAATAATATTTGCTTAATTAAGAGCTACTTCACAAAAAATAGTTTTTACATTGCCTTTCTTATGATCGGCATAGTGGATGTTTCAGCACTCATTTAAACTATTCAGCGAACATTTGTACCTAGCCATAAACGAGTAAACTTGCGATGAAAGCTATTTCACGACCTTGCATTCACCAACTCTTAGACAAAGGTTTGAATTACCCTTTATGTCTTATCGTCGCTGCACCTGGGTCGGGGAAAAGCACAGCAATCGACCAATGGGTAGGCTGCAGAAAGAAACAATTTGGCGAGAAAGAAAAGGTGATACGTTTCGATGCTGCGCATAAATTTAATGAAGGAGACAACCTTTTTCTAGAAATTTTCAGGCGCCTTAACACGATGACACCGCTCTGGGAGGCCTCTTTTTTCAAACTATTCAAGAGCGATCAAGAAGCAGATTTGGACACTTTGATTGATATCTTTATTCAAGGTTTTTCTCAAATAACCGATACCATCTGCATTATTATCGACGATTTCCATTTGATAAAGTCGCTTAGAGTTATGGCCATTTTCAATAATTTGATCAGCCAACTGCCTTCTCATATCACCCTAGTTATATCATCCAGAACCTATCCAAACTTATCCATTTCAAAGTTTAAACTGAATGAAAGTGTGTTAATTATTGATGGCAACGATCTTAAGCTGAGCCAAGATGAACTGGCGGATTTGAATCACCTATTATGCGACTCGCAAATTAATGAAGATCAACTAAATATTCTTCTACAACAAACAGAGGGTTGGTTAGTGGGTATTAAACTCGCTCTTCTTGCCTACAGAAAAGATGGAGAAAAAGCACTAGAAGGTTTTAGTGGGACACAACCTGAACTGCTAAATTACTTTGCTCACGAAGTCATCAACACGCTACCTAAAGGCATAAAAGATTGTGTCCTGTCCATTTCAATATGCTCATCCTTTAATCAATCTTTGTATAACGCCGTGAACTCAGATCTGAGCAGCCGCATAAAGCTAGAAGAATTAATTCAGCAGGAGCTATTGATCACACCCGAGTTAGAAACGGCCCATTGGTATCGCTTTCACCCCTTACTGCAAAGCTTCCTGCTTCAGCAGCTAGAACGAGAAAAAGGTGCTAAACACATCCAGTCGCTGCATCTCAAAGCGGCTAAGTGTTTACTTAGCTTAAACAAAACCAGCCAAGCGATAGAGCATGCCAAACAAGCGGGCAATACTGCCTTCTACGTGGACACTTTAATAAAGGCGACCACCGCGTGGCTTAAGCAAGGTGAGTTTGAGCCAATTATTGACGCCCTAAACCAATTGAACGACTCAGAACTCAAGGCATATCCAGCACTGCATATTTACCTGATCTACGCCCTCACGTTTTCACGACGATTCAATCAAGCCAGTTTTCAGCTTGAAAAGCTACAGCAGCAAGACAGGACTCAATCTGAAATAGAGACCATGCGTTTTTTAAAGTTCTTGATCAATTTATTTCAAAGCGACTCAGAAATTCAAAACCTTAATTTGCCTAAAAATAGGATTTCCTCACATACTCCGAGGGATGTAATTGGCTTTTATCTTATTCTGGAGGCTTATAACCACCTTTATAATGGCGAACTAAATGACGCTTTCAAACTCGCGACTAAAGCACAACAATGCCTGAAAACCATTCGACACGATTTTTTTCTCAGCTATTCAAACTTAATCATCATCCTTTGTGATCGTTATTTGGGGAGAGGCCTTGAAGCGATACAGTTGATGTTAAGAACCTTCAGCCCATTAAAAAATGGCCCAAAAAATCCCGTCTGGGTCAATATTGCCAGCGGTATGATCGTCGTGGAGTATGAGCAAAACCGCTTAACTGAAGCACTTGAATTAGGTGAGCAACTGATTCCTCTGGTCAGTCATTCCTCCGTGACAGAAGTCATCATCAATGCTCATTTTTATAGTGCCCGTATTTCTCATATCTTCGGCAACAAGAGCAAAGCAAAACGACTACTCAACCAACTTGAACGCATCTTATCCTTGGGTGACTATGAACGATTTAACAGCCAGATTGTGCATGAAAAAATGCGACAGGCAATAACAGAAAGTAGCGGTGACGCGACCGATATACTGCTTGATCGCTATCACTTGTCTACCTACTCTTCAAAAGATGTGTGGTGCCGCTCAGGTCGATATGAGGAACACAGAGAGCGCTTAGCTTTAGCAAGGGTCTATGCATACGTTGCTAAAGGACAATTCGAACAAGCAAAAGAGATTTTGTCTAACGTTGTACACATGCTCGATAAACAACACCTCCCCTCACGTGCGCTGATTGCGAGAGCGAATCTTGCGATGATCGCATACAAGCAACATCACAAAGATGACGCATTAAGGCAATTAAAGCGCCTAATTGACCAATACGGCTTAGTATTTTTTTCACGCACGGTCTTTGACGAAGCCCCCGGACTGGAAAAGTTATTCCAATTTGCAGAAGCACAACAAGCCATCAAGGTGCCTGCCATTTTTTATCGGATATTCGCGTCGCTATTCGAAACCAGCGCCAAGCCCAAAGCACTTATTCAACCCACACATCGTCTTACCGAAAAAGAGTTAGCTATTTTTGAACTGTTATCAGAAGGCTTATCAAACGCTGAAATTAGCAAGCAATCACACATTGCCCTGAGTACAACGAAGTGGCATTTACAGAATATTTATTCAAAACTTGGCGTGGAGAACAGAAGCGCAGCTTTGATGCTGGCACACAAAATAAACTAATTCAGTGGTCGAACTGTTGACGGGATAAAAATAGACAACGCTAAGATTGGACAATACGGCATTCACCTCACCTTCATCAAGCCAAGATCAAAAAAAGCATAAATATGTAAAATTTTCTGAAATCAGAAGTAAGCGTTAAGCCTACTTTGGCTAATTGGCCTCTAATACTTGAAAATCCAAACGAATTTGCTCTGGCAAAGCGACAATTTTACGACGTGTTAAGTCCATCCAGGCGACCACACATTTATGCGAGGCAGCTAGCTCTCCGTCTTCTTTATAAAGTCTTTGGATCATCTGAATAGATTTAGTGAAACCTGTGGGTTCTCCAGCTTGTAACGTAATGCGCAAGCGCTCTCCGATGTGCGCTTCTCGCTTGTATTCGGTTTCTTCCTTGAACAAGACAGGGCCGATGTTATTATCTTTACTCCACTGAATTCCTAAGCCTACTTTTTCCATATAACCTATTCGGGTATGAGCACAAAAGTCTGAATAGGCTGTATGCCGCATATGATTATTGGCATCACAATCGGCCCAACGAACTTCTATTTCTTTCTGAAACAACACTCTCTGATCATCCGGCATAAGGTCTCCTCTCGGCTAAGAAACTTGTTCGTCTACTTGGTGAAATTCGTTCTCGTTAAACACATAGCGTTCTAAAACGTCTGCCTGCTGATGAACCAAAGCAATACCCTGATTATTTTTGGTCAGAGGCTTAAGTTTAATCAAGGTCGACAGCACGCTTTGGAAGGAGTCAAAGTATTCATTATCAATTGTCAGTAGACCTGCGGATACAGAAACAAAACCAACCTGCTCTTCATTACCCTGCATATCGCTAATCAACACACCACCTTGCGCTAATTCATCATCAGAATAAAAACGCTGAATTTTACTCTGAAACTCAGTTAACACAGAGCGGAGAACAGCTAAACAGTTTTCAGGCGGAAGGACGAGAATGAAGTCATCACCCCCGATGTGTCCGGCGAAATCAGCCCCTAATTTCAGCTGTCGCCGAAGTATCTCGGCAAACATGATCAATACCTGATCACCTTGTATATGGCTAAAATGATTGTTGAATATTTTAAAGTTAGTTAGATCTAACAAAGCAATACTGAAAGGCGCACCTTTGTCGAGCAATTCATTAACGCAGGTGCCGACTGGCGTGTTGCCCGGCAACATCGTTAATAAGTTTTCCTGGTGATCCGGTCTGACCCTTAACTGAGTGATTTTTCGTAATAAGTCGATCACCGTACCAATGCCCAAAAAACGTTCTTCACTGGCGATCACGAAGTCATGTTCTTCATCAATTTGCGCACGACTCGTCACCAGTCGACTCACCTGTTCAATTCGCAGACTTGCTTCCACCGTTAAGAAATTTTTAGTCATGACAGCAGACACCGGTTTATAAAGAACCACTTCACGACGCTGCTTCTTGCCGTACTTTTGCAGAAAAGGCCGTTTAAACACCATGCCAACGACATGGTCATTATCGAGCACTGCGATTGAATTTAAGTGCACATTCCCTTCAAACAAGGCAAACACATCTTCAACCATGGCGTTTTTCTGCAAGTTGACTTTAGATACGACTAAATCGCTCGCCAAACTTGCTTTGTTCGATTCAGAAAACAACTTATGATCAAGAATATGGTCAAGCTTGGGCGGTAAGGGCGCTAGTTCAGGCTTTTGAATCAAATAACCCTGAACATGATGCACACCCAATTCATAAAGTTTTTTCAGTTCTTTATAAGTTTCTACACCTTCAGCAATGAGTGTGGCACCCAGAGAGCGTGCAATGGCGACCAGATCTCTCACCAGCTTTTGCTTCGTCGCACTGCCATTTACATTGTGAATATACTCTCTATCCAGTTTGATATAGTCTGGGCGCAATTCTTCCCAAAGCGTGTGCAATTGTTTGTCTTCACCAATATTTGCCATACCGCTTAAATGATCAACTGCGATTTCGCAGCCGAGTTCGTGGAAGAAATGAACCGCTTGAATCAAGTCAGCAACATTTCGACTCGCATTTTTTTCATCAATTTCAATCACGATACGCGTAGGAGGAACCGCACTTTCGGCAATCATTTTGCCCACCTGTTTTTTCACTCGACTACTGGCAATAATCATTTCGTTAGACAGGTTGATAAACAATTTTTTAGCCAGCTGGAGTTGCTCAAAACAGGTCGCGGCGTTATGCAAGCACATTAAGTCGAAGGGTTTCATAATACCGGCTTCTGCGGCAGTATCGAACATGGCTGGCGTCTCTAGGCCGTCCCGCGTTTCAAGGCCACGTGAAAATGCTTCCCAGCCGATAAGCTCACGGCTTTCTATGTTCACAATAGGCTGATACCAGCTCGTAATATTATGGCGTTTAAAGATGTCTTTGATCAGGTATTTGTTTTTCATTGCAAGGTTTTATGTCTTCCGGCTTTCTACTTGTAAAATTAATACTAGACAAGGAATTTACTTTTGAGGGTTAATTTTTACTTTTCAGAAATGAACCGGCATCTTCGCATGCGCGGCGCGGAATAAAAAGTTCATAAATAAGAAACTTGTTATACACATTTGTTCATCCAGCTTTCTTGGGCTTAGTCTATAGTTATACACTATTAAGACTCTGTCCCAAGAGGTTTTGCCTTGTGTGGGCTATCAGAGCACGCCCCTTTTTTAAGACGCTTATGATGATAATTAATACTAAACAAGCAGTTTCGTACAAGCCTACCCTGGCACCTCGCTTGCATATTTTCTTTGCTGTCTTGTTTAGCCTGCTTGTCTCGTCGCCTAGTTTAGCGACGACGATGTCTAGCCCTATACAACTTGAACTGACTCGCGAATTCTCTTCTGCTGACGCCAACAGTGCGTTGCGCTATATTGAAGATAAATCCGGACAACTATCACTCAACGAGGTGCGCGAAAAAGCTGCCGACACTTGGCAAATTCCGCCCAACCCTTCAGCCAATTTCGGGTTTTCACAAAGCGTCTATTGGTTCAAATTAGCGCTTACTAATCTGAGTTCGGAAAACCTAACACTCTACTTACATATTGATTACGCCCTTTTAGACCAAATAAATTTCTACCAAGTATCCGGAGCCGACACACTCCAAGAGGTTCAGGTCGGCGATCGCTTTGTATTTGATCAACGGCCGGTGGATTTTCCAACTTTTCTCTTACCCTTTACCTTAAACGCTCATACTGACACCACCCTATACCTGCGAGTTGCAAGTGAAGGCACGATCAGTGTGCCGGTCTCGGTTTGGAGCAAAGAAGCTTTCTTATTGGATAGCCAAACCTTTCTCTTCATCTACGGTTGCTTTCTCAGCGCCATGCTGATTATGGGTGCCTATAACTTCTTTTTGTTCCTGACACTTCGAGATAGAAGCTATCTTCTTTATAGCTTGTTTATTCTGATGGCAACCGGCGTTCACAGTTCATTAGATGGTTTTTCCTATCAATGGTTTTGGCCTGAGTCCCCCGCTTGGCATCAACTATCTGCGGTATTTTTTATTGCTGTTGGCTGTTTCATCACCACTTTATTTACCCAATCGCTGTTACCCATTCCCAAACGCGGCATGCTGCGTATTAGCATCACCTTTCTGATCATTTTAACGGCTTGCTCTGCGATGATGTCGCTATTTTTAAATTATCGAAATGCGGCCATGCTCAACGGTATTACCACCGTGATCACTATGTCAGGTGTGCTAATCATCTGCTTGGCGATGCTTCGACATAGTCCGCTCATCGCCCGTTATTTCATTGTTGCGTGGGGCATTTATTTTCTGGGTATTGTGCTTAAATCCAGCAGCAATCTCGGGCTTATCGACTCAACATTAATTAGTGAATACGCTGGAAATCTGGGTGCGGTTCTGGGTGTGCTGGTCATGTCACTCGCCTTGGCTGAACGCATCAATCATGAACGACGCGCTAAAAAAACAGCTCAGGAAGAATCGATTAATTACCTGCGAAAATTCCAGCGGCTTTACGAAACGGCCTTAGAAGGTATATTTACCTTCAACACACAAGGGCAGTTAATCTCGGCCAATCCGGCCTTTTTTAAGTTAATGGGGGTCTCTGATGTTGCCTCGTTTAATTCTCAGAGTGACCATACTCAGGGTTATCGTTTTTCCAAAGAACGCTTTGATCGGGTGTTAACTGCTCTCAGGTCAAAAGGCCAGATTACAGAACACGAAACCCAAATCACCAACCAGTTTGAAGAAACAACCTGGGTCAATATTTCTGCGCGCCTGTTCGCCGACAAACAATCAGGCGAGGAGTTTATAGAAGGCACCCTGATCAATATCAACGCGAGAAAAACCGTAGAGGAACGCTTGAAGCATCTTGCCGATCACGATTCACTAACCGGTCTCGTGAACCGACGTGCCTTTGAAACAGCCTGTAAACAGCGCTTGGAAGAAGTCAAAAGCCAACACAGACAAAGCAGCGTGCTCTATTTGGACCTGGATCAATTCAAAATCGTCAATGATTTGTGCGGCCACTCAGCCGGTGATTTATTATTAAAAAACCTGAGCCATCGTCTAGAAAAATACATCAACACCTTAAATGGAAACCACACCATTGCCCGCTTAGGGGGGGATGAATTCGGCATCCTGTTAAACGACACCACGCTTGCTCAAGCCCAGTATATTGCCGAAAAAGTTCGCAAATTGGTGGATGAGTTTCTATTTGTTTGGGAAGGCAATCGCTTCAGCCTCGGTGTTAGCATTGGTTTAGTTGAACTACTGCCGTTTCACATTTCGATCGCCCAAGTATTGGTTATGGCTGATACCGCCTGCTATTTGGCAAAGGATCAAGGTCGTAATCGTGTTCATACTTTTGTTGAGTCAGATCAGGAACTGCAATTTCGGCAACTCGAAATGCAATGGGTCAGTAATATCAAACAAGCCTTGTCAGAAGATCAGTTTTTTTTGGTTTTTCAGCATATTGCCTCGAATCACGCTGAAGACACATCATTTCATTACGAGATTCTGATCCGCTTACTAAACCAGCAAGGTAATTTATGTGCCCCCGGCCAGTTTCTTCCCGCCGCAGAGCGCTACAATCTCATGCCGAACATTGACCGTTGGGTCATTCAGCATTATTTTTCCTGGCTACAACAACACCCCGAACATCTGGCAAACTTAGCCACCGCAAGTATCAATTTGAGCACCGAAAGCATTGGCGATACGGCCTTCTCGGTCTTTTTAAAACAGGCTTTTACAGAGTATGCCATTCCACCTGAAAAAATCTGCTTCGAGATAACCGAAAGTATGGCGATAACGCACTTGGATAACACCCATAGTTTTATTGATGCCTTTCATAAACTCGGTTGTAAATTTGCGTTGGATGATTTCGGTACGGGCTTCTCATCTTATGCATATTTGAAAGAACTACAGGTCGACTACCTAAAAATAGACGGTATCTTTATCCGAAATCTATGCGACGATGATGTCAGCCTGGCCATGGTGAAATCGATCAATGATGTTGCTACTGCCATCGGTATTGAAACCATTGCTGAGTTTGTCGAAACAGAACACGTCAAGCAGAAGTTAATTGAACTCGGCATCACTTACTCGCAAGGTTATCATGTGCATAAACCGGTGAAATTAGCGATCGACAGTTTTGAATCTTTAACGAACACCGACGCTCAACAGCAAGCAAATTAACCCACAATTTTCTGGCACTGCGATCAGACCACAAGCAAACATTATGCATAATACACTTTACATTTCCGGCGCCGGTGTCAGCGCCGAAAGCGGGATTCCTACTTTCAGAGGAAAAGAAGGTTTCTGGACGATTGGTAGCCGCCACTACACGCCCATGGAAATGGCCACCCGCAGGATGTATATGTCCGACCCTGGGCAATTCCTAGCTTGGTATTATCAGCGCTTTGCCGTCTATCGTCATCATGGCCCTAACGACGTTCACCGCTGGCTAGCGGATAAAAACCTGATCACCCAAAACATTGATGGCTTAGATGGAAAAGCAGGAAATCAACACTATATCGCCATTCATGGCCGACTCGACCAGATGACTTTATTTCATGAACAAGGCCCCGTCGTGGACACCGTTGCCACGCCATGGGACAACATCACTGAACAAGGCTTGTCCGAAGAGAGCGACCCACTCTTACTTCAGAATGCTCTGTTAGCCTTGTTTAACATTGACCCAGAAACAGCCAAACCCGAACTGAATCATTCTTACAAACCCTTTGTACTTCTGTTTGATGAATACTACACCGATCTGTATCGCATCTCAGAGGCTCAAAATAGAATGCTTGATGCAGAAAAAATCATCTTTATGGGCACATCTTTCAGCGTCAATATCACTCAAATGGCTCTGGAAATAGCGATTCGTTACCGCATTCCTGTCGAGGTTGTCGACCCAAACCCGGTTAACTTAGCCTATGACGATGTCCGCTATCATAAAATGACAGCACTCGAGTATATCCAACAAGCACCTTAACGGGTCTGCTCCCCATCTTGTAAAATCTCTCAACACATCCCTAAACTTGAGTTTTTCAAGTTCAACACCACATACATTGATGTCGAATACTTAAGCCATTTTTTGGAATTAACATGCCTTCCAGTTATTCATCTCACACGAACACTATACGGCTGATTCTCACAACCCTGATGAGCAGTTTGCTGATCATGACTATGAGTGGTTGTGCAACCTCAACACAACGAGCGGCAACGTTTCATCAATCTGAACATTACTATAACTACCTACAGCCAAGCCTTGAACAATACATCAGCGAGACACGTCGCTGGCTCAGCCAACATCGTGATTTTATCAGCGAGGATCACGCCCGTGAGCTGCAGATGAACTCACCTTTTTTTCTTCACTCAGCAGAAAATACCCATGTCATCATGCTCATTCATGGCTTAGGCGATTCACCGTTCTACTTTCGGGATATAGCAGACTCACTTCACCAGCAAGGCTATGATGTGTTGAGCATTTTACTGCCCGGACATGGCAGTAAACCCAGCGACTTATTAAAACCGCATTATGAAGATTGGCAAAACATGGTCGATTTTTACGCCTTTCAGCTTAAGCAGCGTTATGCCAATGTATGGTTAGGTGGTTTTTCCACAGGAGCCAATTTGGCGACAACACATGCATTAGTGCACGAAGACATTCAGGGTTTGCTGCTATTTTCACCCGGTTTTCAAACACATCTGCCTTTTCTGGAAAAGCTCACGCCAATGATCGCGACCTTTAAAGATTGGGGCTGGCAAACAAAAGAGGATAATTTAGCGCGTTACAGTTCATCGCCGCTTAACGCGACTATCGCCTATTCAGACAGTGCCGAAGTCGTCAGAGACTTACTCAAGAAAAAAGACTTAACGATACCGACTTTTATTGCCATGAGTGAAAAAGACAGCGTCATCGATGCCGAGGCGATCAAAACCCTGTTTCTTGAAGCTATGCCGAACCCGAACAATGTCTTTATCATGTATGGCGAAACGGAACATTCAGAAAACAGATTTAAAACAAAGTCGATGCGTTTGCCGGAACTTCGCATCAGTACCGGTTCTCATATGAGCCCTTTATTTTCACCTGACAACCCCTATTACGGCCAACACGGAGAGAAACGCATCTGCCGAAATGGCTTATCGCCACGCGCAAAAGCCCACTGTTTGAGTAATCAGGAAATTTGGTTTTCCGCGTGGGGCCATTATGAATCCGACAAAGTGCATGCGAGGTTAACGTGGAATCCGCATTTTGATGATTTACTAGAAAACCTCAGCCAGTTTGTGACGACCCCGGCACGCTCTGACTCTACAAACAACGCCCTCAGGCTGTCTGAACGACGTGAAGAAAAGCAAAAAAACCACGATCAGCATTTAGTCCCGGATTCATCTCATTTATGATGTGCGCTATTGATCACCCGACTTCCCTTAAACACGCATAACTGGAGATGCAACATGCAAACTATTTCGATAAAAGGCGTCGGACTACGATTCCTTTTTGCGCTGATACTGGTTCTCAGTACCTTTAACCCAAGCGGGTTTTCTTATATCCACTGGCTCATCGATACCTTTTCATCACCCTCACCTTGGCTGGCATTAATCGGCATTGTTTTGATTATCGGCTGGGTTGTTTTTGTCCACGCCACACTCAAATCGCTTGGGCTAGTGGGTCTAATTCTGTCAGCAGTACTCGTCGCGGTGATTCTGTGGTTATTTGTTGATATTGGCATTATCAGTTTTGATAGCACCTCCGCCATCACTTGGGTCTTGGAAGTGTTCATTGCTGCCATTTTATGTTTGGGAATGAGCTGGTCACATATTCAACGCCAGATGTCAGGCCAAGCCGATGTCGACCACCTCTAAAAACCTGCTCAGACTTACTGATCTTTAATGCATTCAGCTCGCATATGACATAGACGGATAAGGTTAAAGGCATTAGTCTGGTTGTTCTCATGACTTGTGGAGTAGACGCATGTTTAAACACGCCACTGCCTGTTTGCTGACAACCAGCTTTCTTACAGCCTGCATTTCCTCACCACCCTCTACGGTTGAAAACACGACTTCAGACGAAAAAGAAAAAATAGCAACAACGGCTAACACTGAAGCGGCTTCCGTAAATGGCCTAGTGATTGCCGCGGCATCAGCCAGTACAAACGATCGCAGCAAAGAGGCCGTTAAGAATGCCTTATCAGCTGAGGCCGCTGCTGAATATATGGACAAACAAGAAGTCACCTTGCGAAAGGCGCTTCTGAACAGTGGTATCGACATCATTCGCGCAGGCAATGAAATTACCTTGATCATACCTAGCGAGCAAACCTTTGAACCCAGCAAGGCAACGATTAAACCTCAAGCCGAACCCCTTTTTGATACGCTGGGCCAGATCCTGCAAAAATTTACTCAGACCGCCATTTTGATAGTCGGGCACACTGACTCTACTAACCGAGAAGAACTGAATCAAAGCCTGAGTGAACAATGGGCAACTAGCGTCAAGCTCGCGTTAACAAGCCGTAAAATTGCTCTTGCCCGAATTCACACTTCTGGTTTGGGGTCTAGCAGCCCCATTGCCAGTAATGCCATTGCGCCAGGCAGGCAAACAAATCGTCGAATTGAATTAACGCTGCTGCCTATTCCTCCTGTTGATATCGAGCAACATCGTCAACAGTCAGACTAGCCGTTAATGTGTTTTGCTAGGTTAATTAGGCCAAGTGCTTGGACAGTATTTGAAGGTTTACAAATTGAAATACATTTACTGTAAATTTTCACCCTGTCAGGCACCTAAATCGTGCTAAACTTGGAAGTCTTTGTTTTAGTTTGAGTAGCATTTTATGGCCCAGTCCAAACTCGCCATTCGCGATAAAACCGTTTTCGACGGTATCTTAGTGAAATCTATCTTAAAATTTTTCGTCGTCAACTGGTTTAAACTCTCTGGTTGGAAAACAACACCCACCGCTCCCGAAGGCGCGGGTGTTACGATTGCGGCACCGCATACTTCAAACTGGGATATTATTTACGCCCTGGCTGCCGCCATTATTTTTGACATTAAAATCTATTTTTCGATCAAAGAAAGCTGGTGCAGAGTGCCTGTTATTGGCTCTTTAATTTTATGGTTTGGCGCTATCCCCATTAGCCGTTCGGCAAATGGTCAGGGCCAAGTTGCCTTGATTAAAGAGTTTGTTCAGAAACATAAAGGCGAACGTATTTTCTTCCTATTCACGCCGGAAGGCACGCGAGGAAAGGTCGACAAGTGGAAGACCGGTTTTTATCACGTGGCTAAAGATACCGGCCTACCGATTTTCCTTGCGCAAGTCGATTACCGAACCAAAGTTTCTGGCGTATTTCACACCTATCAGCTTACCGATGATAAAGAGTCGGACATTTTAGCCATTCAGGCATCTTATGGCCGGGTTTATGGACGCCACTCAAAAGACCAATACCCAGCTTACTGTGGCCCAGTACCGAGTATTTCGGAGCGAGAAGCATCGGTCATGAAGGCTATGTACTCATTAAAAGAAGCGGCGACCCAAGCCGAAATTGCAGCCAAGGCTAAATTTGAAGAATTGAGTAGCGAAATGCTCGAGTTTCTCATTGAAAAAGGCATTTTGGAAAAGGTCATCATGACCAAGAACGGGAAAGAAGTTAGCACTTACAGACTGACAGTGTCTGGCAGTGGCTGCTTACTTCATCTTTCACCCACTCTCGCGACCGAATAGTCGCGCAGTGTTCCTCCTCTTTTCAAGCACCGGACTGCCTACCCACAAAAAACAGCCGGTGTTGAATAAACCGGCTGCCAGCTAGCTTTCCCCTTGCCTCAGACGCGTCCTTACAAGACCTTGCATTCCATCCACCATCAACGCTTTGACTCGTTAAAGGCACTGCTCTCTAAGCATCGAGCTATCTGGACGTATCCAGCATTTAAAACACCCGGCTTACAACACCTAAGCGCTTACCCGAAGCTCAAACAGTGGTGTCTTTCGCTCAGCGAGCAGGATATTGTCGCACTTCAAGGAAACAACCAATTGCTACTGAATGCAGCCTCAAGCTGTTTTCCCGATGCCAAGTTACTTGCCAGACTTATAGACTTCCCAAGCTCACCAGACTCTTCATACCCTGCCTCCTATTCACCCCTTCCCTCTTCATCACTTGCCAATTCAGAATTAACAGCATGGCCAGCTTTTTGGGACACAGGCATACCCGGTAGAAAAGCCGCGCAGATAAAAGCCTTCAGCCAAGCTATCGTTTTCACCGACAACCCTTTGCTTGAATGGTGCAGCGGCAAACAGCATTTAGGCCGGCTTCTGGCGGAACACTTCCAACAAGATTGTATTGGCCTAGAAATCGACACTTCGCTGGTAAAACAGGCGAACACCTTAGCAGCCAAACGCCGGTCACAGCTAAACATTCATTCTGTGTCATGTGATGTCCTCAGTGCGCTACCTGATCAGTATATTCATAAGGACCACCACCTCGTCGCTTTGCATGCATGCGGCGGCTTACACACGGCATTGATCAAAAAAGCGGTTGCGCATAAGGTATCACGACTTAGCTTCTCTCCTTGTTGCTATCACCGCTATAGTGAAACAGACGGCCATTCCTTTATGTCAGCACATGCTTTGTCTGATGCACTTCTTCTATCAAGGGATGACTTAAGAATGGCGATCCGTGAAACTAAAACAGCCTCTCAAGCTGAAACAGATAAACGACGGAAGTTACAGGCATGGCGCTTGGGGTTTGACAGCTTACAACGTGCATCCACTGGTAAAGACTGCTATTTGGAAACACCGCCACTGAGCCCGACAATACTGCAAAAAGGTTTCTTACAATTTTGTCGGGAACTTGCCGATATTAAACGGCTTACACTCAAGCCAAACTTGGACTTTAAGCTGCATGAAGATCTTGGCTTTCAGCGTTATAGAGAATTTGAACAGGCCGAGTTGACCAGAATGCTATTTAGGCGTGCTTTAGAAACCCTGATCGTGCTCGACAAAGCCTTGTTCCTGGAAGAACAAGGTTACCAAGCGAGGATCAGTCTATTTTGTTCCTCGGATGTGAGCCCGAGGAACTTTTTTGTTGATGCTGTAAAACCTGCTAGGTGATTTAATCGCTAAAATTAAAGCCACCTTCAAGCCTGAACTCCGTATCCGAGACAGGGTCATAAAACAGATAAGACACGACATAAATGCTCGCCCTGACATCTTCATCTAAGCCATAACCAACATAAGTAAATTCTCCCGCCGACAATGTGCCACCACTAATAAATTGAGGCTCGGTTAATGGCGATTCAGGAAAGGCCAGCACTGTGCTCGTATCCGGATCGACATAGACAATATCAACCTGCCTAATGGTAAACACACGATTTGAAAGGTTACGCAAAAACAGATAAATACTACTACCAGCCTTCAACACCCCTGCGTCAAAATCCGCCAATGCTTGTCCATTCGCCAATATCGCGTCTTTCAGTTGATCAGTGCTTAGCACAGCTGAACTCACTGATAAATTTTCGGTTGTCGCTGATAACGAAATTAAACCATCGTAACTGGATTGCAGCTCATAACTTACCTGGCCGTCAGTACTGAACAAGCTTTCACCCCGACTCGTTTCACCTTCAGTGATAGTTAGCGTGACCGGTGTGCCATCGGGAATTACCCCACTGCTCTCTGTGGGCACCAGCGTGATGGTAATAAGTGCGGTGTCACTCGCGTTATTTAATAAGACATTTGGCTGAGCTGTTAACTTGAGGGAATTGGGTAAATTTGGATTCAGCGTGACCGCGAGTTCAACCGAGTCGGAAACGACGCCGTTTAGCGAAGCACTTAAGTTAACCGTTCCGATTGATAAAGCACTCACTCGACCTTTATCGCTTTGGTTATTTCCAATCGAAGCGACCTCACTATTACTGCTTAGCCAATCGACTTGCGCTGTCACATCTTGCGTGGATGAGTCAGAATACACAGCACTTACCCTAGCCTGCTGTGTCGTTTTAACATTCATTTCAGCCTCAGGGAGCGTGATACTCAAGCTCGTTAATACGGCATCGGTAATGTCGACACTGACTTGCGCCACCACCACACCCAAGGTCGCCGAGATACTGACTTCGCCAGTTTGCACGGCACGTAACAAGCCTGCCTCGCCAATAGCGTTGGACACCGTAGCAAGCGCCACATTGCTACTTTGCCAGGTTACTTGCTGGCTAATATCGCGTGTACTCGCATCAGAGAAGGTGCCGACAGCGCTAAGCTGCTGCCGCATGCCGCTTGGCAAGTTGGTGTTATCAAGCTGAATCGCAATGCTTTCCAAAGTCGCTGCGGTGACTGAAATATTTGCCAAGGCGCTGATATCATCCAGTTCCGCGCTAATCAATGCAGCCCCCTCGGCCAAACTAGCTACTACGCCTTCATTTGCAGACACGATATCCACGACATTGGCACTCGTGGTATTCCACAGCGCGCGCGACGTCACATCCACCACAGATCCATCAGAATAATAACCTAGAGCGGTGATAGTGGCCTCGGTTCCATTCGCCACAGTTTGATTAGCCGGTTGAATTTCGAGACTATTTAACACCGCATCGTCAACACCTAAACTCGTTTGCTGCTCAATATCGCCGAGCACCGCGCTAATCGTTGCTGAGCCTAAGGCCTGCGTTTCTGCCAAACCTTTGAGGCTGGCATTATTACTGATCAGCGCCACGCTCTCGTTACTCGATAACCATGTAACTTCTGAACTCAAATCTTGAACGCTACCATCCGTGTAAGTGCCTTGCGCAGTGTATTGTTGAGACAAACCAAGCGGTATGGTCGCATTAATAGGTGACAAGGCTAAAGACACTAACTCCGCACCGGTAACATCGACCGTCAAACTGGCTTGTTCACCTGACAGGTTTGCCGTTAGCATTGCCTGACCTTCGCTCAGACCACGGACGACAAAAGCCCCGTTATCAACCTGAGCCACGTCACTATCTGTGTTCAACCAAGACACCTGATCGCTCACATTCTGCTTGCTATTATCTGAAAAAATAGCCGTGACATTCACTTCAGCCGAGACGCCTTCGGCTAATGACAAGCGTGATGGGGTAACAGCAATACCTGTCAACGTGGCGGGACTGACCTCGATAGTCAGCGAGCCGGTTAATTCGCCTAGCGTTGCAATCACCGACGTGCTGCCTGCTTGTATCGCGGTGAACAGTCCCGTCGTTTCATCGATGCTTGCTTTACTGGTATCAGAAAGCTGCCAAGTCACTTGCCCATTTAAACTCTGCTCACTCCCATCTGAATATAAACCACTAGCGGATACCGTTGTGCTCAGCCCAGAAGCCAATTCATTCACCGCTGCCGTCACCATGATTGATTGCAGCGTCGCTGGCGACACGGTGACGTTCAATACTGAACTGGTTATTCCAGACGCACTGGCACTTATCGCGACAGTACCTGCAGACACGGCGCGCACCTCACCCGTTTCAGAGACAGTGGCAATGGCTACGTTTTCTGATGACCAGTCTACCTGTTGATCAAAACTTTCGGTGGTATTATCGGTATATCGCCCAGTGACACTGAGCTGCTGTTGAGAATCGATCGCTAAGGTTAAGCTTGAGGGCGAAATACTTAAGTCCGCCAAGGCTTTCACCGAGATAGTACCGCTTACGGAACGTTCGGCGTAACTTGCTGTGACAGAGGTTGTGCCCGCCGAAAGCGCCGTAACGAGGCCGGTTTCTGAGAGCGATACAATATCATCATCCAATACAGACCACGTAATATCTGTCGTCAGCTCTTGGGTAGAAGCATCTGAATAAAGCCCCGTTAGCGTGAGCTGGACAGTTTCGCTCACTTTCAGCGTTTCCTCGACCTCCGACAAGCTTAAAGACGAAAGCGTAAGCACTTCCTCGGTAGGGCTACTTTCGCCACCACCGCCGCCTCCACAGCCCACGAGCAAGATGCTGATGAAAACATAAAGAACAAACATCGGTAAGGATAACGATCTGGTGAATACGAGCATTTGACTCTATTTCCTGTTGCGATACGCTAAGTTTAGTCTGCCGTTAGGAAAAATCCTTATATTTTTTATATAAATTACAACTATTTACATTCATCACCCAGACTAGAATTGGCGCTGTAAATTCCACACCCGTTTGGGTTTTTCATGTGTTATCCATCCTTCATCGTGCGTGCCTAAACTATCGAATGCATCCTCACCGATATTGTTATCCATCTCTGCTGAAGGCGCTTTCTTTTCTAACTTTCTCTCTTGCTTAAGCTCTTGGTCTGCATCAGAAGAAAATGCTTGTTCTTTTTCCTCTATTCGTTGCTGTTCTTGCTCCAGCACTGGGGGGAAATCACCCGATGACATTCGCTCTTGCTCCGGAGCGTCTTTCTGACTACCCCCTGCACTTTCCTGTTTTTCTGTTTGGAATTTCTCGTCATCAGCGGGCTTATCTTTTTCGGATTTTTCGGATTTTTCGGATTTTTCGGATTTTTCGGATTTTTCGGATTTTTCGGATTTTTCGGATTTTTCGGATTTTTCGGATTTTTCGGATTTTTCGGATTTTTCGGATTTTTCGGATTCTTTGGATTCTTTGGATTCTTTGGATTCTTTGGATTCTTTGGATTCTTTGGATTCTTTGGATTCTTTGGATTCTTTGGATTCTTTGGATTCTTTGGATTCTTTGGATTCTTTGGATTCTTTGGATTCTTCAGAATAATCTGAACTTTCATCCTGCTTTTCTTGTTCTTTTGGCGAATCTATTTCTGCATCTTCGCTATTTTCTTGCGCTTGTTGCCTCTCTTGTTGTTCTTTTTCTTGCTCTCTCTCTTTTTCTTGCTCGGCCAAACGTTGTTGCTGCCACTCTTTAGGAGGGTCGCGATGCTCCAACTCGTGATAGGTGCAAGCTGATATCAAAAACAGGATGTGCAGAACAACCAAAGACGGTAGGATTTTTTTCATATTTTCGGAACCTGATCAGCTTCTCAACAAAACAATGTTTACTCATTCGCCTAGCCTAGCGATAATCACGACATAAGCATAACAAGAAAACCTCATAAAGGTAGCCGAATGACGCCCGAAGCTGACGCCCAACATCCTCCCCACCCCAGCCAAACTAAAGCACTCAACACACCTCGCGTTTCTTTGGAAAGAGAACGTATCGGAAAGAGCCTGATGTTTTTTGCATGGGCCGTTGAGATATGCGCGGTGATTATTGGCTTCGCCATTTCAATTATGCAGGGCATTACCTCTTTTGATGAGTTAAGCGCTAATAAAGGCGGAATGCTCGACTTCGGTGACTACACCAATGTGTTTATCGCCATGATGCCTTTTCTGATGGTGGCCATTGTGGAGATAACCAAAATTCCCTTTGTTGGGGCAACCTATAAAACCAGCCACAAAAAGTGGAAAGCTGTGTTTGGTGTCTCCTTACTTTTCCTCGCCTTTATTACCTTTGAGTCGGCTCTAAACGGCTTTGAACGTAACTTTCATGCCTTAATTTTCTCCATTGATCAATACAAAAAAGAGCTCGTCTCAGTCGAGGAAGAAATTGCGCCTTTGATGGAAAAAAGAGACCGTTTAGCGAATTTAAGCGCCCCTCAAATTGAAAGCGAATATAGCCAACGACACGCGGTCATTTCAGAAGAACGATCACGCCAAGCAAATATTATTCAAGACCGTATACAAGGTTTACGCGCCGCCTCTCAAACGGAATATATTAAAGGCCTGCAAGATCAAATTGATGACCGCCGTGAGCAAGTCAAAGCCTTGCGAGCTGATCGCCAAAAAGAAGTGGATGCCTTAATTCAAGCGTCTTCTCAATTAACCGAAAATGCCAGCTCGGAAATTAATACTCAGCGTCGTAGCTTGCAACAACAGCTGATAAATGAACAAAACTATCTACAAGAACTGCGAGAGGCGCGTGAGAAGAAGATAGCCGATGCTGGCTTCTTTTCTGAAAACACGGTTCGTGAACAGGAAAATAAGCGCGTTAGTAAGCAGGAACAAAAAGTTGAGAGCCTGCGAGACCAACTCAACCAATTAAGCGATGCCGACCGCCAACAAGATGTTCGAGAGCGTTTCAATCGAGATATTGAAGCGGTAAAAGACCGCTATCAAAACCAAGAAGATCGACTCAACAAGGAAATTCAATCACTTTCAATGAGCTTGAGTAAAAGCCTAGGCGCGCGCGAAAAAGATATCGAAAATGTGATCAAAACTCACATGAAAGAACTGGCGAATATCGAGCAGAAATTTCAGGAACAACAGAAAGAAAATGAAGCTTTCCGAGAACAGTCTTTCACTACGTTATCTCAAAATAAAGAACTCATCAGCGAACTTGAAGAGCAGTTATTCGAAAAACAAAACAAACGGGTTGAGCTACGTAATCTGGTCAATATCAAGGTTGGCGACAACCAGGTTTATCGTATGGCCCAGTGGTGGTTTAACAAAGAATCGGCTGCTGACCTAGACCGAAAAGATGTGATGAGCATTGCGACTTTATGGTTCGGCAGTTTGGCTTTGTTAATTGCGGTCACAGGCATTTTGCTGGCATTCGCGTCTTATGTGATTCGAGATCCGTTCATCGATGACCGAAATGAAGCACACGATAATATCAGCTCATTCACTCGTAAATCGTTTCAGAGTTTAAGACGCTTACTTATCTACTGGCGCCGAGTTCAACGCCGACCGGTGATCAAAGAAGTGCCGAAAGAAGTCGTGAAGGAAGTGCCTATCGAAAAAGTCGTCCGGGTTGAAGTACCTGTCGAAATCATCAAAAAAGAAATTGTCCATGTCCCGCTATACACCAACGATAAGACATTACTGAAGTTGGCGAGCAATGAGTCATTTGACCCAAAAGATATTGAACCGACAGATGCTAAGCACAAAGCGGATCCCCCTCATGACTGAGGAAAACAAAAAAGGTTTCAGCTTTACCGCGCACAATTTTGAGGCCATGAATAAAGCGATCGATACAGAAGTCGAAAAACGCTTCGAGATCACCGAGCTTTATCAAAACCGAGCCGCATCGAAACATACCCTGATGTTGCTACATATTGTTTTAAGTTTGTCGGTTATTATATTGACTGCCGCCATTGTCTATTGGCTATTTAACCAAGGCAGTGGCGGTGTTGTTTTACCATCAGAACGGATCGAGGCGGCAAAAACGGGGCTTCAAGATCGAAATACCTATTCCGCTTTGAGCACCTTATCTGGTCAGGAAAACGCATCCAACCCCGATAACGAGCAAGGCTTTATTAACACCTCATTTACCGTATTTCATCGAACCTTGTTGCCAACAGGCGAGTATGCGGTGACAGGAAAAACCTTTCAGCCAAGTGACCTCCAGCACCCCAAGGAACAATACTGCTATTTGGAAAAAAGCCAACAAGAGTCTAATTTAAGCGCGATCCCCTTAGCCGTGATTGACAATCAAAAGCTGATTTTAGAAACGGACAAGCCAGAGCTGATCCGTTTCGCAAAACGCTATTGCCAATTCAGCCACTTTTAACAGCACCGCTAACCGGCAATAACTTATAAAAAATCGAGTGGGCTCGAAGTTTTTCCTTTGGAGAAATTCGCAGTATGGGTATAGATCATGGTCGTTGACACATCGCTATGCCCCAGCAACTGCTGCAAAGTTCGAATATCCATGCCACGTTCCAAGTTATGGGTCGCAAAACTATGGCGAAAGGTATGACACGATATCCGCTTTGGTATCGCCAAGTCTCTAGCGGCATTCCTCACGGCTTTTTGCAAAGACGATTCATGTAAATGATGGCGGCGCACTTTTTTGGTTTTAGGGTCAACCGACAGTTTTGAGCTAGGAAATACATACTGCCAAACCCATTGCTTATCACTCTTACCATATTTTCTTACCAACTCGGCAGGCATATAGACGCTGCCAAGATCATCAGCAAGGTCTTCATTATGCTGTTGTTTCATGCGAGCCATGTGCTGCTTTAAGTCTTGCGCTATCTTTACAGGCAGCGGCACGACACGCTCTTTGTTTCCTTTCGCATTGCGAATAATGATTTGCTGATAGCCGAAATCAACATCCTGAATTCGCAATCGCACCGCTTCCATCAACCTTAAACCACCGCCATAGAGTAAGGAGACGAGCAACAATTGCACACCATTGAACTGTTTAAGCATCATGGTTATCTCTTCCACTGTCATCACGACGGGTAATTTTTGCCTTCGCTTAGCCCTCACAAAGGCGCTCAAATCTCCCATTTGTTTATCCAACACAGACTTAAAATAGAAGGAAATGGTATTTAACACTAAAGATTGGGTAGCTGGCGAAACGCCTTTATCTAGGGCCATATAAGATAAGTAAGCAATAACACTTTGATCATCATCCGGTTCAAGATCCAACTGCTTAGTGAAGCGTAAAAACCGATTGATCCAATGAACATATGTCTTCTCAGTACGAATACTGTAACCCTTGGCACGAATGACCTGTATCAGCTTATCAATTTCTTCGCTACGACCGCCCTCGCCAACTAGGTCTAAGACTTTGCTGTTCTGCGTGCGAATAGGCGTATTATTTCTAGCCAGTGTTGCATGTCCTTGCGGCAGCTCTTTGCAGGACATTTTCCAATATTCCCAATCAATTTGACTCATCAATGGGGAGCGGATCGTTAAAAACAGAAACTTCAGCGCATCAATCGTATGTTGCGCTTGCCAACACTTTAAACCCTGATTATTGAGAAGACTGGTGAGATACTGCGTCACCGTTTTGACCGAATGATGCTTCAAGCGTATTTCCGTATAACTCCGAATGAAGTCCTCGCAACGCTTGACATACCAAGTATAAGATTCAGTACGAACCTTATGTTCTTCTAGCACCGCTATATAGTTGTTCCAAAAGCGTTTTTCACTATCTTCTGTGACCTTCGACATACTAAAATCCCTATAGTAAAGTTACAATCCATTGTAAATTTGAAAAGGTATTATACGGAATCCGTCTAACACTGGGAAATACGGACTCCGTCTAATAAACTGTTATGGTCTCTAGGAAACTCAATGGCTGATATCGAAGAAACCCCATGGCTAGTCATTGACGAAGATATGTTAGATATTATCGTGGGTAACAAAGCAGGCTTAAAAGTGTTATCGCATGCAATTGATAATGCATTAGAAAAAGGTGAAACCGACTTAACAGAGCATGAAAAAGGTATAAGTATTTCTAAGGTTGTTTTTACTACTAAGGAGCAATACAGAGATATTATTCCTGAGTATAAAGAGACAATAGGCGACAAACTAATTGCCGGACTATTTTTTATTTGGTGTGTTGTGTTACCAATTTCTGCAATTGGTTTACTGATAAACTTACTTTTATAAATTAAAAAAATGAACAATAAAACCATAACAATCGGCTCAAACGGACAAATATTCGCTGTCACCTTTTTTGCAAAGAAACGCAAAAAAGCCGCCATCAAACATTTGCACGGTTAGCCGGGCGTTATGTGAGTTCAGCCTAAGGAGTTGAGAAATCGTTGGACATTACATTTGTATATGGATTTGTTTTTTATTTCCTCGATTTTTTAGTTCTACTATCCCCGATATTATTGGGTAGCTTTAGAGGCTTTAAAGTTGGTTTGCGTTCAACTATAGTTTGGTTGCCTGTCATCCTTCTTCATCTGTTAATGTTTTATTTTGCAATGGGTTGTGGTCATGGTAGTGGCAATGGAGGTGTATGTGATTTTCTAACGTTAATTGCACTTGGGCCGCAGTTTATAGCTTTAGTGGTGTTTTATCTTATCTATAAAAAAACTGGGCATAATCTTTAGTAAAACAGCATAATACAAAAGTAAGGCCGCCATAAATGCAACTATCACATAACAAGTACCTCCACCGGACTCAGTAATATTGGCACCTTTGCCGCAAAAACACGCAGCAAAGTCGCCAACATCACTTCTCCGGTGAGGTAGGCGTTAGCTCAATTAAAATGTTCAACATATTGTACATGTAAGAATATTTGAATATACTTGTCTTATTTAAAGTACATGTTGAGGTGTTTATGAGAGTTGTATCCTTTACTGAAGCCCGCAATGGTTTAAAAGCCGTTTTAGATTCCGTGGTTAACGACGCCGACACTACTGTGATCACTCGTCGTGATTCGGAAGATGCCGTTGTAATGTCATTAGATTACTACAACAGCTTAATGGAGACTGTTTACTTATTAAGATCTCCTGCCAATGCAGAGCACTTAGCAAAATCTATTGAGCAATTTAAGAGTGGTAAGGTCACTCCAAGAGAGCTAATCGATGAGTAGTAGGTTACTCGTATGGACTGATGAAGCCTGGAATGACTATTTATATTGGCAAGGTCAGGACAAAAAAACTCTTAAACGTATCAATAAGCTCATAAGTGATTCCAAACGAACACCATTTGAGGGTATTGGTAAACCTGAGCCATTAAAAGAGAATTTATCTGGTTTTTGGTCGCGCCGTATAGATGATACAAATCGTTTGGTATATGCAGTCGATAATAAATCATTAACTATTATTTCTTGCAGGTACCATTACTAGTACAAAATCAGCTAACAAGGCGCTCAAATGGATTCAGTAATATTGTCACCTTTGCTGCAAAGAAACGCAGCAAAGCCGCCAACATCACTTCACCAGTTAGCGCGGCGTTAACTGTTGGTAAGCATGAACGACGAATTAGACTTTGAAAAATGGGAAGCAGCAATTGGTAAGTTGATTCTTGCCTGTTCACGAGTAGAGTATGAATTAATGCGACTCTATGATAAGTGGTTACCTGATAGGGTGTATCACGAAGATGCTTATTTAAGTCGATTTGATAAATCAATTGGTGTTGCAAAACAGTCACTAACTAATGGATACATGATTGCAGAGCTTCTAGTTCAGATGAAAAGAGCTGCAAATATTAGACATCTTGTTGCACATAATCCTATACATTATTCATCAGAGACCGATAGCTTTCATATTTTTGATTTAAAAACTAATAAAGACTCTGTTTGTTTAAACGACTTACTTTCAATTTCAGAGTCGGTTGGTAATATTTCAATAGATCTTGCATGCCAATTGCGAATAAATGTCTAAATCAGTTAACAAGTGCATCTTGCCGGATTTGGGTAAACTGTCACCTGTTTTGCAAAAACACGCAAAACAGCCGCCATTTCACCCAAACCGCAAATGCAGGCGTTAGCTGAATTAAAGTGCTCAATATATTGTACATGTAAGAGTGTTGGAATATACTTGTCTTATTTAAAGTACATGTTGAGGTGTTTATGAGAGTTGTATCCTTTACTGAAGCCCGCAATGGTTTAAAAGCTGTTTTAGATTCCGTGGTTAACGACGCCGACACTACTGTGATCACTCGTCGTGATTCGGAAGATGCCGTTGTAATGTCATTAGATTACTATAACAGTTTAATGGAGACTGTTTACTTATTGAGATCTCCTGCCAATGCAGAACATTTAGCAAAATCTATTGAGCAACTTAAAAATGGCAAGGCCACTCCAAGAGATTTAATCGATGAGTAGTAGGTTACTCGTATGGACTGATGAAGCTTGGAGTGACTATGTATATTGGCAAGGTCAGGACAAAAAAACTCTTAAACGTATCAATAAGCTCATAGGTGACTCCAAAAGAACGCCATTTGAAGGTATTGGTAAACCTGAGCCATTAAAAGAGAATTTATCTGGTTTTTGGTCACGCCGTATAGATGATACAAATCGTTTGGTATATGCAGTAGACAACACGTCATTAACTATTATCTCTTGTAGGTATCATTACTAGTGCAAAATACAGCTAACAAGGCGTTCAAATGGATTCAGTAATATTGTCACCTTTGCTGCAAAGAAACGCAGCAAAGCCGCCAACATCACTTCACCAGTTAACGCGGCGTTAGGCTTTGTAAATAACTGGGCTGTTTAGCTCTTTTTTTTCATTAATTTACAAGCACTTAAACCATAGTAATTTGCACCCTCTCCTTCTTTTCCGGTGCAATTTGTTAGTCGGTCAGTTCAATTTATTCCGTGGCGTTGTTTGTGGGTTTTCTTTGAACACTCGTCCCAAGTTTTAAATTAAGTGGTTTCGTTCTTCGGGGTTTTGGTTAAACTTTGTGGCTTTGAAACTAAGTAAAATTAACCGGTGTTTGTGTTGGGTTTTAGGGTTTGTTGTAGCTAGTCTTGGGGCAAAATTTACCTTTTAATTCTTTACTAAATCCACACATTCACCTAACAAGTTGCACCAACGGATTCCATAATCTGTCGCGCCTTTTGCAAAGAAACGCAAAAGTCCCGCCAAATTATTCCACCGTTGTGCAAAGCGTTAACTGTATATGAAAATTGTGACATGGAATTGCAACGGTGCATTGAGAAAGAAACTTAACGAAGTTGATTCTTTAAATGCAGACGTTCTCATTATTCAAGAATGTGAAGATCCTTCTCAATCAACGAAGGCTTATCAAGAGTGGGCAGGTAATTATCTTTGGGTCGGCACAAGCAAAAATAAGGGCATTGGCATATTTCCAAAATCAGGCAACAAAGTAGAGCATCTAGAGTGGTCTGGCTCATTCAAAATACAAGGCTTACATACAACAAGCCAAGCAACCTCTTGGTCTACTCAAGATTTAAAGCTATTTTTACCCTTTCGTTTAAACAATCAATATAACGTTTTGGCTTGTTGGACTAAAGGCAGTGATTCTCAAATATTTGGTTATATGGGGCAGTTCTGGAAATATCTGCAAATCCACAGAGAAAAACTTGATAAACAAAATACAATTATTGCAGGTGACTTCAATAGCAACGCAATATGGGACAAACAAGATCGTTGGTGGAGTCACACAGACACAATAAACGAACTAACCTCCATAAATATCGAGAGTTTGTATCATTATCAAACTGGTGAGCAACAGGGGCAAGAAACACAGCCTTCTTTTTATCTTCACAGAAATACTGAGAAGCCTTACCATATTGATTACTTTTTCATGTCTAGCCATCTATTGTCTGTTAGTAAAATTGAGCTAGGTAATATTAAAAATTGGCTGACTGTTAGTGATCACATGCCATTATGTGCCACAATCAGCAGTTAACAAGTTGCTCCAGCGGATTCCATAATCTGTCGCGCCTTTTGCAAAAAAACGCAAAAGTCCCGCCAAATTATTCCACCGCTGAGCAAAGCGTTAAATTTATAAAGAAGTATCCAGGGACTATGAAACTTTTAATTATCATTTCACTTCTGTTTGCCTCATGCACGTTATCTGCCAAGGAAGTAAAAAAGGGCTTTGATGTACCGGCTGGCCAATTCATCGAAATACTCCAAGAATCCGGTTTAAAGCAAGGGGGCATCACTTGCGAAATCACTTTCAACGAAATAAAACAATCCGATTCTTGGTCGCCTTCGTTCAACATAAATGTTGCTAGCGCCGATGAAAAAGTAATTACTCTTGCGGTCAGTAAGGGGCTCAAATCAGGCTATGCGTTTTCACTGGCAAAGAGAGAAAATAGGAAAAATAAATATAACGAGCAATTTCTTGGCCTGCTAGCCGAAGACAACGTGGTAACACTAAAGCTCGTATGGAAAGGTAATTTGGTCGTAGCATACGGCTTAGATAGCAAAGGTCAACATGGTAAATCAATGTTGTACTACAATGGCTTTCAGCCATCTGAATTAAGTGTGTTTGCCTCATCATTCAAAGGCAACTCAGAGTGTAACTATGAAAAAATTTAACCAGTTGCGCAATGTTCGCCACGGAAAAACACCCGTAGCTGGACTCGCTTTGCTGCGCGTCGCTCGCCCATTCGCAGGGCGTTAGGCTTTGTAAATAACTGGGCTGTTTAGCTCTTTTTTTTCATTAATTTACAAGCACTTAAACCATAGTAATTTGCACCCTCTCCTTCTTTTCCGGTGCAATTTGTTAGTCGGTCAGTTCAATTTATTCCGTGGCGTTGTTTGTGGGTTTTCTTTGAACACTCGTCCCAAGTTTTAAATTAAGTGGTTTCGTTCTTCGGGGTTTTGGTTAAACTTTGTGGCTTTGAAACTAAATAAAATTAACTGGTGTTTGTGTTGAGTTTTAGGGTTTGTTGTAGCTTGTCTTGGGGCAAAATTTACCTTCTAATTCTGAACTAAATCCACACATTCACCTAACAAGTTGCACCAACGGATTCCATAATCTGTCGCGCCTTTTGCAAAGAAACGCAAAAGTCCCGCCAAATTATTCCACCGTTGTGCAAAGCGTTAGGCTTTGTAAATAATTGGGCTGTTTAGCTCTGTTTTTTCATTAGTTTACAAGGGTTTAAGTCTTAGTAATTTGCACCCTCACCTTCTTTTCCGGTGCAATTTGTTGGTCGGTCAGTTCAATTTATTTCGTGGCGTTGTTTGTGGTTTTTCTTTGAACATTCGTCCCAAGTTTTAAATTAAGTGGTTTCGTTCTTCGGGGTTTTGGTTAAACTTTGGGGCTTTGAAACTAAGTAAAATTAACCGGTGTTTGTGTTCTGTTTTAGGGTTTGTTGTAGCTTGTCTTGGGGCAAAATTTACCTTCTAGTTCTGCACTAAATCCACACATTCACCTAACCAGGCCTTCAAACGGATTCCGTAATCTTGTCACCTTTGCCGCAAAGACACGCAGCAAAGTCGCCAACATCACTTCACCGTTTAAGGCAGCGTTAACACCAAATGGGAACTATGAAGCCGTTACTTATATCGATTATTTTTATTGTTTTGTCAGGCTGCTCTTCTCAAGAAGAGTGGGAGACTATTACTTTTCCACTCTACAGCCAGTGCGATAAAACATTAGAAATCTTGGATACCAATTTCAGAGTTCAATCTAAAAAAGGTGGCTTTGAATATAATCTTAAAACTCAAGAATTTGATTCTCACCCAAGTTTTGGCGACATTCCATACGGTGTTGGTAGTGTTGCTGTAAAAGGTGATATGCAGCTATTAAACGGCACTCAGAAAGAATACCTATTACTTCATGTAGAGTCTGTTTTCTCTGATTGTATGCCTAATAATTCTGTTCTTGTGGGTAACAAAGAGTTAGCTGACGAAATCGAAGCTAAATTTGGTAATTCTATAATTTCAGGTAGTGTCGATGATGGACAGTTTTATATTCTGTTAAATGATGGTCATTATCGTTATGAATAAATTTAGTGTTAACAAACGGCTCAAACGGACAAATTTTCGCTGTCACCTTTTTTGCAAAGGAACGCAAAAAAGCCGCCATCAAACATTTGCGCGGTTAGCCGGGCGTTATGGGTGTAAAAGTCTTTCTCTAGCATCCATGTTTTTATGTAAAATACGAACGATTTCAATATTTGTCTCGCTAGTTTTGCGGTAAAAAACTATATGACTAGTCACTGGAAATTTCCTGTAATCGTTCTTAATATAATCGCATTCAGTTCCAGCTTTTGGGTTTTCTGACAACATATGAAATGTATCATCAAATTGTCTAATATAAATTCTTCGTTGCTCTTTTCCCCATTTGCGCTGGGTATAAATAGCAATCGATTTCAAGTCAGCTTTAGCTTTGGTTGTAAGTGTAAATGTACCCATTAACCAAGCTCTTCATCAATTTCATTCATCAAGCTTTCATAGCTGTATTCTGTTGTACCACTTTGTTCACCTTCTTCAAGCAATTTCCTAAGCACGGCTATTTTTCTTTCGTTATCTTCAAACATTCTAAGTGCTGCTCGCACAACTTCACTTGCCGAGGCAAAGCGACCTTCATTAATTTGGTTGGCAATAAATCCATCAAAGTGCTCACCAAGTGTCATACTGGTATTTTTTGGCATAAAACCACCTCATATATTATTAATTGGTACTTTATGGTACTACCCCATAACAAGTTGCTCAAGTCGGATTGTGGTAAATTGTCACCTTGTTTGCAAAGAGCCGCAAACAAGCCGCCAATCCACCACAACCGCTTAGCAAAGCGTTAGGCTTTGTAAATAACTGGGCTGTTTAGCTCTTTTTTTTCATTAATTTACAAGCACTTAAACCATAGTAATTTGCACCCTCTCCTTCTTTTCCGGTGCAATTTGTTAGTCGGTCAGTTCAATTTATTCCGTGGCGTTGTTTGTGGGTTTTCTTTGAACACTCGTCCCAAGTTTTAAATTAAGTGGTTTCGTTCTTCGGGGTTTTGGTTAAACTTTGTGGCTTTGAAACTAAGTAAAATTAACCGGTGTTTGTGTTGGGTTTTAGGGTTTGTTGTAGCTAGTCTTGGGGCAAAATTTACCTTTTAATTCTTTACTAAATCCACACATTCACCTAACAAGTTGCACCAACGGATTCCATAATCTGTCGCGCCTTTTGCAAAGAAACGCAAAAGTCCCGCCAAATTATTCCACCGTTGTGCAAAGCGTTATACGAAAAATATGGGTTCAAATTTTGGCTAAATTATCGTTGAAAGGTTTTATCATCGTATCTAAAAATGATTTAGAAAATGTATTGAATGAGTTACCAAATCATATTAATTTAACTCGTAAAGAGGCTGGATGTTTGATTTTCGATGTAAAGCAAGATGAAGATGATATTTATAAATTTCATGTCTACGAGGAATTTAAAAATAAAGAATCCTTTGAATTTCATCAAAGTAGAGTTAGTAATTCTTCGTGGGGTAAAATTACTAAGAATGCTGAACGTAATTATGAAATAAGTGCTGTATAAAATTAAACAAATAAAAACGTATAACAAGTGCATCTAGCAAGGACTTGGTTAAACTGTCACCTTTTTCGCGCTGCGCGGCAAAAAAGCCGCCAGTTCAACCAAGCCGCTAATGCAGGCGTTAGGCTTTGTAAATAACTGGGCTGTTTAGCTCTATTTTTTCATTAGTTTACAAGGGTTTAAGTCTTAGTAATTTGCACCCTCGCCTTCTTTTCCGGTGCAATTTGTTAGTCGGTCAGTTCAATTTATTCCGTGGCGTTGTTTGTGGGTTTTCTTTGAACACTCGCCACAAATTTTAAAGTAAGTGGTTTCGTTCTTCGGGGTTTTGGTTAAACTTTGGGGCTTTGAAACTAAGTAAAATTAACTGGTGTTTGTTTTGGGTTTTAGGGTTTGTTGTAGCTTGTCTTGGGGCAAAATTTACCTTCTAATTCTGAACTAAATCCACACATTCACCTAACAAGTTGCACCAACGGATTCCATAATCTGTCGCGCCTTTTGCAAAGAAACGCAAAAGTCCCGCCAAATTATTCCACCGTTGTGCAAAGCGTTATGTTTTACCAAGGAAGAAACTTATGAATAAAATCTTACTACTCTTAATTAGCTTTTGCTTGGCATTTCAAGCAAATGCCGAAGATGTCGTCTATGAAACAGAGTGGATGCCTAGCGTTGAATTGGAATATGTTCTTGGCGAGATGAATGGTAACCGTCTTTACCCATGCTATGTGGAAGGGCGTCTAAATGGTATTGCTATTCAGTATAAAGGTTCTTTTTGCCCGTTCCCTCAAGGTATGAATATATATGAATCCAGGTGGGGTATGTCTGATGATTGGTACAAAGCATTTAAAACAGAATTTGAGTCAGTAGGTTTTATTGAACATTCCCACTCATTATTTACAGACCTTTCAGGCAGCCAAGTTCACCAAGCTACATGGGTTCTTAATGGACAATAAACATAACCAGTAGCTCTACCGGACTTGGTAAAGCTGTCACCTTTTATGCAAAAAGACGCATAAAAACTGCCATCTTCACCAATCCGGTAAGCTAGGCGTTAGGCTTTGTAAATAACTGGGCTGTTTAGCTCTTTTTTTTCATTAGTTTACAAGCACTTAAACCATAGTAATTTGCACCCTCTCCTTCTTTTCCGGTGCAATTTATTGGTCGGTCAATTCAATTTATTCCGTGGCGTTGTTTGTGGGTTTTCTTTGAACACTCGTCCCAAGTTTTAAATTTAGTGGTTTCGTTCTTCGGGGTTTTGGTTAAACTTTGTGGCTTTGAAACCAAAGTAAAATTAACCGGTGTTTGTGTTGGATTTTAGGGTTTGTTGTAGCTTGTCTTGGGGCAAAATTCACCTTCTAATTCTTTACTAAATCCACACATTCACCTAACAAGTTGCACCAACGGATTCCATAATCTGTCGCGCCTTTTGCAAAGAAACGCAAAAGTCCCGCCAAATTATTCCACCGTTGTGCAAAGCGTTATGTTTCTTGAGGGATTATGAACAAAGCTCTATTTGAAAAGTTGCTTGGTGCGGGCATTATTCTAAATGCTCTTTATTGTCTTATATTCTCGCTCATCGATTCTTATCAAATGTTATCGTTAATAACTGGTGCAAGCGATAGAGAGATAAGTACTAGTCAAATGGCTACTATGTTGGCCATGCCTTACTTACTAGCATCGGTTATTTTTATAGTGTCGTTCTCTCTAGGCTGGTTGTTACTTTGTAGTAAACAAATACATTTGGCAGTCGCTATTACGGCTGGTCTAGCTAACATATTTAATGGTTCAATCGGCTTCGGTTTAGCTGTGGTTTATTGTATCTATCGAGTTGCCACTTCTAGAACAGAAGAGCAACATAACCAGCGCCTCAAACGGACTCCGTAAAATATGTCACGCTTTTTGTGCCAAAAAGGCGCGCCAATTTTACTCCTCCGTTTAGGCGGGCGTTATACGTAAAAGGGAGAAAATGCGTAATTTATTCAAAACACTGCTACTGATATATCTGGCTGTATTTTTGGCTGGGTGTAGCCAAGAAGATTCAAATGTATTCATAAGCCAGCTATCAGACTCATATGGCGCTTTTGGTATGGGGCAAACAACTTGTCCCGAGTATACAAAGTACTCGAGCAATGATAATTACAATACCGCTATGCTTATTTGGCTTGAAGGTTACTTTACTTCTGTAAATATGTTTATGGCTAACTCTGGATTCGAAATTAACGACAATCGAATAGCCAAAGGAATTGAGTTTCTAAAGATTGAATGCGCAAAAACTGAAAACGCAAACCTTTGGGTACCCACGGTAGCATCCGTTTTTTGGCGCTCAGAATTTAAGAATTTTCTAGCTGAGGCAAAATGAAACGTATAACCAGCGGCTCAAACGGACTCCGTAAAAATCGCATCTTTTTTGTGCCAAAAAAGCCGCCATTTTTACTCCTCCGTTTAGCCGGGCGTTATGGTCTGAGAAGGTTATGGAAAATAAACTAGCTAATGCAATAATTGAAGATGAACTCTATCAGGTCTATTCGATAATAAATGAAGGTATTGATTTTAATGTCCTTGATGAGACAGGAATGACTCCACTAATGCATGCAGTAGAAGCCGAAAATATAAGGTTAATTGAGCTGTTCATTGCATTAGGCGCCGACATAAATGTAGCTGGTCATGAGGGCTTTACCGCGCTTCACCATTCGATAGATGTGTCAATTGATGGAACCATCCAAAATGGTGGTAAGCAAGGGGAAGAGCCTCTTTCTATTATTTCGTTTCTAATTGATAATGGGGCAGATGTAACCGCTAAAACAGATAAAGGTGAAACACCTCTAGATTTGGCTACAAACTACAAGGCTCATAAAGTGATGGAGTTTTTAAGTGCAACAAAACCATAACAAGTGCATCTTGCCGGATTTGGGTAAACTGTCACCTTTTTTGCAAAAACACGCAAAAAAGCCGCCAATTCACCCAAACCGCAAATGCAGGCGTTAGAACTCTTGCTTCACATTGTAGGTGTTTGGTTTATTGGTAACAGCCAAGGTTATTTTTTTAACTCTTTTGCTTAAGTTTTGCGGTAAACAATTATGGTTTTTCCTTAACTCTCTTGCCTGAACTTTAGGGCAAATTGTTAAGCTTTTTTCTTCACCGGTGCCAGTAGAAAGTGAAGTGGTTCAAACTACTGTTTGCTTCTTTACTCTACAATTGAATGTTCAATATTTAGGTAAGTTGGCTTTCCTTTTTAACTCAATTGATCTGGGTTCAAAATGACAATCAATTTAGGTGTTCTTATCGGTGGTCTTCGGGAATTCACGAGTAGGGCATAAACTTTAAATCGTTAGGGCTGTAAATCTTTGTACTTATTTAAGTTCAAGGGCAAAATCAGTTCTAACAAGGCCATCTTGCGGATCTTCGTTTATTGTCACCTTTTGTGCAAAGAGCCGCACAAAAGCTGCCAATAAACTCGACCGTAAATGGCAGCGTTATACGAAAATAAACTATGTCCAAATTTAAACGTAGAATCGAGCCCAAGGAAGGTATTATCCAAGCTTGGTTCATGGGGCTTTTAGCTGCATCATTTTTTGCATTTCCCACAGCAATACTTATGTGGTTATTAACAAATAGAGAGTTGGCTTTGTATGGTCCCAGTGATGCATTTATAAACACAAACGGGTTCTGGGCAATTATTGGTTTCTTTGCTTTTGTAGCAATAATTTTTCCGCGCTTTTTCCCAAGCTTATTGGGTAAAATATGGCGGTTCATTATTCACTACGAGCGGTTCTGGTAATGCATAAACAACAACTAAATCGTATAACAAGTTGCACCAGCGGATTCCATAATCTGTCGCGCCTTTTGCAAAGAAACGCAAAAGTCCCGCCAAATTATTCCA
Source organism: Oleiphilus sp. (assembly GCA_048058835.1). Lineage (GTDB taxonomy): Bacteria > Pseudomonadota > Gammaproteobacteria > Pseudomonadales > Oleiphilaceae > PZPK01. The sequence goes on from JBLLNS010000023.1 coordinate 41,203, forward strand.
CCGCTGTGCAAAGCGTTAGGCTTTGTAAATAATTGGGCTGTTTAGCTCTTTTTTTTCATTAGTTTACAATAGGTTAAGTTAAAGCTAGCTTGCACCCTCTTCTTCTTTTCCGGTGCAATTTGTTGGTCGGTCAGTTCAATTTATTCCGTGGCCTTGTTTGTGGTTTTTCTTTGAACATTCGTCCCAAGTTTTAAATTAAGTGGTTTCGTTCTTCGGGGTTTTGGTTAAACTTTGTGGCATTGAAACTAAGTAAAATTAATCGGTGTTTGTGTTGGGTTTTAAGGTTTGTTGTAGCTTGTCTTGGGGCAAAATTTACTTTCTAATTCTTTACTAAATCCACACATTCACCTAACCAGGCCTTCAAACGGATTCCGTAATCTTGTCACCTTTGCCGCAAAGACACGCAGCAAAGTCGCCAACATCACTTCACCGTTTAAGGCAGCGTTATATCTATAGGCTCAGCTAATAAAATATGTAATCACAAGGAAGCTTTATGTTGGTTTTAAAAATTATAGGGGTATTAATTATCCTTGGTGGAGCTTATAGAGCTATAGTCGCTATTAATGATTTTAGTCATGATAAATATGGCTACTGTTTCTTTACTCCAATTGCCTTTTATACATTAGCCGCTTCATGGGCTCTGTTTCTGGTTGGCTATCTGTGGTTTGATTCCTCGGCTGGCATCGACAAACTTAACGGTGCAATCATTATTGTGATAGGGCTAAGTGTTGCGTTATATCAAATTTACTATAACTTCAAACGCTCTAGTCTATTGTTTGGCCTTGGGGGTACAGTGCTGCAATTGTCAGTGTTTGGTATTTTGGCATATATCGGAACCATATTTTTGGTAATAGGTGTTGTGTGTGTAGTTGCACTAGCATTCCTATCTCCGACTCAGTCTGTTTATGTCGTCAACAAATAGATATAACAAGGCATTCAAACGGATTCCGTAATATTGTCACCTTTGCTGCAAAAACACGCTGCAAAGTCGCCAACATTACTTCACCGTTTAATGCAGCGTTAAATTTATAAAGAAGTATCCAGGGACTATGAAACTTTTAATTATCATTTCACTTCTGTTTGCCTCATGCACGTTATCTGCCAAGGAAGTAAAAAAGGGCTTTGATGTACCGGCTGGCCAATTCATCGAAATACTCCAAGAATCCGGTTTAAAGCAAGGGGGCATCACTTGCGAAATCACTTTCAACGAAATAAAACAATCCGATTCTTGGTCGCCTTCGTTCAACATAAATGTTGCTAGCGCCGATGAAAAAGTAATTACTCTTGCGGTCAGTAAGGGGCTCAAATCAGGCTATGCGTTTTCACTGGCAAAGAGAGAAAATAGGAAAAATAAATATAACGAGCAATTTCTTGGCCTGCTAGCCGAAGACAACGTGGTAACACTAAAGCTCGTATGGAAAGGTAATTTGGTCGTAGCATACGGCTTAGATAGCAAAGGTCAACATGGTAAATCAATGTTGTACTACAATGGCTTTCAGCCATCTGAATTAAGTGTGTTTGCCTCATCATTCAAAGGCAACTCAGAGTGTAACTATGAAAAAATTTAACCAGTTGCGCAATGTTCGCCACGGAAAAACACCCGTAGCTGGACTCGCTTTGCTGCGCGTCGCTCGCCCATTCGCAGGGCGTTAGGCTTTGTAAATAACTGGGCTGTTTAGCTCTTTTTTTTTCATTAATTTACAAGCACTTAAACCATAGTAATTTGCACCCTCTCCTTCTTTTCCGGTGCAATTTGTTAGTCGGTCAGTTCAATTTATTCCGTGGCGTTGTTTGTGGGTTTTCTTTGAACACTCGTCCCAAGTTTTAAATTAAGTGGTTTCGTTCTTCGGGGTTTTGGTTAAACTTTGTGGCTTTGAAACTAAATAAAATTAACTGGTGTTTGTGTTGAGTTTTAGGGTTTGTTGTAGCTTGTCTTGGGGCAAAAT
>JBLLNS010000024.1:0-43479 GCA_048058835.1 Oleiphilus sp.
GGTATTAGTCTTAGTTTAATGGCAATACTGATATGTGGATTCGGTTTCACTGACAATCTCTTTGTTTTTGCCGCGTTGTTCTTGGTTGAAAGTATTTGTTTTGCATTTATGTTACCTGCGGGTATGAAGGTCTTTGCTGATGCAGTGGATGATCATCCCAGCCGTACTGTGATTATTTCAGCTTATGGTGGCTTAACAGAGCTGATCACCTTAGTTTTAGCCGTGCTCCTACCGTTTACTTACTCAATTAATCCATTGATTGCGTGGCTATTAATTGGAACGTTATGTGGTGTTGTCGCCCTACCTTTTGTCTCTCCGAAGACAAATGAACAGCCAGTGGCTATGACATGAAAAATACACTGATGAACTCTCAAAACATGTTGACTGGTCAAGATAGTCAGTCTATCGGAACGCCATCAGCGGTTGTTGTTTTAGTTGTCGAAGGCCGCTTGGGTGTGAACAAAATACTTGTCATCAGAAGACCTAAGCGGATGAAAGCATACCCTGGTGATTGGTGTTTTCCTGGTGGACGATGGGAGCCTGGTGATTCGTCTTTAGTTGATACAGCTTGGCGAGAACTTGAAGAGGAAACGGCTATTCCCCAACAAGCTTGCCACTCCCTTCAATCAATGGATGATTTCTTCAGTGGGAAGGGCGACTTGGTCCGGCCTTTTTTAGTGAGGATAACGCAAGCGCAATTTGATCATTACTTCAAAGCTTGTAAAGAAGAAGTAGCATGCAGCGCGTTGATAGAGTTGGATCGACTCGATGAGATGAATACAGGTTCGCCGGCTGGAAAAACCTCAACGCGGGATCCCAGTTATTTTTTCACATTCACTCACGATAATGCATGTGAAAACGTGTGGGGCTTGTCGGCCAGTATTTTAGTGCATTTTCATAATGTTAGACGTGGATTAGCCAAGCCGGTGGATTATGGCGAGCGCTACTTGGATAGAAAGGAAGCAAACTGTGAGCATCATTAATAATGCCTACCCGAGGCAGGTAGAGTTTTACGATACAACGCTTCGTGATGGGTCTCAAACGCGAGGGGTTCAATTTAGTCTAAAGGATAAGTTGTCCGTTATCGACTTACTCGATGATTTTGGTATCGATATTATTGAATGTGGTTGGAATGGCGCCAATGCGACCGATACAGACCTGTTCAAAATACTCGCGAAGCACAATACCCGGAAGGCTAAGTTAGCCGCATTTACTAGCTCTTGCGCGACGGGAAAGCGACCTCAAAATGATAGTGTCTTTCAACGTGGTACAAGCGTAGATGTCCCGGTGATTACACTATTTAGTAAGTTTTGGGACTTTCAAATTACACACGCTTTGAAAACGACGATTGAGCATAATCAGGAGCTTATTTTTAACTCAGTGAGCTATTGCAAAGCGCGTTTTGATCAGGTGGTGGTAGATGCAGAGCATTTCTTTGATGGCTATAAGTCCAACCCGGAGATCGCCATTAAGGCCTTAGAAACAGCGATAGCCGGTGGTGCTGATTGCATTGTCCTTTGTGACACAAATGGTGGAACGCTTCCTTCAGAAGTGATTCAGATTTTTCAGAGGTTAAAGAAACTGTTTCCAGCGACTCAGTTAGGCATTCATTGTCATAATGATGCTGATATGGCCGTTGCGAATAGCGTTGCGGCCTTTGAACATGGCGCTGTTCAGATTCAAGGTACGATTAATGGTATAGGAGAGCGCTGTGGAAATACCAACTTATGCTCATTAATCCCTAATCTAGTCGTTAAATATGGGATTGATTCAGCGTTTATCAATCAAACCAATTTGCACCGGATACGTCATGTCGCTGACGTCGTATCGAGTATTTGTCACCGGGTTATTCCGCCGACTGATCCTTATGTCGGAGAGCATGCTTTCACGCATAAAGCTGGCGTACACATATCCTCGGTTCTTAAACATCCTGAATGTTACGAACATGTGCGGCCTGAAATTGTTGGAAATACGCGGCATTTACCAATTTCTGAGCAGTCCGGACGCGCTGCAATGAAATATCGTTTAGAAAAACTAGGCTATCAAGCCATTCAGGATAGGGAGTGTGAGTCATTGCTTCGCGAAGTAAAAGAGCGCTGTTACGAAGGCGTTTTACTGGATGATGCTGATGCTTCTTTAGAATTATTAGTGCATCGCTTTATGGCTCGGTATAGAGAGGCTATTCCCGTTATTGAGTTAGAACACCTCGTTATTTCTGAACTACATGGCCTATTGTCTGATAAACATTATCGTCTTGAAATCGGACTAAATGTGAATGGACGACTACTGTTTAATCGTGATTTTGGTACCAATCTTTCGGCGTTATGCTGGAAGTCTGTAAGGCATTTACTTGGAGATGAATTTTATATCTGTCAACGTGCTCAGGCGGTATTAGACCGTGTTGATAAACTCCATAAGCATCAAATCAGGTCTTTTTTTAGTTTTACGCACGAGACGAAAAAACATCGAATTTGTGTGGTTGAAAGTTCAGAAGACCGTGCTGTGTGCAGAGCGATTATTGATGTGATTAGTTGGCACATCTACCAACAAAACCAAGTTTTGGGTTTGTCGGAGACAGCGTAATGAAAACGACAGTACTGGCATGTTTTATGTTCGTTGCGCTGATCCTTTCCGAGCTTGCGTCAGCCGCCACAATCTCACGACTTCAGTTCAGACTGAATGACAATCAAACGCGAGCATTCACACAAAGTGTTTTTCATAGTTTTTGGTCAGATCAATATATTCTACAAATTTATGATAGAGAACAAACCATTCAGGAGACCGACACCAATGAACGATTTGAGTTGTATCTTGGTTCAGGCCTACCGGTTCAGCAGTGGAAATCCCCTCTCGGTATCGTGGCCAGAGTGCAAAAGTGGTCTAGTAGGGAGGCGCTGTATTCGGCGGGGTTGATGCTGAATTTAAACCGAATACCCCTGTTAAGTGATTCACTGAAGGCAGTCAATGCTAGAACATTTTTTCAACTATTCGCTAAAACCGAGAGACAGCAGCTGGGTGACGCAGAGATATTACATTATTACCAATTTAACGAAATTTTTGGTTCACCGATCTCAGTTCGAGGTTACAACATCCTTCACATGAGAGACCAAAAATATGGCGATGATTTGTTTCAGGCTTTTTCGGACTTCATTTACCCCCTGCACCCTCACTGGGATGTTTATTACCGATGGAGTTATGTATCAGAGGGTTTTACTCAACTTGGAAACAAAGGACATACAAGTGCCTTAGGTGTTCGTTTCAATTTTTAATAGGGAATAAATTATGAAATATCTTTTGTTATGTTGCGCAATTTTTTCAAGTGCAGCGCAAGCGACTATCGAGTTAGTAAAGCCCGATTTGGTTTTAGGCTTTGTTCCTTCCCGTAGTGTTCACGAAATTCAGTTAACCTCAAAGAAGCTGGCAAGCTATCTAAGTGATAAAACAGGCTACAAAATTAAAGCCATTACCTTATCAAATTACGCGGGTGTTGCCGTTGCTATGCAAGCAAAGCGCGTCGATTTAGCATTCGTCGGGCCGCTGAATTACTTGGTGATTGCAAAAAAAGTAGCGGTTGAGCCGCTTACTTCCGCGGTGCGCTATGGCAAACAAGGGTATCACGGGATTGTGATTACTCGATCAGATAGTGGCATAGAGACGATCGCGGATTTGCGTGGAAAGTCATTTATTTTTGGTGATCGCCTTTCAGCATCAGCTAGCTTATATCCAAGAGCAGCGATGTTGGATAATGGCATTGATCCTGAAAAGGATATTAAATCCTTAAATGTCAGCAGCCAGACCGCGATTGTGATGTCAGTTCTAAAAGGTAAAGCAGATGCTGGTGCCATCTACGAAGATGCACGTGAAAACCCTGAAATTCACAAGTACGCCAAAAATATCTTATCAGATACCAAAGTGATCTTTAGAACGGATCTGATCCCCGCCGACCCTCAAATTGTCCGTTCTGCATTGAACCCTGAACAGAAAAAAGTGCTGAAACAAGCGTTGATTGACATGTCAAATGACCCAAAGGCATCTGAATGGTTGAAATCCTTATATGGTATCGATGCATTAGTACCTGCTTCAAAGAGTGACTATGACAGCTTGTCTCACGTTGCTCACATCACGCAAACGGAATTATTGGAATAGTGCTTAACAAAGGAAAGAAATGATGAGTTTAGCTACAAGATCTCAACAGGCGATTGAATTAAAAAATGTGCAAGTGTTTTATCAAGGCGCGCCAGATCCTGCTTTGTCTATCGAGGAGTTATCAATAAAACAAGGTGACTTTACTGCTGTCATAGGTTCTTCCGGAGCGGGTAAGTCGACCTTGCTTCGTGCCATCAATGGTTTGATTCACCATGAGCAGGGAAGCATAAAGATTCATGGCAAAACGTACTCTAAAAAAGAATTAATGGCGTTGCGCCAACAGGTCGCGATGATCTTTCAAAGCTTTAATTTAGCACCTCGATTGAGTGTCTTGGATAACGTTCTGGTAGGCCGTTTGGCGAGTAAGCGCGGTTTCTCGAAAACGATGGCACGATTTAATTGTGATGACAGAGAAATTGCGTTCGCTGCCTTGCAAAAAGTCGGCATGTTGAGCTTTGCGCTTAGAGATATTCGGCAGCTTTCCGGCGGGCAGAAGCAAAGAGTCGCGATAGCACGGTGTTTGGCGCAAGAATCTAGCATTATTTTGGCCGATGAACCGGTGGCGTCTTTGGATCCGGTTAATTCCAGAAAGATTATCGAACTGTTAAAGACTCTCAATGAAGAGCAGGGCATTTCAGTCATGGTAAACCTGCACCAGGTGGACTTGGTTGAGAAGTATTTTTCAAGCGTTATTGGCTTGAAGAAGGGCGCATTGGAATTTCATAAGAGCACACAGAAAAATGATTCTAATGATCAATGGCAAAAGCTTTACGGATAGGGAAGCAAACGATGACTCATGTATTAAATAGTGTTTTACCAGGGATTGATCACTTCTTTCAAAGAAACATCTTCTATGGTTTTTTGTGCTTATTGCCACCTTTTATGCTCTGCCTATGGGGCTACTATTATCTCGATGTGCCTGAGAGTATGGCGCTTCTGGTGCTTGTCGTACTGAGTAATATTTATCGTGGTCAGTACGCACTTTATTGGCAGAAAATCAAAGGCCAGTTTTTTGATGGTGATATCTCAGTCAGCGATCGTTCTGCTGCGCAACTGGCTGACTTATCAAAACCGCCAGTCTGGTGGATGCCCATTTTGAATTGGAACTGGATGCTACTTTTTTCATTAATTGCAGCAGTGCATATGTTAGCAACCAATACCCAAGTTGACCTGTCGACATTCTCCGATGGCTGGCCTGTGGTAAAGGAGTTCATTCATGGCTTGTTGAATCCTGAATGGTCTTTAGTCGAAAGTGCCATATTTGTTTATGCCAGACAAACTGTAGAAGTCGCCTTGCTGGGGTCTGCAATTGGTTTTTTGTTGGCTTTACCCATTAGTTTTTTCTGCGCTCAGAACCTTATGTCAGGCAGCAGGTTTGGACGAGCGTGTTATTTTTTCTGTCGTTCTATCATGGTGATTGTAAGAGCTATACCCACTTTTTTGCTTGGTCTAATCTTTGTGGCATTGGTCGGACTCGGTCCTTTCCCTGGGGTCTTGGCTATTACGGTGTTTTCGATGGGGGTGATGGTCAAGTTGTTTTCTGAAGCGATTGAGGCGGCGGATCCTGGAATTGCTGAGGCGGTTTATGCCAGCGGCGGAAATTGGGTGAATATGGTGGTGTTTGGTATTTTGCCTCAAGTCACCCCAGCCATCATTGCTCAATTACTTTATTGCGTCGAAATTAATGTCCATAGCGCGACGGTGTTGGGGCTAATTGGGGCTGAGGGTATTGGTTTGCCAATTCATGAATATTTGTCTGCCTTGGCCTATGATCGGGCGGCTGTTTTCATACTTATCACCATATTGATGACAATTGTGATTGATTATAGTTCTGCATATATCAGGAAAAAAATTATATAGGATATTCGATGTTTACTAACGAGAAAAAAAATATAGGAATTCAGTGGCATGACCTTCAGGTCAAAGACATTATACAAGAAACGAATCGTGCAGTGACGATCACCCTTGAAAGTTTGGATGAGGATCTGGAGTTCTATTTTCAAGCAGGGCAGTTCATTAATTTAATGGTTGATATAGATGGTGAACGTTATTGTCGGAGTTACTCCATCAGCAGTGCACCCTATGAAGAAGTGATAAAAATAACGGTACAGGCGATTTCTGGTGGCGTGGTATCGAATTATCTGAATACTCGGCTAGAGGTCGGAATGGTCTTGCGTTGTAGTGAGGCCTGTGGTGAATTTATTACTCAAAGTACCGTCAAACAAAAACTGTTTCTGGCGGCTGGAAGTGGCATCACCCCCATCATCTCGCTGATAAAGAATCACTTATATACCAGTAGTGATGACTGTCATTTGTTTTACTTTAGCCGTAGTTATGAAGAAACAATCTTTGTTCAAGAAATCTCCTCTTTGTGTCGCTTATACGCAAACAGGCTTTATGTGCATCATTGGCACTCTTCATCTCAAGGGCGTTTTGATTTTGATTTAGGCAAACTTAAGCGCATCAATGAAGCGATTGGGTTGGGGCCTGATGTCTATCTTTGTGGTCCACTTAGCTGGATGGACAAACTTAAGGCATCGCTTAAACCTTATCGTTTTGGTCTTGGAAATATTTATTCAGAAGAATTTACAGCGCATGAAAGTGCTGACCATGAAAGCACTGAGTCTAGTACTCATAAAGTGTTTGTCACGATTTTAGGTTCAAGCTATGAGCTGGAGGCTAATACCAATGAAAGTCTTCTTAGTGCAATGCGACGGCATAAAGTCCCTGTATCGTTCGGGTGTGAATTAGGCAAATGTGGCTGTTGTATCGCGAAGGTGTTATCGGGTGAGCTAGATAATAGCAGTATCAACTTTCTGACTGAGGATGAGCTTAAGCAAGGATATACACTTTGCTGTCAGGCGAAAGTTAAATCAACGGCAAAGCTGGAGCAATGTTGAACGTAGTGCAAATGAGGCAGCCGCATTAAGCGGCTTGCTCACGTTAAATCCATTTATTGGACGTTGATCAACCGACATCCTCTAATTTCGGATAGCAGTAATTGGAGGGCGCACAGTTATATTGCTTTTTAAAGGCGCGTGAGAACTGACTGCTACCAGAAAAGCCTGAAGATAGCGCAATTTCGATCAATGATTTTTTCTTGAAAACGATTTCTGCGGCGGCTTTTTCCAACCGCTTTTGATTAATCCAGGTTTTAGGTGGACAGCCATAAGCGTGTTTGAAAGCGCGCTTGAAGCTACTGAGGCTTAAAGCTAAATGACTCGCAAACTCACTCATACTCCAGGGTTTGTCATAGTTTTCTTCCATAAAACGCTTTAAGTGCACAATACTGTCTTGTCCAGACGTCAGGATTAATGTTTCTAGTTCGTTTTTGGTATCGGTATTGGCAATATAAAAGAGTAACTCTTGCAACTTAGCTTCGATAAATGAGAAATGCACTTTTCTGCTTTGTTTAGTGAATTCTTTAAGATTATTCAGTGATGTTTGAATATACTTATTTTGTTTGAAAAACGCCCAATTCCCCGTATCGCTATATTGCTGTTTATCTTGGTTGGGTAGGCGGTTTTGAATGGCGGCATTCTTCCAGAGCGTTAGTAGTTTATCATCGTCTACCAAGATAATCAGTGAGGAGAAGCCTTGCTCTGATGAATGGGATGTCTCGGTCATGAGGTACTCGTCTTTTTTAACAAAAGCACCATAACCTTCATTGAGGGTTATATCCTGATTTTTAATTGAAATATTCTTTGAGCCTTTCAGAATGAATAAAAAAATATTTTTATTCAACTTGGCTTCATACTTCGAAATAGGCTCGTGACTATCGTAAAAAATAAGCTCTAAAGATGGGGTGAGTTTATGGCAACAACTTGACTCGTGTGCGTACAAAGAAGATGGAACTTCGATAAGCATAATCCATTATCCTATATCCTGTACCCTTTAGTTTTATTGTTTGTTAGGTTATGTAAATGTTTGAATAAACTAGATATTGTATGAGTTTTTGCTATAAATCAAGTGCTATTTTTTGCAAGCATTTTGTACTTGTTAAGACCTTCATCTAGACTTAGTTGTATTTCACAAAATTCGGTTTGTTATGAATAAATTGCAGCCCACGCCCGAGCATATTTATCTTTCACGGCGACGTTTTATTCGTACAGCGATGAGTGTCGGCATTTTAAGTACGCTGCCTTTTTCTTCCTCTGCTAAGCAATCATCTGAATTGACGGTAACTGCCGAGAAACACGCGACGCGTTACAATAATTACTACGAGTTTACAACCAACAAAAAGCATGTCCATTTGGTCGCAGCCGACTTTAATCCAGAACCTTGGTCTTTGTCAGTGGGAGGCTTAGTCAAAAATCCCATGGTTTTTTCGATGTCGCAACTTCCTGTTTCTGAAGAACGAGTGTTTCGTTTCCGTTGTGTAGAAGGATGGTCGATGGTGGTGCCCTGGTCCGGCTTTTCATTGCATGAGTTATTAGCTCAGGTGGAACCAAAACTAGAAGCGAAATATGTTCGCTTCGAAACCGTCTTTAGGCCGTCGGAGATGATAGGGCAGAGGCGGCCGACACTCGATTGGCCCTATATAGAAGCGCTTAGGCTCGATGAAGCAATGCATCCTCTCACTACCTTAGCCACTGGGATGTACCAGAAAAAGTTGCCTAAGCAAAATGGTGCACCGATTCGTTTAATCGTACCTTGGAAGTATGGATTTAAAAGCATCAAAGCCATCAACAAAATAGAGTTAGTCAGTGAACGACCTCAGACTACTTGGCATAAACTGGCCCCTGAAGAGTATGGCTTTTTTGCGAATGTGAACCCGGAAGTCTCTCATCCGCGGTGGAGCCAGCGCAGGGAAGTGCCTTTAGGTCAGCTGAAGAAAGTGCGCACCTTGCCTTTCAATGGATATGCTGATCAGGTCGCCTCACTTTATGACGGTATGGATTTAGCCCATGATTTCTAAGCAGTACTTTTCATGAAAAGCAGCTCGATGGGCTTCGATTTGAACCGCTATGATAAGTTGATACGGATCTCCTTGTTTACCCTCAGTATCCAACCCTTGCTTTACGGTATATATGCATTCAAGGCTGAGCAGTTAGGGATTAACCCTTTCGAAGCCTTAATGTCTTTGTCAGGCCATGCTGCTTTGGTATTTTTATTGATTAGTTTGGCTATCACGCCAGTACGTCGTTGGCTGACAGTGGGGTTGAAACATTATGCACGAATCAATTGGGGCAAGCGGCTTTCGGATTGGAATTTGCTGATACGTACTCGAAGGATGTTTGGTGTGTTTAGCTTTTTTTATGCCACGCTACATATGGGCTTGTATTTAGAATTGGAATTGAGTTGGCTTTGGCAGGAGTTTGTTTGGGAAATCCAAGAACGTTATTTTTTAACGATAGGCTTGATATGCTGGTGTTTGCTTTTATTACTTACCGCCACCTCGCCAAAGTGGGTTCAAAAAAAGATGAAACGTTGGTGGCGTCGAACGCACCGTCTGGTCTATCCCTTATCCATCCTGGCTTGCCTGCACTTTTTATTAGGTGTGAAAGAAACGAACTCCGAACCCTATTACTATTTGATGGTTGTGGTGATTTTTCTAGGCCATCGAGTTGTCGCTGCGTACCTGCCCAGATTTACGCGAGCCGACGATGTCGGCATGGAGCTAAACAAACGCTAGCCAGGTCTTTCGGTGTTTAGCTTTGTAATTTGAAGGCATGCTCATAACCCTAAGGGCAATGGAAACTTCTAAAAAAACATCTAATATTGATTATGTACCGATGCTTTTTCTTGCCTACTACAATAAAGATCAAGGCAAAACGAGGTACTGTAATGCTTCCGAATCATGCCATTTATAACTTGAGTTGGCACGTTAAAAGAGCTGACGAATGCATTTCGTGAACTGAATTTACATGTTCAAAACTTCAAATACGGCAAGTACATTCCAGATGTATGACCTGTAGCGAAACTGCCAGTCTATTTCGTGTTTGGATAGTGCATGAACGCACCCTACCAATACTCAGCCATATTTTACTTAAGACAGGAACGGCGTCATGAAAAATAAAAAAAACGTAGTGCTCATTTTATTTTGTTTCATCGCATTTAATGTTTCTAGTCATGATACCGAGTTTAAAGACATTACCTTTGAAGCAGGTCATGCCAGTCTGCAGGAGTGGCTTTTGCCGGATACCCCGCCTTATCCAGAAGATAATAAACCTAATGAAGCGCGAGTCGAACTAGGGAAAACATTGTTTTTTGACCCTCGAATTGGCGGCGATGGCAATATGTCCTGTGCCACTTGCCATAACCCGCTGTTAGGTTGGTCTGATGCGCTGCCCACGGCAAAGGGTTTTAAAAGCCAGGTTCTCGGTCGAGCGAGCCCAGTGGTGACGAATACCGCTTATAATACCTTGCAAATGTGGGATGGCCGAAAAAAATCCTTGGAAGATCAAGCGATTAGTCCTATGGAAGCCAGCATTGAAATGCAAACAAATTTTACCCAGTTACTTAATCTGTTGAACCATACAGAAAGTTATAAAGCCGCCTTCGATAAGGCTTATCCGGGAGAAGGTGTTAATAAAAAGACTGTCGCCAAAGCAATTGCCAGTTTCGAACGCACAATTATTAGTAATAATTCACCCTTTGATCAGTGGGTAAAAGGCGATGAAAACGCTCTAACCGAGCAAGAAGTAGAAGGGTTTAAATTGTTTGTGAATCCTGAAAAAGGTAACTGTTCAGTTTGCCATAGCGCGCCAAACTTTACCGATAATGGTTTTCATAACATCGGCTTGGCCTCTTGGGGTGAAGAAAACCCGGATGTAGGTCGATATGCTGAACGCCCGCTAGGCATCATGAAAGGCGCCTTTAAAACGCCGACCTTAAGAGATATTAGTTTGTCGGCACCCTATTTTCATGATGGTTCATCCAAGACTTTAGACAGTGTTATGGAGCATTACATTGCTGGTGGGATTGTGAAAACGAATTTATCGCCTAACATGAAGGCATTGAAACTAAATGCGTCTGAACGTGACGCGATTGTGGCATTTTTAACTAAGTTGACCACCCCGCAGACAAATTTTGAACTCCCTATATTGCCGATAGATTAATCTGTTCAATTAAGGCATCAAGAGAAAATGAAGAGGAAATACTGATGAATACATTTAGTAAAGGCTTGCTTGCTTTAAGCATACTCTCGACGGCGACCATAGTGAATGCAGAAGAGTTTGTTGTGGAGCAGAAACATAAAACATTTAGTCACGACACGATTAAAGCGAAAGTAGGGGACGTGGTTCACTTTAAAAACGAAGACCCGTTCTTTCATAATGTGTTCAGCCTGTCGGATACACAATTTTTTGATTTAGGATCTTATCCGAAAGGAGAATCAAAGCCTGTGATTTTGGAGGCAACCGGCTCCATAGAAGTTGAGTGTGCGATTCATCCAGATATGAAAATGACCATAGAGGTTTCCCCTTAATTATTCTGCTATGTCCTTTATAGAGGAGCGCAGTCAGATGCTCAGAAATTTCATTCAGTTTTTACTGGTATGTATTGTCGGACTCAGTTTAACGAGCTTAGCGATAGCTATTGAAGCGTCGTCTGAAAGCAATCTGGGAGCGATGGTTTTCTCAGAACGTTGTGTCCTCTGTCATGGTAGCAAAGGCATGGGCGAAGGCCCATTGCCGATGAGCCTTAGAGATTACCCGTCGGCTAACTTGCTGTCTGATATGACTAAAAATACGCGTCAAGAAGTGCAAGAAACCATTCAATATGGTTCGGGTCGTACACCTTTCATGCCGCCCTGGAAGGATGAACTGAGTGCTGAGACATTATCCGCTGTTACGGATTTCATTTTATTACTTCGATCTGACTCATCTCAGGCATTGAAGCAACTTGCTTCAGTAGAAGAGATAAAGCAAAAAAATATTTCAGATGGGAAAAGAATCTTCGCGACACGCTGTGTTCTGTGTCACGGCCCCAAGGGTTTGGGTGATGGTCGAATGCGGAAAGTGATTAAATCGCCCCCGCCATTTAATTTAACCTTAAGCCGCCTTCCTAAGGATGATCTTAAAAATATTATTACTAACGGTGGCGAGGCTGTCTGGCGTTCACCACAAATGCCGCCTTGGGGGGATCAGCTTTCATCCAAAGAAATCGATGCGGTTATTGAATATATCGTGACGCTGAGGAAGCCATTTTAATAAAGTAGGTTTTTAGCGTTGTCTTGGAGAAAAAACTGGCTTCTAACATCCATCACTTAAGGAATATTTCTAGCGAGTTAGCATCCAAACTAGAGCGTCTGATAGCCCGCTTGCATTTGATCAGCGGGGTCTATCAGACGCTTTTTATTTTATCTGCTTTATCCTTTTATCCGTTTTCTGATGCTGTGAGCCGGGCTTTCAGATAAACCAGTATTGCTGAGTAAGGCTAGGGTGTTTCGCAAGTATAGACCCCAGTTGGGCACGCATTATTTTGATAATACTGACAAAAGGCCAAGGCATCTGTTTTGCTTTTGCACTGACCCGTAGAGCTAAAGTTATAGTCGAGTTTTGCTTGCACACAAATTGTTTGAAGGTTGCTCGTTGATGGGCTTGTGTCCCAGTCAAGTTTGCACTGAGCTTTAACGGTTTCAGGGTCTGCACTCGGATTAAGGCTAAGCGCTTGGATAATACAACTTGCCTGAAGGTCGATTTTTTCATCGGGGATCAGATTGTAAGAATTGCCATACTCTTTTGACGTGCAATTTGGATTAGGGTCATTTGGACAGCATTGGTAAGGCGTGACATCCGGATGGTTTGAGGCTACCCAGTTGGTCGCTTTGCTCGCGCCTGGAAGCTTATGTGTTCCTACGTCCAGAATATCGACAGTGGCTTGGCCAATAATTTTACCCCAAGCTTCTCGTGCCGGAGTGCCTAATACGATCACCGGCAACGTTGTCGAGGCCTGAGAATTTTGAGGCGGATCTGTGAGCAAATTGATCATCGGTGTGTCGTAATAGTTGCCGCTTGAGTTGAAATATGACGTAACGTTCGGCAATAAGTCTGCCTGGCCAGAGCCCGGTGCTGCAATTGGGCGAGCATCGACAATCGTGTTATATAAAGCCGGATTGCTAATGCCGACATCTTCGAGCACTTGGTTCCAACGCTTCATCGTAAAGTTGTCGAGATAGTCTGCATTCACTAATGAATCTGATGGCGGAAAGTTCAGATAGGTAAGTGCTTTTTGGTTAATCATGGCCATTCCCAGCGGTAAATAAAACGCCCAGGGGTAATTTCCGGGAGAAGGGTCCCAGCAAGAGGTAGGTGAAGTGGTTTGTTTGCAGTTATTGATACCATTCAAACCTTGTACCGCATGATTGTTGTCTAGAAAGGTTTGGTGAGTAATGGCGAAATCATTAAGTAACTTGCTGTCTGTTCCGCTGATAACGAGTAAGGGTTTTTGGTCGTACATCGTGACGGATTCGACTGTCATGCCAAGCCCGTCACGATCCATAGATTGTTGGGTGAAGGTTTTGATGGTCGTCGACAAGTCTTGAAAATGCTTAGTGGTGTACTCAGGCGGGAGCCAGCTTTTATCTGGGTAAAGGGTCGAGCTGTTCTTCGGTAGTGTATAGACGTAAGACCAGCCACCTAAAGTATTTTTATGAAGCCCTAACTTGGGCGGTTTTGTCGTTAAGCCTAGTTCTTCGCTATCTTGCTTATAGGGGCTCGAGCAAGCTGATAGCATAAAAACGATAAGTAGTGAGCTAATTGCGATGCGTGTAGAAACAAGCAGGTTCATCAGAAATCCTTATTGAGTAAGTGGTATAGAATAGTTGTGAAACATACATCGTGAAAACGACATCGAAAAACCGACGCAAGGTCGCTTCATCATCGATATAACACTTGCTTAAAAGAATAGTTCTGCTTGAATAGAATACAATCAATCGATAGTCGGAGTGAAAGAGAAAATAGCTTAGAAAGTGACAGAAAGCGACAGCTTAATTCTGAGAACCTTAGTCATTCTTCTGAATATTTATTTTTGCCCATAAAGGGGCCAACTTGCCGCTGTTTTTCAGCGCTGACAATAGTGCGTTCACTTCTGTAATCGTCAGACTAATCCCTCGGCGTAAAATGATTCTATGCTGATAGCGTTGGTCAAAATGAGAAGAGATCAGCAATTTATCTTTCGCTGCAGGATGATTGTTCAAATACAGGCCGAGATAGGATTTAGTCACTACCGCGATATCGCCTCGGTTGCCAGCCAGAATCATCTCAATGCTACCCAAGTTACTGCGAGTCAATTTCATATTAAATCGGGTCGAGAGAAAGTCAGGATCAGAATTAAAGTTGGCAAAGGCATAATGGTAACCTTCGATACCCACTAGGCTTTTACCTTTAAAATCATCAAAATAAGCTTGTGTTCTGCCCGGGATTGCTTGGGTTATATAGACTTCTCCGCCTTCTAAATAAATATCTGAAGCATCAACCTCGCGTCCTTCCCAGCCCCAATCCAATGAGTCAAACATTGACATGTCATACCGGCCCAGATCAAAAATCTTATGGCGAGTATTAGATAAGGTTGGCAGGGCAATAAATTCATACTTGGATTGTTGTGCATTCATGAGCTTGATCATGTCCATTGCCAAGCCACCAACCTTGCCATTTTCATTCACAATGAAAGGTGGGAAATGCGCAACGCCGACTAATATTTTTTCACGAGGCTGGGCTGAGGAAATCGAAATAAAAGTGAGTAAATAGATAATAAAGAGAGAAGAAAGCGTTTTCGTTATTTGTACCATGTAAATGTGGCCTTTCTCATTTTGGGAAGAGTAATTCAAATCATAATAGCAGGTCGATACTATGTTTCAATTTATTCTTTTGCGACAATGGCAGAGCAACTAAATGCCACCGTCACGGTTGATAAGTGATGTAATCGGGTTGTTTATTTAGTTTTCGCAACTACATTAAGAGTAGCCAACGACCATCAACGTGATTAAAAATAAAAAATAGCGAGGGACGAATGGATACCGAAAAAGATAAGTATAGTATTCACAGTACAGACTACTCAGTAGGCCAAGACAATATAAAAAAATGGGGCTTTGATGTTCATAACCCTGTTTTCGGGATGAGTGCAGGACTCATATTAATTTTCCTTGTTGCGACGCTAATCACTGATTCGGCCACAGCAAAATCCGTACTGGATGGTTTGAAGTGGGATATTATTGGAAATTTCGACGGTCTCTTTATCTGGGCGGGCAATATTTTTGTGATCTTTTGCCTTGCCGTTGCGCTTTCACCCTTTGGAAAAATTCGTTTGGGCGGGAAAACCGCGATACCAGAGCATTCTCGGGTCTCATGGTTGGCGATGTTATTTGCCGCCGGTATGGGCATCGGCTTGATGTTCTGGGCCGTGGCTGAGCCGGTAGCCTACTTAACAGGGTGGTATGAAACACCATTAGGTGTTGAAGCTAACACGCCGGAAGCTGCACGAATGGCTATGGCTGCCACCATGTACCATTGGGGGCTGCATCCTTGGGCGATTTATGGCGTGGTTGCCTTGTCTCTGGCTTTTTTTACTTATAACAAAGGCCTGCCGCTTTCAATACGATCCGTATTTTATCCTTTGCTAGGCGATGCGACTTGGGGTTGGGCGGGTCATATTATCGATACGCTAGCCGTGCTCGCGACACTGTTCGGACTTGCCACTTCGCTTGGCCTGGGTGCACAGCAAGCTGCTGCGGGTATCAACCATGTGTTTGGTATAGAAGGCGGGATCGGTCTACAGATTATGGTCATTGTTGGCGTGACAGCTCTGGCAATTATTTCTGTCGTGCGGGGTATTGAAGGTGGCGTGAAGCTATTAAGTAATATCAATATGTTGATCGCGTTTGCACTACTCGCTTTTGTTTGCTTGGTCGCATTTTCAGTGTCCATGGGTAATCTTGGTACGACTTTGGGTGGCTACATTGAAAACATTATCCCGCTGAGTAACCCTCACGGGCGAGAAGACGAAGCTTGGTTTCAAGGCTGGACGGTATTCTACTGGGCATGGTGGATTTCTTGGTCGCCTTTTGTGGGAATGTTTATTGCCCGTGTGTCAAAGGGGCGGACTGTGCGTGAATTTATTACGGCAGTATTGATCGTACCTACTTGTGTTACCTTGCTCTGGATGTCTATTTACGGTGGTATTGCGATTGATCAGGTGATGAATGGTGTCGGGGCTTTGGGTGCAAATGGTTTGACCGACGTGCCCCTAGCGATGTTCCAGATGTTCGATCAATTACCTTTGAGCACCTTTCTGTCGGTGGTCGCTATTGTGCTGATTTTGGTGTTTTTTATCACCTCTTCGGATTCCGGTTCGTTGGTGATTGATAGCATTACGGCGGGAGGTAAAATTGATGCGCCCGTGCCGCAACGAATATTTTGGGCAACCGTGGAAGGTGCGATCGCGGCAACGCTATTGTGGATTGGCGGCACCGAAGCGATACAAGCCCTGCAGGCGGGTGCGATATCAACCGGGCTTCCTTTCACCATTGTGTTGCTATTGATGTGCGTGAGTTTAGTGATGGGCTTCAGCACTGAAGAAAAACATTCGTACCGAGGAAAACCTTAAAGTCGGGATAGAGATTGATGGACAGCGCTTTGAGTACTAACACCAAAGCGCTGAAATGGGTAAGTCGGCATCAAAATGGTAACTAACTTGTGCCTGAAACAATTCTGCGCTAGCCAGTGAATCGCTTAGCGCATGATGGGATTGATAATGCGGCAAATGATATCGGCGTCGACAATCCCCTAGTCGAATAGAGGGTAAGGGCCTTTGTAGTAACCGGTCGCACAGAGAACGTTGTTGCAGACGTATATTCTTTTCGAGAAGCATCGTATCGATGAGTGGAAAGATGATTCCTTCACCCAAACGGCTTTTAAAAGCGTGTGCCAGAAAGTTTCTTTCAATGTGTTGATAATGTACCACCATCACTTTGCCCGCCATGAGGCTAAGTAACTCTTCAAATAGGGTATTAATGTCGGGGGCTTCCAAAATATCTGAATGCTTGATGCCGTGAATGACCACCGAGTTTTCCGCGAGTTCACGACGAGGCTTCACAATCCAGTGTTTTGACCTTCGACAATAGATGCGCTTTAGGCTAAACGGCACCATACCAATACTAACAATGTCATCATTGTTTGCATCTAAGCCGGTTGTTTCAAAATCCATTGCGACAAAGGGCACCTTGGAAAGTGGTGTCTGGTCTGAAATAGCACCAGCTGCATAAAATTCTTTCAGTAAAGGAATCGTGCTTTGATCTGCTAGTTCAGTAAAATACGTCGACCAGCTTTTATTTAGTTTGTCGACAGGCAAAAAACAATCTGATGAGACATCGATAAGGCGCTTCATTTCACTGCTGCATGATTGTTATAACGAAACTTCAGAAAATTTTGAGCTGCACTTAAGACCTGAAAGGCTTCTTTCAGGTTGCGGCGCTCAAAGGTAGGAAGCTGATCGGGTTGAACGTTATTGTCAGCAGCCAGGCCCGCTTCGATTTGCATGGCCTGATGTCGGATTCGTACGATTGAAATATATTCCATCGCATCACTTAATTCTCTGGCTTTGTCCTTTGGGAGAAGGTCAGCTGCCTTAATGTCATCTATGCGCTCAAATGTGTTGATGGCGGTCGATCCTATGGCGAGTGCATGAACACGGATTACATCTGATAATGGTGCGGTGCCCCGGCGTTTTAAATTAATGGAGTTTTTGTGTTCGCCATCTTTCTCAAGCACGAATTCTTTAAAAAAGCCTAAAGGGGGCCTTCTATTTAATGCGTTACGGGCAATGCAGGCGAGAAAGCGGCGATTATCACAAGAGGTTTTTGCGATATGTTGGCGTAAATTATCAGCCCAGCGGGTTTCTCCTGCGACGCCATCTAAATCAAAAAAAATACTACTGTTGAGTAAGGCTTGCGGGTTCGGATCATTTATCCATTGGTTAAACTGGTTTTTCCAGTCGCTTAGTGTTGTTCGCCAAGCGGGATTGGTGGCCATGATGTCGCCGTCGCAGTATCGATAACCACAAGCGGCCAGACCATCACATACGAATTTGGCGAGTTGTTCGAAATACTCACCATGCTGTGATTCGTCATAAGCTTCATCAAGGATAAGGGCGTTGTCCTGGTCAGAATAAATAGATTGCTCATCGCGAGCCATCGAACCTAAGGCGATAAAGCAATATGGAATGGGAGCGGCGCCGAGTTTTTCTTCGGCCAGTGCTAATAAACGCTGTTTAAAGCTGCGACCGATTAAGGACATCGCACTACCAATCATATGTGAATTGGCATCCTCTTTGACCATGCGAACAAATACTGCAGGTAATTCTTTTGCGACAAGCGCTAGCTCATCCACAGTGGTCTGCGTAAAAATACTGCGTACTAAAAGCAAGCTACTTTGGGATTCATAGCGCAGAATGTCGGACAGCGATATCACGCCAATGGGTTTTTGTTTCGACATGACAGGCAGGTGATGCACGTTGTAGCGCAACATAATCAGCATCGCTTCAAATACATAAGCATGCTCATCCAGGGTGACCAGTTCTGTGGACATGACGTTTTCAACGGGGGTCTCAAGAGGCAAGGAAACGGCTAGCACGCGTTTGCGTAAATCTCTGTCTGTGATGATGCCGACCAACGAATCAGCTTGAGCATCAAGCTGATTGCTGGGGCGAGTAATCAGCAAGGAAGAGACACGTCGATCTGTCATCGTGAGCGCGACATCTTGAATACTGGCATTACTCGAGATAGTGACTAAGTCCCGTGAAAGTAATGTGTTAATTCTGACCGAACCCAAGTCGTTACTTTGCTTTTGTTTTGCGACAGCTTTATTAAGGAGAGATTGCTCCTCGGTTTCAAAATAATCCGCAAAAATTTCGTAGTGATCGCAGTACTCTTTAAAAAGCGTGTAGGGAATACAATAAACGAGTGTGTCTTCAATGGTTTTAACAGGGAAGCGCGCACGCTGATTCATCATGAGCCCCATTTGACCAAACACATCGCCACTGTCTAAACGATTATAAAGCTCGCCGGTACGGCGATAGGTTTCGACAGCACCGCTGCGCATCACATAAAGGTCATGAATCGGATCGCCATAGTTTAGGATGGATGTGCCTGAACGGTAGTATGCCACTTCAATATGTTGGGCGAGATGATTCACCGCATCTTCGGGCAATTGATCAAACGGTGGGTGCTGAGATAGGAAATTGGAAATTTCTATTTGTTCTACCTGCATAGGTTACCCCTTGAAACATTAATAGCATTATAGCAGCCGCTGGCTAATAACCAGATGATCTTCTTAATTTGGTAGAGGGGGCGATTTGTTATGCCATCGACAGAAACACTATCTCTGTTTCTGGCTCAAGCGATGAGTGCTGAATACCTTTTAACCCTTAGTTGCTGGTGAATGTTTTTCTATAAGAGGAAGGTGTTAGGCCGGTCCATGCCTTAAACTTTCTTTGAAAGGCTCTGATTTCGGAGAAACCTAGTTTTTCGGCAATACCCGCGACTGTGTTGTGGTCTTCCCTTAGATAGTCGATGGCGAACTGTAATCGCAGCTGGTCGAGTACTTCTTGCCAGCTCGTTCCGGCATCAGCGAGCCTGCGATCCAAGGTCCGGGTTGATATATTTAGCCGCTTCGCCACGCTTTCTCGCCTAGGAGCGCTGGACTTCATCAGCTCAATGATATGCCACTTTATTTTTTCCAGAGCAGACAATTGACTGCTAATCTTGCTCAGCTGATCTTGCGCTTGTTGTTCTGCGACGCGTAGCAGGTCATCGCCATGACCGTGGATTGGTAAATGGTGGGTAGTTTGGCTAAGGATCATGCGTGAGGAGTCAGTGGACCAACGGACCGGGCAGCGAACCAGCGCTTCAAAGTGATGTCGGGCCGACTCTGAAGCAGGGGCATGCTCGAAGCAGATTTCCTCTGGTGATAGCTCCTGGCTGGCGGTGATGATTCGAGGCAGATGGCAAAAAATGCTCATGACGCACTCAGCGACATTACGTCTAATGACTGAATTCTCATGCGTCATGGCGATGGACAGTTGATAGTGTTTTCCATCAAAAGCATACTCGACGTCACCGCAATTGCCAGTGGCGAGCCCTTGGTAACGAGCCAAGTAGCTGATAGCCTCGCCAAGAGAGCTTGAGCTGAGTGCCAGAGACATCAATACCCCGTAAAGTGGGGGCATAATCTGTTGCCCAATATCGGCGCCAAAGCTCAGGTCCTTGTAGTTGAGTATCAGTGCTAGCAGAGCTTTTTCATAACTCGATACTGGCACGCGGGCACTGGGAAGCAGGTGTTCTTTGCTCAGGCCAGCAAGCTTAAGTGCTTTTTGACTGTCAAGCCCTAAGGCCTTAGCGCCATAGAAAAACTGAGAAAGTGCAATACCGGTGACGTAGCGGTTTTTTTCAGCGATAGTGTTCAAGATCAAGAATAAGCCTCGCAAGTTAAGATTAGGAATCTATATCTAATTCTAAATCAAATGGCAAGATTTGCCGCCTGCTTGTCCCGGCTCACCACAGCAGCTTGAGCCAAAAGTTGTTATCTTGTTTTCAGACTTAAGGCCGCTTTACCCTCTCGCATTCAGGGAAATATCAAGAGCCAAGTAGCTATACAGTCAGTAATTATAGAGTAAGCAATTAGAGCGCAAACGACTAAAACCTAAAAAGCAGGGCTAATAAAAATGAGTGTAGGATTGAACGTTTTTTTCGTGAGTTTGTTTTCGGTGATTATTTTTGCTGAAAATGACGCTCTGGTGTCAATGCTGTGGGTGAATGCGATGTTGCAGCTGAGCTTGTTTCTATTGGTGGCATGCATTCCTTTCATAAAAACCAAGCGGGTATCTTACGTCGATATCGCGTGGCCTTTCGGAGTGGCCTTGATTGGCGCACAGATATTATTGTTAAGTGATATCGATTTCACGCGTAAATTAGTTGTGGGTGCTGTGTATTTATTTATCGGCTTGCGCATGGGAATTGGTGCACTGGTTATGGCTAAAAATACGGGGGTGATTTTTAAAACCGAATTTCCTCGCTATCAATACCGCCGGATGCTGCTCAGCCAATCAGGTAGCAAGCACATTGAGCTGCATTTACTGGCAGAAATTATGGCGCAGGGTTTGGCTAATATGACTGTGTTGGCCTTGCCCGGTTTGCTGATCGCCACCCATGGCGGCGAGCATATCTCTGGGCTGGAGATTTTGGGTATCTGTATTTGGGGGCTTGCTTTTCTGTTCGAGTCGACGGCGGATGCCCAGAAACATCTGTTTATGAGTAAAAATAAGGGGCAGGTTTGCAACGTAGGCTTATGGAAATACAGTCGTCACCCAAACTATTTTGCTGAATGGTTAGTGTGGAGCGGGCTAGTGATGGCGGCCATCCCTTCCTGGTTGTCATTTTACGAGCGTGAGACTTTGTTCATTTGGGGGAGTTTGGGGCTTGGCATGCTCTGCGCTTCTGTAATGATGTACATTACTTTGGTGTATCTGACCGGTGCCAAGCCAGCCGAATACTATTCTGTTCAAAAGCGAAAAGCGTATCGAGCTTACCAGGAGAAGACCAATATGTTTTTTCCCTGGTTTCCTAAGTCATAAAACTCGTTGCCGGGAGGGATGAGTTAGGATGCGTTTTTGTTTCGTCCTCTGAAAGATATATTGGTTGGAGCCCGACATGCTGAACTTTTACTTTTCTTCAGACGAAAAAAAAGACCAGCGATTAGCTGATCTTCTTAATTTGGTAGCGGGGGCCGGATTCGAATACGCCTTGTAAGGTGCTGATTTTAATAGTGTCCGAGTTCTTCATATTTTAACGTACCAACAAATGTACCAACAATGTCTTGTTTTGCATGCTCGTTTTCAAGTCTCAATAGTATATTAGAAATATAGCATAATCAGTAAAATTATGGTTTTGGTTCAATTTTCTGGACAATAGAGATTCTTAACATTCAGATATCAGGTTAAAATTCCCCCCCATGTAGTAAAGGATTTATAGAATGGATATCTTGTTAATAGATGATCACCCAGTGTTTGCGAGTGGTTTAAAGGAGCTAATCAGAACGGCCTTTCCTGAATTGGAAGTGCGGACTTGCATCTCTCTCGAAGAGGCAAAACGAATCCTTCGAAGCGACAGTTGTCGGCTAGCCTTACTAGATTTGGACTTAGCAGGGCACTGTTCACTCAACCATATTTCATCATTAGTTTCTCTTACCTCATTGCAGACTTTGTGTGTGCTGTCTGCTTCAGATGATATCGAAAAAATAGAGAGTTGTATCTTCGCCGGTGCCTCAGGCTTCATATCTAAGAACTATTCACCTGATTTGGTCTTGTCAGCCCTAAAATCTGTTTTAGAGGGTGGTGTGTTTATTCCAGGTGATGCTTTTGGTTCGATTATGTCTAGCCTGAGAGAGCTGAAGCGAAAGAATAATTCAGGGGTTCTAGAGGAGCTTACCGAGAGGCAAAAGGAGGTTGTAGGTTTGATCTGTAAAGGCCTATCCAATAAAGAAATTGCTAATGAGTTAGGTATTTCTGAAGGGACGACGAAGTTACACGTATCTAATATATTTTCTTTAGTGGATGTTTCTAAACGGTCTGAACTAATAGTCAAGTTTGGTAAAACAGCTTAGTGCTTTAGGTTTCAGTCGTATTTTCCTTCAGTGATTGATAAAGTTTATTCTGCAAAGCTTCAGCACTGATTGGCTTGCTGAGTAAGCTTGAGCCTGAAGCTTTAATTGTATTGATGACCTCTGGCTCTGTATCGCCTGTAATGACCAGAGTCGGTACGGTTGGTTGTCCCAGAAAGGCTTTTATTGCTGTGATAGCTTCCAACCCAGTCCTATTATTACGTAGCCTATAGTCTGCGATAATTACATCGATATCTGGGCTAGAGAGATGTTCAATTCTTGTCATCGCTTCTGCTTCATTACTGACACATATTGTACGAACGCCCCAGTCTTCAAGTAGCATCTCAAGTGATTCTAGAACATCTTTGTCATCATCGATGACGACTATTCTGCTGTTAACGATGTTGTTCTGTTCGGATTTCTTAATCTCTAATGAAGTGCTTTCGTCTGCAACTGCCTTTTCTAATGGGATGCTTATTTTAAAAGTAGTACCTTTCCCTTCTGCAGACTCTAAAGATATTTCGCCGTTCAGGTGCTCAATCAGTCTAGAAATGATAGATAGCCCTAGGCCGGTTCCTTTTCTACGATCTCTCTCAGGGTTGTTTATTTGATAAAACTCTTTAAAAATTTCTGATTGATGTTGCTCGGGTATACCGATGCCATCATCCCGAACTGTCAGTTGGAGTAGTTCTGGTGTTGCAGTAGCAGCGATAGTGATTATCTGTGACTCGGAGTGTTTAATAGCGTTGTCGATTAAATTCGAAATTATTCGCCGAAGAAGAATCGGAT
Organism: Oleiphilus sp.; assembly: GCA_048058835.1. Taxonomy (GTDB): domain Bacteria; phylum Pseudomonadota; class Gammaproteobacteria; order Pseudomonadales; family Oleiphilaceae; genus PZPK01. Next base: position 23,529 of record JBLLNS010000024.1, read on the forward strand.
CAAAACAAATTGATAGGCTTTCGTCACATTTGCAATATATTGAAATATCCTTCGTAGTTGCTTCCGGCATGTGTTGAGATATTTCCTGAGAAAGAGATTCTTTCACATTAAACTTCTTGGTCGCGATACTTAGCGTTCCGCTATCAAATCTAGAAATGTCCAACAACGAATCGATCATCAAGTTTAGGGAGTCTAGAGAGTTTTGTGTCTTATCGAAAAAGGTTTTTTGTTCTGCAGTATTCAGCTTGCTTTTCAATGCAGCAAACATAAAGTTTGTTGATTGGAGAGGTTGTCTCAAATCATGGCTCGCTGCAGAAATAAACCGTGATTTATCTAGATTAGCCTGTCTCTCGAGCTCTTTTTGTTCGGTTAGTTCTTTTATTAGCTCTTCGTTCTCGAACCTAAGGTCGATTGATTTTTTCAGGATGTTCAGGCCTTTATAGCTAAATGCAGAAGCAAGAAGGGAGCCCATTAATGCAGTTAACAGGAAGCCAGCGAAATAATCTGAGTTCCAAAAATTGAACCCTGCAAAAATGAATATTGGAATAAGGTAACTTGTTATTGCGGCGGGGCGAAGCCCCGCATTTACTGATGAACCTATCGCAGCTGCCACGATGAAACTGATGTAACTCATTGCTACAGTTTCATTTGCTATTTCTAGCATTGTGCAAAAGTATCCGTGTGATATGCCGGTGATAAAACTGATTGCGTCGTATCGATAGGCCCACTTTTGGTAGTCCAGTTCACCCTTCTTGGCTTTTGCAATAAACGCAAATACTACGCTCAGGTTTACTGAAAAAGCTACAGCAGACAGGATCCACCATTTGTTCATTGGTTCAATTAGGTAGGGGGATTTGTAAAAAATGACTGACAGTAAAATGTAAATAAGTGCCAGAACGGGAATAAGACTAGAGACGGCATCTCCATATAGGGATCTTATAATATCGCTTTGATATCGGTTTTCTGCTTCGTCCATTAGCAATTACCATCCGAGAAAAAAGGCGAGATTATAATGTTTGCCATTAGATGTTCAACGATCAATTTCTCATCTGTTTTCAATTACCTCGGTAGTCTCTGATTGCATATAACTTTAGTTATATCTCGCGCTTCAAAACCATACTGAGTATATATTTCTTCGAGTTGGCCATACCTGTAAAGTTTGGTTTTTTTAAAAGTCATGGAAAGGGACGGTCAAATGACGTTTAAGTCGTTTTGTACATTGTCGGTAATCAGTGCATCAGTGCTGGGAATCGTTGGTTGTGGTTCTGGTGGAAGTGGCGATTCTCAGTCAAATACCCCAAGTACAGGTCAATTCATAGACGGTCCGGTTCAAGGCCTTAGCTATCGGTCGAATTCATACCAAGGTGTTACAAATTTTGATGGTGAGTTCGATTTTGAGCCTGGCGAAATTACTGTATTTAGTTTCGCAGACGTAGTTATAGGTGAATCTGCAGGAGCTAGTGTGGTAACGCCTCGAAACCTTTCCATGACATCGAGTAATCCTGATAGGGTTTTGAACGTCCTTCGTTTTTTACAAACACTCGATACGGACGATGACCATTCAAACGGAGTTCAATTACCTGATCCAGAAGCTTTTACGACAGTTATCTCCAGCATTAATTTCGACCAATCGGAAGGTGCTTTCGATTTGGATTCAGGAGTCATTCAGTTTATAGATGACGCTGTGTCCAAAACTGAACTCATAGATTCTGAAACCGCGCTAAACAACTTTGAATATGCAATCGAAGCAGCCGGTGTTCATCCATTGGAGGGGCGTGTCTTCTATCGCTATGAAAATGGTAATGGTTCCGATTTTGGCCTTGAAACGGCGTTATGGTGTGATACCTGGTATTTCAGTAACGGCAATTTTTATCAGAATACTAGAACTATTGATAATCTTGAGAGTTGCAGTGATGAGGTAAGCACCACTCCATTTTTTGAGTACACGATCAATGACGAAGGTGTGATGATTTGGTCTGGAGATTTTGAAGAAGGGGATACTGTTCCATTTTTCCTTCTTAACGACCAGGAACCATACATATATCGCTTGGGAGGTCTAGAAGGTGATCGAGAGCATAATCGGTTGTACATAACTAAAGCTGAAGTTGAATCATTGCTTTCTTCATCGGAGTTCGATGCTAATGGTGATCGAATTGAAGTAACCTTGACTGAAATCTCATCCGATTTTTATGAGCTTTCTGTGGCATTCCCCGACCGAGATTGCTCAGTAACTGAATCTCTTTATGATGTACCAGAAATTACAAACTCTGCAGGCGCAAGGTTTAATCCGCTTTATGAATACATACCCTCGGAAATGAGGTCTAGTGCTTTCGTCCAGAACGGGGACAATTGTAATGTCACGACAACTATTTCCAGCCCGGATGACAATACAAAGTATTTTGTCGTGGTGAGAGGTTTGGATGGGATTGGTTTAGAGAATTTAAAAGCCAGCATCACCTTAGAGTCAATGGAGTAAGCTGGAATGGACAAAGCAGAATACAATTCACTTAAAAAAGCTGCGGCAACTCAGCTAGGGGCAGACGACTTTGAGTCGTTGATGTTTTTTGCATCTAATCTCGAAAAAGCAGCTAAATCTCAAAAGTGGATGTCTATTATCATCGGTCTACTTAGTTTGCCTCTCATGATTATTTTGATCGGTTTTCCGCTTTTAGTAATTGCTATAGTAATGTACTTTTTTCTCTACAAGCGAACACTTAGGAAAGCTAGCTCGTTTAAGGAGCATCTTCAAACCGATTCAGAGTTTTGTAGTGTTTGACCGGCAGTTAAAATTGAAAAGGATACTAACGCTTAGGTTTGTATCCTTTGTTCATATTCTGTTCTGAGTTTGGGGTTCGCCTGCGCAATTTTTGCAGCCTTGTGCGCTTAATTGTGTTGATATTCGCCTCCTTGATTTGCTTGTTACGATTGCCTATGTTGGTCCTATAACCCAACTTCTCAAGGTAGCTTGCTCTTGGTCCTAAGTGTTGAGTTGGAAGTCTGCTGATACCTCGCGCTTTGAATGATTTACAGTTTATTCTTGCAGTCTGTTTCTCTAAAGTAAGAGCTGAGTTTGCTAGATTTCCCCAACGCTCACGCCAATATTTAACGGTTTCGGATCCTCGCTTTGAGCCGTCCCATTCACGTGATTTTTCATGGAAACCAGCTTCATTTATTCTTCTTGTTGTAAATAGAAGGTGTGCATGTACATTTCTCTCATCATTAGATCTATGAGGAAAATGGATTGCGGCGTGGACCGCAATAGAGTGCTTATCTGCGAGCTCCTGAGAAAATCTTTTAATTAGTTTTGTTTGACCAATTTCACTGAGCTCATGAGGGATGCTGACTTCGATTTCTCTAGCGACAGTGGAGTTTTTACGTGTCTCAGACGCTTCGGCATTGTTCCACAGAGCGTCGGTATTAAAAGACCAATCTGGAGAGTTCGATGGAGCAAAAATGTTGTGGAATTTGACTCCCTTTTTGCGCCGATAATCGAAAGTTTCTCCTGTGCGTTTGTCTTTTAGTTTTGTCCCGCTGCGGTAGGCTGCAGCAGCGACAGCGCTTTGCCCTCGGGCTCTAGAAAATGTCTTAGCATGTAAATGATAAATCGCCATTTTTATTGTTATTTTTGCTGAAAGCCGCACCAAACTAAGAGTTTGCCTAAGTGCGCCCTTAATGGTTTTAATTGCTAATATTTTAACATTTTCAGTAATGTGTGTTAAAATAAAATTTAATAAAAACAATGAGATATATAAAAATAATAATAACTATGATTACTCAAAATAATTCTGAGACTCATCTTAAGCAGCGCGAAGAAAAGCTAAAAAAGCAATTGGCACTAGCGAAAGCAGAAGTGGCTCAAAGGAAACGAAAATTAGAAACCCGGCAGAAAATTCTGATTGGTGCGATGATTCTAAATGACGCTGAAAAATCCGAAGTTGTAAAAGAGACATTACTGAAACGGCTAGATGGATTTTTAACACGCCGTTCTGATCGAAAGCTTTTTGGTTTAAATGAAAGGAGAGTTTCATAATGATCCCTTCATGTTTCGAAAGCGAATTGAGTATCGTTTTTTCTCGTTTTACTGTTCAAGAGCTTGGAGACGCTATTCGGGGTCTTAGTGAATACTGGCGTTTTGCGTCTAATAAATACGAGTATCCGTCAGAAAGCTGGTTAAAAAATGCTTGGGTTAATAAGGTCGGTTCTTCTCTACATCTGCAGCAATACATATGCTCTGATAAAGCAAAAGATCTAGCCTCTTTGGATGTGGCTTTAATTTTTTTGAAAGCCTGTGAAGTTGCTTTTCGTCAACGTAAAGACTATCAATTAATACTGTCTCAAATGAAGCTTACGAAGCTAGCATTATCCCCATCGCTGTTCTATCAGATATACACTGCTCTCGTTGAATTCTACGGAAAAAAGAATGTAGATGAGGCTTATGATATGTTCGTCGATGGTCTTATAGTGGACGGGGATGATATTCAGAAGGTTGTAAAATTGTATGTATATCCTGTGTCTAGGGAAAAACGTTTCAGGCGTATTAATTCTGAAGAAGAGGACGTAATTAAGTTTGATTCTTATTTTCCATAACTGACTTATCTAGCGTCTTGCGTTGGGTGATCATAAATGGGTATTTACTGGTAACAGGTTTATGGTTGGAGGAATTATAGGTAGTGTTTTTTTTGATCATGTGAAAAAGTGTGATCATGTGCAAAATATTGAAATGGATCTGACGTTCTGAATAAAAGAGCTCGGCTTGGTCTTTCAGTTACCTCATTCAAAGATAGGCTTATACGTTCCAGAAATGGATATTTGAGTTTTCGGTAAATTAGGCCTGTTGCTACAAAATAACGAACTAAACCTATCTGTGACTAGACTTGTGATTGCTACCCAAAGTGGTCATTGATTGTTGCCTTCCCCGATGTCTATGGATCTTTAAATTATTGTATGGAACTATAAACCTAATGCAGTTCCATAACGAACCATTGCATGCAGGCAATCATCGAACAAAAAGTAGAAAGGACTCAATGATGATAGATAATATTTCAATCAAAGGTGTTACAAGTTATTCATATCAAACTTCCCAATCTGCTCGAGACCTCAAGCGGGTTAATCTTTTCTATGGAGTGAACGGCTCTGGAAAGTCGACGATAGCCCGTTATTTAGCCAACCCTATGTCGTCTAGATATTCATCCTGCGCTATTAGCCCGAGTTATATGGAGGAGATAATTGTTTACAACCAAGATTTCGTTAAGAAAAACTTTTGGGATAGTGAAACTCAGCCTGGGGTTTTTACTGTTAGTGAGGGAAACGTCGAGGCTGAAAGAGCCATAGTCCAGGCAGAAGATAATATTAACGGCCTACTAGAAGCGCGAAAGGAAATCCAAAAGAAAGCAGCTGCTCTTGCAAAAAATAAAGAGGAGGAGGAGGCTGGCCTCGAAAGTCGCATTTGGAAAGAAAGAGATAAATTCTTAAAAACTCCTTTGGAATACTGCATGAACGGAAAGAACAGAAAGGCTTTGTTCTTAGAGGCAGTTAAGCTAGCTGGAGATTTAATTGAAGGTACGACTTTTGAATCTTTGAGTGCACGAGCAAAAGAGTTAAACGATCAAACCGATACAAAGAAAACGCTTCTATCGAAACAAACCTTTCCGAGTTCAGCTATAGAATCATCACCTGTAAACGAGGAGCAAATTGTTGGCTCTAAAAGTTCTTATCTATCACCTTTAATTGAAAAAATTGGTAATTCGGATTGGGTGGTTCAGGGTCAAGAACATTATCATAATTCGAATGGAGTATGCCCTTTCTGCCAGGAAACCCCACGAGAAGGATTTAAAGAAGCCCTTATTGCATTATTTGACAAGACCTTTGAAGAAAAGTGCTATCAAATTCAAGCTAATCTGGCAGGTTATCGCAGTAGTGTCGACCTACTGAAAACAAGCTTGAAATCGGAGGTGTTTGAAGACGAATATGTTAAAGGTTCGAGTGAGTTTGAAAAAGCCAAAACTGAGTTATTAGCTGTTTGTGATTCAAATATTGCTTTACTTGAGAAAAAGAAAGATAAACCAAGTGAAGTAATCATCCTGAGCAGTACAAGGGAGTTGGCTGAATCTCTGTTTCAAGAAATCGACGAGATAAATGAAAAGATTACGCATTACAACAAGAGAATTTCGGATAAAACGCCGTACCTAGAAGAAATAAAAAATCAGTTCTGGGCTCTTCATAAAAGGCAATTTTCTTCTTCAATTGATCTTGTAGCAGAACGAGTTAAAAAGATAGAAAGTGATATTCAAACAGAGCGAGATAACTATTCCACAATAAATGACGAAATAAAGTCGCAAAAGGAAATCATCTCTGAAAATCGACTTAAGATTACCAATTTAGATACATCTGTTGAAAACATAAAAAGTACCTTACTAAGTATTGGGGTGTCGGATTTTTATATTGATAAGGTAGATGGCGAGGAAGGCCTTTATAAACTAGTTAGAGGAAGCAGCAACGATAGCGAAGTGTATGATTCTCTCAGTGAGGGTGAGAAGACGCTTATTTCCTTTCTTTATTTCGTAGAGCTTTGTAAAGGTGCTGTTAATCCTGATTCATCTCTGAGCAATGAGCATAAGATTGTGGTTATTGACGATCCTGTATCCAGCTTGTCACACAATTATGTGTATGAGATTGCAACAATCGCTCAAAAAGAGATAGTTAAGCACTCTTATAAGCAGGTGTTTCTGTTAACCCATAACTTGTTCTTTTTTCACGAAATGATTAACCAAAGCCAGATTCGTAAAAAGGAAGATTTTGAAGCACAATATGCTCTTTTTCGTGTGTCGAAAACAGATTCTAGCAAGATAGATTCGATTAAAAAGGGTGATATTAAAAACGAATATGAATCCTTCTGGCAGGTGATTCGTGATGCTCACCATGATGGAAAGATGAGCGTAATGCTACCAAATGCAATGAGAAATATACTGGAGCATTATTTTGGCTTTGTTCACAAGAAGGATAAATTGGCCCAAGTCCTATCAGAATTAAGTGATGAGCACTCAAACTTTAGACCACTGCTGAGGTTTATCAATCGAGAGTCTCACTCTGACATCATAAATATCACGGATTTTGGTGATATTGATACACATAGGTTTCTAGAAGTGTTTAAACAGGTTTTTGACCGTACACACTTTGAAGAGCATCATGAACTGATGTTGGACTGATAGAGTTGGCTTATCTCATGTTCGCTGCTGGCCAATTGTAACCCTAACTAAGTTGCATTGGATTCTACCTTTGGCGATGAAGCTGAACTCAAGTGCCCTATCTCTTTTAAAGCTAAACGACGCATTTGTTTCGGCGACCATTTGTGTCGCTTCGAGGCGGATAATAAGAATATTGTTGGTGGAGAAACTAATGATTCTAGCTAATGGATTTGAGCGCCTGTTATGTTTGGACGCGCACATACCGGGAAAGTTGCTCGCAATAAAGATCGGCCAAAATGCCAACCTGAATGGAACGAACGGCGCTGGCAAAACGACCCTTTTAAAGTTAATCAGCTTCTTTTATGGCGCACCAGTTCGTTCTCTCGTTCGGAAGATAGGGACTCATCATAGCTTTGTGGACAGGTACCTTCCACGACCGACCAGCCTTCTTATCATGGAGTACGAAACTGATATGGGTCCGGCTTGTGCAGTTGCCTATCGAAATACTACGGGCGACAAACCTGTATTTCGTTTTCTGGCAGAGCCTTTCAAACAAGAGTACTTCAGTGAAATTCGAGATGGAGAGCTAAAGTATGTTGAGGGCAAGGCCCTTGGCCGCCACTGGGATATGAAACAGCTACGTCACAGTAAGCAGATTGAGGAGGTCGATAATTATCGAGCAATTATCCTGGCAGACAACGCGGCGATTAACTTAAAAGGTCGAAGCAAAGAGTATCGGGAGTACGTGCATCGTTATTCCTTGTCGAATGGCCGGTCAAGTTTACGGCACATCGACAAGATCTCTGCGGCGATTCTGAATCGTAGCGCAGACATGAATGGCATGAAGGAAATGATTGCCAACATTATGGAGGAAGACAATGTGATCTTGCCTCCGCTCGATATTCATCGAGGGCTCGTGAGCGAGATTTCCCAGCTTAAAGTTATTCGAGATCTTGAGAATTTTCAGGATGAATTCGTTAAGACTATTTCAAATGGTAAGTCTTTTCGAGAGAACAAAGAACAAATAGCTCATTGTGTAGCAGAGCTTAAGATTATCAAGGAAGGCCTGGAAGCAAAGAAGCTATTGGCCATTGAAGAACAGAAAAATATTGGCAAGAAGATTGGCGAGCTACAGGGTGCTTGGGAAGAGCAAGAACATACTCTCGCGTCCGCCAAAACTGATGCTTCAGCTGCAGTGGAGAGTACCCAAAAACATCTGGATAACCTCGATGATGAAAAGCGGGGCTGGGAAGATCAGGATATTGATCATAAAGTCGTAGATCTCTCAAACTTGGCGAACTATGAGCTTTCTTTGGCGCAAGCACAAAAAGTCCTAGATGCGCTTGAGGAAGGTGTGCAAGACCTGCGTAAGTTTCGAGATAGTCGAAATATAGAGGAGTATGAACGGAATAAAGTTGCTGAAAAATTATTACAGAAGCAACGGGATGGTTTCTTATCCAAACGGGAAGAGTTGTCGGAAAAGGCTCAAGAAAGAACCAATGAGCTTAGTCGGCAACTCACGACAGATCTTAATGAAAAGCGATCGGAGCGTCATAATGGCTTGGTCAAACTTGTTAAATCGCTGGAAAAAATTAGAGCTAGAATTGAGAACCCCGCTTATACACAGGATGAACTACTTGCCCAGCATTCAGCCGAACAGGCACTAGAAGTCGCAGAGGCAAGATGTGAGCAAGCACAGACAGATAAAGAAAGCCTCGAAGAAAATCTGAATTCAGCCAGAAAAAACGTCGACATTGCAGATGGAGATCTGCGAGAAGCGAGACGCGCCAAGAATACTGAACAAGCGATACGAGACGAAATTGAAGCGCTCTGTAATCCAAAGCCAGGATCGTTTCTGTCTGAGCTTCGGGAAAAAGATACGCAGTGGTACAAAACCTTGGGCAAGGTAATTAACCCGGATCTACTCGCGAGAAAAGATCTTGAGCCAACTCAGCTGGAAGCAAGCAACAGTCTTATGGGATGGCAAATTGAATTGGACAAAATTGATGCGCCAAGCTGGGCTGCCGATATGGCAGAAATGGAAAGGCAATTAGCTGAGCATAAGACAGCGTTCAATCTTGCGGAAGACCATTTTGAAGCATGTGAAAGAAACCTCCGTGCAGCTTGTGAAGATAGAGACGCCATAGAGGGCGATTACAACGAAGCGAAGCGCGTTTATAGTCAGGCAAAACAGGCTGTTCAGAGCGCTAAGAACGGTGTAGAAAGCGTCAAGTCGAAAAATGATCAGTCAAAGGATGCGCGAGCACAGGAAGACAGAGTCCAAGCAAAAAGCGCAGAGGAAAGCCAGGCTCGTTACGAAGAACAGACCCAAAAACTTTGTGAAGATATTGAAAGTAATTACACACAGGCTCTTGAAGATGTACAGGCGACTTTAAGTGCGGACTTAGTACCCGTTGAAGAAGGCTTGGAGAAAAATCTAGAAGCGAGTAATCAGGAGGCTGAAAACCACAAAGGCGCTCTTGTGACGATTCAAAGTGAGTATGTGAAACAGTGTGAAGAGAAAGGCGTGAGTAAGAGTGAGCTTGAACGTGCCGAAAAGGATGTGAAAGAAAAGAAAGAGAAGGTTCGCGAAGTTTCTGCTTTTAGAGAGGCTGTTTCTGAATATAAACGTTGGCTAGATCGGGAGTGGTCACGTCAGAAAGAGATTTCTGCACGTCTTCTGATAGAAAAGAAAGCATCTGCTGATGCGCACGAGACTTTAGAAACTGCGCGAGCCAACCATAAATCTGAAAGGGATGCTCTCAACAAGCAGAAAACGCAGCACGAAGCGGATATTAGAAAAGCAAAAGACGATTTGGACGATTGCGATTCTATACTCAAGCGCCTGCCAACTTCAAAAGTTATTGTAAGCATTGCACGTGATATTCAGCTTGTATTGGCCGACAGTGAAAACCTCTTAGAGGAGCAACTGACCTTATTGAAAAGCATTGAGAGCGGGTTGTCCAAAGCTTCGCAGGTGCTTAACAATGCAAGGGAGAGCGATAAGATTGGGCTGGCCTGGGTTCATAAACAGCAAGCCGCTATTGGTAAATTGGGGGAAAAGGATAGGGACTTGCCCGAGCAACAGAAGCTGGCGATGGTCGATGCCTTAGAAGAGTTGATCTCAACTGACTTGCCTATGCTCAAGGAGAGCTTACTGAACTTTGTTCACAACACAGGGCAGAACATAAGTCGCTTCTATATAGGTTTAAAGAACATATCAAAAGATATTATGAAGCAGTCCTCACGGATTTCAGAGGCAGTGTCAAAAGATATTAAATTTAACGCAATTAGCGATATCACCTTAAAGCTAATCAGTCGAATTGACGAACTCGAATTTTGGTCTGATCTAGAGAAGTTTTATAAGCTTTGGGCCCGCTGGATATCAGATGGGCAGCATGGGCTGCCCCCCAAGGAGATTGATGAACAGTTGGTCCATGTCACCCAAATTTTGAGTCGCTCCAATACAAAAACGGGATTGCAGGCTGTATTTGATTTAGAGATCCATTTGAGAGAAAACGGTCAGCTACAGACAGCTCGAAAAGACGAAGAACTCGAAGCGATCTCCTCAAATGGACTTAGTTATCTAATTCTCGTCACTATTCTGGCCGGAATTACGCGCATGCTATGCCGGGATCAACGTGTGAAAATCCATTGGCCTATGGATGAGTTAGGGGTATTAGCGCCAGAAAACATACCGAAACTTTTTGCTCTTTTAAACCAGCATAATATCGTAATGGTGGGCGGCTTCCCGACCTCAGACCCGAACTTGCTCCAGCACTTCAAAGATCATCATCAGGTTAGGCCTGGTGAGGGTATCGCTGAACTTGCTTTAGAGGAAGATAAGCTAGCTGCATTGATGGCTCAGAAACTGAGCAAACAGGAGGATGAGACGGTATGAGTAATTCATTTGAAAACATTACCACCCAAATTATGGAAAAGCTTCTGTCTGGGGGAATCATTTGTGAGTACACGAATGAGGCGGCTTATGAATACTTGAAAAAAGACACGTACAGAGATGATATCGACCAGCTGCTAAATCGGATGTCACGGAAACTGATGCTTACGGTCGATCAGAGTGCATTTTATGCTGTGTATAGCAGTATTTGCTCGCCAGAAAGACGTCAAGATGTCAAAGCTCAGTTCAGGGAAACAATTAACTCATTGGAGCCATTTCTGCGTTGGGTCAAGCTCGTCATGTCATCACTACAAAAAGAGGTGACCATACAGCCTGGCGAAGTTATTCGCCAAGGTGAGCTTTTGAGTGCAATCGAAGTTACGGAAGCCTTGAAAGAAGACTTGGCAAAGATTACAGCGGGTGGCGTGTTTGATACACGCAAAGCTGAGGTAAAGGACCAGTTAAGTTCTGTATTCAATGAGCTGGTAAAAAGGGGTTATCTCGTAAAACAGTCGAGTACCGGGACCGCTTATACTGCAACCGGCAAATGGGCTTATCTCTATGAGGTCTTGGAGTTCATCTATACGCATGAAAATTTAGGTAGCGAGGATGATCTAGAAGAGCAGCAGGAGTTCACCCTATGAGCACTAGAGTCGCTGGAGTCAAAGCGCTCAAAATACTTGGCAAACATGCTGAGATTATCATGGATGCCTATGAGAGGCGTGGAGGTGTCTTGGATGACTCACCTGAAAATACCAATAAAATCGATGATCTTGTTAAATATCGCTTCGCTATGTTTGATGATGAAGCAGGTGGTTCACCTCGGCTAGATAGCCAAGTTAAAAGCCTATTAGATCAGGCGGTTAAGAGTACGAAGCTCCGCATGACCGATGTTAACATTGGCGAGGCCATGAGTGATATCGTGGTTTATGTAAGAGAATACAAACGTGCCAAGAGTGAAGGCAGGGCGACTGATTGCAACAGTAGGTTGGCTGACGTCGAAGAAAACGTCCTCAAGCTATGTGACAACCTAACGCGAGAATCCGAGAACATATGGCGTCAGATTGATAGTGACTTTGGTACTTCAACGATCCTTAAGACCAAGATGGAACTCAATCGAAATGCGATGGGCAAAATAACAAGGATTCTCGAAGCTCTCGATCTAATTGATATTGATCAGCTTTATAGTTTTGGGCATACCGACACTCATTTGCGCCGATTGCTTTCCGCTCGACTACCGAGAGTAATTAATACTTGTCGCACAGAACTGAGCGATGCTATTCATCGTCTCAACAAGATGATGTTCAAGCTTAATAAATTAGCGAAGCATGCAAATATGGTGAATAGTGTGCTCAATCAGTATGAAGTTAATCCAGGCTTTAAGCCGGAAGATTATACAGACCGAGCTGATGTTCCCGCTCTTTTCAGGTGTGTAAAACCAATTGGCAAACAAGTAGGGAAACAAGTTGTATTAACTGGATTAGTCGATGTGGATAGCTCAATCCTTGAACCGATCTTTAGCGAGCTACTTGAAGGCCTACGCAAAGAACTACCTCCAGATGAAAAACAAATCGCCCAACCGATTCCGGTCGCTGAAGAAGAGCAAACACTTCAAGTTCTTGAGCAGGGACCGTTTAAACGTGCTATTCGGAATATGTTCTATACATGCCTAAGTGAAGGCAAAGAGATTAGTGTCGTTGAGGGCTTTAAAAAGGCACCTGATGGCTCAGATCTTCAGTTATGGGCATATGCTTTACTTGCTGAATTCAACAGCATGAAAGAAGAGGAGCGCGAACTATTCTCACTGAAGTATCAAGGAAAACTTCATGAGGTCTTCACTGGCAACTTTATTGCGAAGGATGTTGTTCTATGCCCGTCCTAGAGAAAAAGCATGTAAAGGTCATTGAAACAGTCGTCAGAAATGATCGAAGAGAAGTGAAACGAACGGAGCTGTGGGATGAACTGGTGTCCGAATACGGGATTGGCCGATACAAAGGTGATGTCATTCTATTCTCTAGGAGTGATCTGGAGGCTTGGGTCAAAATAGTTATTACAAAAACAGGATATGATCCCTTGGGAGAAAATATCTCTGGAAACAGGACTGAGGTGTCTGATCAGTATCGCGATGAAAAGTGGGCGACTGAAAAGGTGCTGCCGAATCGCGTTTTATGTACTTCCATTGGCGGGGTATTAAAGAGCGAACTTGGAAGCTGTACGGTTATACCTGAAGTCGAATATCGAATCGATTACCGTAAAGTCCACCCTAAGGACTATGATGGGATCTTGGTTGTGGAGAACCTTGAGGCATTTGTCTTCATACATCAGTTCAAACTACCGGATCTTGGTCATGTCCTTGTCCTGTATAGAGGGAATGATGAGTCAGCGACTGCGATGAAGAGTCTTCTTAATAAATGTGAGAAGGGGTATCCTGTTTACTGGTTTCCAGACTTTGATCCAGCTGGGTTAGGTATGGTTATGGACTCGAGAGAAGTGACACACGCCATTTTGCCAATAGTTTCTCAGCTAACAAAAGACGACAACTTACCAAGTCGTTTCGATAAGCAGATAGTGAGACGTCCTAGAATAAAAGAGCAGGCACGCACTTTTGGTGAGGAGTTCTCTGAATTCGTTGCATTCTCAGTAAATAAAGGTATAGCGGTTAGCCAGGAGAAGATGTGCGCCAAGCAAATTAACCTGACTGCTGTACCTATAAACGATCAATTAGCTAGTGCTTGAAAAATTAGTTCCGGGTAATGTTAGTTTTTAATATAGATGAAGTCTAATATTCCAAAAAATAGCGAAGTTATTTGCGTATCAGATTCCCCGGAGGCAGCATTTCAATCCTCATAGTGGAGGTACTGGCGTTATTGGCGAGAGCTTTGGTTTCGTTACAACCTGATGGAGATTTATTGGAGAATTTTGGCGGCAATCAAAATATCTAGAATCTCCGTTTGCCGCCATCTCTTCTCCATCGTAGTTGCAGTATATTTGCACTAGCCTCCAGATTAGCCAAAGCCGCCTCTAGCTACTCAGAGCTCTTTACTAGCTGGTATGCCTGTTTAGGCGTCGATCCGTTCACTATGGTCCCTTCGGGTAAAGGGGTCAGCCAACCGTGTTGTACTAAAACGTCAATTAACTTCTGAGCTTTGTTTACACTTCCTCTGGCTCCGGACGGTCTGGGTCCACTTTTGGATATATCGCTTCGGGTTATTGGTACTAGGGCCCTGCTGTCTTGGAGCCAGGATAGCAATATTATTGCTTGTTCAATTAATAAGTCGCTTTCAGAGTTTTTGTGTATCTGGTTAACTTCACTTAAATAATAACGAATCAGTTGGGTTGCATTGCTAATATGAATACTCTGAACTGTCATTGATTCTATGTTATCTACTAAAGCTAAAATGCTTGAAATTCGAAGAATGTTTTCGGCAGCTTTAGAAGCACTTGATTTTATATCTGAATAGAAGCCACCCTTTCCTAGGGCTGACTCTATCTCATTATAGGCCTCGATCCACAATTGCTTAGCCTCAGGGCTTAGAGTCATACAGGGCAGCGGATCATCATCATTTTTAATCGGTGAAGGGTAATTAAGAATATGCTCCATTGTTGTCCAGTATTGTTGCAATGATGGGTCATTGGAACAGTTCTTACCGTTATAAAATCTTGTGCCTGCGATCGAGGTAGAATTAGAAATTAGAAACCGTGGAAGGAATCCCTGCCCATCCAGTAAAGAGTCGTTAAAAGTACTCTCAGCAATAACTGGTTGTATCATTAAATGAATGCTCAAGCGTTTTCCAAAAAGTACCGAGTTTTCATTATTAGTGCCCCGTGTTCGAACTATTTCCGAACCATCCCATAATTTTGAAATACCAGTGATCGTTTTTTGTCTGTTGTCTGCAGACATGGCATGGCCGCCGAGAAATTGACCGCCCTCGTCGTTAAATAGGCCTTGATATGCGTGCCCAAATTCGAAAGATTTGTGTAACCCCTCCAAGGTCGGTTCTTGTACTATGATTTGCGGGTTTTTTGGCTCAATTGGCACGTTTAGGTTATTCAATTTGTGAGTGCGATCTTCGAGCTTAAGGTTTTTATCTCTCTGAATGGCAAGCTTTTCAGTTTCAAAAGCAAGCATGGCGTTATTATGTTGTTCTCGAACTTTTTGATATTTGTGAATCGATCTTTTCTCGAATGCCTTATGAGCCTGCAGCGCAAAGGAATCAGCAGCGCTTTTTCTATCACCCGACCCCGCTACAGTTAGGCAGAAAACAGAAATAGGGTATACTCTGCCGTCGATTGAAACATCTCTGAACCGCTGCGTAGCAAGTGACGCGGCAGCAAGTATACTTTGACCGGCAATTGACGAAGGACACTGAATGTTCTCGGCAATCGATTTAGCGGCCTGACCGAGAATATTACCCAAAGCTTCTAGCGGATATTCTTGTTCTCGTTGGCTCGGTTTAACTAATAGGCGAGGTTCTTGAGCGGAAACTTCAATCATTCTATTTCTCCGTCGCATTCTAATACCGTATCTTTAATCCAGGTTTGAATCTCTGACTCTAGCCATCGTGCAGTTCTGGATCTTATTTTTCTTGGTGGCGGAAACTTCCCCTCATTTATCATTTCGTAAATAGTTGTACTGCCGAGCCCTATTTGATCTATGACTGCCTCTAAGGGAAGCAGTCTCTCAATTTCCTGCATGGTTTGTTCTCCTTCGGTTAGAAATAAGAGAACGATTTTCCTTGGATCTGAAGAGATTAGGATCAGGGTTGCGGCCTAACCCGGTTTATTTTTCTAACTACTTGTTCGAAGATCTCTTCGTAATTTTTTTGGCCAAGTCTGGGTCTTTTGGTGCCTAGGGATATTTCCATCGACTGGGCAATTTTGGTTAAATGTTTTTTTGTGGTTTCGGGGTCTTCATGACGTTTGGTTGAAGGGTTTTCCAATTGAAATACGTGAGCTATTAATTGTTCCATTTGGGATTTTGGAAGTGGCTCATCACCGTTTTTGAGCTGATGAAGCCAAATTTTTGAAGAGGTTTCTCGGATAAAATCATTGTAAGCGGCATGTCGATATGGGCTCTTTGCGCCGCTAATTCTGTTTGCGTCTCTCATGTCCGAAATTTTGGCTAGGTGTGCTGCATGTGACAGCAGCATATTAGAGTTTAATAGGTGGGTTAGCGTCTTAACTGGTTCCAAGTTTTGTGGGAATGATAAACTCTGAAATAGGACATATTTTGCGAGACATATTAGGCAGCTAATCCCGAAAAAGCTTATATGATTTGGTGTGGAAATGGGGTTTTGGTCGATTGCCTCAAAAGCCTTTGATAGCATTCTTGGGCAATAGTCTAGTTGCGTATAACTGTCACTAAATGATGAGCTTGTTTTGGATTGATTAAGAATCATGAGCTCTGCATATACGAGAAATATCACCTTGTGAATCTTGCTAGTATTTCTGTTAGTTAGAAGTAGTTTTAATTCATAATTGTTGTATGTGCAGTAGTAAGGAAGGTTGCTCCGGGTCTCCTCTGCGTAAGGAAGATAACTGCGTATATGCAGATCACTTTGTAGGGTTGGCCTGCTAAAGAGTTGATGCTGTGGATTCATCAATATCGTCGTAGCGACATGAATAATTGATCTTGCTCCGGCGTCCTCTGAATTATCGTGGTAGAGGTTGTGAAGTTGTTCTTTCGAATAATACATTTCCATAAGAAATCTCCGAGAATGGTGGCCAGTCCTTAAATAGGCTATGCTGGATGAGATTCTTTTGCAAAATAAAATCCTTTAAAAACAGAACCTTAATATATGAATATCGTATAGAAATGATGTTTGCCTGAAATTCAAAAAATTATTTATCTTTCAGTTCAGCTACATATGTCGAATGTTAAATGTTGTGAAAAATCAACATCCGACATTTTCAGAAATGGATTAAATGGAGCGAAAATTAAAATTTTACTTGTCTACCGAGTTTTTGAGTTCATCTAAATAGTCAGACCATCGTTGCATCATTACCCGTCTATTATCGAGATGGGTGGTTCGGTTATATGCCCTCCCATTTGTATCAATTACAGCATGTGCCAGTTGGTGCTCGATCCACGCAATATTAAACCCGAGCTCCTCGTCCAGCAAAGTTCGAGCGGTTGCGCGAAATCCATGTGGTGTAACAGTGTTTTTATCATAGCCTATTGCTCGAATCGCCGATCTAATAGCATTGTCGCTCAGACATCTATCAAAACGGGCTGGAGGAGAGAAAACGTATGGGCCATATCCACTGAAGGGTTTTAGTTCAGTTAGTAGCTCTAAGACTTGCCTACTTAGTGGTACGATGTGGTGTTCTCGAGTTTTCATTCGATGGTTTGGAATTGAGATAATTCTTTTCTCCCAATTGATATCCGTCCATTCCAGTTTTCTAAGCTCTCCGGGTCTCAACAGAAGATGAGGCGTTAATGCCAGGCCAGTCCGCACGGAAAGGCCGCCGCTGTAACCATCAATTGCGCGTAGGAAAGAGCCAAGTTGCTTAGGGTCGGTTATAGCGGCGAAATGTTGCGTATCAGGGGAGCGAAGTGCTCCCGTTAAATATTGGGCAACATTCCTCTCGATCAGCCCTATTTGATTCGCGTATCTCAGTGTCTGATCGGCAACTTGCTTGGCTCGGTGAGCGGTTTCAAATTTTCCCTGTTCTTCAATTTTACGTAGAGCTGCGAGAATCATTGGTGTGGTAAGCTGATCCAATGGGATGTCGCCGAACTCGGGGAAAAGATGAATTTCTAGCATACGAAGACATCTTTTCCTATGTCCTTCCGTATATTGAGCGGTCTTTATCTTATACCAGTCCCTTGCTACTGCCTCGAATGTTTCAAGCCGGGCCTTGGTTGCTTCGATGTTTTTTTGCTTCTTATGTATGGTTGGGTCTACTCCTTTTTTGACTAAAGCTTTGGTCTCTCTAGCCATTTCTCGAGCTTTCTCTAGGGAGACTTCAGGATACTCTCCGAATGAAATGGTCCTTTGTCTGTTGTCGAGCCGAAAATTAAAATGAAATAGTTTTGATCCATTTGGTTTCTGTACGAAAACTAAGCCATTTCCATCACCAAATTTTTGGGTTCTGTTAGTAGGTTTAGTATTGTTGATTTTGATATTAGTTAGTTTTTGCAAGACGGTATTCTCCATGCTGTTTAAAAGGTATTGGGTGAGCCGCAAGGGGCGATGGACGGTGTGATGATTTCAGTGCGTTGAATTTAGAAGAAGGGGATAGGCCCCTAATCGAAGTTGTTCTCAATAAACTTCGACACAAAGCGGATAGAGCAATGAGGTGGAATGTTGGTACCGAAATCCACCAGTGATGCCGATACCAACAGTGGTACCAACAAAATTCGCGGATGGTTACGGAAGATGACGGCAGATTACGGAAACAAAAAAGCCGTAAACCCATTGGGAATACGGCTTTATCGTAGTTTTCTACAGGCGAAAAAAAAGACCAGCAAGCGCTAGTCTTTTTTATTTGGTAGCGGGGGCCGGATTCGAACCGACGACCTTCGGGTTATGAGCCCGACGAGCTACCAGGCTGCTCCACCCCGCATCAAAAGCGTTACCTTGTGCTTCTCAAGGAGAAGTTAGGCTTGATTGAGCTGGTAGGCCTCAATCAATGTGCGCGTATACTATAGTCCGAAAATGCTTTCGTCAAGGGGGTGGCGATGTTTATTTAATAAAAACTAAAAATAACGGTTTGTCTGTCGTTAAAACAAAGTTTTGTATAAAAAATAAACACTTATGTCGTATTAACTTTTTATTTTGTTGCTTAACGTGCTGCTGTTTTTTATAGGTGTATTAATTATGCTTTACTGTCCATTATAACTAATCTAGTTCCAATCAAATTGACCATGGTATATCTCGATAGAGCAATTTTACTTTCCCCAGTGTCATGGTTGTTCCATGCTTTAATAAGGTATGTGACACCAGTTCTTTATTAACACGTATGCCATTGGTCGACTTGTTATCTGAAATGTACCACTTTCCATTCTTAAAACTTAAGTTTGCATGATGCTCGGACATGCTGGGTGAGTCGATCGTAAAAGTACATTCCTTGCTCCGACCAATGCTCAAAGTTTGCTGTTGGTGATCTATTGATAAACCGATAACCTGCGGCTTAGCATCAGAAGGGTTAACGATCAATGCGCCGAAATAAAGAGTATCTTCATTCGCGAGTGCCTGTTTGATAATTTCATTAATTATGCTGTCTGATTTTTTTTCTTCACTCGTTGAAGGGAGAAATGTTTTAGACAGTCTGTCTTCTTCCTTCCAGCCTGCGGGAAGCGGGTAGTCTTGTTGTAGGGTCGTTTCTTCAGGGTCTAGCTCGTTTTCTTCAACGACAATAAAAGAATTCGAGGTATACGAGGGAGGAGAGTTTTTTGAAATAATGGTTTTATCTTCAGGCGTATCTGAAAGTAAGATGAATTCATTTGTGCTGAACTTTATTCGATCGCCGGGCTTGATCCGCGTCGCATGGGTGATACGGTTGTTGTTAACAAAGGTGCCGTTTTTTGAGTCCAGGTCGTCTACCAGTAAATGGCCGTCTTTGAAGATAATTTGCGCATGCATTCTGGAAGGGTGTCCGTCTTTTAACAAAATATCGCAGCCTTCTTCTCTTCCAATAGAGTAAGAGGTTTTATTAAGTTCAAACGCTTGAGCGTTACTGGTATTTTTCAGAGTGAAATGCAGTTTCGTTTTGATCATAACCTTACCGGTTTATCTGGCGGTCTATTCGAAATGCTTAAGCGAAAAGACAGTGAATTAATACCATAGTATAGGATTAACTTACTGCCTTTGGGAATGAAGAAAATATGAGTAATGGTTTTATAAAGTAAGAAGCCCGATTGCAA
>JBLLNS010000025.1:0-20554 GCA_048058835.1 Oleiphilus sp.
AGAGACTCCGGCTCACTGATAAATAAACTTTTGTAACCCCCCATACACTATCGTTAACTGCTAGCTTTTCATGCCTTTTACCCTGACAGACGAACAAGACACCATTATCCATGCAGCAGCAGGGCATTATGTTATCTCAGCCGTGGCAGGTAGCGGCAAAACAACGACATTGGCTTATCGTATTCGCTACTTATTAGAACAAGGCATTTCGAGTAAACGAATGCTTATTTTAATGTTTAATCGTGCCGCGCGGGAAGACTTTCAAGCTAAGTTGGCTTCTGTGCTATTTCAGCCTTCGCCCTCTCAGGAAAACAACTCCACTACTAGCATGCCAGAAGTTAGAACCTTTCATGCGATGGCTTATCGCTTATATAAACGCTTTATTCAAGAAGGCTATTTGCCCGCATTTAAGCCCCAAATACTGTCAGAAAAAGAGCAGGACTTTCAGCTATGGCGTTTGTTGAACCAGCTTCTAGAAGGCGAGCAACTTCAGAACCTTAAGCGCCATAAAAAAGACCACATTCAAATCAGTCGTGACTTCATTGAAACAGTCAAAAGCGGTCTCCACGCGCCAGAAATTGTTTTTGAAGGGCTAGACATAGAGCCCAAGTTTAACTATCTGCTAGAACTCTTCCATCGCTTCGAACAGTGGCGTAAACAAGAGGCGCGCATTAGTTACAGCGACATGCTCTATGACACGGTAATGGCAATTCGTGCGAACCCAGCGTTGCGGCAATTAGTTGAAAACAAGATGGATGTGGTATTGGTCGATGAATACCAAGATACAAACGATATCCAACATGCCTTGCTGAAGTATATCGCCGGTGATCGCGCTAAAATAACGGTAGTGGGTGACCCCGATCAAACCATTTATGAGTTTCGAGGCGCCAAACCCGAATATATTATCAAAGGATTCTCCGAAGAGTTTTCAGACGCGAGTTTATTAAGCCTCAGTTATTCGTTCCGCTATGGTCATGCGGTGTCGCTGCTAGCCAATCACCTTATCAGCAAAAATACCAACCGCTTACCGGTGCTTTGCAAGTCTCATCAAACGAATCCGAACACGGATATTCATTTAAATTCTTGTCGTGATGATTCTCTCGCCGTCGCTCAGCTTTTAGATAAAATGGAACCCATGGCTTGGAAAGAAACAGCCGTGTTAGTCAGAGTCTGGAGCCAAACAGTGGCAATAGAGCTGGCCCTATTGGAAGCTGACATTCCTTATCATATTGACGGCCACTTGGGCGTTTTTCATTCAAGTGAAATTAAAGCCATACGCGCTTTATTAGAACTTTCTGCCGGTGAATTCGGACAATTCAGCGCCCCGAAACGACTAGAAAAATTCGAACAAATTTGTCAGTTCCCCCATATTGGTTTACCGGAATACCAGCTAAAACAGCTTTGCGCTGTGCTCGCTCAATCCGACAGCTTATACGGTGAAACTCTGTTAGGACTAATTCCAGCGGAGCTTAAAAAGTTCCAACAATTGAAGCTAGAACGTTTAGCCAAGGTACTGGCTAAAATTGAAAACAACCAAGCGGTGTGTGCCGAGTTGTTTAAACTCTATGCTGAAGAAACCGAACTCTATGAAGGCATTCGTTCATTAAGCTTTAATCATGAACAAGCAGAAGAGCGGGTGCGCTCTATCATGAGTATTTTCGCCTTTATCTCCAAACACGATAAGCAAAAGAACCATGGTAAAACAGCTGCCGATGCTTTGAAACGATTGGATGCGCTAGCCCACCAAGCGGAGCAAGTTCAACCCAATTCAGTAAAAATATGCTCTATTCATCGAGCCAAAGGCCTTGAATGGCAGCATGTCCTGATTCCGGGTTTAAACAATAAAACATTCCCACACAGCCTTACGCCCGAGAAAATATCAATGGCCGAACTAGAAAGTGAGCGCCGTTTACTCTATGTCGCCATGACCAGAGCCAAGCGGCACTTGCATCTATTTACCCCAAAAGATCAGGCCAGCAAAACAAACAAAGTGTCACGCTTTGAAAAAGAGCTAAATTTCGACCAATGCCATGCGCTTTCTAGGCATTTATATGCTGAAAACACAGCGCCCTTGCAGCTCAAAAACAATCAATATCCTTCACCGATTCTACAAAAATACGCCAATGCATTGTCTTGCGCCCTGCACATGCCAGAACAAACTAAGCAGCCTCCCATAAGCCAAAAAGCAGGGTCTGATTTTTCACAGATAGTATGGAAAGGCTTGCAAGTTGAACATTGCTTATTGGGAGAAGGGCGAGTTATCGAAGAAAAGAAAAGTGCCTTTACCGTCGAGTTTGAGGGTAAAGAACAGCGCACTTTCAGCAAGGAGTTTGCGGGACGTTTTTTCCAAATACTTGACCAACAAGCCTTTTAAGGGCGTGATCATAAACTGAAGTTAGTACCCACTTACTCCAAGCTTGGCAACTGCCGAATCCCACCCATATCATTGATCGCGACATAGATGAATACCCCTTCAGTCACTTTTCGGGTCTGATTGGCACGGGCATCGGTGACAAACACTTCAACGCCAATTTTCATGGAGCTTCTGCCAGTATCCAGTAACTCGGTATAACAACTCACTTGATCACCAACCGACACGGGCGATAAAAACTCCACCCGATCAATCGCCACCGTAGTCGCTCGTCCTTTCGAGATCTGGCCTGCGGCTGTGGCAGCGGCTAAATCCATTTGACTCATCAGCCAACCAGCAAAAATATCACCATGAGGGTTGGTATCCTTAGGCATGGCAATTACCTGTAGGGTTAACTTGCCGCTGGGGCCTAACCCGCTATCCATCGACTTCATTGAAACATTTTCCTATAAATACATAAAATCTATTAAGCTGAGTAAATAATTTATCCTTCAGTTCACTAAGTATAGCTAAGAACTAAAAACTGACGAGAAAGATTCTCAGCGACATCATGTCTAGCAGACGAGTTGTTTTACCAAAGACCTCAAACA
Source organism: Oleiphilus sp. (assembly GCA_048058835.1). Taxonomy (GTDB): domain Bacteria; phylum Pseudomonadota; class Gammaproteobacteria; order Pseudomonadales; family Oleiphilaceae; genus PZPK01. The sequence continues at coordinate 2,962 of JBLLNS010000025.1, forward strand.
ATACGATAAAATTTAGCCGCATTGCCAAACAGCACGTCGCGTGTCCGGCCATCATCCCTTAGGGAAGCCCTTAATAAAGAAAAATCCGTATCTTGGTAAGCTCTCGGAGCACGCGTAGACGGTAAGTCAGTCCCAAACATTAAGCCTTCCGGATTAATATCGAATAAATGTGGTAGCACCTTGCTCACATCAAAATCGACTCGACCAAAACCACAAGCCTTAAGCTTCACATCATGCTCGAGCAAAAAACGCACATCTGGCAAACCGGCTCGACTTAAGCCTAAGTGATCAACACTGACTTTTGGCAGATCACATAAACGGTGCTTCAACTCCTTTAACTCAATGGAATTCACATACAATTCGACATGCCATGAAAATAAATCAAAAACACGTCTAGCCATATAGTCCAGCTGGGCAATATCTTCAGAGCCACCCCGTTTTAAGTTAAAGCGAACCGCTCTGACACCCGCAGCATTTAGCTTTTCAAGTTCCTCATCAGATATTGAAGCGGGAATTTGCGTCACGCCAACGAAGCCATCACCCATTCTTTCTAACGCGGCTAACAAATAACCTTGATCAAACGCTTGAAACGAACCAGAAACGATTGCACCACCCTGTAAGTCATAGCCTTTCATCCGCTCTCGATAAGCATCAACGGTAAATGCTTCGGGCAAAAAACCTTGATTCGGCACCAAAGGAAATGCTGGATCGATAATATGAAAATGGCTATCAAACAATGGAAAAGCGTTCAACATATAAAACAGACTTGTAAAGTGACTTATGCCTTAAAGCGTAGCCTAATACAAATTCAGCGCACAAAAAAAGCCAAACATTTCTGCTTGGCTTATCAAACTGTGATGTGGTTCTTAAGCGTTATAACGCTGCCTCAAGGCAGCTATGCGTTGGTCGAGTGGTGGGTGACTCATAAACAAACCGCCCAAGGAGTTTTTAAGCTCGCCACTAATCCCGAAAGCCACCATTTCTGAAGGCATATCGCTCGGCTGTTCATACTCAGCCTTCAAGCGCGCTAGCGCACTGACCATCGCCGCAGGATTGACCAGTTCGGCACCCGCAATATCTGCACGATATTCACGTCGGCGGCTAAACCAGAAGACAATCGTACTAGCCAAAATACCGAGAATAATTTCTGCCACAAATGTCGCGATAAAGAAGCCGATTCCGTGGCCATTTTCATTTTTGAACACGGCTCGATCAATAAAGCTACCGATGATACGCGCAAAGAACATAACAAAGGCATTGACCACGCCTTGTATCAAGGTCAGCGTAATCATATCGCCATTGGCCACGTGGCCAATCTCATGCCCTAGCACTGCCTTGACCTCTTCACGGTTCATTTTATTCAACAGGCCGGTACTGACTGCCACCAAAGCATTGTTTTTGTTCCAGCCGGTCGCAAATGCATTCGCTTGCGGACTATTGAAAACACCAATTTCTGGCATACCAATATTCGCTTTATTGGCTAATTCTTGTACTGTGCTGTAGAGCCATTGCTGATCTGCATTTTGGGGCTGTTCGATGAGCTGTACCCCCATGCTTCTTTTCGCCATGAATTTTGATAAGAGCAGAGAAACAACTGAGCCTGCCATACCGAATATCAAACAAAAGATCATCAAGTTCTGGTAATCAAGACCCTGTGAGGTCATGTAACTACCTACGCCGAGTAAACTCAGCGTGATACTGGCGACAAGCACGATCGCCAAGTTAGTGGCCAAGAATAAAAATATACGCATCATAGTAGTGATCTCACGAGTGAATTTAAGGAGGAATATAAGGCTAATCTATAAAACTTCAAGAGCGCTTGTACAGTATGTACGAAGATTAATTTGGGCTGGATCTGGGGTATTTTTGCTAAATCAGATTTCTCGCCTGATTTCGTGTATACTGCTCGGCTAACTTCATTATCAGGGATCAAGGGATATCATGGCGACTAAAGCAAAATCGACAGCAAAAAAGAAACAACCTGCTGCAACCGAAACCTCAAGCTCTATCAATGAGCAAGTCAAAGCCTTCTTAGCATCGGGCGGATCAATCGAACAAATCAAGACAGGTGTGACCGGACAACAAAATATGCCGGGCCCAAGACATATCACCTTAGGCAATACTCCAAAGTAATTACCCTTCCTGCATTGCTAGCAGGTTCAGTGACACTGGACTCCGTTAAGATACGGACCCAGTGACCCTCACTCGCTTACTTCCAGCAACTTTCTTCACCGCTTTCAAGGCGGCTGCACGTTCAATACGTTGGTCAATAATGTTTTTCAAGGCAATGATTAAGCCCATACCGACAAAAGCGCCGGGTGGCAGAATCGCAAATAGAAAGTTTGCATAATCATCCACCAACACGATTTCCCAAGAAAGTGCCGTCTGTCCAAAAATAAGGTTCATGCCGGTAAACAAGGTGCCTTGCCCGATAAGCTCTCGCATGCCACCTAACAATATCAGCACAGCGGTAAAGCCCAACCCCATCATCAAGCCATCAACCGCAGCCGGTAACACCGGATTTTTGCATGCATAAGCATCTGCGCGGCCTAAAATAGCACAGTTAGTGACGATCAAGGGAATGAAGATACCGAGAATTTCATACAGTTCATAGGTGAAAGCTTGCATCAATAATTCAGCGCAGGTCACCAAAGACGCAATGATCATCACGAAAGCAGGTAAACGTACCGAACCAGGCACAAAGTTTCGAATCACCGACACCGCAATATTCGAAGACAGTAAGACTAAAATTGTCGCCAACCCCAAACCTAAGGCATTAACGACCGTGCCGGTTACCGCTAATAAAGGACATAAACCAAGCAGCTGTACCAGAGCCGGGTTATTTTTCCACAAGCCGTTTTTTACCAGTGTATTGAGTTCTGCTCGATCCAATCCTAGCCTGCTATCACTCATTATTGCATACCTGTATCGTTCGAACGGCTAAAGCCCGCCTGTTGGAATAATGCCGTTTTATGTGTATCAAAATAGCTAAGACCTTTATAAACCGCATTGACGATAGCTCTCGGTGTAATGGTTGCACCGGTTAACTGATCAAAATCCCCGCCGTCTTTTTTCACAGCCCACTGGCTCTCTGAGGTGTTTTCAAGCGAGCGGCCTCTGAATGAACGTATCCAGTCTGACTTTTTAATATCAATTTTGTCACCCAGACCCGGTGTTTCTTTGTGCTCTATCACGCGCAATCCAATCACCGTGCCCGCAAGATCAACACTCATAATCAAACGAATCGGGCCGGTATAGCCATCCGTTGCCACTAAAGGCAAAATAAAATACTTTGGCGCGCCTTGCTCTAACGCGACAAAAGCTTCTCCGGCTTCTTTTAGGCCTAACTGCTCTTCCGCTTCTATCCAGAACGCAGTATCGAGCAAATCATTATCAAACTCGCCAAGCGGAACAATTTGTAATAAAGCCTTGGAGCGAGCCTGTTTAATTTGATCCTGGATACGTTCTTTGGTGCCCACTTGCGTTAAAGCGATCAAACCCGCTGTGATGATCGCGAATAAGCTCAAGCCCCAAGCTGATCGAAAGATAGAACGCCCCATACTTTCTTCGCTAGCGCTCTCTTCCAATTTAATTTCAGACGGTTCAGACATATTCAATGCCTCTCTTTTGCTTTAGCACCGGTTTGTGCTTTTTTATGGCCATAGGTTCTTGGCTGGGTATAGACATCGATCAGTGGTGCGGCAAAGTTCATTAATAATACTGCAAACGCAAAGGCATCTGGATAGCTGCCATAGCGACGAATTAAGTAGGTCAGTAAACCGATACCCAGCCCGAACAGTAATCGCCCTTTGGGAGTCGTTGCCGAACTGACTGGATCGGTGGCGATAAAAAATGCACTTAACATCGTCGCACCCGCCAACATATGTAACATAAATGGCGTGGTTTGATCCGCATCCCAACCCAAAAGTAATGCAGGTACCGCCAAGCCTAGCAATACGCCAAGCGGTGTTTGCCAAGGGATGACCTTGAGCGCAAACAATACTAAGCCTCCTGCGAGAAAAGCCAAATTGACCCATTCCCAACCGAGTGCATAGAAATCGCCAAACACAGGCAACTGTAGAACGTCATCAGCAAGTGAATGAGCAATCTCGTGCTTATACACATCCAGAGGGGTTGCACCGGTCATAGCATCAGGTAAATGAACCTCACCCCAGATTTTGACCAAGGTATCCGTGAGCGTCGGAGCCTGCTCCAGTAAACTCACAGGCGTTGCCCAGTTAGTCGTCATGGCGACAGGAAACGAGACCAAGACCAAAGCATAACCCACCATAGCGGGATTAAACGGGTTATAACCCATACCGCCGTAGAGATGCTTGGCGAATACAATCGCAAAAGCAGTGGCAATAAACGACACCCACCAAGGCGCAAAGGGCGGCAATGCCAAACCCAATAAGACACCAGTCACCAGCGCACTATAGTCGTTAAGATAAAAGCCTAAGGGTCGCTTACGAACTAACAGCACCAAGGCTTCACATGCAATAGCAACAATTGAGCACCACAAGACATTGTGCAGATTACCCCAGCCAAAAAAGACGGTTTGCATCGCGAGACCAGGCAGGGTCATTGCCACCACCCAACGCATTAAAGTTGCGGTTCGCTGAGGCCCTTTCGTATGCGGCGAACTAATCGATATTAAGGCCATTACCCTTCTCCACCTTCTGATTGACTTGCCGGCTCACTCGCAGCAACGCGTTTTTTCCCTTCTTCCAAGGCTTGTTGAGCTTGCTCAACGCGAAGCTTATTTTTCGCTACCGCGCGGGTCAGCTTTTCTTTTTGGTCATCCGCGGCATTCGCTAGGGCGTCTTCCATCTTGCCTAGCTTAATTTCTGCTTTTTCTAATGCCAGCGTTAAGGCCTCCAAATCAGGAAGAGCCTCTTCGTCAGCTGAAGACTTGGCTTCACTTGCTGCAATCTCAGACTGCTTAGCTAATCCATCTTGTAAGGCTTGCTTAGCTTGATCAACCCGAAGCTTGTTCTTATCAACGGCCCGCGTCAGCTTTTCCTTCTGGTCCTCAGCGGCATTGGCCAAAGCATCTTCCATTTTGCCCAGCTTAATTTCTGCTTTTTCTACTGCCAGCGTTAAGGCTTCAATATCCGGTGCTTCATTGGTTATAGGCTCGGTACTTGGGGGTAAAGTCGCTGATGGCTCGGCCTCAGTTGGGAAAGCGTTTGGCTGAGCACTCGATGCCTGAGTCGTGGCCGCTTGCTGTTTGTCCGCTTTTTGCCATGCCAGCTTGGCCTGATTAACCCGCATCTGGTTTTTTTCAACGGCTCGTTTCAGTTTTTCGACCTGATCGGGCTGATTGGTTTTTGCATCCTCCAGCGCATCGAACATTTTATCGAGCTTCGCTTGGGCTTTTTCCCATGCTAATTTCAAAGCAGCGCTATCAAGCGTTTCAGGCTCTGAGTTAACAGAAGAAGCCACTGAAGATTGAGCAGGCTTAGGTTGACTGGTCGAAGCGTCGGTTGTTGGCACCACGGGCTTATCCGCCTGAGCCAGCTTGGCCGCTTGAGCTTTAGCGGCCGCTTCTGCGCGTTCTTTTCGTTTAGCGGCTTTTTCCGCTTTTTCTCGTTCTAAACGCTGCTGTCTGGCTTCGAAACGCTCACGCGCCTGATCAGACTTTCGTTGATTTTCCCGTTGCTGTTTAATTTTACCCTTTGAGTGACGGTAATATTGCACCAGAGGAATAGCGCTAGGACAGACATAAGAACAGGCACCGCACTCGATACAATCGAATAAGTTATGATGCTCGGCTTTTTCATATTCCTCTGCGCGTGAAAACCAATACAGTTGTTGCGGTAACAACTCCGCTGGACAGACATCGGCACACAGCCCGCAACGGATACATGCCTGAGCAGGTGGCGCCAGCGGTAATTCTTTTGGACCAGGTGCTAAAATACAGTTGGTGGTTTTTACCACGGGCACATGGGCATGCAATAAAGTAAAGCCCATCATAGGGCCGCCCATAATCAAACGTTCAATCTTGGCTGCTTGATAATTTGCCTGGCTTAGCATCCAGTCTATTGGCGTCCCCAAAAGCACGTCGACATTGCCTCGATGGCCAATTTGTTCACCCGTTAGCGTCGTGATTCTGGAAATCAAAGGTTCACCAAATCGCACTGCCCGATAGATCGCCGCAACCGTTGCGACATTCTGGCACACAATTCCGATATCAGCCGGTATTCGTCCGCTAGGAACTTCTTTATCGGTGAGAATCTTAATCAGCTGCTTTTCTCCGCCCGAGGGATATTTGGTCGGAATCACGCAGAGCTGTATCTCAGACTTTCCCTGTAACACGGCGTTTAATGCTTCAATGGCCGCCGGTTTATTATCTTCAATCCCGATTAAACACTGATGAACCCCCAAAACCCGAATAAGAATCTCTAGGCCTGCCACCACCTCATCGGCTCGCTCCTGCAACAATCGGTCATCCGCCGTGATGTAAGGTTCGCACTCCGCTGCATTTAATATCAAAGTATCAATATTCGTCAGATTTGCTGGCGCAATTTTTATCGCGGTGGGAAAGCCTGCGCCCCCCATTCCGGCGATGCCGGCTTCGCTGACTTTGTGCTGAATCTGGCCTGCGCTTAATTGACGATAATCTTCGCAAGGTTGCAGCTCACACCAAGTATCTTGGCCGTCTGGTATTAGGGTAATGCAGCGATCTGTTTCGCCGGAAGGGTGCGCGATTACCTGATCATCGATGGCCGTCACCTGACCGGAGGTTGGCGCATGTAAAGCGACACTGAAAGGGCCGTCTGCGTCTGCCAGTTTCTGACCTTTAAGCACCTTGTCACCGACTTCAACGTGCAGCTTACTGGCGGCCCCAATATGTTGTTTTAAAGGCAGCACCAGTTTTGGTGGCAAGCCTAAGCGACGAATGGGCTGCTGATTCGAGTCAGTTTTATGCTCTTCGGGGTGGATGCCGCCATGAAAATCAAATAAGTCGACATTGCAGCTGGGTATCATTTCTGGCTTGTTCATACGGACTCTGCTCCATGATATCTCGCAGAGTCCGTCGCTATAATATTTAAAGGCTTGGGTGCATCCCAGTTCCAGGCTGCTAGACCGTTGTCGACTGGCACCATATCAATACAATCTACAGGGCAAGGTTCAACACACAAGTCACAGCCTGTACATTCTGATTCAATCACCGTATGCATGTGCTTCGCTGAGCCTAAGATGGCGTCAATGGGGCAGGCTTGAATGCACTTGGTACAACCAATACATTCATCTTCGCGAATGACGGCCACCATTTTAGGTTTTTCTTCGCCGTGCTCGGCATCCAATGCGGGCGCTTCGACATCCAGTAAATCGGCCAAGGCATGAATCGTCGCTTCTCCGCCGGGTGGGCACTTGTTAATTTCCTCACCAGCGGCAATGCCTTCGGCATAAGGTCGACAACCTGGGTGGCCACACTGACCACACTGCGTCTGCGGTAATAGACTATCAATTTGATCGACAATAGGATTGCCTTCGATTTTAAAGCGAACCGACGCGAAGCCTAGCAAAGCGCCGAAAGCGATGGCTAGACCAAGTAGCGCAATCACTGCGGTTAATACAACACTTAACATTAAATATTCACCAAACCGGTAAAGCCCATAAAGGCAAGTGACATGAGCCCTGCTGTAATCATGCCGATGGCTGAGCCTTTAAACGGGGTCGGCACATCCGCGACAGCGATGCGTTCGCGCATGGCTGAAAACAAAATCAAGACCATAGAAAAACCGACTGCAGCACCAAAACCATAAAGAATCGATTCCATAAAGCCGTTCTGCTTTTTAATATTCAACAAAGCCACACCTAAGACGGCACAGTTGGTTGTGATCAAGGGTAAAAATATACCCAAAACCCGATACAGCACCGGGCTGGTTTTTCGCACCACCATTTCAGTAAACTGAACCACCACCGCTATCACCAAGATAAAGGTGATGGTTTGCAAGTATTCAAGCCCAAGCGGTTGAAGCAGGTAAGTAAAGGCTAAATAACTACACAGAGAAGACAGCGTCAGTACAAACGTTGTCGCCAACGCCATACCCATCGCTGTTTCTAGTTTGTTTGAAACACCCATAAACGGGCACAGGCCCAGAAACTGAACCAGAACAAAGTTGTTCACCAAAATAGTACTGACTAAAATTAATAAGTATTCACTCATCAGCGATTAATTGCTCCAGAAACCTTTCCACTCACTGTCATGCGCAGGACTAAACCAACAGACAGCCGTTACATTATTCTCATGCCAGGTTGCGCGCCGGCATGCGGTTCGAGTAACCAGATATCCTTTCCTCCCGGACCTGCAGCCAACACCATGCCTTCAGACAGACCAAATTTCATTTTTCTGGGCTTCAAGTTGGCTACCATGACGGTCATCTTACCGACCAGGTCTTCTGGTTGATAGGCAGACTTGATCCCGGAGAATACCTGCTTTTCGGCAAAACCTAAGTCCAGAGTCAACTTAAGAAGTTTTTTAGCGCCGTCTACATGCTCGGCATTTTTAATGAGCGCAACCCGTAAGTCGACTTTTGTAAAGTCATCAAATTCAATTTCAGACGCAATGGGTTCGTGCTCGGTCTTACTCTGATCAGCAACGGGCTGTTTTTTCTCCACTTTTTTGCCTAACTGCATTTCTTCTGCAGCCGCCTCTTTAGAGGCTTCGATCATGGCATTCACTTTATCCATTTCGACGCGCGTCATCATTGGCTTGAACTTAGAGATCTCATGGCCCAGTAATAACTCAGTTCGCGCATCCCAGTTAAGAGAAACGTTTAAAAACGCTTCTGCTTTTTCTGTCATCGAAGGCAACACTGGTGCCAAATAGGTCATTAGTTGGCGGAACATGTTAATACCATTGGAGCATATTTGTTGAAGCTCGGCTTCTTTGCCTTCCTCTTTTGCAATCACCCAAGGTGCTTTTTCATCGATGTACTGATTGGCCAGGTCAGCCAGCTCCATAATTTTACGGATGGCTTTGCCAAATTCCCTGGTTTCATAAAACGCGGCAATGTCATCACCGGCATCGGTAAACTTGGCTAACAATTCCGTTTCCAAGCAGCTATCCGATAACTGGCCAGCGAAACGTTTCGTGATAAACCCAGCACAGCGGCTGGCAATATTAACCACTTTACCGACTAAATCAGCATTCACCCGTTGTGCAAAATCGTCCAGATTTAAATCCAGATCATCCACATGGCTGGTCAACTTCGCGGCAAAGTAATATCGCAAATATTCAGGGTTCAAATGTTCTAAGTAGGTTCGTGCCTTGATAAACGTACCGCGGGACTTTGACATTTTCTTGCCATTTACCGTCACAAAACCGTGGGCATGCACGCCGGTAGGGGTTCTGAAGTCCGCACAACTCAGCATCGCTGGCCAAAACAAAGCATGGAAGTTGATAATATCCTTGCCGATGAAGTGATACAGTTCGGTATCAGAACCGGCTTTCCAATATTCATCAAAATCCAAGTCGTCCCGGCGGTCACATAAGTTTTTAAAGCTGGCCATATAACCAATGGGCGCATCCAGCCAAACATAAAAATATTTACCTGGCTGGTTCGGAATTTCAAAGCCAAAATAGGGCGCATCACGACTGATATCCCATTCTTGCAGACCCGAATCCAGCCATTCAGATAGTTTATTGGCAATTTGGGGTTGAAGCGTACCACTTCGCGTCCATGTTTTTAGAAACTCAGTAAATTCAGGCAGCTTAAAAAAGAAGTGTTCGGAATCTTTCTCAACAGGTGTTGCGCCTGAAATGGCCGACTTTGGATCAATCAATTCCATCGGCGAATAGGTTGCACTACACACTTCACAGTTATCGCCATACTGGTCTTCACTTTTACATTTCGGGCAGGTGCCTTTGACGAAACGGTCGGCTAAAAACAGCTGCTTTTCGGGGTCGAATGCTTGGGTAATCGAACGAGATGATATCTTTCCGTTTGCCAAACAGGCTTCATAAATACGGCCGGCTAAGCTTTGGTTTTCCTCGGAGTGCGTCGAGTAATAGTTATCGAACCCAACCTGAAAATCCGCAAAATCTTGCTGATGTTCGGCGTTAATTCGGTCAATCAACTGCTCAGAACTAATGCCTTCTCTTTCAGCTCGGAGCATGATAGCCGTGCCATGCGCATCATCGGCACAAACGTAGGTACAGGTCTGGCCACGCAATTTTTGGAATCGCACCCAGATGTCAGTTTGGATATATTCCAACATATGACCTAAATGAATGGGGCCGTTAGCGTAAGGAAGGGCACTTGTTACCAGTATTTTTCGCACAGATATCTCTACTCTTTGTTAGATCAGCTCAGTAAATTTGCCAGAATTGCCTGCGCATCTATAAAAATAGATACGGACCGAAGGCAGTGAAAAACGGCGCTATGATACCTATGTATTGGACAATTTTCATCCTATGCATAAGCTAAATCACAGAGTTTTATAAAAAAATCCGAACGATTGCGGGCGAAGATCTTATGCAAAGGCTTTCATAACACAGCTAGCGCTTTCAGCCTTGCGATTCCTGAGTAAACTGAACTCTCACAATAAGGACACGTTTGTGGATATAACGAAGCAAAAAAATCAGGTAGAATTTCACGCTTTCTAAAAACCCCACACCAGACTAGCAATATACTGATCCAACAGCCTGCGGAGTGCTTATGTCGACTGCCAACCAAACAGAGCTCGAAGAAGCGATTAAAATCTATCGCGACCCTTATCTGAACCAAGACCTATACAGCCTAAATGCGGTTAAAAGCATGAGCTGTGAAGCAGGTAAGGTGCTCATCAAAATAGTGATGCCTTATGCATGCAAAGGTTTAATGGGTGGCATCAAGCAAATTCTTGAAACGAATCTCGAGTATGTCGATGGCGTGGACACCGTCGAGATAGATATCAGTAGCAATATTGCAATCCATACTGCGCAAAATGAACTGAAAACCATTGATGGCGTCAAAAATATTATCGCCGTTGCATCGGGCAAAGGCGGCGTTGGCAAAAGCACCACGTCAGTCAACTTTGCGCTTGCTTTAGCGCAAGAGGGAGCTCGCGTCGGGATTATTGATGCCGACATCTACGGCCCAAGTATGGGCATGATGCTCGGTATTCCAGATGGCCAACGCCCTGAAACCGCAGACGGGAAATGGTTCCTGCCCATTCAGGCTCATGGTGTGGAAGCCAATTCCATGGCGTTTTTAGTGGATAACAACACCCCCATGGTTTGGCGTGGCCCAAAGGTAAGCGGCGCGTTATTACAGTTAGCCACACAAACAAAATGGCGCAATCTAGACTACCTTATCGTCGATCTACCGCCTGGCACGGGCGACATTCAGCTAACACTGGCGCAACGGATACCGGTGACCGGCGCGATCATTGTGACGACACCGCAAGACATTGCCTTACTCGACTGCAAAAAGGGCATCGAAATGTTCCGCAAAGTCGACATTGATGTTTTAGGGGTCATTGAAAATATGAGCGTGCATATTTGTAGCAACTGCGGCCACCATGAACCCTTATTCGGTGAAGGTGGTGGACACCGTATTGCTGAGGCCTACGACACAGAAGTATTAGGCGAAATGCCATTGCATAAAACCATTCGGGAACAAACCGATGCCGGAAAGCCAACGGTCATTGCTGAACCGGATAGCGAGGTGGCCCACCTTTATCGGGACATCGCCCGCAAAGTGTCCGCCCTGATCTCTCAAAAGCCCATTGATCAGCGACATAGTTTCCCGAATATATCCGTCAACCATATGTAATTTTAGTACCTCATAATAAAACACGGTGCGTGAAGCTGATATCGTTTCACGCACCCTAAAGCCATGGACTCTGGAAATAACATGCCAACGGAAAACTATTCACCTGATCTGATCTCATTCCTGAAAACAACAGCCAAAGCGGCAAACCAGACAATTTTTTCTGCTGCACAGCAACACCAGAACCAACTGACGAAACCCCCGGGCTCGCTGGGAAAACTTGAGGAATTGGCCTGCCAGCTCGCCAGCCTTCAAGCAAAACACAATCCGACATTAGAGAAGATTTCGATCAGGGTTTTTGCCGCTGATCACGGCGTCGTATCCGAAGGCGTGTCAGCTTTTCCCCAGGCCGTGACAGCCGAAATGATCAAAAACTTCTCCTCTGGCGGGGCGGCCATCAGCGTACTCGCCCGCTCGCTCAAGGCCGACTTTGAGGTCATCAATCTAGGCACCATCAATGCGCTCGACACCTTGGATAAAGTCATCGATAAACGTATTAATGCGGGCACCAAAAACTTTTGTCACGCCTTGGCGATGACCGAATCTGAGCTGGAGCGAGCACTATTCATCGGTAGAGAGTCCGTACTCGAGGCAAAAAAAGCGCAGATTGACCTGTATATTGGTGGCGAAATGGGAATTGGCAACACCACCTCGGCATCGGCATTGGCTTGCGCCATTCTAAACCAAGCCCCCAAAAATTTAGTTGGACGAGGCACAGGGCTGGATAATGCGGGCATGACTCGGAAGATTGATGTGATTGAGCGCGCTTTGGTTAAGCATCGCTCCGACACCCAAAGCCCGCTTAGCTGCCTGCAAGCGCTGGGCGGGTTCGAAATTGCCGGCCTAGTTGGCGCAACCATCGCCTGCGCACAAGAAGGTATTCCGATGCTGGTTGATGGCTTTATTTCTTCGGTTGCCGCCTTAGTCGCGGTGGAGATCAACCCTTCCATTCGTCCATGGTTGGTATTTTCACACTGTTCCGCTGAAGCAGGCCATAAAGCGATTTTAGCCGCCTTAAACGCGCAGGCCTTAGTCGATTTGCAGATGCGTTTGGGCGAAGCAAGTGGTGCAGCCGTCGCCGTTCCCTTGCTGAAAATGGCCTGTGAACTTCATAACAACATGGCCACCTTTGACCAAGCCGGAGTGAGCCATTAATACTTCAGAGCGCAACACATTGATAAAAGAACAGTGGCTGGCGTGTCGCACAGCGCTTCAACTGCTTAGCTGGATTCCCGTTGGCAAGATGCCATTCCCCGACCCCAAAATCCAAGGCATGGCAGTCGCTTGGTATCCGCTGATTGGTGGAATACTCGGAGTTTTTCTTGCACTCGCGGCAAGCATCATCAACGCGGTCTTGAATGACTGGATCAGTGCCGCTCTCGTGCTCACGCTTTGGGTATGGCTAACCGGCGCCTTGCACATTGACGGCCTAGCAGATGCGGCTGACGCTTGGCTTGGTGGTCTAGGTTCTAAATCGCGCACACTGAAACTGATGAAAGACCCGACCTCTGGCCCTATTGCCATCGCCACAGTCGTGTTAATACTGTTCATCAAGCTGGCCTGCCTTCAAGCCCTGTTTTCAGCAGAGCATGTTGCAGCACTTATTTGGTCATTGATATTTGCCCGCGCCAATGCGGTGCTATTGATCATCCACACACCCTATGTTCGGGAAAGTGGTTTAGGTAGCGCACTTCGCGAGCGACTTTCTGCTAAAACATGCTATAGCGTCATTGCACTATTGGCTCTGCTCAGCCTGTTTGCGCTTGGCTGGCTAAGTCTATTGATCCTCGCCACCTCCTTGGTTGGCCTTGTCAGTCTCCGGTATGTCATGTTAAGCAGACTGAATGGCTTCACTGGCGATACCTTGGGTGCATTAATCGAGCTAAGCGAAACCCTTATCCTGCTAGGCTTAGTCGCTGTAATAGGCTCAGTATGATAAGTGAACTGCGCTTGCACCCCGCTTTAACATCAGCTGCGCCTGAAATAACAATGCAGGTGCGCCAGCCAGAGAATCTCGAATGTTATTCATAACCCTCTCAAGCCTACTCGCTTTAGCCTTAGACAAGCTAATCGGTGAAGCAGAACGCTTTCATCCTCTGGTTGGCTTTGGCACCTTTGCCAATTTTATTGAACAAGGATTTAACCGGAAAGGTCTGCGCAAACTCAAAGGTTTGTTGGCTTTGCTTTTATGTATTGTGCCATTTTGCGGGCTAGGGTTACTGATTTCCCTTTGGCTTGCTGACGACTGGCTTGCCCAGCTTATTTTCTCAGGTTTCATGCTGTATATCGCGCTAGGCTGGCGTAGCTTATTAGAGCATGCACAGGCTGTCGCTGAGCCTCTCAGGGCCAATAACCTCCCCGCTGCACGCGAAGCCGTGGCCCGTATCGTTAGCCGAGACTGTAGCCAACTTGACGACACAGACATCGCCACAGCCGCGACTGAATCTGTGTTGGAAAACGGGGCGGATGCCATTTTTGCGGCCTTGTTCTGGTTCGCCATTGCAGGTGTACCGGGCCTGATCTGCTATCGTTTGGCAAACACGCTCGATGCAATGTGGGGGTATAAAAATAGCCGTTTCGAACAATTTGGTTGGGCGGCTGCTCGTTTAGACGACATATTAAACTACCTGCCTGCCCGCTTAACCGCTTTCAGCTACGCGTTAGTGGGCCATACAAGACAGGCCTTCACCTGCTGGTTTAAACAGGCCAAATTTTGGAAAAGCCCCAATGCGGGGCCAGTTATGGCCGCCGGTGCGGGTGCAATAAAGGTCAGTTTAGGCGGCAGAGCCGTATATCATGGCACGACGCATCTACGCCCCTTACTCGGACTGAAATTATCGAACACAAGCCGAGCCGATGCTCACAGCATTCAGTCTGCCTGCCGTTTGGTAAATAAATCACTCGCACTCTGGCTTGTCATATTTATCCTCATAACTTGCTTACATTCTGGCGAGCTCGTCACTGAGTTTTCAGATGCCCTGACTCATCTCCTAAGCCAATGACGACACTCTCAACACATCAATTACGCTTGGCTGATTTAGCCCATGGCGGTAATCTCTTAGCAGCCAGCCAGGATACAGGCATTCCAGTCCAAAACTGGATCGACTTATCGACAGGTATCAGCCCTTACGCTTATCCATGCCAAGACATACCAGCATCCGCCTTTACCTCTCTACCCTATGAAGACCCCAGCTTCATAAACAGTGTTAGCACTTACTATGGCTGCCCTAACTTTGTCAGCTTGGCTGGCACGCAAAACGCGATTGAATCTCTGCCTAAACGGCTACCCAAGCTACCTGTATTACTGCCAAGCTTGGGGTATCAGGAACACCAAAGAGCGTGGCAGATAAACCGCAACCCGATCTCGCATTACGATGCGCTATCAAACACGCAGGCCCAACAAGATATAGACGCCGCTCTGAGTAGAAATCGCAAACAACATTTACTGATCATCAACCCGAATAACCCAAGCACCCTAAAGCTTTCCCCGCAAACTCTGCTAGCTTGGGCCGAGACGCTTCAAGATGGTGGCTGCTTGATCGTTGATGAGGCCTTTATTGAGTCATCTGATGCGTCGAGTTCTGGCGACACACTGAGCTCATCTAGTCTACTGCCCCACCTCAATTCTTCGAGAGATAATGTCATTGTATTGCGCTCATTTGGAAAATATTTTGGTTTAGCTGGTGTGCGCCTGGGCTTCTTATTTGCTTCCCCTGCACACTGTCGAAACCTTGCAGAACACCTATCCCTCTGGGCCATAAATGGGCCCGCGCAACACCTTGCAAAACAAGCCTTCACAGATGAAGAATGGCTGCGCCAACATTCAGCCAAGTTGCGCGAGTGCAAACTTACGAATACCGCGCTGTTTCGAACACTAGAGAAAATTTCCGATAGCCGGCATGAGACCCTATTTTCCAGCTATATACTGTCGACTGATAAAGCCCAAGCTCTCTATCAACACTTTTATCAGCAAGGCGTACTGCTTCGATATATTGCCCTAGACAAAGACTTAAGCTTGATACGAATAGGCCGCTTAAAGTCAGAAGACGAACGTGCCCAAGCAAAAATTCAATCACTACTGAAAAGCCTTATCTTCTAGGCTGCTGAGCTTGAACGCAGATATACAGCAAGGTATCGTTTTATTTCTCGATTGAAACTCTTTTAGACAATAAGAACCAACAAACGGTGACTTATCATGATATTAACAATACTAATAAACTGTTTTGTGGTCGCCGTTGTCGTCATCGTACATTACGAATGCCTTTATCGCCTCACTCTGTATATCCCCAAAATGCACTTAAAACACCGATACAGAATTGTCTTCGGGGTGTTTGGCGCTTTGATCGCTCACGCATTAGAAATTTGGATATTTGCCATCGCATATTACTATATGAACCAGCTAGAGGGGTGGGGCGCGCTAACTGGAAACTTCAATGGCAGCTTAATGGATTGCGTGTATTTTTCCTTTACCGTGTTTAGTACAGTTGGCTTTGGCGATATTGAACCCATCGGCAACTTAAGATATCTAACCGGCATTGAGTCTTTAACGGGCTTGGTGCTGATTACTTGGTCAGCATCATTTTTATATTTTGAAATGCAAAGACATTGGAAGACGGTATAAATAAAATGACCTACACCACTAAGCTAACACAGTTTGCCCTATTATTGGCGACACTAGCCCTAGGCGGCTGCTTGGGCATGCCTGACGCCGTGAAACCAGTAAGCCATTTTGAGGTTAATCGCTATCTCGGTAAATGGTATGAAATAGCGAGATTAGATCATTCCTTTGAGCGCGGCTTAGAAAATATAACCGCCAATTATACGCTGCGCGAAGATGGCGGAATCGACGTCATCAATCGTGGTTTCTCGCTTGAGGAACAGAAATGGGAGACCGCCGAGGGAAAAGCCTACTTTGTCGATAAAAAGGATGAAGGCTATCTGAAAGTTTCCTTTTTCGGGCCGTTCTATGGTTCCTACGTCATCTTTGAGCTTGAGCAGGAAAACTACGAGTATGCCTTTGTTTCAGGCCCCGACTTAAGCTACCTTTGGCTTTTAGCAAGAACCCCCAATGTCAGCCAACAAGTGATAGATCGCTTTAAAAATTTGTCACGCGAAGCTGGCTTTGAGGTGCAAGAATTAATTTTCGTGACACATGACAAAAATATCGATAAGACTAAATGATGAAAAATAAGCTCATCTCCTATCCATCATTGCACAGAACAATCTAGCCAACTAACTCACAGTGCCAAAAGCCACGCGACGATGGGTAAACTGATTAGAGCTAGCAACACACCAAACCCGACAATGCCGCTCACCAAACGTGGTGCAAGGCCGGCCATAATAGCGATGGCACCGGCGGAAATCATCGGCGGCATGGCCGCTTGAAAGACACTAATATCCACCGCAATACCGTCTTGCCCTAGCGCCTGCCAGATCAACCAAGCAGCGGCAGGCATCAATATCAGTTTGATTCCTAAAGCCGTTGCCATGGGAAACATTTCTGCACGATGAAAGCGAAATCGTAATTGAAATCCCACCGCCACCATCACCACAGGTACAAGAGTCTGTGCCAAGCCATCGATTAAGGTACTCGCGAATTCAGGCATTGCAATACCACGCATACTTAAACCCAATAGCAACGCCAGAAAGGACGGAAAGGTGAGTATTTTGATAACCACCGATCGTAAGGTGGGAGATTCAACCAAGGGGCTGTATATGGCGGCAACAATAATCGCGTAAGCGGCTAAAGCAATAAAAGAACCTAGCTGGTCATACACCACCGCATAAGGCATCCCGGCCGAGCCAAATAGCGCTTCTGTCATGGGGAA
>JBLLNS010000026.1:0-28446 GCA_048058835.1 Oleiphilus sp.
TCGATTTTCTCATCAATTTGAAAGCCATCGCGTTCTATTTGCGTAAACGTCTGGCCAAATTCAGGAGAAAGATGCATACCAGACACAATTAACTGCAGTGTCAAATATGGATCACTCTGTAGATCCTTTAACAGCCAATAAAGCAAGCCATACTCAGCTCGAGTCCCCGTAAAGACTGCAACCTTCCTGTTCATTAGTTTTGTCATTTCCTTTGTATCATTCAGTCAAGCCGACCGGCGAACTTGGTAAATTGACTAGATGAGTCTCTACCCACTTTGAAACGCTTAAATCCCCTCATGTGACTTTTCAAACATAGGTAAACGATGCATCAGTTTCCATATTGGTCGTGTCATAACACCCTGAGAATTAGTTTCTTTAATCAACAGATCTCGTCTCTCAACATCAGGACAGATTACCGCATTCAACCAGTAGTTCGATTGAGCATAGTCCGGTTCAGAAACAAATGTAAACTCTGAACCTTGAAAGAATTCTCGGTAGCGCTGAGCCAAATCTCTTTTTTGCTTTAGAAAGCAGGGCAACACCTCCATTTGGGCACAACCCAATGCAGCATTTAAGTTTGGTAACCTATAGTTGAAACCAGGCTCATCGTGGAAAAACTCATACGGGTGTGGCACTTTTGCTGTTGTCGTAACGTGCTTAGTATGAACCCCATCTTCATGATTTTGACATAAAACCATACCACCACCGCCAGTCGTTATCACTTTATTACCATTGAAACTCAACGCACTATATTGGCTGAATGTTCCCGTATGCTGGCCTTTGTAAAATGAACCTAAGCTTTCCGCAGCATCTTCTATTAAAGTAATATTCCATTTTTGACAAATGGATAATAACTCATCAATCTCCACAGGATGACCAAATGTATGCATGGGCACTACAGCACGAACTACTTGATGCGTATCTTTATGCTCACACACTCCCGCAGAATTAATAAAAGCATTTTCTTCAAGATAGTTATTTAGCGCAATAGGACATAGACCTAAACTTACCTTCGACACATCAACAAAAACGGGCTCAGCTCCCATATGGTATAGCGCATTGCAAGTGGCAACAAAGGTGAGCGCTTGGGTAACCACCAAATCACCCGCTTTGACCCCAGACATATATAATGCCGTATGCAACGCTGCAGTGCCGTTAACTGTCGCTATTGCTTTTTTAGCTCCGGTATATTGTTCAATATGCTTTTCAAACTCGTCGACATATTTGCCCACGCTCGACACAAAAGTACTATCAATAGTATTGCTTACATACTGTTTTTCATTACCAGAAAAAGTAGGTGAGTGCAGCGGGATGAACTCTTTGGTTTGATAAATATCTTGAACAAAATCGACTATTTTATTGAACATTGTTCTTTAAACTCACATTTTGCTATCTAGGTATTTACCCGTTTCTTTATGACCAAAACCTGGAATCATTTTAAAAAACAAAGCTACTATTTGTTCTTTTGTCCAAGTTTTAGCTTGTTTTAAACTGTCAATCGTTTGTTCAAACTCAGCGACCAGTTCGGGCTCATAGTTTGGTTCATTTTTGATCACGCCCAAGTTTTCAAAACGATCCATATCGAGAACTTCTTTATCTGTAAAGAATTCTTCAAAGTCTTTTTCACCTGTCGTGTCACTCGAAGTAAACAGACAAGGCCATTTACCTTCAGCAGGCAAAGTAAGTGCTAATTCGCGCGCTTCGTCCTCATTTTCACACAGATAAGGCTCATAACCACGTTGCTTTAGATATTTCACAGCAATATCCGCGAAGCTAATTAAGTGTAAAGCTTCGCTCAACTTTGGAAAAAAGATATCTCTATTTTCTCCAAAGATGCATGACATCAAGCATAACTCACCTGACTCTTGTGGCGTGACGAAATAACGCTTGATATCATTCGGGGCAACAATAGGTTGGTTCTTTTGTAGGCGCTGATTAAAACCATGCAGCAAAGAACCATCTGAAAAAGCCACGTTGGCAAAGCGCGCTGTCGAAATGGATATTTCTTTACTACGCCGCATGAGGAACATTTCCATAATACGCTTGGATGCCCCCATCATATTAACCGGGTTGGCAGCTTTATCAGTCGATACACAAAAGTACTTTTTTGCTCGGTTTTCAATGGACTGCTGAATAGTTTTGTCAGTGTTAAACACATTAACATCAATCATTCTCATCAATGTAAACGGGTCTTTCTCGCTACGAACATGCTTTAATGCCGACAGGTTCAATATGTAGTCATACTTTCCATCGGCTTTTATGAATGCATCGTATTCGATAGAACCGATATCTAAAGCAAAAGTCTGAAAATCGCCGTCAATATAACCGATTGAGCTACGCAAATCCCTAACTAACTCAACCATGTTATTTTCGCTAATATCAACTACATGTAATTTCTTTGGGTTACGTTTAAATATTTCTTTAGTTACTGCCTGACCTATAGACCCTGCTCCGCCTAAAATAAGAAATGATGACGAAGAGACTATCTCACACAGTTCTGACTCATGAGTTATAACATCTTTAGAAAACAGTTCTCTTTCACGCCCAATTAATCTTAAAATATTGCTCATTCTTTAGTCCAAAATACCCTTAGTATCAACAGTCATTTAGAAATTTTTGCCGCTTTAATTGAATATAAACAAAAATACTGAAAACGTTCATAAGTTAGCTATTCCTAGAGAAATAGCGACCCAGCACCACTATAATTGACAGCATTCCACCAAGCATTACCGACAACACCACTATTAATGCACGTTTTGGCTTGGATTTTTTTTCCGCCACGATTGCCGAATCAATCGTTTTAAATACATATTCATCACGCACACTAGCCAGCATCACGGTTTTAGTCTGTTCTTCTATCAACGAAAACAACATACTGCGCACATCAGCAATATTCGTTTGCGAAATTTGTCCATTTAAATAATTAATACTGCTTTGCGCTTCATCCAACTCCCTTTCACGCATTTCCTTATTAATTTCTTTAATTATCAAATCAACCCATTTTTTAGCCAGGTAAGGTGAAAAATGCTCAATTGAGAGCTTTATCATACCTGTCTCTTTGTCTTGAGAAACATTTAACAGTTCCATAAATGATTCATAAGTTTCGAAAATTGATGGTTTAGACTCATAAGGTGGTTTGACGTCTCGTACCCATTTTTTAGTTTCTGTATTATATGCTTCATTATCTATTTGAAGGGAGTCATCATGCCTTGTCCAAGATTCAGCCGCCATTACTGGAACAAAAAGATCATACTTTTCAATAAACTGGCCAATAAATTCTCGAGATTTTATAACTTCTATGGCAAGTGAGGTTTTATCTCCCCCCGAACCACCTAAATTTACGCCTGCAAGAGCAGCCAAACCACTTAACTGGCCGGACACTTTCATACCTGAGCTTTCTGATGCCGGAGCAAGAAGCGCTTCCGACATATATATATCGGGCAAAGATTTGGCATAAATAACACCACCAACGGCAAACACAAAAGTTACCGCAACAATCAGCCATTTCCCCTGCCAGATAGCAGAGATTAACTCTCGAAGATCTATTTCATCATCCGCCACATTATTTAAGCTTGGGATAATTGTTTGTGGCTGTTCCTGATTAGGCACGTATTTTTCCTACTACTGACTCTAAAATAAATTAATTGACAATACCCCGTCACAGGGGAATGAAATTATTCTTACAAACTACCCACCGCAGCCGCACCCAAGGCAATTTGATAGAAAATCTGACTCATATCGCGCCACAAAATCACCTCATCCACTCTATCTGCATCTAATGGCACAACGATAGTATCACCCGGTTCAAGCGTCTGACTGTTGTTTGCAAACCAATTTGTCGATTTGGGAATTTGCACACCACCATTGGCTTTAATAATATAGATACGCTCTTCATCCGCTTTATTTGTCAGACCGCCACTCCTCTCTATATAATCAAAGTACCCCATATCATTTTCGTATACTTGCGAGATAGGGAGCTGAACTTCGCCGACAATCGTGACAGAGTTTTTCTTTTTAGGTAGGTATAAGCGGTCACCATCTTCCAGCGATATAACGTAATCGCTATCTTCATCAAGCACTTTTTCTAAATCTATCACCAATCGTCCGGTTGCTGGCGTAGTTTTTAATTTACCGAGCAATGCGTGCGCCTCACCTATCCCACCCGTTTTAGTACCAATTGAGGTTTGATTGGCAGCCACTACTTCAGCTTTAGCTATATCGGCTTCAAGCCGGTCCTGCATTTCTTCAAGCTCTTTGGCTTGCTGCGCTCGTAAAGACTCTCGTGTGAAAACGGCACCAGGTGCATAGGCATATCCTGTTAAGCCGCCTGCTCTTTCAATCACCGAGGCTAATGTATCGTCTTTATTAATGGCGTAAATACCGGGGAAACGCACCTCACCTTCTATCGTTACTGTTTTACTTTCAGCCCAATTGGGGATGGTTTTGATCTGGAGCACATCCCTAGACTGAAGACTCACACTTAACGAGCTTTTATTTGATAAATTTAGTGTTTTTCTACTTTGAATTCGTTCTTGGCTATCAGAGAAATTCGCCCTACTTAGCTCAGCATAGAGCTGAAATGCTTTTTCAGTTAATCCCCCTGCAGCAATAATTAAATCCTGTACTTGCATACCGTCTACTAAAGGATAAACACTTGGATAACGCACGCTGCCGGAAACAGTAACCTCTTTTGATGCGTCAAATAGATCTGCCTGAGCTCGTAGCTCATTAACAATTGATTCAACTTCAGCCGCTCTACTCCCCTCAAGCAAACCAAAAAATACAACTTCATCTTGATCTTTTAAAACCGGGTCTTTATCTGTATTTGGTGCTGACAAGGCTTCAGCGATACTAAAGGAGACAATACTGAGCGCTCTGTTTGGCTTTGTATAACGCTTAATTAAAGCGTATTGCAAGTCAGGCTTGGCTTTTAAATAGCTGACATCGGGAACAACATCACTAATATGAAGATTTTCTTTCCAGGTAATGGTTTCCGGCCTTTCGACATGGCCCATTACTTTAACTACATTTTCAATTTTAGGGAGGATTTTAGGGAGGCTGAGGATATCACCATCTTTTAAAGCGACAGCTGATTCTTGCAGACTACTTATATTAATATTTAAAAGCGTACGCTCGCCCTTATTATTAATTCTCTGCAGCGTCGCTAATTCAGGATAAGCCGAAGAAAGCATACCACCTGCATAGCCCACTACATTTGAGACAACTTCATTGCCCTTTAACTCGTAAAAAGCTGGTCGACGCACTTCTCCCTTAATGCCTACTGTTGCACCAACAGGCGGTATAAAGACTACATCACCCGATTGAAGCTGGGCATCATTACTGGTGTCACCCTTTAGGAGAAGGTCGTATAAATCTAATGTATGAATCAACTTGCCTTGGCGTTTTAACTGGATATTTCTTAGAGAACCTAATTCGGATATACCACCACTTAGCACTAACGCGTTAGTCATAGTCGATAGAGGGCTAATCACATATGACCCTGGCATATAGGCTTCGCCAAGCACAAACACTCTAATAGAACGCAACTGCCCCATGGCTACACTGGCACTGACGCCAATCATTTTCTGATTAATGGTCGCAACAACTTTTTTCTTGGCTTCTGAGAAGGTCAAACCCGCGAGACTAATAGGCCCAAGATTAGGTAGCTGCGCCTGCCCCTCTTGGTCAATTTGCAACTCAAAAAACTGACTCTCTTTGCCATATAAGTTAACTTTTAAAGAATCCCCTGCCCCTAGCACGTAATCTGATGACACAGGAATATCATTCACGGGTGTAAAAGAAGTCGGGTTACCGGCAAACAAGTCATAACCAAAGGACTTTAAGGTTTCTTCTTCAAGTGCTTCAGCATTGGTATTGACTTCAGGCTTTGAGGACGCTTCACGCTTTACAACAGTATCAGCTTGAACAACTACAGGAGCCATTTCTTGCTGACCGGGTGCGGGCATATCTACACCATACTGCTCTGCTATGCGGTTCTGTTCAGTTGGTGAAAGGCGCTTAAAAGCCTCAATTTGCGCAGCAGTCGGTTGGATTGCAAAACTATTCGCGCTGACTAAAAAGAGAGCTAACAACACAAAGACACGACTAAGAAGTTCTTTGTAAATACGTTGCGGGGTCATGTGTCCAGATTCCAGTTTTCGTGGCTTGTTTCGAAGCCGCGTAATTTAGCACTTATTTAATAGATCGACTACCCACAGATCACAGATTGTAAACTTTTATTTCAACTGAAGGCTTCCTTAACAAGGTAGCTAGCTATTCAAATCACTGAACACGTGTTCGAAATCCCAGCTGAGCGAATGATGAGCAAACACACCCTATTTTAACTTGCAGTAATGACTCACAACAAATAAACACTACAAGATAAGCAAGCTAACAGGTATAATTTCGCGCTTATTTTTTAATCACATTTCTTTTCAGATCAAAGTGACGCGATGACCAAAAAATTATTTATCAAAACTCATGGCTGCCAGATGAATGAATACGATTCTTCACGCATGGCAGATTTACTACAAAACAGCCATGAAGTGGAGCTGACGGAAGACGAAAATGATGCCGATATCATTTTATTAAATACCTGCTCGATTCGAGAGAAAGCTCAGGAAAAGGTTTTCCATCAATTAGGTCGTTGGAAGAAGTTAAAAGATAAAAAACCTGAACTCACTATCGGTGTGGGTGGCTGTGTTGCTAGTCAGGAAGGCAAAGCAATTCGGGGTCGCGCACCCTTTGTGGATGTTATTTTTGGCCCTCAAACACTCCATCGCCTACCTGAAATGATTGATGCGTCAAAAACAGATAAAGGTGGCATTGTCGATATCAGCTTTCCCGAAGTCGAAAAGTTTGACCATCTTCCAAAACCTGGCGTCGACGGCCCTTCTGCTTTCGTTTCAATCATGGAAGGCTGCAGCAAGTATTGTACATTTTGTGTTGTTCCTTATACGCGAGGTGAAGAGGTTAGCCGACCCGCGGGCGATGTTATTGCCGAAGTGAGACACCTAGCTGACCAAGGCGTAAGAGAAGTTAATTTGCTTGGCCAGAATGTCAACGCCTACCAAGGTGATACACAGGACGGTGACGCGATGGATCTTGCTGAACTAATTACCTTAATAGCAACAATTGACGGCATTGACCGTATTCGCTTCACCACGTCGCACCCAGTTGAGTTTAGCGATTCGCTGATCGATGTTTACGCCGACGTCCCAGAACTCGTTAGCCATTTACATTTACCGGTTCAAAGTGGCTCGGATAGAATATTAGCAGCGATGAAGCGTGGCCATATGGCGCTAGAATACAAATCCAAGATTCGTCGCATACGCAAGCATCGACCTAATATCAGCCTCTCTTCAGACTTTATTATCGGCTTCCCGGGCGAAACTGATAAAGACTTTGAAGACACCATGAATCTGATTAATGACGTTGGCTTCGACAACTCCTTCAGCTTTATCTACAGTGCCCGACCAGGCACACCGGCCGCTGATATCGAAGATACAACCTCAGAAGAAGACAAGAAAAAACGACTTTCAATCCTGCAACAACGTATTGCTCAGCAAGCGCAAGAAATAAGCCGAAGAATGGTTGGCAACATCGAGCGCATTCTTGTGACCGGTTTTTCCAAGAAAGATCCGGGTGAGCTGCAAGGCCGAACTGAAAATAATCGCGTAGTGAACTTTAGAGCAAAACAAGATAGAACAGACAGCCAGCTAATTGGCCGTTTTATCGACGTTAAAATCACCGATGCTTACTCAAACTCATTACGTGGCGAACGAATAGATGACCAAGACTACTAATTCCGGCACTTCTGTTATAAAAGAAATCTCTCTCGAACCAATCGACAATAATCGTTTGGCGAATTTATGCGGCCAGTTCGACCAGAATTTAAAGCAAATCGAGAACCACTTGGGCGTCCGTATATCTTACCGTGGGCATATATTTAAAGTCAGCGCCCAACAAGTTGAAGCCAGCACCAAAGCGGAGATGAGCAAAGAAGACAGCTTATCCCTTAATAAAGCGGCCGCCGAAAAAGCACAGTCGGCGACTGAAATCATCCGACACTTATACCGCGAAACTGAAGATCATGATGGCATTTCGCTAGAAACGGTACAGCTTTACTTACAAGAACTGAGTATCAACTCGCAGAACGAAATCAACCCGCTTTCTGACTTCTCTCGCATCATTAAAACACCACGTTTTCAACTAAAGCCTCGTGGAGACAACCAATACCACTATATTGATGCGATCAAAAAGCACGACATCAATTTTGGCATTGGCCCAGCGGGAACCGGTAAAACCTATCTTGCAGTCGCCTGTGCCGTCGAAGCACTCAATAATGAAGAAGTTAAACGAATTTTACTCGTTCGACCAGCCGTGGAAGCCGGTGAGAAACTTGGTTTTTTGCCCGGCGACTTAGCCCAAAAAGTAGACCCTTACCTTCGCCCTTTATATGACGCGCTCTATGAAATGCTAGGCTTCGAACAAGTCGGCAGACTAATGGAGAAGAACATCATAGAAGTCGCGCCACTTGCTTTTATGAGAGGGCGCACTCTGAATAACGCTTTCATTATTTTGGATGAAAGCCAAAACACTACGCCAGAACAAATGAAAATGTTTTTGACTCGAATAGGCTTTGGTTCCACAGCGGTTATTACCGGTGATCTAACCCAAACAGACCTACCCAAGCACACGCTATCCGGCTTGGCACAAGCGCAACAAGTACTGGCAAATGTTAAAGGCATTAGCGCAACGCACTTTAACGCCAAAGATGTGGTTAGGCACCCTATCGTGCAACGTATCGTTGAAGCCTATGACAAACACACTAGCCAGCCATAACCAAAAACACCCAGCCAAGGACGCCAGGCAACCATGACATCGATTGCAACCATTGACCTTCAACTCGCCACTGAACATCCCAAATGCCCAACGCTTTCTCAACTGAGCCAATGGGTCGATGCGACGCTGGCAGCGACAGAAGCCATCCCAACCAGTGAAATGACAATCCGCATAGTCGATAAAGAAGAAAGCCGAAGCTTAAATCATCAATACCGTGGCTTTGATAAACCAACCAATGTACTTTCTTTCCCCTTTGATGCCCCACCCGGGATAGAACTAAATCTATTAGGCGACCTAGTCATTTGCGCCCCAGTGGTTGAGCGTGAAGCCAAAGAGCAAGGTAAGTCGCAAATTGCTCACTGGGCGCATTTAGTCATCCACGGAACTCTTCACCTACTGGGTTACGATCACCTAGAGGATCAAGAAGCTGAAGTGATGGAAGCTCTGGAGACGGCTATTTTAAATAGCCTCGGCTACCCGGACCCTTACAAAGAACAAGTAATAGAAACCCCTTAAGTATCTTGATTTAATTTATTCGCTACACCTAAGGCTGAAAACGAGCTCTGCTCGGCATGCCTGGGTTTTGTGGCTTCGATCGGTGCGCATGGGGCACCCTATAAAACACAGCCTGATTGCGACCTAAGATTACTTATAGGATGTGCCTTGCGCACCAATTGACATAACCTCACAGCTAAAAACAAGCTCTGCCCGGCATGTTTGGGTTTTGTGGCTTCGTTCGGTGCGCATGGCGCACCCTATAAATGAGGCGAAATGACTTTATAGAATTCTACTTTGTTTTAAATGTTCACTGATAAATGGATTTATCAAATGCCTAATTACACAAGAATACGACACCCCGGCGCAACTGTCTTTTTTACTGTTAATGCTTATCGTCGACGTCCTATTTTTTTGAACCCAGATTTTAGGATAGCGCTTCGTGAGGGAATTCAACAGACCCGAAAAGATAAGCCATTTAAAATACTTGCTTGGGTTTTACTACATGACCATTTGCATTGCATCTGGCAACTTCCGGAAAACGACCAAGACATATCCAAACGCTGGTCTCAAATCAAGCGATTAGTTTCTCAGAAAATAAGCTGTAGATATAAAACATTGCCCAATACTTCTCGATCAAAACGTAACGAATCGTCGATTTGGCAACGTCGTTTTTGGGAACACCATATTTTCTCCGAAGACGATTATATAACCCACCTGAATTACTGTTATATGAACCCCGTAAAACATGGCTTAGTGACTCATGTTAAGGATTGGGAATTTTCCACTTTTCATAGAGATGTCAATCGGGGGCTATTCCCAAAAGATTGGTTTTCGCAGCAGGATTTAGACGGTCAATTTGAGTCGACTGTTGAATGAATGGTACGCATTGTTCAGCCTATAAAACACGATCTGATTGCGACCTAAGGTTACTTATAAGGTGTACCTTGCGCACCAATTGACATAACCTCACAACTAAAAACAAGCTCTCCTCGGCATGCCTAGTTTTTGTGGCTTCGATCGGTGCGCATGGCGCACCCTATAAAACACAGCCTAGTTGCAACCTAAGATTACTTATAGGGTGTGCCTTGCGCACCAATTGAGATGACCTCACAGCTAAAACAAGCTCTAATCGGCATGCCTGGTTTTTGTGGCTTCGATCGGTGCGCATGGCGCACCCTATAAAACACAGCCTGGTTGCGGCTTAAGATTACTTATAGGGTGTGCCTTGCGCACCAATTGGGATGACCTCACAGCTAAAACAAGCTCTAATCGGCATGCCTGGTTTTTGTGGCTTCGATCGGTGCGCATGGCGCACCCTATAAAACACAGCCTAGTTGCAACCTAAGACTACTTATAGGGTGTGCCTTGCGCACCAATTGACATAACCTCACAGTTAAAAACAAGCTCTACTTGGCATGCTTGGTTTTTGTGGCTTCGATCGGTGCGCATGGCGCACCCTAAAAGGTTTTTTCGGGCATATTCCGAATTATTTTTTATCGCAACGCATAACTTTGGCCGCGCCCATTACACATTCAGTGAATTTCTTACTTGTAAGATGCGGTCAAATAATTCATATTTCAGGCTTTAAGCTTTAACCTGCGCAGATGCTTCGCGCTCACGCAATATTCGCTCTTTTTTTGAGCATCAGATAAGAGACTGTTTCACGCTTCTCATGAACGACAATTCCAGTAAACCTCCCTCGGGAAAGAGATGGTTTGAGCGCTTATCTCAAGCCTTTTCAGATGAACCTGAATCACTTCAGGATATTATGGACATCTTGCGAGATGCCGAACAACGCGAAGTACTAGATGCCGATTCACTCGGAATTATCGAGGGCGCGATGCAGGTCACAGACATGCAAGTCAGAGAGGTAATGATACCTCGCTCGCAAATGACCACGGTTCGCTCCAACCAAACACCAGACGAATACATCGACGACATCATAGAATCTGCCCACTCTCGTTTTCCAGTAATTGGCGAATCGACAGATGATGTACTGGGGATTTTATTAGCGAAAGATTTACTGCCCCTTGCCCTCAAAGGCGGCTTGAAAAAAAGCGATGTTTCCGAGCTACTTCGCCCCGCGACAATCGTCCCTGAGAGCAAGCGTTTAAATCAATTACTGAAAGAGTTTAAACAGAATCGGAACCACATGGCGATTGTGGTTGACGAATATGGCGGGATTTCAGGCTTAATCACAATAGAAGACATTCTTGAGCAAATTGTAGGCGAAATCGAAGACGAACATGACTTTGAAGACGAAGCGACTATCAAGCCGCTCTCTAAAACCGAATACAATGTAAAAGCGCTAACGCCGATTGATGAGTTTAACGATTACTTTGACGTAAATCTGCCAGAAGATGAATTCGACACCATTGGCGGACTTGTCCTCAAAAAGTTTGAACGCCTCCCCAGACGTGGCGAGCGCACGACTATGTATGGCTTCAAGGTAACCATCCTAAATGCCGACAATCGAACGGTTCGGCTCTTGAAAATAGAGAAAAGCGTTAAAGCGAAAAAGCGCGCTTAACCATGAAAAAATACTGGCCCTCAAGCAAGCGAAAAAACTCAAGCCAACCCGCACTGATCAAGTTAATAATCATCGCATCATTGCTCGCTAGCGGCGCACTTCAAACCCTTAGCTTAGCGCCGTTTGGTGACTGGTTTTTAGGGCCAATCTCTATTGTCATCATCTTACTCGCCACCAAAGCATTGAACGCGCCAAGCCAGTCCTTTAAAGGCTTCCAGTTCGGCTGGTTCTTTGGGCTTGGCTTGTTCGGTTCAGGTGCATCGTGGGTTTATGTCAGTATTCATACCTACGGCTATGCGTCTCCGTTTCTCGCTGGAACGCTCACGCTACTTTTCGTTGCTGGGTTAGCGCTCTTTCCGGCATTATCCTTCTACCTTTTTGGCAAACTGAAAACCTCATCCAAAACCGGAAATGCGCTTTTATTTACAGCGTGCTGGGTGCTGGGAGACATTTTTAGAACCTATTTCCTCACTGGCTTCCCTTGGCTTTTTTTAGGATACGGACATTTAAATTCGCCACTTGCCGGCTGGATTCCGATTGCAGGCGTCTATGGTTTAACTGCATTAAGCGTAGCCAGCGGCGTCGCACTATACTTCTGC
The DNA here is from genome assembly GCA_048058835.1 of Oleiphilus sp. Taxonomy (GTDB): domain Bacteria; phylum Pseudomonadota; class Gammaproteobacteria; order Pseudomonadales; family Oleiphilaceae; genus PZPK01. The sequence goes on from JBLLNS010000026.1 coordinate 12,472, forward strand.
GCCTCGCTTCTATTGAAGGGGCTTCCGTTTCTGGTTAAAGGTAAGAAACCTAGCAATAAAGTTTCTTTTCGCTCGCATTATCACCCGAAGAAGACCGCCTTTAAGTTATGCTTCATTACCTGCATGAGCTTATTTTGGCTTAGCGGCCCAACACTAAACTCGATAACGTGGACAGAAAAAATTGATCACGAACTCAGTGTCGCCGTTCTTCAAACAAACATCCCTCAGGAAGAAAAATGGAAACCCTCTCAGCGCTATAAAACACTTCATTTATTGGAACAAATGACGACTCATGCATTAGGTCAGGATTTAATTCTCTGGCCGGAGACCGCGGTACCTTTGCTTTATGATCGTGCACGACCTTTTTTAGATAAAATATCTGCTCTAGCTAGCAGCCAAAATAGCAATATAATCAGCGGTATTCCGTTCCGACAGCTTATCGAAAAAAATGAACACATCCTTCATAACAGCATCGTCAGCATTGGCCATGGCGACGGCATTTACCACAAACAGAAACTTGTTCCATTTGGCGAATATGTTCCCCTTCAAGACGTATTAAGAGGCTTGATCGCTTTTTTTGACTTACCCATGTCCGACTTTAGAACAGGCTCAGCGGATCAAGTTCCTCTGACATCAGGCGCATTTCAAGTATCCCCTTTTATTTGTTATGAAGTCGTCTATCCCGACTTTGTACGAAACAATATAAAAGGCAGTCAATTTTTACTGACGATCAGTAATGATAGCTGGTTTGGCGAATCGATTGGTCCACTCCAGCACCTCGAAATGGCTCAGATGCGCGCAGCAGAAAACCAACGCTATATGGTACGCGGAACCAATAATGGGGTAAGCGCCGTTATTGATCAAAAGGGCCAGATCACAGCACAGACGGAACAGTTCGTAAAAACCACACTCTTTTCAACGATACAGCTATACCAAGGCGAAACCCCTTTCATGCGTTTTGGTTCATGGCCTATCGTGTTCATTTCTCTAGTTATCATCGCGTTAAGTTTGTTCAACCGCAGAAAGCACCATTGACGTTTACATTCGGCCTCAACTATTTTCCCAGTTTCGCTTGGTGCGCATGGCGCACCCTATAAGGAGGTGAGGAAAAATAGTTCATTTTTGTCATAGGGTAATGGTATGGACCCGCTTACCAATCGGCTTCTAATGAGCCATGATGTAGTTTCAACACAAACATCAAACAGTAAGGGGTCCACACATGCATACTATAACCTATGGAATAGATTTAGCTAAGAATGTTTTTCAGGTACATGCTGTTGATACGAATGGCGAAGTCGTTGTAAAGAGAAAGTTAAAAAGAAAAGAGGTGCTCCCTTTTTTTGCAAGACAAGAGCTTGGCCTGATTGGAATAGAGGCGTGTGGTGGTGCGCATTACTGGGCTAGAGAGCTTAGTAAGCTTGGATTTACAGTTCGCATGATGAGTCCTCAATTTGTAAAGCCTTACATTAAAGGTAACAAAAATGATGCGAATGACGCAGAAGGCATTTGTGAAGCGGTGACACGACCCAATATGAAATTTGTCACCGTAAAAACGACGGATCAGCAAGATATATTGATGTTACACAGAATACGAGCTCAGCGGATCAAACAGCGTACAGCATTATCCAACCAAGCGCGTGGTTTGTTAAGTGAATACGGTATCGTCCTGCCGGTTGGTATAAGGAACGTTCGTAAGAATCTAATAGATATATTGACAGATACAGAAGAGAAACGATTAAGTGAGTTTGTAAAACCTCACTTCAATAATTTATATGAAGAACTGCTGTATATTGATAGTTTAATTGAATCTGTAGATAAAGCTTTGAAAGCTTTTTTTAACCAGAATGAAGCTTGCCAGCGTCTAGCCAGTTTGCCAGGGGTTAGCGTTATCACAGCGACAGCATTAGTAGGTTATTTAGGGGATATTAGTAATTTTAAAGGTGGAAGAGAGTTATCTGCTTACTTGGGCCTGGTACCTAGGCAATACTCCAGTGGTGGTCGCGAGCTGTTACTTGGAATAAGTAAGCGAGGAGATAGTTATCTTCGAACATTGCTAATACATGGCTCAAGATCGGTTTTAAAGGTAGCGGCGACCAAAAAAGATAAAGATAGTCTTTGGTTAATGGACTTGCAAAAACGACGAGGCTTTAACAAAGCAGCTGTTGCGCAAGCAAACAAAACAGCACGACGAGTGTGGGCAGTTTTAACAAATGAAACATACTATGAAGTACAGCAAGCGGCTTAGGAATAATGTTGGAAAATAATTACTATTAGAAAACAGTATAGATAGATATTAATGGTGAGCTAGCTCACCAAGAGTTTGCAAAAAAGATTCATCGAATGGTATACAGGTAAGACCGTCTTCTGTGTCACCTGCAAGGCGCACGGGCTCTTAGAAGCCGATAGGGTGATGAGTACACTGGAAGAGCGGAATTCCATTGCGGCCGAAGGAAATTGCTTTCCTTCAACAGTAGGCCGGATATATGCGAGCAGTTAATACCTCGAATATTATTCAACGAATCCTTTGCAACCGAAAGCGGGTCCATATATGTGCCATGCGCACCCATCAGATAGAACACCTCTGAACATTTTTTATATTTAAATAAAAAACCAATATTGTTTTTCATTTTAAATTAGCTTAACGGTACCGCATGACTTTAAACTGAGCTAGAATATTCGCCCTAAAAAATCCAGTTATATCCACTTAAAATACATTCGGTAACCATTGAAGATTCTTATGCAAGCAGATACCTCGACAGCAGCGCACACACTTTCTGAAGACTATCAACCCGCCGCTATTGAAGCCTTGGCACGTGAATACTGGCAGTCAAATAACAGCTTTGCGGTCACAGAAGATCCTTCTAAAGAGAAGTATTACTGCCTATCTATGTTCCCCTACCCCAGCGGCAAGTTACACATGGGCCATGTAAGAAATTACACCATTGGTGATGTAGTCTCCCGCTACCATCGAATGCAAGGCAAAAATGTCATGCAGCCCATGGGTTGGGATGCTTTTGGTTTGCCGGCTGAAAACGCTGCGATTCAAAACAAAGTCGCGCCAGCAAAGTGGACTTACGAAAACATCGAATATATGAAGCACCAGTTAAACCAACTAGGTTTTGGCTATGACTGGAGCCGTGAAATTGCTACCTGTAAGCCAGACTATTACAAATGGGAACAATGGTTCTTCACCAAGCTTTACGAGAAGGGTTTGGTTTACAAGAAAAATTCCACCGTTAATTGGGATCCGGTCGATCAAACTGTGTTGGCTAACGAACAAGTTGTCGATGGCCGAGGCTGGCGTTCTGGCGCACTCGTTGAACGCAAAGAAATTCCACAATGGTTTATCAAGATCACCGACTATGCCGAAGAACTGCTTGGCGATTTAGACCAGTTAGACGAATGGCCTGAACAAGTCAAAACCATGCAGCGAAACTGGATTGGCCGCTCAGAAGGGCTAGAGTTTTCATTTGAGTTAAAAGGTCGTGAAGATAAGCTAAGTGTCTATACAACACGTCCTGATACCATTATGGGCGTGACTTATGTCGCTGTCGCCGCACAACATCCATTGGCTTTGGAAGCAGCAGCGCATAATTCAGAAGTTAAGGCGTTTATTGCTGAATGCAAAAACAACAAAGTCGCCGAAGCGGATATGGCGACCATGGAAAAGAAAGGTGTGGCCACAGGCTTTACCGCCATTCATCCCTTAAGTGGTGAAGAAGTTCCCGTCTGGACAGCGAATTTTGTGTTGATGGATTACGGTTCTGGTGCGGTCATGTCTGTGCCGGCACATGATGAGCGAGACCACGATTTCGCCAAGTCATACAAACTTCCTATCAAACAAGTTATTGCGCCTACCGACGGTCATGATATCGACATTCATGAAACAGCCTTCACTGAAAAGGGGGTGCTGATTACCTCGGGTGAATTTACTGGCCTTAGCTCAGAAGAAGCATTTAACGCCATCGTCAATAAATTTGAGAAACTGGGTACCGGCCAAAAACGCGTCAATTTCCGCTTACGCGACTGGGGCGTATCCAGACAACGCTACTGGGGCACGCCGATCCCAATGAAAACCTTGGAAGACGGTACAGAAGCACCGGTTCCTCTGGAAGAGCTTCCCGTCGAATTACCTGAAGATGTTACTCTCAACGGCGTCACCTCGCCTATTAAGAGTGATCCAGAGTGGGCAAAAACCACACATAATGGTCAGCCAGCCCTACGAGAGACAGACACCTTTGATACCTTCATGGAATCCTCTTGGTACTATGCACGTTATTGTTCGCCTCAGTCGGATGATCAAATGCTAGACCCAGCAGCAGCCAACTATTGGCTACCTGTCGACCAGTACATTGGTGGTATTGAACATGCGATCCTACATCTTTTATATGCGCGCTTTTTTCATAAACTATTAAGAGATGTCGGACTGGTTGAAAGTGATGAGCCATTCAAACGCTTGTTATGTCAGGGAATGGTCTTAGCTGAAAGCTTCTATCAGGAAGATGACAATGGCGGAAAAGTTTGGATAGCGCCAGCAAATGTCGCCATTGAGTCAGACGATAAAGGCAAAGTCACCCGCCTTGTCTCGAAGCTAAACGGGGAAGAAGTCTTTAGTTCCGGCATGAGCAAAATGTCGAAATCGAAAAATAATGGCGTTGATCCTCAAACAACCATAGATCAATACGGTGCCGATACTGTCAGACTTTTTATTATGTTTGCAGCACCGCCAGAACAATCTCTCGAATGGTCAGACAGCGCGGTAGAAGGTGCACATCGTTTCTTGAAGCGCGTTTGGAAAGCCGTTCATGGCCATGTGTCTAACGGTAAATCACCTTCGCTAGATATCGCATCGTTGAATGAAGAACAAAAAACTTTGCGTCGAAAAACCCATGAAACCATCAGTAAAGTCAGCGATGATGTCAGCCGGCGTTTAACTTTCAATACAGCGATTGCGGCTGTGATGGAGCTGATGAACTCGGTTTCTAAATACAGCAAAACAAGCCCGCAAGACCTTGCAGTGATGCAGGAAGCGCTTGAAACAGCCGTGTTGTTATTGTCCCCGATCACTCCACATATTTGCCATACATTATGGCAAGCGCTTGGTCATGACGGTGCCGTCATTCACGCACAATGGCCCTCTCTTGATGAGGCGGCGCTAACCAAAAGCTCACAACAAATTGTGCTTCAAGTGAATGGCAAAGTTCGTGCAAAAGTCGAATTACCGGCGGATGTCGATAAAGCAACCATGGAGTCAGTGGCACTGGAAGATGAAAATGTGAAGCGGTTCATCGAAGGCAACACCGTGCGTAAAGTCATTGTGGTGCCAGGAAAGTTGGTGAATATCGTTGCTAATTAAGCGCAATCTTTTACCCGCTAGTATGATATTAATTGGGCTAATTCGCGCCAAGAAACCTGTAATAACCGGCCTCATCACCTTCATGGTGTTAAGCTTGTCCGCTTGCGGGTTTCACTTACGCTCTTATGGTGAGAGTACCGGCACTTTAAAAGCGGTTGCCCTAACCTGCCCCAGCACCTCGAATTGGGAACTTTGCCACCATTTAAAACAAACGCTGCTACTGAATCACATTATCATTCAAGATGAAGCTAGTTTTGAACTTAGCATCAGCCCAATGATTCAAAAATCCCGCGTATTATCTCTACAGGCGAATGCCTCGGCAGCTGAACAAGGCTTGAGCTCTGAGGTTTCTTATAGCCTAGTCTCTCAAGAAGATGGTGAGATTAAACATAAGCAAACCGTCACCATTAACAATAGCTATCGTCATGAATCAAGCGCTTTACTAGCAAAGGACCGCGAACGTGACGAGCTACAAATGCAACTTAGCCAGCAGATTGCAGAAGAAATTGTTCGTCAGATCAGCGTATTAAATACCGACAACTGGCTAAGTTCCTCCGTGAATGGCGCGTCAAATAATGACGCTTCACCAGAGTAGACACTATGCGCCTTCGCCCGAATCAAATTGAAGCCGAGTTAAAAAAACCACTCCTTCCCATCTATTTTGTGACGGGTGATGAACCATTGATCGTCCAAGAGACCTTGGACAGTATTCGTCACGCAACCAAACAACAAGGCTTTGGTGAGCGCAATATCCTAGAGGTCGACAGAAAATTTGATTGGCCATCCTTGCTCGAAGAATCTAATAGCCTGTCTTTGTTCTCAGAAAAAATCCTGACCGAATTACGCATGTCAGGGGCAAAACCAGGAGCACCAGGCGGTAAGGTCATTCAAGCTTACTGTAAGAATTTGCCGGAAGATCGCATACTACTGATCAGTGCGAATAAGGTCGATGCCGGCACTCTAAAAACTAAATGGTGTTCAGAAATTGACCGAGTCGGTGCAATCATTCAGGTATGGCCAATTTCTCTCAATGAGATGCCTAGTTGGTTAGCCCAACGTGCTCGACGAATGCAACTCAATATTGAAAACGACGCGATTCAACTTTTAGCGGACAGACTAGAAGGTAACCTGCTAGCCGCGCAACAGGAACTAGAAAAGCTGAAATTACTCTATCCGAGCGAAGACGAAAACATTGATGCCGACAAAGTACTTCAAAGCGTTTCTGATGCGTCAAAATATGACATTTTTAATCTGACAGATGCCTGCCTGAATGCCGACACCAAACTGGCGGTGAAAATAATCAACAGCCTTAAACTTGAAGGCCTTGAGATTTCAATTGCGCTTTGGGCGCTTAGCAAAGAAGTCCGGCTATTAGCTTCACTCATCCGCGCTAATTTAAAAGCGACCCCACTTAGCACTATTTTTAAAGAACAGCGGGTTATCCAAAAACGCCAACCTCAGCTTAGCCAAGCAGCCAAACGCTTAAGTTTAACGCAAATTCAAACCATGTTAGATCAATGCAAACTCATTGATGACCTCATCAAAGGTGCTCAAAAAGGCCTTGATCCATGGGATATCCTGACCGACCTCGCCCTAGAATTATCTGGCGTAACGCTACCAATACGAGAAGCGTTGTAAGCGAACACAAAGTGGTTTTCAAACAGAAACCAAATGTAATGTAAATAACTGTTTTGTTGTGTTTGTGTGAGATGAGCCCTTTCTCAATTGAACTAATTTATTAATCTGCTAGTGTCAAAAGACAGCGTTTAACAAAATTATCTATGTGCCGCTGACACTTATGACAGAGGTAACTGCATGCGAACGATCAAAACCCTCCTTTTTTATGACACCTATAAAGCTGTTTTTAGGCCGCTATTAAACCTAGTGGTAATTATTTCTACCTTGTTGGCTTCAGGCATTAGTGCGGCTGACTACAAAAAAGTTATCGAAAATGACTTTTGGGGAAAATTATATGCCAAGGGTGGCAAAACATTTTATTGTCAAACCGCTTTCGAGAAAGAAAGCCCAATTCTAACGGTAAGCCATATTTATCCAACTTCGATGATCACCAAAGCTTTAGACTGTCGCAGCGAACGATCTTGCATGCGCACTAACAAGCAATACCAAGACATCCTGTCTGACTTACACAATATGGTGCCTGTTAATTCGTTCTACCACTTTAAGCTGAAAGACTCTATTTTTGGTAACCTGGATGAGTCCAACGACACCAATGAATGCGGCTTAAAAAAACGCTATCACCTTATTGAACCAGCGGATCAAATAAAGGGCGATGTCGCTCGCATCCATTTTTATATGCACAAACAGTATGCCCTCCCCTTAAGCGGTAACTTTACTTTCTTGAAAGCATGGCACGAAAAAGACCCCGTCAGTAACGAAGAGAGAGCAAAGAATAAATTAATTTTTGAGATTCAGGGAACAGATAACCCTTTCGTGACGGATCCAAAACTGGCGGATAGCCTTGAATTTTAGTCTTCAGCAGCAGCTAAGGTACGACTGAATGAGAGAAAACGGCCTTAGGAAAGAAAAAACAGAGCGAGATCGTCGCTCTGTTTTGATTGATATGAACACGTTTATTTGATTTTAAAACTCAAGCCAGCATGACTGGTCAAACGTTCCAGTAAGGCATCGCCCATCGCCACAGAAGGCGTTAAGACACCTGTTACTTTAGGCGAAATTGCTTTATCCAAGGCCAAACAAGCGGCACTTTCACCCAGCATTTTAGAGGTTGACCCGTAACCTGGATCTCTATCGCCAGTGACTTCTGCCGTTATAATCTCGCCATCACGAAATACACCGACCACCGCAAATTTATAAAACCCTGCTTCGCGTTCTTCTTTGCTAGGGCCTTCGCCGGGCTTAGGGAAGAAACGGTTTAGGACTTTTTTATACAAAGAGTCCGGCTTACCCGCCATGATTGCACCTAAAGCCGCCAAGCCAACATAGCCTTTTAAGCGACCCAAAAAGCCTTTACCACTGACCATCGCCTCTTCGTACTGAAAGTCTTTGCCATAAGGATAGCCTGATAGAGCATGGGAACGACGTACCACTCGGGTATTAATGGCAGCCATGACAAAAGGCATAATCCAAGAACCGATATCTGCTTCAAATTTAACGGTTTTCAAGTCACCCTTATCAGCGCCAGAACATTCCCCTTCCGGATTAAGTCCGTATGGATTAAACAGCATTTTAGCCACTAAAGGATCACGACCGGCTTCAACCATTACATTTTGCATACTCGCGTAAGTGCCGCCACTGAACCCACCACTAGCCGATTTCAATAACATTTTTACTTTCACACAATATTCATCAAACTGTTTTTTAGCTTCTTTCTGAAGAAAGTATGTTCCTAGATCAGAAGGGATTGAGTCAAAACCACAGCAGTGCACGATGCGACTTCCCGTCTTTTGTGCTTCATCATGATGCTTGTCGATCATTCGTCTAATCCACTGCGTTTCACCCGCTAGATCACAATAATCCACCCCATGCTTAACACATGCAGCTACCAATTCATTTCCATATTTAGCATAGGGCCCAACGGTAGTACAAATGACCTTTGCTTGCTCAACCATCGCTTCTAGACTTTTTGGGTCATGACTATCAGCCACGATTAGCGGTATATTTTCATTCCCCAAGCTTTTTCGAATTGATTCAAGCTTACTTTTGCTGCGTCCCGCCATCGCCCATTTAAAATCATGCGTTAAACCATAATGGCGCAGATAATATTCCGCCACTAATCGACCGGTAAAGCCTGTGGCACCCCAAATCACCACATCAAATTGTTTTGCTGTGCTCATACCCTTCCTCTGTGAATCACTTTTTTTGTATTTGAATTAGACTGCTACAGCTGAGCATATCACCATGCCGAACAGACAGATAGCGCTTAAAACTCATCAGTTTTAAATTAGAGCCTGATGGGTTTGAATAGTGTTACATAGCAGACATACCACCATCAACCGGCACAGCGATGCCATTCATGTACGAGTTTGCTGGCGATAACATCATCACCATTACGCTAACCACCTCTTCAACCTTGGCGATTCGCTTCATCGGGCAACCACGAGCCAAGTTTTTATTCACCTCTTCGATATCACCGTTTGGATTCATGATTGGGTTATCCACCATCGGGGTAGAGGTGAAAAAAGGACAAATCGCATTGACACGCACATTCATTCCGCCACACTCCACAGCAGCTGTTTTAGTTAAACCAATGACCGCATGCTTTGCCGCGCCATAACTGCTGCCCATAGGTGTACCGCCTATACCCGCCATAGAACTAACGTTTAATATGGCGCCATCCTTTTGCGCTGACATTGCGCGTAATTGATGTTTTAAACCAAATGCCACACCTTTCGTATTCACATCTAACTGACGACTTAAAGTCGAACCATCAAGTTGTGTGAGTGGTGCTAATTTTGGTGCCAAACCTGCATTATTCACCGCGATATCCAGTTTGCCAAAGGTCTTTATCGCTAAAGCAACTAATTCTTCGGAATGTGATTCTTCGGCAATATCACCGACTAGAGACGCGACCTTTGCCCCGCTTCCTTCTAGCTCAGACACTGTCTCGGCGAGCCCCTTTTCATTAAAGTCTGCCAACACCAAGTTCGCACCTCGAGCAGCCAATTCAGCTGCTAAACTTTTACCAAAACCACTTGCTGCGCCTGTTATTAGTGCAGTTTTCCCCGAAAAATCTAATAAGCTATCCAAAGGATTGCCTCCATATTCGTTTATATGGGTGCGTTTGCGCACCGATACTTAGATACTGAAACAAATGGTGCGCAAGCGCACCCTATAATATTGAGTACAAACTCAGTTATTTAGCTAGCCTCAATGACTTGAAAAACTAAATCGTCAAGCCACCATCAACAACAATACATTCGCCTGTCGTGTAGCTGCTGGCTTTAGAGACCAAATAAAGCACCGTGCCCGCCATTTCATCAGGCTCAGCATGACGGTGCATTGGAATCATCTGCATAGCTGCTTTGTGCATTTGCTCATTACTGAATAAAGCACCGGCGAATTTGGTTTTAGTCAAACCGGGCAACAGTGCATTACATCGAATACCTAAAGGAGCGCACTCTTTCGCGAATGCTTTGGTCATGTTTATAACGGCTGCTTTGGTGATCGAATAAATACCTTGCATCATGCCCGGCTGCAGCCCATTTACTGAGGCTGTATTGACGATTCGACCACCGCCATTTTTCTTCATCAGCTTTCCAGCCTCGACTGACATAAAGAAGTAACCACGGATATTCACATCCACCGTTTTATCATAGGCCGCCAAATCGGTATCCAGAATATGACCGAAGTACGGGTTAGCGGCCGCATTGTTGACTAAAATATCCAAACGGCCATGTTTTGCTTCGATGCTTTCGAAAGCGTGTTTGATCTGCTCCATATCTCCCACATGACACGCCAGCGCTTCGGCTGACCCACCGTCTGCGATAATGGCATCGGCAACTATTTGGCAATCTTCTACTTTACGGCTTGAGACAATGACATGAGCTCCCTGCTCGGCTAATAGCTTCGCGATTGATTCCCCAATACCACGGCTCGCTCCGGTCACCAAAGCCACATCACCGCTTAGATCAAATAAGTTTGTAGACATAAAAACCTCTTCTCTTTCTGACATTTTATATGGGCATGACGCGCCCAATGAATCACTAAATCAAGCTATCAGGCACGACTACAACCTTGCCTTTCACTTTACGGTTTAATACTTTTTCCAAGGCATCTTGGGTTCTGGAAAGCGGGAAGACTTCGTCAATCACTAAGCTGACTTGTTTGTCTTTGTACCACGCGAATAATTCCTGCATATTTTGCAAAAACACCATAGGTTCATGCATCACAAAACTGCCCCAGAACACACCGATAACACTGTATTCTTTAACCAAAGTCAGGTTAACCGGCACGCTCGGAATTCGCCCGGACGCAAAGCCAACGACCAAGAGCCTGCCATTGCGAGCCATTGCTCTGGTACAGGCATCAAAGGCATCGCCTCCTACGGGGTCATAAACAACATTGGCACCTTTATCATTCGTTGCTGCTTTTATGGCATCTTTCAAATCGGTTTGACTGTAGTTAATTAATTCATCAGCACCGTTTTCTTTGGCTATCGCTAATTTTTCATCTGAAGAACATACCGCGATGACCTTGGCACCCAAGGCTTTACCAATTTGTACTGCCGCCAAACCTGTTCCACCGGCTGCCCCCAATACCACCAGCGTTTCACCTTTCTTTAATTGCGCCCGCTGCTTGAGCGCATGGTGCGCCGTGCCATGCGCGCACATCAAATTAGCGGCATCGACATCACTCATAATGTCTCCGACGCTGTCTGGAATCGGCATCACCATTCTTGCATTCACTATTGCCTGCTCGGCAAAACCACCGTAACTTTGACTGGTACAAATGAGCCGTTGACCAAGCTTGAGGTGTTTTACGCCTTCGCCCAACGCGTCGACTTCACCACAAAATTCCATGCCTGGAATAAAAGGTCTGTCTGGTTTGACTTGATACAAACCCTGAACCAATAAGCCATCTGGAAAATTCACACCAGTCGCTTTCACGTTGACTCTTACTTCACCCTTGCCTGGTTCCGGGAGATCGAGATCTTTATAGGACAAGGACTCAATCGGACCAAATTCTTCACATACAATCGCTTTCATAGTCTTTCCTGTTTGTTAGATTCATCGCTTTTGTTACACCGCCTTATCGTCGATGAACTCAAGCTTCTGTTTTAATCACGCCTAAGGCAGCCATGGCTAATGGCGCGACATAGGCGCCAACTTTCATGGCTTCTTTATTTGACGCATTGCCATCATGTGCACGTTTGGCAACACCTTGAGCTATCGCGGCTAACCTGAAAAAACTAAACGCTAGATAGAATGCCCAGTGTTCTATTTTTTCGATCCCCATCCGCTCGCAATATTGTGCGACATAGGCTTTTTCAGTTGGAATCCCCAAGTCTTCGCGTTTCAATCCAGCCAAGCCGCTCATGGTACCCGACTTACGTTTTGCGCCAGCGGGGCTGCCCGGCATTCTTAGTTGCATGCACTGGTAGGCTAAATCGGCATAAGGATGGCCTAAGGTGGACAACTCCCAATCCAGTACCGCAATAATTTTTGCTTCAGTGGGTGAGAAAATCATGTTATCCAAGCGGAAATCACCGTGAACTAATGAGACACGGCCGTCATCTTCAGGCATGTTCTTTTCGAGCCAATCGATCAACTGATCCATCGCGGGAATCACCTCTATTTCAGACGCTTTATACTGGCTGGTCCAACGTGAAAGCTGACGCTCAAAGTAATTTCCGGGTTTGCCATAATCAGATAAACCCACTTCCTCTAAGTTCACGGAATGTATCGCGGCTAAAACGTTTCCCATCTGCTCATAGGCTTGAGTGCGTTCATCATTTGAGGCTAATTCTGGTAACGCGGCATCCCAGAATATTCGCCCCTCGCAAAGCTCCATCACATAAAACATGGACCCTATGACCTCGCGGTCTTCGCACAAATGATACACCTTAGGAACAGGCACATCGGTATTGGCTAGGGCTTGATAGACTTTGAATTCTCGGTCAACCGCATGTGCCGACTTTAATAATTTTCCTGGTGGCTGTCGGCGCAATACATACTGCTGAGTAGTCGTTTCCAGTTTAAATGTCGGGTTAGACTGGCCGCCTTCAAACTTGCTTGCTTTTAAGGCTTGGCTTGAATCAAAACCTTCGACATGCTCTGCTAAATAACTTGCCAATTTGACAAGATCTAGTTCTTCAACAGTTTGAGTCATCTGTGTATCCTTTCTATCGCTGATCTTAAGTGTCTTTATCGACGAATATGCATCATGGCTTTTGCAGAATAACCTGCAGCCACGCCACGACCTAGCTGCATCATATGCACTTGATCTGGGCCATCGGCTAAACGAATGGAACGCGCCATCTGGTAAGCTTGTGCCATAAAGTAATCCTGACTCAAACCGGCTGCGCCATGTATTTGCATTGCTCGATCAATAACTGTGCAAGCCATTTGCGGCGCCACAATTTTGATCATTGCAATTAAGTCTTTCGCGCCCTTATTGCCAACTCGGTCCATGCTGTCTGCCGCTTTTAACGTCAGCAAACGAGCTTGTTCGATCTCGCAATACGATTTAGCAATGTCTTCACGGACAGAACCCTGTTTACTAAGCGGTTTACCAAAGGCGATCCGTTGTTCGGCACGAATACACATCATTTCAAGCGCGCGCTGAGCAGCGCCAATCAAACGCATACAGTGATGAATTCGGCCCGGCCCAAGGCGACCTTGTGCGATTTCAAAGCCTCTACCTTCACCTAATAAAATATTGCTTGCCGGCACCCGTACATTCTCAAAAACAATTTCGGCATGCCCTTCGGGTGCATCATCATTCCCGAAAACTTTCATTGGTCGAACAATCTCAACACCCGCCGTATCGATAGGCACCAGAATCATCGACTGCTGCTTATGTCGGTTTTCATTGTCCGGGTCAGTTTTGCCCATGACGATCAAAATTTTACAACGCGGGTCACACGCCCCGGAGATATACCACTTGCGACCATTAATGACGTAATCATCACCGTCACGCTTGATAACCGTTTGAATGTTTGTCGCATCTGAAGAAGCGACATCCGGCTCAGTCATCGCAAAGGCTGAACGTATCTCGCCTGCCAGCAAAGGCTTTAACCACTTTTCTTTATGCTCTTCAGTACCATAGCGAACCAACACTTCCATATTGCCGGTGTCGGGCGCACTGCAATTAAATATTTCGGATGCAAAACGGCTTTTGCCCATCAATTCGGCCAACGGCGCATATTCAAGATTCGTCAGGCCAAAGCCGGCTTCACTATCGGGTAGAAACAAGTTCCATAAGCCTTCAGACTTCGCCCGTTTTTTTAATGTTTCTATTTGCGGTGGAATGGCCCAGCGATCTGCACTATTTTCTATTTCTTCATTGATTTCGTTCTCGATTGGAAACAAGTGGGTCTCTAAAAATGCCTCTACCCTTGCAATAAGATCTTGAACTTTTTCAGAATATTCGAAATTCATTCTATTTCTCCAATAAAATAAAGAAGGCCTTCATTGCGATGTCACGACAAGCCGACCGATGAACGCATTATAGGCACGGCCAAAATCATCATTGAAGTTTATTTTACTTATTGATAATCATAACTACTGGTGATAGCTTAAGACCACTTTGGATCAGCGGAAAACGGCAAAGCCCATGAATCTTCAGAAAATTGATCTCAATTTATTTATTGTTTTTGACGTTATATACCGAGAACGTAATCTAACTAAAGCTGCTGAATCATTACACATCACACAGCCCGCTGTCAGCAACTCTCTGAACCGTTTACGACAAGCCTTTAACGATAAGCTTTTCATCCGGCAATCTGGAAATATGGTGCCGACACCGCTGGCTGAAAATATCGTCGACAGAGTGCGCGCCGCACTCAGCCAATTAGAAAGTAGCGTCACCGAACATGATAACTTCGACCCATTAAGCTCAGTGAAGAAGTTCTCTTTCGCGATGAACGACACCTCGGAATCTTATTTGCTGCCTCTTTTAATGGCGCATTTGGAGACATACGCCCCTCACATTTCAATTGAAAGTTTTGCAATACCTAGGCATGAGATTGCGAGAGAGTTTGCCGCTGGCGAATTAGATTTTGCTCTGGATGTGCCCCTTATTAATGAACCTCACTTAAAGAATGTTCCCCTATTGGCGGATCGCTTTGTCTGTGTCGCGCGACATCAGCATCCAGCTCTTCAAGGAAACACCTTAAGCATGGACGCGTATTTATCGCTGCCGCATATCCACATTTCCAGTAGACGAAAAGGCCAAGGCCCAATTGACATACAACTCAACAAGTTAGGCTTGCAACGAAATATTCAGCTCAGAGTCCAGCATTCACGGGCTGCACCGCCTATCGCTGCGAGAACCAACCTACTCTTAACCATTCCTGAAACCCTAGCCAAAGAACATGACCTGCAGATTTTTGATCTGCCCTTTGAGCTACCCAATATTGATTGGCACTTATATTGGCCAGCAAGTCGCAGCTCAGATAAAGCGCATACCTGGATGCGTGAGCGAATTTTATCTTTACTTGAATAAACTCACCTTTGGCTCAATAAATCTTGAGCCCAACCACAGTTGTCGCTCGCCTCTCGGCTTTTACATTTCTTTAATGAATGTTGAAAATAATCACCATAATTCTCAATGATCATTAACTTTTCCACTGTAATCACGTAAAATACCGGCGCGTAAAACGAGCGTTGTCTATACTTGTTGCTTTATATCCGCCGGCGATTCTGCCGCGCTTATAACAGTGAACATCTGAATTGAATACCAACAGCTGATGATTGATTTCAAATCAAGTTGTTGGACAACCACGCACTTAAACCAATACGGCATTAGGTGCAGATGAAGCTGCTTTTGTTAAAGCTGTTTTCTTCATAATCATTACTAAACTTTGAGTGAGAGAGTCGAATGAGCTTGTATTCAGAATACCTAGAAGAGATTGAGATCCGTAAAAAGGACCTTGGGTTAAACCCAAAACCAATTGATAATGCCGAACTATTATCAGA